>CAVWLI010000040.1:0-9535 GCA_963755795.1 uncultured Acidobacteriota bacterium | reverse complement strand
TGTTCCTGCTGCTGATCTTCAGCGTATTGCTGGACACGTCGAAGCTGCAGACTGAGATGGACACTCTTAATACTCAGTTTCTGAGCCTGGCCAAGACGTCGATTACCGAGCAATATGCCTTCGTCCCCGCGCAGCCCACGGCCATCAGCTATCTGACCGCGAACTTCCTGCACGGCGGCTGGCTGCACCTGATCGGCAACATGTGGTTCCTCTGGCTGGCAGGATTTGTGCTCGAAGACGTGTGGGGACGCTGGCTCTACTCGGCGTTCTATCTGATCGCCGGCGCGGCCGCGTTGCAGTTCTACGCGTGGTCAAATCCCGGCAGCATCATTCCCACGCTGGGCGCGTCCGGCGCCGTCGCGGCGCTAATGGGCGCCTTCCTGGTCCGCTTCCCTAAAATGAAGATTGAGATGGCGTGGCTGTTCTTCTTCAAGGTTTACCGCTTCAAAGCCGCAGCCTACTGGCTGCTGCCTTTCTGGCTGGCGATCGAGATTTTCTACGGCTCGCTGTTCGGCTCCACGAGCGGCGTGGCCCACTGGGCTCACGTCGGCGGATTTCTCTTCGGAGCCGTAGCCGCATTAGCCATCCAGCACTCCGGCATCGAGCACAAGACCAACCAAGCCATCGAAGAGAAACTTGGCTGGACCAACGATGCCGAACTCGAACAAGCCAGCGCCATGATGGACCATGGCCAACTCCCCGACGCGATTGCACTCCTCACCAACTACGTCGCCGTGAAGCCCGGCTCGCTCGATGCCTGGAACCTGCTGCGCACGATTTATCAGCGCCAGAGCGATACCAAGTCCTACCTGGATGCGACCGTCAAAACCTGTGCCCTGCATCTGAAGGCGCACGAAGTCGAAGCGGCCTTCAAAGATTACGCCGAGTTCGTCGATTCCGGCGGCAAAATGCCCGCCGCCACCTGGCTCGAACTCTGCAAAGGCGCCGAGGAAATGCAGGAATTCGATCGCGCCTTTGCCGAATACCACGAACTCGCCCAGACGTATCCCAGCGAGCGCCAGGCGCTGACCGCGCAACTCAGCGCCGCCAGACTCTGCCTGAAGCGCCTGAATCGCCCCCAAGACGCGCTCGCCCTGTACGAGACCGCCGCCTCCTCACCCATTCCGCATCTCGATTGGGATCAGCACATCGTGGCCGGCATCAAAGAAGCCAAGGCGGCCATCTCCGCGCCAAAAGCAGCTGCCGCCAAGGCTCCGTAAGCAACTCGAATCCTCAACAAAACGAAACAGGCCCGACTCAACCACATCGGGCCTGTTCTATTTTCGGCCTGGCTCAAACGGAGGCCAAGTCCGACTACATTCCGTGTGTATGTTCCCCACCCACATGCGAACTGAAGAACAAGAAGAAGTTCGACGGCGCTTGCAGGGCCGTTCCCTTCTTCAGCGCAGTCTGGATCGCGCTGAACGATGTCAGTCCACTGCTGCCGTTCTCCGTCGGCCAATCATTCTGGTCCAGAACCAGCACCGGGATCACCTGCCACCAGACCGCCGGAAAAATTATGTCCTGGTCGATCAACACGTGGCTATGATTCGGCGTCGGCACAAAAATATTCGTTACCGGAGGTTTCACCAGCCCCAGCGCGACCAGCGTCGGTCCCAGGTCAAGCCGCGAAGCGTGCATGGTGCAAGTGCCGGGCGCCGACCCCGGCTCTGGACACTGCGTGTACACGCTCGGCTTCGCCTTAAACGCTTCTGGCAGCGCGCCAAATAAAGAGATCAGAGTTCGCCCCAGCTTCGGTCCGCAGGTCGTGCCCGCAACCACATTCGCGCACGAGATCGCGTCGTTAGGATTCCGATCGTTGTCCGAGGAGAACATCGGCACCAGCACATAAATCGGTTCCGTCGTGACCAGGGGATTTCCCTTCATTCCCGGCGGGTTGATCGTCGGCTGAGTTCCCACCTGGCAGATAGGAGTCTGCATCTCGGCAGGATCGCTTGCGGTTGGGATCCCGTTAAAGTTCAGGTCGTCGCTGGGCTGGTCAATGCAGTCGAAATTCTGCGTGTAACTAAAGGTGAGAACATAACCGTCTCCGTAGCCCAGGGTCTGATTCGGCTTGGCTTGTCCGGATGCGGCGGATGCGATTGCGGCAACAATGGCCAACAGCAGTGCTGGCCGGTAAACTGCGATTTTCATTTCTTCCTCCACAGGCGGAGTTTCTATCCGCTCTGGAGGAAGTACGGAGGTCCGATAAAATCGGATTGCCGAGAAACAATTGGTAAGGGGAACCAGTAGTGATGCAGTTTGGCTTTTATACGAGTTCGTCATCCTGAGCTTAGCCGTTTTTCAGGCGTCGCGAAGAGCCTGCCCTGAGCGAAGCCGAAGGGATCTCCCGCTTAACCGGCCTGATGCGTAAGCCAAACTGCACAACTGCCGGAAAACCGACGCCCCGCAGGAAGGAAACCAGCCGATTTAATTCACTGCTTCGGGTCGGGTTGGAACACGCATGTTTTCGCCTGATCTGTTTTATCGCGGAGTGCCAGAATGCACCAGTTCGCCCAATCCACAATGTCTTGTTCGTTGTTGATGGCCTCATTCAACCTCGCTGTTGAACTACCATCTGTATTCTGCAGGGCGAGCGCTAATACCCGAACGGTTGCCCGCGCCGAGAACCGCATCTTTTCGTAGTGCACGATGGTCGCGGTTCGTTGCTCCGGCTTCACCTCCGGGTCCTTCGGAGGAGCACTGATGATCGTCGTCTGCCCGTGGGCGCAGGCCAGCGAGAGCAGGAAACAGGCGACGACACTAGATGCGATTTTCATCTTCCCCAAAACTCGCCCCGCGCAGGGGTCCGCCAACGTTTATTCTTAGCGCCGTTTCTAACGACACTGAAATAGATTCTAAAGTCGATACACCCGAAATCAACGTAACCACCGGGTAGTGACCTTTGCGCCATTGACATCGGTCCAGTCGAGTACCTTGGTACTCTTTCCTTCCGCCCTTTCGTAAGCACAATAGATTGTGATCATCGAGTCAATAGCGCTTCGGAAAGCTCCCTCTGCGGTTACCACCGTCGTCTTTCCAGATTGCGCATCTTGGAGCCTGGGCCATGGCAAAACTGTTTCTCAAATTTGAGGACCAAGTCATACAAGAGGTCTCTCTTTCCTCCGGCACCGTAACCATTGGCCGTCAGCCAGACAACGTCCTGCGCATCGATAATCCTGCCGTATCCGGATATCACGCCAAGGTCTTCTCCGAAAACGGTCACTACGTCCTCGAGGACGCCGAGAGTTTCAACGGCACCTACATCAATAGTCACCGCATCACCAAGGTCGTGCTCAAAAACGGGGACAAAGCCCTGATCGGCAAGCACACCATCGAATTTAATGCCCAGGCGCAAGACGTCTGGCATGGATCTGTCTCCACCGTCGACAGTGCACAAGGGAAGGCCAAGCTGCCGCAACTCGATCGCACCGCGTTTTTGGACACAGCCAAAGCGAAAGAGATGATCGCCATGGCCGTCGCCGCGTCTTCCTCAGGCGGCGCTGGCGTAGTCCAGCAGAAAAACGCTGCTCAGAGCCAGGCACCGGCGCACGTGGCCCATCAAACCATCGGCACGCTGACCATCATGGAAGGCCGCACTGACCAGAAACACTACGTTTTAACCAGCCGCCTAACCGTGATCGGAAAATCGAAGATGGCCGGCATTCGCCTCAAGCGCTGGTTCGCTCCCCACGTCGCAGCATCGATCTACCGATCCGAGGACGGCTACTTCATCGCCGCTTCCGGCGACAAAGTAAAAGTCAAAGTGAATGACGTCGCGGTCGAAGGCGGCAAACGGCAGATCGAGGCCGGCAACGTGATCGAAGTCGACGGCGTCAAGGCAGTCTTCGGTTTCTGCGAAGCGTGATTGCCCGCCAAGTTTCCTGGTCAAATTGCCGGTAAGGAGGGAACACTCATGAGCCGCTTGTTCGGTTTTCTCAGCGTCATCATCGTGATGGCGATCGGCATGTACATTTACTCCAAGCAGATGCAGAGCTCATCTGCCGAAGCCGGTGCCACCAACCCGGCCGGCGCCATCAACATCACCGGCGTCAAGAGCGATCTGATCAGCATCGCCTCCGCCGAACGCCGCTACTTCGCCACCGAAGGAAAATATGCCTCGCTCGACGAACTCATCTCCTCCAACACCATCACCGTCGCCCGCCAGCGCCTCCCCTATACCTACGCCGTAGAGCTCAGTTCCAGCGGCTTTCGCGTAGTCGCAACCCGCTCCGGCGACAACCTCTCCGGCACGCCCGCGCAGCTTTCCGTCGACGAGAACATGGAATTTCAAACGTCCGAATAATCTGTAGCCCGTTCCCTGCGTCATTCGGCGAGCTCTACGTCTTCAGTGTCTTGCAGAGCAGGCCGGTGTCGTCGGATATGATTCCGTCAACGCCATTCTCAGCCAAGCGCAGCATCTCTGCCGAATCGTTGACCGTCCACACCATTACTTTTTTCCCGGCTCCCTTTATTTTGCGGATCAGTTCCGTCTCGGCCAGTTCCTGTTGAACAATCACAAACTGAATCGAAAGTTCACTCCAATAACGAAGCTGCGTTTTCGATTCACAGATCAAGCCGAGTGGAACCGTGGCGTCCAGCGCCCGCACCGACTTCAGCGCTCCGGGCATGAACGATGAGACCACGAATCCGCGGCGTGGCTTGTGTCTCAGGAAAAGATCGAGCGTGATTCTCTCCAGGCCCTTCACCTTCAATTCAATATCAAGAAACGAATCGCGATAACGCTGCAGAACATCGCGCAACCGCGGCAATTGCGAAACCTCCTTCGCGCTCGCGCGGGATATATCAAACCCTCCGGTCTTCGCGTCATGGCAGACCACAGCGTCGTCATCAGCCGTCAGGCGGACATCGAACTCAAAACCATCGCACCCGTCGGCCAAAGCCCGGTCGAAGGAAGCCACAGTGTTTTCCGGAATCGCCTTGACCGCGCGCGCGCCGCGGTGGCCGAGAAGCAGAGGACGGCTCATAATCTTCAAATCAAGAATGCAAACTCGGGCTGCCAATCACTGCGGATCAGTCGCGCGAATCAAATTGCGAATGAAAGTACGAATCAAGTTTGCCCGGCGGCTCAATCGAGATCGAAGTCCCGAATCGGCCTGCCCGTGTCGGGCGTCTCTTTCGCCTTCTTTATCGCCTCCTGGAATTTCTTCTCGAGGAGATCCGACGCATGCCGTTGGGCTTCGACCGACTGCTGGAAAATGGAATCGCGCCGGTTGTCCTGCTCCCTCATCGCCTTAGCCGCAGCCTCCATGTCATTAAATGTTTTCGGCTTCACGGCTGCGGTGTGCGCGATCACGGCGCGCGTCTCCACGTCGATCTTGAGCACCGCATTGCAGCACGGACACGTCACTTCGAAATTAGCTGGATTCTTCGCCATTAAGCGAATCATACCGCAAAAGCAGACGTACCACGTAGAGGTGAGGATTTCGCCCAATAGTGCAATCCGAGAAGAATGATCCGTATCCGGTGAAAGAATGATTCGTATCAGGGCATCGCTTTAGCGATGCCGCTAAAGCAAGTTAGAGTGTAACGGCTTTAGCCCCTGAGGCCCGGCTCAACAGCGGGCCAAAGCTCTTGATACGGCCCATTTTCCAAACTGCACCACCACCAGATTTCTCGGAGGAAACTAACCAATACGTACCGAATTATACGTACAGTATTCGGCAGGGAAACCTGGAAACTCTAATATCGCCCTCTTTGTCAGTGCTTTAATCGGATGGGGAAAATATGGAACAGGCTCAGCAACTCCCATCCCAGCAGAAAGATCGACAACAAGACCACCATCACCGCCATCAGTTCCCCGAAGCTCAGTCCGCGGCGGGTAGGCTCCAGTCGCCGCGCGGCCAGCGTAAGAATGTTGAGCGTGGCAAAGCCGAACACCACCGCCCACAGTATGTTGTAAACATCCTGCCGCGACCCGCGATAGAGCATGGCAACAGCCACGCCAACGAACACAGCCGCGTAAGCCCGCGCCACCGCGTAGACGGCAACCGCCGCGCGCGTAGTCCGCGTGAAACCCGAAATCAGAGTCACCGCATCACTGAGTGCCATCGACTGTAACCCGAGCCCGTAAGCCATCCGCAGGCTCGCGCCCTTGGAGGATTACATTGGATCATTACACTGGATTATTACATTTTTCCCCGCTCCGTTTCACCGCCCCCGCAAATCTAGGCAGTGGCGTGGCTTGAGAAGAACTTTGTATCAGCGCATGCCTTCAGGCATGCCAGTCCGCTACAGGTTCATATGGCTTCCTGAATATGGCTTGTTTAATATGAATTGATGCTCGAACCCCGTTTCATCTTCTTCGACGTCGGCAACACACTCCTGTTTCCCAATCGCGCCCGCATGCTGGCGCCGCTGCCACTGGAGCGCCATCCCACGCTCGCAGCCTGGCAGGCTCTCGAGCGTCGAACCAAGCACGAATTCGATCAAGGCATGATCGCAGGCGAGGTCGACCACAGCTTCTGGTGGACTTTTCACACCTACCTGCTCCGAGAAATCAATGCGCCCGACGACAGCGTCCGCGACGCCCTCATTGCAAATACGCAAATGTCCGCCAATTGGGACCAGATCCTGCCCGGCACCCGCGACGCGCT
Source organism: uncultured Acidobacteriota bacterium (assembly GCA_963755795.1). GTDB lineage: Bacteria > Acidobacteriota > Terriglobia > Terriglobales > Acidobacteriaceae > Sulfotelmatobacter. The sequence continues at coordinate 2,918 of CAVWLI010000040.1, read as the reverse complement.
CGAACGTCTTCGACGCGACTACGCCATCGCTGTAATCTCAAATGCCGACGGTAAGATCGACGCGGTCCTGCGACGCTGCGGCATCATCGACTGCTTCACCAGCATCACCGACTCAGGCAATGTGGGCCAGGAGAAGCCGCATCCCGCCATCTTCGATGCAGCACTGCGCGAGATGAAGGCTGAACCCGCTGAGAGCCTGTACGTCGGCGACGTGTATTCTGTCGACTACGTCGGCGCCCGCAACGCCGGAATGCAGGCGGTTCTGTTCGATGTGGCCGGAGCGTATCGCGAGCGCGAGTTTCCCCGCGTGGAATCGCTCGCGGATCTGGAAGCCTGGCTCAAGCAATAGCTGAGCCAAAAGCCGCTGTGTTAAGACTTACGCCGAGTTAAGAACTACAAGGATGGCGAACCATGTTTGATTCGACAAGGCTCCTTCTCTTTCTGACTGCGGCCGTGTTGCTGGCGATCGCGCCCGGTCCCGGAATGCTCTATGTACTAGCACGCAGTCTCGCTGGCGGAAAGCGCGAGGGAGCGCTTTCGGCCTTGGGCACGTTTCTCGGTGGGATGGTGCATGTCTTCGCCGCCGCGCTGGGCGTGTCGATGGTGCTGGCCAAGTCCGCGGTAGCCTTCGCCACCGTGAAATACTTCGGCGCAGCTTATCTTTGCTTTCTGGGCGTGCGCATGATCCTTGACGCGCGAAGAGAAAAGCCCAGCAACCAGCGGACTCCCCAGCCCATTCAGCCTACGGCCCGGCCCCCGCGCAACCCGCTCTGGCAGGGCGTCGCCACGGAGGTTCTCAATCCCAAGACCGCGTTGTTCTTCCTCTCGTTCATTCCGCAGTTCGTAAACCGCAGCGGCGGACACGTCTTCCTGCAGTTCGTTGCCCTGGGAACAATCTCGGTCGCGATGAACACAACTGCAGATTTGCTCGTAATCGCGATGGCCGGGCCGCTGGGAGAGCGCATTCGCTCGTCGGCAACCTTCCGCCGACGCCAGAGAACGGTCACCGGCGTCATCATGATCGGGCTGGGAACCTATCTCGCAACCAGCGAAAGCAAGTAGCCGCCATGGAGATTGCAGTGCTTATTCAGAAGAGACAGAAGAGACGTTGCTTTGCGGCCTTGCGCTGGCTCGGTTGTCTCGCTCTTGTTTCCACATCGATGGCGCAGAGCCTTCCACAGATGCCAAGGGCCGAGGGCGACAGCCTCGCGGGAAACAGAGTCGTATTGCCCGGCGCCGCAGCGGGCAAAGTTGCGGTCCTCATCTTCGGCTTTACCAAGGCTTCAAAGGTCCCTACCGGAGCCTGGGCCACCAAGATTCGGGCGGATTTCGGAACCCGCTCAAGCTTCGAAATCTACCAACTTCCGGTCTTGGAAGACGTCCCGCGGTTCATTCGCGGCATGGTAATTTCCGGGATACGGAAAGGCGTGCCAGAAAACCAGCGCGATCACTTCGTCCCCATCCTGCAAGGCGAGGCCGACCTCAAAAAACTGGTGAGCTACCGGGAACCGGATGATGCCTACCTGATCATTCTTGACCGCGCCGGCAACATCGTCCAACAAGTCCACGGCGCGCCAATGACGCCAATTACGCGCTGGTCAAATCAGCGATCGAATCGTTAGTGAACTCGAAACGTTGAACCAAAAACGTTGAATCAGAAATGAATCGGTGTGCAGGGTTCCACTACAGTTCCAATACTTGATGGTCGTGGCAATCGGTCTGGAGGGCATCGTACACCTGCTGCAAGAACCCGCGCCCGTAACGCGCCAGGAAGTAGACGCCGCCAATGGCGCGCTCCTGCAACCCTTTGTCGGGATAGAGCGCCTGGCTCAGAGTTTCAGCGTGGCGAGTTACAAGTTCGCTTTTCTGCGCTTCCGCCCGCGCAGCCTGCGCTTGCAGACGCTCAAGTTGGTACTCGACTTTCGATCGCGCCGTGTCCGCCGCATCAACCAGCGTTCGGTCGAGCGTCACCAACTTTTCTTTGATGCTCGAAAGGTGCGAATCCATCGACTTCCTGGCCGCTTCGAACGCAGCTTGCAGATCCGCGGGCAGTCCGCGCTCCGCCAATTGACGCCGCAACGCTTCAGGCCCCGCGAATACGTCGGGCACAGTGATTCCATGACGCTCGATCAGCCGCTGTATCTTCGGCTCGACGATGGTGGCGGAGAAACGCGGAACAATCGGCGTCACGCGGCCAAGAAGCGCTTCGTATACCGCTCCCGCCTGCGCGAAATAAGCCGTCTCGGCAGCGCCTCCGGTGTAGGCCAGCGTGGGCAACAGATAATCCTCGACGACGGGCCGCAACAGAACATTCGGACTGAATTGTTCCGGACTGGCCGCGATGCGGGCGAGCAGTTCGGCCTGCGAAAGCTTCTCGGCCGCCGGCGTCGCTGCCGATAATGAACTCTGCGCCGCTGCCGCCCGCCATCGCGACGATGAATCGGCGTCCGCGCGCCGTTCTGCAACGTGAAGAGCAATACCGAAGAAGAAGTGACCTTTACTTGCTGGTGATAGCCAGCGCCTCAAGCGCTTCACCGCGCTTCAGCACCGCAGCAGCGAGTTCATCGGCGCGCTCGACCGCAGCACGATAAATTGGCTCGGCCACGCGATCGATTTCCGCATCGGAGGCATCGAGCAGAATCACTCCCCACTCGGCAAACACCCGCGCATAAAACCGCGCGAATGCCGTGCCCAGCGATTCGCCAGGACGATACGTCTCGCGCAAGAATTGCGCCGCCTCGGAATCGCCGAGCAACTTCGCGGCCTGTTCGACCAGAGGAACGAATCTCTTCGCCCAGGCGCACCGCGCTCACCGGCGCTCCGGGAACATCGTGGCTCGTGGTGGTCAGCACCTGCAGAGCGCCGTCCGGGCCAGGAATCGAAACGTGGTTCACCTCGGCCAGATCATGGTCATAAGC
>CAVWLI010000039.1:0-83596 GCA_963755795.1 uncultured Acidobacteriota bacterium | reverse complement strand
CGAAATATGTAACTGATGTGTAAGCCTCTTCTACTTAGTATGTGTCGATAAACCTTTGTATTTCAATATGATAGATTGTAATTTCGCGACCATATATGGCGCGAAATCCGCTGCGTCTGCTCCAGAGATGCATCTCATGAGGGAGCTAGCACCAGCTAGCCGCGTATTTTGTGCGCTTTTGTGCTGGTGCCGGGAGGGGGAGTCGAACCCCCAAGACCCGAAGGTCGGCGGATTTTGAGTCCGCTGCGTCTGCCAGTTCCGCCATCCCGGCTCTACTTGCAAGTGCTTGATTTTGCGACGTTTTTATGGCCATGTTCCCTTTTCATCCAAGATGACGAATGTGAAACTGTGTAAGGAAGTGTGTCAGTTTTCGCCGATTTCCACAGTTCGTTGTCATCTGCCCATGAAGCGTTCTGCCAGCGATTCTAGGGCTAAGAGTCCATTGCCAAGTCATAAGAAAGCACCCGCACGAGATTCTACCATTTCATTAAGAGCTGCTACCTTTTGATTTCACGCGAAGCGGACGACTTGGGTCTGTGAGCTTATGGCCGAGCGGCGCCAAAAGCGGCGTTTTTTCATCCGGAGCGTGCCGCAGGTCGTTCCCGAACGCGCGGCTGTGGTCCGGTGCATCTGGACATTCTTTTCGGTGCTCATTGAAATCTCTTCTTTTCCTCTACATCAAGTGCGTTCGATCTAATCCGACGTTTCGGACCATCCTTCTTCGGGCCAAATCGCACGGTCGTAGATTGATTACTGCTGCTTCTTGAACAAATCCTGGAAGATGAGCTGACCCCAAGTGCGGCCGCGTGCGTGCACCAGCGCGCCACCCTCGTTGAGCTTTCCCAGCTTGACGGGTGCGAACCCGAGTTGTTTGGCCAAATCCGCCACGGGAGCGGTCGCGTCCTCGTCGTCGCTCGAAAGAAAGACGACCCGGTGGCCGCCCTCGACGACCGGGTCGGTAGCCAAAATGGCTGCAACCAGGTGATTGAAACCTTTCACGAGCTTAGCGCCGGTGAACGCCTTCGCGACGAAGACTGAGGACAGGAGACCGTCCAGTTCTTCAGGGAGAACTCCAAACGCGTTCGTCGCGTCGATGACTGTCTTGCCTTCCCAGCTCGGCAGGGCCTTCGCAACCTCACGATGTTCCCCGAACGGGACCGCCAAGATGATCGTGTCGGCCTCAAGTGCATCCCGCAGCGACTTGGCGACGACCGTAGGTCCAATCGCCCGAGCCTGCGGCGCCAAAGCCTCAGGCGGCCGGCGACTCGCGACAGTCACCATGATGTTTTTACGGGCGAACGCGTGGGCGAGGGCCTGACCTATCTTTCCGAATCCTACGATTGCGTAGCTCATAGTTCTCCTCCGATCCATGTTGATATTGATCCAACCGATCGGATCAGGGTGAGCGCCCTGGCGATCCTGCACTCACCGAGATCCGCCGACTTCAGATGGCCGAGAAGCCGCCGTCGACATTCAACTCCACCCCGTTCACGAAGCTCGAATCGTCGGAAGCAAGAAACAGCACGACCGCCGCGATTTCCTCAGGTTGACCCATCTTTCCCCGCGGGATCAGGGATTCGAACATCTCCTTCGCTTCTTTGGTGAGAACTTGTTCCTGCATCGGTGTGGCGATCGGCCCCGGGCCCAGCACGTTCACCCGGATATTCCTGCCCTTCAGTTCGTTGAGCCACGTGCGTGCAAAGGAGCGCAATGCCGCCTTACTCGCCGCATACACGCCGAAACCGGGGAAGCCCTTCACCGAAGCGACGGATCCGGTCATGATGATCGATCCGCCATCGTTGAACAGCGGCAACGCCTTCTGAACCGTAAACAGCGTTCCGCGCGTATTCAGGCCGAAGGTCGCATCAAAGTGCTGCTCGGTAATCTCGCCCATTGGTAAGGCCTCGCCTCTGCCAGCGCTCGCGAACAGGACGTCGATCTTGCCCTTTTCCCGCTTGACCGTATCGAACAGACGGTCGAGGTCGTCGAGATTGGCCGCGTCACCGCGCACGCCGGTCACGTTTCGGCCAATCAGCTTGACGGCCTCATCGAGCTGCTCCTGCCTCCTACCCGTGATGAAAACGTAGGCACCCTCTTCAACAAAGCGCTTGGCGCTCGCCAGCGCCATGCCGCTCGATCCACCCGTGATGACTACAACTTTTCCTTCAAGCTTTCCCATAATTACTCCCTTCGGTAGAGGTCTAGCATTCGGTACAGTAGAGTAGAGTTCTTCAGCGGTGGACGAGAACTGCTGGGAAGTCCTAATCTTTTGTCTACTCGTCCAAAATAGGGAGGACAAGTTGGATCCGATAACAGATATCTTCAGAACGATGCACGTAACCGCTTTCGGTCTGCACAGGCTCGAAGCCACAGCCCCGTGGGGCGTAAAACAGGAAAACCAGGCAGAAGAAAAAGTCACGCCTTCTGGCAAAAATAATTCACCCACAGATTTGGCGCACTTCGCCATGCTTTCGCGCGGCAACTGCTGGCTGAGTGTGGAAGGGATTGCGGAGCCGATTCCCCTCACCGGTGGTGATTGCTTTTTACTGGCTAAGGGGACTTCGATTGTTTTGCGCGACAGCCCGCGAACACGTCCGAGGTGGAGCTTCCGCGAGATCGGGGCCAAGGCCAACGGCAATGTCGCTCTTTGTGGCGGCGGGGGCGCACCGACGACAATCGTCTGTGGATCCTTGAGTTTCGATCGCGCCAGCCTGAGGCCGATCACTCAGTTATTGCCGAACTTCATTTTGATGAAGTCCGATCAGGCGCGCACGCTTGCTCTTCACACCACAGTGCAGGCGCTCGCGTCAGAGATGGCAGAACAGGCGCCGGGATCTGAAGTCGTCGCGAGTCGGCTGGCCGAGGTTCTGTTTATCCATGTACTCCGGGCGCATATCGCGGCGGGACCGGAACGCAACAAAGGATGGCTTCGTGCAATTTTCGATCCTCAAATAGGCGCTGCTCTGAGTGCCATTCACGAAAGGGTGAATACACCCTGGACGGTCGAATCCCTGGCCGAAGCGGCGGGCATGTCTCGTTCCGCATTCGCAGCACGTTTCAAAGAGCTACTAGGACAAACGCCGCTGGAATACGTAACCGAATGGCGGATGCAGAAGGCGATACAGCTCCTTGAACGGCAGGACAAAAAGCTCCCGGAAGTCGCTCGGTCGGTCGGTTACGATTCCGACGCTGCGTTCAGTAAGGCGTTCAAGCGAGTTGTTGGGGCTAATCCTGGTGAATACCTCAGACGTGGTTTGAAGGACCCAAAATCGTCCGAAGCAGACCACGATCAGTCCCGATAAACGCCCACATGGTTAGAAGATCGGGGACAGGATCATGCTTTCGCCGCGGCAGCGGAGGCCGCTTCCAAGGGCGAAGAGCAACCGCAAACGAGTCCCGAAAACGGTCCTCAAATTACCCGATCTAGAACAATCGAAATCTGTGGTCTTGAACAGTCTCACGTCTTCGAGTTCAAAGCGCTCGTACGACCATGCAATTCGTGAATTCATCGATTGGTACTGTTCGGGGCCCAGGCTAGCCTTCAATAGGACCGTGGTCACACGGTACCGAATCGCACTCGAACAGCACCCGTACGCCCCGACGATTAACCTGAGATTAGTGGCGATACGCCCGGCGAGAGAAAGTTATAGCTTCTGCTTGCCGATGGCCTTCAGGCGCGGCAGTAGCACCAGGTCGGCCGATTCCTCAGCCTCTTTGAGGAGCGTCTTGCGCGGCGTGCCTATCTGCGCACGCATGGTCAGGGCACGAGCAAAATCCGTGACTTGGATCGCGCGCACGGCCACAGGAAAGTCGGAAGGGATTTCTCCGGCAGTGATCCCGTCCCGGAAACGGCGCTCCACCAGCGCCACGCCGCCCGCGACCGCGCTCTGCAGGAACCGCTGAACCTCAGCGTCGTTCACGAGCGGCGCGACGCACATCATAAGGCAGCCCCGGGCGGACCCTTTCTCGGTCGCACTTTCGACGGCGTACCTCAGAAAGCCCGCGAGCGAGTCGCGAAGACTCTGTGGCGAGAGGAGTGCCTTCGCGGCTGATGCGCCCTTCCGTTCTGCGTACGCCCTAAGGACGCGCAAGAATATCGCCCGCTTGTCCCCAAAGACGGCATACAGGCTCGGCCGTCCCACGCCCATCCCGGCGACGAGATCGTCGATCGTCACTCCGTCGTAGCCTTTCGACCAGAACACCTGGGTCGCCTTTTCCAGCGCCCCCGTCTCGTCGAAGCTGCGCGGTCGTCCCCGCGGCCTAGCGGTATTTTGAATCATCTAGTTCAAAACTCCTTGACAATGGTCGTCGCACCAATATATAACTGAATAGTTCTAAATTAACAAGTCGGCTCTGGCCTCGCGGGGCCTCACGACTCGGCCTTCACCCTTTACCACGGAGACGCCCATGGAACATTCGATCGCTATAACGAAAGTATATTAATAACCGGAGCAAATGCTGGGCTTGGGAAAGAGACTGCCCGACAGTTAGCATTGAAAAAAGAAACAAAAAAGGTAATTCTTTTTTGCAGAAATCGAGCGAGAGCAGAGGCAGCAAAAAAAGACCTTGAGGAGAAAACGGGGAAAAAGATTTTTGAAATTATTATTGGGGATGTTACGGATGCAAATTCCGTAAGAAAAGCAGTAGAAGAAATAAAGGAACCTATTGATGCAATAGTTTTAAATGCAGGTGGAGTAGTTGGGAAAACGGCTGCGAAATCTACGCCTTCCGGCATGAATCAATTAGCTGCTACGAATATTTTAGGCAATGTAATTCTAGTGGAGGAATTGATTAAACGGGACAAGTTAAGGAAAACAGTTCTATCAGTCAGTGCGGAAGCTGTTCCAGGAGTAAAGATGCTCGGAGTAAAACCAGTTTCAATGAGGACTTCTTCTGTAGATGAGTTTGCTGCTGTTCTTGATGGATCATATTTTGGTAAGAAGTTCAATGCATTGCAAGCATACGCATATGTCAAGTATGCGGAAACCATGTGGACGTTATCAATGGCAAGAAAATATCCTAAGCTCAAGTTTGTTGTTGTGAGCCCAGGAAATACAAAAGGAACTCAGGCGCCAGATAGTCTTCCCCCGCCAATGCGGTTTATGTTGAAGTACGTGATGATGCCTATTGTGTTCCCATTGATGGGCGGTATGGTGCATACGCTGGACGTAGGTGCAAAACGCTTTGTAGATGCCATTTCGGATGAGCGGTATAAAAGCGGCGTATTTTATGCCAGTAAAGAGGGTAAGTTATCAGGGGACATGGTGGACCAGAGCACCTTTTTTACTGATTTGAAAAATACTTCATTTCAAGATAACGCCAACGAGGCAATTCACCATTTCATAAATTAGGCGCTCGGAACCGACAGTCTCGGGGCAATTCTTCGCCTCGGCTCAAGGGAAGTTCACAGGCCCAATTGAGGCACAGCGTCACCGACACCTCCACGATCGCGCCAGACAAGAAGCCGCGTGGCAGGCCGTCGTCAAGGTGTCTGGCGTCGATTTCTCTTCCCCAGCATCCTTAAGCGCGGTGCCCTGAAAGGGCGCCGGTCGCGGCGAAATGTTTGCGGTAACCAGAATCAGCATGCGATTGCGGCGCTGCGTGCTCGTCCACGGGGTCTTACGGTATTGTGAAATAAATCGTTCAAAAAGTCTTTGACCACTGCCACCGCGTCTATTATCGTACCAAACAGTTCAAAATAAGCAAAGTAACCATAACCTCGCGAGGAGAACACACATGGAACGGTACGAAGGTAAAAAGGTGGTGATTATCGGCGGCACGAGCGGCATGGGGCTTGCGACGGCGAAGATGCTCATCGATGGGGGCGCGCGTGTACTGGTGACGAGTCTCTCGAAAGCCGGCCTGGATTCGGCCCAGAAGGAGATTGGCCAGCACGCCATCGTCGCTGCGAGCGACGCGCGTTCGTTGACGGACATCGAAGCCCTCGCCTCTCGCGTGAAGTCCGAATTCGACACCTTCGACCTGCTCTCCGTCAGCGCCGGCTTCAGCATTCCAACGCCTCTCGAGAACGTGACCTCGGCCATCTACGACGAGATGTTCAACCTGAACGCCAAGGGACCGTTTTTCGGGGTCCAGAAGCTCGCGCCACTGATCAACCGGGGTGGCGCTGTCGTCCTAACGACCTCCGTCGCCAACGTCAAGGGATTGCCCGGCCAGGCCGCATATGGAGCCGCCAAAGCTGCGCTGCGATCATTCGCTCGGACGCTCGCCGTCGAGTTGCTTCCTCGGGAAATTCGCGTCAACGCGGTAACGCCCGGTCCCATCGACACGCCGATCCTCGGCAAAGTGTTCGCCGATAAAGACGCGCCCACGCAGATCAAGGAGAAGATGACCCGTATGATCCCGATGAAACGCTGGGGGAAGTCGGAGGAAATCGCGAAGGCCGTCCTGTTCCTTGGGTTCGACGCGACCTACACGAACGGCGCCGAACTTCCGGTCGACGGAGGATGGTCTCAACTCTAACCGTCCGGGAAGGTGCTGACATCGAGGACGGTCTTCAACGACTCGCATACCGCTGCGCACTTTAAGCAAGAGCGAAGGCAGTGGCGGCGGCTCGGTCGTCGCCACTGCTCGCTCCGCCCAAGAGGAAACATCGTGTTCGGCACCAGCTTTACGATTGGCGCGGAACTCCCGCGGTAAAAGGAGGAAAAACGAAATGCATAACTTAGTGGTGAGCTGTTTGGCGGTTGCTTATCTCTCAGCGAACGTATACGCCATCGTGAAGATGCGGGTTTTTGAGTTAGCCCGCTCGCGCAAGCATCTCCTACTCTATGGCGTCCCCTTCATACTGTGGGGCTCTGTCATTCTGGTGGGATACAAACTCATGGAGATTATGCGCCGATTCGATGAATGGGCGGCCTGACCAGGCGTTCCCAATTGAAGAAAACAGGCTTATGCTCTCATTGTCGGCGAGAGACCGTCGTCGTGATGACTCCTGATAAACACCTTGCCTTCACCGATGAATCATGGCTTCTAGCTAGGCTTGGGTCGGGCTTACGGCATGAATGAGAGTCCGCGAATTTGTGCCGTCTGGGATACCCAATATCCTCAAGCATTTAAGCTATAAAAATCCGATGCGTCTGCCGTCAGGCAATTATCTTGCTTATTTACTTATACTTAGATGATAAGTGGCTTCCGCTTTTGAGTCCGCTGCGTCTGCCAGTTCCGCCATCCCGGCCACGGTAGTGACTGAGGTTAAAGCTTAATTCACTTTTCTCTCCTTGTCACCTGCCCCATCTTCGTTCATCACTGTGGTGGTTCTATGGCCGTTGCCGGCGCTCAGCGCGCAGAGATGCTCCTCGACTTTCATCGGCGCTTTCTTACTCATTTCCATGGCGATGATGTCGCGGCGACGATAGACGCTGAGCGCCTTCCATTTGGGCATTCGCGACGTCTTCGTTTATGCTGAAAGGTTGCCCGCCAGCGGTTGCGGCTCGCTGTGGGTGTTCGGCCTGAGCCTTCGCTTGCAGACGCATTCTCCCGGAGCTAGTAGCTGGAAGCTTTCTTATGAAAACCGGCATTATCGGCCTGCCTCAGGTAGGCAAGACATCGTTGTTCCGCATTCTGACCAAGGCGCATCTTTCCGCGCAGGCCAGCAATCCGCGCGAGGCCCACATCGGAGTGGCCAAGGTACCGGACGACCGCCTCGACCGCCTGGCCGCGCTCTACAACCCGAAGAAACTGACGCACACTTCCGTCGAATACGTCGACGTCGGTGCCATCGGCCAGGATGCGTTGAAAGAAACCGCCTACGTCGGCCACCTGCGCCAGGTTGATGCGCTCGCTCACGTGGTGCGCGTGTTCGAGGATCCCGCGGTTCCGCTGGTGGCGGAGATCGATCCGCTGCGCGACATCAAGAACGTTGAGTTCGACCTGATGGTGAGCGATCTCGGCCAGATCGAGAAGCGTCTCGAGCGTCTGGAAAAGGATCTGAAGAAGATGAAGACTGCGGACCTCGAAAAAGAATTCGAGTTGCTCAAGCGCGCCAACGCGCATCTCGGAGCCGAGAAGCCGCTGCGTGAAATGGAGATGACGCCCGAGGACAAGAAGCGCCTGCGCGGCTTCATGTTCCTGAGCGAGAAGCCGATTTTTTATGTGCTCAACATCGGCGAGTCGACGGAGTTGGGCAAGGAACTTGAAGAAGCCGTGAGCAAATACAAGCTCACGGAAAGTGCCGCGCGCCCTAACGCCGCGGCCACGGCGATTTGCGGGAAGGTTGAAGCCGAGCTCGCCGAAATGAGCGACGCCGACGCCGCGGAATTCCTCTCGAGCTACGGTCTGACCGAGAGCGGCCTAGTTCGCCTGATCCGCACGACGTACAAGTTGCTGGGCCTGATTTCATTCTTTACGGCAGGCGAAGACGAGTGCCGCGCCTGGCAGGTTCCTGCTCACAGTCGCGCCCAGGAGGCGGCGGGCGCCATTCATTCCGATCTCGAAAAACATTTCATCCGCGCCGAAACCATCCGCTGGGACCAGCTTCTCGAAGCCGGCTCCGAAGCCAACGCCCGCGCCAAAGGCACGCTGCGCCTGGAAGGCAAAGACTACATCGTGCAGGATGGCGACGTGATGCACATCCGGCATAGCGGGTAGTCTGCGTTCGCACCGACGTATACTCTTCCAGATATGCACAATCGCTTGATGTGGCTTGGCGTGACGTTCGCGTTCGCCGGCTGCCTGATCGCACAAACACACTCGACGTCTAATTCCGCGCCGGACAACATCGCGCCAGCCAGCGTCGTCGATAGCTCGCCAGACTGGAGTGAACCGTTCCCTGCTCACCGCGTGATTGGCAATATCTATTATGTGGGCAGCCGCGGGCTGGCTTCGTACCTGATTACGACGCCGGCCGGGGACATTCTGATCAACAGCAATCTGAAGACTTCGGTCCCGTTGATTCGCGAGAGCATCGAAAAGTTGGGATTTCATTTCAAAGACGTAAAAATCCTGCTGATCAGCCACGCTCACTTCGACCACGACGCCGGCAGCGCCGAAATCAAACGACTGACCGGCGCCAAGTACATGGTTATGGACGGCGATGTGGGCGTCGTCGAATCGGGCGGCAAGAGCGACTTTCAATATGGCGACGATCTGACGCTGCGGTATCCGGCGGCCAAGGTCGATCGAGTGCTGCATGACGGCGACGAAGTCAAACTCGGCGACACTGTGCTGACGGCGCACAAGACCGCCGGGCATACCCGGGGCTGCACAACCTGGAGCTTGAAAGTTAGCGAGGCGGGCAAATCTCACGATGTCGTGATCGTGGGCAGTCCGAACGTCAACCCCGGATACAAGCTGGTGAACAACGAGCGCTATCCTGAGATCGCCGATGATTACGCGCGCGGCTTTCGCGTGCTAAAGTCGCTGCCCTGCGACGTTTTTCTGGGCGCTCACGGAAGCTACTACGACATGGAAGCAAAATACGCGAGACTGAGCGCCGGCGGACCAAACCCATACATTGATTCTGCAGGGTACACGAAATACGTTGCGGAGCGGGAAGAGGCATTCCTCGCTGAATTGCAGAAACAAACTGCGGCCACGAAGAAGCGGTAGATCGATACTCGACTCCATATGCATCCCATTGTCACCAGCATCCTGCTTGGCCTGACCGCTGCCGCGGCCAATGTCTTCGGTGGCGCCATTATCGTGCAGCGCCACTGGGAGCGGCGCTACCTGCGCTACTTTGTCGCGCTGGGCGCGGGATTCATGCTGGCGACGGCTCTGGTTGAAATGGTTCCGGAAAGCCTTGAGCTGCGCGGACGATCGGCCGCATTCCTCGTGCTGCTCGGCTACTTGATCATCCACTTCTTCGAACACACGGTCACTCCCCACTTCCACTTCGGCGAAGAGACGCATCGTGACGAGTTCATGCATTCACACAAGGGATATTCCGTTTTGTTTGGGCTGATCATTCACACATTTTTTGACGGCATCGCCATCGCGTCCGGATTTCTGGTTTCGAACTGGCTGGGCTGGCTGATTTTTCTCGCGATTTTTCTGCACAAGATTCCCGAAGGATTCACCGTGAGTTCGGTGATGCTGGCGAGCGGACGCAGCCGCAGCACCGCCTGGGGCGCATCGGTGGTGCTGGGAGGTTCAACCCTGGCGGGCGTTCTGACCATGGCGCTGTTCCGCCATCATGTGGGCGCCGGGCTGCCGCTGGCAGCGGGAGTCACGATTTACGTCGCTGCATCCGACCTGATTCCCGAGGTAAACAAAGAGCCGGCGATGAAAATGGCTCTGCTGGTTTTCGTGGGGGCAGGAGTTTTTCTTCTGCTCGATCACCTGTTCCACGGATTTTAACTGCAGTACTCAGTACTGGCTAAATGCCGCTAGTCGACCGTGTGCTTCGCCGTGTACCCGTCGCGCGAGACCACTTCGACTTTGACGTCTTTGCCCTTCTGGTCTCTTATTTTCAACGGACCTCCGTCCGGCGCGATCAGCTGGACCTTCAGCTTGCGGTAGGTTCCATCGAGCTTCGAATTGGTGGGGGCGTAGGAGATCGTGTACTCGTTGCGAATGTCGTTGGAAATATCCTGGAAGTCCTCGGCATACTCCGCCTGAAAGCGCGGGAAGTAGGCGCGGCCTCCGGTCATTGCCGCGAAGGTTCTCATCTCGTTGTCGGCTTGCAGGTAGTCCATGTGCCCGACCGGGATGCCCATGCCGTGCGCGTTTTGGCAGTAATACGAGCGTGGGTTCATTTCGCAATAGTTCCGCAGCATCCACCCGACGCTCATGGGGAAGATGGTCACATCCTTTGTGTCTTTGACCTTCTTCATGATCTTGTCCAGCGTCAGCCGGCTGAACGTATCGACTCCGGTCGTGACCAGAATGATGTACTTCTTCCCTTCCACGCGGTCGAGACGATCGAGGGTGTCATAGAGGGCGTCGAAAACATTGGTTTCGGAGAAACCCGGAATCCGCAACTCATTCAGCGCACCGACCACGGCCCGCTTGTCCTGGGTGAAGTCCACTAGAATGTGGGGTTGCATGTCGTAGTACGACACGGCGACCCAATCGTCCTTCTTCAGCGTATTCGCGAAGGCGTACGACGCCAGAAGAGCGTCTCTCAAAAAGCTGTAGCTGGTTGAGGCGAACTCTACCAGCAGTACCGCCGTAATTGGAGCCTGCGACACACCGAAATGTGTCACCTGCTGTGGTACTCCGTCTTCCATGACGCGGAAATTTTCTTTCTTCAATCCGGGAATGAACTGTCCGTCTTTGGATGTAACCAGCACATCGACATTGACCAGGGGCACGTTCACTTTCAGCGAATAGTCGGGGATATCCTCGACCTTTTTCGGAGTGACGGGTGGCGGGGGCGGTGGAGCGTCGTTCGTCTTTTTCTTTGGGATGGCATACGGGCCTACGTTGTCGGTGGGACCTCCGGCTTCGTCGGGCACATCCTGCTTGGGCTTGCCATTGTCGGGAGCTTGGGTAGCAGGAGTTTGCGCCGGCGTCTGCGACGACGGCGTCTGACCTGACTGGTCCTGGGCCGCAAGGGGCAAACAGGTGAGCACTGCCAGGACGATTGCCAGCGCTAAATTAGCTCCCGAAGGCTTCTGATTTCTCAGCTTGGAGCGATCTTTGTGACTAAACATGGGACGATTAAACATGAGTAAACCCCGGAAAGTCTCTGTGTTAGTATAGACGCAAGGATGCGCAATTGGGATGTTTTGCCCGGTCCCGGATCTCTCCCTCCCGGCCCATCCAGGCAACGAATCACGGTTGGTCCGAGTCTAATCTGTGGTGGGACCTGTTGGCGGGTTCTGTCGGGGCTTTGCATGAAAAAAGTAGTTGTTGCGCTTCTCGTCTCCTTACTATCCCTGTCTACGCATCTGGCCGCCCAAAGCTCGCAGCCGACCATTCCGGTGGACCAGATCCATGCCGGCATGCGCGGCTATGCCCTCACGGTATTTCAGGGCGTGAAGCCGGAATCGATGGACGTGGAAGTTCTTGGCGTTCTGCACAACGTGAACGGACCGAAAGGCGACATGATTCTCGTCCGCCTGCACGGGGCGAAGGTGGAATACACCGGAGTGGTCGCGGGCATGAGCGGCAGCCCTGTATATCTCGACGGCAAACTTGCCGGCGCACTCGCCTTCCGCATCGGTGAATTCTCCAAAGAGCCGATCGCCGGCGTTACCCCGATCGCCGACATGCTGGAGATCAACGCGCTCGACAAGTCGCCGGCCGAAGAGACCGCTGTTACCAAGCCTACCGTGACCGCCGCCGCGGGCAAGACCGCGGCCCCCGGCGAGACCGCTGAGCTTCCGGGAGCGACACAGGCTGGCACAACGCAGGATTTCGCCAACTATCTGAAACCCATCGACGCTCCGCTGGTCTTCAACGGATTTTCCGAAGACAGCGTGCGCCGCTTTGCCCCTCAGTTCGCCTCTGCCGGAGTGATCCCTGTGATGGGCGCAGGTTCGGTCAGCGAAGATAAGCAGCCCGAGCCCCTCGAAGCTGGCTCGGCCGTCAGCGCAATTCTGGTGCGCGGCGATATGGATATCGCCGCCACCTGCACCGTGACTTACATCGACCCTCAGCGCTTACTGGCCTGCGGACATCCGCTGCTGCAGTTCGGCTCCGTCGACTTGCCGATGGATAAGGCGCAGGTGCTGGCCACGCTGCCCTCACCGCTCAATGCCTTCAAGATCATCAATACCACCGAGCAGGCGGGAGTCTTCGTGCAGGATCGCCACACCGGCATTATGGGCGTGTTCAACAAACAGCCGGAGATGATTCCGGTGACGCTGACCATCCACACCGCGGGCGGCGCGCTCCAGAAAGACTTTCACTTCGAAGTGCTCAATAACGCGCGCCTGAGTCCGGTCGCGATTATGGCAACGGTTTTCAATGCCCTGCATGGCGTGAATGAATACGGCGAAGAAATCACTTACCGGCTCAATGGCAGCATCAACGTCAAGGGCTTTCCTGAAGTTGCGCTGAAGAATATGTTTGTTCCAGCGGACAATGGACAGCCTGCGGCCATGGCGGCCGCTCTTTCACTCGGCGAGCGATTTGGACGCATTTACGACAATCCTTACAACGCGCCCGCAGTGAAGAGCGTGAAGCTCGACTTTGATCTGGTCCGCGAGCGCCGCTGGGCGCGCCTCGAGAGCGCGCGCACCGACGTGACCGAAGCCCGTCCAGGCGATGAGATTATTGTCGAAACCGTGCTCGCTCCCTATCGCGGCGAACGTGTGGTGCGCCAGATTCCGGTGAAGATTCCCACCTCGGCCGGCAAAGGAGTGTTGCGCATTTTAGTGAGCGACGGCGAAACGCTCGACCGCGTGGGCCGCACGAACCAGGCCTTCGGCCGCAAGCTCGACCTGGCCTCCACCATCGCGCTGCTCAATAAAGAGCACGCCAACAATCGCCTCTACGTTACCCTGCTGGAAGCGGATCCGGAAGCGCGCGTGGCCGACAAAGTCATGCCCACGCTCCCCATCTCAGTGATGAACATCATGGACGGCATGCGCGGCAACCAGGAAATGATCGTCAGCGGAGAATCCAGCGTCGACGAAACCGCAACCCCGCCCCTGGACTATGTAGTAAGCGGCGCCCAACTTCTGACCGTCACGGTGAAGTAGAGCGGCGACCTCATATCGTGAACTGCGGGTTTACCTCGCCTGAATTTTCATAAAACGCGATGAGAGGCGAACTCCTTTGCCGCCGAGTATGCCCTCCAAATACTGGCCTTGTCACCGCTCATGATTCGCGCCTGACACCACCGCACTGGGTATGCGCGTAGCGTTTGTCCCCAGACCAGGAAATACGAATTCTCTCCTCCGGGCTCGTTATCGCGCTTCCATCTGGCGCTCGATTCGGTTCGGCGAATCACCTCGCCGACATAGGCTCCATAGATTGAGGAGAGATCGGAAACGCCGACAGACTTCGGATTCTTGACATAGGCTTCATGCACACGCCCGAGAATCCTGTCGACCGTTTTGATTGATTCCACGCTGTAATCAAGGTGGATGTGATTCTCGCGCTCGGCGTTGTTCACTGCCTGCGACGCGAGGCCTTGGATGTAATTGTCCGTACTCTTTAAGGTGCCAGGCTCCTCCTGCGCATTCCCATACACAACAAGAAAGAGTGCCGTGCCGATAACTGCAACCAGCCACATGCTCATTACCGGCTTGGCCGACATATCGATCTTCTACTCTTCCTCGTCCTCGCCCATCTGCTGCGCCAAGTACCGCTCATAGCCCAGTTCTTTGATCAGATGCACCTGGGCCTCGAGAAAGTCGACGTGACCTTCTTCATCTTTGAGCAGAGTCACGAACAGATCGCGCGATCCGTTGTCGCCTTCCTTCGTTGCGATGGCGACCGCGTCGTTATACTGTTTCACCGCCCCAACCTCAAGCTTGAGATCGTTTTCAATCATCTCTTTGACCGTGCCGCCAACCGTCAACTCTAAGGGCTGCATCGACGGGCTGCCATCCAGAAACAGAATCCTCTCCATCAACACTTCAGCGTGCTTCATTTCGCCGATGGATTGTTTCTTGATGAATTCGGAGAGCTTGTGATATCCCCAGTTCTCGCACATTTCCGCGTGCAGAAAATACTGGTTGATCGCGGTCAGCTCTTCTCGCAATGCTTTGTTCAGTTCAGCAATTACTTTAGGATTGCCTTTCATAGCCCCCCGAGTATCGCAAAAGCGACCATCCAGAGCAATGGCAGCACCTCCAAACCAGTAATCCACTCTCGACTCCACCCCGTTTTTCTATTGAGTGAATACCGGCAAAACGAACAGAGGATCGTCGAGCCACGCAGTCGTCCCTGCTGTGACCGTGACATCCACTTCCAGCGGCGCGCTAAATCCGCCGGGTGAAGGCACAAGACTCGCCAACCCGTTCAAGTCGGAAGTTACGTCATTCTGACTGACCAGCAAGATCGCCGGCATGGGAGGGTTGACGGGGTTAGCTCCTCCGCCTGATGCTCCAACCGGCCGCAGCACGGTGGTTTGAAAATCCACGCCAGCGGCGATCACAGGATTCGGCGGCGACGACGAATCCGTAGCCCGTACCACGATCGGCTGAAACGCTGCGCCCGTAGTCATCTGTCCAGCTCCAGACACCGGCTGCAGCCTTTGTTGCGGGAGCGGCACTGGGTTCACATAGAAAGTCTGGCAAGGGACGTTCGCTGGAGCGACGCATGCGCTTACCTGAACCAGCGATGCCAGTTGCGTGACTGTCAGCGTAGTCGTGGCGTAGCCGCTGGAACTGGTTGAAGCGGTGGCCGAGGTGAGCACCCCAGAACCTTTGGTCACGCTGAAGTTCACGCTCGTATCCTGCGGCGCCCCGTTGCTCAAAACGCGCGCAGTGAGCGGAACGCTCACCGTAGCGCCTTGGGCGATATAAAGAAACGGAGTGAACACTCCAATGTCGGAGGCGGATTCCGTCGCGTTGAGCTGTGCGCTGACCGATTGCGACGGACTATAAACTGCCGGGGCAAGAGTCGCGGTAATCGTTGCCACGCCCACCGCCGTTGGGGTGAGCCCGGTTGCGGCGTCGCCATTCTGATCGCTCGTTACCGAGCACGACGACGACCCGCTACAGGCTGACAGTTGCACGCCGTTGCTGGTGCCCCATCCGATGGTGGCGCCGCTGACCGGAGTGACGCCGTCGGACGCCAGCACGCGCACGCTCATCGGGCTCGCCGCCTGCGTGCCCACGGGAGTGGAAGGATTGAGCCCGCTCAAAAGAATGATCGTGTCGCTGGCGAGAGCGCCGTACGTCAGCGCTTTCGTCATGATCGAAGACCCGCCACTTGCCGGATCGCTCATTGTGATGCTCTGGGTGCCGTCGGCTTCCGCCGGAGCGGCAAAGATCATTCGCCCCGCGCTGACCGCCAGCGGAGTAACGGCGGCGCTGCCGATGGCGGTGGTAAGTCCGGAATAAAATCCGGTACCCTGTACTGTGACCGGGCCACCATTTACGCCGATGCGGGCCGGAGAAACCGAATCCGCATACAACACGTATGCGTGATAGAGGTAGTCGGGGCGACCATCGCCGCGCACATCCGAAATCCCGATCAGGAAGTTGGTTGAAGTGTTGACTTGTGCGTCCAGCCGGGTCATCCCATAAATGGCTTGATTGAAGGGAGAAGGCGTAAACGCCCCAGGCGCGGTGCCTGAAGGATCGGATGCGGCCCACATGCCGACGACAGGCTGGGCCTTCACCACGCTGGCATTACCGGACTCATCGAGCGCCATCACGGCCACTGACAGTGTGCGATTGGCTTGCGCCGGCAGAAAGTGGTAAGGCATGTCGCCATAATCGCCCAGCGTCGCCATCCAATCTCCCGCCACGGGCACCTCGGCGGGAGCAGTCCAGGTGGAGGCACTCTGGGGCAAAGGCTGCGCACTGCTGCTCATCACAATGTCCTGCTCAACGTCATTGCCGGGCGCGACCGTGACCACGATCGACTGGGCCAGTCCTGAGGGCGCGACTGGACCCGGAGAGTACGAGCCGACCTGCGCCGACCAGGTCGGGTCGAGGGGCTCGACGCTCAACTGATATTGCCTGCTGCCGCTTGGCGGCTCGAGCCCCGCCAGGTCGAAGAAGCCTTCCAGGGATGGGATGTTTGACCCCCACTCCGCCAGCGGGTCTCCCAGCGCGTCATAAAAGCCGGTAACCGGATTGCCCGCGTCTCCGCTAAAAAGGAAACCGGACACCGCCGCCGCCGCATACTGGCGGGACGGCAGCCCGGTCGAGGGATCGATCCAGCGCGCCACCACGTTGACTCCTTGCATGGCCTGGGTCGGATTTCCGTGAGTGTCGGTAAACCACACCGACCCGTGGATGCGCGCCGTGACTCCCGAAAAAATTTGCTTGCCGGGAAAACTCGACACATTTTCTGTCGTGACCGGATAAAGCCGGGAAAGCGAGGCTGCGTCATCCATTGCAAGCCGGTAAGGATTGGCGTAACAGATTGTGATGGGCACGCAAACCAGGGGATCGGTGAAGTGCATCACCGGAAACCCCGCGTAATCGCCCGACGCGGGTCGCGGGTTGCCGCTGAGCACGTTGGGATTGACCTGCGACCAGCCCACGCCCAGCACCTCGCCGATCACGCGTACCACCCGGTATTCGAGGTCAGTGAGTTGCGATGTTTGCAGTGCGCACTGGCCGTTGATCACGATTAGCGCATGCTGGTAGGTTGCGGATGCGCCATAATTGTCGTCACCTCCGAAGACGGCGTTGAAGAAGCACTCGCTGGAGTCGCCCGCGCCACTTCCGATCAGGGCGTCGGTCACGGAACCGTCGTAGTCGTAAACGATGCCGACCGGCGTGCCGGTTGCCGTGGGTTGAATATCGGCAGGCATGGAGATCGTGCCGTCCGCATTCCGAATGACATTGGTCCCGTTCACATCCTCAGCGAGCTGGCCGCCGCTGGTAGCCGTGATGGCGGCTGTCGGGACCGAGGTCCAAACGCTGAAAGCGCTGGCGACGAAGGTATTGGCGGACGCGTTGGGCAGAATCGGGCTCAGGTCGCCTTGATCCGTGTAATAGGTAATCAGCCCTTGGGGCCAGACCAGCGGCTGCCCCGTGGTGTTTGAGTTGAAGTAGCTGGTCCCGGCGACACACTTCGGACCCCCGGCGCGGGAAAGCAATGCGACAAACAGGATCATCGCCGCAGCCGCGGCCAGCCTGAGGAGAAATGAGCGAGCGGCAAGTGGAATGATAGTTTTCATGATCATGTCGTTGTCATGGTCACGTCCGATTGCGCTCATTCCTCCTCACCGGCCTGCTGCACCGCCAAGGCGAAGTCGCTGAACCGTACGCGCGACTTCCCGCCCAGGACGGGATTCCCTCGAAAGGCTGAAAGGTGCCGTGCTGAAAGCAAGACGTGGCCCCGCGGATCAATCGTGAAACGTCCGATCGCTCCCGCGACGCAACTGGTCAGCCCCAGCTTGCTCGGGGGATAGAGAAAAAGAAGCACGCGCTCTCCGACGCGATAACGCTGGCCGCTCGACCACAGCCCAATCCACTGCGAGATCGTCAGGTCTTGGCCGGGAGTGGCTCCGCGAATCGCGTTCTCAACGCGAAAGGTAATGGCAACCGTTTCGACCGCCTCACTCTGATTTAGAGGCCGTCGCTGGATCGCGGTGACGGTACCCGAAAAAATGGTCCCCGCAGCGCGGGCGAGCAACGAGAAGCCGAATCTCGATGGCGGGTTGTGGACCGGCGCGCCCGGCGGATTGATCGGCAGGTGGCGCCGCAACTGGTCGCGAGTCGAAGGTTGAGCCACGTCCGGTTGGGCCAGGTCCGGAGATGGACCCGGCCGACGCGGGGTTGTGAAGTCGGGGGCAGAATCGACCCGCAAGGACTGCCTGAGTGACGACTGCCCGGGCGACGATTGTCCGCGCAAGATGCCCGGCGCAAAAATCAAAACGCAAACCACGAGCAGACAAGTGCAACTTCTCCCATGCATGGGGAGACCTCAAGAATGTGACGTCTGCTCGGAAGGCTACCGGGGAAACAACTCAGCCTACGCCAGACCAAACAACGAAGTCGGTGACGGATGTCACAACGTCCTGTGGATTTCCGAGACGAAACCTTCCGCGGCGCGGAGGTGTGGCCCACAAAAAAGCTTGACACATAAACTACGGCTGTAGTAGTAATGCATACGTCGGTAGGAGATGAACATGGCGGGACCGAAATTAAGCAAGCTCGAACTGCAGATCATGGAGACGCTTTGGACGCGCGGCCACGCTTCCATCCGCGAGATTCAGGAAGCGTTTCCAGAAAAAGGCAGGCCGGCCTACACCACGATCCAAACGACGGTGTACCGGCTGGAGGGCAAGAGTGCTGTGCGCCGCGTAAAGAAGGTCGGAAACTTTCACATTTTCGAAGCCGCAGTTTCACGCGACGCCGCGCAACGGAAGTTGATCGACGATCTATTGGCGGTGTTTGGCGGGCGCACGCAACCTGTCATGGCACACCTGATCGAATCCGGCCAGCTCACGCTCGAAGATGTAAAGGAAGCCGAAAAGATTCTCCGCAGGCTGGAGAGAACGGGCAAAGCGAAATGACACCGCAACATTTGTCTGCGATGTGGAGTGCGATCGCCCCGGGCCTGGGTAATCACTTGTGGCAATCGACGCTGTTCGCCTCCGGCGCCGGATTCTTGACATTGACCCTACGCAAGAACCACGCTCGCATACGTTTTGCGCTTTGGCTGGCGGCGTCGGTGAAATTCCTGATTCCGTTTTCGTTGCTGGTCTACATTGGGAACCATCTGGCAGGGTCTCACGCCTCCAACGAAGCGAGCTCGTCACTGTACTTTGCCGTCGAGGGGCTTAGTCAGCCCTTCACCCGAGCGGCAATGGCCACGCCGGTGGGTTTGCAGCACCCCCTGTCGACGGCTTCGGTGAGTTTGCTCCATCTGCTTTCGACGATTCTTGCCGCCACCTGGCTGTGCGGATTCGCCGTGGTTCTCTGCGTTTGGTGCGTGCGTTGGCGGAGGGTTTCCCTCGCCTTGCGGACGGCGCAGCCATTACTCGAAGGCCGCGAAGTCGAGGCCCTGCGCCGGTTGGAGCGCATGACCGGCATACCGAAACCGATTGCGATGGTTTCGTCGCAGACTTCCATGGAGCCGGGGATTTTTGGAATCGCCCGTCCGGTACTGATCTGGCCCGCAGGAATCTCTGAGCACTTGCAGGACGCGCACCTGGAACCGATTGTCGCGCACGAGGTGTGGCATGTGCGCCGTCGCGACAATCTGGCCGCTGCCATCCACATGGTGGTCGAGGCTCTGTTCTGGTTCCATCCCCTGGTTTGGTGGCTGGGGGCGCGGCTGGTCGACGAACGCGAACGCGCCTGCGATGAAGCGGTCGTGGCCATGGGCAGCGAACGGCAACTCTATGCCGAGAGCATTTTGAAGGTATGTGAATTCTGTTTGGGATCTCCGCTGGCTTGTGTGTCTGGAGTTACAGGTTCTGATCTTAAGAAAAGGATGGTGAACATCATGACCGAACGCATTGCACGGAAACTGGATTTCGGAAGAAAACTATTGCTCAGCGCGGCCGGAGTGTTGGCCCTCGCCTTGCCGATCGTGTTCGGCGTGGTAAACGCGCCGCAAGTCCGAGCTCAAGATCAGGCAGAAAGCGCGGGCGCAAGTGCGCCGGCTTACAAGTCCGCTTCAATCCAACCGCATAAATCTGTGAACGGCATGGACGAACCCTTCGACATCATGTTCTCCTCCGACGGAGTCAGGACCAGAGGCGCGACTCTGCAGCCTTTGCTCGCAATGGCCTACGGAGTCCAGGCCGATCTAATTTCAGGAGCACCGGATTGGGTAAACACCGAAAAGTACGATATCGACCTTAAGCTGTCGGACTCGCCGGCCCCTGTTGCCCCGAAAGCGCCCGGCGGCATTGGGGATCAGCGCCTTCAACTAGCGCTGCAATCGTTCCTGGCGGACCGTTTCAAGCTGACAGTGCACCGCGAGACCAAGAATCTTCCGGTATACGATCTAGTCGTCGCCGACGGTGGTCCTAAACTGAAAGAAACGGAGCCTGCATTCCTCAACCCGAACGGAATCAATGGTCCCGAAGGTCCGCTTCCGGCAAAGGGAATGATGAAGATGGGACCTGGTGAATTGACCAGTCAAGGGACCACCATCGCGCCGCTGTTAGAACAGTTGTCGTGGCAACTGGGCCACACCGTTGTGGATAGGACCGGGCTCAAGGGCAACTACGACTTTTCCCTGCGCTGGAAGCCAGGGCCGGGCGAAGCTGGAATGATGAAGGTGACGGCGGGCCCTCCAGACACCGACGCATCGTCGGCCTCTTCTGAGACCACGCTTTTCAATGCAGTCGAGGACCAGCTGGGCCTGAAGCTGGTACCGCAAACCGCTCCTATGCAGGTTCTCGTCATCGATCATGTTGAGAAGCCGTGAAGCTTCTGTAGCGACTAGCTTCAGTCTCCCCACTCTCGGGCCTCCGCTTCGTACCAACTCCGCAGGGCGGCTACAATGCCCTGCGGAGGGATCATGGCGAAATCGCGCAGACATTTTCTGACAGTCACATCTCTTGGCATGCTGGGGGCAGCGGCCGCGCTGCGCAGCCAGGGGCAGAACCCGGCGGGGCTAGCCCCGGCGCTACAAGATCAGGGAGCTCTGGCACCGGGTGCACCGCCTGCATTTGGGGCCGGACCAGCCGTCGGGCCGGAAGTCTCGGTTACGACCTTCGCTGAGGCCGAAAAGCTGGTCCAGTTCGAGCTGACTGCGACCGAGCGCGCCGTGGCCGCCACCAGTTGGCGCAAGACTATGGCCGCCCTCTACGAGCGGCGTACCGGCCCGCGCAAGCTTGCTCTGGAATCGACCCTGGCT
The DNA here is from genome assembly GCA_963755795.1 of uncultured Acidobacteriota bacterium. GTDB lineage: Bacteria > Acidobacteriota > Terriglobia > Terriglobales > Acidobacteriaceae > Sulfotelmatobacter. The sequence goes on along the minus strand of CAVWLI010000039.1, from coordinate 62,233 downwards.
CCAGCGACGCGCTGGAATCCGGTGCTGCCGGGGCAAAAGTCGGGGCCGGAGCGTGACCGCTTTCTGCGCAGCCCCGTCGATTCCGCACCGCTGCCTGCGCGCGATGAGGACATTGCGTTCGCTCCCGTGACACATCTCTCGCGCTGGATCGAGACGCGACAAGCTTACCTCCGAGCGCCTCACCAACATTTATCTGAACCGCCTGGAGCAGTTCGATCCCAAGCTGCACTGCGTCATCACTCTGACCCGCGAGCTGGCGCTGAAGCAGGCCCGACAGGCCGACCAAGAAATCGCCGCCGGCCACTATCGCGGACCGCTGCACGGCATCCCGTGGGGTGCCAAGGATCTCCTCGACACCGCAGGCATTCCGACCACGTATGGCGCGGAGCCGTTTCGCAACCGCGTGCCCGCTGAAGACGCCGACCGTTGTGAAACGTTTGCACGACGCTGGAGCCGTGCTGGTGGCCAAGCTCAGCCTGGGAGCGCTCGCTCTCAATGACATCTGGTTTGGCGGGCAGACCATGAATCCGTGGCTGCTCGAGGAGGCTTCGTCAGGCTCGAGCGCGGGGCCGGCGGCGGCGACGGCTGCCGGATTAGTCGGATTCGCCATCGGCAGCGAGACCGGAGGGAGCATCGTCAGCCCGGCGACGCGCTGCGGCATCACCGGCCTGCGGCCGACCTATGGACGCGTTGCCCGCACTGGCGCGATGACCCTCTGCTGGTCTCTCGACAAACTTGGCCCCATGACGCGCAGCGTGGAAGATGCCATGCTCGTGCTGCATGAGATCACCGGCCCCGATGCCGGAGACGTGGCCAGCGTGCCCAGCCATCTGGATTTCGATGCGGGCGCCAGTGTCGCCGGGCTGCGCGTCGGATACTTCCCGAAGTGGATGAACGAGAATCCCGCGACTGCCGTCGACCGCGCCGCCGTCGACGTAGTGAAAAAGGTTGGCATGGTTCCGGTCGAGGTGTCGATTCCCGACTGGCCCTACGACTCGCTCAACCTGATTCTGTTCGCGGAAGGTGCGGCAGCGTTTGAAGAACTCACGCTCAGCGGCGGACTGAGAGAACTCAAGGTCCAGGTGCCCGACGCCTGGCCCAACATTTTCCGCCAAGCGCGCTTTCTCTCGGCGGTCGATTTCGTCCAAGCCGACCGCCTGCGCCGCAAAGTGGCCGAAGAAATGGCGCGCCTGTTTTCGCAAGTCGATCTGCTGCTGGTGCCCTCAGTGCGCGACGAAATGCTGACCATCACCAACTTCACCGGACATCCAGCGTTAGTGCTGCGCGGCGGATTCATCGAAGTGTCGAAAGCCCGCAGCGACTGGGCGCCCGACCCGGCGCATCCTCTGCCCACGTTCAACCCACCGCGCAGCGTTCCCCACGGCGTAACGCTGATCGGCCGTTTGTTCGACGAAGGCACGATGGTCAATGCAGGCCTGGCCCTGGAGCGCGCCTTCGGCGTGGTGGCGGAGCGTCCGCCGGGATTCTGAGGTCGTACCAGGAAAGATTCCGGGCGACTTAGTATAGACTTCCTCTTTCCGCCGAAGGAAAGATCCAGCCCGGTAATCTTTCGTGATTGGTGGTGAAGCTTGGGCAGTCCGCCGAATGCAATGGACACTCTCGCGCTACAGGATGTCCACGCGCCGGGTCGACCCCGACCCTCGGCGTCGGCTATCCTGGGGATAGCTGTTCTCGCCATCGTCACGGTCTTGCTGACGTGGCGCGCCAGCCTGCTTGAAACCAGACTGGAAGACGAGCGCGAGCAGCCGGAACTGGTGTCCAAGCCAGCGCCCGATTTCTCCGTCGCGACGCTCGACGGACGCACCGTCACCCTGGCAGATTTTCGTGGGCAGAAAAAAGTGGTGGTCGCCTTCTGGGCAAGCTGGTGCATACCCTGCCGGATGGAGATGCCAGCTCTAATCCAGTTCTACAAGAACAATCATAGTGACTCCAGCGACTTCGAAATTCTCGCTGTAAGCATCGACGGAGATCACGAAAGAAGCCGGCGATTTCGCTACAGCGATGAAACTGAACTTCCCCGTGCTGCTCGATCCCAGCCAGAAAATGGCGAACGCCTACGGAGTCGAGGGCATCCCAACCATGTTCGTGATCGATAAGACGGGAACGGTTATCTACGGGCGCGCCGGCTTCGATGCGACCATGGAGTACCGCCTGGCCAACGCGCTCGGCATCACATTGAAGAGCGTGGAAGGCGGCCACTGATGGCGACGCCGGCCATTGAATTCTCCGGGGTGAACAAGATCTACCAGCGGCGCTTGGGCGGAGTTCAAGTCGCGGCTCTTTCCAATATTTCGTTCGAAGTAGCGCGGGGCGAGGTCTGCGCCTTTCTCGGTCCGAACGGCGCGGGCAAGACCACCAGCATGAACATCCTGATGGGCTTCATTTATGCCAGCTCGGGACGTAGCCGCGTGTTTGGCTACGAGCCGGGCGATGTGCGCGCCAAAGAGCGTATCGGATTTCTTGCCGGAGAACTTCGCGTTCTATCGCTATCTGGATGCAGAAAAACTGCTGCAATTTCATCTTCGGCTCGAGCGGACGCCAACCGGCCGACCCGGCGGCCTTGATTGCCGGCCTGTCTGGCCAAGGTAAAGCTCGACAGCTACAAGGGATTGAAGATCGGAAAATATTCGCGCGGCATGGTGCAGCGGCTGGGCATTGCGCAGGCCTTGCTGGGCGATCCGGAATTGCTGGTGCTCGATGAGCCGACCTCAGGCCTCGATCCCGCAGGGCGGAAAGAGGTCCGCGACCTGATTCTTGCGCTCAAAGCCGAGGGCAAGACGATTTTTCTGAGCTCGCACATTCTGTCCGAGGTGGAACAGATTTGCGACCGCGTGATCATCATCGACCGCGGACACATGGTTCGCACCGGCTCCATGCAGGAGATGCTGGCAGAAGACAATCGGGTGGAAATCAAAGTCGACCAGTTGCCGGAAGAACTGGAGCTCGCCCTAAAAGAACGCGGAGCCTCCGTTGAGCGTGAGCCACACCGGGTGCGCATCGCCGTCGATGGCGCTCAGAAGCGGGCGCGTAGCCGAAATGCTGTGGGCGGGCGGCTGCGATGTGATCAGCCTTACGCCGATGAAGAGTTCTCTGGAAGACACATTCCTGAAGCTGGTGGCGCAAGGAGGCGCGCAGTGAAAAATCGCAGCGTCGCCATTCGCACCATTGCGCTCAGCACCTTTGGCAGCTTTCTGCGCAACAAAGTGATCCTGCTGTTTGGCAGCCTGTTTGTGTGCATCGTGCTGCTGATGATGACTCCGTTGCTGGCCTTTAAGTCGGCCACCAACGCCGCCAATGCGCAGCAGATGCAAGGATTCATTTTGAACGAAGTGGCGAACGTGATTTCGCTGGTGAGCGGCTTCGGCAGCCTGCTGGCCGCCTGGGCCGCGGCCGATTCGGTGGCTGGGGAAATGAAGTCGGGGACAATTCTCGCCGTCATGGCCCGCCCCCTGCGCCGCTGGGAGTTCCTGGCGGGAAAATATCTCGGTGTTCTCATGCTCATGGCGGTTTATGTTGTGGCCATGCTGGGCGTGACATTTCTTCTCGCCTGGCTGGGCGGCCAGAGTTTTCACACTGCCTTGTGGATGCTGATCGTTTATCCGCTGGTGCGCTATGCCATCTGGGCGGCGATCGCCATGTTGCTGGTCACGATGATCCATCCCATTCTTGCCATGGGTGCGATCGTGATTATCATGACGCTGATTGAAGTGTTTGCGTCGACCGCCCGCCACATTCCGCTTTGGCTGCAGAAGCCGGTGCACCTCGTGCTGCCTATGACTGGCTTGTTGTCGGAAGAGCGCTTCATGGAAATCACTCGGGCTTCGGTGCGGCCTTTTCCCTGGACCAGCCACCTGACAGCCCTTGCCTACGGCGTGGATTACGCGCTCGTGTGTTTGCTGCTGGCCATGTTCGTGTTTCAGCGCCGCAGCCTGGCACGCGACTAGCGGCGCGCAACTTCCGTTGACTTTGATTCCTTCCCACCCCTAAGATGGCTCACCTGAAATTTGGAGCTTGAGTTTCGGGCTGCGCCACCAACGAAAACCACCGCGACCAAAAAATGATCGGCCAAAACATCTCTCACTACAGAGTGATCGAAAAGCTCGGCGGTGGCGGGATGGGCGTCGTCTACAAGGCCGAAGACACGCGCCTGCGGCGCTTCGTCGCCCTGAAGTTCCTTCCTGAAGACGTGACGCGCGACGCGGGGGCGCTGAGCCGCTTCCGGCGCGAGGCCCAGGCGGCGTCGGCGCTGAATCATCCCAACATCTGCACCATTTATGACATTGGCGAAGAGGGCGACCAGGCCTTCATCGTCATGGAATATCTGGAAGGTGAGACGCTGAAGCACATGATCGGCGTCCGGCCGCTGGAAATTGAGAAGCTGCTCGGGATTGCGATCGATGTCGCCGACGCGCTCGACGCCGCGCACGCCAAAGGCATCGTGCACCGCGACATCAAGCCCGCCAATATTTTTGTCACCCAGCGCGGGACCGCGAAAATTCTCGACTTCGGGCTGGCCAAAGTCACACAGGAGGCCAGCCGCGCGCTCGATCCCTCTGAAGCCACCAAGACTGAAGGCTCTGGCCCGGAACATTTGACCAGCCCCGGCTCCGCGCTCGGCACGGTTGCTTACATGTCGCCCGAGCAGGTGCGGGGCAAGCCGCTCGATTCGCGTACCGATCTGTTTTCCTTTGGCATTGTGCTCTACGAAATGGCGACGGGCGCGGTGCCGTTCCGCGGAGAAACGTCGGGAGTCATCTTCGACGCGATCCTGAACCGCGTGCCGCTGGCCCCGGTGCGGCTGAATCCGAACCTGCCACCCAAGCTCGAGGACGTGATCAACCGCGCACTGGAAAAAGACCGCGACCTGCGCTACCAGCATGCTGTCGACATTAAGTCCGAATTGTTACGCCTGAAGCGCGATTTGGACTCCGGGAGAAGCGCGACGAGTTCTTCCTCAGACGCGGCGCACGCGGCTGTGGCTGCGGAGTCGTCCGCGGTTTCGGCATCTTCGCAGGATGCCGCTAGAAGGACGAGCGGATCGGCGCGGGCCGTGACCTCTACAACGTCTGGGGCAGGATCGGGCAGCGTGAATGCCGCTGTAAAATCGGTTCCCTCGCGTTCCTGGGTGAAGTGGATGATTCCAGCGGCGGTGGTGCTGATGCTGGCAGTGATCGGCGGCGCACTCTATGTGAAGAAACATCAGGCGGTGCAGTTGACCGACAAAGATCAGCTCATCCTTGCCGACTTCACCAACCAGACCGGCGATGCGGTTTTCGATTCCACCTTGAAAGAAGCGCTGGCGATCCAGCTCGAGCAATCACCGCTGCTGCAGTTGGTGAGCGATTCGGAACTGCACAGCAATCTGCAGTATCTCGGCCAGTCGCGCGACCAGAAGATTACGCCGGAACTGGCGCAGCAACTGGGCCAGCGCCTGGGCGTGAAGGCCTATCTGGCCGGGACCATCGCCAATCTGGGAACGTCCTATGTGATCTCGATCAACGCTGTGAACTGCGCCACGGGAGAAGTATTCGCGCGCGAGCAGGACACGGCTCCCGACAAAACGGCGGTCCTGCAGGCGGTTTCGAAAGCGGCCACGGCCATGCGCGCGCGGCTGGGCGAGTCGATGGCGTCGATTCAGAAGCTGACCACTCCGTTCACCAACGTGACCACCGTCAACCTGCAGGCATTCCACGCGTTTTCGCTGGGAGAAGACGAGCACCGCATGGGCCGCGATTTTCCGCAGGCGTCGTCGTTCTATTCGGAAGCCATCCGGCTCGACCCCGGCTTCGCCATGGCGTATGCACGGCTGGGCGTGGCGTACGGCAATGTGGGTGCGCTGGGCAAGTCTCTGGAAAATTTGAAGAAAGCTTACGATCTGCGGGAGCGCGTGACCGAGCGCGAGCGCATGTACATCGAATCGCAGTTCGCGCTGCAACAATTAGACATCCCCAGAGCGCTTGAATCCTACAAGTTGTATGTGGCGACATATCCGCGGGACGCCGCGGCGTGGAACAATCTGGCCACCGTCTATCAGGTCGTCGGAGACTACGACCAGGCGGCAACCGATTTCGAGAAGACCTGGGAAATTGCCAAGTGGAACAACATCGCTGCCAACAATGCCGCCGGCACGCTGATGGCCATCAACCGGCTGCCCGACGCCGAGCGCTACCTGGAAGAAGCCGTCGAGCAGGGTGGAAGTGACGACACCAATTACCACGCCAACGCCATGGAGGATGAATTCCTGTCCGGGAAGCCCGACTGGGAAAAACAGCTGCAGTGGGCCGCGGCCCGCCCGGATGGATTTCTGTTGGAAGCAGGAGCGGCGACTATATATCTGTTCCTGGGCAGGATGCATGAAGCGGACCAGCGTTGGGCCAGCGCCGCACAGAGAGCGGAGCAACAGCACTTCTCCGACTCCGCCGGCGGAATCTACGCGGTCAAGGCCGTGCACGATGCCCTGGTTTCCAACTGTGACGCGGCTCGCGAGGCCGCGCACAAAGGGCTGGCGCTCGACCACTCCAGCGCGACCGTGCCCGACGCCGCCCTGGCACTCGCGCTCTGCGGCGATACGGGCCCGGCATTGAAGGAAGCGGAACGTCTGGCGGCAGAGAATCCCACCAACACGCTGGCCACGGAAATCTATCTTCCGGAGGTCAAGGCCGCCGTGGCTCTGGCACAGCACCACCCGGAGCAGGTAGCCGGGTTGTTGGTCCCGGTTGCCGAGTATCCGCTCGTGTCGAAGGCGCCACATCTGGCGGGCCGCGCATCTTTGGAAATGAAAAAGCCGCGGCAGGCCGTTACCGATTTTGAGCCGGGCGTCCGCTATCGCGCCCTGGCCCTGGGTGAGGGAGCGACCGGCAATGGACAAAACCCCGATTACGTTCTCTGCCTGCTGGGAACGGCTCGCGCTCAGGCTCAGTTCGACAAGTCCGCAGCCGTGAAGAGCTACACTCAACTGCTGGACATCTGGAAGAACGCCGACGCCGACTTCATCCCCGCCCAGGAAGCCCGCCGCGAACTGGCAGCGTTGATAGCCGCACCGAAGAATTAGAAATTGCTCTTAGAGACTTTCGCCTAGCCCCCCTCCGCAGCCCGGCTACTGACCTGCTCACCTAAGGTCTAAGCCAATCCCGATCAGCCTCGCCCATTCCCCGTCCGTGTCCCGCGCAGCTTGTCGTGCCGCACGCGCCCGAAAATCGGCATTGACGAGCCCCCGGTCCAGTGTTAACTTTCCGTCGGATTAACCTCGGCCCAGGGTTGATCCTCCCGCCGCGCAGGCGAGCTCTCCAGCGCGGCGTTCGGCCAGAAGCATTCCGTGTGCAAAAGCCCCGACGGTCGCCGTACCCAAGGAGGTCGTCCATGACCACCAAGCGGCTCCTAAGAGTGAAAATCCCCGTTCGCACCTCCCTCGCGCGTGTCTTCGCTCTAAGTGTTCTGGTCGCGTTCTCTGCCCGGGCTCAGCAAGCGGGGGCTGGCGGAGCGCCCGTGAAGAGTTTCGCAGCGACGTCGATACAGGAACATGAATCGCTGCCCCCTGTCGCCTTCACATCGACAGCCGGGAATGCTGTCTTCCTCCCACCAGTTACATACGAGATCGGCGGCGGCCTCTCATCTTCAGTAGCCATCGCAGATGTTAACGGCGACGGCAAGCCCGACATCGTCACCGTGAGCGGAGAAGGCGGACCGAACGGCGATGGCTTGGTCGACGTGCTGCTTGGCAACGGCGACGGCACCTTCAAGCCCGTAAGGACATTTGATTCCGGAGGCGGATACCCAAATTCAGTAGTCGTTGCCGACTTGAACCAGGACGGAAAGCCAGATCTGGTGGTGACGAATTGTGGCCCTTTCGATGGGGATACGTTCTGCCCGACTCCATCAAGGGGAGTGCTTGCCATCTTTCTTGGTAATGGGGACGGCACCTTCCAGAGGCCCATGTTGTATGACTCTGGAGGGTCCTCACCGATGCAGGCGGCGGTGGCAGATGTGAACCTCGATGGCAAACTCGACGTGCTTGTTGCGAATCAGTGTGCCGATGCGCCGGTCTGCACAGCGCCCGGAGGGGTGACAGTATTCTTGGGTAACGGAGACGGTACACTCCAGTCCGCCTCCACTCCTTGGGGGCTGTTCGCAGGCTCTATGGCGGTCGCGGACGTAAACGCTGACGGTCGTCCTGATTTGCTCGTGACCGCTATTGACGGGGTGGATGTGCTGTTAGGGAACGGCGACGGCTCCTTTCAACCGCCAGTTGACTATCGGGTTCCGGGATTACTCGCAGCCTATGGGTTGGCAGTCGCGGACTTCAACCATGATGGTCGACCCGACGTGGTTGCCGCTGGAATCGACAGGAGCAACCGCGGCAGAGTTGGTGTGTTATTCGGCGATGGCGACGGGACTTTCACTCCGGGCGCTAATTACAATACCAGCGGACGCGTCGTGTTGGCAGTCGCGGTTGCGGACGTAAACGGTGATGGTCATCCTGATCTAATCGTGGGTAACTGCACCAGCACATGTGTCTCGGAGGACGGATCTATAGGAGTGCTCGTGGGCACCGGCGACGGATTCAGGCCGGCTGCGCTATACGATTCGGGATTAACCAGCGCATGGTCCGTGGCAGTCGCCGATCTAAACGGCGACGGCAAACCTGACGTAGTTGTGGGTCACTGGTTTACGAATTCGGTGAGCGTGCTTATCAATCAAACCGTTCCTTTTGCCTATCCCACTTCGACCTCAGTTGCGTCGAGCCTGAATCCGTCTGTCTACGGGCAAAAAGTCACGTGGACTGCAACCGTTACCAAGTCAGGAGCAGTTGCACCGACGGGAAAAGTGAGATTCACCTGGGGAAGTTCCACGCTCGGCACGGTCAGCTTGAATAGCAGTGGGGTGGCTACGCTGACCAGATCCAAGCTCAACGCTGACGCTTACCCGCTGACCGCCGTCTATCTGGGAGACGCCAGCAACTTGGGCAGCACGTCTCCAGTGCTGAACCAAATCGTGACACAATCCACCAGTTCGGCCACACTCACTTCTTCGCCAAATCCCTCTAGCCCCGGCGAGGCCGTCACCTTCACGGCAAAGATCTCCTCGCCCACGGTCCAAGCTACGGGCCCGGTGACTTTCACTGCTGGCAAGTTGGTGCTGGGAACCGTCGAGCTGAGCAACGGCAAGGCAACTTTCACGAGTTCCACGCTCGCCACGGGCTCAACCAAAGTCACCGTCACTTACGACGGAGACTCCAACATCCAGGGCAGTTCCGCGCCAGTTACTCAGGTCGTCCAGCAGAGCGTCGGCTCCGGCTCAAGTTCCACTGCGCTCACCTATACAGAAAATCCGTCGACTCTGGCCGAGACCTTCACCGCGACGGTCACGTCATCCTCGGGAACCCCCAGCGGCACCGTGACCTTTACCGTAGGCTCGACGACTCTCGGAACTGTCGCGCTCACAAGCGGCCAAGCGATCCTCAATGCCACCACGCTGGCCGTCGGGTCGAACACGGTCACGGCTACCTATAGCGGAAACTCTGAGATCGGAGCGAGCTCGGCATGGGTGACGCAAACCTTTGTCATGCCGGTGACCGGCACTCTCTCTCTGCAACAGGAAGGTGGCTCCGCCGGCGCTACTACTACCTTTGGCATTGGAACCTCGTCAACGAACTTTGTGCCCTACTACACCGGCCTTCCCAACAATCCCAATCCGACGGGCGAACTGCTGGTCGGCACTTTCCCTGCTGGCACGCTGATTAACTTCGGGATGTACACGACATTCGGCGGCCAAAGCGGCTACGCCTTTTCCACGGGTACGGATCAGGCTTCCATCGTCTCCTTCGCCGACCTCAGCAGCAGCCTGGGGATGGACCATGGCATTACGCAGCAGACCAGTCCCACCACTTGGCTGCTCCATTTGGACGATGCCGAATCTTATCTGGTCGACGACGACAATAATGACGTGCTGATGGAACTGATCGTTGTGCCGAACTAATCGTACGTGGGGTCGGTGTGGGCCCGCGCTGGTGTCGAAGTCACTTAGCCTGCGTGCACCGTTCCCTCGCCCAGTCGACGGTTTGCCCATCTCTCGTGGTCAATGGGACAATACAGGCATATGCAAAAATCGATCACCACTGTGTGCCAACTATTGGCCGCCGGGATGATGCTGCTGGGCAATGCCCGGGCGCAACAGACTCCGGCAGCGCCGGCAGCTCAACCCAGTCAACCCCCTTCTGCATCCTCCAAGGCCGCCGCTCCAGCCAAGACTGCGTCATCCACGACGGCCAAGAAGAAGACGACCACCGCGGCGAAGCCCGCCACCGGCCTCGCGCTAACCACCCAGAAACAGAAAGCCAGTTACGCCCTGGGAATGAAGATCGGCAGCGACCTGAAGCGGCAGGGCGTGGCAACGTCAGTAGATGCGGCGATCACTGCGCGCGCCTTGAGAGACGCGCTGGCCGGCGGCAAGCTGTTGCTCACCGATGATCAGGAGAAGTCCGCCCTGATGCAACTGCAGACCGAAGTGCGCGCCAATCAGGAGGCGAAAGCGAAAGAGGCCAGCGGTCCGGCCCGCAAAGCAGGCGAGGCCTTCCTCGCCGAGAACAAGAGCAAAGAAGGAGTCGTGACTCTACCCAGCGGCTTGCAGTACAAGATTCTGACCGCGGGCACGGGACCAAAGCCCACGGCCAACGACACCGTGACCTGCAACTATAAGGGGACGCTTCTCAACGGCAAGGAATTCGACAGCTCCTACAAACGCGGCCAGCCCGCATCCTTTCCCGTAAGTGGCGTCATCAAGGGCTGGACCGAAGCACTGCAGTTGATGCCGGTTGGTTCGAAGTGGCAGTTGTTCATCCCGCCGGATTTGGCTTACGGAGACCGTGGAGCCGGAGGCGACATCGGGCCCGGAGAGACGCTGATCTTTGAAGTGGAGTTGATCTCGATCGGCGACCAGAAGAAATAGAAGTTGCCACCAGCCGGAAAGAAGGGGCCGTCTGCGATGAGCGGGCGGCCTCTTCTTGGGCGCGCACTCTTGCTGATTCAACCCTAAAGCCACATCCCCGCGCTGCCGATATACATGGCAGCGAGGGAGATCAACGTGAAAATTCTCTTAGTCGAAGACAGCAAAACCATCCGGCTGGAGAATGAGTCGGCTTTACAGAACGCAGGGTACGAAGTGATCTGCGCGGTGGACGGCGAATCGGCTCTTCAAATGGCGCGAGAGCAACGTCCGGACCTGATCCTGCTTGACATGATCTTGCCCAAGATGAGCGGCCCGGAAGTTCTCAAGCACCTGAAAAGTGAGCCGGCCACGGGAGAGATTCCAGTGGTCGTGCTCAGCAGTCTCTCCGAAAAGAATCGGGAAAAGCTGCTGGACGAAGGCGCGGAAGAATACCTCGAAAAAAATACGCTGATGCCGGGCAAGGGAATCAATCTGCTGCCGACTAAGCTGGAAAATGTGATCTGCCGCATTAACCGTCGTCGCGGAATCGCGTTTTCGGGCGTTCCCCTCCATGACTGAATCCCTGCAGCGCCTATTGCAGGTGTTCTTCCGCTGAGAGATTGGCGCCCGCCAGCAGCAGCAATCCCGACAGGAACGCCCAGAACATCATGGTCACCGAGAGCGCGAACGGGCCATAGACTTCCTGAAAATTCAGCCACGGCAGGGCCAGGATATAGGCGTACTTCAGCGCCTCAGAGAGCAATCCCATGATGATGGCCGCGGGCAGCACCGTCCGCGCCGGAACCTTCCCGTTGGGCAGCAGCCAGTAAATCAGAAAAAAGATGGCGATGCTGGCGATGATGGCGAAAATCTTCGCCATGAGAAATCCAAAATAGCGGACGAATCCGGTGCCGTAGCCGCGCAGCAGGAACTGCATGAAGACGACCGGGCCGGCGGAAAGCGCGATCGAGACCAGCGCCAGCACCCCGCAGGCAAAGGCCAGACCGAACGAGATCAGCTGATTGCCCAGGTACGAGCGATTGTTCGGGAACCGCCAGATGCGGTTCAGGGCCACTTCCAGCGGCAGGAACACGCCCGACGACGTCACCAGCAGAATAATCAAGGAAACGATCTGCACCCGCTGCCGCGCGTTGACCATCGCGTTCAGGTTGCGAATCACGAACTCCTGACCCGCAGGCAGGTAGTCACGCAGCAGTTCCAGGATCACGTCGTACATCACTTTCGAATGAAACACGTCCCGGATCAGCGTCATCAGCAGTACGACGAAGGGGAAGAACGCCAGAATCGAATTGGCCGCCACCGAGAAGGCGAAGGTGTGGACGTCGGTTTGCATTAAATACTTCACCGTGGAAAGAACCAGGCTCGAACGGCGGCGGGGAGACCGGCTTGGCCCTGACGAAGACTCGGACGAGGACTGGAAAAGAGGCCGGAGCAACGACCCGAGCCGAGATCGGAACGAAGGCTGGGGCGAAGAATCGACCGGCGCCGGGGTGGCAGCCCGCGGCGGCGCGGCTTCGGCCTTGGGAATGGTCGGAATGGGAGGGTCGGCCATGGCGACCATTCATCGTAACAGAGGAGTACATTCCGGACTCCGATGCGGGTAAACCTAAGTTCCAGACGAGGTTACCGGACTATTTCTTTACCGGCGTTAAAGTTATCTGAAATGACCGCAAGTCACATTTCGATTTCTTTCTTATTTCTCTTGCGAATCGTTTTAATAGTGCTTATTATCTGTTGCTCAATACCGGGAAATGGTCCGGTGGTGAGACCAGTTAGATATAGGTAATGGTTGTTGGGTGTGGTGGAAACGCGCCAAATTGTCGGGCTCCGAAGTTCACGCGGCGGATGCATGTCGCGGTGGGACTGAGGAGTCTTTTCTATTTTGGAAGTACTTCTTCCGCACATCGTAAGCGATTCGAGTAAACGATCGGCAATTTCTACCGGGTGCTTTAGAGGGGGGCTTCGGGCGATCGAAGCGCGTCTAAGCAATCCGGAGAATAATTCTTCGCGATTGGTGAAAGGAGTTTTATCCGTGAGAGAGAAAGGTACAGTCAAGTGGTTCAACGGGGCGAAGGGCTACGGATTCATCCAGCGCTCCACGGGGGAAGATGTATTCGTGCACTTCTCCGCCATCCAGGAGAACGGCTACCGCACCCTGAACGAGGGTGAAACCGTGGAGTTCGACCTGCTCAAAGGCCCCAAAGGCTTCCAGGCAGCGAACGTAGTTCGCGCATAGCAAGTCCGCGCCTAACCTGCGCACCCTTGACAGCCCTCCCCAAAACCCTCCCGATCCCAGCGGGAGGGTTTTTTCTTTTTCCCGATTCAGGCGAGCCGATGCCGCACAGCTCGCGACACGAGCCAGATACCCACCGCGCCCAGCGCGGCAATGACGGCCCACCAGAGATAGATGGGGCTTCGAGCAGCAAAGTCGTAGAAGGTTAGGTAGTGGGGAACACCGGTCACGGTGAGGGCATTAAAAATTGACTCGCGATTCTGTAACGACGGGTCGGCCAGATACGATCTGTAGTATTCGGCGTACGGATGATAAGTACACAGTAGACCCGTGCCACCGAGAACCAGAAGAAATGGCGCATAGGTCAGCCCACACCGAACGAATCTCGGGGCGCGTTTCAAAGCGAATAGGATTATCAGGGAAGCCATCAACACCGCCGACGCTTCGAAAACGAGCGCGCAAAGGTGCACCAACACACCGGTCGCGAGAGAGAATGTAAGGAACCTCTGCCACTTTAACCTGCTGCGCGCGCTCGATTCATCGTTTTCAGCGTGCTGCAATTGCGCTGAGTAGGCGACGGTCTGGGCCTCCTGCACCCGCCCTAGCTTGAGCAGGACCGGTCGCAGATGGTTGAAGGCGCCCTCCTGTAAAACGCGTGCAATGAGCGGTTCAATCTCGTCGTCCAATTTACCGCCCAGGCACACCCGCTGGCCGAATTGGGCGACGGCCCAGTACTCGCTGGCAGCATTTTCCCACCGGCCGGCACGCTCGGCATCCTCGCCAGCGGCTATGCGCAAGGCAGCATACTCACGCCAGTGCAGGATGTTGGGAATTCGATTGCCGAAAAAGTAGGCGTCGACCGCACGCTGCGGATCGACCACCCCGAGCCGCTGCATGACGTGAAGATCAAGGTTTAATCGCCGGTCGAAATAAGTGTCGTAGTTCGATGCTGAGAACGCTCGGCCCATCAGTTCAAGCCATCGGGCATCGCGCCCTCGCAGTCGAGCAACGTCCTCTTGCCTCGGCACATCCAATCTGACATTCGACTGCACACGCCATTGCGGATCGCCACTGTGAGCCGCTGCAACTTCATCCGCTTCAGCGAGGTAAGGCACTGCGTTGTTCGGGTCCCACTCATGCAGACGCTGGGTCAGCTCGGGATGCGGCGATCCGTGGAACCTGCTGTCACCTCTGATCTGCGCGAGAAAATAATAAGTCCACGTGAGGCTTGGATCTTTGGCTACGGCTCGCTCAATCAGGTGCACGGCCTCGTCGAAGCGCTCGCCCTCAGCACTCGGTAGCCGCATCGCGGCGAACGCCATGGCAGGGGCGTCGCCCTTAGCCTCGGCCTCGCGCGCGATCTTCTGCCACATGGCGGTTTCATCGCGCGGTATGAACTCGGCCGTCCAACTGGAATAGGTAACACTCAACGCCTGACGCAGATCGGGAACGAACAGCAACCCCGCTGAAATCGCTACACAGACGAAAGCAAGCTTCCACGGAATCGGTGGAGGAATCTGCACCGGCCCGACATGCAGCGTTTCATTCTTCACCGATGGGCGTTGGAATAGACGAGACAACAAAGCGCGAAATGCAACCATGAGCCCTCCCATTATCCACGACAATGCGGCGCCAACTTCCGCTGCCGAGTCCGCTTCCGCGACAATAGCTTCACCCCAGGCGCGCTTCTCGGGCGGATAAAGCTGAACCGCCCACTTGAGCACTCGCACCGCGATCCGGCTTGCGACAGATTCGGCCATCAGCGCTCTCCGTACGCGGGCTTCAAGGCACGCCCTTTGCGCGAGCTGGGCACAGCCTCGCGCGCCCACTGTTGTCCCAGGGCGGTGAGCCGATACATGTGCCTCGGCGGACGGCCCGGAACCACCGCTTCCTCCCAACGAGTGGCCAACAGCGACTTCTCCGCCAGCCGCATCAGGATCGGATACAGAGTTCCCGACTTCAGCCCGGTCTCCCGCGAGAGATCGTAGCCGTAGCGCCACTCTGCGGGACTTTGGAGCAAGGATTGGAGCAAGAGGAAAGTTTGCGGCGAAGTGCGAACCGGCTTCATGGATTAAGTCTACATATGTAGAGGTCTGGGATCAAGTTACCTTCGGGCACTACGCTCGCTTCAGTCCTGAAAAAATTCATTTTCTGGAATCGGCGGCTCAAGGATGATGTCTCGCCGCCTCGAATTGACGGTTCGCCGGTGAATACGTTTACCGCACTTCCAGCGAGACCACGTCGCCGTTCATCAATCCGCCGGGCTTGTAGTTCACCGTGACCTGGCGGTCGGTCCATTCACAGGAAAAATCGTCGGTGCCAATGAGGACCATCGACTTGTAATCGGCAGCGCGCAGTTTCAACGTCGCACCCGCAGCCATGACGGTCAGAACGGCCGCGGGAGCGTGTGAGCAGTCGACATCGACCAGACGGCCTTTCACGAATTTTGTGGGACGCTTGTCGCCGGGCCCCGTGGCTTCCACCGTCTTCTCGGCTGCGGCGCGCCTGGCGGCATCTTCGTCCAGCACATCAAAGGGAGATTTCTGCGGTGCGAATTTCGGTTGCGGCTCGCCGCCTGCGCCCAGGCGGATGCCGTATTTGCGCTCGGTCGTGGCTCGTTCCACCAATTCGCGGGCCAGCTTCGCGATTTGAGGATCGCTGCTGGCTTTCAACCGGTCGAGCAGCGCGTCCGCCGCGTCCCATTGCTTGCTGGCCACATAAATCTGCGCCTTGTGATAGCGATAAAAATCGTCGCGCGGACTCAGATTGATGGCGGCTTGCTCCGCCTGCAACGCCGCAGAGGTGCCCCCGCCTTCATTGCGAGCGAGCGCCAGCAGATCGTAAGCCGCGGCGAACTCCGGATACCAATCCAGCACGGCTTTCAGATCGATCATCATGTTGGGCAGACCTTGCATGTCCGCGTGCCTGGATTGCGCAAAGCGGTATTTCAGCACCGAGTTGTAGTAGCGCAACCACGTATCTTGCGGATCAAGCGCACCCGCATCCCTGATCTCGGTGGCCGCCTGATCGAATTCCCCATGCTCAACGTGGTCCCAGGCCAGCACGCGATGCGCGAGCTCGCTGCCGATCGCGTTGCTCGGGAGCAACTCCTCATCTTCGCCGGGTCGTTTCTCTTGTTTCTTGGCTTCGAATTTTTTGTCAGCCGCGGTGGGCGCCGCAGCCAATGCCTGCAAATCCGACAGACCACGCTCGCGGCGTTCCGGGATGCGGATTTCAACCTCGGCGTAGAGCGCGCGCGCATCGGACTCGGGCAAAGGTTTGGACGTGATCGCGTTGTCGTCAGGCCCCACGGGAACAGGAAAACTGTAGATCGGCTGGGAAGTCACGGGGCTCGCGGGACGGTCCGGGTTCGCGTTCGTCACTCGGGCAGCGTCGAGCGATGTGAAAAGCCCAGACTGCGCGTGGAAGTAATCCTTCACCGCCTTTTCCATCTCCGCGGAAGTCATGCCATAGGCCTTCTGAATGGCCTCTTCCACCGGAACGTGCTGGTTCAGCACAAGGTTGAAATACATTCCAGTTTCCGGCAGTTTTTTCTCGTGAAGCAGGTAGTGCATCACCATCCACGATTCCGCATAGTAAAGCGTGTGATGCGAACCCCGGTTGAGACTCGATGTGTCGTGCTTGAGCGTAAACAGGTCGGGCAGGGTCAGCCAGACTTGCGCCCCCAGCAATTCAGTCAGTGATTTCGACGGCTGCGCTTCGTGCTGGTTGCCAAGCAAGTCCTCGCTGAGCGATGGACGGAGCTCAGGATCACCACCCAGTTCGACGTGCTTATTGTCTACGCGAATCGACCTGAAATATTCGGCCAGGCCCTCGTCGAACCATCCCTGCGCCGGAGGATAGTTATAACTTAACAGCATTTCGGCGAAATCGTGAGCCACCGCGCGCCAGGATTCCTCTTCGAACAGGTTCAGCACGATGAAATCCTGGTCGTTCCCGGCAAGAAAAAAGCCGGGAACGTCGATGGGTTGATAAGTTACGGGCATGCCTGGTGCGGTCGCCGGAATATGCAACAGCGGCGCGACCTGGTAATAGGACTTATCGTCCCGGAAGGCGAGGATGGTCAGCGGGATCGACTGGTTGAGCCGCTCTTTTCCCAGCAGTACGCCGAATTCGGCTCGCATCTGCTCGAAGCGTAGCGCGACCTCGCGTCCTTTCTTGTCGCCGGCGTCAGTGATGACCGTAAAGTGCGCCGAATGAATTTCGAGCCAGGGAGTGGGCTCGGCCGCACTTGCTGCAAGGCAGGAAATCCACGCCACCACCGCAATGCCAATCGGAATGGAGCGGACGCGAGCCATGTGACGCAGGAAATGGAAGGGTTACTCCGAAATGCTATCACGCTGGTTCGGCAGCCGCTGCAAGCCTCGCCGTATAATTCCCGTTCCATGTTTCCCCACTCCGGAAATCGGTTTTGCATCTTCTGCCTGGCGGTTGTCCTGCTGGCAGCGACGGTCGCGCTCGCGGTTTCCGGTGCATCGTGGAACGGCGCGCTCAAAGATCGATCGGGCAAAGGCCTGGCGGAGGCCGTTGTGAAGCTGCACTCTGCTTCCGGAAGCGGTGACTACATGGCAACGACCGGGGCGGACGGCAAGTTTTCGTTTTCCGGTATCGCTGCGGGCGCCTACGACGTTTCAGTCAAGACAGGGCACAAGGAATGGAGAGCCGCATCTCCTTTCACAGTCAAGGATTCAGCGATACTGACCCTGGAGATGCAACTTCCTTCGCAGGGACAGGAACTCAGCCTTATGCCCGCCAGCACTGCGGAGTCTGCCCAGGCCAGCGGGGGCGAACATCTTTCGAGCACCGAGGTTTCGAGTCTTCCGCTCAATGCGCGCGACTTCAGCAAGCTGCTGCTGCTGGCGGCGGGAACCATGACCGACGCCAACGGCGCCGCCAATTTTACCCTGCAGTTCGCGGTGAATGGGCAGCGCGGCGTCTCCACGGTGTTCGCCACGGATGGTTTCGACACCACCGATCCGGAACTAGGCGGGGCGACATTTTCCAATTTCAACGTGGACGCGATTCAGGATGTGCAGTCCAGTTCGGGCGTGATGCCGGCGGAGATCGGGCATGGGGCGGCGAGCTTTACGAATGTGGTAACGAAGTCAGGAGCCGATCAGGTGCACGGCAGCCTGTTTGAATTCCTGCGCAATGCCGCGTTCGATGCCCGTAACTACTTTGACTATATCGATCCGACTGGCCGTGAGCGCATCCCGCCGTTTGTGCGTAATGAATTTGGATTTACCAACGGGGGCCCGGTTGTGCTTCCAGGCCTTTATGACGGCCGCGGCCATACGTTTTACTTCGGCGAGTACCAGGGCTTTCGCCAGATGCTCGGAACCACGCAGGTCATTCCGGTGCCGACCTTGGCGGAACGCCAGGGAATCGATACGACAACATTTCCGGGCGATACGCTGACCATTCCAGTGAATCCAGCGGTCTTGCCGATACTCAATCGGTATCCCTTGCCCAACCAGCCCCCGGGAGCCTTTGGCGATCGCACGTATGCCGCTTCGTCTAAGGTGTCCACGGTCACCGACCAGTTTTCGGTGCGGATCGACCACCAGATTTCAAACAGAGCCTCGCTGATGACGCGGTTCAGTCTGAATCAGGTCACCGGACCACTCACCGATCCTGACCAGACAGCGATCGACCCGAGTTTCGGGGTGCAGTTTTTTGATCATCAGCGCAACGCCGGCGTGCGCTACACGCGTAACATTGCTCCGCATCTCACGGCGGAGACTTCCCTGGGATATATCCGCAGCACTCCGTTCTTCCCGACCCCTAACCACACCCAGCCCGGGATCACGTTCGGCGATGGCCTGTTTCAAGACTTCAATGCTCCGGCGGGTTCGATTTTCGGATCGTACGGCAATCTTTACCAGTTCAAAGAAGACCTGGCCTGGGTGCGCGGGGCGCATACTTTCAAATGGGGAGTCGAGATCCGGGCGAACCGCGATTCCACGATCTTTGGCACGGATCCGAACGGGTTGTACGAGTTTGGCGGAGGCACGGCGTATTCCCCCGTGCAGATTCTTTCGGCGAGCGGAACCCATGACATTCAGGCAGGAGATCCCCTGCCCGACTCGCTCACCGGATTGCTGACCGCGACGCCTTTCGCCTACAACATTACGGCAGCGGCGGCCATTACGCCGATAGGCGACAAATTCGATGAAGCCGGCGTCCGCCGTGAGGCCTACAACCTTTACTTTGAAGACGCGTGGAAAGCGACGGCGCAACTGACCGTCAACTACGGATTGCGCTACGAAGTGAACAGCCGTATTCACGAGCCAACCAAACGTACGTCGCTTCCCGTATTTCTGGGCCCCGATGGCCAGTCGGTCCCTTACGGCGATCGCAACGCAACGCAGATTGTGCTGATCAATCCGCAGCCTCCCTACAACCAGGACTGGAACGGCTGGGGACCACGGCTGGGGCTGGATTACAGCCTGGGCCAGCATACGGTGCTGCATGCGGGCGGCGCCATCACTACACTACTGCCCAACTTGTGGCAGGACAATTTTCTGACCGCCGCGATTCCCTTCGCGTTCACGTTCAACATTTCTGCGACACCGGCAATTGCAGTTCCGTTCCAAGATGCGTTCGTGCCAGTGAATCTGCCGACCGCGTACAACATTCAGGGGCAGCCGATTTTCGCGACGGGTAGAAGCCAGGACGTTCCACCCAACACGCAGATTGACTTGACTCGATTTCAGACCGATCTGAATGAACTCGCGCCGGGCAATGAAGTGCAATTGCTGGGGATCCCCGGCATCGCCAAAAATTTTGGCAATGGCTACATCGGCAGCTGGACAGCGGGAATCGATCATGATTTCCACGACGTCAAGATGAATGTTTCATACGTCGCGACGGCGGGAATTCATTTGGCGAGAGTTTATTCGCCGAACAGCTATATTGGCGCGGACCCGGCGCACGCACCCTTCACGCAATTCAACTCAGCTCAGGCCACGGGAGGGTTCGGACAGGAAGCCCTGATGACCAGCGGATCACATTCCACGTATCACTCCTTGCAGGCCAGCGTTTCCAAGAATTCAGCGCGGGCGGGGCTGGGGCTGCAGGCCAGCTATACCTATTCCAAATCGATCGATGACACCAGCGCGGTGCTGGGAGGACTGTTCGGTGCGACCGGAACAATTTTGCAGACCCAGCCGCAGGATCCGTGGAATCCATCGGCGGAGAAGGGTCCGTCCACGTTCGACGTGACCCATGCGTTCAATTTGAGCGTAATCCAGTTGCTGCCCCTGCAGCGGATCGCATTTCTGCGGCCTCTACCCACTCCGCTAACCAAGGGCTGGCAGTTTCTAAATGTCACGTCGTTGACCACCGGATCGCCGTTCAGCGTGTATTCCGGGATCCAGCAAACTGGCGCGGGAGAGGGCGGCGCGGACCGGCCCGATCTGGTTTCGATGCCGCATCTTTCGACCAGCCGTGAAGTTCGCGAAGACTATTTCGGTCTGGGTACGAACAATGCGTCCTTCTTCAATATTCCGATCAACGTCCCCGGCGGAACGGGACCGAATCAGGGAGTTTTCGGGACGCTGGGGCGCAATGCTTTTCGCGGTCCGGGATATCACGATTTTGATTTCGCGGTGATCAAAGACACCCCGTTCGGCCATCGCGGAAACGCGGAGTTGGGCACGCTCGAGTTCCGCGCCGAGTTCTTCAACTTATTCAACATCGTGAATTTCAGCCTGCCCTCGAACATTGTGCGCGGCAGCGGATTCGGCATCATCAGCAAAACCTCAGGAACGTCCCGCCAGATCCAGTTTTCGCTGAAAGTGATTTATTAAAAAATCGCTCGGGGTGATCACCGATCGAACCCGCCCGCACAGTGGCGTCAGCCAGCGTCTATTATTGTTTCGGTTTTGCATTCAGCAGGTAGAGATTGCCGCTAGCTTCCACACTGACCAGCGTGAAGCCATTTGCGTTGTAACAAGCCAAGTCAAGCGTATCGACGACGTCAGGCTTGCTCTTAGGATTGATTGCGTAAGCGCCGACAGGATTTCCTTCCAGATCGGTGACTTGAATCTCAAGGTGTTCGCCAACCGGATAAGAGAAGGCGAGCCGATTGCCGTAAGACTTGATGCTCCATGCAGCCCGTCCCGGCTCAGAAGACGCTACCCGAAACTTGCGGAGCACCTCGCCTGCTGGAGAGATCACATAAACGATTGTGGGCGAAGCGCCGTGCATCAGGTAGGCATTGCCATCGTCACCGACGGTCACGTCCCCCCTTCCGGCGAAGTTATTCCCGAGACTGCGGCCGGCGACGTAATTAGCATACTCCGAGTCACCAGCTTTGGCCCGGCCCCGGGCGTACTCGTCTTCCGGCTCATAGATCTTCTTTACTAGTCTGCCGTCCGGCTCGAACACAGCCGCAAATGGGGTGTTTCGGTCGCCGTCCGTTTCCCCGGTCAATAGGAATCTGCCTGACTTGAAGACAGCCAAGTGCCGCAGGTTGACATCGGCACCTGTTTGGGGGCGTGTTCTTGATTTCACCGAACCGTCTTTGGCGAACTCCACGACTAATGAGCCGACCAATTGATAGACCCGGCCATCGGCATGCAAGAAGACGTGGCCGGTAACTGCGTCTTCCAGGCCCGGCGCCGAAGCCTGGAAGGTCGTGGCGAGCTTTCCCTCGCGGGTAATTTCGACAAGCGGGATCCTTGCCTCGTCGGACGACGAGTGGCTAGCAACGTTCAGCGGACGCGCGTAGATGTTTCCTGCAGCATCGCATTTGACCCTCTCGATCATTTCCATGGAACTGCTTAATGGCAACTCAACCTTGCTCGTCGGTTTGAGGTTGACCGTAGGAGATGTTGCCACTTGCTGGGCACAGAGCGCCGGGGACATACCACACACACCCGCCAACAGAAGGGCTTTGGGTTTCATTATCTCACCTTGAATCTGATTTTCCACGCCAGCAGGGACAACCATTGGGTGCCGACCCCGATTCACGGGACGCCAATTGGGCCCCAGCGGATCCTGCAGCTCACCATTTTGGTAGTTTCCTCCAAAGAAGGAGCTCCTTCCCAGGCCCGTTCCTTTCGCCACCGGGTGTGTCCCGCGCGAACCAGTCTTCCCATCAACAAAGAAAACATCGTATGCAACGCGCCCGTCTTTCGACTCACCGTCGTCCGGATCCGGGTTGACCGCAGCGCTGTAGCGGAACTGGTTGCCGAACTCGTCGGTGCGTCTGGATTCGCGATATCTGAGAGCCAGCGAGTAAACGCCAAGCTCTGGCAAACCGTGGAGTTCTTTGGGTTGCGATATCCCATCGTGATTCTCATCAATCCAAAGAACCAGCTGCGAGAAGATCCAGTCGCGGCGATCTATGATGCCGTCGCCATTCCCGCCGTTCTCAGGCTTGTCGAACTCGGCCAGCGCCAGGAAACCGTTAGGGTCTGCGGACGGCGACTGTTGTGTGAAATTCCCGAAAAGCTCCGTGCCGTTGTCAATCTTTCCGTTGTGATTCCGGTCCAGGGCCAGGAATGCATTGCTCGATCCTTTCGCCGTCCATGCCATCTGCGTGGGGTGGCCGTCTCCCTGTATGTCGAAGACAACGCCATCGCCTGCCGAAGTAAGGCGAAAGCCCTTCCCATTCGTATCAATGATGATCGGACTGCTCCCATGGAAGCAGAACCAACCTTCCTCGCCGCACATAATGGTGCCAGATTCCCCATAGTTGCAGATGTCGGCGGGCGGCGGCACAGGGCACTGCGTGCATCCGTTAGGGCACTGCCAGTTATTGTTCGACACGCAGGTGGGATTCCCGCAGGAGCACGCAAAGCCGGGCGAGTTAGAGCAACCGGTGCAAACTCGGATCATTCCCCAGATTCGCCGTGAAGTACTTCACCTCGGTCCCGTCGACCTGAAGGCAGTAAGCCGGCTGATCGATGCAAATCTGTGCAGGGTTACCCTGCGTTTTGGTCCCAAAGAGTTGACAACTGTCGCTCGGAATCTCTTTCGTGCCGCTCTTGCTGTCGCACTGCACCAAAGACTCAGTTATGCCCCAGCCACACTGGCCAAGGCCCTGTGCAGGGAGTAGCAATGCTAGGGCGACCGCGAGACCGGATAAGATATGCCGACTTGCCACCGACGACCTCCAATTACCGGATGTTTGAGCTTTGAAGTGGACGACTGATCGCTTCAGGTTTTCCGTGAGGTTCGGCCCTAGGACTTCATGCCGGAGCCTACGTCGGCTGACAATGCATGTCAAATGAAGATTCGGTTAAAAACGACGGCTCAGGCCTGCGGCACCTCACCACCAACGACCCTTTCGCTGTCGAGGACTGGTGCGAGTATTGGCACCGCAATGGTGGGCCGAGATTTTGTGGCCAGCGATCCTAGCGGGAAGTTCGAAGCCCAGCATGGCTTAGTCGCCGCTGGCGTGGTGCTGCGTAGGCACCAGCACCAGGCGCGGGCGGCCCGCTTCGGCCTGCTGCTGCGACGCGCGACCGAATGCCCGCAGAATGCAGATGACGGCGGCGTAGGCGGCGAATACGCCCAGGCTCAGGGATGCGATGACGGTGAAGAAGAGGATAACGGGCATCAAGTACGAGATCACGATCGACCAACCTTAGAGATATCCGGAGTACGAGATATCCAGAGTCTGTTGCGGCGCCTCTCCCATCCTTAGCTTATTGCCTGAGCGCGAACTGCGAAGCCTCTCAAATCCAGGCTTCTCAAATCTAACCGCGTTGACGCTCCGCGCTATTGACGACTAAGATACGGAGTAGAGTTGTGCAATTCCACTTTCCATCAATTCTGAAACCCTGTCGACGTTACGGAAGGGGCATGAACCCCGGCGAATAATGGCGATTACCAAGATTTCCGTCCGTGGCGCCCGCCAGCACAATCTCAAGAACATTGACGTTGAGATTCCGCGTAACGCGCTGACCGTGGTTACCGGCCTGAGCGGCTCGGGCAAGTCCTCGCTCGCCTTCGACACGATCTATGCCGAGGGCCAACGCCGCTACGTCGAGACCTTGTCGGCCTACGCGCGCCAGTTTCTCGACCAGATGGAACGCCCGGATGTCGATGCAATCGATGGACTTAGCCCCTCCATTTCGATCGAGCAGAAAACCACCAGCCGCAGCCCGCGCTCAACCGTCGGAACCATCACCGAAATCTACGACTATCTTCGATTATTATTCGCCTCCATCGGCGCCCCGCATTGCCCCAAATGCGGCCGCGCCATCAGCCGCCAATCGGCCGACCAGATCGTCCAGCGCGTGATGGCGCTGAGCCCGGAGGACCGCGTTATGGTGATGGCACCCATCGCCCGCGGGCGCAAGGGTGAGTTCAAGAAAGAAATGGAAACTCTCGTCAAGCACGGCTACACCCGGGCGCGCATTGACGGAGAGCTGGTCAGTCTCGACGACGAGATCGCAATAAATCTCGACAAGCGGAAAAATCACACCATCGAAGTCGTGATCGATCGCCTGCTGGTAAAACCGGGCATCGAGCATCGCCTGGAAATGTCAGTCGGCCTGGCGATGAAACTGGCGGGCGGATTGGTACAGGTGGCCGTAGTTGGAGGAGATGAACAATTGTATTCCGAAAAGCTCGCATGCCCAGATTGCGGCATAAGTGTACCCCAACTCGAGCCGCGGTCATTTTCGTTCAACAGCTTGTACGGCGCGTGCCCCGAATGCCACGGCCTCGGCAGCAAATATGATTTCGATCCGGCCAAGGTGATCACCGACTGGTCGAAGCCGCTGCTCGAAGGCGGTCTCGGGCCGGGGTCGGCGTCGCAGAATCTGATTCACATGCTGCAGATTTCGGCGGCGGCCTATGGCGTCGACTTGAACACTCCGTTCGAAAAGTTTCCCGAGAAAACGCAGGATTTTCTTCTGAACGGCGAGCCCGGCCGCGGCGGCAAGACCGGATTCCACGGCATTTTCGGATACCTGAAACAAAATCTCGAGGAATCAACTTCCGAAGGCTACCGCGACTGGCTGATGGATCACATGTCGGCAACAAAGTGCCCAGCATGTCATGGCAAGCGCCTGCGGCCGGAGAGCCTGGCGGTAAAAGTGAACGGAATGTCGATTGCCGATTTCACTGCCATGCCAGTCGAACGCGCCCTGACCGCGGCCCAGAGCATTAAGCTGGCTGGACGCGAGGCCGCGATAGCCGGACGCGTCATGCACGAAATCGTCGAGCGGCTGCAGTTTCTGAATGCGGTCGGGCTGGGATACATCTCGCTCGATCGCTCGGCGGCAACGCTGTCAGGCGGAGAGGGACAGCGGATTCGGCTGGCCACGCAGATTGGATCGAAGTTGCGCGGCGTACTCTATGTGCTGGACGAGCCCTCGATCGGACTCCACCACCGCGATAACGATCGCCTGCTAACCGCGCTCGAAAATCTGCGCGACCTCGGCAACACGGTGCTCGTGGTCGAGCACGATGAAGAAACCATCCGCCGCGCCGATTATGTCGTCGATCTCGGCCCCGGCGCGGGACGTCATGGCGGCAATCTGGTGGCCCACGGCACGCCGGAGGAAATCATGGCCGATCCGGATTCTCTGACCGGGGCATACATCTCCGGCCGCACTTCGATTGCGATGCGGCCCGAGCGCCGCCACGCCAACGGCGCCGCACTGACGATTCTGGGTGCGAAGGAAAACAACCTCAAGAATGTGGATGTAACCTTTCCGCTGGGCGTGATGACGGTGGTGACGGGAGTCTCCGGCTCCGGCAAGTCGACTCTGGTGAACGACATTCTGTATCGCGCCCTGGCGCGGCAGCTTTACCGCTCGCGCGAAAAATCGGGCGAGCACAAATCAATCTCCGGCGCGGAGAATATCGACAAGGTCATTCGCATCGATCAATCGCCGATCGGCCGCACCCCGCGTTCGAACCCCGCCACCTACACCGGAGTCTTTACCCAGATCCGCGATTTCTATGCCATGCTGCCCGAATCGCGCGAGCGCGGCTACAAGGCCGGACGTTTTTCTTTCAACGTTTCCGGCGGACGCTGCGAGGCCTGCCAGGGCGAAGGCCAGCGCCGCATCGAAATGAATTTTCTGCCCGACGTCTACGTGCTCTGCGAAGTCTGCGGCGGACGCCGCTACAACCACGAAACCCTGGCGGTGAAGTACAACGGGAACTCCATCGCCGACCTGCTGGAAATGCCGGTCTCCGACGCGCTGCCGATTCTGGAAAACATTCCGCAGGTGAAACAAAAGCTGCAAACCCTCGTCGACGTTGGCCTGGGCTACATTCATCTCGGCCAGTCGGCAGTCACGCTCTCCGGCGGCGAAGCCCAGCGCATCAAACTGGCGCGCGAACTCAGCAAGCGCCAGACTGGCAAGACGCTGTACCTGCTCGACGAGCCCACCACCGGACTGCACTTCGACGACGTCAAGAAGTTACTCGACGTGCTCCACCGGTTGACCGACTTGGGAAACTCGATCATTATCATCGAGCACAATCTCGACGTGATCCGCAACGCCGACTGGATCATCGATCTCGGTCCCGAAGGCGGCGAAGAAGGCGGACGCATCGTAGCGCAGGGCACGCCCGAGACCGTCGCACGAGTGAAAAAGTCGTATACCGGTCAGGCGCTGGCGGGATATTTTGGGACTGGAAAGAAGTACTCAGTGCCGAGTACCCAGTACCCAGTCAAGCCGTCGTAGCGAAGAGATCTTAGCGAGAGTCCCATTGTCATCTTCCGACAATCCGCAGTTTGACCCACAACCGGTAGCGAGCGTCGAGCCCCAGCCACCGCTGCCGAGCGCGCCCAATCCTTTTCCTCCATTGAGCGTTGCTTCAGTCCCAGCGCCCGTTGAGAATCCCGTGTGGAGCGGATGGGATGTGCTGCTGATTGTGGCGCTGACGGTTGTCGCCATGCTGGTGTTGCAGTTTGGATGTGTGCTGGCGGACCAATGGCTTCACCATCCGCACCTGACTTTTGCTGAAGCGCTGCTGAACGTCACCGAACAGCCCCTTCTAGTTATCGTCCTGCAATTTCTGACTTACATTCCGGTCGCCCTGTTCATGTTCTTCCTGGTTGAGGGCAAATATCACGTGCCGTTCTGGCAGGCGATCCGCTGGGACTGGCCGCGGTCCGAATGGAAACTGCTGGCGCTGGGCGTAGCCACATTCATAACCCTGGGCCTGCTGCAGAGTCTGTTGCCCATGCCAAAGGACACGCCGTTCGAGCATCTTTTCGATCGGCCACGCGACGCCTATCTGCTGGCGATTCTCGCCGTCAGCGTTGGACCGCTCATGGAAGAATTGTTCTTTCGCGGGTTCCTGTATCCCGTGCTGGCGCGCCGCATCGGCGTGGCCTGGGGGATCGTGCTCACCGCCCTGCCGTTCGGTTTGTTGCACCTGCCACAGTACGGTTGGGCTTGGGGAGCCGCTCTGGTCATCGTTCTGGTGGGCGTGATTTGTGGCGTAGTGCGCGCAGTCACCCGCTCGGTCGCCGCCAGTTTCCTGGTGCATGTGGGCTATAACGGCATCCAAATGCTGATTTTCGTCGCGGCAACTCAGGGTTTTCGACACATGCCAAAACCCTGATTCCGGTTTCGCCCGCACTTAAATTGCACGTTTCAGTCGCTCTCCGAACGCTCACTCCCGACATTTTTTAACGTATAGTAAACAGGTTGTCTCGCGCGGGAAGAAGTATGACTCCACCAGCAGTGCCCAACCAGAGCCGCGAATCAGGCCCAAGAACTGTGGCTGAGACGCTGTTGTCGCCCAGCATTCTCGAGGCGATTCCTGATGCCGTCGCCGCCGTCAACCAGCAGGGCGTAATCATTCAGGTTAATTCTCAAACCGAAACCCTGTTCGGCTACACTCGCGACGAGTTGATCGGCCAGCGCATAGAAATGCTGGTGCCCGACCGTCAGCGGCCGCAGCACCACCTGCATCGCGAGCACTTCCACCAGCAGCCCAAGATTCGCCGCATGGGATCGGGACTCGATCTCTGCGGCCGACGCCGCGACGGCTCGGAATTTCCTGTCGAGATCAGCCTGAGTCCCGTCGCCACCGAAGACGGAACCATGGTGCTGAGCGTCATCCGCGACATCAGCGACCGAATGCGCATCGAAGAAGAACTGCGCCGCGTCAACGAGGAACTCGACCGGCGCAAAAGCCGCGAACTGCGCGACTCGCAAAACCGGCTCGCGCTCATCGTCGATTCCTCGCAGGACGCCATTATCGGCAAGAATCTCGAGGGCATCGTCACCCACTGGAACAAAGGCGCGGAGCACATCTACGGCTACACGGCGCAGGAAATGATTGGACGGTCGATTTCGTTACTTGCTCCTGATGATCGAGCCGACGAGATTCCCGCCATCCTGCAAAAAATCCGCAACGGCGAGCGCCTCGAATACTTTGAGTCGGTGCGCGTCACCAAAGACAAGCGTCATCTGAACGTTTCGATTTCAGTTTCGCCGATCTACGATGCCGAGGGTAAGGTGGTCGGAGCGTCCACCATCGCCCGCAATATCACTGCCCAGAAAAAAATCGAAGACCAGCTCCGGCAGTCGCAAAAAATGGAAGCCATCGGCCGCCTGGCCGGGGGCGTAGCCCACGACTTCAACAACTTGCTGGGCATCGTCACCGCATGTTCCGAACTTCTGCGCAACCGCGTCGACGCCAACAGCGCCGAGTACATCGACAACATTCGCGAGGCCGCCAAGCGCGGCGCTTCCCTCACACGCCAACTGCTGGCCTTCGGCCGCAGGCAGCCCGTGCAGGCCCAGGTGCTCGACCTGAACCAGCGCCTCAAGGAGGTAAGCAAGCTGCTGCGCCCGCTCATGGGAGATGGCGTAGAGATCGTGCTGCTGCCACGCGCGGCCACGGCGATCGTCGAAGCCGATCCCGGACACCTCGATCAGATCGTCATCAACCTGGCGGTGAACGCGCGCGATGCTATGCCGCACGGCGGGAGGTTGATTCTCGAAACCGCCGTCTTCGATTTCGACGAGTCCTTTGCCCGCGAGCATCCCACGATCAGCGGCGGCCGCTACGTGATGCTGGCGGTTAGCGACAGCGGAACCGGCATTGACGAGACCACTCGCTCCCGCATCTTCGAGCCCTTCTTCACCACCAAGGAAATGGGCAAAGGCACGGGCCTGGGCCTGGCCACGGTCTACGGTATCGTCCAGCAGAACGGCGGCCACGTCTGGGTCTACAGCGAGCCCGGCCACGGCACCACGTTCAAAATCTACCTGCCCAGCGCTGAACACAAGCTGGGGTTGGCGTCTGCGGCTCAAGCCGAGGACCTGCCGCCGAGGCGCGACGGCACCACGATTCTGCTCGCCGAAGACGACGCCACCATGCGCCGCCTGACGCGAAAAATGCTGGAAGAACACGGCTACAAAGTTCTGGAAGCCGAAGACGGAAAATCGGCGCTGCAGATGATTGGCTCCGACCGCGAGTCCATCGACCTTATCCTCACCGACGTCGTGATGAAAGGCATGAACGGCCCCGAACTCGTGCTGCATCTCATCGACACGCATCCCACAATGAAAGTGATTTACATGTCGGGCTACACCGGCGAATTAGTCCCGAATCAGGGCTTGGACAGCGGCATCCGCCTGCTGGAAAAACCTTTCACGCGAGCCGACCTGCTCAAGACCCTCGACGCCGCCTTGGGCTAGGGAGCTAACTCGCAACCGCGTCATCAGCGCTGCCATCCTGACCGCACTCCCGGGCGTTGTCATCCTTCTATGAAAACAGGCGCACCTGTCCACAGGTATTTTTGCGGCGATGCGGACAGGCTTCTATTCGCGCTCGAGGCGCATAAGGTATGTCCGGACTCCGCCGCTCCCTCTGAGCGTCGCCCTCGAAGAGCAGGGATGACTTCGAGCTGACGGATTCCCCTTACACCGCCGCAAACTTTTCTTCGTCAAACGCCACGCCGTCGTGCAGCAGGGCGTAGACCGCAATCAGCAACTTGCGCGCCAGCGCCACTCGCGCCACGTGTTTATGTTTCTTGCGCGACAACCGTTCATAGTAACGCTTCGCCGCCGGCGAACAGCGGGTCGCGACTTGCGCCGCTTCCACCATCATCCAGCGTATCCACGGCGAACCCTGCCGCGTGATCCCGCCTCGCGCCGCCTTGCCCGCCGACTCTCGCACTCGCGGCACCAGCCCGGCGTAGCTGCACAGCGCTTCCTTGTCAGAAAATCGTTCCAGGTTTCCGATCTCGGCCAGCAGCATCATGGCCGAACATTCTCCAATCCCCGGAATCGTCGTCAGCCACTGCACCCGCTTGTCTTGTTTTGCTTTTTCACTTAATTGCAGATTTTGTTTTTGAATTTCTTCCGTGTAGCCGTCCAACAGCCGCAAGCATACGTTCACCGATTCCCGTGCCTGGACCGGCAACTTCACTCCATTCAGCCACACCCGTCCCCGCTTGCCGAATAAATCCGTGACCGGCGCATGCAGCCCCTGCTGATGCAGCACCGCGTGCACCTGGTTCTTCAGCCGCGTCCGCTGCCGCACCAGCGTCGCCCGCAATCGCACCTGCTGCCGCCGCGCCTGCGTCTCCCGGTCCGCCTTCCACGACTCCGGCAACAAATCGCAGCGCAGCAAATGCGCCAGCGTTTCCGAATCCACCCGGTCGTTCTTCAACTTGGCCGACGCAATCGCCTTCACCCGCTGCGGATGCACCAGCACCAACCGCTTCACTTCCGGCTCCACCACCTCCCGAAACGCCGGCCAAAACCCGCACGCCTCCACCGCCACCTGCACTTCCTTCCCGCGAAACTGCCGAAAATACTGCCGCAACGCCACCTTCTCGTTCGTCACCGGCCCGCTCCGTACGATTTTCCCTCTTGCTTCCAGCGCCGTCAGGTAACAAAATCTCTGGTGAAGATCTACGCCTACGTGGATCATCTCGTGCCTCCTTCAGGGCTTGTGCTTCGAGCACGTACTCTACCCTTGGAGGCACGCCTTTTTTGTTTTCATTACATCTGAGCGGCGTTCTTTGCCGCGAAGGACCTGTGCAGCTAGCCGGCGGTTGCATGGGTCCTTCACTTCGTTCAGGATGACAGGATTTCAAAGGCGATCCACCCGTAGCCGTCCCTACACAAACTCCCTGCAGTTCCGGAAGCCCGATTCCGGAAGCGAGCCTTGCTCTACTTCGTACCTTGCTCTTTCGTCCCCTGATCTTTGGTCCATTGATCCACCCAATCATTCACCGTCTGGTACCACAGCCGCGAATTCTGCGGCTTCAGCACCCAGTGGCCTTCGTCGGGGAAGTAAAGCATCTTCGACGGCACGCCTTCCATCTGCAGCGTGGTGAAAAGCTGGAAGCCTTCGCTCACGTCGAGGCGGTAGTCGCGCTGCCCGTGGATGACCAGTGTCGGGGTCTTGAAATTCTTGGCGTACTGATGCGGCGACCACTTCTCATAACTCGCCCGATTATCGTAAGGAGTGCCTTTGAACTCCCAGTCGTTGAACCAGAGTTCTTCGGTCGTGCCCCAGGCTGACTCGGCGTTGAACATGCCGTCGTGCGACACGATGCACTTGAAGCGGTCGGTATGGCCGAGAATCCAGTTGGCCATGTATCCGCCGTAGCTGGCGCCCAGCGCGCACTCCCGGTTTTTGTCGATGAACGGATAAGTCTTCTCCGCGAAGTCGAGCCCCTTCATCAGATCTTCAAACGGAGCGCCGCCCCAGTCGCCGTTGATGGCGTCAATGAATTTCTGCCCGTAGCCGGTCGAGCCGTGGAAGTTGATCATGATGACGACGTATCCGCTGGGCGTCGATGAAGTTGGCGCCGCGAACAGCTCGGCATTCCAGCGATAGCTCCAGTCGTCTCCCCAAGCCCCCTGCGGCCCGCCGTGAATGAGAAACTTCACGGGATACTTCTTCGAAGCATCAAAGTTCGGCGGCTTGACCAGGAAGCCTTCGACTTTGTCGCCGTGCGCGCCGGTGAACCAAAAGGGTTCGAGCGGCGACATGGAGATTTGGGAGAGGATGGCGTCGTTGAAATGGGTGAGTTGGCGCGGCTTTGCCATCGCATCTTTGGGCAGCGGTTCTTTGGACTCCCCTACGAGCATCGCCCTGATCTTTTCGAGACCAACAGCATAGTTACCATGCTCGGCGGTGAAAACCTCCGACGGCGCTTGAAGGGACATCCGGCTGAAGACAATAAGCTCCGAGAGGTTGGTGGCTTCCTTCGCAGCGACGGTGGTCTCGCCGGCAAGAATATCGTCATTGAAACCATCGAGGACCTTGATCGGGTGGCAGCCGTTAGGGCATGCCTCAGGCATAACCGAGTAGATCGGCGACTGACCCTCATCTTCGGCCGTTAGATCAATTTCGTGTCTTCCGGCCCAGCCAAACGATCCAACCCAGTGATCCCAATTCTCCGTTAGGTTCTTCCTCTCCCCCGTCTTGCGGTCGTACAGCATCAGCCGGAAGCGGTCGCTCTCGTATCCCGGACGCTGCTGGGCGCGGTAGGCGATGTAGCGGCCATCGGGCGAATAGAGCGGCGTCGAGTCGCTGGAGGGATTGTCGGCGGTGATGTTCTTCGCTGCCCCTCCGGTGACCGGGACGATCCACAGATCGTTGTTGGTCGAAGCCGCCGGATTCTTATCGTGATTCGAGGCGTAGCAAATTTCCTGCCCGTCAGGCGAGAAGGCATAGTCGTCCTGCCCGCCGAGCGAGAAGACGGGAGCATCGTAGTCGCCGGGTGTCAGATCGCGTGGCGCCATAATCGCTACGAGACCGACGTCCGGGGTATTCATCGCCCTGTTAGGCTCGACCACCGGAAGCACAAGGATGTGGGTCCGTTTCCCTTCCTTGTATGCATTCCAATGGCGATAGAGCAGATGCGTGAAGATCTGCGCCTTGACCTTCGACTCTTCCGCTTCCTTCAGCTTCCGCGCGTTGCAACTCGTTTCCGCGGCCGCATCGCGGTTGTCGCACTCTGGATAAACATCAGATGTGAACAACACGCTGTGCCCATCGGGCGACCACAGCTCGCCGCCAGCTTCAGTCGCGATTGAAGTCAGCTTGTATACACCGGTCACAGTTCCAGCCGCACTGTCGAAGTCCGCGGTCCAAACCTGCGAGCCGCTTTCTTTCGTCGACAGAAACGCGAAGCGCTCTCCATCCGGCGCCCAGCGCGGACGGTCGGCATCCTGATCGGCAATAATCTCCCGCTCCTGCCCCCCCGCCGTGGGCACAATCCACACATGCGGCGTCTTCGTGTTGGCTTCGAGATCGACATCGACCACGCTGAAGATCACCCACTTCCCATCCGGCGAAACCTGCGGATCGCCCACCCGCTTCAGCTTCATCATGTCGTCAAACGTAAAGGGATGCTTGGCCTGGGCCAGAGCGGGAAAAGTAAAAGCGAGAACGAGAAGAGAGAGAAGAAGACGGCGCATAAAGCCCTCCTGCGGCAAACGCATGAGTGTAGCAGGGGGGAGGAGTTCGCTTCTAGCTCCCCTTCCCCATGCCTTGTCATCCTGAGGCCTGCGGTTTTTGCAGGCCGAAGGACCTATGCACTCTCCGGCCAGTTGCATAGGTCCTTCCGTGGGCAAAAGCGCCCGCCTCAAATGACAGGAGGTCGGCGTTTTGCACAGCGACGATGTTCATGAGTCACTGACACGCTCTCGCGTGCCGTGCCAAGCTCTACACGAGAAGAAGGCGCGATGCGTGGACCAAAGACCTACTTCGTCTACATCATGTCGAATCGGTCGAAGACCCTCTACACCGGTGTGACCAAGAGTCTCATCCGCAGAGTTCGCGAGCATAAAACGGGGACAGGTTCCCGCTTCGCCGCGAAATACAAGCTCGATCGCCTGGTGTACTTTGAACGCTTCGAAGACATTCGCAATGCGATCGAGCATGAAAAAGTCATCAAGGGCTGGCTCCGGATCAAGAAAATCGCCCTGATCGTTTCGGCCAATCCCGCGTGGAGGGACCTGAGTCTCGAGTGGTGCGAACGACATCAATTCCAGCCGCGGCCTGAGCCAACAGACAAGATTGTCGGTCGTGATCGATCTACCTTGTCATCCTGAGCAACGCGAAGGACCCATGCACTCACCGGCCAGTTGCACAGGTCCTTCGCCGCAAAGAACGCGGCTCAGGATGACAACGCATCTATTAACCCGCCCGGCGCTACATCCCGGCAACCTCTTCCCCGCTCCCGCATCCAACTAAGTGGCAGAACTGCGGTGCCCTTCCCTCCAGCCTTACTGAGCGGAGAAGGGTTGGAGGGCAGGGCCGCTGCGGTCTAATCTTCGCCGGAGGCGCGTGGGGTGCGTCTTCCCGGACGAAGTCCTGCTTGCACGAGACGTTGCAAAGCAACGTCTCTACGACGGCTTTACTCTGATCCGATAAACTAGACAACATGACTCAGGTTCCCCTTCGCTCGCTGTTGACTCTGACCCTGCTCGCCTGCGGGCTGGCTGCATTACCCGCGCTCGCTCAGGAGGGTCCGCTGGACTCCACTCTCCCGCAAGGCACCACGCCCGACGAGATTATCCAGCACTTCGCCGCCAAGGAAACCGAATTCGCCAAGGCCCGCGACCAGTACACCTACCGCCAGGACGTGAAGGTCGACACTCTCGACGGCGACACCGTCGACGGCGAGTACAAAGAAGTCTTCGACGTCATGTTCGACGACAAGGGCAAGCGCATCGAGAATGTCGTCTTCGCTCCGCAGTCCAGCCTGACCAAAATTTACATGTCCCAGGAAGATTTCGACGACATTCGCCACCGGCTGCCCTTTGTGCTGACCACGCAAGACCTGCCCGAATACAACATCATTTACGTTGGCCAGCAGCAGGAAGACGAACTGCACTGTTATGTGTTCGACATCGCACCCAAGAAGATCGAAGGCAAAAAGCGCTACTTCCAGGGACGCGTCTGGGTCGACAACCACGACCTGCAGATCGTAAAGACCTACGGCAAAACCGTTCCCGACATCCGCAAGAATCACGGCGACGACGAGAACCTGTTTCCCAAGTTCACCACCTGGCGGCAGCAAATCGACGGCCTGTACTGGTTTCCGGTCTACACCAAAGCGGACGATGAACTGCACTTCAAGCTGGAAGACGTCCACATCAAGGAAATCGTGAAGTACGAAGACTACCGCCGCTTCGGCGCTAACACCAAGATCATTTACGAGGGCAAGGAAGTTCCCAAGGGCACGACGCCGCCCGACCAGAAGCCGCCCGATCCAGAAAAAGCCGGACACCCCGAACCCGCAAAATTAGTTTATTGTAGTCAGCATGGCGCCGACTCCGCCGACCCTTCCAGTCTCTTCGAGTCCTGCCCGCAATCGCGCGGGCACGGTCGAGTTGAACACTGTCCGCAAGTGTTACGGTGATTTTGTCGCCGTCGACGATATTTCGTTCAGCATTCAGCCCGGAAAAATCTACGGCCTGCTCGGCCCCAACGGCGCCGGCAAGACCAGCACGCTGCGCATGATCATCGGCATCATTGTCCCCGACTCCGGCCAGATCACCGTTTTTGGAGAGCCCCTCAAGCGCGAGCACAAAGATCGCTTCGGCTACCTGCCCGAAGAGCGCGGTCTCTACAAGAAAATGAAAGTGCTCGAACACGTGCTGTTTCTTGCCCAACTCAAAGGACTCAGCAGCGCGGAGGCTCTCAAGCGGGCGCGCGCGTGGTTCGATCGGTTTGAGTTGAGCGCCTGGACCGGGAAGAAGGTCGAAGAGCTTTCCAAAGGCATGCAGCAGAAGGTGCAGTTTATCGGCGCCATCTTGCACGAGCCGGAATTGATTGTCATGGACGAACCTTTTTCCGGCCTCGACCCCGCCAGCACCGTCCTGCTCAAAGACGTCCTGCTCGAACTCGCAAAAAGCGGCAAGACGATCCTGTTTTCGACTCACGGCATGGACCAGGCCGAAAAATTGTGCCACTCCATCTGCCTGGTCAATCATGGCCGCGCCGTTCTGGAAGGCGATTTGAACCAGATCAAGGCCAGCTACGGCCGTTGTAACGTTCAGATCAAGTACGACGGCGATGCCCGCTTCCTGCAGGAATCCCGGCTCGTGCAGTCGTTCAACGATTACGGCAACTATGTGGAAGTGCGGCTCGCGCCCGGCGCCGATGCGCAGGAATTACTAAAGCTCGCGTCCGCGGGCGCACGGCTCAGCAAGTTCGAGTTGATGGAACCCTCGCTCGAAGAAATCTTCATCGATGCCGTGAGCAAACCGGCGGCGAGTCAACCGGTGATGGACAAAAAAAATGCGTAACCTCTGGCTGATCATCAAGCGCGAGTACCTGGAGCGGGTCCGCACCCGTTCGTTCCTGATCCTGACTCTGCTGTTGCCCGGCATCATGACCGTGGTCATGAT
This sequence comes from uncultured Acidobacteriota bacterium, assembly GCA_963755795.1. Lineage (GTDB taxonomy): Bacteria > Acidobacteriota > Terriglobia > Terriglobales > Acidobacteriaceae > Sulfotelmatobacter. The sequence goes on along the minus strand of CAVWLI010000039.1, from coordinate 25,693 downwards.
ATTACCGGCCAAGCTGGCCACTATGGGAGAGAAAGCTCAGCACGTGGTGGTGGTGACTTCAACCCCACAGTTCGGCGAGATGGTTCGTCAGCGCTTCTTGTCCGCCAGCACCGCTACCGACGTTGACGACGAGGCGAATCCGGATACGAGTTCAGCCAAACAGCCGCCCGAACCGGAATACACCATCGACGTAGACGCCAATCCCACTGAGACGGAGCGCGCCGCCTTGCGCGACAAGGTCACGTCCCAGGCCATCGACGGCTTCCTGTGGCTGAGCGACGATGCCCTTGCCTCCGGCACGGTCACCTGGACCAGCCGCAATATGGCCGGTTTCGGAGAGCGGCAACGCCTGAGCGCCACTCTGAACCGCATTATTCAGTTCGAGCGGCTTTCGAAGAGTGGCTTAACCTCCGCTCAAGCCGACGGAGTGCTCAAGCCCATCAAAATCGAAGCGGTTCGCATGGAGCGCGGGCGGGAAGCCAAAGATAGCGGCGGCGGAAAGTTTCTTGAGGTTGTGGTCATGGTCATGCTGCTGTACATGGCCGTGCTGTTCTACGGCATCTCCGTGATGCGCTCGGTGCTCGAAGAAAAAAATTCACGGATTCTGGAAGTGCTGCTCTCTTCCGCTTCTTCGACGCAATTGATGGCTGGAAAGCTGCTGGGCGTCGGCGCGGTCGGCCTGACACAAATCCTGGTCTGGGTGGTGATGGCCGTCGCATTTGCTTTGCCCGCGATGGCCATGCAGCCCTCCTTCAGCGAACTGCAGATTCCGCTCGGGGTACTGGTGGCGTTTGCCGTGTTTTTCCTTCTCGGATATTTGTTGTACAGCACAATGTATGCCGCGGTTGGCGCCATCACTACCACCGAACAGGAGGGTCAGCAACTCCAGTTCCTGATTATCATTCCGCTGGTTCTCTCCGTTTTCATGCTGGCACCGGTGGTCCGCAACCCAGACTCCCCGGCGATGGTTTGGATGTCGATGGTCCCCTTCTTCGCGCCCGTCGTGATGTATGCGCGCATCGTCGTGCAAACTCCGCCCCTGTGGCAGATCGCACTATCTCTGTTGTTGTTGATTGGGACCATCGCGGGAATCATGGTGCTGTGCGCCCGCATCTACCGCATCGGCATCCTGATCTACGGAAAGCGTCCGAACCTGCCAGAAATCCTGAAGTGGCTGAAATATGCGAAAGCATAGCGCCGCCGAGCGCTGCGCAGCGCACGGTCAGTTCGCGGGCTGCGCGGCCTTGCTTTGCTTTCCCGCTGCTGTTTCCGCCGTGCCGATTAGTGGAATGAGCTTGCCTTCTCCGTGTTCGAAACCCAAAAACTTTCCATCATGCACGCAACCTACGCTTGAGGCTGACCTCCCATCACTTAGTTCGAAGCGCCTCATAACCGCCCCGTCGTGCGCTCCTATCTCATAGATAGAACCGTCGGTTGTCGGGTTCACGCGTGCGTACAGGTTCAGGTCGCTGGCGATCACTCCCGCGATCTGTGTGTCGTTCGGCAACTTAGTCGGAATCGCAGTAATCGCCCCTCCCTCACTGACCTCAAGCAAGGGGAAACTCGTCTTGTTCTGGACGATGACAATAGAGTGGCCCTCCGGAACAAACTGGATGGGTGCAATGTAAACCGACGCCCCCTTTCCGGAGCCATCTTTGGTCCCGAACATCGATTCCGGAGCGTCGCCCTTGGGGATTTGCAGAAACCGCATGAGCGTGCCGTCATCTTTTAGCATTGCCAACTTTGGCGAATGATCCTTTTCGTCGTAGCCGAAGGCGAGAAAGTTTCCCGAGGGGAACACGCCTAGCTGCCTCATTTCGAAAGGGAGGTCGGCTTCTACCGTCTTCTTGTATCGACCGTCGCGTTCGAAGCTTACGATATAGGTGTGACGGTCCGCCGTGTTCTTGGCGAATTCGCCCTCGGTCCCATCGGACTTCGTATAAGCCTGCTTCACAAGCTTGTTTTCGCGCGCTGCCTTGATCAGGAAAATGACAGCCGAATCGGACGCGTAGTGGTCGACCTCCCTAACGTCGTAAAGCTGCTCCGTAACTTGATCGAGCGGGAAAGTGTTCGCATGGCCAGACGGAGAAACCGAAGTTAGCAAAAGAGGCGGAGGAGCATACAAAGGCGGCAGAACCTGACCGCCAACCGGAACCATGTCGACGAAAACCGTCCCGTCGCTTGTACATTCGAAGGGAAGTTTGATCGCGGGCGATGCGTCGATCCCAGCAACGGCATCCTTCCGCTCGAAGGAGATGCTGTACAGAGGCGCAGCGGCGGCGGGTATCGATTCCGCCGCCTTGGGGCGGGCCTGCCCCTGCGCCGATAAGGACAGCCCTGTCATGATCAGAGCAATCGAGACGCTGGCAACTCTTTTCATGGGTCACCTAATTATGTGATCGTCGAGGAGCGCCATACTTGCGCGCGATTTTTCCTTGGCGTGTGCGGGCGCCGGGTTGTAAAGGGCGTAGCGTCCTCTGCAATCAGCTACCAGCAAGTCGGACTGCGTGGCCAGCGTCTGAAGGCGTTGTCGAACGCCCGGCCCTCGCAGCTTTGCGTCCTCGCAGTTCCCTTGGCCGTAACAGGTCGTAAACAGCTGCCCGCAGCAGCTTACTCCTTCGCACTGAACATACACGCCGTACTGCGACCCGTTGGGGTATTGAACCGTGATTTGGCTTTCACACTGATCCGAGTACACACAGTTATAGGTCTGCTCCGTGAAGGATCTGCGCATTGACCGCTGCAGACAGCGCCGCACAGCACCACGGAAAACGAAAAGAGGATCAAGCAGAAGCGGATTCTCATAACCGAAGCCTCCTACCCCCCCGACCCTTAGAGCGGGCCTCGCAGGGGGAAACAAACTTAACACTCCTTTCGCCGGCCGGGACGGACGAGCTCGATCCCTCCGGTTTTCCTAACAGTCGGCCAGGAAAATCAATGACGACGCAGCCGGCGGGGACTCTCATGGATGCGCCCGAGCCTTGCCCTCCTCCGTGTTTCGTAACATGGGAGATAGCGTTTGGGATGTGACCGCGGCGAATGTTAGCTTGTAATGTCCAGGGCATGCAAGATAGGTAGCCGGCAACGTTCTCTCTAAAGCACGGAAGGCGAGGATGAATGTTATGACAATAAGTATCGTGAAGATCCGTTGCATCGCGTTTGTATCGACCATTATCTTTTCGGGGGCAGTCTCTTCCGCCTGGCAAGCGCAACAGGGCGAGTCGCCCCGCTACGGATTCCCCCCAGAATCGCGACTAGAGAGTCGATATGGGCAACATGGTCAAGCAGACGTAACGGCCCACAAGCACGTTTCCAAGGGCACCCATCTTAAGTGCATTATGGTTGAGCAGAACCCCCAGCATGATCGAGGCGTAGAAGCAGCTTGTCTTCTGAGATTCGAGGGGGGCGATAAGTACACATTGTACAATAGTGAGTCGATGAAATCGCCGGGCGACGCCGAGGTTTATCTCGAATGCGCGGGTGGAAAGCCCTCGCGCTGTACGGTCGGAACCTGGTGAGCTAGCCCACGTAAGACCCAGCCGCGGCCGGTGTCCTGCGAGTGCATTCCGATTAATAGAACAGATACTTGCGCCACTTATCGTCCGACCGTCCCATCAACCGCATAATGTGCCGGCTGGTGTGCAGGTTGAAGGCGCGGGGTTCGCGCATCAGCTTCATGTGGGCTTCAGCGGGAGACTGGTTGCCCTTGCGGCGGTTGCAGGCGTGGCAGCACGCGACCAGATTTTCCCAGGTGGACGAACCTCCGCGCGAGCGCGGGATCACGTGGTCCAGCGTCAGCTCACTCGAGGGCAGCACCGTCGCGCAGTACTGGCAGGTGTTGCGGTCGCGCAGCAGGATGTTCTTACGCGACAGCGCCCGGCTCTGGTGCGGAATGCGGCGATACTCCAGCAGCCGAATCACCGACGGCAGGCGCATGGCCACGCGCGCCGAATGCAGAAAGTGTCCATTCTCTTCCTCAGTCATGGCCACGCCCTTCAGCACCAGCACCAGCGCCCGGCGCGCCGCGCAAACGTTTATGGGCTCGTACGAAGCGTTCAATACCAGGACGGGCGCGAGCAGGGCATGGCCATCCCCGGGCCGGTGCATCGTCGCCGCCGGCGAGAACAGGCCGGCGGCAAACCGGGCTCCTGCATCGTGTTCCATGCTCAGTGACATAACTCAGCTTCCCACAGCCTTCGCCAGAACGTCCTCAGCCGTATCGTCGGCCGCCGCCTGATCCAGATCCGGCCCAATCTCAGCATACTGCGATGCCAGCTTCAGCGTACGTGCCACGGTCGCAACCCACACCCGGCGGGCTCCGGCACGGCGCAGCACCCGCGCACATTCGGTTGCGGTGGTACCCGTCGTGTAAACATCATCTACGAGAATAACGTCGCGGCCAGTGACTTCTGCGGCACGCGTTACGGCGAAGGCTCCGCGCAGATTTAGGCGGCGCTGATGACTGGTCAGGCCGATCTGCGAATGAGTATCGCGAGTGCGCCGCAGCAAATCGGGCGCAAGCTGCATCCGCTTCGGCGAGGCGTAGAGTTTGACGGCTGCGCGCGCAATCAGCTCCGCCTGATTGAATCCGCGCTGCCGCCGCCGAGTCTTGTACAGCGGCACGGGGACCACCAGGATCGGCTGCTGATCAAACATGCCCCGCTCGAATGCGGCCTGCTCAAATTCAGGCTCGAGCGCAGTCCAGGCGTCAGCCAGCATGCGCCCTAAAACTTTCGCCGCCGGACGCACGCCGTTGTACTTCAGCAGGTGAACCAGTTCGCGCAGCCCGCCTTCATAGCTGCCGTACGCGACTGCCCGGCCGAAGGGACGGTCGACGCGGCGGCAAACCGGGCAGCGCCGCAGCCCATCGGAGTCCGTCTCCGCATAAGCGGAAAGCACGCGTTCCCCGCAAATCGAGCACATTTTGCCGCGCACCGGATGGATCTCGGCCAGGCAATCGGGGCACACCGGCAAGCGGGAAATGTTCAACTGCGGTTCGCCGCAGATGCGGCAATCGGATGGGAAGAGTACGGAGAAAAGCCCTTCAGAGACTCGCCGGGCCCAACTTCCAGGCCAACCCTGTCCAGTCCAGCTTCGTCCGGTCGAATCTGGTCCAGCCCAAACTTCCGGAGCAGACAAACTCTCTCGCACAACAATAGCGCGCCCTGCTGCTGCAGCACTGGCTTGGCTAGCCCGGATTCGGTCCTCACTACTGCTGAAGACGGCCTCCTTCATCACCCCGCAGATGCCGAAGCGCCCGCGGCCAATCTGTCCCGTTACTCGCTACTCCTTGCAGTATAGCGGCGCCCCGTGCCGCTAGGCAACGTTGCGAGTGGACGTAGCCGGAGGCCTCCCCGGCGAGATCCTCTGCGGTGTGGCCGTTATCCGGTCGCTCACGCGGGTAAAGATCATTCTGTAATCCCGCCGGAAACATTCTGCGCAGCGCACGGGCCGCATTAAAAGCAGCGGCAGGATAAAACGCTCAGACCAGGTACGACGCCGGGAGCGAAAGCCGGTTTCACTGCCACAGTCGCTGCAACGATACGCTGGAAACAAAGGCCGGTCGGGGGAGTCACTCATCACTGCACCTCATAACGATGAACTGAGACGGGCGGCAAACAGATTAACCCTATTTTACACCAGCCGGGCGCTTCCTTCACGGAGTCGGCGGCGGCGGTAATTTTCGCAGGAATGATTCGTATCAGGGCATCGCTTCAGCGATGCCGCGAAGGGTACGGGAGTAGCGGCATTAGCCGCTGAGGACAGCGGCTAAAGCCTGGTGTGACTATCTAACGCTGCGGTATGCCTGAAGGCATACCCTGATACGAACCTTCTCCTCAGGCCCCACTCATGGCAGTCATCGAGAATCGTTTCTCGGAGTCAAATTCCCCACCCTCTCCGCAAACCGCGCGACAAGGATGGGCACAAGCAGCATCCGCGCAGCCTGCGCACTTGTCATGCGGCCTCGCCGCGTGCTAACGTGCGCCGTTCCTTTGTTTTCAATGTTTCGAAAAACCTGCATTCATCCCGCGCTTTAAAAGGATTCCGCCTATGAGCAGTCCGGATCGTCCAGCCCCCAAAAAGCACGTTCCTTACGTGCCTGAAACCATGGAGATGAAAGAGTTCACCCTGCGGGCCGTCCTGCTCGGCCTCTTGCTGACGGTCGTGCTGGGCGCGGCCAACGCCTACCTGGGCCTGCGCGCAGGCATCACCATCGCCGCAACGTACCCCGCGGCCGTAATCGCCATGGCGGCGATGCGTGCCTGGAAAGGCTCGCTGCTGGAAGAAAATATCGCCCGCACTGCCGGCTCCATCGGCGAGTCCGTCGCCGCCGGAGCCATCTTCACCATTCCCGCGTTTCTCCTCTCTCATGCATGGCCCACATTCTGGTCCGTCGAAGCCTATTTGAAAACGACTTCGCTGATCATGGTGGGCAGCATTCTTGGAGTCCTGTTCATCTCTCTGGTCCGCCGCGGCATGGTGGAAGATCCCGAGTTGCCCTTTCCCGAATCCCTCGCCGCATCCGAGATTCACAAAGCGGGACAGCGTGGGGCCCAAGCCGCGAAATATCTCTTCTGGAATATCGGCCTCGGAGGCGTCGTCTACATCCTGGGAAAATTCGGCCTCTTCGCCGCAGACACCGACCTGAGCGTCGGCATGGGCAGCCTAGGACATAGCCAGGTTCGTCTCGGCACCGCCGGAAGCACCCACGTTCTGCCCACCGGAGGAACCACTGTATTTGCGGCGCCGAGCGTGAGCCCCGCCTATCTCGGTGTGGGATATATCATCGGCGTCAGGCTGGCTTCCATTCAGTTTGCAGGCAGCGTCATCGCGTGGGGGCTGATGGTTCCACTGCTCATTTTTCTTCTCGGCCCTCACCTTAAAGATTACATTCCCGCAAACACGCCCGATAACTGGGCTAACATGGCGGACGCCGTTTGGCGCTACATTGTGCGTCCCATTGCTGTTGGCGGAATGATTGTCGGCGCTGCCTACACGCTCTTTAAAATGCGTGCCAGCCTCACCGCCGGAATCGGCAAGGCCTTCGCCGACCTGCGCCAAACGGCCGACGACCAAGCAAAGTTGGCCCGCACCGAACGTTACATGAGTTCGAAGATTGTCTTCAGCCTTATCGTGGTAATGTTTGTGCTGATGTGCGCGCTCTATATCAAGATTTCGGGTCTGTGGCTGCCCGCGATTCTCGCTGCGGTGGTAATGCTTCTTGTAGGATTTTTCTTCGCCACGGTTTCCGGCAATCTAGTCGGATTTATCGGCTCTTCGAATAATCCAATTTCCGGATTAACCCTGTCTACGTTGCTAATCGCAGCGTTATTGATGGTCGCACTGGGCGTTTCGGGTACCTCGGGAGTTGCGGCAGTCTTGGGCGTGGCCGCAGTCGTTTGTGTTTCGTCGGCGGTCGCGGGCGAACTCTTGCAGGATTTCAAAGTCGGTTACATTCTCGGCGGCACGCCCGCAAGGATCCAAACGGCAGAACTCATTGCTGTAGTCGTGGCCAGCCTGGTCATGTATTTTCCGCTTGTCCTTTTGCATCAGGGCAGCATTAATGCCGGCGGCGTCGGCTTTGGAGGGGCCGAACTTCCCGCTCCTCAAGCCGGACTTATGGCGACCTTGGCGCAGGGCATAGTCGGCAAGGAAATGGCGTGGCCGCTCGTTGTGGTAGGAATTCTCTTCGGCATCTCGATGATCATGATGCAGGTCAAAAGTCCCATGCTAGTTGCGGTCGGGATGTACCTGCCCTTCGGCACAACATTCGCGATTTTTGTGGGTGGTGTTTTTCGCACGGTCGGCGACTGGATCGCCCAGCGCCGCGGTTTCAACAGCGCTCAAAAAGCCCGAGTGGAAAATGCCGGAGTCCTGGTCGCGTCCGGATTGATCGCCGGAGAAGCTTTGTTGGGCCTGGTTTGGGCGGGGATGCAATTTGTTCCGCAGTGGAAGGCTCCTAATCATCCGCCGCAAATCTTCAGCACCCCGTCATACCTAGTAGGCGGAATGATCGTGCTGGCTGGCCTGGCCGCCTTGATGATCTTCTTGCCAGTCACGGCCGCCGGAGATCCCAACGAACCAGCGCCGCCGACCGCGATCATGTGATTTGCGAAGCTCTGTGATTTGCACACAGCGATACGAAGTAAGGCGCAGGAGTTCGACGTCTCCCCCGTGGGACTCCGTGCCCTCTGTAGCTAAGCTCTGCTATGTCGGTTCTCGAGAATATCGCGGTCATTCACGAACGCATCGCAAGCGCCGCGCGCCGCGCAGGCCGCCGGCCAGAAGAAATCGCCTTGATGGCCGTCAGCAAAACGCATCCGCCCGAACGCATTCGCGAAGCCTACGCTGCCGGCCTGCGTCGTTTCGGCGAAAATCGCGTGCAGGAATTCGCTGGGAAGGCCGCCGCGCTCGCCGATCTGAGCGGAGCCGAGTGGCACATGATCGGCCACTTGCAGTCGAACAAGGCTGGTAGAGCAGCGGAGTTGTTCGTCGCAGTCGATTCGGTCGATTCGGTGAAGCTGGCCGAAAAACTGGATGCAGCCGCGCGCAGCCTGGGCAAGAGATTGGCTGTGCTGATCGAAATCAACGTCGGCGGCGAGGCTGCCAAGACCGGCCTCGCGCCGGATTCACCAGAACTGGAAGAACTGCTGCTGGCCGCTCCACACCTCGAAGCGCTGAAATTTCGCGGCCTGATGACCGTGCCTCCGTTCACCGACAGTCCCGAAGACGTGCGCCCTTACTTCCGCAGACTGCGTGAACTGCGGAATACGATCGCTAAACGCAAACTTCCGGCGGTCAGCATGGACGTGCTCTCCATGGGCATGTCGCACGACTTCGAAGTAGCAATCGCGGAAGGCTCGACCTGCGTCCGCGTGGGCACGGCAATCTTCGGGGAACGGGTTTAAGCAGTAGCGAGTGCCGCTGTCTCCCGCTATTAGCGTTGTCATCCGGAGCGGCGTTCTTTGCCGCGAAAGACCTGTGCGTCTGGCTGGAGAGTGCAACGGCCCTTCGCTTCGCTCAGGAGGACAAGAAGCGTCAACGAACTATGCTCGTGATTCACGAAACCGTCGGCGGAGTCAGCTTCGCCATCAAAGTCCATCCCCGCGCCCAGAAGAACGCTATCACAGGCGAACTCGGCGACGCGCTGAAAGTGTCGCTGACCTCTCCCCCCGTTGAAGGCCGCGCCAACCAGGCCTGCATTGAATTCTTCGCGAAACTTTTGAAGGTGCCGCGATCTTCCGTTACCATTGCCTCCGGCCAGAGCAGCCGGAATAAAGTCATTCGCATCGCCGGAGTCACTGAACAGTACGTCCGAGATCGATTATTCGACTGATTACGAGCAAGCCCGACACGTTCGCGGACAGGAGTGTCCGCACCACATAATTACAGGAGCTACTTTTGCCCTTCTCTCAACGCTTCGAGGAAATCCGCACCGGATTCGAACGCCCCTTTTGGGTCGCCAATATCAGCGAACTCTTTGAGCGGCTTTCCTACTATGCTGCCTTTGCTTCACTGCCCCGGTACCTGCATGAGAGCCTGAATTTCGGTGTTGAGAGGGCAAGCAGCCTGGCGGGACTGTTCGGCGGGCTGGTGTGGTTTCTCGCTGCCTTTGGCGGAGCGCTCGCGGACCGAATGGGATTCCGGCGGGCGCTGTCGCTGGCTTATCTGATTCTGAGCATCTCCTACTTCCTGCTGGGCTCGATCGGAGCTCCATGGCTCGCTCCGGTACGCAACGCCATGCCGCTGGTGGCGCTGGTGACGATTATTCTGATGTTGCCGGCACTTGGTATCGCGCTCGTGAAGCCCTCCGTCGTTGGAACCACAGCCCGCGCCTCGCAGGAAAACGTGCGCTCCATTGGCTACTCCATCTACTACACCTTGGTCAACGTGGGCGGGGCCGCGGGGCCTTTTCTGGCGGGGTGGGTGCACCAGCATCTCAGCGTGGAGAAGGTCTTCTACATGGCGGCGATGAGCGTGTTTGCCATGTTCTTCGCTGTGTTACTCCTGTTTAAGGAGCCGCGCCGCTCCGGTGAGGCGCAGACCGAAAGCCTCGGCCAGGTCGCTAGGAACTTTCTGACGGTTATCTCGAACTGGCGTTTCATGCTTTTTCTCGTGATTTTTTCCGGCTACTACATTGCATTCTGGCAGGAATTTATCATTCTTCCCATCTATATCCATGACTATGTCAACCCCAAGAGCAATACCGAAATGCTGCTCATGTGGGACTCGCTGACGGTTATCGCGCTGCAGATGGTGGTCAGCCTCCTCACCCAGAAGATGCCATCCTTTCGCGGCATCACACTGGGCACGCTAATCTCCGGCGTGGCCTGGATCCTGCTAATCTTGCATCCCAGCGTAGCCATGGCGGTGGTGACCCTGATCGTGGTGGCGCTGGGCGAGATCACGCAGCAGCCCCGCTACTACGAATATATCTCGCGCCTGGCGCCTTCCGGTCAGCAAGGAACGTACATGGGCTTTGCCTTTCTTCCCATTGGAATTGGCTCGCTGGTCGGAGGATGGTTCGGGGGGATGCTGCTGCATCACTTCGGCGAAGTCCAGCGCCAGCCGGCGATGATCTGGTGGTGGGTGATGGGAGTAGGCGTGGCGACCGCCGGACTGTTGTGGATTTATGACCGGTTGGTTCGGGTAGAGACGGCCCGGGTGAAATAAATGGCGCGGGGCTCCGCACAATTCGGCGGCACCCCGGCTGAAGTCGCCGCGCAGATCCGACGCGCGCTCAAGGGCGGCGGTTCGGCCGAGCACGCCACCGGAGTGAAGTGCTTCTTCAAGGATGAGGTTAAGTCGCAAGGCTGGTATACCGCCGATTTGCGGCGAGCGGTGCACCGCCGCCGCGAACTTCTGCGGGAGCAGCAACTTTTTCTTCGAGCAGCCGGTGAAGAGTTCGTCGGCGACCCTCACCAAAAAATCGAGATCGTGCCGTATTCCTGCTCGAAAAAATGGACGCGCAGTTCGGCGACCGCGAGGTTCCGTATGTTCGAGTCGTGGCTCGACCGCATCAGCAGCTGGGCCGATCACGACGGCCTGGTGGACTACCTGATCTCGCCCATGGTGGCGGCCAAAGCCGGCGCGGGTCAAAGACGAATTCCGCTGGGCCAAGTCGCCGAATCGCTGGCATCGGCGCGCCGCCTGCGTGGCGCTGATTCGCGGGGCACGGGCAACAAGGTTCTTCCCCAAAATCGTAAAGCTGTCCGACTCACTTCTCGCCGATGAAGACGACATGGTCCAGAAAAGCCTCGGCTGGGTCCTGCGCGAAACCGCAAAGTACGATGCCAAACGCACCGTACCGTATCTGATGAAAATTCGCGCCCATGCTCCGCGACTCATATTGCGGACCGCGTGCGAGACCCTACCCCCAGCGGCAAAGAAACGAGTCATGACTCTTGACAGCAAAACATTCCACCTGCAGCCTCAGAAATAGCTCAGCCACGCGTCGCTGCGCCGCTGCTTGAGCCCGGCAAACCACCGGCACAGCGGATACAGTGCCAGCACCACGCACCCCCAAACCAGATAAACAATCGGCAACGAGTATCCCCAGCCAGGCGGTTGAGTGATGGGGAACTGCCCGAGTGTCGGCGATTCGAACATCCAGTGCGCCTGCCCGTAGCGCGCATAGCACACCGCCACCGCGGTCAGATGAATGAGCGGAATATGCAGCAGATAGTAAAACATCGGCACTTTGCCGATGGTGAGCGCAGGCCGCAGCCAGCCTGGCGTTCCGCCATCCACCGCCCAGAGAAAAAGCATCGCGGGGCCGAGCGTCATTAGCAGATAGAGCAGCGACGGCGGATATTTCGTGGTGTTGAGAAATGACAGCACCGTGAAGGCTGCGGACCTCTGTCCGCTCCAGCGCAGTGGATCGCCATAAATATTGATCGCACGCAAAATGATGAAAGTCGCGGTCAGCCCCAGTCCCAACGGCAACAGGAACGCCGGCCGCCGCGTCGACGGCCAACTGTAGATCTGCCCCAACCCGTATCCCGCCGCAGTGACCCCGACCCACGGAATCAGCGGATACCCCACGAAAATGCTGTGCTGCGGATGGTTCAGCAGAAAATTCGGAGAGTGCAGAATCGTCCACAGCGGATTGTCGAATTGCACCGAGTCAAATAAATTGTGGGTCGCAATCATCACCACGCCGAAAGTTGCCACAGCCCATGCCGGCAGATACACCAGCGCCGACAGCGTGATCATGGCCCAGCCCAGCGCCCACAAAACAATCAGAAACAGTACGTGATAGTCGAAGTTGAACTGCCATCCGAAACAGCGGGTCACCACGATCTCCAGAAAAATCAGCCACAGTCCGCGCGTAAAAAGAAATCCCGACAGCTCGCTCTTGGTTTTCTTGCGCAGCGAAAGATAGGCTCCGGTTCCCGTCAGCAGAAAAAATACCGGGGCGCAGAAATGAGTAATCCAGCGCGTGAAAAACAGGGAAATCGTAGTCGTGGCCGGGTCCGTGGGGTTCAGTCCCGAGTTGCCGAAAAAATCCCGCGTGTGATCGAGGGCCATGATGATCATGATCACCCCACGCACCACATCGATCGACTCAATGCGGACACGTTTGGCCACGACAGGCTCGGCGATCGCGGACATTTGCGGCAGTGTAACAAAAAAGCTTAACAAACAATATTCGCGGATTCGCCCAAATCCCACCTCTTGTTTACAATAGGGGTTTGCCCATGGACCTCGCCGCCATCCAATCTGCGCTGCGCGAACGCAACATCGACGCGTGGCTGTTCTACGATCATCATCATCGCGATCCCATTGCCTACCGCGTTCTCGGCTTGCCTACGAGCCTGATGGTCACGCGGCGCTGGTTTTATCTGATTCCGGCTGAAGGCGAGCCGACCAAGCTCGTGCACAAGATTGAAGCCGGGCACCTCGATTCCCTGCCCGGCAAGAAGCATCTGTATTCCGGCTGGCAGGAATTGTTCGACCAGCTCAAATCCATCCTGGCGCGGCATCGCGACCTTGCCATGCAGTACTCGCCGAACAACAGCGTGTTCACGATTTCCCTGGTCGATGGCGGCACCATCGACCTGCTGCGCGGTCTGGGCAAGAACGTGGTCAGCTCGGCGGACCTGGTGGCGCAGTTCGAATCCACCTGGAGCGAAGCGCAGATTCAGTCGCACTTCGCCGCTCGCGACAGCGTCGACTCCATTGTTGCCGAGGCGTTCAAAGAAATCGGCAAGCGCGTTCGCAACGGCGGCACTAAAGAGCATGAAATCCAGCAGTGGTTCATGGAAGCTTTCGCCCGCGAGAACCTGCTCACCGACGATCCACCGATTGTGGCCGTCAACGCAAACGCCAGCAATCCGCACTACGAGCCTCATGCCAGCCATCCTGTGCCGGTTCGCGAGGGCGATCTGATTCTGCTCGACGTCTGGGGCAAAAAGAACACGCCCGGCGCCGTCTACTACGACATTACCTGGATGGGCTTCGTGGGCGCAGCGCCATCAGGCCGCATGCAGGAAATTTTCCACATTGTGCGTGACGCGCGCGACGCCGGCGTGAAGACCGTGCTCGACGCCATCCACGGTGGCCGCCGCATCGCCGGCTGGGAAGTCGACCGCGCCACTCGCGGCCACATCCAAAAGGCCGGCTACGGCGATTATTTTATTCATCGCACCGGACATTCTATCGGCACCGACGTCCATTCCAACGGCGCCAACATGGACGACCTCGAGATTCACGACGAGCGGCAGATTCTTCCCAACTCCTGCTTCTCCATCGAGCCCGGCATTTACCTGCCGGAGTTTGGCGTGCGCAGCGAAGTCAACGTGCTGGTGCGCGACAAATCTGCCGAAGTGACCGGAAAAATTCAACGCGAGATTGTGAACATCTGAAATGGCCAATTCCACCACAGAAAAATCGAAAGCCGCGAGCGCCGAATCGCTGAGTGTGATGTCGGTAGTCGCACCCGCCGTGGGCTGGCTGATTCCCGGCGCCGGCCACATGATTCAGAGGCGTTGGATTCGCGGCCTGCTGCTTTTCGTTTCGATCGTAACCCTGTTCCTGCTCGGGCTCGCCATGCAGGGCCGCATTTATCACGCGAACGGTGGCGACATCCTCGACATTCTCGGCTTCATCGGCGATGTGGGCGCGGGCGCGCTTTACATTGTGACCCTGGCCAATGACTGGGGACAAGGCATGATCGCTTTCGCCACCGCCGACTACGGAACCAAATTCATGATCGTCGCCGGCTTGCTGAACTTCATTGCCGTCGCCGACGCCTATCACATCGCCATCGGGAAAAAGCAATGAAGCGGCTATCAGCCATCAGCTATCAGCTATCAGTGAAGACGCTCTCTCGGAGATTGGCGCTGTGACCATCACCCTGAATCATTTCAGCGCGGCGGCGGTATTTGCCCTGTTCGCTTCCATCGTATTCGGCATCACCCACCGCGAGACCACGCGCGACATGGTGCGCTATGGCCTCTATTGCTTTGCGATGTTCCTGGGCGGCGTGATCGTGGCCGGCTGGGCCATGTGGCTCTTGCGCAGATAGCTGCTAGCTTCTAGCCTCTAGCTCGAACCCGTTGCTTCGCTTCCTTGACAGACCCCCGCTGTATCCTTGAGTTCTTCGGCTGTGAAAACATCACGAGTTTGGCGCCGCCGCTGCATAACGGAAAAAAGATTTGGCTAGAAGCCAGGAGCTAGAAGCTTCTTCACCCCTGCCACACGAACGCGTCAAACACCCTCTTCGTATCAAAATTCAACCGGCGGTAGAGCGCAACCGCGCGCGCGTTCGCCTCCGTCACCGTCAGCGACAGCAGAGAAAAGTTTCTCCTTAGCAGGTTCCCCACATTGGCCGCCAGCAACGACTCGCCAATTCCTCGCGAGCGAAACTCCGGCAACACGCAGACCTGCGTGACATGGCCCACGTCTTTGCGCACGCGCGAGCACAGGATCAGCCCGATCAGGCTCTTCCCCTTGCGATCCAGCGCCACGAACGACGACTCCGCGTCAAACACGCCGCATCCCGGAAAGCGCACAATATTATTCAGGAAGCGCAGCGACCCGCTCAGCGTGTGGTACTGGTCATTGATCTGGGCATCGACGTGGCCGCGATATGCGGCGGTAATCACCGCCGCCGACGGCTGGTAATCGCTGTCGATCCACGGACGGATTTCAACCTCCGGATGTGTGAGAACTTTCTCCGGCGCGGCCTTCCCCAGCGTCAACGTCATGAACAGCCGCGGGTGCCGCTGAAATCCCGTCTCCAGAAACGGCCGCGAGACCGCGTTGGCCTCATGCGCCAGCAGTTGCGCCTCCACGCGATGAATGCCCGGCGACTGCTGCAGCGTCTCAATTACGTGCGTCAGCAGCTTCAATTCAACTTCGCGCGCGTTCGGCAGCCGGTCGCCGTTGAGCACGTAGAGGTCGCCAATCACTCCCTTGTTGCCCTCGTACACAAAAAACGAATAGCCGAAGACGCGCCCTCGATCCACCGCCGCATACCCCGGCAGAATCTTCGCATCGACGTAGCGCAGAATCATCTCCGTCGAGCCCGAGTAATCCCACGAGAGCAGGCTCGACCAGAGTTGCGTCTCGTCCTCGAGCAGGGGGCGCAAGTCCACCGAAGAAAAATGTCTGAGGTCCAGAATTTCCAAAGGTCTCCCGCAGCGGCCGCCGACAGCGATGAGAGCCGGCGGCAAATCTCGCGGCAAAATTTCGAGTGTAGTTGGTTCTCCCGGCAGAGGCAAACAAGGCGAATAAAGGGTAACAACAGACACAAATTGCGGAGAAGAAACTCGACCTCACCCTCACGCCCCCCCTGTGATGCCAGTCGCTGAGAGTACAATCTGTCGCCGTAATCCACAAACACTGCCCAATGCTCGAAAGCGTCTAACTTCCAGAGCCGCAGCACTTTACCTCCCTTTGTCACAAAAACCGCTGGTGCTCGCCCTCACTTCGATCTGTGACGCCGGTCACACCGCGCCATCCCGCTTCCCCGCATAATCAAATCCTGCTGGATTGAATTCCCGGAGCGTTCGTGGCTCCTTAGCTGGGGGATCTCGTGGCAAAAGGGCGTGTTTCGATCGTCGTCGAGCGCTGCAAGGCCTGTGGCTTCTGCGTGGAGTTCTGTCCCACGCACGTGCTCGCGCTCTCTTCCGCATTCAACTCGAAAGGCTACCATCCACCGCACGTGGTGCACCCGGAAAAATGCGGCGGCTGCGATCTTTGCGGCATGTACTGCCCGGACTTCGCCATCAACGGAACCAAGCTCCCGCAAGACGGGGCTGCACAAAATAGGGTTCCGCAAGCTCAACATACGGTCGCGCAGTCCAGCGGAGGTGAGAAATGAAAGCGGATCCCCATGGAGTGTTAACCGGCACGCACTTTCTCGACGGCGACCACGCCTGCTGTGAAGGCGCGCTAGCCGCCGGCGCGAGATTTGCCGCCGGATATCCCATCACACCCTCCACCGAAGTGGTCGAGCGCTTCGCGGCGCGCGTGCCCACAGTCGGCGGATGCTTCATTCAGATGGAAGACGAACTCGCCGCCTCAATCGCGCTGCAAGGCGGAGTCTGGGGCGGAGCCAAGGCCTTCACCGTAACCTCAGGCCCCGGCTTCTCGCTGATGATGGAGCACATCGGCTACGCAGCCATGACCGAAACGCCCTGCGTGTTCGTCGACGTGCAGCGCGGCGGCCCATCCACCGGCTTACCCACGCTGCCTGCGCAAGCTGACATGATGCAGGCGCGCTGGGGATCGCACGGCGATTACGACATCATCGCTCTCTGCCCCAACTCGCCGCAGGAATGTTTCGATCTCACCATCCAGGCCTTCAACTTCGCGGAAGAATTCCGCGTCCCGGTCATGTTCATGATGGACGAAGTCGTCGGCCACATGACGGAAAAAGTTGTGATCCCTCCTGCCGACGAAATCGAAGTCACGCCGCGCAAGCATACCAAAAAGTCCGTCGAAGACTACCTCCCCTACGGTACCAATGGCGACATGGTTCCTGAGATGGCGCACGCCGGCGACGGCTACAACTTCCACGTTACCGGCCTCACTCATGACGAGCATGGCTACCCCAACATGACGCCGCAGGTGCAGGACAAGCTGGTGCGGCGCCTCCAAAACAAGATTCGTTCCGCCACCGACCGCATCTGCCTGTTCGAAGAAGACCGCCTCGACGATGCCGACGTGGTCGTAGTCTCCTACGGAATCACGTCGCGCGTGGCGCAACGAGCGATTGATGCAGCTCGCGGCAAAGGCCTGAAAGTCGGCAAGCTGCGCCTCATCACCGCCTGGCCCTTCCCCGAGAAAAAGATTGCCGAGCTGGCCACGCACGTCAAGGCATTTGTGGTTCCCGAACTCAATCTTGGTCAGATGGTGCACGAAGTCCAGCGCGCCGCCAACGGTCAGGCCAAAACGTTCGCCGTCTCGCACGCTGGCGGCGGCGTCCACAATCCTGACGAAATCCTCAACACCATCGTGGAGGCAAGCCGATGCTGAACATTCTGGACAACAATCACGACGACACGCATGACGCCGCCTACGACGGCACAGTCAATCCAGTCGAACAATTTCTGCGCAGCGACCGCATGCCCCACATCTGGTGCCCCGGCTGCGGCATCGGCACCACGGTCAACTCTTTCGCCCACGCCCTGATCGAGTCGAAGATTGATCTCGAATCCCTGGCCCTGGTCTCGGGCATCGGATGCACCGGACGCGTCGCGGGCTATGTGAAGCTCGATTCGTTTCACACCACGCACGGCCGCGCCATCCCGTTCGCCACCGGCCTGAAGCTCGCCAATCCCAAGCTGAACGTCGTGGTCTACTCTGGCGATGGCGACCTGTCGGCGATCGGCGGCAATCACCTCATCCACGCCGCCCGCCGCAACATCGATCTCAAAGTCATCTGCGTCAACAATCTGATTTACGCCATGACCGGCGGCCAGACCGCGCCGACAACTCCCGGCCACGCGACGACTTCGACTAATCCCTACGGCACATTCGAGCCGGCGTTCAATCTGCCGCACCTGGTCGAAGCCGCCGGCGCCGTTTACGTCGCCCGCTGGACCACTTTCCACGTGAAGCAACTCGCCCGCTCAATCAGCGAAGCCTTCCAGAAAAAGGGATTCTCGTTCATCGAAGTCATCTCGCCCTGCCCCACGCTCTACCAGCGCCGCAACAAGATGGGCGACGGCCTCGACGCCATGAAGTACTACAAAGAAAAGAGCAAAGTGAAGCACGGCGCGCCCACCGGTGAAGTCGGACTCACGCTCAACGGCGAGATCGTCGTCGGCAAATTCGTCGACCGCGACCGCCCTGACTACCAAACCATGATGCGCGCGCAATATGTGGAATCGCTGGGCGATCGTTATCTCGGAGACGAGGTAGAAACGGAGTGCGTATGCGGCTAACGGAGATTCGCGTTGCAGGTTTCGGCGGCCAGGGCGTAATCCTCTCGGCCATTCTGCTGGGCAAAGCGGCGTCGATTTATGAAAACGGTTTTGCGACCATGACCCAGAACTTCGGCCCGGAAGCGCGCGGCGGTGCCTGTAGCGCCCAGCTCGTTCTCTCCGACGCACCGGTGCTCTATCCCTACGTCACCCGTCCCGACATCATGGTCGTCATGTCGCAGGAAGCCTACAACCGCTTCGCGCCCGAACTGAAGCCGGAAGGAATTCTGATTATCGAAGAAGATCTGGTGCGCGTCGCCGATCTCAAAGGCGATCCCAAGGTCTACAGCATTCCCGCCACCCGCATCGCCGAAGAACTCGGCAAACGCATGGTGCTGAATTCCGTGATGGTAGGTTTCTTCACCGCAGTCACAAAACTCCTGACCGCCGACGCCGTCCGCAAAGCCGTCGCCGATTCAGTACCCCCAAGCTTTCGCGAGCTGAACCTGAAAGCCTTCGAGCGCGGCTACGAATACGGCAACAAGGAACTGGCCGCCGCCCCACCCCGTCAGGGACTGCAGGAGTTGGCGTATTCGAGCGAGTAGCGGACCGCTAATTGAGGGTATTTGACGGCCGCCGTTTCGACGCCCATCTGTGAGCAAGCCACCAATGCTTGATCACAAGCACTAAACACGCGCATATCCGACCCATCACGAACCAGCTTCCTGTGAAAAAGAATAGAACCGCGTACAGGCCGGCAAGGGCGAGAAATTCCACCGCCGACAGGCGCAGGATCAGCGGCTGGGAGTATTCGATCCGGCCACGAACCGCATCGGCGTCTCGCATCGCGTGAAAAAGAAAAAGGTTTCTTGCGTGCCGGACGTGAATCCCTAACTGAATCAAAATAAACACCCCCCAGCGAAAACGCGTAGAGCTCAGTTGACGAGTGAGCCTCCGTCAGCCAAACAGCTGCAAGCAGAAGGTTGGTCGCTACCAGCGCCAGCACGAAACGAAGGCTGACCCATTGCAGCGCGTCAACCTCGCGCTGGAATACCGGGTTGAGTTCAAAACTTCCTTCATACACAATCTTCTCGCGAGCCGTAACTCGATATAGACGGGCACACCAAATCGTTAGAGTGTGGTCGGAGATATAGAGAAGGCTCCATACCGCGAGCGCTGGCCACAAATGATCAAGAAATAGGTTCGACAAGACGCCCCGATTCCGTCCCTATAATTCATTGGGCCCGAAAAGTTCTGCAACTTTCGACTAAGGTCGTGGACCAACGCCCTCCGCTGACACCCAGTAATAATCCACGTCCTGCGGCGCATAGTTCCCGAGATACAGCACGCGCCGCCCCGCCGTCTTCATCGCGACATTCACCTTCCACGCCGCCGGAGCCACCAGCAAATGTTCCTCCGCCGGCACGGTTCCCGCATCGTACCGCACCGTCGTCTGGTTGCGGTAAAACGTCAGCCCGTATTCCATCTCGCGCGACACGCCGTAGACGGCCAGCGGAAGCTGATGCGTCTCCACGCTGGCCAGCTCAACCGCCAGCGGACGCGCCGACAGCGTCTGATCAATCGCAACCGTCCCCAACTTCAGCACGGCCGCGACCGACAACACCACAGGAATTAGGGTCACGAAGCGCAACATGCGCAGCCCCAGCCGGCCGGCCAACGTCATGGCAATGGCAGCGCACAGTGCGATTGCCACTCCAACCGCAATGAACAGCGGCCGACCCGCAGGCACTTGGTGCTGGGTCACAAGATGCGCCACCAGCACCGACGGAACCATCAGTCCCGCGGCCACCAGCGCATGCAACACGACCAGCCACTTCGAAACCGGCTCTGCTTCCTCTTGCTCATTCTCATTTTCCCGTGCGAGATGCCGCCGCAAATAATCCGCCAGCAGCACGGCCCCGGCCGGAATCGCCGGAAGAATGTAGCCCGGAAGTTTCGACTGAGAAAGCGAGAAGAAAACCATCGGCACGACCAGCCAGCAGCACGCGAACACTCGGAATTGCAATTCGAAATCGGGCACGCCGAAAACCGATTTACGCTCCGCCCACCAGACCCGCACCGACTCGACAAACGCCGCCATCGCGAACACCGTCCACGGCACCAGCGCGAGCGCCGTCACGGGCAGGTAGAACCAGAACGGCTGCCGGTGGTGATATCGGTCGCTCGCAAAGCGCGCCAGATTGTGCTGCAGAATAAACTCGCGAAAGAACTGTGGATTCCGCATCTGCACCGCGACGTACCACGGCAATGCCGTCAGACAGAAAAGAACGATGCCTGGCAGCCACAGCGTTCTTGTCACAACGCGAAATTCGCGGGTCGCCAATGCAAACATCACGATCACAGCCCCTGCCAGAAACGGCGCGACCGGCCCCTTGGCCAGCATGCCCAGCGCCATGCAGACGTAAAACAGCGCAAGATAGATTCGCCTTTCACTCTCGCGCCAGCCCCACCATGCGAGCATTCCAACTCCAAAAGCCGCGGCCAGCGCCATGTCCATCGAAGCGGCGTGCGCGTAGCCGATCACCCCCGCACAAGACGCGGTAATGAGCGCAGCGTCCACTTCCACGCCTCGCCGAAATCGCCGAAAGAATAAATAAACGGCGACGACCAACAGGGTCGCGTCCACCGCCGCCGGAACGCGCGCCGCAACGTCACTCACTCCGAACACGGAGTACGCCAGCATCGCCTGCCAGTAATACAGCGGAGGCTTTTCCAGCCAGGCATGGCCGCCGAGCGTAGGCGTGATCAAATCGTGACGATCGAGCATCTCGCGCGCCACCTGTGCGTAGCGCGGTTCGTCGGCGCCAATCAGCCCGAACCGTCCTAAGCCGTAGAAAAACAGAAACGCGCAGAAGCCAGCCAGCAGCAACACGTCGGTGCGGGTGCGAGTGGTCATGGAAAAATTGCTGATTGATGACTAATGATTGGTGATTGTTGATTGAAACCCAAACGCCCGCAATTCGGGTTCTTCAATCAGCAATCAAAAATCAAAAAATGTGTTTTTCTATTGTACGGAAGGTCCGCGGCGAAGCTGGAGCAGTACCTGGCGCACGGCCTCGGCCAGCGGACCATCGACCGAACAACCGCTGGCGCACGCATGGCCTCCGCCGCCAAAACTTTCGGCCACATGAGCAACGTCGAGTTTGCCTTTACTGCGCAGACTCACGCGATATCGTCCTTCGGGCAACTCGCGGAAAAATGCCGCCACCTCGACGCCCCCGATCGATAGCACATAATTCACCAGTCCTTCGCAGTCTTCTTCAATGGCGCCGCAGCGCTCCATGTGCTTCTGCGTCACCCAGGCGTAGGCCAGGTGGCCATCCGCGGTCAGGCTGCGCAACGCTTCGCCGAGCAACTTTATTTTTGCGACCGAATGCGCGAAATAAATGCCGCGCGCACAGTGTGCCGGGTCCGCGCCCGCCAGCACCAGTTCCCTCGCCAGCGCGAACGTATTCTCATTCGTCCCTTGAAACTGATCGTGACCACGAGCCACGCAGCGCCCTACACCCGCCACGTTGCCTGTGTATGTGCCGAAGCAATATGTGCCGGGAACAGAAGCGCCCTTCATCGTGGGCGCGGACGGCCCTGACCGCATGCTATTCACCGTGCTCGACAACCTGATCGCAGAGCGCAAAGTTCCCGCAATGGTTGCCATTTCCATCGGCAACGGCAGCGGCGATGCGCAGGGAAGCGAACGCGGCCTGGAATACGACACCATGTCGGGCCTCTACGCAGAGTGGGTCGAGAAGGAGGTGCTGCCGCTGGTTGAGTAGCAAGGCGCACGTGAAGTTGACGAAGAATCCAGACGGCCGCGCGACCATGGGCGGCAGCTCCGGGGGTTCGTGCGCGCTGATTATGGCCTGGTATCACCCCGAGTTATACCATCGCGTGCTCACCTATTCCGGCACGTATGTAAACCAGCAATGGCCTTCTAACCCGCAGACTCCCGGCGGCGCATGGGAGTTTCACGAGCACCTGATCCCAGATAGTCCTGCAAAGCCGATCCGTATCTGGATGGAAGTCGGCGACAAGGACTTATACAACCCGAACGTGATGAGAGACGGCATGCACGACTGGGTGCTGGCCAACGAAATCATGGCCAAAGTGCTTGCGGCCAAGGGGTACCACTACCAGTTTGTCTTTGCCCAGAATGCCGGTCATGTGGACCATGCGGTGAAGATGCAAACCCTCCCTGAAGCGCTCGAGTACTTGTGGCAGGGCTATCCGATTGCGGGAGCGGAAAAAATGATTTGGCAGCGGACCACTTTAGACGCGGCCAGCTCTCGATCCTTGGAAACGGCCTTCCGAGTGGTTCGCTTCTCAACGAAGAAACCGCTCGGAAACAAGATCGCCGGTTCTTGCTGTTCTTATCCCTTTGGCTCATCCTCAGACGGATGAATCGTCCGGTAGCTCGCATTGCCCTTCGACCAGACCAGCACCAGCAGATCTTGCCCGCTCGGGTTCTTGTGCACCTCGTCCACAAACTGGTTCGCAGACTCAGCCGGCTGCCGGTTCACCTCGGCGATCACATCCCCCGGCTGAATCCCGGCATCGTCCGCAGGGCTTCCTGGCCGCACATTCTCAACCACCACCCCATGCACTCGTTCAGGGATGTTGCCCTGCTGCCGAACCTGCGCCGTCAAATCGGCCACCGCCAGCCCCAACTTTCCGCTGCTCGGCCCGTCATGGTCCTCGTTGCTCGCCACTTCGGCGTTGCCGTGGAAGCTGCCAACCGTCAGGTTCAGCGTCTCCGGCTTGCCGTCGCGCATCACCTGCACCTTGATCTTCGTTCCCGGCGCCATCTCGCTCACCGCCACCTGCAGGCCGCTGGCGTTCAAGATCTTCTGCCCGTTCACCTGGAGATCACGTCGCCGGTCTTCAAGTCCACCCTCGCTGGCCGGCGAGTCGGGAGTCACCTGCGCCACAATCGCGCCCGTCGCATCCTTCAGCTTGAAGAAGTGCGCATTGTCCGGCGTCACGTCGTTGATGCTGATGCCCAGATAGCCGTGCTCCACCTTGCCATGCGCGATCAGCTGGTCAGCCGTGGCTCGCACCATCTGCGACGGAATCGCAAATCCAGCACCCGCAAACGCATCCGCTGTTGGAGATGATGAACGTGTTGATGCCCACCAGCTCGCCATGCGCATTCACCAGCGGGCCGCCGGAGTTGCCCGGATTGATCGCCGCATCCGTCTGGATGAACTTCCCCGGCTTGCGCGCATCGTCCGATAGGGATTCGGCCGGTTCACCGCGCTCACAATGCCGCGCGTCACCGAGAACTGGAAGTAGCCGAACGGGCTGCCGAACGCCAGCACCGTCTGGCCCGGCTTCAGCTTGGTCGAGTCGCCCCAGACCACGCGTCGGCAGGTCGTTCGCGTCGATCTTGATCACCGCCAGGTCGGTCAGCTTGTCCACGCCAATTACCTTGGCATTCAGCATGCGCCGGTCGTGCAGCGTCACCTTGATGTTGGTCGCCCCATCCACCACGTGGTCGTTGGTCACGATGTAGCCGTCCGGCGAAATGATGATGCCGCTGCCAACCCCGTGCTCAATCTGCGGCTGCTGCGGTTGCTGACCTCGGAACATCGGCCCGAAGAACTGCTGCAGTCCGCGGCGGCAGGTTCTGCATCGGCTCTCCATTCACCGTAATGTTGCTATCGCCGCTGCTCTTGCGGCCGTTACCGCAACGTTCACCACCGCCGGTGTCACTTTGCGGGCAACGGCCTCCATCGCCTGGTCCAGCGCGGTCAGCGCTGAAACGCTGTTGTCATCCATCGGCGATGCGGCGTGAACGCTGCCATGTCCCGCGAAAATCACCGCGCCCAACAGAAATGCACCTGCCGCCGCAGCCGGCACGGCCATCTTCTTCGCCATTGCTACTAATTGATTAGTTGTTTGATTCATGGGAGTTCTCTCCTTGTTTGATATTTGCGTTGTTCAGGTTGATCTCAACCGCTGCTGCGCCTTGCGCTTCGCGGCTAGATTTGAAGAATCAGCCAGCCATGAGCAATCGGCACGGCTGCATACGTATTTCGATCTCCGGGCGCAACCGCGATCACCAGGCGCCCAGGCGAGCATACTGTCGTTCCAATCCGTCAGCACAAGCCATGCCTGCCGCTCCGGTGCTATGCGCAGGCGCGACCGCCTGCTTTGCAGCATGCCGTCGCGGTGGCTGCGATTTCAGCAAAGGTTGAGCGGACGACTGCGGCATGACGGCCTTCACCAATTGCAAGGAACCGCCGGCTTCAGAAGTGTTCGCTCCATGAATTCCGGCCTCTGCGAAACCTGCCTCCGTTAGTCCGTTCGCCTGGGCAATCGAATGATTGAAAGCGTCGAATGCGACCAGCTGCGGACTGCGAGCCAGCGCCAGTGCGCCGCCGAATATGCCCAGGATCAGGCTGCCGGTTACCATCGCTGCCTGTCTGCCCCCCATCGATTCTCCAGGGCGCATCAGCAGCCGCTGAACGCGGCTAACGAGCTCTGAACGGCGTTCCCATGCGCCAAGCGCCAACGATAGTTTGCGGCGAATCACCGAGTCTTCCGCCAGTCGAGTCAGGCACATTGCGTATGCCTTTCGCGTGTAACTCGACCGCAAGACTCGATCGTCGCACGCGAGTTCACGCTCCGCACACAAACGCTCCTCGGCCCAGTACAGAACGGGGTTCAACGGAAAAAGCGTCAAACCAATCTTCTGCAGCAAATTGGTCCAATCGTCTCCGCGCCGCAAATGCTCCATCTCGTGCAACACAACCTGCTGCAGTTCGAGCGCCGATAGCTTCTCGATTAACGCAGGCGGCAGAAGGATGCGTGGATTAAAGAAACCAATCACACTCGGTCGCTCGACGTCCATCGAGGTGCAAAGCTTGCACCGCGATTCTCTCCCTGGAGGAGCGCCTGCAGAGGCTCGTCCAGGTGCATGATGGGCGTTGCCCGCTGGGCAAGTTGCCGTAAACGCATGGCGCTGAAAATCAACTGCATGCCTCTGCCCAGCGAAAGCGCAACCCACACAGCCGCTATGACAACGCTCCAGCCCGAGCGAAGAAGAATCGGGGAAGCATGCTCCGGCTGCGCCACCCCAACCTGACCTATGAATGAGGGAACAGCGTGCAGAAGCACAAGTAGCAGAAAGACATTCAGCCAGATTACAGAACGGGAAGCAGCGCTGAGTCGTGGAAGGAATCTCATACAAAGCGCCACACCAACCGCCAGAACGGTACCCTCCCAGACAGCGGCAATCAAGGAACTCACGGCCGCGGCAGAAAGAATCGATGCGCGATGAAGTAAGAATTCCATCT
>CAVWLI010000038.1:0-144235 GCA_963755795.1 uncultured Acidobacteriota bacterium | reverse complement strand
GGACTGCGACGGGAGCCTGTTCCTCTTGTTCGTCCGCGCCAGCAGTTCCGACTGGATTGGCGGCCTCTGGCACGACCAGTTCCAGCACAAACCTGGCCTGGAACGCGGTCACTCCTCCCGCAGGATGCAGCGTGAGCTATAAGGTGCTACAGAGTTCAACCGTGATCGCAACCCCGACCACGACCTCTGATGCCGTTACTGGTCTCAATCCATCGACCGCGTATAGCTTCTCGGTAGAAGCGACGGACTCGGCCGGTACTTCAGCCGCGAGTTCGGCCGTCAACGTCACGACTCTAGCGAGCTCGTGCACGACCAAGCCGAGCACGCCAACCGGATTTGCAGCTTCCGGCACGACCGATTCCTCTACGAACCTGGCCTGGAACGCGGTCAGTCCCCCGAGTGGATGCACCATCAGCTACTCGATCACGGGAGGGCCGTCGACACTAACCACCAGCTCAACCTCGGATACTGAGGGCGGACTGACACCTTCGACCGGTTACACCTTCTCGCTGACAGCCACCGATTATGCGGGCTCATCGTCTGCAACGACGGTGAACGTGACGACATCTGCCCTCAGCAATCTCTTTGTGGGCGGATGGTATGAAGAGTGGGGAACTTACTACGCCAACGCGAACGTTGCAGACCTGCAGAATAATGGCGTAGCCGGAGTCCTCACGCACCTTATTTACGCCTTTGCCAAGCCGGTCGCGAACGGCAGCACTGTGAATTGCGCGCTCGCGGATACTTATGCCGACTACCAGAAGGTCGTCCCGCAGGTGCCGGGCGCTACTCCGGCCGCGGCGCCGCTGCAGGGGAACTTCGGTGCGCTGGTGCAACTCAAGCAACTCCATCCCAACCTGAAAGTGTTGATCTCGATCGGAGGATGGAATCCCCCCACCTACAACACGCTCTTCGACCAGGCAGCGAGCACGACTGCTCAACGCCAGGCGTTCGTGAGTTCGTGCATCAACACGTTCATCCAGGGCAATATCGCCTCGGGTGTTTCAACCGGCACTCTCTTCGATGGCTTCGACATCGACTGGGAGTTCCCGAACGCAAACGACACGGCGAACTTCACCGCGCTAATGACGGAGTTCCGCACCGAGCTGAACACGTTGTCGCAAACCACCGGCAGGACGTATCAGGTAGTGGCCGACTTGGCTGCTGGCCCATCCACACCGGGCGCGGCACCTGACTCGGGCAACGATGGTGGCTATGACACCATCAACATCGCGGGTCTGAATGCGGTGTTGGACTATATGAATGTCGATGGCTACAACTATGCCGGAGACTGGGCAAATGCCACCAATGACGCGTCTCCGCTGTACGACGAAGCTGCCAGTCCGCTGTACGGAAAAGGTGACACGATTGACGCAACCGTACAGTACTATCTGGCGCACGGGGCAACCGCGGCCAAGTACACCATGGGCTTCCCGCTCTATGGTGCGGGTTGGGCCGGAGGTCTCACCTCGACCAACGGCGGCATGTACCAGAACGCAACCGGGGTTTTGGATGGATCGGGAACTCAAACCCCGAACGGAACCGCTCCGGTTCCTAACATCAACGGTGTAGGGAATTGCCCGACCGGTCAGAACCAGGGCAGTCCGGCAGCAGGCTGCGACTTCCTGCTGGTCGACGGCCTGGCGACCTACCGTTCACTCGTAAACATGTTGAACAACGGCTTCACGCCCAGCTACGACGCTACTCGCTGCTCGGCCCGTATGTTCAACGCAACCACTAGCACTGCTTTTAGCTATGACAATGCTCAATCAGTGCAGTGCAAAGTCAACTACATCAAAACCTACGGCTTAGGCGGTGGCTACGTTTGGGCCGTCAAAGACGACGACCCGAATGGAGACCTGACCAAAGCCCTGGCGACTGCCCTCAATCCGTAGAGATCTGTCGCGAGAAATAACGCAAAAGGCAGGCCGACCCAAAAAGTCGGCCTGCCTTTCGTTCTTATCCACTCCTGGCTTGGAGAATGTGTGCCCACTTCGCTTCGGCTCCCAATCATCGATGATCAATGATCATGAACTCAATGATCGCGGACTCAATGATCGCGAACGCAATGATCACGAACCTGAAGGAATGATTGGACTCCTCTTCTGAGCCGCTCGCGCCGGCGGACGGGAAAGCGGAACTGTTTTGGACGCGACCGGCATGGGTGGCGAAACGGGAATGCCGGGCGTCGTCGCGTGCTGGGATGGCGAGAGGTTGTCGTGTTTCAATATCGGCCGATCATGAACGACCTGCTCACTCCCTGGGGCTGGCTCCATGTAGCCGATGCGCGCCGCTTCGGGAGCTCCGTAGAGTTCGGGAGTGAGGTAGTGGCCGCGGTCGGCACCTTTATCAGCTTCAACCTGCATCGGATGGGCTTTTTCCCAGGCGTCGTTTCGCACTCCTGACACTTGCCATGAGACCTTGCTGCCGGGATTGCCTCCCGCGATCTTGAAGTGGCCTCCGGAAACTTCGTCGGCAACGTATAGGTCCCGCCCCGGCGCGCCGATCGATGTGAGTTGATACCGGAAGTCTTTGTTGATGACCTCGAACCAATCGGGAAGCTGCACCACAGCCTCGCCCGAAGCGTCGAGCACGACATTGCCGCTGTAGAGATTCAGAACTTCAGAAGACTCGACGGCCGCGTGGAGAAGGTACTTGTTCGCGGGGTCGAGGGGGTGGTCAATGCGGAAGTTCTTGGTTCCGGTCGCGCTCAGATTGCCGGTGATGCTGACATCGCCGGATGAATCGATCGTCATCGCGGTTAAGGCATTGTTCTGAGTGCGGAAATAGATATTGCCGGTAGGAGCGGCGATGTAAGTGTTAACGCCGTCTCCCACCATGGAGTAGTTCCCGCAGCTCTGGAATCCGGCTGATCCAAAAGCAATTCCGGCAAAAGGATTCGCACCGCACTCGGGATTCCCAATGAAAGTTTCCAGTCTGAAACCGGCGACATCCAACGTCGCCTTCGGCAGCGTGGTTCCGATGCCGACGTTGACATTGGCAGTCGCTCCGTTCACGCCATTGATGCTGCCCAGCACCATTGCGTTGTCGGCCGTGACTTGCGCGTTGGCGCCGATGGCGGTGGCGTTCGTGTAATTGATATTGGATGCACCGATGATTGCACCCGCCCCAATCGCCGTCGTGCTGCTGAGAATCTCATTTCCTTCGGCTCCGGAACCAGCGCCTACAAAGGTGTTGTAAGAGCCGGTGAATTCCGGTTCTGATTGCCTGCCGCCGATCTCGGTGTTGCTGCTTCCCGATCCCAAGCCCACGAAGGCTCCAACGCCAACGGCCGTATTCAAGTTACCGCCGGTGATGTAAGGCAGAGAGCCGTCGCCGAGCGCCGTGTTATTCGACCCTGTAGTGTTTGAGAGGAACGCTAAGGCGCCGACGCCTAAATTACCGATGCCCGTCATCGTCGTATTCCCTGCAAATCCGAGGAAAGCATTACGAGTTGTGGAAGACCCAAAGGCGAAGAGGGGGCCGGGACCGGATCCTGCAATCTGGAAACCGCTGCCGGTGACGACTCCAGTCGCGCTCAGGCTCCCGCTCACCGTCTGATTGCCAGTGAAGGTGTTGGCAGCGTTGAGTTGCGGCACGACGGCCGTGTTAATGCTCAGAGTTCCACTGCCTGTGATTGGACCGCCGGTCAACCCCGCCCCGCTGGCCACGCTGGTCACGGTGCCGGAACCGGAGGGAGAAGCGCAGGCCCAGGCGCTACCGCTCCACTGCAGAATCTGATTCGCGGTGCAGGTGTGGGTCAGCGACAGGTTGAGCGTGCCGCCGGTTCCTCCGCCGATCAGCCCGCTGCCGGTTGCCGTAGTGATACCGGCGATTCCGCCGCCCCCGCCACCGGCGAAGACAATGTCCAACTCGGCCGCATGGCTGGTTGACGTGCTTTCCTTGCTGTCGAAGGTCGCGTTCACTGGGCTGTTGCCGACGAGTGCGATGCCGTCATTGGTGGTTCCGCTCAGCCATGCCTGCACCGCCGCTGTGATGTCAATGAGAATGTACTGGTTCTTGTCCGCGGTGGTGAGCAGGACGCTGGCGGCGATCGTGGTTCCGAGCGCCGGCGCCAAGTCGGCAGTGATCGTGTTCTCCGCCCACGTGCCGTCGACGTAATCCACGTTAAAGCTGCCTGCGGTCGCAACCGAATTGATGTAGAGCTTCAGCGTCGCCTTGGTGATGTTCGCGCTGCCGTAGTCGGATGGGATCGACGAGAGATCGAATCGAATGTAAGCCGTTTGCGAGGCGCTCTCGACGTCGAGCAGTGTCTTGGCTCCGAAGTTTGTAGTCGGAGCGGCAGTGTTCGTGTAGGCATCCGCGCTGGGCGTCAGTTGTGCGTAGGCGCCGCTCAACAAACAGATCAGGCTGAGCACAAGAACGAGCAGTTGAGACTTTGGATTTTTCATGGCACGCTCCAGATTGTTTTCATTTACTCGCGAACGGAACCTGCGCTACGGGATCACCCGGAACGCCTGATTGCTCTCAAGAGTTCCGCCCGGTGTCGTGACCTCGATGAATCCACTGGTCGCTCCGATCGGTACTATCGCTGTGAGATAAGTCTTCGAGGCGACGTGGAAAGTCGCCGCTGTGCCATTGAAAGAAACGGCAGTGGTGCCAGTGAATCCCTGGCCCAGAATTTCAACGGTCTTTCCAACTTTTGCGGAGGCGGTAACGAGCCGGACGAACGGTGAGAGGCCGGCGCTGAATGAGTAGAAGGTCCCCAGATCGTCGCTGCCGCCCCATGCGGAGTCGCTATAAAAAGTTCCATCCGTATGTTGCGTCAGCGGTGCTCCCGGGGCTCGAGCCGACGTACCATCGAAGCTGTATAAGATGCTTAGACTTCCACCGCCTGAAGGAATGGAGTAAATCGTGCCAAAGTTTGAGGTTCCCCCATAGGCCGTAGTCCCGTACAGATCTCCGTTCGTGCCCTGAACCAAAGCAGCGAACGGTTCTGCGCCGTCGGTATTGGGGTCGAAGTCAAAGAGATCAGTGAAAGCTCCAGCCGAGCTCATTTCAAAGACGGTGCCGTTGTCGTAATTGCCGCCGCCTTCGGTTGTGCCATAGAAATTGCCGTCGGTGGCTTGCATCAACGGGGCATACGCTTCAGCGCCATGGGTTCCGTCGAAACTATGCACAAGCGTTATTACGCCCGCTGGAGTGATCTTGAAGATTGCGCCCAAATTGGGATTGTTCACACCGGTCAGAACTAGAGTCGTGCCATAGAAGTTTCCATCAGTCCCCAGAACCAGTGGCGCAAGGGGCTGGCAGCCGTGGGGCCCGTCGAAGTTATACAGAGTCTTGAACGTTCCTCCGGCAGTAACGCGGTAGACAGTGCCGCAGTCCGCCGATCCCCCGTGTTCGGTAGTTCCGTAGTACGCGCCGTCCGTGCCTTGGACCGGTGCTCCCCATGGGCCCGAGCCGTCGGTGCTGTCGAACGCGTGCAGGACCGTGAGTTTCCCGCTGGAGGAGATTTTGAAGACAGTCCCATAGTTCGAGGGGCCGTTTTCAAACGTGGTGCCATAGAAGTTTCCGTCGGAGCCGAGCGTGAGTCCGCCAGAAGGAAAGGCGCCGGTTACTCCATCGAAACTGTAAAGTACGGTGACTTGTCCCGCAGGAGTGGCCTTGAAAACTGTCCCTGCATTGTCGGTTCCTCCATCGTAGGAAGTGCTGTAAAGGTTTCCATCGCGACCTTGAGCGACAAATCCAGGGTAATTGGGGTGCGCCGGGTCGCCGGCATGGGTTCCAAAGTTATACAAGGGCGTGAACTGTGCGCCGGCGCTCGAAACCAGCGTTAGGAGGAAAGCCAGCGCTAGAATGGTTCGGATACCCGCTTGGTTGGCGATACTCGATGCGATTTTCTTCATAGATTCACTCGCGGCTGGCGGTAGCTGCAATTTCCGGTTTTTCATACGGACTCCTCGAAATTCTTCTTTGTTCTTTATTGGATCCGAACGGCGATCAGCGTTGGTCTCTGTTGCTCTCAT
The DNA here is from genome assembly GCA_963755795.1 of uncultured Acidobacteriota bacterium. Classification (GTDB taxonomy): domain Bacteria; phylum Acidobacteriota; class Terriglobia; order Terriglobales; family Acidobacteriaceae; genus Sulfotelmatobacter. Next base: position 138,245 of record CAVWLI010000038.1, on the reverse strand, counting down.
CTACATAGGCGCTAACGGTGGACGGAAACTATCAGGCCTTTGGGTCTTTCTTCCGCGTCCCGTTGCGAGCGTTGCCCCAGAATCGCTGCCACTTTCGCCCATGTCCGCGCTTCGGTCAAGGAATTCGCCCTAGACCCTGCATGACTTCGTAAAACCAGTGGCCATAGGGTGTTACGAGGCTTCATGAACTCAATTTGTGCGATAGAATGATGGCCCCCGCAGGACGCTGCCAATGGAGAGCACTCAACCTAAGCTCGGCTCGATGCGTACTGGCTTGTTCGAGATTGATCTTGACGCGGGCGAACTGTCCAAGAGTGGCCGGAAAGTCGGGTTGCAGGAACAGCCGTTTCGGGTTCTGAAGTTGTTGCTTCAGCGTCAGGGAGAACTGGTAACCCGGCAGGAACTACAGACGCAACTTTGGCCTGCCGATACCTACGTCGGTTTTGATGAAGGCCTGAACACAGCTATCCGCAAGCTGCGAACGGCCTTCGGAGACTCCGCCGACAGCCCCCGCTTCATCGAGACAGTTCCCCGCCGCGGATATCGCTTCATCGCTCCCGTGGGTCGAGTGGAACCGCCAGCCGCGGCCGAAGATCCGCAAATACCTCGTACCCCTCCCAAGTCTCGCAGATTTGCCGTACGGGCACTCGCTGCCTTAGTTCTGCTGCTGGTGGTGCTTTCCCTGAGCGCCATTCCCAGAATAAGAAGGTTTGTCTGGGGGTTCGTGCCGCCCCCCACGCAGGCGCCGCTTTCAACGACGATCCGTTCCCTCGCCGTTCTGCCTCTCGAAAATCTCTCCAACGAACCGGCTCAGGAGTACTTCGTCGATGGCATGACCGATCAGTTGATCACGGACCTGGGACAGATCAAGGCCCTGCGCGTAATTTCCCGTACTTCGATCATGCAATACAAGGGCGTGCATAAACCTATCGCCGAAATTGCGCGCGAGTTGAATGTGGACGCCGTAGTCGAAGGCACGGTAATGAAGTCGGGGAACCAGGTGCGAATTACCGCGCAATTGATCCAGGCGCCGCTGGATCGGCATCTGTGGGCCAAGAGCTACGACGGAGACCTGCACGACATTCTCAGTCTGCAGAAGGATGTTGCCAGCGCAGTCGCCCAGGAAATTCAGGTGGCGCTTACTCCGCAAGAGCGAGCTCTGCTGAAATCCGCGCGTCCGGTCAATCCCGAGGCCTACGAAGACTACATGCAAGGCCGGTATTTCTGGAACAAACGCGACGGGGCTGCCATGGAGCGAGCGATCGAATACTTCCAGAAGGCCACCAGCATCGATCCTAACTATGCTCCGGCCTATGCTGGCTTGGCTCAAACTTATGTTCTTCTCGCGGGTAACACCGGCCCGAAAGATGAGTTCGTGGAGGCGGGAAAGAAAGCGGCCAAGCAGGCGCTGCTGCTCGATCCTAACCTTTCCGAGGCGCATACCGCGCTAGCGCTGTTACTCGGTCGTGAGTACAACTTCCCCGACGAAGAAAGAGAATTCAAGCTCGCGGTCGCACTGGATCCGAACTACGCCACCGCGCACCATTGGTACGGCGAGGGTTACCTAGCGCCAATGGGGCACTTCGAGGAAGCGAATAGCGAGATGCAGCAAGCCCTGGCGCTGGACCCACGCTCGCGGATCATCGCTACGGATTGGGGTGCGACAATGGTCTTTGAGCGCCGTTACGACGAGGCTTACCAGCAGCTAAGCAAAGTGATCGCCATGGATTCCGGGTTCTCCGAGGCCTTCTTGTGGCGCGGCAAAGCGCTTTTGCTGACAGGTAAATATCGAGAAGCCATCGCCGACCTGGAAACTGCGCATCGTATCAACCCCGCCAACCAGATCATTCCGTCCGTTCTGGCATATGCGTATGGATTATCTGGAGACCGGGCCAAAGCAAACGCCCAACTGCAAAGATTGATCACCGAATCTCGGCATAGGTATGTGAGCCCTTGGGCAATCGGTTCCGTCTACCTGGGGCTTGGCGACAAGTCCCATGCCCTCGACTGGTTCGAAAAAGCAGTACGCGAACGATCAGCCGATATGCAGGCCGCACGAGTTACACCCGAATTCGATCCGTTGCGCAGCGAACCAAGATTCAAGGCGCTCCTGTCAGCCATGAAGTTGCCGAACTGATGGCGGGGCGCAGAGCCCTTCGCATCCGCTCATACCATCGTTGAAGCGACGCCACCAGAAAAAAGAGAGCAGGAGATTCTCCTGCCCTCTAACCCTCAGTTCGTGTTCTTAAACTCCTCAGCCATCGGACGCCGGTAGTAGGCAACAACTACTGCTGCCCCATAAACCCAACTCCTGTTCGACCGAAGCGCAGTTGTTGCTGAAGCCGCTTGCGGGCGTCGTCGCTCAGGATTCTCCGCGCAACCACGCCCTGTGAAGTACTCTCACTGGCCGCAACACCTCGCGTTGGGGTCGCGAGATAGGTGTGAATCTCGCCGGTGCTGGTCAGACCCAGGCCAGTGATTTCTCCTCGAGAATTGATGGAGCAGGCAGTCAGCAGATACAGGGGAGAATCCCCCACGATCAACGTGTTAACGTCGGTCATCACACCTCTCCGCCACAGAAACGCCCGCGGGTTGAAGTTCGCATCCAGGGACACGCCAACCACCGAGCCGCCATCGTTAATGCTGATGCCGTTGCTCGCCAGGTCGCCGGAGAGTGTGCCCAAATCCTGCATCCCAGTTTTTCTGGTCCAGAGAAAGGCATGAAAAGTTGTGTCCCCCGCCAGGTCCGAGCCTCCGACGACCTCACCTCGGTTATTAACGCTATAGGCGGCGTTTCCGCCCGCTTGTCCGGTTTGGCCGCCGAGATTGCCGAGGTCCGTCGCTTTGCCGTCCTCCCAGAGCAAGGCGTGAACTGCCAGCAGGTTGTTGAGGAAATTCGGATTGAAAGTTGTACAAGTGCCCGACGCACCGACAACCAGTCCGTTGTCGTTGGCGTTGTAGGCGACGCCTTCTGGATCGTCCCCAACCGTAGGCAGCTTGTGAATCACTCCGTTTTCCCAGACGGCGGGCTTAAATTGGAGAACTTGCGGAGCCGGGCATGCCGGGTCCGGAGTCGAGTTCTCCGCAAATCCGGCCACTTTCCCCCAATTGTTGATCGCATTCGCCCCGCCGTTGTTGCCACCGAGGGTCGGAAGCTGAATCATTTTCCCGTCCTGCCACAGGAAAGGCAGACAGGTGAGGCGGGTTCCGAATCCGCAAAAGTCTTCGCCGTTGGGATCCGGAGCAGGGGTTTCAGCCTCACCGGCGGACTGGAATCTTTCATTGTCGCCAAACGCGATGCTGTTCGGTCCCCCGAGTCCGGGCGCGCCGATGTCGCCCATTAATCCGTCCAGCCAGAGAGTCGCGTGCTGACTGCCGTTCGGGAGACTCGACGAGCCGCTTACCAGACCATACCTGTTGATAAAGAACGGCTGGCTGAAATTGCCGCCCGACAAAGTGCCGAGATCGGTCACGGTGTACTGGGCGGCTGTGAGGGTACGTTGCTGGGTGTCCTGCGCGGCAATGGTCAGTGGAACCGCGAGCACCGCGAATAACCATGCCGATGGCGACAGCAGAGATTGGGATTTCATGTGGCCTCCTAAGTTTGGTCCGCGTGGTATGCGGTTGATCTTTGAGCTCATTTCGCTCTTGTCTAAGTAGGCGCAATCTGGGGCGCGGACCTATCATTCGGAAACCTCTTTAATCTTGGAAGGGCTGGGAAGGGCTGGCTTGGCAAGGTATGATTCCCCGTGCGGGGGGCTATGGGGAACTCAGAGCAGCCGGTGAAAAAAGCGGCGCAGGCTCTCGACAATGGGGAAGTGAGCGGGTTGCTCCGAGCCTGGAGCGACGGAGATCGAGCCGCGCTCGACCGGCTGACCCCCATCGTCTATGACGAACTCCGGCGCCTCGCCAGGCGCTACATGAGAGGCGAGCGCCCTGGCCACAGCCTGCAAACTACGGCCTTGGTAAACGAGGCCTACATGCGGCTGATTGATTACAAGAGTATGCAGTGGCAGAATCGGGCCCATTTCTTCGCGGTTTCATCCCAGTTGATGAGGCGCATTCTGGTGGATCATGCACGGCGTCACAACCTGAAACGCGGAGGCGGAGTGCAGCACGTTTCTCTGGAAGAGACGGCTATAGTAGGCGACGACCGTGCAGCGGATCTGGTCGCACTCGATGACGCGATGGATGCATTGGCCCGTATCGATCGCCGCAAGGTGCAGGTCGTCGAAATGCGTTTCTTCGGCGGACTCAGCGTGGATGAGACGGCGGAAGTGCTCAAGGTCTCGCCCGTTACGGTGATGCGCGACTGGAGCACCGCCAAGGCCTGGCTCTACCGCGAACTAACCGGCGGGGCGACCGATGGACTCTGAACGGTGGAAACAAATCGACGGTCTCCTGCAATCAGCGCTGGAGCACCGTCCAGATGAGCGCGAAGCATTTCTGCGTGAGGCATGTGCCGGCGACCTGGCGCTGGAACGCGAAGTCCGCTCGTTGCTGAAGGCGCAACAGAAAGCCGGAGGCTTTCTCGAAAGCCCCGCAATCGACGCGGCCGCGCGGGCCCTGGCGCAGCAGTCAGACAACGAAGTGAGTGAGAGCAGTAGTTTTCCCATCGGTCGCACCGTCTCCCATTACCGGATCGTGGGAAAGCTGGGCAGTGGTGGAATGGGAGTGGTTTACAAGGCCGAAGACACCGAGCTTGGCCGCTTCGTTGCATTGAAATTTCTTCCCGAGGACCTGTCCGGCGATCCGCAAGCTTTGGAACGCTTCCGCCGGGAGGCGCGGGCGGCGTCTGCTCTCAATCATGCCAATATCTGCACGATCTACGAAATCGGCAAACACGATGGGCAGTCTTTCATCGCAATGGAGTTCCTGGACGGTGTAACCCTGAAGCATCGCATTGTGGGGCGTCCCATAGAAACCGAATTGATCTTGTCGCTAAGCATCGAGATCACGGACGCACTGGATGCAGCTCACGCCGCCGGCATCGTCCACCGCGACATCAAGACTGCGAACATCTTTGTCACCAAGCGCGGACACGCGAAGGTCCTCGACTTCGGCCTGGCCAAGCTTTCTCTCAAAGACGAAGGCATGAACATGACCGCCTCGACGATGGAAGAATCTCTTACCAACCCGGGCACTGCGGTGGGGACGGTGGCCTACATGTCGCCGGAGCAAGTTCGCGGCAAGAAATTGGATGCTCGCTCCGATCTGTTCTCCTTCGGCGTGGTGCTCTACGAGACTGCGACCGGAACGCTGCCATTCCGCGGGGAAACCACAGGAGTGGTCTTTGACTCCATCCTGAACCGGTCACCTGTCCCTCCCGTGCGGGCAAATGCGAACCTGCCACCCGAACTGGAAAGAATTATCGGTAAGTGTTTGGAGAAAGACCTCGACCTTCGCTACCAGCACGCCTCTGAAATAGAAGCTGATTTGCGACGGCTGAGGCGCGACACCGATTCGGCTCAACTGCCCCCAGCCACCCGGACCGAAACCTCCCGCCGTGTCCAAAAAAATGGGATGGGCATTGTTCTTGCTGCCGTGGCAGCTCTGCTTCTTACCTTTGGTGGTTATTTCTATCTTCATCGGGCGCCGAGGCTGACCGACAAAGACACCATCGTCCTCGCCGATTTCCTGAACACAACGGGCGATCCTGTGTTTGACGGGACGCTGCGGCAAGGCATGGCCGTGCAGTTGGAACAGTCGCCTTTTCTGAGCCTCATCTCGGAGGAGCGTATCTTGCACACGCTCTCCCTGATGGGCCAGTCATCCGATGCGCGGCTTACTCCAGAACTCGCCCATGAAATTTGCGAGCGCACCGCGAGCGCCGCCGTCCTCGATGGCTCGATTGCAAGGCTCGGAAGCAAGTATGTGTTGGGGTTACGCGCAAAGAACTGTCGCACAGGAGACATCCTCGATGAAGAGCAGGTGGAAGTGGCAAGGAAAGAAGACGTACTGAACGCCCTGACTGAAATCGCGAGCAAGTTCAGAACGCGAATTGGGGAATCCTTGTTGACGGTCGCAACGCACGACACCCCGCTCGCCGAGGCTACGACTCCATCATTGGAAGCTCTAAAAGCTTACAGCATGGGCTGGAAAGTTACGGCCTCACAGGGTGGGGACGCCGCAGTTCCTTTTTTCAAGGATGCCGTCGAGATCGACCCGCAATTTGCCGCAGCATACGCCTCGCTGGGGCTCACGTACGGTTCCATGGGCCAAACCGAAGTGGGTACGGAAAATATTAGAAAAGCCTACGAATTGCGGGAGCGTGCCAGCGACAACGAGAAGTTCTTTATCACGGCTTATTATGATGGACGGGCAACGGGAAACCAGAGAAAGGCGCAGCAGACCTGCGAGGCGTGGGCACAAGCTTATCCTCGTGAGTGGAAGGCCCACTCCTTCTTAGCGGGCTTTATCTATCCAGTGCTCGGCGAACATCAAAAGGCAGCCGAAGAGGCCGAAAAGACGATTGATCTGGCTCCGGATTTTGGCATTGGTTATGCCCTCCTTGGTTCCAACTCTCTGAGCCTGGACCGTCTGGGAGCAGCCGAAGACGCGGCTCGCAGAGCCTCCGAAAGAAAAATCGAAATCCCCCTGTTAGCGCTCCTGCGATACGATATCGCTTTTTTGAAAGGCGACAGCAACGGCATGCAGCGGGAAGTGGCTGCGGCCCGCGGAAAATCGGGCACGGAAGAATTGATTTCCGATCACCAGGCCTTCGCCCTCGCATACACCGGGCACCTGCAAGAGGCCACGAAGGTGTTGCGTCGTTCAAGCGATTTGGCGCAGCAGGCGGCTCATCGAGAGAAGGCGGCTGGATTTGAAACCCGAGCAGCACTCTGGGAAGCCTTCTACGGAAACAAGCTCACCGCAAAGCCGGCGGCAATGGCAGCCTTAGCGCTGGCCAAGAACCGGGAGGTGCAGTATGGCGCGGCCGTCGCCCTGGCCATCGCGGGAGATTCTTCGCAGGCTCAAACCTTGGCCAACGATCTGGAAAGCAGCTTCCCAGAAGATACGTCAGTTAAATTCAATTACCTGCCGACCGTGCGTGCGTTCATTGCGCTGAACCATGGCGATCCCGCAAAAGCGATCGAATTGCTGCAAGTTGCCGTTCCCTATGAACTGGGCCAACCGCGCAGCACTCAAACGGCTTTCTTCGGGGCCCTCTATCCCATCTATGCGCGTGGCCAGGCTTATTTGGCCGCTCGCCAAGGCGCTGAAGCCGCCAGGGAATTCCAGAAAATTCTGGATCACCCAGGGATCATTGTCGGGGATCCCATCGGCGTTTTGGCCCGTCTCCAAGTGGGTCGAGCTTATGCCGTGCAGGGCGATACGACCAAAGCCAAGGCGGCATATCAGGATTTCCTCGCCCTGTGGAAAGACGCCGACCCCGACATTCCTGTCCTGAAGCAAGCCAAGGCTGAGAACGCGAAGTTGCAGTAGCGGCCTTAGGAGGAACAGTCCTTCCACGCCCATTCCGCCGCCGCCCAGCTCTTCAATAATGCGGTAGCGCGAGATGGTCTGTCCGATTCACGGTGCTGAAATCTTAGGATCATGAGTGGGGCAAGACAATAAAAGCGGAAAAAGTTACCCATGCCGCGACGAGTCGTTTGGCGGCTGCTTCCGAATGGCGTCCCGGCAGGCCGTTTACGAGAGCCGTCTTGAATCCCTACTACCCAGAATGGTATGAGAACGGCAGACGGGTGCGCCTATTCCTGGGCGAATCGGCGGACATCGGCTGCGAAATGCTGGGTAGTCTATAATTGCGCACTCTGATGGCCCTGACCTCTGGCACAAAACTTGGTCCCTATGAAATTCAATCACCGCTGGGCGCGGGCGGCATGGGAGAGGTCTACCGTGCTCGGGACCCCCGCCTCGAACGCACCGTCGCCGTCAAAGTTCTTCCGACACACCTCAACGCGAATCCTGAACTGCGCGCCCGCTTCGAGCGCGAAGCGAAAGCCATTTCCGGCTTGCAGCATCCCAATATTTGTGTCCTCTATGACGTCGGTTCGCAAGGCGACATCGACTTCCTCGTTATGGAGTATCTGGAAGGTGAGACCCTCTACGCCCGCCTTATCCGCAAGCCGCTCACGCCCGACGAAACCCTGAAAATCGCCACCGAAGTGGCCGAGGCGCTTCTCAAAGCGCATCGCTCCGGCATTGTTCACCGCGACCTGAAACCCGGTAACGTCATGCTCACCAAGGGCGGCGCCAAGCTCATGGATTTTGGTCTTGCCAAGCCCCTCGGCCTGGCCACCGGACCCGGATCGAAGTCCGGATCGGCGCATGTCTCGTCGATGGCGACCATGGCCGCCACCATGGCCGATCTCGCTTCGCCCGTCACCGTTGCCGGCACGCTCATCGGCACGGTGCAATATATGAGCCCGGAACAGATCCAGGGCAAAGAGGCCGACGCCCGGTCCGATATCTTTGCCTTCGGCGCCGTGCTCTATGAGATGCTCACCGGCAAACGCGCCTTCCAGGGCAAGAGCCAGCTCTCGCTCGCGAGCGCGATTCTGGAAAAAGATCCCGACCCGATCGCCACCATTCAGCCGCTGACGCCGCCTGCCCTCGAGCAGATTGTGCGAACTTGCCTCGCTAAGGATCCCGACGATCGCTTCCAGAGTGCCCACGATCTCAAGCTTCAACTGCAGTGGATCGCCGCCGGAGGCAGTCAGGTCGGCGCTCCTGCCGTCGTCTCGTCGCGCCGCAAAAAAACTGCCACTGTCCTTATGGTCGCAACCATTGCCGGATGGCTCATCGCCGTGGCTTTTGGCGTTTTGTTGTTGATCTACGCCGGCCGCCTCACCTCAGCGCGCCAGCCAGTTCACACCAGCATTGAGCCACCCGCCGGATTCGACTTTTTCTCGGTCGTCGACGGCGCCCCAGCTCTATCTCCCGATGGCCAGCAGCTTACGTTTGTAGTCAGTAAAAAAGGCACGTCCTTCACGCCCGGCGGGGGATCACTTTATCTGCTACAGCTCTCCACCGGCGAGGCCGCGCCCGTGGCCGGTGGTCAGGGAGCGATGTTTCCATTTTGGTCGCCGGATGGCAAATATCTCGGCTTCTTCTCCGAGGGCAAACTAAAAAAGATTCCAGCCGGCGGCGGTACGGTGCAGGTTCTGTGCGACGCGCCCGAGGGCCGCGGCGGCAGCTGGAACGAGCAGGGCACCATCATCTTCGCGCCGCGCATCGCCGGGTCGCTCCAGTCGGTCTCCGACGGCGGCGGCACTCCCGTCGAAATCACTAAGGGGGACAGCAGCGGCCTGGGATACACCGACCGCGACCCCTACTTTCTGCCCGACGGCAAGCACTTCCTCTTCGTGCGGCGCGCTAAAGACTCCGGCAGCGTCTATGCCGGTTCACTCGATTCTTCGGCGACCAAGCCGGGAGGCGACGGCGACCTCAAGCAGATTCTTCCCAACGGCTCGAACGTCGCCTATAGCGACGGGTATCTGTTCTACGTGAAAGAAGGCGCGCTCACTGCGCAGGAGTTCGATCCCTCCAGTCTGACCTTCAAAGGCAAGCCCGTCTCCATCGCGTCGAACGTTGAGTTCGCCCCGGCGCGCAACGAGGGGAGTTTTTCCGTCAGCCACAATGTGCTGCTCTATCGCCACACGTCGGTGGTGAATCGCGAACTCGTCTGGTTCGATCTGTCGGGCAAGGAAGTCGACCACTGGGGCGAGCCCGCTCCTTATCTCGGCGGCAAATTCTTTGCCGGGACGCAAACTGCCCTCCTGTTGCGAGCCACTCCCGGTGGCAACGGGTACAGCGTTTGGATCTCCGATGTCGCGCGCAAGACGGTGAACCGGCTTACCCAGGACTCGGACCGGGCCGCGACCGGCGCGGTTTCGCCCGACGGCAAGGACGTCTGGATTTCCACCACCACCGGCTACGTCAGCAGTCTCACGCGCAAGTCGCTGAGCGCCTCGGGCACGGAAGAAAAAGTGCTGGAGAACTTCAATGGCAACCTCACCCTCTTCGACATCTCTCGCGATGGCCGCTACCTGGTGTTCAACCACCAGGACCCGAAAACTGACTTCGACATCTTCGCGATGGATCTGCAGCGCGAGAAAAAGCTTGTCCCGGTGTTGAATGGTCCTTCCGCCGAGCACAACGGCCGCGTCTCCCCCGATAGCAAGTGGTTGGCCTACATCTCGAATGAGACCGGCACCGACGAACTTTTCGTCACTTCGTTCCCGATTCCCGGCTCGCGCTGGCAGGTTTCGAGTGGAGGCGCAACCAGTCCCGGCGAGTGGTCTGCCGACGGCAAGAACTTGCGTTACCGGAAGGGCGAAAAAATCTTCAAGGTGGAAGTGCACTTCGGCGCCAGCAAACCCGAGTTCTCTGCTCCCAAGGAACTCCTGTCGCTGCCCACCAGTATCATCGACATTGCACTTTTCCCCGACGACAAACGGATTCTGGCGCTCCGCCCCAGCGGTGACAGCACTCCAGTCCCCATCGACTTCGTCCTCAACTGGGAACAACTCACGCATTAATCCCAACTCCCAGAAAAACCTGATGCCACCGGCTCAAACCGCTCTGGTCACCGACGCCAGGTTCGATTCGAGGTAATCCGTCAGTTGCTCACGTTTCTTCGTCGGTGTGCTAGCCCGGATGGGTCCACTTGGCCGTGCCGCCTGACAAATATCTCGGTGACTCGGCTTGAGCTCAAGCAGTGTTTGCCGTCTACGTGAGGGAACTCGCGATCGCACTGGAGGATGAACGGAAGGCCTCTCTTCGTAACTTGAAGAAGCTTCAGTTGATCCGACCTGCACATCGATGACATTCGCGAATCTTATCGCGTACGGATCAAGTACGCACTGTGTCGATGAGGAGAACGAGAAAGCCCGTAGCGCGGCCCGAACTGCGGCTCGGCTAACCTTTCACCAGGATGACGCTGGCGTCATCACGCAGACCAGAACCATTGGCGAACGAGCGTACGTCGTCAAGAAGGCTCTCTGTGGAAGCGTCGTCCGTTCGCAAGAAATGCCCTTGCAGCCGCATTCGCCCGTACTCTTCGTCGGCTGGATTTTCCGCTTCCGTAATGCCGTCGCTGTAAAGCACCAGGCGCGAATCGACGGGGAGTTCTACTTCCACTTCCGAGAAATCGCAGGGCGTGAGACCCAGGGGAGTTCCCCGCTCCACGTCAAGGAAGTGGGCCGAACTGCCGGTCATCAACAACGGGTGTGGGTGGCCCGCATTGGCGAACGTCAGAGTCCGCTTAACAGGATCGAGCACGGCATAGACCATGGTCACAAAACGGCCGGCGGGAAAATCCTCGACCAGAAGGCGATTCAGCTTGGTTAGCACTTCCCCCGGAGAGCAGGTGGCCTCGGCCAGGGATCGCAACATGCCTCGGGTGGCGGACATGAGCAGCGCCGCCGCGGTTCCCTTGCCGGAAACGTCGGCCAATACCAGTCCCCAGCGGCCTTTGTCCATGGGGATGAAATCGTACCAGTCGCCGCCCACGGCTCCCACGGGAATGGAAAGCCCGGAGACGGTAAACCCAGGAATGGAGGGAGACGCCTTGGGTAGGAGCGCCTGTTGAATCAGGCGGGCCTCGCGAGCTTCATGAGTCATTTGCTCGCGTTGCCGCTGTTCTTGCTGAAAGCGGCGAGCGTTGTGGACAGCCACCGCTACATCGCTGCACAGGGCTTGCAGCAGCCGCAGCTGGCAGGGGCCGAAGGCATTCAGTTGGTTGTGGGAGGCGGTGAATACTCCCACCAATTGCCCTTCTACATGGAGGGGAATTGCAACTTCCGAAAGCGTGGATTCTTCACAGCCAATGTAATAAGGGTCCTGTCGCACATCGGGCGCGTAGTGCATCTGGCCCGTAGATGCGACGTATCCAACCATGCCTTTCCCGATCTTCAGGCTGTGGCCCGGACCGTGGAGCTCGCAACCGGTGCAGCCATGAGCACACACCAACAATAGTTCTCCGCGGTCTTCGTGGTGCAAGTAGATATCAGAATCCAGACAGCCAAAAGAACGGGCGATCTCGTTTACGACCTTATCAACAAGTCGATCGAGGTCAAGGATGGAGCTGATCTTTTGAGCGGCCTTTTGCAGCTTGAGGAGATCCTCCACCTGATCGAGATCAAGAGGGCGAGGGCTCGAGGAAAGCGGGGGCGCCGTAAGGTTTGGACTGGCTGCCATGGGTCTGCTCCGAGCCAATGAGCTTACAACCATAGATGACTCATTCGATCGCTAGGACTCTTTTTGCGCAAGAGCCACAGCCCCTCAGAGTGTCAGGAAAGATTGTGGTCGCCTCGGAGAGTTAGGCACGAAGCGATTCATCTTGCCGGCATTATCCTCTTTCCATCGATTACCTCCGTAATTACAGACCGCTAGTCGGCTGTGTTAAGAATTATTAATAGTTGTTGGACGGCGGCGCTGAGCGCACCCAAGCACCCAAGCATCCAACGAGAATTCTTCCAGGACTTGGCTCAAGGCCGATGGGCACGGCCAGAAAAGCGTTCGTCTCGACAAGTGCGGAACATACCGAATTGCATTTGATGTCGCGAATTGAGCAGTGGCCGGAGTATGCCTGAATCAAACCACTGCGAGATCGCGGCTTTCCGCCCCGCGCTATCCCATCAACGATTGCATCGGCGAGGAGAACTATGTCAAAGAAGATCCTTGTGGTGGACGACTCCAAGACCGCGTTGATGATGGAGCGCGAAATTCTGGAACGTCGCACGCCGTACCAATGTGTAACTGCCAGCGACGGTCGGGAAGCGGTTGCGAAAGCGCAACAAGAGCGTCCTGACCTTGTGTTGATGGATGTGGTGATGCCCAATATGAATGGCTTCGAGGCCTGCAAGATGATGCGTCAGCAGCCCAGCACGCGAGAGATTCCCATTGTTCTGGTGACCACACGGGGCGAAGAGTCTTACATGGAGGCCGGGTTCCAGAGCGGATGCAATGACTACATCACCAAGCCAATTGATAGTGCCGAACTGATTGCCCTGTTGCAGAGCTACCTGGGCGAGTAGACCACCTAAGTTCACGATCGTGTTTTGTCCGTTGCTTGAAGCGCAGGTAGAAGGGCTTTCATGAATCGAGAAAAAAACAACGCGTTCGGCGATTCCACAGCCAACTCGACAAGCGAGCTACAGCTGGGAGCGGCCCGCAAGAGGCTGACCCAGAGCACCGGGCAAGAGGATGCCATTGATGGTCTGCGCGAGATCGTCTCGACTTTCCTCGGCTCGGAGGAACTTGGGCTGTTTCGAGTGGATCGCAGCGCCTTAAAGTTCCAGGCCTTTTGGTCTTTCGGAATTGACCTCAAGGAGTACGACCTGGTCGCGGCCTTAGGCGATGCCGGCTTGCAGCGCGTGATGCGCGGTGAGCACCATATTGAGGTCTCGGCTGGCGAACATTCCGGCGCATTGCCGAATGCGCAGGCGTTTGTTCCGATCTGTTTCGCTAATCAAACCGTAGCGATACTTGCAATCCTGCGATTACTTCCCCAGAAACTCGCATTCGACGGCCACGACCTGAAACTATTCCAGCTTCTTTCTGATGAGGCTGCCGCACCCTTGTTTGGAGAGAGCGTGTCTGGATTGAGCAATTCCGGACGGGGCGCTGACTCGAAGCCCGCGACGGGGGAACCAGGATTGAACGCATGAGCGAGAACTCCCCCAAGTTCAATCCAGCGGTACTGCCTGCGGAGTTCATGAACGGATTTGAGCCCGCCGCGAAGTCCAAGGAACCCCGGCATTTTCTGTATCCGGGGCAGGTGTTTGCAACCCGCGAGCCCATCGTCATCTCCACCATCCTCGGATCATGCGCGGCCGTGTGTCTCTGGGACAGGCACAAGAAGGCCGGAGGCATGAACCACTATCTCCTGCCGGATGGAGTGAGCGAAGGCGAGAATCGGCTGCGTTACGGCAACGCCGCCAACCCGGAACTCCTGAAGCAGGTTCTGGCGCTGGGATGCGAAACCCGAAATTTGCAGGCCAAGATTTTCGGTGGGTCCTGTGCCTTCGGGGCCAACCCATCGACCTCGCTGGGCACAAGAAATGTCCTGCTCGCCGAAGATTTTCTGCGCTCTTCGGGCATTCTCGTTGTGGAAAAAGATGTCTCGGGAAAGCGTGGCCGCCGCTTGGTCTTTCAGATTGCGGATGGCGTGACTACGATCAAGAACTTCGACCAAGTGTAGTAACAAACGAGAAGTGAAGACCGGTCAGTAGTAAGAAGGGCTAGACCGAAGAGAGGAGGAACGGTGGATTTAGCAGACTTTGATCGTGAGGCAGTTCTGGCGTCGTTCCTCGTCGAGTCGGAAGAAGGTCTTGACGTGATGGAACAGGCGTTAGTGCGGATGGAATCGAGTCCATCCGACCTAGAACTGCTACACACGATTTTCCGCGTGGCCCATAGTCTCAAGGGAAACGCCACGTCGTTGCAACTCGGGGAACTGGCTGGATTTGCCCACGTAGTCGAAGACCTGCTGGACGTGTTTCGTGAGCAGCAGATGCTGCCCAGCGCAGACTTGATTTCACTGCTGTTGAAGGCTGTGGATGAACTGCGGGCCATGGTTTCAACCGCCGCGACCGGTTCCAAAGAGCTGACTCAATCCCAACAAGCCCTCAGGAAGCAAATCGCGCGAGAAGTAGAGACGCGGTCAAAAAGAGTGATGGCGCCCAAGAGCGCCGGGGGAGAATCCAGTGCGCCAGTCAAGGTGGATATGCTGCCGGGGCCCGGCCCTCGCACGCTGCGCGCCGATGTCGACAAACTGGACCACATGTTGAATCTGACCGGGGAGATTGTGATTGCTCAGGGCCGATTGCGCCAGATGATCGAGAAACTGGACACCGAGCATGGGCGCGCCATCCTCGAAATGCATCGCGAAGCCGAGCGCTTGTACATGGACCTGCAGGGTGAAGTGATGAGCATACGCATGGTCCCGGTGGGACCGCTGTTTCGGCAGTTCGTGCGTGCCGTGCGGGACCTGGCGAAGAGCCACGGGAAAATGGCTCGCCTTGAAGTGATTGGTGGCGACGTTGACGTCGACACTACGGTTCTCGAACAGTTGAAAGATCCGCTGCTGCACCTGTTGCGGAATGCGGTCGATCATGGTCTTGAGGCGCCGGTCGTGCGCGAAAAGCAAGGCAAGAATGCTTGTGGAGTGATCCGACTGATGGCCGCCCACAGCGGCGGAAACATCGTCGTGACTTTGCAGGACGATGGAGCGGGCTTTGACCGCGCGCGGATTCTCGACAAAGCCAAGCGCCTTGGGCTGCTGGCTGGCCAGGACGAGATTCGCGATCAGGATATTTACGGTCTGGTGTTTCAGGCAGGATTTACGACGGCCGAATCGGTTACCGATCTTTCCGGCCGCGGAGTGGGTCTCGATGTCGTACGGCGCAACATCGACATGTTGCGGGGAACGGTGGAGATATCGAGTGCCGCCGGCAAAGGCAGCACGATCACCATCCGCTTGCCGCTAACCCTGGCGATCATCGACGGCTTTTCGGTGAGGGTGGGCGAGGAGACGTTCGTCGTTCCTCTGGAACATGTGACCGAGTGCACCGAATTGCCTGCGGAACAGCGCAGCCCACAGGCCAGCGGGATCCTCAGTCTGCGTGGGTCGGCGATTCCTTACGTCCGATTACGGCGTGTGTTCAGCGTGTCGGGAGAGGCTCCGAAGCGAGAAAACATTGTCGTCGTCAAGATCAATGAGTTTCATGCCGGAATCGCAGTCGACGAATTGCTAGGCGGCATGCAGGCGGTGGTAAAGCCGCTGGGCAGGGCGTTTCGTGGGGTTTCGGGAATCGCCGGGTCGACGGTTTTGGGGAATGGACGGGTCGGGTTAATCATCGACGTTCCCAGTCTCATGCGCGGAGTCATGCAATCGAATCTGCAGGCGCAATCTTGAGCTGCACAGGGCAGTCATTCTAATCAGATCTACAGACATTATTCGAAGAGGCGAAGAACAATGAAGACTTGGCAAGATCGGAAAATAGGCACGCGACTGGGTGTCGTGTTCGGGGCCATTCTGTTGTGCGTAATTGCGCTGGGCGGAGTTGGACTGAACTGGCTCGGCCGGATGAACGCAAACCTGTCGGCCATGATGCAGAAGCGTTACAACACGGTCGAGTTAACTCATCAGACGATCGAGAACTCGATCACCAACGCCCGCATCACGATGCAATTGTTTGAGGTCACCGATCCTGAACAGGAAAAGAAGCTGAACCTGCAGAATGAGGGGATCAGCCAGCAAATCAGCGTGCAGATCGCGGCCATCGAAAAGGGCATCAGCACTCCGCAGGAGCGGGAACTCTTTGAGGTCGTCGCGCAGGACCGGCAAGCCTATATCGCGGCTCGGCAGAAAGCCAAAAAGCTGCTGGCGGATAAGAAACGCGAGCAAGCGCTGGCAGTATTGAGCGGAGAAGTGGTTCCGGCGCTGGACACCTACCGCGCTTCGTGGCAGAAGTTCATTGATCTGCAGACCGGTGCCATGGAGCAAAGCATGAAGGAGAGCCAGGCGGCTTTCGCCACGGGGCGCAGCACAGCCTTGTTCCTTCTTGCCGTCACTCTCATCGTGTCACCACTAGTTGCAATCCGCGTTACGAGAAGCATTACCACCCCAATCCAACAGGCGGTCGAGCACGCGGAGCGGATTGCCGCCGGAGATCTGACCAAAGAAATACTCGCCACCAACCTTTCCGAAACCGGACAGTTGCAACGAGCCATGCAGGAAATGAGCAGTCGATTGTCGGGCATTATTCGCGACGTTCGCGAAGGTTCGGCGGCGGTTGCTTCGGCGGCTCAGCAAGTATCAGCGTCCGCCCAGAATCTTTCTCAGGGGACGAGCGAACAAGCGGCCTCGGTGGAGGAGATGAGTTCTAGCCTGGAAGAGATGAATGCGTCGATCACAGGCAACGCCGACAACAGCAGACAAGTCGAGCAGGCGGCGGCCAAGGGCGCACTCTCCGCGGAAGAAAGCGGCAACGCGGTGAAAGAAACGGTCGAGGCCATGAAGCAGATTGCGGCCAAGACCTCGGTGATCGAGGACATCGCCTACCAAACGAATCTGCTTGCGCTGAACGCCGCCATCGAGGCCGCACGCGCCGGAGACCAGGGCCGGGGCTTCGCCGTGGTCGCGGTGGAAGTTCGAAAGCTAGCCGAGCGCAGCCAGTTGGCCGCGCAAGAGATTGGCGGCCTGGCCGGCAAGAGCGTCAGCGTAGCCGAACGTTCCGGCCAACTGCTGTCGGACCTGGTGCCATCGATTAAAAAAACTGCCGAACTGGTGCAGGATGTGGCTGCGGCCTCGACAGAGCAGTCCAGCGGAGTAACGCAGATCAACCAGGCGATGGCACAAGTTGACACCGTGACGCAGCGCAACGCATCGTCTGCCGAGGAGCTTTCCAGCACCGCGGAAGAGCTGGCCGCGCAGTCCGAACAGCTGCAGCAGTTGATGACGTTCTTCCGGGTCGCAGGAGAGCGATCCACTCATCGCGACGACAACGGTCAGCAGTGCGTGACGATGCCGATACACCCGGCGTTCCGGAGCGTGGCCGCGCAACGAAGCCAGAGTCAGCCGTCAAACGGCAAGGCAGCCGAGGAAACGAACTTCGCTCCGTTCTAGGTGAGCGCGAGGACGGCTTGGACGCTGGAAAACCGCGCGGCATTTTCGACAATGGCAAACGGTAGAAATACGAGGAGCGAAACGATGGGAGCGCCACAACAGGGAAAAATTCAACTCCCGGCAAGCACGGTGCAATACCTCACCTTCTTAACCGCAGGCGAGGAATATGCGATTAGTATTGTGAAGGTTTGCGAGATCGTAGAGTACGAGGCGGTAACAACCGTGCCGAATACTCCGATCTGGATCCGTGGAGTCACCAACCTTCGCGGCAAGGTCGTCCCCGTCGTCGATCTGGCAGTGAAGTTTGGATTGCCCGCCAGCAGCATTTCCAAGCTTTCATGCATCATCATCACGGAAGTCATGTTCCAGGGCGGGAACTTGACCATGGGAGTGTTGGCCGACTCGGTGAACCAGGTGATCGAACTTTCCGCTGGAGAAATCGAAGCCCCTCCGCCTTTCGGAACCCGCGTCAAGACCGAATACCTGCTCGGCATGGGAACTCTGGGCAAGAAGTTTTGCCTGATTCTTGACATCGATAAAGTGCTTTCGGCCGACGAGTTGCTGGCGGTTACCGAGTCCGTCACCAACGAAGGATCCTCCGACGATGCGACCATGAATACGCCGGCGAAGGACTCGCGCTTCGAGGCGGGAGCGTAGCTGTGACCGCCGGCGCCGCTGCAGGCAAGAAGTTAGCTGCGTCCAGCCCGGTGGACGCGATGTCCGATCTGGCTCCGCAACTCTCGGTGAGCCCCGCACTGTTTCAAAAATTCCAGAAGCTGATCTACTCCGAAACCGGCATTTGGCTGGGCAGCGCAAAAACGGCGCTCCTGAGCGGACGGCTGTTCCGTCGACTACGGGAGCTGGAGATCAGTTCTCTAGAAAGTTATTACGAACGCGTTGCTGGAACCGACCAACACGAGGAACGCGCCCGGATGATCGATGCGATTACCACCAATGAAACCCGCTTCTTCCGGGAGCCCCGGCAGTTCGAATTCATGACGCAAGAAGTGTTTCCGCGCTGGCGCAAGGATGCCGAGCGGCGCCTGCGGTCCAAACGAGTGCGCATCTGGAGCGCCGGATGCGCTTCTGGAGAAGAACCGTACACACTGGCAATGTTGCTGGCTACGCACCTTCCCCCTGCGGAAGGCTGGGACTTGCGAATTCTGGCCACTGACATTTCGAACCGCGTGCTGGCGAAGGCGCGGGAAGGGATCTATCCCATCGCGAAGTCGACCGAGTTGCCCAAAGACTTGCTTCAGGGATTTATGCTGCGCGGGATTGCGGAGCGGCAGGGCGAGATGAAGGTGAAAATCGAAATCCAGCAGATGGTCGAGTTCCGGAGGGTGAACCTGAACCAGGAGTGCGTCCTCGGCGAAGGCCCGTTCGACGCGATTTTCTGCCGTAATGTTCTGATTTATTTTGACCTGGATTCCAAGCGCAGGGTCGTCGAGAGGCTGGTCCGTCATCTCGCACCCGACGGTGTGTTGTTCGTCGGCCACGCAGAGAATTTAAACAGCGTGTCCTCGCAGCTACGAAGCCTTGAGCCCACCATCTACACAAAGACCGGGAACGAAGACAATTTGTAAGACCGGGTCGAAGGATTCTTGGCCCCGATCGGGAGGTCCAAAGAGTTTGCCACACGCGAATGGAAAGGACCTGCGGGTTCTCGTCGTGGACGACTCCGCGATGGTTCGCCAGGTGATGCAAGCCATCCTGGGCACCGATCGCAGGATCATTGTCCGGGCCGCGGCGGACCCGCTGATTGCCTGGGGAAAGATGCAGAAGGAATCACCTGACATCGTAATTACCGATCTGGAGATGCCGCGTATGGACGGCCTGACGTTCATCCGAAAAATCATGGCAGAAATGCCGACGCCGGTTGTGGTCTGCTCTGGCCTGGCGGCTCGCGGCACCGAACTCGCCCTGCGCGCACTTGAAGAGGGGGCGGTGGAAGTGATCACGAAACCCAAGGTAGGCGTCCGTGATTTTCTCCACGAATCGGCGGTAACCCTGCTGGATGCGGTGTGGAGCGCAGCCGAAGCGCAGATTAAGCGCCGGCCGACCCCGGGTGCAGCGCCAGTGGCTCGAATAAGGGCGGATGCTGCCCTGCCTCGCAAAAGTCATTTCTGTGGATCGGCGCCGACCGGCGTAATTGCGGTGGGCGCTTCCACCGGCGGCACGGAAGCTCTGCGTGTTTTTCTGGCAGCCCTGCCCGAGGACTGTCCGCCGGTTGTGATTGTGCAGCACATGCCCGAAGTCTTTACCCGGGCCTTCGCCGACGGGCTGAACCAGGAATGCAGAATCGAAGTGCTGGAGGCGCAGGATGGCGACCGGTTGCTAACTGGCCATGCGCTGATTGCGCCGGGCAACCGGCATATGCTGGTCAATCGAAGTGGCGAAGAACTTGTGGTGCAGATCACGGACGGGCCACTGGTCTCGCGCCATCGTCCGAGCGTGGATGTGCTTTTTCGCTCGGTGGCGATTTCCGTGGGCTCGAAGGCGGTTGGTGTGATTATGACTGGCATGGGCGACGACGGCGCACAGGGCCTCTGCGAAATGAAGGAAGCGGGCGCCACCACCATCGCGCAGGACGAATCCAGTTGCATCGTGTTTGGGATGCCGCGAGAGGCGATTGCCCGCGGCGCTGTGGATGTCGTCGTGCCGTTGCAGGAAATCGCCGGGGCGGCCCTGAGCTTACAAAGCAGATAGCGATGATCAGAGAAGGGTTGCGGACGAACCTGATAAAACGAACCTGATAAGATTCGCTCGATTCCGCTTCGGAGGATTCATGCGATCTTACTTCGTTTGCATCTGCTTCGTCTTCACTTGCATTGCGTGGCTGGCTTCTGTCGGCCTCGCGCAAGAGCCCATAATTCCCACCAAAGCCGTCGCAGGCCCACAATCCGCTGTCTCCTCCAACTCTGGTCTCAAAGACATGTTCGAAGCGAAGATCCGAGTGGAATGGGAGGCGCTGAAAAGTAAGGATAGGAAAACCTACGCCGACTTGTTGGCCGACGATTACCAGGGCGTCGAAGTCGATGGCAGGGGGGAGCGGACGAAACTTCAAGCCTTGAACGAACTGGCGGACTCGAATGTTTTCAACTATACGATCTGGGGACTCAAGCTCATTCCGCTGGGACCAGATGCTGTCTTTGTCATCTACGAAAGCACGATGCAGTTCCCTCCCAAATCACAAGTCCGCTACTCGAGGGTCTATATCAGCGAACTCTGGGTGAAGCGCGGTGGAGAGTGGAAGGAAGTGCACTACCAGGAAACGCACGTCAAGTGAGTCGTGCCAGCGCCAGAGATTTCGTGCAACCACGGCGATCATGCTCCCATCCTATTCCGTGGGGTAGCGCCTCAATGAACGTGCGGAAGTTATGCATCGTTTTGCTGTTCGCGGGCACAGTCGTGGCGCAAGAGAGCATTCCCGACAACCCCAGCCAGCACCCTGCCAAGCATTCCAAACAAACGCTAACCGTAAAAGGCTGCGTCAGCCGGTCGAATGGCGACTACATCTTGTTCCAGCAGGATCCGGGCATGACGTACGAACTACAGGCTACCGGCAAGACGAAACTTCGCAAATACCTGGGACAGCAAGTGGAGGTGACCGGGACAGAGTCGCCTTCGCTGAGCACGAGTTCCGACGCTCTGACCCGTACGGGCTCTCCAGCCTCCGTGACCTTGACCATCACTTCGATCAAGACGATCGCGAAGGAATGCCAGGCGCGTTAGTTGCATGGCACTTCTTTTCGGCCGCCTTTTCCGACCTTCTCGAATTCCGGTTTTAACCTTAGTCGCAGTCGGGAGGCATGGCCATGATCTCCGCATTGGAGTCGCACGGCGGCTTCTTCTTTGCCGGTTCCAGCGGGGCTGGGCGGTTGTAGCGAAGAATCCACAAGCCTTCGTTGTTGGTCAGGTAGATCAAGCCATGGCGCGAGTCGGGAAGCAGGCTGGTCACTTTGTTGAAGGTTTCCAGCGTCTTCGGATTACGCGGGTCACTCAAGTCGAGCACGCGAACGGTTTCAGTGGGATGGTTGCTGCTCGTGACGGTTTCCGGAGTCTTCTCCGGAGCTTCCGCGATGGCTACCTCGGGGCTCACGATCTGCAGGTCTCCCGCGGTTGGCTGCTTCGATTCGGCAGTTCGTTTCAAGAGGTTTGGCTGCTCCGGCCGGCTCACGTCGATGATCATGAAGCCTTGCTTCGCCGCCTGCTGCACGTATAAGTATTGTTTCGAGTTTTCCTTTTGCAGGAGCATCTCGCTCCCAGTCGCCTGCGGCAATGGCAAATGGGCAATCACAGTGGCTGGAACGTCTGTGGGCGGGGTTGCCGGTTTTTCAGCGGCGCTCGCAGGCGTGATCGCGATCCAGAGGAGCGAGAACGCTAAGGCGCACGCCGGCGCAACGGATTTTCTAAACTCAGCCATCAATGACATAAATGAACCTCGCCGAGAGTTTCGATCGAGTGCTTTTTCTCTTTTCTCTTTGCTCTTCGTTCTTCGTTTTGGGGATCTTCGGCCCGTTGCTTTTTCTTGAACTATAGCACCAGCGCGCTTGCCAGCCAGATCCTTCGAGATTCGTTCGTTCTCTTCCCACTTACTGCTGCGCGATGACTCCCACACAGCCGTTGGCGCTCTGCGTGGTGCAGATTCCACCGGATTGCAGGGGCACGAACGCGTGATTATCGCTGGGATCGACCGCAATACTGTGTGAATTGCTGTTGGTCGTTACGTTGGCCAGCCAAAGATTACTTCCGGCGTCGATGACACCCATGACGGCACCAGTGGGCATGTCCCTGGCAGCAACGTAGTAGCGGTTGTCGCCGGGGTTGTACCAAACCTCGTCAACGCCACCGACGTTCCAAATCGTGGCGAGGATGGCACCTGATGTTCCATCGATCACATACTCGTTCGGGGGGAAGGCCTCGCCATCGTGGTCCGCGCAGCCGACAAGGAAGTTGTTCCCTGGTCCCTGAGCGATGCTGGTCGGCATGCAATTCGGCATGACGAAGCTGTTGACCACCACCGGCCCACAAGGGCCGCCGCAGGTGTTGTTCCCGACCCTGGGATCGATCTCGTCGATGCTGCCGATGTTGGTGATGGCAATCGAATTTGCATTTGGCAAGAGCAGGTGGCCAGTGTTTGGATTCCACGCCATGGCACCGATCCCGGCCGGCGATATGGCACCACTGCAGGTTGCCCCAGGGGCCGACTGATTACAAAAAGTCCCCAAGGTTTGATCCACGACGGGCCCGTGATGGCATGGGATGGTATAAGCGACGCCGCCTGGAGTTACGCCCACCCCAGGAATCATCGAGGCGGCCGACCCCGATACTCCTCCGAAGGTCTGGGGATTCGACGGATCGGGGCAGGGAAAAGTGCCGCCAACGTTGTCGACCGAAACGCCAGCACTGAGTCCCATTCCGGCTGATGCGCCGCCGCCCGCGCCGTCATAATAAATCTGCCCGATGATGCAACTCGGCGGATTAAAGGAAGCACCTGCTGCCGGCGTCACCCAGGTTTCTGCCGTTCCCTGATACGGATAAGTGGCCGCAGTGGCGCCCGCAGGATAGGGGCCGTAGGCCGTGGTCGGATCGATCGGCAAGCAATGCTGTTGCTGCAGCGTTCCCGTCTTGCCGACGACATTGGTTACATCGATAAATGTTACGAACGGCAATCCGGGATCGCCATTCATAATGGCCACTACCTGGTGAGTCGTTCCGTCGGCCGCCGTGACGGAGGGGTTGTAGGCGAGTTCGTCGGCACGGTCATCTCCACAATCGGCAGCGGAGCCGGCTTCTCCGCTCCAAGAAGAGATGCAGGGAGCGATGCCCAGCGGACCGTCGTAATCGGCCGAGACCCCAGTGGGGATGGTGGCCAACACCGTAGGCGCCGTCGGAGGATTCGCGCTCAGATTCATCGTCGTCAGGTCGAAGACCACCATACTGGCGCTGCCGTTCCCGGCAAACAGGACGTTGCCATCTGGCGTTACCTGCAGACCATCCGGGCCAGACATGGGATTCACCCCGTTGCCCCGCGCCGCACAGCACTGCGCGCCCGGAAACCCTCCAAAGTTGTGGTTCGCCCCGAAACCCGAGATCAGATGAAAGGTGGGTGCGGTCGCTCCCCCCAACCCGGTCATATCCGTTCTGCATCCGTAGCGGGTAAAGTTGCCAAACACATCCACGAGCGGCGGGATGATATCCAGAGGAGGGTTCGAGCTGGTTTGGGGGCAGGGACTGGCCCCATTGCCCGCATCGACGACTGCATTGGATCCTTGAATAGCGTTCACCGCGATGTTCTGCCTCGTATCAAACACGTCGACGGCCAGGCCGATGCGATCGGAAACATAGTCCAGGTGGCGAACCGGATCGAGCCAACTGATGTCGAAGGAGTTGAACGGACCGCCGGGGGCGCCGGTGGGATTGTGTTCGGGCGCGGGGATGACGTCAATCACAGCATAGCTGCCATTCGACGTGGTGCCGCAAACCGGACAATTGGGGGAACTCCCACAGCCGCTCAGGACGACGAACAGAGCGGTGAGAAGAGTCAGCAGAAAAATCCTCGGTCTCATCAAACTTCCCTCCTGCGATTTCCTTGCGGGGCTGGTCGCCAGCTCCAGCTTCTAGCAAACTTTTTTGCCGATATTGTCGAAGTATGTTGTCGAAAAATTTCGACGAGATATTGTCGACACGGGCTTGCGGTCCGCAACTTCTAGAACCTGAATTGCAATCTTTGCAGCACGACGAAATAGTTCTGTGGCTCCGCGCCGATGGTGCTGGGTTGCTTCAACTGATCGACGCCTAGATTGAATACGTACTTCACCCAGTAGTTGGGGTACCAGTTGAGGCCCGCGGTGTATTCCACGGTGTGGTCGTGGAATCCGGGGACAAGACCCTGCGTGTAGTAGTTGGGGAAGTAGGCTTGCGGCTCCTTGGCTTGAATCCCGGTGAAACGGAAGGCCAGTTCCCATGCGCCTAATCCGCGTCCTTGTCCGCCGGGAGTATCGGGGCCGAACATCGGATGATTCACCCGGGGAGTACCATTCTCCGGCCGCTTTTCTCCCGTGAGCAAATAGGTTGTGCTGATGTCCCAGGCCTTGGCGGTGATTCCGGGAAGACTCAGGAACCCGAGCCCGCCCGCCTGCTCGGAGCCAACATTCTGCCGGAATTGATTCAGCTGGTCGTATTCGCCGCGCAGCGAGAAGCGCGATTTTATGTAAGTGAACTCGCCGTTGTAACGCTCAATCGGGCCGTTAATGGCGAACTGCGGGAAGAAGGTGTAAACGCCGTCGGGCAGCGTCGCATTGAAGCTCTGATCCCCGGAGAGACCGCGCGCGCGTGCGTGGTCGATGGAGCCGCCAAAGGCCAGTTGCCGGAACCAGATACTTTTGGATTTACGCCACGGATAAAAGCGCAGCCGGCCGATGAACTCGGGCTGGTTGGTAGTGTTGGCCAGCGCGTATCCCTTGCCGTTGAACGCGCCCACCCAGTACTGCACGATCCCGCCGGAAATGTCTCCATGCAGCGCGGCGCCGGGACTGCGGTAGGCCGAGGCCGCCGAAGGATACAGCATCGTTTGAAATCCGCGTTCCACGAAATCCAGGCTGGTGTCGCCGATTCCCGTTTCCTGCGCGAACGGAGCTTTGAACTGCCCGGCCTGGAATTGCAGCTCGGGACGGAACCTTACGTTGAGGTAAACGTCTCGGACTACCGAGCCAGTGGTTGAGGCTGCGTCGGAAAGCAGAGCGAAATCAAAGTGCGCACCGTAGCTGCCTTGAAATCCAAAACGGGCCTGGCGCAGCACAAACGTGTCCGCGGGCGCTCCGTCACCCTTATAGGCGCGATAGTCGGTGTTCACGTAACCGTAGGGGCTGATGCTGAATTGCCCGTCAGGACTTCTGATAAAGAAGTGTTCCCCGTTCCATCCGGACGTTAGGGGAGTGTCTTTCTTCTGCGCCGCCGGAGTTTGATCCACGACCGCCGCTGTTGTGGGAGTGGCTTCCACGTAAATTGCGTTCATCAGGCGGGCGCTGCCTGCGCCGGGAGCACTGACAGCCGGGGCATCGACTGGTGCCGAATTTGTTCGAGCCGAAGGCGCGTCAGAGACTGGCTGTATCTGAAGCGAGCTCTCTGCGGCCCGTGTCTTCGTCTCCGCCAGCTTCTCGACCAACGCTTTCAGCTCTTCAATGGTCTGGCGCTGCGCGGCCAGCTCGCGGCGCAATTGGTTCACCTCTTCCCTGGTGGCGCTTACAGTGGCCGATCCGTCGACCTTGCTCGCGGACTCCGTGCCCTGAGCATGGGCGAGCGAGCCTGTTGCGATGAAACCGACCAGAAGCACAAACAAAGTTGTTAGCGAGCGCATGTATTCCTTTCCAGGGGTGATTTGCAAAACAGGCCTGCCCTCAAAGCGTGCGGACTGAAAGCTCACTGTCGGTAAACTTCGGCCGCAGTCTGTGGCGCAGCCGTAGCTTTCCGCCCGGAGACCCAGCGGCGTGCCCCACACACTGGTCACGGCTATTTTCGTATTCACTTTGGGCAGCGCGAGTCGTCAATGTGTCCGCAGATTCGAACCAGGAGTCGTTGGCCGTAACGTGTAATACTACGGATGCAATCGTATTTCTGAACACTTACGAAGGTAACGGGCGGTCCTTGCTTCTCGCAGAAATGCCGGAGCTGAGTCTCAGGTGGGAACTAGCCTGCAGAGGGACAAGAACATTAGAATGGCATCGGCGGTTTCGAGTGGAGAGCACAACAGCTCAGGGAAAGTCCGTCACTTTCGGCGTCACTCGAGGATGAATTGAAGTCGCCCCGCCCGCGTCGTCGATCACGTGGCTGATCTCGCCCCGGGTGCCCAGCGCAACCGTGATCAGGTCGTGGAACCGCACCTCCGGAGTCTTCGGCGTTTCGATCGCCCGGGTCAGTTCCACGTTCGGATAAATAAAGACGCTGTACACTCCCAGCCCCCATGCCTCGTGGCTGGTTACTCCATCCGCCACTTTGTACGAGGCCCAGCCGTTCACTCCGGGTGCGCTCGAATAGCTCGACTGATTCGGAGGATCGTAAGGAATCTCGGACTGATAGAAATACGTCCTTCCGCCATTGCCGTTCCACAGAACCTGGAATTTCTGATGGTGCTCCACAAACAAGCCATAGATCGTGACCTGGTTGCCATTTACTACCAACCCGTTCTCGCTGGTATTCAGGTCCCAGCCCACTCCGTCGCCGTGGTCGGCTCTCCAGATCCAGGTGTGGTCCACCAAGGTGTCGTTGCTGTTGATTTTCAAATTCACCTTGGTCCGCCCGACGCCCGCGCCGCCGATGCGAAAGAAAACGTCGTGCAGAGCGATCGGATTGTTGGTGTGGCGCGCATGGCTTCCCTCGGGCCCCACTTCCAGAAGCACCGGAGATTCGCTCGGACCGGCGTCGAAGAGGATTCCCGCAATGTCGATCCCGTCCTCATCGGCGGTCGTCAACGCCGCCGTGCCTCTTACCGGACGCAGCGTCGCGAACCCGAGCCCCAGCACCACAGTATGCGGCCGTGTCACGCGAATCGGAGCGGTGAGTTCGTAGATCCCCGGCGTCAGGATTAGGTTCTTTCCCTCAGCAAGCTGCGCGTTGATAGTTTCTGCAGTATCAACGTCCGGGCGCGCGATGTAAAACTGCGCGATCGGGATTGTTACTCCCGGCGTTTCTCCCCGAGCCCACGTGATCCCGACACTGTCGTTGTGCAACTCCGGAACCCGCACGCTGAACTCGCCCGCAGCATTCACTTGCAGAAACGGCTTCTCGCGCACGACTGGCGTTTTCGCTACCGTCGTGTATGGCGGCGAAGGCCACGCTCCGTCTGGCGGGTGCACCACGCCAACGAACACCATGTTCCAGTTCGAGCCCGTCCAACTCTTCCACTCGCAGTTGCGTGAGATCCACTGCTGCTGGCTGCCGGAGCCGACGTTGCCGTCCACCAGCGAATCTGACATCCATCCCCCGCTGGCCCAACCGTTGTGCTGGTGCAGCACCAGGTCGCCGCGCACATGCATACGCCGCAGAGACACTGCCTGCGAAACCGCCCACTGCATTGTGCCGCCAGCCGGCGCGATCGAAATTCCTTCCGCAGCTCTCCAGAAGGTTGTGGTCGCATTGTTGTGTTCATGATTCGCATCCGCATGCATGTTGCCGGCAATGCGCGTGGCATCGGGCGATGCGCCGAGACCGATGACTTCCGTGTAGAAACCCACGGGCACGTCGACGGAATAACTTCCGGGCAGAAACAGCAAAGCCTTCCGCTGCGAGCTGAACTCGTCGTGCTGGAGCGTCGCATACACTGCATCGATCTGCTTCTGGATTGCCTGCCGCGGCATCGACGGATCGAAGATCAGCACATTGGGTCCGAAATCCGGCTTCGCGGTCTTTGCACTCTTCGCGGCAAACACCGGCAAAGACTCGGCCAGCAGCGCCACAGCAAGAATCGCCCAACTCAATTGGAAAAGCGCTCGCCTACTAAACATAAGTACCTACCGACTCCCGGGTCAGAGAAATTTGAACAGCAGTCGGGGGAATCGGAGTCATGCGTGCCCCACGACAGTTCGCGCCGCAGTGTTTCCTGGCGGTTCAGTTGATGCCGGTAGACCAGCTTTGGCCAGTATTTGTTCGAAGGCCGCGTCGCCGTGAAGGCCGGCGAAACTGTCGTCATTGGGAAGGTTTAGCGTCTGTTCGTCGTGCGATTGCAGGCAGATTGTCAGGTATTTCAGTGCTTCGCCCCTGTTACCCAGCCGAGCGTTCGTCTGCGCCAGAAAATATGGCGACAACTTCCCTTGTTGGTAGAACTTCATCTGTTCCGAAAGTTCCGCTCGGAACAAGCCGCGTTCACCACCCTGAACGAAGCCTTTCGCCGCTGCCCCCACTACCGCGGATTGCGCCGCGTCGTGGGTTAGCAACGCTTCTTTTTTCCACTCAGCGATGTAGTTGGGATAATCGCCGATGTCAAGATAAGCGAACCTCAAGTAACGGTGCGGTGAAACGAAGTCAGGCTCGGTCGTCTCCAGTTGTTTGAGCAATTGCATTCCCGCTTCGCGATGTCCGGCATCCCAGAGCAGCACGCCCTTATCGGCAAGAATGGAGGACGAGTCCGGCGTAAGTTTGCGAGCCAGGTCGATTTCGGTCAGGGCCTCAAGGTGGCGATTCGTATTCAGAAACGTCGCGTACCAGTGGTGGGCTTTGGCGTTATTCGGATCCAGTTCGATGGCGCGGCGGAATTCCTTCTCGGCATCGGCAGCGTCCCACATTCCAAAAAATGTCACGAACGCCAGCGAAGCATGCGCCTCGGAAGACTGCTGATCTAACTCAACGGCCTTTTTCGCAGCGGCAAAAGCCTTGAAGTAGGCCTCGTTCCCCGGCATGGCCGAAAACTCCCGCAGCAGGTTGTAGCAGTCGGCGAGCCCAACGTAGGCATCGGAATAGTTAGGATCGTGCACGATCGCCTGGTTGAAGGCATCCAACGCCTGATTCAGACTCTCGGGCGTACGCTTGTTCCAATAAAAGCGGCCTTTTAAGTAAAACTCTTCGGCCTCGCGATTAGCGGGTTGGTGCTGATGTTGGCCTTGGGCAGTGGCTGAAGCGGATTTTGGGTTCGCCTTGGCGTCGCGGAAGCCGGGGCGGAGCATCACCCACAGCGCGAAAAGTATTGCTACAACCGGAAGGGCAAAAACCATCTTTTTCCACGGCTGCGGAGAAACTTTTACCGGCACCGGTGGCGGCACGGGAGCTGCTGGTCGTTCCGGCGACTCTTTTTCTTGTGTTTCACTCGTTGCGGGTTCAGGCAGATGGACGGGGCCAATCCAACGGTAACCGCGGCGCTCGATGGTCGCGACAAAAATTGGATTGTCGGCGGAGTCGCCCAGAGCATCGCGCAGGCGCATGATGGCGCTGCTGATGCCCTGCTCAAAATCCACAAAAACGCCGGGAGGCCAGAGCGCCTGACGAAATTCCTCCCGCGTGATCACTTCCCCGGGGCGGGTCAGCAACAGGGTGAGCGCTCGAAAGGGCAGATCTTGTAGGCGGACTTTGACGCCGTTCCGTCGGAGTTCGCCCGCGCGCAGATCCGCCTCGAATACTCCAAAGCGAATGAGCGCCGTCGGCGACTGCGGAGAACCCATAAGGAAATAATCGGCGGGGGAGCTAATGAGCTAATAGTTTACCACCGTCGCCCGACTCGGTGAAAACGGTCGGCTTTGGGCTCCGAGGAAGTCGCCTTTTCAGACAATAAGATCGCTCAAGCGATTGCAAACAAGTATTTTATCTCGCCATACACCCGCCAGCCTCTCGCTATCTCCCGACCATTGACCGCACCCCCGATTCCGGGTGAGAGTCTCCCAGCATTGAACGCAGGTCCCCCGCAACGAAAGACCACAAGCAATTCACTCTCAGGAGACAACACAAATGAATTTGAATTATCGGCAAGGCGAGGGCTCGGGCATGATTGTAAGCTTGCTCGGCATGCTCGCCGCTGCGGTCATCAGCGCCGGGGTGGTAACTCCGGTGCAAGCGCAAACCTATCCCATTGCTTTTCCAGCGCCCGCGACCTTCGCCGCCGACTACTGCAACCCCTACCCCTGCAGCGACTCAACCGTCGGCGTCGCCGCCGGAGATTTCAACGGTGACGGCAAGCTGGATGTCGTCACCCTTGGTTCCGGCTCCTATCTCGACGTGATGTTGGGCAACGGGGATGGAACGTTCCAAACGCCCATCACAAACAATGTCGCTGTATCGAACGTCTTTCTGGAAGCGATCGCCGTGGGCGACTTCAATGGCGACCACCTGCTCGATGTTGCCATATGGGCGGAGAACGCCAACACCGGCAACGCGGAAGTCCACATCTATCTGGGCAATGGCACCGGCACCTTCACTTATGCCAACACGTATTCCGCTCCAGCCAGCGGCAACACCAATCCCGGCCCGAATAGCATTGTGGCGGAAGATGTCAACGGCGACGGCAAGATCGACCTGGTCGCCATGACTCCGTATAACGGCGTGTTCATTTTCCTGGGTAACGGGGATGGCACATTTCAGGCGCCGTTGCCCAACACCACGGTTTGCACAGACGCGATTGGGAATTGCGGCTCTGTGGCTGTCGGCGACCTGAATGGCGATGGCAAGCCCGATCTCGCTCTCCAATCCAACGGCACTACGGGCGGCGGGATGACCATTCTGTTGAACACTGGCAATGGCACATTTGGAACACCTACTTACTACCCTGTGGCGATCAGCGGTGTTTATGCCGGCGCCGGCATCGCCATCGGTGATGTCAACGGAGACAAGAAACCAGACGTGGTCGTCGCCGGGGGCAGTGTCTCTGCCATCGTCTATCTGAACCAGGGAAGTGGCACCTTCAAAGTCAGCGGCACGGTCGGCAGCGTTGCTCTTAACCCCACGAACAACGTGGTATTGGCCGACATTAACAACGACAAGAAGCTCGACATCATTGTGCCCGACGGTTTTGGAAACGTCCTCACGTTCTACGGCAAAGGCAACGGGACCTTCACTACTGGGCCCTGGTATCCGCTCCAGGCTTGCAACGATTGCAGCAATTTTCTGGTCGCGATCGGCGATTTCAACGCCGACGGCACGCCCGACCTGCTGGCATCCAACGGGTCCAATACCACCACGGTCTCTCTGGGCCGTGGCGATGGAACTTTCCAGACCAGCCAGCTTTATGCCTACGGCAGTCTTACCGCGAACAATATCGTAGCCGCCGACTTTAACGGCGATGGATTCCCCGATATCGCGCAATCGATTATCGGCGACAGCAGCAAGATCGGCGTTAACCTGGGCAGTTCGCACGGCGTGCTGGGAGTGACGTCTCTATTTACTCCTGGCAGTTGTGGGAACAATTATGTTGAGTGGATTGCCACCGGCGACGTAAACGGCGACGGCAAAGCCGATCTTGTTGCCGCGCTCCAGGACGCCTCCTTTGCTGGTTGCCAGAACAACACCATCGCCGTATTGGAAGGCTTAGGCACGGGAAAGTTCAAGCCCTCTGTATACTATCCGACGGGCTCAACTGCGCAGGAGCAGGTCATCTATCTGGTCGACGTGAACGGCGACGGCAAGCTTGACATCGTCACCGGCAACGCCGACGGTTCCATCAGCGTGCTACTGAACAAAGGCAACGGCACCTATGATCCCGGCGTCTTGAATACCGGCCTCACCTCCGTCTTTCATTACGGCGTCTATCTGACCTTCGCCGACTTCAACGGCGACGGCAAAATCGACATTGCGGCAACGGCGTACGCGAATTCGCCGGCGGCTCTTTACGTGCTTCCTGGCAACGGCGATGGCACGTTCGGAACTCCCATCGAGACCGCGCCGTCCTTCTATCCGTACAACCTGGTCGCGGCGGATTTCAACAAAGACGGAAAAGCGGATTTGCTGGTTACCGGCGAAATTCCCGGCTGCCCTTTCTCTTCTATCGGCTACGCTTTCCTCGAAGGCAACGGTAATGGCACGTTTACAGAGGCACCGACGGTTTGCGTGGATTTCGGCGGGCCGCAGGTTCCAGTGGTTGCCGATCTCAACGGCGACGGGAACCTCGACGTAGTCATTCCCTACACCAACGGGAACGGCGTTCCCCCCGGCCCTGCGATACTCGAGGGCAAGGGCGATGGTACGTTTACTAATCTGCAGGGCTTTTACAACGGCCGGGGAGCGGTCAGCGTCGCCATCGCCGACTTCAACGGCGACGGCATGCCGGACGTAGCGCTGATGAACACTGGCAACTTCGTTCCCGGCTTTATTTCCATTATGTTCAACAGCACGCAGCCGGTGAGCGTTTCGCCGCTTCTGGTCAACTTTGGGTCGGTCGCGGTGGGCGCGAGCAAAGCCGAGACCGTGATTCTCACCAACGACCAGAGCACGGCGCTCGCGATCACCAGCATCACGCTGGGGGGAACCGATCCGGGCGAGTTCAAAGAAACCAATAACTGCGGAACGAGCCGCCTCCCGGGCCATGACTGCACAATTACCGTGACCGCCAAACCGACGGTCTTTGGGGCACAGACCGCGACCTTATCTATTAAGGATGGGGCGGGCACGCAGACCGTTCAACTCGTCATCGATAATCCCATACCGGTAATTACTTCGCTCTCGCCGAACACCGCGATCGCGGGCGGCGCTGGATTCACGATCACGGTCACTGGCAAGAACTTTGTCAGCACTTCGGCGGTGAAATGGGCTGGATCCGCTCGTGCCACAACTTTTGTGAGTGCGACCGAGTTGACTGCCACCATTCTGGCCACCGATATTGCAAAGGGCGGAACGTTTGCAGTCTCGGTCACGAGCCCCGCACCCGGAGGCGGCACATCCGGAAATTCCAACTTCGTGGTCGACAATCCGGTGCCAACGCTGACTTCGATCTCACCGAGTTCAACAACCCACGGGGGCGCGCCCTTTACTCTTACTGCTACGGGCACTAACTATGTAGTTGGGTCTGTCATTGAGTGGAAGGGAGTGAAGCTCACCACTACCCATGTGAGCAGCACGACGCTAACGGCAACTGTGCCCTCCAACGACATCAAGACGGCTGGTACGGCGGCCGTAACGGTCGTTAACCTGACGCCGGGAGGCGGCACCAGCGCGGCCAAGACGTTCACGATCAATTGAACCATCATCGATTGAGGGTGCCGTGAAGGTTGACTCCGGAGCGCGGACAGCAATGCGCTCCGGAGATTGTGAGAATAGTTGCGGTGCGGTGGGAATCTGCGCGTCTGAGGCGCTCAATTCGGCCGTCAGAAAGCATCGCCGGGGACTGGTCTCCTGGTTTCCGGTGCCGGAGCGCGGAGGGGGACCCGCGCTCCGGGTTTTTATTTTTGGCTCGTCTTTTCTGGTTCGTCTGGACCGAGCAACTTTCAGCCCCGACCCAAATGGGGCTCTTCCGCGCGCGGGAAACCGCACTTCGCCTCCCATTTCGAAACCGCTCCAGCATGGTTGTAACCGGAATTGAATCAGATCAGAGTAGAATTCTGGAAACGCGGTTTTGCACTTTGTTTTTCGACTCGCTGTCAGATGCAAGATCAACAAACACCAGCGGGCTCCGTCATTCGTCAACTTCAGTCATAGCGAATTCGCAGGAGTCATCCTATGAGCACCTTCGCTCCGAACGCCACCGCCGAAATTTCATCTCTTACTCCGTACGGTGAAACGCGATCGACCGTCGCCGGAAAGCCCCTCAGCGCCGACGAGTTGCGTGCCACCGATACCTACTGGCGAGCCTGCAATTACCTCAGCCTGGGCATGATTTATCTGCTCGAGAATCCCTTGCTCGCCGAGCCTCTGCGGCCGGAACACATCAAAAACCGGTTGCTCGGGCACTGGGGGTCGAGCCCCGGACTGTCGTTCATCTATGTGCATCTGAACCGGCTCATTAAGAAATACGATCTCGACATGATCTTTCTGGCCGGCCCGGGACATGGCGCGCCGGGCGTTCTCGGCCCCGCTTATCTCGAAGGAACTTATTCTGAGGTGTATCCGGAGAAAAGCCTTGATGTGGAAGGCTTGCGCGATTTTTTCAAGGAGTTTTCGTTCCCCGGAGGCATTGGCAGCCACTGCACTCCCGAAACGCCGGGCTCGATCCATGAGGGCGGAGAACTCGGCTACGTGCTGTCGCACGCCTGCGGCGCCGCATTCGATAACCCGGACCTAATCGTGTCCGCAGTAGTGGGCGACGGAGAATCCGAGACCGGGCCGCTCGCGACCTCCTGGCACGTCAACAAATTTCTAAACCCCGCGCGTGATGGAGCAGTGCTTCCGATCCTGCATCTCAACGGCTACAAGATCAATAATCCGACTTTGCTGGCACGCATCTCGCATGAAGAGCTGGAGAACCTGCTTCGCGGTTATGGTTGGACGCCTTACTTTGTGGAAGGCTCAGATCCGGAGACCATGCACCAGGCAATGGCGGCGACCGTGGAACATTGCGTGCTCGAGATCCGCGAGCACCAGCGGGCGGCCCGCGCGCAGGGTGTCGGCGACCGGCCGCGCTGGCCGATGATTGTGCTGCGCTCGCCCAAGGGCTGGACTGCGCCGCGCGAAGTTGAAGGGCATTACCTCGAAGGATTTCTGGCGAGCTCACCAGGTCCCGCTGCCCAATGTAAAGAAGGACCCAGAGCAGCTTCGCATCCTTGAGTCCTGGATGCGTTCGCTGAAGCCCAGGGAATTCTTCGATGGCAATGGCCAACTGGTCGCTGAATTCAGAGACTTGGCCCCGCGAGGAACCCGGCGCATGAGTGCGAATCTTCATGCCAATGGCGGGCGGTTGAAGAAAGCCCTGCGGCTGCCTGATTTCCGCGAGTACGGCATCCAATGCGAGAAGCCGGGAAAAACCCAAGCGGAGAACACGCCCCCGCTGGGTGCTTTCCTGCGCGACATAATGAAGCTAAACATGAAGAACTTTCGCGTCTTCGCTCCCGACGAAAACACGTCGAACAAGCTCGATGCGATTTATGCGGTCAGCAAGAAATTCTGGATCGAGCAGTACTTCCCCGAAGACGCCGACGGCGGCGAACTTGCCACTGACGGCCGGGTCATCGAAATGCTCAGTGAGCACACGATGGAGGGAATGCTCGAAGGCTACCTGCTCACGGGCAGGCACGGCTTCTTTTCATCCTACGAATCGTTCATTCATGTGATCGATTCGATGTTCAACCAGCACGCCAAGTGGCTGGAGATTTGCAATCACTTGTCCTGGCGCGAGGCCATTGCATCCCTGAATCTGCTGATCACGTCAACGGTATGGCGTCAAGATCATAACGGCTTCACCCATCAGGATCCGGGCTTTATCGACGTAGTCGTCAATAAGAGCGCGAATGTCACCCGCATTTATCTGCCGCCCGATGTGAACTGCCTGTTGTCGGTCGCCGACCATTGCCTCCGGAGCCAGAACTATGTCAACGTGATTGTCTGCGACAAGCAACTGCATCTGCAGTTCATGGACAAGGAGTCTGCGATCACGCATTGCACCAAGGGCATCGGCATCTGGGACTGGGCCAGCACCGACGAGCAGGGCGAGCCTGATGTGGTCATGGCCTCGGCCGGCGACATTCCTACACAAGAAGCCCTCGCGGCCACCGCACTATTGCGGAAGGAATTTCCTGACATCAAGATCAGGTTCATCAATGTGGTCGATCTATTTAAACTCCAGCCCAGCACCGAGCATCCGCACGGATTGACCGACCGGGATTTCGATTCCTTGTTTACGGTCGACAAACC
The DNA here is from genome assembly GCA_963755795.1 of uncultured Acidobacteriota bacterium. Classification (GTDB taxonomy): domain Bacteria; phylum Acidobacteriota; class Terriglobia; order Terriglobales; family Acidobacteriaceae; genus Sulfotelmatobacter. The sequence goes on along the minus strand of CAVWLI010000038.1, from coordinate 102,388 downwards.
GGTCATCTTTAATTTCCACGGCTACCCTTATTTAATCCATCGCCTGGCCTATCGCCGCACGAACCACGACAACTTTCACGTGCGCGGCTACAAAGAAAAGGGCAACATCAACACGCCACTCGAACTAGCCATCAACAACAACATCGACCGCTTCAGCTTGGCCATGGATGTGATCGACCGCGTGCCACGATTACAAAAAATCGGCGGCCACGCTAAAGACAGATTCCTGAACCAGCAGATCGAGTGCAAAAACTACGCTCACCAGTACGGAATCGACCAGCCCGAAGCAGCGGGATGGACGTGGCCTTACTAGCTTAGAAATGCTATCAATGCGACAACCTCGATTGACGGCCATGCGCGGGCTGCGTGCGATGGTATTAGGCCTACTTTGGGCGTGTCTCGTTGCCGAATGCGTTGCCGCAGAGAACGCCGCCACCTACGACGGGAGGTGGTGGCTCACGATTGGTGATGAACAACGTATGGGCTTTGTACTGGGTTTTCGGGATTGCTACTACAACCTTGTGGATCGCCATACCCAATTGATTAATGAAGATCCAAGGCTGGCATATGTACCGAGAGTGACGAAATATTTGCATGATCACCCGGATGGGGCTACAGAATCGGTGGAGGCATTGCTGTCAAGAATTTCGAGCCCTCCCTACTCGCGCTCTGTTCATCATCCCGCAAAAGGAAACGAAGGCTCTGAAGGGATGAAGCAGAAGTGGGGGCCATATGATAGCGGCGATGAGTGGCGCGCCTCATCGCAACTGGAGCGACTGGGCATGATCCAGGGCTTCTTGGAATGCTATGAAAGGCATACGCATTCCGAGCGCGGTACTTTTTCTCAACCGAGAGAATGGTATGTACGGAAGATTTCCGACTGGTACGGGGTGAAGCCCGATGACCCTAGTGAAGTGGACCCTAAGACCGTAAAAGACAAAATACCAGAAGTGCTATTTCGTCTTCACGACCAGAACAAGCGATAGCGCACGGCAACAACAGAGATTCAGGACGGGTGGGGCTCACCCAGTATGACGCGCACTGTATCGCGTGCGATCAGTAATTCCTCGTCGGTTGGGATCGCATAGGCGAGCAGCGTCGAATCGTCAGTTGAAATCTTGCCTTCGCGGGCCACCGTCTCCTGGTTCTTCGCTGCGTCCAGCTTCACGCCGGCCCACTCCATGCCCTCGCAAATCTGCGCGCGGATTTCTGGCGAGTTCTCCCCAATGCCGCCGGTGAAAACGACGGCGTCGGCCCCGCCCATCGACGCCAGGTATGCGCCAATGTATTTCCGCGCACGGTAGCAAAAAATGTCAATGGCTAAGCGCACGCGGCGATCATCGTGCTCTTTCAATTCCGCCTGCAACTCCCGCATGTCGTTAGTGAGTCCTGAAATGCCGAGCAGGCCAGACTGCGTGTTGAGTAGCGTGTCCACTTCCGAAGGAGACATCCCTTCTTTCCGCGCGATGACGTTGACGATCGCGGGATCAAGGTCGCCGGAGCGTGTGCCCATCACCAGGCCTTCCAGCGGCGTCATTCCCATGGAAGTGTCCACCGAAGAGCCTGCACGGATCGCGCAGGCGGAGCATCCGTTTCCCAGGTGCAGCGCGATGATGTTCGTCTGCTCGCGCGTGAGTCCGCGCAGCGCGCGGTAACGAAATGCCACATAACGATACGAGGTTCCATGAAATCCATAACGGCGGATGCGATGGCGCCGATAAAGATGATATGGAATGGCATAGAGCGAAGCCCGATCCGGAATCGAATGATGAAACGCAGTGTCGAACACAGCCACTTGCGGAATCGCATTGCCAAAGAGTTCGCGCGCGGCGAGGATGCCTTTGATATTGTTCGGATTGTGCAGCGGCGCCAGATCGATGCAGTCTTCAATTCCTTGCAAGACCTTGTCGTCAATCAATGCTGACGCCGAGAACAGCTCGCCGCCATGCACTACCCGGTGTCCGACGGCGTTCACATCGGCCGTGCTTCTAATCTCAGTCACGCCTGATTTTCCCGACGCGATGAACCGGACTACATAATCTACCGCCGCAGAAATATCACGCAGCGCCGCCGTGAACTTCTGACTCTGCTCACTTTTGTTGTGAAAGGTTATGATGGCTTCGCCGCCGATGCCTTCCACTTCCCCCTGGCAGAGGCGATCGTCCTTGAGCTGCTTGATGCGCTCCAGATCGGTGGAAATTATCTGGAACTTGAGGCTGGAGCTTCCGGAGTTCACAACCAAAACATTCATGCGAGACTTTCTGACTAGCCGGGACCTACCAAGATAAACTTTCCCGGCGCCGCCGACAAATAGCAGACCGAAGATCTGCCTACGCACTATGACCGGAACAATGCAGCACGCCCAGATACGCACTCCACGGTCCGACTGCGTCACGATACTGGTGAGCCATCACGCGCGAGAGTTGATGCACATGAGTGAGATCATGAACCGCCCAGGTCGCCAGAAGTTCTGACAACGTCACCATTCCGAGCGCCGGATGCCGTCCGCACCTGGCCAGATCTTCTGGCTGTAAATTAAAAGCCTGCAATGCGGTTAGATTCTCGCTACGGAGGCGGGCAAACTCATCCAACAGTTGGTCCAGCGACTTGCCTTCACTCTCCCTCGATTGCGCGAAGCGGTCAAACGGATCGAATGCCCGCGCCTCGCCGTTTTCCAGGATGATCCGCGCCCGCGGCATCCAGTCGGTGCGCTCTCCGACAATCAGATGGCCCACAATGTCGAACGCGCTCCAGGTATCCTTTCCGTCTTTACTGCGCCCTTCGTTACCCATCACCCATGTGTCGGGCAACCCGCGCAACAGCGCATTCAGGGTCGCGGGAGTGCGCGTGAGAACTGCGCTCACTTCGGCCAGGCTGAATTCCTTTAAGCTTTCCATGCCCTACCTAGATGCATGCCCGGCGCTTTGGACTCACGGGAACCAGCCTTCGCGCTCTAAACAATTTCATGGGTTATAGCGCGCCAGCCACGCGGCAATTTCACGAAACACATCCTGGCGCTGCTCCCACACCGTAGGAAAGTGCGGCGAACCAGGATACGTCACCATTCGCGTGGTCTTGCCGCGGGCAGCGAGCACCTCAAACAACTCCCGCCCCTGAAAGGTGGGAACGCGCTCGTCGGCAGCGCCGTGCAGTACGAGCAACGGCGTGGTCACGTTCTCCGCATGCATGACGGCGGAATATACAAGAAACGCTTCGGGATCTTTATCGGGCCAGCGCGCATCGTAGTCGATCTGCTGCACGTCGCTGGTCCACATAAAACTCAGCCAGTCGGTAATGCCCGCGCCTTCAATCGCAGCTTTGTAGCGATGTGTCTGTGTGACCGTCCAGGAAGTCATGAAACCGCCTGCGCTCCAGCCGAACATGGCCAGGCGGTTTGGATCAGCCCAGCCCTGCGAGATGGCATAGTCCGTCGCGCTATCGACGTCGCGATAGGCGCGATCCCCAAAGTGCTGATAGATGGCGTTCAAAAACTCCGTGCCATATCCAGTTGAGCCGCGATATTCCGGCTGCAGCACAACGTAACCCATGCCGGCAATCACTCGAGAAAATATGTCGAGCCGAAGCGGGTCGTTCGCTTCTGGCCCCCCGTGGGGCAGCACCAGAAAGGGATACGCCTTGCCAGCCTGATAATCCGATGGAAACGTCACGATGCCTTCGAGCGCAATTCCATCTTTGCTGGTCCAGTGCACGGCGCGCACCTCGCCCAATGCAACCTTCGCCAATTGCTCGTCGCCTTCGTGGGTGATCTTCTGCAACGTATTGCCCTGTGCGATTGCAACATTGGAAGCGTGTTGCGGATCAGCCACAGTGAACACCCGAACATCTGGCGCGGAAGCGATTTGCGGCGCGATCGGCTCGCTGGCGACCGTCCCGTCGGGCCACTGGTAAGTAGGAACGAGAGCGTTATTCTGAAATGCGTCAACCTCTGACCGGACCCCGTGCGCCACCATCACCCAGGCGTTTCCGCTCGCATCCACTGATAACTGCTCGGCGCTGGCTTCGAGCTTGGGAGTGCGGTCGATCGGAGTTCCACCGCTGGCTGCGACGGTCCAGACATGGTCCGGCGTCAGCACCTCCGTGGTCGTACTCAGGAACGCCAGGTCCTTATCGCTATTGATCCAGCCAATCCCACTTGTGGCCTCGTCAATGGTTGCGACGTGCCGCGCGCCCGTGGTGCTGCAAACGTCGACAAACGAGCGGACATAATGAAACCCGATCTTCGGCGTCTGCGACACAACTGCTAGCGAAGTGCCGTCGTGCGACCATGCGACGTCGGCCACGTCTTTCAATGTCGGACACCACCACGCGCCGCCCGAACCATCGGTGCCAACAACGTAAAGGCTGGTAGGTTCGGCCTCGATCACGGTATGCACATCCGCTAGCGCATCGGGAAGCCGCGGGTCAGCCAGAATGGCATAGTGGGCGCCATCGGGGGAGATCATGGCCGAATGAACGCCTCGCGGCAACGAGGTTAGCGGAACAGGAGTAGCCGCCGCGGCGGCCGGAGTGTTGGGCGGCGCCAGCGCCAGCGTGGCCAGCTGCCCCATCTTGTTGACTTCGTACACGCCGTAGAGGGCGGCACCGTCGCGGGTGAACCCGGCGGGCCGGAATTTCTCCGGAACCGTCAAGTGACGCGACTCGCCGCCCGTAACCCCGATCAACTGCCACTCCGCGTTGTCAGGGCCCTTGGCGCCGCCGAAACGCACGCGGTAAAGAACGCTTTTCCCGTCGGGCGAAACCGCGACCGCCGCCGCGCTCCGCAGCAAAGCAGCATCGTCGACGCTGAAGGGATGCCGCGTGCTTTGAGCGCTGGCAGTAATCGAAACGATAAGCAGAACGATGGAAACGAATACTGGATGGCGCATGACTTACCCCCAAACGAAAAAGAAGCATATCGCAGAGAGAGTAACCAGCACCACTGGCTGGGAGGTGTTCTGGATTGTCGTTCTAAACTTTTGCTCTGGACTTTCGCTCGACCCTCGGCTCAGCGAATCCCCACGGTGTGGGATGATCCCTGGTCGTCGCGCGCGTTCTCAACCGGCAGGGGAGTCGCTCTTGTAATCTTGTAATCCTTGTACTCGATGGAGAGGGTGGCCCGCCCTCCGAGCCGGGTCACGCTCTCTGTGTGGTTTTCGGCCGGGAGCCAGAAGTCGTTCACTTTCACATAGCGGTGTGCAATCTCAGTTTTCTTAATCCAGAAGGAAGGATTCTTCCCTGGCTCTCCTTCAATCCGCACCACCGCGAAGTCCTTGTCGTCGACCCAGATTTTTCCCCGATAAAGAAACTTGTTCTTGGTCTTCGGCAACAAATCGAGGATGTATCGTCCGCCGTCGGCGTCGCTCTCGTAACCGGCCAGCGCGAAGTCGTAGTTCTCGGTGCTCAGGGCGGTGCGGCGGCGGTTTTCGTCGCTGGCCGCTTCCTGTTCACCCTCCAGCAGTTTCATGAAAACGTGCTCGACGAGGAACTTCGATCCCGTCTGCGAAACTACGCTGAACTGCTTTGCATCTGGGGCATGGAAAGTCATACTGACCACCATCTCCGCGTCGTGATCGCTGGGGATGCCACGATACTGCATGCGGTAGACGCGTGTTCCAGCAAACTCTTCGAGAGCAGCGGCCCGCTCCGCATTCTTCTGCTGGAGATTTCTCACCACGTCTTCCACCGGCAAGGGCGAACTCTTGACCGAAGCCGCGGGCTCGTCCGCAGGTTGCGATGGCGCTTGTGCGCTGGCGTGGAGCGCCAGGAAACCATACAGCGGCAAGAAGAGGGCAGCCTTTGCAGCGCGACGTAGTTGGACTATTTGCATATTCCTTCTTTTACCGCGCTTCTGCGCCTGGATGGTGGTTACCCAAGGTGCGGCGCAGTTACCCCAGTGTGAGGCCGCATCCTTACCTTCTTGCCAGTCGGAACGCTCTCTCTCAGGGTACTCTCATATCCGCCAAAAGACAGGCTCAAAAAACTTGTCCCACGATGCCGTCATCGCGTAAGGCCGCCGCACCCTTGTTCTACCGCCGTTCAGGCCACGTTGTGAGATGCAGGATGCTCGCGCAGAACCCCTACAGGTTATTGGCCACCAATCCCGGCTCGCCAAAGCGGACGATGAACCGAGGGCCGCCTTCATTCGTCACTACCGCCGGCACGACGGAGGCCGCCTCGAGCACGTCTCTTTCTCGTACGGCGTCCCTGGCACTTCGATTAACGGGGTTCGTCGGGCTGCAGCGTGAAATTCCCGCAGGCGCACCATTATCGCCTCCGCTCTGCCGCTGGGAAGACTGCGCACTCCCACATGCAACGCCCGTTCCCGAAACGGAACCGTCCATTCAACCGACACCGGAATTCGGAGGGTTTCAGGAACCGTTATCGTTCAGGTGTATTTACTTCACTGGTTCCGAGGGACGCCGCATCTTTGCGCTGCAGGGATCGTTCCCCGGGTGTGGCCTCGTTCTCCGCGTTGTTCAACTGGTACGCCATGCTCCGCGGAACCCTGCAGGTCGGTGGAGAGGGCAGCGGTTCTGGGCGTGACCTGTACTGCCGGCCTCTCCTCCTTCTCGGATTTCTTGCAGTTCTCCCCCGCAGAATCGCCCGGGCGGTCAAATCCCGCTTTTCCAGGGTCGACAGCGGGGATCGTTTGCAGCGATCCTTTCGATGAGCACTAATCACACATCTGCCATCATCGACGCTGTGATTGGAGAGAAGTTGCCGATTACGCGGCCGCGGCCCGCTCAAGGTGGAATCTCTTCACCGACAAAATGCCCAGCACAATGAAGATCGCCATCACCGCGAGCTGAGCGACCAGAAATGGTGGCTCTTTCTGCGTCGGGGCCAGCGCTCTGAGGGCCGGCACCTTCAGAAAGGATTGCACCACCGCGACAAAAGAATTCAGATAAAGCGCCAGCATGGCGCAAACTACATAGATCCATCGCCCGGCGTTGGCCAGGTGAAGCGCGTACCGCGCCACGATCGCGATCGCCAGCACCACGAGCGAGATGATCCCCACAATGTGGGACGGCAAAATGTGGTCGACGGGAAACAGAAATCCGGTGAGACTCGTTAAGACCGTAGTGGCTAGAAAAATGACGGTCCAGCCGTCGAGGCGTTTCCCGGTCAGCAATCCGTAAACCACGATGAACCCCGTACCAATCCCCGCCAGGCTCAGCAATACGTGTACTAGCGTGAATGTCGACGTCGTCATGCCTAAAATCATGATGCGCTCCTTTCAGAACGACACGTTATAACAATTGAGAGTTCGATGTCTCGGTCAGGCCCTGCCATTGAGGTTGAAAGGTTGGATATTCGCGGGCGCAGGGATGTTTCATTTAATTCTTGCTCGGCCCGGTCCAGGAAGGCATTCGGTTGCGACCGCTTTTCGGCGGGTTCAGACGTTCGGGAATTCGAAACCCGTCAATTCTTGTTCGTGATTCGTAACGCAAAACAATCTCGCGCGAAATTCGTCCTTCCGTCGTGCACAATCCTCTTAACACTGAGGGGGGAGAGGAGTGGCGCCAGACGACTGCCCGAATTGCGGCGGCACTGGATATGTTGCGAAGCCCGTGGACTTGAACGGTAAGTCCGACGGGGTCGCATTTATCCGTTTGAAATGTCCCGCTTGCAGGGGCACCGGCCGGAAACACCCGATCCCACCGACGACCGCTGGCTGACCGCACGGCCTGCGGTGCTTGCGAAACGTTCGGAACCGGGCCGTCATAACTTCCCGTCCTACGGTTGACGGCCCGGGCCGCACGCTTGTTCGAAAGCCTTCCGCGCGACCAATTTTTCCGATTGAGCTGCTTGATTGAAACTGGGCTAACTCACCAGCTTAGGCTTCGCGATCGTTCCGGCAACGATCGTTCCCGCGTTCAGGCGATTCCGGCTTCGGCGCGAGCTTTCCGTCGGCTTGAACTTGCCGTTTCCATCCGATTCCGTCCATTGGCCTTGGCGCGGTAGAGCGCCTTATCAGCCGCTTGCAGCACTTCTTCGGGGTGCAACTTTTCTTTCGACGACGTCGCTACACCAATGCTGACTGTCACCGAAAGTGAGGCCGGAAGTTGCTGTTCCTGGGCGAGTCTCCGAATCGAGTCTGCCTTTCGCGCGCGTCCACGCGCCCGCTCGTTCCGCCGGTCCGGTCCTCGCGGAACTTCGCGCCGGTCGCTGCCTCGCACGCGAAATCTCGAGGACTCGATAGCCGCCCGCAGCTGCTCGAGGTGATCCACAATTTCGGAAGTCGTTTTTCCGGGAAACACTATATTGAACTCCTCCCCGCCGCAGCGGAAGGCTTGGCCTCCGCCGGTTACGCGCGACAGGTTGGCCGCAACGAGTTGCAAAACCTGATCGCCGGTCTCGTGACCGTGGGTGTCATTGAAGCGCTTGAAGTGATCGATATCGACCACCGCAATCGTATAAGGATGCTGCAGCCGCAGAAGCGCGTCGTTATAGGCACGGCGCGAGGGCAGCGCCGTAAGCTCATCGTGGTAGGCCAGCAGATAAGAGTTCTCAATGATCGAAGCCGCCAGAATGCACGCCGCGGTGGCCGAATATAGGGTCGAAACCCGCGCGGTCCCGGCGAATCGCAATGCCAGGAAAAAAGCGGAAAGCGACCACAACAACGCGCTGTCGACGGGCTTGCGGATGAGCAGAAACCGGACCAGCAACAACAGACCTGCGCCCGAAAATATGAGCAGGGCATAGCCCGGCATGGAGATCGGGACAGCAACCGAAGTCGCCAAGTGATGCACCCGCACCGGTGGCGAAGGCAATCCTTCGGCCGCGCGGCACAGCACCGCCACAATCACCGATTGCACGAACAGGAACAACCCCACGGGCGCGATGGCTGCGACGGTAAAGCCGCGCTCGTGCATCAGAGCAATCAGAACGAAGTCCAGCGGCACGAGCGCGGCCGCCACCTGCACAATCGTCCACCCAGAAGTTCCAGGTGCGATGTGCCCGGCTCCGAACAGCGCAATCGCTTCCTGGGCTAGAAACAACACCACCAGCGCGAAGAAGATGCGGCTGGAATGGAATCTCCAGGCCAGCAACATCCCCCCGAGCAGCGCGCAATAGCCGAGGAAGCTGAGGGCGGGCAAAGCCAGCGTCAGCCAGCCGGAATAAACCAGCACCGTGACGCCCAAGAGCAGGATTCCGCCCGGCAGCAGCAGAGACTTCAGTGTCGTTTTGCTCCACACCCGCAAGGCCCGTAACTCCGATTTGAAAAAACTCCCTTCGGATTATCGCTGCTGCAGCCGCCGCGACGGAATTAGCCGCGGAGGTTCGCGGCAAAGAGCACAGCGCTGAATCTCCCGAATTGAAACCGAGCGCCATTTCTGCACCTACGGACCTTTGGGTGAGCATAGTTTTGGCTGCGGTTGAGCAGTTTCTAACTAGACTGGGGCTGTTGGATTAAGGACGGTTCAGAGTATGCGAATTCTTATCGCAGAAGATGATGAAGCGCTGGCCAAATTCGTTCGTCAGGGTCTCGAAGGCGAACATTACTCTGTGGACGTTTTCCCGGATGGCGAACAGGCCCGGACTGCGGCAACCGAGTCCGAGTATGACGTCGTCATCCTTGACCTCAACCTGCCCAAGCTCGACGGCGTGAGCGTGCTGCGCTATTTGCGCGCCAAAAAACCCAGCGTCCCGGTGCTCGTGCTGACCCAGCGTACCCGGGTCGAGGACAGAGTGCAGTGTCTCGACACCGGCGCCGACGACTACCTGGCCAAGCCTTTTTCATACAGCGAACTTTCCGCACGCATTCGAGCGCTGGTACGGCGCAGCCACCTGCCGTCGGAGTCGGTACTGCTGGCCGCCGACCTCAAACTCGACCGGGTGCAGCGTCTGGTGGAGCGGGCCGGACGCAGGATCGAGCTGACGGCCAAAGAATTCTCCCTGCTGGAATACCTGATGCTCAATCTCGGTCGCAGAGTCACCCGCTCCATGATCATTGAGCGCGTCTGGAACCTCACGTTTGACACCACCACGAACGTGGTTGACGTCTACATCAATTACCTGCGCCGCAAAATCGACGACGGCCATTCGACCAAATTGATTCACACCGTGCGCGGCGTGGGCTATGAACTGAGCGCTCCTTCTGAATCAGCAGCGGCTGAGGTTGCTGGGGTCGCAATATGAGGAGCGCTCGTCCTCAGCCCGCACCTCAACCCGCGCCCCAGCCTGTCCGTGAGGCAACGTCGAAAGGCCGCAGTCCGCTGGCGCATCTGCTGCATGCTCTCAACCAGCCTCTGACCGGGCTGCAGTGTTCGCTGGAGCTGGCCGTGGCCGGCCCCCGGCCCAGTGAACAGTACATCCGTACCCTGCGCGAGGGTCTGGAACTCACCGGACGCATGCGGATTCTCGTGGAAGCGATCCGCGAAGTCGCCGATGTCCAGCCGCCGGACCGGGAGCAGGCTGATCTGTTTCTGCTTGACGAACTGTTGCGCAGTGCAGTTACTGATCTGCTTCCGGTCGCCCAGACCAAAGGCGTGCGCCTCTCGTTCGAGAGCCAGTCTCCGCTCCCGTTGCGAGCCGATCGCCGCTCTCTGACCACGCTGTTGTTTCGTTTTCTGGATTCCGTCTTAAGCCTGGCTCGGGAGGGCAGCGATCTGCGGATCGTGGCCGCGCCTGACCGGGACGAGGCTTCTCTCGTGGTCTCGTGGAATCCGGGCCCGCCGCCAGAGCATTCGCCCTTTTCGCGGCCAGAAGTGGGCCTGCTTCTCGCCCAAGCCGGATGGGAGCGGGCCGGCGCGGAATGGATCCACACCCGATCGGAGACGGCTGCGGGCGCAGCCGAGGGGTCGGCCGAGAAAACGAGCGAGGCTTGCACGGTTCGGCTGCCCTTGGCTCCCGCACTTGCTGCCAGACATTAACCTTACTGGTACAGATTTGGAGACTCGAAAATGAGCGCTATGCCCACCCTGCCCTTCTTCACTCATTCCGGCGGTGCCTTGATCGCGAGCCCCGACACTGCACTGCGCCAGCAGGTCCTGCACCGCCTGAACGGCCGATGCCGACCGGTGCAGCAGGCTCTGGGCGGCGCCGACGCGCTGGCTAAGCTCGAGAAAGGGATCTGGCAGGTCCTGTTTCTCGATCGCCGTCTTCCCGATCTCGACGCCGAAGAACTCATCGCAATTATTCAGCGGCGTTTCCCCGGCACCCAGGTTGTGATGCTCGATTCCGAGGGTGCGCGTTGCTCCGACCAGGACTGCAACGAGCCAGACGACCCCGAGTCCCTGCACCCGGGCGAAGAAACCTGTAGCTCCGCCAGTGAGTACGAATCCGGTGTACGGCTTTGTCTGCGCCCGCAGCCTGGTGAAACTGTAGCGGCGAAACCTCTGCCCGAGATGATCGGGTCGAGCGACGCCATGCAGTGCGTCTACCGCATGGTGCGCCTGGTGGCGGCGCGCTCGACCACGGTGCTGATCGCCGGCCCCACCGGAACCGGCAAGGAACTCGTAGCCCGGGCGCTGCATGCGCTCAGTCCGCGTTCGGCCAAGCCCTTGGTCGTGGTCAATTGCGCGGCCATTCCCGAGGCGCTGCTCGAGTCCGAGCTGTTCGGCTACACCCGCGGTGCCTTCACCGGAGCGGTCCAGTCGCAACTGGGGCGAATCGCGGCGGCTCACGGGGGCACATTGTTTCTGGACGAAGTCAGCGAACTTCCGCTTGGGATGCAAGCCAAGCTGCTGCGCTTTCTGGAGCAGAAAGAGATTCAGCGCTTGGGCGCTGCGGAAGCGACGCGCGTCGACGTGCGCGTTCTCGCCGCCAGCAACGCAGACCTAGCAGGCCGGGCCGCGCGCGGAGATTTTCGTCTCGATCTTTTCTACCGGCTCTCCGCCTTCCCCATCGAACTGCCCACGCTGGCCGAACGCCGCGCCGACATTGTGCCCCTCGCTGAGCATTTTCTCGCATGCATGTCGGCGGCCATGGCCATGCCCAGTCCGCGCTTAAGTGACGAAGCCATCCGCCTGCTCGAGTCCCATCCCTGGAACGGCAACGTGCGCGAACTGCAGCACGTGATGGAGCGGGCTTCGATTCTGGTGGAGAGTGGCGACACGGTCACGGCGGAGCATCTGTATTTTTCTTATTCTCATCCCCATTACCCCCACCTGGATCGCGACCGGACGCCGTTATCCTAAGAGAAATCTTAGTCAACCGCGGTCCCGATTGGCATGCACCGTGCAAATCTTGCCTGCGTACATGACTACTTTGCCTATGTCGACAGGCTGGCCCGAGCGGGGCTCGATTGCCCCCGCTTCGTGCCTGTCTACGCCAAACATCGGCGACGCCACGATTGAGGATGAGCAGTTTCTCCTGCGCGCCTTCCGTTCATTTTCCGAAGCTGCCGGCTCTCTCGAGCAGTCCTACGCGAAGTTGCGCGCCGAGGTCCAGCGGCTGCGCCTCGAGCTCGAGGAGACGCAATCGAAACTCCGCCGCGAACAGGCGCTCGCCGAAATTTCCTCCGCGCTGGCCCATGAAATTCGCAACCCGCTGGGCAGCCTGGAACTGTTTGCCGGATTGCTGGCGGAATCGGACTTGAGCTCGGATTGCCGCAAGTGGGTGCAGCACGTACAGGCCGGGCTGCGTACCTTGGCCGCGACCGTAAATAATGTCTTGCAGTTCCACAGCTTGCCGGAACCGGAGCGCTCGTCGGTCGACCTCGGCCAGCTGCTCGGCTGGGCGCGCGATTTCTTTCTGCCGCTGGCGCAGCAGTCGCGCGTGGCCTTGAGCCTGCAAAACCGCGTCTCCGGAGTTTTCTTTCCCGCCGATCGTCACGGCCTTGAGCAAGTGCTGCTGAACCTGATGCTCAACTCCATTCGCGCCCTGCCCGGAGGCGGCTGGATCGAACTGGCGGGCCGACCCCTTCTGAACGGGGAAGCCGTCGTGCTGACTGTCTCCGACACCGGTCCGGGAATTTCGCCGGAACACCTCTCCTCGATCTTCGATCCCGGCTTCAGCACCCGGGCCGGCAGTCCGGGGCTCGGCCTCGCGGTGTGCCGACGTATTGTCGAGCAGCACGGCGGGATTATCTCGGCGGGCAGCCGTCCGGGATGCGGCGCGAGATTTACCGTGACGCTTCCTCTCAAACTCGCTCAGCAGACTGCAGCCGGATTGTTTGAAGCAGGAGTAGTCGAAGCGGGAGCAACTGAAACAGAAGCGACCGAAGGAGCAGTGACCGAATGAACCGAGTTCTCGTGGTCGATGATGACAGCGGCATGCGCACCGCGCTTGAAGCCCGTTTCCTGCGCCGGGGATGGCAGGTTGAAACCGCCGCGAACGCCGCCGAAGCCCTGGAACGTTTTCGCCGCGGCTTGCATCCGCTGATCGTGACCGACATTCGCATGCCGGGCCGCCACTTCGGGCGAATGGCCAGCCAGACGCAACCAGATCAAGAGCAAGAGCAAGAGGAAGACGGCTTGTATGTCATGCGGGCAGCACGCTCTCTGGCTCCGCACACGGCGGTCATTCTGCTGACCGCGTTCGCCAGCGTTCCCGAAGCCGTGGCCGCCATGAAAAACGGCGCCTGCGATTACCTGGTCAAGCCGGTATCCTTCGAGCAGCTGGAACAGGCGGCGGAACGCATCCTGGCCCAGGCCCGAACCCAGGCCGACGCCACCAAAGCACTGGGCGGGCACGCTCCCGCGTGGCTGCGAGCGCTCGATCGCGCCCGGCAGGCGGCCTCGAGCCACGCCGATGTCCTGATCGAAGCCGAGAGCGGCACCGGCAAAGAGCTGGTGGCCCGCCTGATTCACCGTCTCAGCCCGCGCCGCGACCGCCCCTTTGTCGCCGTCAACTGCGCTGCTTTTCCCGAAACACTCTTAGAAAGCGAACTGTTCGGTCACGCCAAGGGCGCCTTTACCGGCGCCGTTTGTGCCAAGCCCGGCAAATTCGAACTGGCGCACGGGGGCACGCTGCTGCTCGACGAGGTCGGCGAGATGCCGCTCGGCCTGCAGCCGAAGCTGTTGCGCGCGCTGCAGGAACGCGAGTTCGACCGCCTGGGCGATACGCGCACCATCCACGTCGACCTGCGCGTGATCGCAACCACCAACTGCGCTCTTGCCCAGATGGTTCGAGACGGCAAGTTTCGCGCCGACCTTTATTACCGGCTGAACGTCATCCCGCTCACCCTGCCTCCGCTGCGCGAGCGTCCCGGCGACGTGCGTGAGCTGGCCGAATTCTTCGTCCGGCTCTATGCCCCGCCCGGCCAATCGCTTGCGCCTGACTCCTGCGTTTCTAGATCAGCTCGAAGCGCACACCTGGCCGGGCAACGTGCGGGAACTCGCGAACTGCCTGCGCCGCGTCGTGGCACTGGCCACCGGACCGGAGATCGGCGTGAACGCTCTCGAGGCCTGCGAGCTGGCGCCTGCGGCATCATCTCCGGCCGAATCTCCGGCGACATTCGGAATTTCCGGCCTGCGTCCGGGAGTCTCTCTGGGCGAAATGGAACGCCAAGCTCGTCGAAATCACTCTGGTCGCTACCGGCGGCAACCGCTCGCGCGCCGCCGAACTGCTGGGAGTGAGCCTGCGCACGGTGCGCAACAAGGTTCGCAGCTATGGCCTGCCCAGCTGCAGTAGCTACGCGCATGATTGATGCGAGCACGATCGTAAAGAGACACAGTGAAAAGAGAAACGATCACAAAGAGCAAGAAGAGGACCTGAACATGGCGAACCCCAGCATGACCGCAACCCCGATGACCGAAGCCCTGGGCCGCTTTCTCGATGTCGACGTGGCTCGATACAAGCTGATCTCGACCAACCTCGCCAACATCGATACTCCCGGCTACCACACCCGCGACCTGGACTTCCGCGCAGAATTGCAGCGGGCCGCCGCCGAGGATTCCGAGCGGGAAACCGGACAACTCGTCTCGGCCTCCCTCAACCCCGTCGCCCATAAAGTCCGCGGTCTGATGGAGCGGCCCGACGGCAACAACGTCAGCATGGAGCGCGAGAGCCTGCTGCTGGCCGAGGCACAAATGAAATTCAACCTGGGCGTCCAGTTGCTGAAAGACCAGTTTCACCTGATTTCAACCGCAATCAACTCCGGAGGTGCGACCTCATGAACCTGTTTGGCATGCTCGAAGTCAGCGGCTCGGCGCTGGCCGCGGAACGCTGGCGCGCCGAAGTCGTCTCCGCCAACATGGCCAACGCCGAAACCACGCGCACCCCGCAGGGCGGCGCCTACCGGCGGCAGCTGGTGGTGTTTCGCGCTCTTCCCGGACCGCGCTTTCCCATGATGCTGGCCTCCCTGCACCAAAGTCTGTTGCAACGCGGTCCCCAGGAAGGCGTGCGCGTCGACCGGGTTGTCGCCGACCAGACCCCTCTGCCCCGGCGTTACGAACCCGGTCATCCCGACGCCGATGCCGCGGGATACGTGACCTATCCCAACGTGAATCCGGTGATGGAAATGACCGACCTGCTGAGCGCGGTGCGGGCCTATCAGCTCAATGCCGCAGCCGTGCAGGCGGCCAAGAATATGATCCAGCAGTCGTTGCAGATTTTGAGTTAAACAATTTCGTTGAACAATTGGGTTGAGAGATTTTGTGATGGAACGATCTGGGGTGAAACGCTTGTGAGCAGCACCATCCTGAGTTTAATTCCGATGCGGGAGCGCACAGCATGAGTGGCGCCATTTCTTCCCTGCGCATTCTTCCGGCCGAAGCCGACGCGTCTGCGCTGCAGTCAGCGTCGAGCACCGATGCCGGCTTTCGCGACGTGCTGCACAGCGCCATCGACGACATCCAGCAACTCGAGGGTCAGGCCGAGACCAAGGTAGCGGGCGTGATCGGGGGCAACGGCACCGATGTGCACAGCGCCATGATCGCGGTTGAAAAAGCGGATCTCAGCTTTCAGTTGATGATGCAGGTGCGCAACAAGATCGTGTCCGCTTACGAGGAAATTTCGCGCATGCAGTTCTGAGTCCCGCGAGCCCGCTCGAAACGCGGCGGCGCGGACCCGGGCAGGAAATCTTAAGTCTTGCGAGAAGTCTCGCGAGACCTGGCAACGGAAATGGCCAACAGCCTACCATCCACGGCATCGGGCAACGACGTGCTGCCGCGCCTGCAGCAGTTCTTTCAGGGCCTGACCCTGAACCAGCGTCTGTTGCTGGCCGGCGGAGCGGCGCTGGTGGGCGCTACCCTTTGGATCTTTGTGACTCTGCTGGGACAACCGAAATACGTCACCTTATACTCCGGCCTGCGCCCGGAAGAGGCGCAGAACATGGCCAGCCGTCTGGCCGCGAAAAACATTCCCTACCAGGTCTCGCCCGATGGCGCCAGCCTGCTCGTACCAGAGGACAAACTCGACGCCAGCCGTCTCGAAACCGCTGCCGCCGGCCTGCCGCGCAGCGCGCGCATGGGCTTTGAATTGTTCGACACCCCTAACTGGGCCGGATCCGACTTCACCGAAAAGGTGAACTACCAGCGCGCCCTCGAAGGCGAACTGGAACGAACTCTCGCTACTTTGAGAGAAGTCGAAGCCGTCCGCGTGCACCTGGTCATGCCGCAGGAATCGCTGTTCACCGACGAGCAGCACGACGCCAAGGCCGCCGTCATCCTCAAAACCCGCAGCGGCCACCTTTCCGAAGAAGCCCAGCAGGCCATCCCTCAACTCGTCGCCAGCGCCGTCGACCGTCTCCGTCCGGAAAATGTAACCGTGGTCGACGCCGACTCGAACACTCCTCTACTGCATAACCGCGATGCCGCCGGCACCCACAGCTATGCTCTCGACGACGAACTCGCGAAAACGCTGGTTCACACCCTCGAACCGGTGGTCGGGCCCGATCATGTGCGGGCCAGCGTGCACGTCGAATACGACCTCGGCACCAGCGAAGACACCCAGGAAACCTACGATCCGAAGACCACCACAACTCTCACTGAAGAACACGCCGAGGAGAGTTCGACCGGCGCCGCTCCTGCCGGCGTGCCGGGCACGGCCAGCAATGTGCCCTCGGGGACTCCGACGCCGGCCGCAGCGCCGGCCGCCGAACAATCGACTTCCAAGTCTGAGGCCTCGACCTTTGCCGTCAGCAAGACTCTTCATCACAGCGTCGAGCCCCCGGGACGCGTGCATCGCATCGACGCCGCGGTTGTGGTCGACGACGTAGTCGAGACCACCGAGCTGGCCGGCAAGCGCTCGACCACCCGGCGCAAGCGGACGCCCGAAGAGATGAAGCAGATCGAGCAGCTGGCCGAGGCTGCGATCGGGGTGAACCCGCAGCGCGGCGACGTGCTGGCGGTCGAGAATCTGTCGTTCCAGGAAGCTCCCGTGGAAACTCTGCCCCCGCCTCCCGCCCGCAGCGAGCACTTGCGGCGTCTGATCGAGCCCTGGGCGTGGGCCCTGCGCTACTTTGGATTAGCGGCGTTGTTTCTGGTCATCTACTGGCTGGTGTTGCGGCCGGTGAAAAAGCAGGCGCTCGCCGCTTTCCGCGCCCTGCCCGGCAAGATGGCCGGCCAGCTCGCTCCCCCGGCCGCCGGGCTCACCGGTGAGGCCGGGTCCGCTGGCGGCGAAGGCAGCCTCGAAGACGGCGGAAAACGGGCCAGCCAGCTGAAGCGCCTGCTGGCCGAAAAAGTGAAAGCCGAACCGGAAGCCGCCAGCCGCCTGGTGCAGAACTGGGTACAGCAGGAGGAGCAGCCATGAGGGAACAATCATATAAGGAACAACCATGAGTAGCGGCGCCACCGCACCGGCCGGGCTGCACAAGGCTGCGATCCTGATGGTGGTCCTCGGCGAAGATGCGGCCAGCCAACTCTATCGCCATCTGCCGCCCGCGGAAGTCGAACAAATCACCCGCGAAATCACCCTGCTCAAGTCGGTCGATGCCGAGACCACGCTGGCCGTGCTCGAAGAATTCGAACGCCTGGTTGCGACCGGTGATTGCCTGGTGCAGGGCGGGAAGGAATATGCCAACAAGCTGCTGATCAAGGCCTTTGGCGAGGAGGGTGCCAAGGAACTGCTGCGCCAGGTGGCGCAAACCGCGGAAATGAGCGCCGGCAAGCTCGATTCCCTGCGCAAAGCCGATCCCCAGCAGCTGGCGAAGTTTATCGAAGGCGAGCATCCTCAGACCATCGCGCTGATTCTCGCCCATCTCGAGGCTAAGCAGGCCTCCACGCTGCTCATGCTTCTGCCCGAGGAACTGCGTTCGGAGGCGGTCAAGCGCCTGGCACAGTTGCGGCAATTCTCCCCGGAGATGGCGCAGCGGGTTTCGATCGTGCTCCACAAACGCCTCGAAGCCCTCGGCGAACAGGGTCGCCGGGCCTATGCTGGATTGCGCGGAGTGGCCGAAGTGATGAACCGGCTCGATATCACCAACTCCAAAACGATCCTCGAAGGGATTGAGAAAGAGGATCCCAAGCTGGCGCTCTCGATCCGCAACCTGATGTTCACTTTTGAAGATCTGCTGACCGTGCCCGAAGCCGGCATCCGCGAGTTGCTGGGACAAATGGATAAGAAGACACTGGCCACGGCCCTGCGCGGATGCTCGGAAGAATTGAAGAATTACATTTTCAAGTCGATGTCGTCGCGCGCCGTCGAAATGCTCAAAGAAGATATGGAAGTGCTGGGTCCGGTGAAGTCGCGCGAAGTCAACAAAGCCCAGGTGGAAGCCGTCGCGGTAGCACGGAAGCTCGAGGCCGAAGGCAAACTGACCCTGAACCCGGAGGGCGACGATGAGTACGTTGCCTAGTCGAGCTCCGGCCGCGGCCTCGCCCCGCGTTCCGGAATTCTCTCCCGCCCTCGAGCCTTTCCCCTACGATTCCATCCCCCCTGGAATGTCCCGCAGAATAGCCGACGGGCTTGCAGGTCTTGGCGGTCCGGCCGACGAGACCGCCGCCGCCGAAGCTGCTGCCCGCGAAAACCAGGCTCGCGTGCAGGGACGGCAGGAAGGACTCACCGAGGGCCGCAAGATTTTCGACGAGCAGCTGGGGCGTGAGCGTTTGAGCCTGGCCGCCGCTCTGGCGCAGTTTACCCGCGACCGGGCTACCTATTTTCAGAAAGTGGAAGGCGAAGTGGTTCAGCTGGCGCTCAGCATTGCCCGCAAGATTCTGCACCGCGAGGCCCAGCTCGATCCGCTGCTGCTGGCCGGGATCGTGCGCGTTGCCCTCGAAAAAATCGACGGCGCCACCGGCATTGTGCTGCGCATTCATCCCGAAAACGCTGCCGACTGGCGGCGCTATCTCTCGACCCAGCTCGACCCCGCCGATCGGCCGGAAATCGTCGAAGACCCCGCCCAGCTCCCTGACCGCTGCACGCTCGAAACCTCGATGGGCACGGCCGTGATTGGACTCGAAGTGCAGCTCAAAGAAATTGAGCAAGGGCTAATGGACTTGCTGGCGGCGCGTCCGGGGGTAAACAATCCTGCTGCGGCGGATCCCAGTGTTTCGAATGCAGGTGTTTCGAATGCAGGAGCGGCGAATAAAGGAGCCGCATCATGAGCGCGGACGCTTCGCTCGCGCCCTATTTGGCCCGGCTCGAAAGCTGCGCCGGGCTGCGCTGGCAGGGGCGAGTCACGCAAGTCGTTGGGCCGCTGGTCGAGTCCGAGGGCCCCTTCTGCTCAGTGGGTGAGATCTGTCACATTCACGATTCGCACGGACGGGTGCTGCCCGGAGAGATTGTCGGCTTTCGCGGCTCGACGGTGCTGGCCATGCCGCTTGATCGGCCGCGCGGAGTTCGGCACGGCGACCGCGTCGTCACCTGGGGAGAGCACCCGACGCTGCGGGTGAGCGAGGAAATGCTGGGGCGCGTCGTCGACGGTCGCGGCCAGCCTCTGGATTCTTTGGGCCCTTACCGCGCCCGCGAGTACCGCGCCCTTGATGGCGCGGCTCCGCTGCCTCTCGAACGGCTTTCGATTCGCGAGCCGATCGGATGCGGCATCCGCGCCGTCGATGCCTTCCTGACCTGTGGCCGCGGCCAGCGGGTCGGCATTTTTGGCGGCAGCGGTGTGGGTAAGAGCACGCTGATTGGCATGATGGCGCGCAATACCGGGGCCGACATGACCGTGCTCGGCTTGGTGGGGGAACGCGGCCGCGAAGTGCGCGATTTCCTCGAAAATTCTTTAGGCGAAGAAGGCCTCAAACGCGCCGTAGTCGTGGTTTCCACCTCTGACCAGTCTCCGTTGTTGCGCATCCGCGCCGCGCTCGCAGCAACAGCCGTAGCCGAATATTTTTGCGCGCAGGGCAAGAACGTTCTGCTCGTCGTCGACTCGCTCACCCGCCTGGCCATGGCGCAGCGCGAAATCGGTCTCGCGGCGGGCGAGCCTCCTACAGCCAAAGGCTACACTCCCTCCTGCTTCGCCATGCTGGCGCGGCTGATTGAACGCGCGGGAAAATTCGGCGCGGGCAGCATCACCGCGTTTTACACCGTGCTGATGGAAGGCGACGATGAGCAGGACCCGCTGGTCGACGGCGCGCGCGCTCTGCTCGATGGTCACATCATGCTCGATCGCAAGCTGGCCGTGCGCAGCCATTATCCTCCCATCGCCGTGCTCGACAGCGTGAGCCGGCTGATGCCGGCGGTTTGCTCGGCCGCGCATCTGCAAAAAGCCCACGAGCTGCGGCGCCTGCTCGCCGCCTACACCGCCTCGGAAGACCTGATTCGCATTGGGGCTTACCAGAAAGGAAGTGATCCCACGCTTGACAAGGCCCTGGCGCTGATTCCCGAGCTGCATCGTTTCCTGATGCAGAAGCCGGGCGAATCCGTGACTCTGGCGGACAGCATCGCCAAGCTGCTGGCGTTGCCCGGCTAAGAATTTGCTGAACTTTGGCGAACCGAAGAAACGCTTCCAGGGAATTTAGGGCGTTTTCTAACCAGCCTCTCGAAAGAAAACCCATGGCTTTTCATTTTCCGCTGCAAGCGGTTCTTCACTTTCGGCAGAGTGTCGAACACCAGCAGGAACTGCGTCTGCGCACGGCCAACCAGCAAGTGGCGCGGGCGCGCCGCGTGATCGAGCAGTTCGACGAGCGAATACGGCAAATTCAGCTCCGTGAATCTCAGGAACTGGGAGCGGGGACCACCTCCGCCGAGCTGCGCTTCGCACTTACCGGGGAGGCCGCGTTGCAGCTGCAGCGGCAGGATGCCGAACACGATCTCGTGCGCTGGCAAAACCTGCGCGACCAGCAGCAGAAAATCTTTCAGCAAGCGCGCCGCGAGCGGGAAACCTTCGAGAGCCTGCGCAACCATCAACTGCGCGAATATGAGCGCGCGGCGGCGCGGCGCGAACAGCGCCAACTCGACGATCTCTTCCTTTTACGCCAAGCCTACCTCAAGCGTGGTTAGATTCTGCCGGGTCTGGGCAGCGCTTGCCCAGCTGTCACTCTTGGCCTTTCGCTCGATTCCATCGGCCAGATTGCGATTCCCTTGATTCCACAGCTTTTTCTCTCTTCCTATGCCGCTTCTGCGCACGTCTCCAGGTTGGTGCCCGAGATGCATCCATGGCGAATGAGCCTTTCCATCCACTCGGACTTTCGGCTCGGACTTTTATCGTGACTAACGCCCTTGAACCCGCGAACCCGACCAGCGCCACGCCAGCCTCGTCCGCAGGCTTGTCCGGCCAAGTCAACTCAGGCTCGCGGACTTCCGGCAGCTTTGCCGCGCTGTTCGGGCCGCTGGCGACGGCCCCAGCGCACGAGCCGACGGTAGCGGCACCAGCAACTGTTCCCGGACCTGGCGGAAACGGAGCACTGAGACCAGCCGGCAAAACAAGAGCTGCGAATCCGCTCAGTGCCTGGGAATTACAACAAAGTATGCCGGCCACACCCATCGCGGTTCTTTCCCCATGGTTAGCCGCACCCGTGGCTGCACCCGCAATTCTTGACGCCTCTTTGCGGGAATCTACCGCGGAGGCTTCCTCGTCGTCGTCTTCGTTCACGTTCGCTCCAGGCAACGCTGACAACATTCCCTTTCCCTCGTATCGATCGAGTGCGGGTTCGCAAGCAACAACGCTCGCCATTCCGTCCGCGCTGTCCGGCACCGAACCACCTGCCGGCACCGCCCTGAGCGGACTCTTACAAGACGGTGTCATTCCCGCCGCTTCCGGGCCGGGCGAACAATCTGCCGCCGCGCAGCCGCTGCCCCCGGCGGCAAAAAGCGATGCGCAAACCGCGACGAGCGCAAGCGCGAAATCGCTGACTCGGATGGCTGGCAGCGTTCTTGCAGCACAGCCAGCGGCGGAGGATGTCCGTGCCCCGCTGCTTACCACGAATCAGCTCAGCACGGTTCAGTTGAGCACGAATCGCGTGAGTGTCGATCAGCCGAGTACAACTCGGCCCGCCGTTCCACCGCTATCCACGCCTGCAGCTGTACGCAGTCCATACCAGACGGCATCTCTCGCCATCCTTCAGAGTGACGCCGCGCAGCTGGATGTTACCCCGGTTGGTGTTACGCAGATCGATGTTACGCAGATCGATGTTATGGAGAGCATTGATAGTCAAATCAATGTTAGGCAGAGCAATGTTAGGCAGATCAACGGGACGCAGGCTGATGTTGCGCAAGTTGCAACCGTCCCAGCCGCGGTTCTCCAGGCTGCAGTCGCGGAAGGTTCCGGAAGCGCCCTCCCCTCCGCGACCTCTGCGACTGGCGGCCTGACATCCCTCGAACTTCAAGGCCAGAACATATCCGGCTCAGCCATCCCAGCGCCTCAAGCAGCGGCCCCAGGCAACAGCGCAGTCGCTCTCCAAACCTCGCTCGACAGCGCTTCGACGCAATCTTCCACAGACCCGAGCAGGGCGAGCGCGGGCGCGCCGAACCTAACCGCGACAAATATCGAACCCAGTGCCGGACTCCCGCCGTCAATTCTTTCGATCGACCCGAAACCGCCAGCGCTTCCGCAGTCTTCTCCCGCGGCCCAGTCCGCCGCTAAGCCCAGCATACTCGCGGAGATTTCTCCGAGCGCTCACCCTCCGGGAAACAGCGCGCTGCCGTGTTTTGCAGTGGAACCGCGCCCGACTCCGCCGCCATCCGACGCCGCGCCTGCCGCAACTCCGCCGGCAAATTCTTCCGCCAGTTCTTCTGCCATCCCACTCCCATCTCTTACGTTGGGCGCCAATCTCGCAGGAGGGGGGAGCTCGAATCTGACTTCAAACCCTGGGAACCACTTTTCTGCGGCGCACGGTGTCGGCGGATCACCATCATCCGAGGGAGCGGCGCAGACGGTGACCGCGACCAGCGCAGCCCAAGACAACTCGCAATCAAGCACACCCGACGGCAGTTCGTCCGATGTGCCTCCGCACAAAACAACTGCGGTGGCCGCAGCGCCCATCGCCACAACGCCAACGAGTGCCCTTCCGGCTGCGTCCGTTTCTGCCCCGGGACCTCCTCCAGCGGATCCGGCCATGCAGTCAGCGATACAAAGTGCAATGTCGGCAACGCCTCCGACCGCGGGAACTGGGCGGGGAACGACCGGCCCCGCGACGACTCCTGGCTCGGCCCACTCCTCGGACAGCCGCGGACCGTCGGGCTCAGACTTGCCTTTGAATTTGCCTGCGTCCGCAGAGTTGTCAGTCCATTCCGGCACCAGCCCGGTACAGATGGCCCAGATGGTCAACCAGGCAGCCCAATCGGAAATGCGCATTGGGATGAGTACCGCGGCCTTCGGCAACGTGGAAGTCCGCACCGTGGTTCACGCCAACGACGTTGGAGTCCTGATCGGCAGCGAAAAAGGCGACTTGCGTTCGCTGCTTGCCAATGAACTTCCTGGCATCGCCACCTCGCTGCTGCAGCAGAACCTGCGCCTCAGCCAGGTGAACTTTCACCAAACCGGATTCGCGTTCTCGAACCAGATGTCATCTGGAGGCGACGCGCAGCCTCGCTGGTTCGCTTCCCGGCCAATGGCCGCCACGATTCGGCCAGCCGAGTCGTTCAGCGCCGATTCGAGCGAACCGGCACCACCATTCAGCAGCAGCAGGGGCTCCGGACTCAGCATTCTTGCTTAAAGATTCTTGCTTGCAGGAGGATTTCGCCATGACCACCGCACCGATTGCCGCAACGTCACCGACGAGCGGGACTCCCGCGACCACCGGCACAGGGATGCCCACGTCGCAAAGCCTGAACAACATGTTCCTGCAACTGCTGGTGGCGCAATTGCAAAATCAAGATCCCCTGAATCCCATGGATCCCTCGCAGTTCGTCGGCCAGCTGGCGCAGTTCAGCGAGCTCAGCGAAGTCACCCAAATCAATCAAACCCTGCAGCAGTTCGCCAGCTCGGCCTCGGGCTCGACCGGAGGCTCAGGTACGACCGGGGGCGCGAACCCAGCCGCAGCCGCCAGCTCAAACGGAGGAAATCCCGCCACGAGTTCTCCCAGTTCGCCGAACCCGATGGCCACCGCGGCGCAGGCCGCGATTCCGAATTTCATGGCACCCGCAGCATCCATTCTCAATCACCAGATTCAAGGAGTGTTCTAAATGCCGAATTTCTCCATTCCTCTGTCCGGGCTGACCGCCGAATCGACCGCTCTGTCAGCCATCGCCAACAATCTCTCCAACCAGAACACCACGGGCTACAAGGATACCGCCGTATTGTTCAGCGACTTGTTCTATCAGAATCTGGGAACCACCGGATCGGGCGATCCCATTCAGGAAGGAGCCGGCACCGAGGTCAATGCCATGCCCTCGTTGTTTACTCAGGGCAGCGTCAGCGCCACCGGGGTGCCGACGGATGTGGCCATCCAGGGCGCCGGATTCTTTGCAGTGCAAAACGCCAGCGGCTCCATCGATTACACTCGGGCCGGTGATTTCACGGTCGACAAAAACAACTATCTCGTTACCTCCGAAGGCCAGCAAGTCCTCGGCTACCCTGCAGTCAATGGCGTGGTCAACACCGGCGCCGGAATTGGCCCGCTGCAGCTCGGCGCCGGCACTATCAGTCCGCCGGTGGCCACCGGCAACGTACAGCTGACCTTTAATCTCAACGCGTCGACCACCCCGACCGATACCCCTTATTCGACCCCGGTCACGATTTACGACTCTCTCGGAGCCCCTCACACTTTGACCGCGACTTTCACCAGTAGTGGACCCAATACCTGGGATTACAGTTTGAGTATTCCCGGGACCGATCTCAGCGCCGTCGGCGCCACTGGAGTTCTGGCCACCGGCACCCTGACCTTCAACGGAAATGGCGTGCTGACCGGGGACACGGCTACCACAGGGGGAACTGTCACCGGAGCTCTGTCGAACGTCACCGGAATCCCTATCACCGGGCTGGCCGACGGCGCTACCGACATGACGTTCAACTGGAATGTGCTCAATGGAACTACTCCGGTGCTCACCCAGGTAGCAGCTCCCGACAGTACGACGTCGGCTAATCAGGATGGCAACAGCAGCGGTTCGCTCACCAGTTTCTCGATCGGCTCCGACGGCACCATCACCGGTTCGTTCAGCAACGGCTCGACGGAAGCTCTGGGGCAAATCGCGCTGGCCAGTTTTGGCAACAACAACGGACTCCAGCTGAATGGCAACACCGATTTCACTCCGACTCTCGCCTCCGGCCCTGCCGTGGTGGGAATTCCGGGGGCGGGCGAACTGGGAACCCTTTCGGGCGGGTCGCTCGAACTGTCGAACGTCGATATTGCCACCGAGTTCGCCAAACTTATCGTCGCTCAGCGCGGCTTTGAAGCCGACGCCAAAGCCGTGACCACCTTCGATCAGATCACGCAAGACACGATCGCGTTGAAACAGTAGAGTCGCCGACCCGCAACGTGGCTCCGGCAGTGCTTCTGCCGCCGGAGCCGCGTTGATTCCTTGCAGATTCTTAATGAGGGCCGCCTCATCGAGACGGAGCGAGTGCCGACGAATCCGACTCATTTTTTCGTGGTCTGGGGCCGTTGATCCCCGCAACTGCTGATTCCAAGCGGGAACTGTGGGATTTCAACCCAAGCGTCTACCCCTCACTTTCGTTTGCGGCGGCGGAATCCCGATTGCTTTTCCCCACTGCATGCCGGACGAAGTCCAAAAAAAATCTAAGGGACGTGTCCTGGGCATGGCGGTTCTGCTGGTGGTCCTGGCCGGGGTTGGCATCTGGTTTTGGGCCAGCCGCGGAGCAGAGCCTGCGCCGGACCAGGCGACCAAGGTGCGGTCGACACTTCACCTCGAAACCTTCGTCCTGAACCTGGCCGACACCGACCAGCGCTCGTACTTGCGCGTGGGCATCGATCTCGGACTAAGCCGGGAACCGAAGCACGGCGAAGAACTGGCGCCGGTCGGGCAGGTGCGCGACACCATTCTGAGTGTGCTGGCCGAGGCCAAGGTCGACGAGCTGATGACCGCGGCGGGCAAGACGAAGCTGAAAGAAAACCTGCTGCACGCCCTGCAGGAACGAGTGCCCCAGTTGGGCGTCGAGGAAGTTTACTTCACCGAGTTTCTGATCCAGCGCTGAGAGCTGAACGAACCGAACTGTTGGAACCGAACCGAGGAACCCGAACTGAGGAAACAAGACGATGTCAGCAGCCGCCCAGACGATCTCCCCGGCCGATGCGCAGAAACTCCGGGAGACAGCTGCACGGGAAAAAGAAAATGAGAACGAGATCAGAAACCAGGAAGAAGAGCGCTGGGCCCCAGTTCTGGGCTTGCCCTGTCAGCTTACCGTCGAGCTGCCTCTTCCGAACTTCAAGGTGGAAGACTTTCTGGCGCTGCGGCCGGGTTCGGTGCTTGGCACCAACTGGCGCCTGGCCCACGACGTTCCGCTGCGCATCAATGGAACGCTCATCGCATGGGCGGAGTTTGAGGGTGCCGGCAGCCGGCTGGCGGTGCGGCTGACGGAGCTGGCATGACGCGGGAATCCGTCGTGAACAAAAGCGCTTTGAGCAAAAACATGTGGAAAAAATTCGTTCTGCAACAAACCGCGTCCCTCGACCCCGCCGTCGCGCCGCCACCACCGTCGTCTTTACCGATTGATCGGTGGCGGCAGTTGCGATTGTGGTGGGCGCGATTCCGGTGGCTCAGCCGGCGCGCGCCTCGGCGGTTGCGCCTGTGCGACAACTTGCCGCTGGGCGAGCGCCGGTTCGTAGCCGTGGTCGAGTTTGAGCGCTCCCGCTTCCTGGTAGGTGGAACCACTTCCTCGCTGGTGCTGCTGGCCCACTTGGGAAATAGCCAAGGGCAGGGCGTCGAAGGCGGAGGAAATAAGAACGGACGGGATGAGAACAGCAAGAAGAACGAGACGAAACTAAAACCAGCCAAAGACGAGATCGCTCCGTTCAAGCAATCGGCTACTGAAGTCCCTGGGGGATCGCAACCGTGAGATGGCTCCGAAGGTTCTCGGTCGCGGTCACACTGCTGCCCCTGCCCACGGCCACGGCGTGGGCCGACGCCCGCCCGCGGCACGCGCCTGGGCTCAACTGGAGCGGGCCGGCTGGATCGGCAGGCTCGGTGCCCTGGAACATTGTTGTCCTGCTGACGCTGCTGACCCTGTTGCCCGCGCTGGTCGTTGCCATGACGCCCTTCGCCCGCCTGCTCGTGGTGTTTCATTTCCTGCGCCAGGCGCTCGGTACCCAGACCGCTCCCAGCAACCAGACGCTGATCGGCCTCTCGCTGGTGCTGACTTACTTCCTGATGCAGCCGGTCGGGGCCGCGATCTACCAGCAGGCCGTCGTCCCCTTCCAGAGCGGCCAGATCGATGCCTGGACCGCCCTCCAACAGGGCACGCCGCCGCTGCGCAAGTTCATGCTCAAGTTCGCGCGCGAAAAAGATCTTGCCCTGTTTCTCGAACTGGCGGGTGCGCCGCGCCCGGCGCGCCCCGAGGATGTTCCGATGCGCGTGGTGGTTCCGGCCTACATCCTGTCGGAGCTGAAGACCGGCTTTCAGATCGGGGCGGCGCTGTTTCTCCCTTTCCTGGTGATTGACATGGTGGTGGCGGCGGTGACGACCTCGATTGGCATGATGCAGCTGCCTCCGGTCGTGATTTCAACCCCGCTGAAAATCATGCTGTTCGTCATGGTCGACGGCTGGAACCTGGTCATCGGTTCGCTGATGAAGAGCTTTGCCTGACGGGCAGTTGAAGTCCTGCAAACGTAAAAGCAAAGATTTCTAAGAACTGAAGAGAAAAAGGCCGAGATCGAGAGAAGGAGATTGTCATGGGATCGGACGAGATCATTGCCATTCTGCGCCAGACCATTGCGACCGCGTTCTGGATGGGGGCGCCGCTGCTGATTGCGGCCACCCTGGTCGGCTTGCTCATCAACGTGGTGCAGGTGCTCACTTCGCTGCAGGAGACCACGCTATCGACGGTGCCGCGCCTGTTCGCCGTCGCCGCCGCCACCTTCCTGCTGCTGCCCTGGATGGCGCACCGTCTCACCGCGTTCAGTCTGCAGATTTTTTCCGACTTCCGGCCGTTCGGGCAGTGAATCGTTCGTCACGAAAGGAATTAACGGTGGGTTCGGGATTGATTGTAGCTGAAGGCTGATTCCTGACAGCTGAGAGCGCTCTTTCCGAAAGCAAGAGTTAAAACGACGAAATCTGGGATTGGGAACGTTATGGAAGTTTTACATCTGGACCAGTTGCTGGCCGCCGCGGTGTTCACCGGGGCGCGGGTTTCCGGGCTGATGGTGTTCTGCCCGTTTTTGAGCAGCGATGCCATTCCCGCGCCTCTGAAGGCCGCCCTGACTTTGCTCGTGACCGCTCTGCTCTATCCCCTGCGCGCTCCCCTGCAGCTCGATCTCAACTCCTGGCAGTGGGTGGGCGTGGCCTTGAGCGAAGTCGTGATCGGCCTCGTGCTCGGACTCGCGGCCAATTTCATGATGGAGGCACCCATGATGGCGGGCCAGATTTTGGGGGTGCAGATGGGTTACTCGCTGGCCACCCTGTTCGATCCCCAGACCAACGCCGACACCCCGGTGATGGCCGAGTTCCACCGTCTGGCTGCCGTGTTGATTTTTCTTCAGCTCAATGTGCATCACTGGCTGTTGCGTGCCGTAGTCAAAAGCTTCGCCTACCTGCCTCCCGGAACCGCGTCGTCAAACTTCGCCGCCGCCAGCGGCCTGCTGCATGCGGCCGGGGGAATCTTTCTCTCCGGAGTGCAGATTGCCGCGCCCGGTCTGGCAGCGACGCTGGTCGCCGACGTGGCCTTGGGATTTCTCGGCAAAGCGTCGCCGCAGCTCCCTGTTTTGTTCATCGGACTGGCGGTCAAGAACCTGTTGGGACTCGCGATGCTGATCGTGGTGGTGTCCTATTGGCCGCAAAGTTTCGGGCAGCGCTTCGCCCAGTCCATCGTCGTCGGGGAGAAGCTCCTCCGTTTAACGCACTGAACCTAATGCACTGAAAATTAACGCACTGAACAGAATTCATGGCGGACCAGAGCAAAACCGAAAAAGCCACACCGCGCCGCCGGCTCAAGGCGCGCGAGCAGGGGCAAATCGCGCGCAGCCGCGACCTGGTCGCCGGCCTTGGAACCATGACGGCGGTGATGGTGCTGGCATGGCAGTTGCCCGGCTTCGCCTCGGACTGGCGCGGAATGCTGCGCCACGAGCTGGACTCGGCCGTCACCCATCGCAGTCAATTGCTGCCTGTCTGGCGCAACGATCTGGTCATTTTTCGCGGGGTCGCCGTGGCCGCGAGCCTGAGCTGGGTGGTCGCCACTGCAGGCGGCCTCGCCCAGGGTGGCCTGGTGTTCGCGCCCGCCGCGCTCACGCCCAACCTGAGCCGGCTCAGTCCTGTCTCTCGTATGGGGCAGCTGTTCTCCCTGAGCGCCGTCAGCCACCTGCTGAAGGCCCTGCTGCCGACCGCCGTGATCGTCTATCTCGCCGTCAGCCTGATGGCGCGCGACTGGACCACGCTTCCCGCGCTTGTGCACGCGAGCCCCCGCGCCCTGGTCGGCTTCGTGACCAGCCACATGTTCGAACTGGGGTGGAAGGGCGCGCTGGTCCTGCTGGTGTGGTCGGCCGCCGACTACTTTCTCGAGCGCCAGCGCCATGAAAACGACCTCAAGATGAGCCGCCAGGAACTGCGCGACGAGTTTAAGGAGACCGAAGGCAATCCCGCGGTCAAGATGCGCGTCCGCCGGCTGCAGCGTCAGGCTCGCCGCCGCCGCATGTTGAAAGATGTCGAGCGCGCCGCCGTGGTCATCACTAACCCGACCGAGTTCGCCATCGCGCTCGAGTTCCGCATGGAGATGGACGCGCCCGTCGTGGTCGCCAAGGGACGCAACCTGCTGGCCGCGCAGATTCGCGAAGTTGCGCTCTGGCACGGCATCCCGCTGGTCGAGAATCCTCCGCTGGCCCACGCGCTCTACCGCGCGGTCGAAATCGGCCAGGCCATTCCGCCGAAACTCTATGCCGTCGTCGCCGAGATTCTGGCGGCCATCTGGCGGGCCCAGGCGCGGGCCGCCGCCCCAGCCACGCCGTCCGCAAAAACCGGCGCTGCGGGGAGAGCCTGATCGATGCTCGCGA
This sequence comes from uncultured Acidobacteriota bacterium, assembly GCA_963755795.1. Classification (GTDB taxonomy): domain Bacteria; phylum Acidobacteriota; class Terriglobia; order Terriglobales; family Acidobacteriaceae; genus Sulfotelmatobacter. The sequence continues at coordinate 72,020 of CAVWLI010000038.1, read as the reverse complement.
ATGCCACTGCCGCTACCCCGTCCTCATCCGGATCGAAGGTCAAGCTCAACCGGGCCTCCGAATGGATCATGCCCATTGCTGCCGTGGGCCTGATCTTCGTCATGCTGGTTCCCTTGCCCAGCTTTCTGCTCGACATTCTCTTAGCCCTAAGCATAACCGCCGCCGTGCTAGTGTTGCTCTCCGCCATCCAGATTCTGCGCCCGTCGCAGTTTTCGGTCTTTCCAAGCTTGCTGCTGCTGCTCACCCTGTTCCGGCTCTCGTTGAATCTCGCCTCCAGCCGCCGCATTCTGCTGCACGGCAATGAGGGCGTCGCAGCCGCCGGCAAAGTGATCGAGGCTTTTGGCTCGTTCGTGGTGGGCGGCAACTACGTCGTAGGGTTCGTCATTTTCATCGCGCTGATCGCCATCCAGTACATCGTGGTGGCGCACGGCGCAGTGCGCACCGCCGAAGTCACGGCGCGCTTCACCCTCGACGCCATGCCGGGCAAACAGATGGCCATCGATGCCGACCTGAACGCCGGCCTGATCAACGAAGTGCAAGCCCGCTCCCGCCGCGAGCAGATCGCCCACGACGCCGAATTTTACGGCGCCATGGACGGGGCGGCCCGCTTCAACCAGCGCGACGCCATTGCCACGATCCTGATTACGGCAATCAACATTATTGCCGGATTCCTGATCGGAGTTTTTCAGCTCGATATCCCCTTCCGCGAAGCCCTGAAGACCTACACCGTGCTTACCGTTGGCGACGGCCTGGTTACCATGATTCCATCGCTGCTGGTTTCGATGGCTGGGGGCATGGTGGTCACCCGCGCCACCTCGGACTCCACTCTTTCAGTCGATGTCGGACGACAGCTGCTCTCGCGCCGTCCGCTGATGATTGCTTCCGGCGTGATGCTGTCGCTGGCGGCGATTCCCGGCCTTCCGAAATTCTCCTTCCTGCTTCTTGCCGCTGGCACTGGGTTCCTCGCCTGGCGCGCGCCCAAGATCGGCACCGAACCTGCGTTGACGCCCTCGGCCGAGAAGAAGACAGGCAAGGATAAAGAGAAGGACAAAGAGTCAGTCGAGGATCTGCTCAAGCTCGACGAACTCTCGCTCGAAGTCGGCTACAGCCTGGTTCCGCTGGTCGACCAGAACCAGGGCGGCCAGCTGCTGGCGCGGGTGAAAGCGCTGCGCCAGAATCTCGCGCAGCAGCTGGGATTCATCGTTCCGCCCGTGCACATCACCGATAACGTGCGCCTCAAGCCGCGCGAGTACGTCATCGCCCTGCGCGGCGTCGAGGTGGCGCGCTGGGAAATGTTTCAGGACCACATGATGGCCATCAGCTCGGAAGGCTCTCCCCGGCCGCTGCCCGGCACTCCGACCAAAGAGCCTGCGTTTGGCGTAGCTGCCGTCTGGATTCCCGCCGCGCTGCAGAATCAGGCGCTGGCTTCCGGCTACGCGGTCGTCGACCAGACTTCCGTGCTGGCCACGCATCTGGCGGAAGTGGTCAAACAGCATGCCCACGAACTGCTCAGCCGGCAGGAAGTCAAGCGCCTGCTTGACCGGCTCGCGGAAAGCCATCCCAAGCTGGTCGAAGAGCTGGTGCCGAAAGTTCTGAGCTTGGGCGAAGTGCAGAAAGTCCTGCAGCAACTGTTGCGCGAACAGGTATCGATCCGCGATCTGCCCGCGATTCTCGAAACCCTGCTCGACACCACGGCCAGCACCAAGAATCCGGTGGCGCTAGTCGAAGCCGTGCGCCAGTCCCTCGGCCGGGCTCTGGTGCGGCCGCTGCTTTCTGACAACGGAGGGTTGCGCGTGGTCACGCTCGACCACGCGCTCGAAGAAGAGCTGGGACGGGCGTTCGGCCCGGTCGCACCCCCCGCCGGGACTACCGGACTGCAACCGCCCTTTGCCCGCCGCATCCTCGACGGCCTGCGCCGCCTGGCCGGCGAGCAAGTCGCGGTGGCCAGTCCGGTGCTTCTCTGTTCCACCCCGGCCCGCTATCACCTGAAGCGGCTGCTGGAGCCGTTTCTGCCCAAGGTGGTCGTCCTCTCGCCGCTCGAGGTGCCGCCGGTGGTCGAGGTGCAGTCGGTGGGAGTGTTGCGCTGACTTGCGCCGAAGTAGCGATGGCTGGGGTAGCGATGACTGGAGTAGCGAATGAAAAGAGTTGCCATGAATCGAGATTTTGAAAATCGACGGGAAGTGAGAATGCCATGAGCAAGAACACCACCAAGGCCTACACCGCCTGGCAGGATCAGGACAAAGACAAGAAGGAAGAACGCGACCGCATCCTGCTCGAACAGCTGCCTCAGGTCAAGTACCTGGCGCGCCGCATCCACGAACGGCTGCCCCGGCACGTGCCATTCGAAGACTTGGTCCACGCCGGCGTGCTTGGTCTGATTGACGCGCTCAACAAGTTTGACAGTTCCAAGCACGTGCAATTCGGCTCCTACGCCAAGTTCCGCATTCGCGGCGCCATTCTCGACAGCCTGCGCGAAATGGATTGGGGTCCGCGCGAGTTGCGGCGCAAGGCGCGCAAAGTGGAAGAAGCTCACCGCAAGCTCAGCCTGGAGTTGAGCCGCGCGCCCACGGAAAACGAAGTAGCCGCGGAACTGGGGATGACTCTGCAGGACCTGCAGCACCTGCTCGGCGAACTCGACAGCCTCGAAGTGGGTAGTCTGCGCATCGAGTCGCCCTGGGACGGCAAGGAAGAAGATCTGTGCGATTACCTTCCCAATGCGCCCGAGGACACGCCGTTTTTCCGTTGCCTGCGCACGGAGATGAAGGAGCTGCTGGCCCGCGTCATCGGCGAGCTGCCGGAAAAGGAACAGCAGGTTCTGTCGCTCTACTACTTCGAGGAGCTGACCATGAAAGAAGTGGGAGCGGTGCTCGGCATCGGTGAGTCGCGCGTGTCGCAGATTCATTCGCTGGCGGTAGTACGGCTGCGCTCGCGCATGGACGAAATGATGACTGCCGGGGGTGGGCGAGTGCGCGCCGCCTCCAGCGGCGCCGGCGCCTGAAGCGGGATCAGGACGAAGAGGGGAATCGAGAATTATGGAAAAAGTTCTCAACCAGGAAGAAATCGATGCCATGGTGCGCCTGGCGCGGTCCGGCGGCCAGGTCGAAACTCAATTGCCTTCCGGCGCCCCCGTTGAGCTGTGGGACGTGCGGCTGGCTGGGCAGATCGGGCGCGAGCAGCTGCAGGCCATCACCTCCCTGCACGAGAGCTTCGCCCGCAATCTCACCCACTCGCTCGGCGCCTACCTGCGCGTAGTCTTTGCCGCTACGCTGGTTTCCGCCGAACATCTGAGCTACCGCGAATTCCTGCAGCGCATCCCTGAGACCACCTACCTCGCCTCTTGCCGCCTCGATCCCATGGGCGTAAACGCAGCCCTGCAACTGGATCTGAAAGTCGCGTTTCCCATCATCGACCTGCTGCTTGGCGGCGAGGGCAAGACTATGGCGGCAACGCGGGAGATCACCGACATCGAAGAACAGATCCTCGATAGCGTGGCCCGCATCATGTGCCGGGAACTGGGCGCAGCCTGGCAGGCGCTGGCGCTTGAAGTCGTCTTCGAGCAGCGGCTGGAGTCAGGTGCGGCGCAGAGGCTTATGCCTTCGGAGGAGAAAACCTTGTCCTTGAGTTTTGAGGTCACCATGCCGGAGGTGCGCGGCGGGTTGAATATGGCCGTGCCGGCCGTCGTGTCCAATGCCTTGCTGCGCCAGATCTCCGCCAACTGGAGCCGGCGCCCGCCCCGCGGTGCCAGCGACTCCCGGCAGCGTCTAATGCGCCGCCTGCTGGAGTGCCCGTTTCAGGCGGAGCTGGGCGCAACTGACGTGCGCGCGGCTGTGAGCGAACTGGCCGGGCTCGCTCCAGGAGACCTGCTCTCCTTTGCCCGCAGCGCGGCCGAACCCGCGTCTCTGCTGATCGCCGGCCAGGAGATGTTTCGCGCCCTCCCCGCACGCTGCGGTGACACGCGCGCCGCCCGCGTGCTGGCGGCTGTGGCCGCTTCGAATTCGCCGACGGATTCTCCGGAGAAAACCAAATGACCGAAGCCCCCCTCTCTGCTCCTCGCCGCGATCCGAACGCTTTCGTACAGGCCTGGATCGATAGCCTGGCCCAGGTCCTCGGACAAATCCGCGGATCTCCGCTGCCCTGGGTGGCGCTCGAGGAAGCTCCGCCCAGCCCGAATAAGTCTGGCCAGGACGATCTTTCGACGGATGATCGTCGCACAGACGGTCGTCGCACAGACGATCTTTGGCTGGTCTGTGCCTGCACCGGGGGGCTACGCGGCGAACTGAGCCTGCGCATCCCGGCCGCTTCCACCCTTGGTCTGGCGCAGATCTTCATGAACGAGCCCGCGATTGCCCCGGCCGCAGCAGCCCCTGAAGTTAACGCCGAAGTGCCCGGTGAAATTGCCGCCGAGCCTGCCGCCAAACCGCCTGACGAACATCGCGAAGCCGTGGTCGAACTGGTGCGCCAGGTCGCGGGCTTGGTGGCTACCGCGCTCCAGGCCGCGTGGGGCGAAGTGCAGCTTCGGCTCGAAGCTGCCCCAGGCGCTCCCTCCTGGCCGCCGTCCTCCACGCACTGGCTGCACGCCAGCGAAGATTCCGGGACGCTGATCGAAATTCATCTGAGCGCGGCGCTCGTGGCCGGCCTGCGCTCCGAGAAAGCGGAGAAGTCGGAGGCCGCGGCATCCCCGCCTGCTCCCGTCTCTCCGAGCGCCGTTTCCCCGAGTCAGGTTCCCCCGAATCCCGTTTCCCCGACCCCAGACGAAAGCCGAGCCAAGCTGGGCCTCCTCATGGAGGTTGAACTGGCCCTGACCCTGCGCTTTGGCAGCCGCCGGATCCTGCTGCGCGAGGTGCTCGATCTCAACCCGGGTGCGGTCGTCGAACTCGACCGCAAGGTCGAGGAACCGGTCGACGTGCTGCTCGACGGACGCCTAGTGGCTCGGGGAGAAGTCGTTGTACTAAATGGAAATTATGGCGTGCGCGTGACCGAAGTCGCGCCCGACAGCCCTTAGGAAGATCGGCCTTAGGAAAATCTTATGGGAACTGCAAGCCTTCATTTCGATGCCTGGAGTCTGGCCTGGCGCGACTTCCTGAAAAAGTTCGCGCCTGCCTGCGGCCGCCTTGATTGCCGCCACACGCAAAGCCTCTGGCGGCGCTACCGCCGGAAGTCGCACGGAGTCGTGATTCAGGGTTTGCGGTATTGCGTGGAGGAGTGTATGGAACGCGCGCTCGGGGACGCTGTCGACTGCCTGGGCCCGGTCCCGAAACGCGCTCCGGCTCGGCATCGCATCCCACTCGGCCTTCTGCTGCTCTCGCGCCAGCAACTCACCGCCGATCAGCTGCGGGCGGCGCTCGCCGCCCAGCGCACCGCCGGTCGCGGCCGAATCGGGGAGTGGCTGCAGGCGCTCGGCTTCGCGAGCGAGCAGCAGGTCACGGCTGCTTTGGCCCGGCAATGGTCGTGCCCGGTGCTGCGGGCAGATTCCTGGCATGGGGAAATTTCCTTGAGGCGTGCTTCTTTGAATCGCGCTGCTTTGAGCCATCCTTCTTCGAGTCAGGTTTCCCCCAATCGCGGATCTTCGAAGCCTGTATCTTCTAAACTTGGGCCCGGCCGCGCTCCGCAGATTCCCCTCACCCTGCTGCAGTCCTTCTGCATGATCCCGGTCAACTACGTTGCGGCCACCGATACGCTGCATCTCGCGTTCGGCGAGGGCATCGAGTATAGCGTTCTCTACGCCATCGAGCAGATGCTGGAATGCCACACCGAGTTTTGCCTGGCCGTTCCCAGCCTGGTGCGCGAGCAGCTGGACGCGCTCGCCGGACCTCGCGCAGAGAGCGAAGTTGTATTTGACCGGGTCGCCGACAGCTCCGAATTTTCCCGCATCATCCGCAGCTACTCGCTCCGCTTGAGCGCCGCGGAAATCCGCCTGGCAGTCTGTGGGCCTCACCTCTGGGCGCGGTTGCTCCGCCCCTCCCATCCGCCACTGGATCTTCTGCTGCGTTCCTAACGGGACGCCTCGATCCAGGCTTCTCTCTGTGTCTGTTCTCGCCTCTTTTCGTTCCACCCCTTCCCGTTCCACAGGGCAGTCCTCTCGGATCGCAAATTTGTCACCCTAGAGTCTCTCCCTGCTCTGCCGATAGAGACTGCGTGGGGGCGCGGCGCTCGCGCGGTCTGAGACCGGCCCCGCCTCCGAGACGGTTCCGCGTGACGATGATCAACGCTAAGAAGATCCGCTCGACAAAGTTCAGTCCAACAAATACCCCGGATCAGGTCAAAGAGCACGTGCTTGCGGTGCTGGAGCCGAAGCCGTGAAACCCTGCCATCCCGCTCTGACCCCGGCCCGGCGACGGGAACTCTGGCTGCCCATCTTGCAGCGGGCGATCCGGGAAGTCTTCGAACTCATGCTGGCCTATTCGCTCCGGGTTCCCTCTGTCCCGCCTTCCGACCAGGGACTCGATGTTACGGCCATGGTGGGGCTGGCGGGCGAGTTGTGCGGAATCCTCACCGTTCGCTGCAGCCCGCAGACGGCGGCGCGCATAGCCGCACGCATGCTGGGCACGGATCTCGAAACTGCGGGGCCGGAAAAATGGGATGCGATGGGCGAGATCTGCAATCTGGTGGCGGGAAACTTCAAGCACAAGATCCCCGGTCTCGGACATGGCTGCATGCTCTCGCCACCCGTGGTGATCAGCGGCGCAGAGTACAGTCTTCACGCCATGATCGAAGACGAGGTACACACCGTTCTGCTGTTTGAAGGAGAGCCGATCGTGGTTTGCCTCGAAATCCACAGCTAGACGTCGCTGCCTTGGCACCGACATGCAACGGGGCTTTGCCCAGCCCGGCAGAATTTGCCGGGGCTCGGGGTGCGGAGCCCGGCAAGATCGGCTGCTCTCGCTTCGTCTTAGGATTCTCTGACAGCGCGCTGCAGGCTCAGTTCTCGCCGATCGTTTACCCCGATCTTCCGTTGTTTCTTCAATCCGTTGTATTCCCCGCAAGGATTTCCGAAATCTCATTTGCAATGGAACACGGAGTGCTTCTGTTTCGAGCGGGTGCCCCTTATGGATAGTGGATACTACGCAGCATGTGCTGGTCTGGCCGCGCAAACCCAGGCTCTCGAACTGGTCGCGAATAATCTGGCGAATCTCGGCACCGCGGGTTATCGCGGACAGCAGGCGACCTTTCGATCGCTGGTGGCTGGCGGCGGCTCCGTATCGTTGAATCCTTTGAACGCAGCAGTCAACGATTTCGGCGTGCTCAGCGGCAGCCGGGTCGATGTCACCTCGGGCAGCCTGATCGCAACCGGCAATCCGCTCGACGTCGCGGTCGCCGGTACCGGATTCTTCGAAGTCCAGTCGCCCGATGGGGTTGTCTACACACGCAATGGCGGCTTTCATGCGACGCCTGCCGGACGGTTGGTCACCGCGCAGGGCGATCCCGTGCTGGGCGAGCAAGGCCCCATCACTCTGCCGGGCGGGGCGGTCGCGATCAGCGCGGACGGAACCATTTCGGTCGATGGCGCAGTGGTCGAGAAACTTCGTCTGGCGGAGTTTTCGCCCGACACCAGCCTGAGCGCCCTGGGAAATGCGATGTACGCTGCACCCAAAGGTTCGGCGCTGCCCCCGGCGTCGTCCTCGGTTCGCCAGAGCATGATCGAAGATTCCAACGTCAGCCCGGTCGAAGGCGTGGTGCAGCTGATCTCGATCCAGCGCAACGCCGAAATGATGCAGCGCGCGCTCACCCTGTTCGACAGCCAGTTGGATCAGACCGCTGCCCAGGATTTGCCGCGGGTTTGAAGACGAAAGAAGGATTCAGAGAACTAAAGATTAAGAATATAGAGATTGAACGACAACGAAACGAGGCCAAGCATGATTCGCGCACTCTACACCGCCGCCAGCGGCATGGTCGCACAGGAACTCAACCTCGACAACATTGCCAACAATCTGGCCAACTCCAGCACGTCCGGCTTTCGCAGCCGGCGCCTGCAGTTCGAGGATCTCATCTATCAGAACCTGATCATGCCGGGGGCCGCGGCCTCGCAGCAGACCACCGTCGTCGCGGGATTACAGGTGGGCCTCGGCACGCGCTCGGCAGCGTCGGAAGTGATCCAGACCCAGGGCGACTTCACGCAAACCGGCAACCCTCTGGATATGACGATCCAGGGGCAGGGATTTTTTCAGGTATTGTTGCCCGATGGGCAGACGGCTTACACCCGCTCCGGCAGCTTCCATCTCGACGCGTCGGGCAACCTCGTCACCCAGGATGGCGATCCCGTGCAGCCCAACATCACCATTCCTCAGGGTGCAACCTCGGTCACCGTGGCCCAGGACGGCACCGTCAGCGTGACCTTGGCAGGACAGACGGCCGCGCAGCAGGTCGGTTCGCTGCAGTTGGCGCTGTTCAACAATCCTGGCGGCCTCAACAGCACCGGCAGCAATCTGTTTCTTGCCACCACCGCCTCCGGCGATCCCATCGTCGGAACTCCTGGAGGCAGCGAAGGCCTGGGCCCGATCGTGCAGGGCATGCTCGAACAGTCGAACGTGAGCGTGGTCGATGAATTCGTCAACATGATCGTGGCGCAGCGTTCCTACGAAGCCAGTTCGCGCGTGGTCAACGCCGCCGACCAGATGCTGCAGGACATCAACCAGCTTGGTCGTTAATCGTAGTTAATTAGAATGGATGAACTAGATACTTGACTAAGAAATCAGCCGGGCCGTCTTTTATGAAACCGCTTCTGATCGCCGCCTGCATCGCCAGTTTCGCGCTCGTGGCCGGGATCTCGCCGGCTCACGCCAGCTGCCGCGTCACCGTGGCGGCGAGCGTGGAAGTTTCCGGGGAGTTTTCGCTGGCCGATCTTTTCCGCGTCCATGGTTGTCCCGAGATGCGGCGCGCGGCCGCCAAGGTGCTTCTCGGCGGCGCTCCCTTAGCCGGGAGTGAGCGCGTGCTGGCAGGCAGCGCAGTCCGAACCACTCTCCAGAAATTAGCTGCGAACCTGCAGAAAGCTGGCGTGCCCGCAAAAATCTTCGTGCCCGAGCGCATCACAGTGCGCCGCGCCGGGGCGCGCGCCTCCTGCGCCGACATTGCCCGCAGGATTGCCCGGGCTTCGCCGGCCGCGGTCGAGTGCGGCGCCGCCGATCGCGTTCCCGAGGACGCCGCCCTCGAATTCAGCCGTCCCGCCTGGGATCCCGCGCTCGGCAGCTGGCAGCTCTATGCCCGCTGCGTTCATTTCGCGGACTGCGTGCCCTTTGTGATGCGCCTGCCCGGCCATGAGAATAAGAATGATGATGAGGATGAAGATGATGCCGGCGAAGGCACGCGAACTGCAGCCGGCGTGCTTCGCAGCACGATGGTTCGAAGCAAGATGGTCCGAAGCACGCTCGCCCGGCTGGCCGCCGGGTCCTCCCTGTCCTCCAGCCGGGCGGCGTCCGGACCAGACCGCGCCCCGGTGCTGGTGCGCCCCGGCCAGACCGTCACCCTGGTCTGGGATCAGGACGGAATTCGCCTGGTGGTCCCGGCCGTCTGCCTGGATCGGGGCGCGCCGGGTGAAAAAGTGCGAGCCCGCGTGGGGCGTGGAAGCGCGGTCGTGCCCGCCACGGTGGTCAGCGCGGGCGTGCTGCGCGCTGCCTCCTGAGGTCTGCCATGGAAAGAGTGCCAGGAATGCCGATGTCGAGACTTCGAAAGCACATCCTCGTGCTCACCGCCGCCGCACTCGCTTTCTCCCCGGCCGGCGCCCAGGCGAAAAGCAAGAAGAACGCAGCCCGGCGCAACGGTCTCGCGGACTACCTGCAGCGGGTATCGGCCAAGACTCCCGACCCGGCGCTTACGACTCCCGGAAGCCTCTGGGTCGATAGCGGGCGGTTGGCCAACATGGTCGCCGACTACAAGGCTTCGCGCGTCGGGGACCTGGTGACGATCAGCGTGTCGCAGAACTTGTCGGCCTCGAGCACGGGCGCCGTCGCCACGAATCGCACTTTCTCCGCCAGTTCCGGCATCACGGCTTTGCCCGGGCAAATCAAGACCACGGGCGTGGCCAATTTGTTTTCGCCGACTTCAACCCAGGCGCTGGCGGGCAAGGGGCAGGCGACTTCGACAACATCGTTGAGCACCACCCTGACCGGACGTGTGGCCGCCGTATTGACGACCGGAACCCTGGTGGTCGAGGCCGAGCGCCAGATCGACATGAACAACCAGCACGAAACCGTCATTTTACGTGGCCTGGTGCGGCCCGGCGATCTCGATGCAGCCAACACCGTGGCTTCGAACAATGTGGGGAATCTCGAGGTCGAGGTCAAAGGTAAAGGCATTGTCAGTGAAGGCACGCGGCCGCCCAATCCGGTGGTGAAATGGATTCTGCGCATCGTTGGCTTCTAGCGGGCAAGATTTCTTAGGCACCGGGAAAAACGATTCTTGGGTCAGAAACTTTAGAGGAGCGCATATGGCCGAACTCCGGAAGACGATGCATCGGGTCGCGGTCTTGCTGGCTCTCGCGGCCACCGCGGCCGCAGCCGACGGCGAAGCCCACAAAGTGCTGATCCGCGACGTGTCCAGCGTGGAAGGAATCCGCAACAATTCCCTGGTCGGCTATGGTCTGGTGGTCGGGCTCAGGGGCACGGGCGACAAGCAGCAGACTTACTTCACCATTCAGACCCTGGCCAGCATCCTGCAGCGTATGGGAGTCGAGATTCCGCAATCCGTCATCCAGACAACCGTGCAGGTTAAAAACGTGGCCGCCGTGTTCGTTACCGCCAGCCTGCCGCCCTTCTCGCGTCCGGGTGTGCCCCTCGATGTGACGGTGTCTTCCGCCGGAGACGCGCGCAGCCTGGAAGGCGGCCTCTTGCTGTTGACTCCTCTTTACGCGGCCGACGGGCAGGTCTACGCTTCGGCCCAGGGACCGCTGGTGCTGGGAGGATACGCGGCCGGCTCGGCGGCGAACTCCAAGGTGTTGAACCATCCCACTGCCGGCCGCATCCCCGGAGGCGCGCTGGTCGAGCGCTCGAGCGCCCTCGATCTGGCCCGGCTCGACCATTTGTCGCTGCTGCTGAATGAAGCCAGTTTTTCGACGGCCGAGGCCGTGGCTGCGGTGATTAACCAGGAATGGGCTTCGCCCGTGCCGTCGTCCGAAGCGTCTTCCGGACCCTCATCCGGACCCTCGTCCGCGCCGGTTGCCACCGTCATCGACAGCCGCCGGGTGGATATTCGGGTTCCACCACCGGAACCAACCGGCGCGCCAACCGCAATTCCCGCGCTGCTTGCCCGCATCGAGAACCTCGCGGTCGAGGTGCACCGCCGCGCCAAGGTCGTGGTTAACGAGCGTACCGGCACCGTTGTACTCGGACAGGATGTCCGACTGGGAGCAGTTTCCATTCTTCACGGCAGCTTCTCCATCGAGGTCACGACCACCTATGCCGTGTCGCAACCGAACCCCCTGGCCGGCGGACAAACCGAAGTCGTGCCCGAAACCAAACTGAAAGCCGTTGACGCTCCGGCGCGCAACGTCGAGCTCAGCGAAGGCGCCAGCGTCGAACAGTTGGTCTCGCGCCTGCAGGCCATCGGCGCCACCGCTCGCGATGTGATTTCCATCCTCGAGGCCATCAAGGCGGCCGGAGCGCTCGACGCCGAACTGGAGGTGATCTGATGAGCTCCATTCCATCAACTTCGAAAGCTGCGCTTTCTCCACTTCTCGCGACGCCGACGTCCCGACTCGGGCGCGGCGCCAAGGCCGCCCGCGAGTTTGAGGCCAACCTGATCGGCTCTCTGCTGGAGTCCATGGAAAAAACCTTTGCCACCCTCCCCGGCGACAGCACACTGCCCGGAGCCGACAATTACAACTACATGGGAACCCAAGCCCTGGCCCAGGGCTTGGCGGCGCGAGGAGGATTCGGCATCGCAGCCATGATTTCCCGGCACCTGCACGAAGGTAAGGGGTAGAGGAGATCCGGGCGGAGAGGAAAGCCTCGCAGCGTGGGCTAAAGTTTTGACAACCCTTGCCGATAGAACAAGATGAAGGCTGCCGAAGCATTTTCTCGGCACTCCTTTGGAGCTCAGAATTAAAGTCTTTTAACGTGCCGTCGATACTTGAATTGCAAGGGAAATTCAAGGCGAGGGAACAAACCATGAGAATCGATCTCAATCACGAACCGCAAGCATTACCCGAAACCAGCCGCAGCAGCGCTCAGGGCGCCACCGCGGCAGCCGCCAGCGCTTCCGCCAGTCAGGTGCTGGGCGGAGCAGACCAGGCGGAGCTGTCCGGAGCGCATGCCCAGGTCGAGGCCCTGGTGGCGCAAGCGGCACAGCTTCCGGAGGTCCGCGAGGAACGGGTTCAGGCCCTGCGGCAGGCAGTGGAGCGCGGGGGCTATTCAACGAGCCCGGAAGCAGTCGCCGGCGCCCTGTTCACGCACATGTTGGCGGGGCAGCCGGCCGCTTAGGCCCTGCGGAACGGGAACGCGGTCTTAGTCGGAGCCTCAAAGGGGGCTTCAAACGCAGGGGGCGCGATTCCGGAGTCACACTGGAGTCACACTATGGGCAGCGGCGATTGGTCGAACGACTTGGTCCTCGGTAACGTGGTTCCCGGTAACCTGGTTCCCAGTAATCAGATCCCCGGCGATCTTACGCCGGCCTCGGCGGTGCGCCCCGTCGAGAGCCATGCGTCGAATCAGGACGCTCCCGGCGCAGCCCGCCGCCGCGTCCGGCAGCAAGAAAGAAAAGAGGAAGATTCTGACGACGAGACCCGTTCTTCTGAGCACGGAGAGCAGCCGGAACACCGGCTTGACCACTTAGCCTGAAGTGTTTTCGTTCTGAAACTGATTCTGAAACTTGGATTTCTGAAACTCGATTAAGTTGACCTCTTATGACCTGGCAACTGGACACTGACGTTAGCCTGCGATCCCGGGAATCGGCGCCGAGGAGCGGTGCGACGATAGCACCGGCCGCGAGCCTGCTTCTGGCAGAACTGGAACGCAGCCTGGAGGCCAGTCTGCGGGCCACGCTCTCCCGTGATTTAGAAGGCCTGGAGCGGGCGACCTGCGAGCAGATTGGTCTGCGCTGGTCGCTCCAAAGCCTGTGGCCGGAAACTTTGGTGCCGCAAGATCTGGTCTCGCAAAGTCTCGGGTCGCAAAGCCCGGTCTCGCAGCCTTCGGTCTCGCACTCTGCAGGGCAGGACGTTCGAGCGCAGAACCGACCTGCTCCAGAACTCGATCCCGCCTGCGCTGCCGGATTGCGCGCGGCCGAGTGGCGAGTGCTGTATCTGGGGCGCGCGCAGGCGGCGCTGCTGACGCGGGCCCAGCGATCGCTGCGCATCGTGTCCCACCGGTTAGCCGGACCTGCCGCCAGTTATGCTGCTCCCGCTTACGCGCGACCTGCCTTCGAACCAGCTGACCGTCCCGGCAAGGAAGAGAACAATAAAATCAAGATCGAGAAAGACATAGAGGAAGAGGAAAAGGCCCGCCCATGTCGAGTCTGAACGCCAGCCTGGCAGTCGCGTTGAGCGGGCTCACGGCCGAACAGGGAGCCCTCGAGGCCACCACCAACAACGTCGCCAACGTCAACACTCCCGGCTATTCCCGTCAGGTGCCCAACCTGGTTTCGAGCGATCCCATCGTGATCGATCCGCTGACGCTCGGCACCGGGGTGACCCTTGAAAGCATCACCAGCGTGCGCGATCCTATCCTCGAATCCAGCATTCAGCAGGAGACCCAGACTCAGGGCCAGCTGGGAGCGCAGGTTTCCGCCCTGCAGCAGACTCAGGTCAACTTCACTACCAGCACCAGCGATATTGGCACCCAGATCACGAATTTCTTCAACAGCGTCAACCAGCTTTCGGCGAACCCCGCCGACTTATCGGTCCGCCAGGGAGTGCTCACTGCGGCCGACAATCTGGCCACGAGCTTCAACTCTACGGCCAACAATCTCACCCAGCAGCAGACCCGCCTCGACCAGAATGTGGTTGAGACGGTCGGCCAGATCAACCAACTGAGCCAGCAGATTGCCCAGCTCAACGGGCAGATCAACCATCTCCAGGGTGCGGGAGAGAGTGCCGGGAGCTTCGTCGACCAACGCCAGCAGGCCATTGACAAGCTCTCGTCCCTGGTCGACGTTTCGGTCATCCCCAGCGACAACAGCCTCACCCTGACCACGGCCAACGGCACCCCGCTGGTGTTGGGTACGCAAAGCTTTCAGCTGCAGACTCAGCCGGACGCAGCCGGGTTGCATGAGGTTTATGCCGCGGGAGTCAACATCACGAACCAGATCACTTCCGGTGCGCTGGGCGGCACGCTCGAGGTGCGCGATCAGCAGATTCCCGGCATCCAAAACCAGCTCGATACCCTGGCCGCGGGCCTGGCCAACGCCGTGAACGGAGTGCAGACCGCCGGATACGACTTGAACGGTAACGCGGGCACGAACCTGTTCAATCCGCCGCCAGCGGGGGGAACCGGGGCCGCGGCCAGTCTAACGGTCGCCATCACCGATCCCGCGTTGGTTGCCGCCAGTTCCGACGGTACGGCGGGCAGCAATGGCAACGCCGAGGCGATGTACGCCCTGAGCAGCCAGACCGGCATCGACGGCCAGACTCCCACGGATTACTACTCCGGCGTCGTCTTCAACGTAGGCAACGACGTTTCCAATGCCACAGCCGAACAGAGCGCTTCCACCCAGGTACTGCAGCAGTTGAACGATCAGCGGGCTTCGATCTCTGGCGTCTCGCTCGATCAGGAGGCCGCCAATATGGTTCAGTACCAGAACGCTTATGCGGCCTCGGCGCAGGTGGTCTCGGCTATCAATACCATGATGTATGACGTCCTCCAGATGAACGTATTAAACTAACCACGATGCGAGTGAACCCCAATCCGTTACCCGATCTTCTCGCCGCCCTTCAGCAGACGCAGCAGCAGATCAACACCGATCTCCAGCAGATCAGCTCCGGGCAAAGCGTCATCGTGCCGTCCGACAACCCGGGCGCCGCCGCCGAGCTGGTGCAGAACGCCGCCCAAACCTCCACTGCCGATCAATTTCTGCGCAGCATTGGAAGCGTTCAGGGCGAAGTCGCAAACGCCGATTCCACGCTAAGTTCGGTTACCACTGCGCTGCAGCGCGCCATCAGCCTGGGCGTCGAAGGCGCCAACGGAACCCTCAACGCTTCTGACCGGGCCGCGATTGCCACCGAAGTGCAGGGCATCCAGACCCAGTTGGTCAGCCTGGCCAACCTTTCCTATCAAGGCAGCTATGTTTTTGCCGGGACTGCGACCCAGACCGCGCCCTATGTGCTCGACCCTACATCTGCCTCGGGCGTGACCTACGTGGGAAACTCGAACACCAACAGCATCACCCTGGGCAACCACTTCACCCTGCAAACCAACGTTCCCGGCTCGCAACTGTTTTCCGCCGCGGGCACCGACATGTTCCAGTCGATTCAGGATCTGCTGACCGGCCTGCAGACGGGCACCGGGATTGCCGCCGCGGTCGGAGAAGTCACCAGCGCCGCCAACTACCTCGACGCCCAGCGCGTTTTCTACGGCAACGCGGAAAACCAGCTTACGGCCCAGCAAAATTATCTGAACAGCGACACCACCGCACTCGCGCAGCAGCAGAACACTCTCGGAGGCGCCGACCTCTCCGCCGCCATCACCAACCTGACCAGCGAAGAGACCGCGCACCAGGCCACGCTTGCCGCCGTGGCCGGTGCCAACCAGCCCAACCTGTTCAGCTACATCAAGTAAAAGTCATTTCCATCAGGATCCCAAAAAAGAAAGCTCGACGGAAAGTAAGCTTCGCGCACTAAGCTTTCCGAACCGTGCCCTGCGAAACGTGGCGCGCGCGCGAAGTTCAGACCGAAGCTGGGATCGAAGTTGAGATCGAGGTTCGAATCGAGGTTCAGATCGCGGAAAGTAAGCGTGGGGAAAAGCAATTTCTCCGAAGCCGGTTTCCCCCGACGAACGATTTCTGGGTGGGTTTATAGCGTCTGACGCGACCGGCGGGCCCACTCGGCGGCCGAGACCACGCGCGCCCGCTCCCGTTCCAGGCGGGCGCGTTCCCCGAGCAGCGTCTGCTGAATGGAGGGCAACAAAGCCCGCAGGCGTTCGACCTGCTTGCGGTACTCGCTCAACTCCTGTTCGAGCTCCGCATTTTTTTCGCTGGGCAAGGACCGCAGCCACTGGCCCGCGCGCATCAGTTCCGACAAGAGCGCCGCCATTTGTTGAGGCGTCGCCGCGCGATGCGCTGAGTTGAACGACGAGTTGAGCAGTAGCCCGGATGGCGCCGCATCCGGAAGCAGGCTGTTCAGAAAGAAGGCCAGCCGCGTGTTAGTCTGATGGAAGTTTTCGGTAAGCTCCGCGGCCACTCGAGGCATCAGGCACTCCATTCCGCAGAAGCGTGTTCCGCCTCGCCCGATTGTGCCGGGCCAGATCGCGCAAGATCAGATTGGGGTAGGTCGCTGGCCGTGGGCGCGGCGTTGGCTCGTTCCACTTCGCACCATGCCGAATGCACCTCGACCAGATGGGAAATCTGCAATTCCAAGGCCGCCGCCGACTGCGTGAACTGGGCCTCGACCAGGCTGGCCCGCAACTGGTTGTAAAAACGCTCCAGATTCACGGCCACGCGCCCGCCGTGCTCCTTGTCGAGGGATGACTGCAGGTATCCAATCACCACCACGGCATGGTTGATAGCGCGCGTACGCGCTTCAATGTCGCAGCGGTCGAGCGCAGCCCGCGCCCGCTTCAGGTCCTCAATGGCCTGCTCGTACAGCAGGGCAACCAGCCGTACCGGGCTTGCACCCTCGACTGCCGCTTCGCGATAAGAAAGTCTTGCGTCCATGGTTTTAGAAATCCAACGTTTTAAAAGTCCAACGTGCCAGAAGCCTGAAAAAGCATTACAAGCCTGAAGTCAATGTGGGAGTCGAGGAGCCTGCACCGGTACTGCTGCTGCCCGATCCCAAGGTCCCCAGCGTTTCAGTGACCTGCTGCAGCAACAGCGGATAGGCTTGCAGAGACGCGTTCACTGCGGCATACTCGGCCGTCAGCGCCGCCTGATGGGCCGTCAGCTGGGTTTGAAAATTGTTGATGCTGGTGGTCAGGTCCGCCTGCTCACTTTTGTTCTGCGCCAGATCCACATTGAGCACGCCCTGGGTCGGATCCGTCAGGTTCGTCAGGTCGGTGTTGAAGGCGTTGGCAAATCCGGTCGAGGCTGTGTTCTGGAAAAAGTTCTGCACAGCGGCCGGGTTCGATGCCAGCGCGCTGCTGAGCTGGCTGGAGTCGACGGTCAACGTGCCGTCATTGTTGGTGTTGATGCCGAGCGAAGCCAGGTTTACATAGCCGCCGTTGCCCGTCACGGAAAAAGCTGCGTCGTTCAGCAGACTCGACTGCAACTGCGCCACCGAGGAGTCGCTGCCTAGCGGGCCTTGGGAATTGGTGGAGGCGTTGTACGTCACTTCCTGGTTGATGTCGCTGATGACTTGGTTGTAGGCGGAAACGAAGTTGTTGATTGCGGTAGTTGCCTGCGCCGTATCCGGGCCAACCGTCAGTTGCACCGGATTGCCGGACGACTGGTTAGCCAGATTGAGCGTCACTCCGGGAATCGCCCCGATGACGGTATTGCTGGCGCTGGCATACGGAACTCCGTCAATTGTGAGTTGAGCGTTCGCGCCACCGGTCGGCGTGTTGAAAGTCAGACTCGTGTTATTGTCGGTGATGGCCAGAGCCCCCACCGAGCCAGTCTTTTGACTGACCAGCGCCAGCCGCGAGCCATTGGCATCGGTCACCACGCTGGCGTTGACACCTAGATTCTGGGTGTTGATGGAGCTGGCCAGTGTCGCCAGAGTGTCGTTGCTGCCCGCAGTGATCGTGATGGGCGTGGTCGTCCCGGTGATGCCGCCAATCTGCAAATCGATCTCACCGCTAGTCGCGTTCGTAGGCAAAATCGAGGCATTGGCTCCGCCCGCAAAGTCGTTCGTATACACCGCGCCTGCGGTGGCCAGGTTGGTCACCCCGACGGTGTGGGTTCCGGCAACTGCCGCAGTGTCGGCCGTCGCACTCAGAACACTTGTGTTCGAGGAGGTTGCTGACTGCGCGGTCAACGCTCCTAAGGGATCCGCCAGCGCCGTGACTGAAGTCGCCAGGTTGGTCAGGGCGCTGTTGATCACGGTCAGATCGCTGGCCTGGTTCTGCAGCGTGGATTGCTCGCCCTGCCACACCGTCAACTGCCCGCTGCTCTCGCTTAGGATCTGGCTTACCAGGCTGCTCACATCAAGTCCCTGTCCACTCAGCAGAGTTGCTGGATTCAGGCTAATGCCCACGATTGCCTCCTTCGACCGTGCCCGGAATCGAACTGACTTCCGGTTTCAAGTCTTGCCGAAGATCCTTGGAGATTCCCAGGGCCACACTCAACACTTCGCTGCTCGGCACCTGCAGGATGGTTTGCCCCGTGACCCGGTCCATATACTTGATCACGATCTGGTTCTCCAGTTGGCTATCGGTCTGCACTTGCACAACATCTTGCGGCTGTTCCTGCTCGGCGGCAGCCTTCTGCGCCTGCTGGATTTCTTGGCTTGACCTCGTTCCCGCATTGGATTGCCGCTCGGACTCTGGGACGCGAGGGGAAGACGAAGGTTGCGGTCGCAGGGTCCGGGCATCGGCGGACTGGCCTGCGTCCTGGGGGCCAAAACTTGGTACCGGATTGATGCTCATGCTGAGATCCTCCGGAGAGGCGCAACGGAGGCGGGCTTGTCCGCCCCCGTTGCCGGTTCATTGCAGCGGCCTTATTGCAATAGTTTCAAAACCAGCTGCTGCTGTTGGTTGGCCTGGGCCAGAGCGGAAATACCGGTCTGTTCCAGAATGGTGAATTTGGTCAGCTGCGCCACTGCGGTCGGAATGTCGGCCGCGGTGATGGTGTTTTCAGCAGACGTCAGGTTCTGCACCTGGTTGTTGATGACGTTGCTGGCGCTCTGCAGACGGTTGATGCTCGCGCCGATCGTGCCGCGAAGTGCAGCCACCGACTGGATGGCGGTGCCAATTGCGGCCAGAGCGGTTTGGGCATCGGCCGCGGTCAGCAGGTCTGACGTTGTGCCGGCGGTGAAGGTAGTGCCGCCGGTCTGCAGAAAGCCGAACTCGGCCCCCGTCGCGGTCGAAGCGATGGTCGCCAGGGCCTGTCCGGTTGCGGTAGCGGCAAAGGTGACCGTGTCACCCTGGGTTGACGCCGTGGCGTCGGCATTGGGGTTGGGACCAGCGGCGCTAGCCTGATACACCGTCCCAGCTCCCGTTCCGCCGTTCACAGCCGCTGCCAGGTTGGCCAGCGTATTCTGCAGCGCGGTGACCGGATCGGCATTGCCATCGATGGCGACGCCTACCGCACCCGCCGTGGCCCCAGTTTTTGCGGCAGCCAGAGCAGCGGCGGTCTCAAAGGTGTACGTCGTGCCGCCAATAGTGACGGTGTCGCCGGCGGAGACCGCTCCGTTGGCAGCGAGGGTTGCGCCCGCGCCGGCTCCGAGTAACTGCGCCGAATTCAGCGTGCCGGTTACGACGCTGATAAAGTTGCTGGCCTGCGAGGTATTGCCCGTGCCATCGCTGATATAGATGGAGGTCGGGTTGGTGGTAAACACCTGCGTGCCGTTGTAGTTGGTGTTCGATCCAATGCGGTTGATTTCAGCCTGAATCGACTGATATTCATCGTTCAGCGCGACCCGCTGGGCGTTGCCTACGGTGCCAGTCGCTGACTCGGTGGCCAGAGTGACGGCGCGATTCAGCAGCGTGGTCACCTGGGCGAGCGATCCATCACCCACCTGCAAGGCTCCAATTCCGTTGTTGGAGTTGCTGGCCGATTGAGTGAGAGCGCTGACGTTGGCCTGCAAGCCATTGGCGATGGCCAGGCCGGCAGCGTCGTCTGCGCCGCTATTGATGCGTGAGCCCGAAGACAGCTGAAATAGTACATTCTGCAGGCTGTTGTTGGTGATCGTCAGCTGGTTCTCCGCGGCCAGGGACGAGATGTTGTTCAGGATTCCAATGGGCATGGTGAAACTCCTTCTCCGATGAATTTGTTCGGTTGTTCTGAGTCTTTTCTCAGAACGTTCCGCCAAGCTCTCGTGCTGTCGGCTGCTCGCGGAACCCCGAATTTCTTTTCCTATCCATCGGCAACTTCCCGTGCCGCTTTAGTAGGCGTACCACTTCCGGCTCGACCGTCCGTCACCCTAGGTAACCGCTTCGCGCTTCTCCTTCCCTAAACCCTCCATCCCTTCCGCCGATCTTCCCCACAGGGGGCCGTGTATCCGCCTTCGCACAATCAGGGACAAGAAAGGGCGGGACCACCATGATTCAGCTCACGCGTCTCAACAACAAACCCCTCACCGTCAATTCGGACCTGATCAAGTTCGTCGAGCAGTCTCCGGACACCCTGGTCACTCTGATCACCGGCGAAAAAATTGTGGTTCTCGAAAAACTCAGCGAGGTCGTCTCCCGAATAATCGACTTCCGGCGCTCGGTGCTCAAGGGGCTCTCCCTTTCCTGGGACCCGTCTTCCGCCAACGCATTGACATTGATCGCCAGGTCGCCCGACCCGGGCGGCCATGAGCCCGAGAGGTAACGTGGATAAAGCCAGTCTCGGTGGGATCATCCTCGCTCTCGGTGGAATTCTGGCGGGCCTCTTGCTCGAAGGTGGAAACCTTGGCCAGATCGTGCAGCCCACCGCTGCCATGATCGTGTTGGGCGGCACGCTGGGAGCCGTGATGCTGCAGTTCCCCTTGCCCGTCGTGATGCAAGCCATGCGGCGCTTCGGTTCGGTCTTCGTCACTCCCAAGGACAATCCTCAGGAAACCATACGCCGCCTGGTGCGCTACGCGCAGAAAGCACGCAAGGAAGGCATTGTCTCGCTCGACGCCGAACTCCCCCAGATCGAAGATGCTTTCCTTAAGAAAACTCTTATGCTGGCGGTCGATGGTACCGAGCCCGAGGAACTGCGCAAGATCATGGAACTCGAACTCGACAACCAGGCCGAATATGAAGACCAGGTTCCGCAGGTATTTGAGTCGGCCGGCGGATTTGCGCCCACGATCGGCATTATCGGCGCCGTTCTTGGACTGATTCAGGTCATGCAGCACCTGGACAAGATCGACGAAGTTGGACGCGGCATTGCCGTAGCCTTCGTGGCCACCATTTACGGCGTCGGATCCGCCAACCTCTTATATCTGCCCGTGGCGGGAAAAATGAAACACCGCATCCGCGAAGAGCAGATCGCCCGCGAGATGACGCTCGAAGGCGTGGCTTCGATTCTCGAAGGCATGAACCCACGCATGCTCGAAACCAAACTTCTGGGCTTTCTGGTCGAGGCGGCCGAGCCCGGCAAGGCCGCCGGCGAGGCCACGCCATGAGCCGGCGCAAGCGCCCCAAGGAGCACGCCAACCACGAACGCTGGCTGGTTTCCTACGCCGACTTCATCACCTTGTTATTCGCTTTCTTTGTCGTGCTGTACGCCTCCTCGCAGGTCGACCATCGCAAAGTCGGACGGCTCGCGATGGCCATCCAGGTGGCCTTTCAGGAGCTCGGGGTTTTTCCCGCCTCCAATACCCAGATTCCTATTGACATGAATGAACCCATGCCGTTCAGCACGGTACAAGCCATTGAGAGTGCCAAGCGCAATACCGATCTGAGCCACGTGTCCTCCACGCCACAAGAGACTGCCGCGGCTGCGGAAGAAGCCAATCTCAGCGCCCTGCAAACCGAACTGCAGCAGGCCTTGCAGCATGAGATCTCCTTGCATACTGTCGCCCTGCATCGCGAAGTTGAGGGCCTGGTGATCAGCCTGCGCGAGTTCGGATTCTTTGACAGCGGGTCCGCCACCTTAAAGCCATCTGCTCTTCCCGCCCTCGATCGCATTGCCTCCATCCTCGCGGTGCGAAACTGCCGTCTGCGAATCGAAGGGCACACCGACAATGTTCCGATTCATACCGCTCAAATGGCCTCCAACTGGGAGCTCTCGGCCGCGCGTGCCACCGAGTTGGTCCGTCTTCTGATCCTGCGTTACCGCTTTTCTCCCGCTCGCCTGGCCGCCGCCGGATACGCCGAATATCACCCCATCGCCAGCAATGACACTCCGCAGGGCCGGGCCCAGAACCGTCGCGTCGACATCGTGATCCTCAGCGAGCACGTCCTCACCAGCAGCGTCTCCGTCGCACCAGACTCGCCGAAGCCATCCCCTGCTGTCCCACTAAAGTTGGCTCCGCCGCCGCCGATAAACCCATAGTCACCCTCGGGAACTGGGCGAACATCTGAGAGCAGACCACGTGAGCCAACCAGCTTTGCAGCAGAAGTCCGCGAAACCACGCCGAAAGGTCTCGGCATGACCATGGCCGCAGCCCCAACCTTCTCCGTCGAAGCTCCACCCGATCCTGAGCTCGTGCGCATCCGTGACCTGGTCTACCACTCAGCCGGCATCTTCCATCCCGACAACAAGCTGCGTCTGCTTCTCGATCGCTGCGGCCGGCGCATGAAAGAACTCAAAACCCAAACTCTGCGCGAGTATTGCGATTGCCTCACCATCAAAGCCACACGCCAGACCGAGCTGATTGCGCTGCTCAATGAAATTACCATCGGCGAAACCTGCTTCTTTCGCAGCCAGCCGCAACTGGACGCGCTGCGCCAGATCATCATTCCCAAAGTCCTGGAGGCGAAATCCAACGCTCCCTTGCGGCGCCTGCGCATCTGGAGCGCGGGCTGCTCCACCGGCGAAGAGCCCTACACGCTGAGCATGCTGATGTTGGAGGAAGCTCGTGGCCGGCTCAAGGATTGGAGCGTCGAGATTGTGGCCACCGACCTCAACGAGCGTTCCCTCGCTCACGCCAGTAACGGAATTTACGGCACCTACAGCACTCGCAACCTGACTCCGTATTTTCGCCAGAAATATTTCACACCCGCCGCCGACCAGCTGCAGATCCAACCCTCGGTTCGCAGCAACATCAACTTCGGCCGGCTGAATCTTTCCGACGACGCCCGTATGAACTTCATGAAAAGCATCGACATCATCTTCTGCTGCAACGTGCTCATCTATTTCGATCTGGTTTCCAAACGGCGGGTGATTCAGCACTTCTACAACAACCTTCTACCCCACGGATATCTCTTCCTCGGCCATTCCGAATCGCTCTACGGAGTCTCCGACGACTTCCAGCTGGTCCATCTGCCGGGAGCCACCGCGTACATCCGCGGCGAACATAGTCAGGAGGGAAAGTAGGCGCACATGAACACGGCAGCGACCAAAGCAACCCTGCTCAGTCGGATCCAGGGACTCGATCACATACCCACCATTCCGGCGGTGCTGGCTCCATTACTCCGCTACCTGCAACAGCCTGTCGAGGATCTCGACGTGCAGAAAGTCACCGACCTGATCGGCCAGGACAAGTCTTTGGCAGCCCAATGTCTGCAGATGGCCAACAGTCCTCTGTATGGGCACTGGCAGAAAATTGACTCCTTGCGCGGCGCCGTCGTCAGCCTCGGCTTTCACCGGGTAAGTGACATCGCCATGTCCTGCGGCGTCCTCAACCTTCTGCCCAAGGATAAAGACGGCGGTGGCATTGACCCCGTCGTCTTCTGGGAACATTCGCTGGGATGCGCCCTCGTCTGCCGCCATTTCGCCCGCAAGATTTCATATCCCGATCCCAGCAAGGCTTATCTGGCCGGGCTGCTGCACGATCTTGGCATCATCGTCAACCTGTGGATCTTGCCCAAAGAATTTGGTGAGGCCTATGCATTCGCGCGCTCCGAGGGAATTCCGCTGCACGAAGCGGAAAAAAAGATCCTCGGCTTTACCCACTGCGAAAGCGGCCGCTTGCTGGCCGATAAGTGGGAACTCTCTGCCCCGCTGAAAGAGGTCGTATCGATGCACCACAACATCCAGGAGGCGCGCGAACATGCTGGCTTGGTCGCACTGGTGGAAATCAGCGATCTGCTCTGCCGCATGAGTGGACTGAACCACGGCTACATCGAAAATCGCCAGGTCAACCTGCTCGAACAAACCGGCTTCTCTGTTCTATCCAAGCAATGCCGGGGCATGAAGGATCTCGACTGGGCCCGCCTCACCTTTGAAATGGATTCCTACATGGATGAGGTGCACACGCTCGTCCGCGCCATCTATCGAACATGATCGAGAAAAGCATGACCCAGAACGCCACAATCCCGCCGCCGATTCGCGTGCTGGTGGTTGACGACAGCGCGTTCATGCGCACTGCTCTGTCTCGCATGATCTCCTCCGAGGCTGGCTTCGAAGTTGCTGGCACCGCTGGCTGCGGATCAGAGGCCCTCGAAAAGATCGCGGCCCTCGACCCCGACGTCGTCACTCTCGACGTCGAAATGCCCGGGCTCGACGGAGTGCAAACCCTGCGCCTGATCATGAAACAATGCCCGCGCCCCGTCATCATGGTGAGCGCCGTTACCGAGCGCGATGCCGATAACACTTTCAACGCGCTCGCCGCTGGCGCCTTCGACTACGTCCCCAAGAGTCTTTCGCCCACTTCGCTCGACATTCAGCACATACGGTCCGACCTGGTGGCCAAAATTCGCGCCGCCGCGCAATCACGCGTAGCTCATCCTGCCTGCGTCTTGACGAGAAGACCCCCTCAGTCGTCCGGGCCGGAGAGCCACGCCCACGCCCACACTTTTCGTCCGGCGATCGTCGCCATCGGAGTCTCCACCGGCGGCCCCAAAGCCCTTCAGGAAATGTTGCCGCTTCTTCCTCGCGACCTCTCCGTGCCCATCCTGATCGTGCAGCACATGCCCCTCGGCTTTACTGCGCCCTTCGCCCAGCGGCTGAACACCTTGTGCTCCGTAGCCGTGCGCGAAGCCACTCAGGGCGAGACGCTTCAGCCCGGTGTGGTCTATCTCGCGGCCGCTGGCAAGCACATGCGCGTCGAGCGTCTCTCCACGTCGCGAACCATCCTCTGCCTCGACACTCATCCCGAGGATGGTTTGCACGTTCCATCCGTGAACGTGCTCATGAACGCGGTGGCCGCCGCGTATCGCAACCTCGCTCTCGGAATCATCATGACCGGGATGGGTTCCGATGGCGCAGAAGGCATGCAATCCATTTTCCGCGCGGGGCGGCCTCACCATAGGCCAGGATGAAGCGACCTGCACGGTTTATGGCATGCCCCGCGTCTGCGCCGAACTGGGCATCCTCACTCGCGTGGTCCCGCTTTCGCAGATTCCGGCCCAGATTATCGAAGCTACGCGTGTCCGCAGGCTGGCGTGAGCAGATCGCCTCCCCCCATCCCCAATCCCGCCTGATCCAGCCTCTGTCTTACTCTTCGCAGCAGAACCTCCGTAGAAAACGGCTTCGCCAGGCATTCCTCTGCGGCTTCCCCTTGTCCCCCCTGCTCTTGCGCCCCCTGCAGTCCCATCTGCTCCGCGTATCCGGTGACCAACAAAACCTTAAGATCCGGATTCCCTCGCTGCAGTCTTCTCGCCAGCGCGCGGCCATTCTCGCCGGGCAGAACCACGTCGCTCAGCAAAAGTTCCACGCCGCCGGGTCGCGCGGAGTAAACGCTTGCAGCTTCCACCGCATCCCTGGCAACTAGCACTTCGTATCCTGCTGATCGCAGAACCTCGCCCGTCACTTCCCGCACAAACGCTTCGTCTTCCACCAGCAGAATTGTTTCCGCTCCCGCCATCTCTTCTGCCACGCGACAGCGCCCGTTGGCATCTTCTCGCGTCTCTGTAGTCAGTGCGTCCATGGCAATCCCCTTGACCCTTGCGCCGTCGCATCGTCATTTTTCGACGTGTCTGCACCCATTCTCTAAGCAGATGGCCTGCCATCGCTTGTCTGCAACGGGCACATAGTAGAAGCCAAGCGGAATGCAGCAGTAAGTTGAGGACGCCCCTTCGGGCGATGGCGCCCTATGTTTCTTTATTGTCTATTTCGGGAATCGCACGCGGAACGCAAGACCGATTCGGGATACAACGTCTGCGGTTCAACTGCCCCTATTTCGGGCTGGTCAGCACCGTCTCATTCGGATCGAGCACGATCTTGCGCGTCCCGGCGGGAGCCGGCAGACGGAACGAAGTCTCTTTGCCGTCAGCGAATACTCGTCCCAGCAACACCGGCTGTTTCCCGGCAACCATCGCATAGACGGGAACCGAGGTCACCAGATCTTGCGGCGCGTCCTGCTGCACAATGATCCCACTCACGACGGTTACACTTCCCACCGAGCCCTTTCCGGTGAACTTCACCGCCTTGAGTTCCAGCCTGGGCAGCGCTGTGCCGTTGATCCATCCTTCCAGAAACCAGTCCAGCGAACTCTTGCCCTCGTAACGCACCGCAGGCGGAAGGTCTTCCGCGAAAACATCCAGCAGTTCGCGCGTGCTGATCGATTGGCCTTCATACCGCTGCCGCACTTTTCGCAGCGCCCGCACGAAGGGTTCCTCGGCACTGCCGCTGTGCCTCGCCTTGCGTCCCCCTGGCGCGGCAGCATCTTTCAACATCATCCGCAACATGTGGAACAGCCAGGTTCCCCTTCCATAGAGGATCTCTTCGTACCCCTCGGGAAACCGCGACGAAAGCAGCCGCGGTCCCAGTGTCACCGGGCCCGCGTCCATCGCAGACATGCCATCTTTATTTTTTTCCACGAGATCGCGGCGGTACCGGTCCATGACTTGGCGAAAGCCTGCCGGATCTTTTTCCTCCAGCAGCATCAAGGAGCAATAATTCGCCAGCCCCTCAGAAATCCACTGGTCCCGGTAGGTCTTCCAGCCAATGAGATCTCCCCACCACTGGTGCGCCGTTTCATGCGCCGGAATCTGCTGCTGCAGCAGGATCTTGTCGGGTGCGAAGTGCAGTTGTTCGCGCTGCTCCTGATCGAGAAATGCATACGAGGAAAGAAATACCAGGCCCGGCCAGCCCTGGCTGTCGGGCCCAGGCAACTGCGTTAGAGCCAGACGACTGTAGGGATACGGGCCAAACCATTGCGTGTAATGTCGAATGGCCCGGGCCGCCGCTTCTCCGACTGTCACTTCGGTTTGCGACGGTGACGGTCGGCTCGGGATCGACAACTGCAGCGGTCGAGAAGGCAGGTCCGATGGATCGGGCTCAACCACCTGCACTGGAGGCGTCGGGAAGTTTCGCTCCACTCCGGTCGTCGCATAGGTCTCTACCGTAACGTCCCCTGCCTGCGTCGTCGCTACTTTATATTTGCCGAGATTGAAGCCTGCAAGAGGAATCGGGCGTTCCGATACCCAGCGAGAAATCTGCTGAGCATCGCTCGGCTGACGATTGGCCTGCTGAAGATTCGCTTTCGCGGCCAACTCCGCCGCCGAAACTGGCGTGGGCTTTCCGGTCGCCACCAGCGTCCACCCCGGCGGATACTCAAACTGCAAATCGAAATCCGCCATCGCAATCCCACGATTCGGATACCACGTGCCCCGCGCTCCTACATACAGCAGGCCGCTTCCCGCTTCCGCCAGAACTTCGCCGCCGTAAACAAATTCAAGATCGATTTTCTGCCCGGCCCGCGCCGGCGCCGGCAGCATCACCGCAACCACATCATCGCCGCGCCGGGAAAGCTGTGTCCCTTCCACCGCCGGATTCTGAATGAATTCCACCGCCTGGCCGTCCAGTTTGACGCTTCCAATCTGCAGATATCGCGACAACTCAAACAACAACGCCCGCGGCCCGCCCTCTTTCACCTCACCTTGCACACGGGCTCGCGCCTGAATCCGTTTCGGAGGTTGCACTTCGGTCGTGATCGTATAGCGGCGAATTGTGACCCGGCTGTCCCGCGCTCTCCTGGATCCGGCCGGCGTTCCGTCACCTTTCAGCACAGTCCCGGGACTTACCAATGAAAATGAGGTCCAAACGTCGTAATACAGATCTCCATTCTCGGCCGCTCTCGCCTGCCCCACCTGAATCTGCTCCGTCGCAGAGGAATCAAAGTAGACGTCGAAAACTCCCAGCTTGGTTCCTTGCAGCCGCGCGTGCAGAAACCTGTCTTCCGCGCCCGCCGGCGGTGGCGGCTCTGCCGGTTCGCTCGATGGAGTGCCCGTCACCGGAAGCATCCGGCTGAACGTCAGCAGCAGCCGCATCGCATCCGCGTTCGCCAGATTCCGCACCGTCTCGTTCCAGCGCTCGACAAACTCCTGCTGGTTGTCTGTTGCCCGCAAATCGGGACGCAACTCCGCCGCCACGTCATCGTTGAAGCGAAAATATGCGGTGGCAAAATGTTCTTCCAGAATTGCCATCCCCGTAAACAGGCTCATCGATCTGCGTTCAACCTCATTGGGCGGCGTGAGCAGCACCTCGCCGTCGCCCTCAAAGAACGCTCCCGTGATTTTCCCCATCACGTCCTGGGTGAAACCAATCGTGCCGTCTTCCAAACTGATGTGCACCGCCGCTCGATCCAGCGACGCGCCCCGCACCTGATAGACCCGCGCCGGATCGAGGCCGACCTTTCCCAGTTGCAGATACAGCGCCTCCGCAGGCTTGTCCGGCAGGATTCTCAAGTGATGCAGGAATCTCTGCCGCTGACGCCGGCGCAAAAGTTCCGACCATTAGCCCGATCGCCACCGCAACCCACAAGCCTCGCAGGTCGAGTAGTACCTTCGTCACGTGGGTGGCCGAACCTCAGTTGCTAGAATGCGCCTGAATGCGTCTACGTGTCACCATTCTCTTTCTCAGGCAGCTCGCCTTCGTCTGGTTGCTCGCCCTGACCGGCGCATCGGCGGACACCATCCACCTGAAAAATGGCCGCACCATCCTGGCCGATCACGTCCGCGAAAACGGCAGTCCATTACGAATACGACATCGGCGACGACTCCTACGCCATCCCCAAAACGTCGGTGGATCACATCGACGCCGGAGGCATGCCCGCTCACAGCTCATCTAGCGCGGCCAAGGTCGGTGACCTTCCCACCTTCACTCCCGCCGACAGCCTAGCCAACGAGGGCGATCTGGTCGCCAAAATCATCAAGGAAGGCAAAGTCGACGCCGACTCCCTCGCCAGCCTCGAAAACAAGGGCAACGCCGAGCTGAGCGCCACCGCCGACTTCATTGCCGGAAAATTTGAATTCGAACACGGCAATATCGCACAATCCCGGCAGTATTTCGAAAGCGCCCTCCGCTTCCAGCCCAACAACTCGACTATCCTCGTGTATTACTCGGCGCTGCTGGTCCGCACCGGAAACGCCGCCCAGGCGCTGCCCTATGCGCAGCGCGCCGCCGCAGCCGCGCCCAATTCGCCTGACGCCTACACCATGCTCGGCTATGCTCAGTTCGCGTCAGACCACACCAAGGAGGCCGTCGCTTCCTGGAAGCGTTCCCTCGAACTGCGCCCTGACTCGGCAGTCCAGCAGTTTCTGGCCAAGGCCCAGCGCGAGCAAACGGTTGAGTCGGACTTCGCCTCGGGCGAGAGCACTCATTTCACTCTGCACTATGAAGGCAAACAAACATCCGAAGCTCTTCGCGGACAAATCCTGCAAGCGCTCGAATCCGACTATGACGACCTGGTTCGCGACCTCGGCAATCCGCCACGCGACAATATTCTGGTCACTCTCTACACCGAGCAAGCTTTCTTCGATGTCACCCACGCCCCCACCTGGTCCGGCGCGATCAATGATGGCAAGCTCCGCATCCCGGTCAGTGGGCTAAGCTCCATGACCCCAGAACTGGCACATGTTCTCAAACATGAACTGGCTCACTCATTCATTACTCAGCTCTCCGGCGGACGCTGCCCGCCCTGGCTGCACGAAGGCATCGCCCAGTTCCTCGAACCCAAGAGCCTTGGCGGCGATGGGCACCAGCTCTCTCTGCTCTACAAAGCACAACAAAATATCCCGCTGAACGCGCTCGAAGGCAGCTTTCAGAATTTTTCCGGCGCTCAGGCCTATGTCGCTTACGCCGAATCGCTGGCCGCCGTGTCGTACATCAATGACACGTACGGCATGAGCGACATTCAGCGCATCCTCGAGCGCCTCAGCCAGGGCAATTCCACCGAAGCCGCCCTGCGCGCCACCATTCACTCCGACTACGGCCAACTCGAAACCGACATCGCCCGCTATCTCGCCGACAAGTACGGCGAGTAGCTCTTTCAAGTACCGCTCAAAACTATTCGGCCGAATGTCATCCTGAGCGCGGCGACAGCCGGGCGAGGGACCTTACGCCGGCCGCACGCTGTCGACGCGGTGGACCGGAGTGCATGCGCTTAATGCAGTCAAGCACTCCTCGCATCCAGTACAACCGATATCCCGGGTTTCGTAAGGTCCCTCCGGAGCGCTTGGCGCGCTCCTGCGGGATGACATCGGTTATGAATCCGTAAGTACTCAATTTCGAACTCAGCCACTACCCTCTTCCAACCCCGTTTGCCCCCTGCCTTTCCTTGTGCTAGCTTCGCCTCTGAGCTTGCCTGCCATGCGCTCCCTCTTTCACTCTCACGACGCAGTTCCGGCGCCCCCGGCTGGGCCCGTGCCTACCGAATTTCCCAAGATCGAAGGCGCAGAGATCGCGGGTCAGTTCGTGGGCAAGCGCATCGCCGGAGATTTTTACGACTCCCTCCGTGTCAGTCCCGAGCGCGTTCTATTTGGCTTGCTCGACGTGGCCGGACTCCGCCCCGACAACCGCGCCATCCTCGCAACCGCGCAACAGATTTTTCGCAACGCCGGAACTGAGCTGTTCTCGCCCGCCGATCTTAACGAATCCGACGCCATGACGCAGCTTTGTCTTCGCATCAATCGCGGCCTCATCGATGCCTGCAAAGGTGTTCACTCCTGTCCAGCTTTCATCGGTTGCTATCACGAGAAGTTCGGCACGCTCTGCTACACCAATGCCGGACACACGCCCGCCCTGCTCCGCGACCATACCGGCATTGCCGAGCTCGGTTCGACCGGCCTCCCGCTGGGACTCTTTTCCCACGCCACGTGCGACGCTCCCACCGTCGGCCTGGAAAAGGGTGCCGCTCTGCTGCTCGTATCCCGCGGAGTGGTCACCTGTCAGGGTCACCACGAACGCTCCAGCGAGGAATTTGGCCTGGAACGCGTCAAGCAGCTTTTGCAGGCTGCCCCGTCCTGCACCGCCGCGGATCTCTGCTCCTCCGTCCTGAATGCCGCCGACTCCTTCGGGGGAGAATTCCCCCAGTGTGACGACCGCACCGCCCTGGCCCTGCTTCGCACCGCCTGAATTGCTCCCAGCCAACTTTCCCGCTCTCCGCTGCGTCCAACCAGGAGTCGCAACGACGGGGTTCGCTCCGAAGGAGTAAAATGTTTTCTTCGGCCCGAGCGTCACCCTTCGCCCGCAAGCCCGGGAATCGTGGTGGCCCAATGCATCCTATGAAGAAACTTTGCCTGATTCTGAGTGGTTTCGTTCTGATCGCTTTCCCATGTCTGCCCGCACGGGTGGCTGCGCAGGTCGCAGCGCCAGCTGCAGGTCAAGCCGCCAAGCCAGCCTCGGCCGCAACCGCCTCAGCCTTCGTCCCAGCGCCTGCTCCGGCTGCCCCAGCGTCCAACGGCCAAGTGGTTGAAGAGATCATCACCCGCGTCAACAATCAGATCATCACGCAATCTGAGTATGACCGCAGCAAAGACCAGCTCCGGGACGAAGTCAAACAGCAGAACCCCAAAGATCCCGACGCCGTCTACGCCGAGCGCGAAAAAGACGTTCTCCGCGATCTCGTCGACCAGCAGCTACTGCTCGACAAGGGCAAAGACCTCGGCATTACCGGCGATACCGAGCTGATCAAGCAACTCGACCAGATGCGCAAGGACATGAAGCTCGACTCCCTCGAAGATCTCGAAAAGGAAGCCGCGAAACAGGGTATTTCCTGGGAGGATTTCAAGCAGACCCAGCGCAACCAGATCATCACCCGCAGAGTCATTGGCGAGGAAGTCAGCGCTCATCTCTCCGTCACAAAAGAGGAAGAGCAGAAGTTCTACGACCAACACAAGAGCGAGATGGAGCAGCCGGAATTCATCCGCCTCAGCGAGATTCTGGTTGCACCCAAGGCCGCCGCGCCCGCTCCTGCTGCCGCTGACCCGGCTGCGGCTTCATCTACAACTCCCGCCGCCGCGACTCCCGCAGATGAGGCCGCCCTCAGTGCCGCCGAGGCCAAGGCCAACGATCTGCTCAAACAGATTCGCGCCGGCGCCAGCTTCGAGGATATTGCCAAGAAGTATTCCGATGGCCCCTCCGCCGCCGATGGCGGCGCGCTCGGCATGTTCAAACGCGGCCAGCTTGCCAAAGAACTCGAAGACCGAACCTTCGCCATGAAATCCGGCGACGTCACCGACGTGATTCGCACCAAGCAGGGCTACGTCATCCTGAAAGTCGTCGACCACCAGCAAGCCGGCATTCCGGCGATGAAAGACATTCTTCCCAAACTTCAAGACGCGCTCTACTACGAGAAGCTGCAGCCCGCTCTGCGCGCCTACCTCACGAAGCTCCGCGAAGATGCCTACATCAAATATGCTCCGGGTTTCGTGGATACCGGAGCCAGCCCCAACCAGACGCAGCCCGTCGAAACCGCCTCCGCCAAGGAAGCCGACGCCAAGAAGCTCAAGAAGAAACATAAGAAGATCGGCTTCCTCTGAGTCTCGGCGGCCGGCGCGTGCTTTATACTCAGACGGCCGTTACTCAGACCGCTAACTCAGACACCTGTGAAAGATTTCTACATCGGCGAATGCGCGCGCCACGAGAACAAGATCATCACCTCGAGCTTCGTCGTCGTGGGCAAGCAGATCAAGCCCAAGAAAACCGGCGAGCCCTACCTAGCGCTCACTCTCGGCGACCGTAGCGGCCAGCTCGAAGCCAAAATGTGGGACAACGTCGAAGAAGTTCTCGACGCCTTCGAGCAGGATGACTTCCTTAAAATCAAGGGCCTGATCAACAAATACAAGAACCGTTTTCAGCTCACCATCCACAAGCTGCGCAAGCTGGGCGAATCCGAAATCGACTTCGCCGACTACCTTCCCAAAACCACGAAAGACATTGACGAACTCTGGCGAACTCTCGCGAACTACATCGCGACTTTCGAGAATCCGCATCTCAAATCGCTAGTCCAGGCCTTCATGGCCGACCCGGAAATCGCCGCCGCCTACCGCAACGCCCCCGCCGCGAAAACTCTCCACCACGCCTTCATCGGAGGCCTGCTCGATCACGTCGTCTCGCTCTTCCGTTCCTGCGACCTGATGTGCGGCAACTATCCCCAGATCAATCGCGACCTGCTGCTCACCGGCGCGTTTCTGCACGACATCGGAAAAATTCACGAACTCACGTACAACCGGTCTTTCTCTTACACCACCAAGGGCCAACTGCTCGGCCACATGATCATCGAACTGGAAATGTTGCAGGCCAAGCTCACCCTGCAAACCGGCTTTCCCGAAGAACTCAAGACGATGATCGAGCACCTCATCATCAGCCATCACGGCCAGTATGATTTCGGCTCGCCGAAATTGCCCATGTTTCCCGAAGCCCTCATGCTGCACTATCTCGACGACCTCGACTCGAAAATGGAAGCCATGCGCGCCATGTTCGAGCGCGAAGCAGCCAGCGACAGTCCCTGGACCAGCTACAACGCATCCCTCGGCCGCCCGCTCCTGAACACCGAAAAATTTCTAGCCCCGAAAAAAGCTGCGCCCCCGGAAGATCCCGCCTCTGACACAGAACTCGACGAGCGCGATTCCACCCACATCTTGCCCGGCCTCGAAACCAAGAGGTAAAGTAGACCACGCTACTTGCGAGGAAATCGATCCGCACCTACAACCTCTGCTTCCTCGGCTTTGGCAACGTCAACCGGACGCTCATCCGTCTGCTCGAAGACCGCGCGCAAGAACTCCGCGAGCGCCACGGCATCGCCTACCGCATCACCGGAATCGCCTCGCGCCGCCTGGGCTGGATCGCCGACCCCGCCGGAGTCGATCTGAAAAAATGTGGCGCGGGCACTCCTGCCCGCGAAATGCCTGCAGCAGATTCGTCCCTGCGAGCCAGCCAAGAAGTCCCGAGCAACACCCGTACCTGGCTCGCCGCCGCCAGCGCCGATGTCCTCTTCGAAGCCACATCCCTGAACGTGAAAGACGGCCAGCCCGCCGTCGACCATATCCGCGCCGCCCTCGAGCACGGAGCCCACGCCATCACCGCCAACAAAGGCCCCATCGTCCACGCCTACCGCGAACTGCGAGATCTGGCCGCCGCGCGGGAAAAGAAATTCCTCTTCGAATCCACAGTCATGGACGGCGTGCCGATTTTTTCTTTATTCGATCAACTCCCCGCGATTCACCTGCAAGGCTTCCACGGAATCCTCAACTCGACCACCAACGTAATTCTCGGCGAAATGGAGCAAGGCCTCACCCTCGACGAAGCCCTGAAAAAAGCGCAGAACCTCGGCATCGCGGAAACCGACGCCACGCACGACATCGACGGCTGGGACGCCGCCGTCAAAACCGCCGCCCTGATCACGGTTCTGATAGACGTCCCGATTCGCCTGGAAGAAATTCAGCGCGAAGGCATCCGCGACCTCACCCCACAAGCCCTGCGCAACGCCCGCCGCGACGGCTGGCCCTTCAAGCTGGTCTGCCGCGCGCAACGCGTGGGCGACAGGGTAAAGGCCAGCGCCATGCCCGAAAAAGTGCTAGCCACTTCGGCGATGGCCAAGATCACCGGCACCTCGTCCTACATCCATTTCGAAACCGACATCTTCCCCGGCCTGGCGATCACGGAAGAAAATCCCGGGCTTGTATGCCACCGCGTACGGGATGTTGGCAGATTTCGTGAGGGCAGTGGAGTAACGTGAATGGGGGAAGCATCGGTTTACGGAGGGGTACGGCTTCAGCGACCGTTCGTTCAGCGGGCTTAGCCGCTGAGGGCTCTTGAACAGCAAGGATAATGTATGCCTGACAGAGATGAATCAGCTCGGTGACGCAGGTTTCAGATCTGGAAGTACACGGTTGGGCACAGTCAGCTCCTGGTTCGAAGCACCAAATCTCCCACTTCTCCCACTCGCATCGACGTACTCTTCAAGGGAGTAACTCAATTTCACTTGCCAACGAGTTTCACCGGGCTTTCTTTAGCGGAAGGGGCTGATGCTGAGGTCCGTGAGCTTTGCATTTTTCGAGAATCCCCGCCGTTCGGCAAAGACGTCAAGATTTTCACGGTCAAGGGATCGGATTCTCAGGCGTATGTGGCGGCGCTGATCGCAGTCTGTCACGAGATGACCGAAGGCGAATACGACGACCCAAGCTTTGATTCCAAGAATAACTTTATTTGACGTCGAGAACGCGCATTCGCGCCGTGGTAGAAATAATAATGCCAACAGCTGAGAACGTCCGCCGCCCTCGACCTCGCCTACATCCGCGCCCAGTTCCCCTCGCTCGTGCAAATCGTTAACGGACACCCCGCCACGTTCCTCGATGGCCCCGGCGGAACGCAAGTCCCGCAGCGAGTGATCGACGCGATCTCGAACTACCTACGCCGCGACAACGCCAACACCGGCGGAGCCTACGCGACTAGCCACCACACCGACGCCATGATCGCCGAAGCTCGCAGCGCCATGGGCGACTTCCTGCACTGCGCCGCCGACGAAGTGGTCTTCGGCCCGAACATGACCACGCTCACGTTCGCCATGAGCCGCGCCATCGGCCGCGATCTCAAGCCCGGAGACGAAATCGTAGTCACGCGCCTCGATCACGACGCCAATGTTTCCCCCTGGCTGGCCATGGCGGAAGAAAGAGGCGTGACCGTCCGCTGGGCCGAAATCCACGATGAAGACTGCACGATCGACATAGCAGACCTCGCATCGAAAATAAATTCCCACACGAAGCTGGTTGCCGCCGGCTACGCGTCAAACGCCGTCGGCACGATTAATCCCGTAAAAGAAATCGTCCGCCTCGCCCACGCCGCCGGAGCCCTCGCCTACATTGACGCGGTCCACTACGGCCCGCACGGCCTGATCGACGTGGCCGCGCTCGATTGTGATTTTCTGGTGTGCTCGACTTACAAATTTTTCGGCCCGCACATGGGCGTGCTCTTCGGCAAACGCGAGCACCTGCAGCGCCTGCGCCCGTACAAAGTTCGCCCCAACACGAACGCAATTCCGAACTGCTGGGAGTGGGGCACGCTCAACCACGAGTGCATCGCCGGAATCGCCGCCTGCGTGGAATACATCGCAGACTTGGGTCGAAGAGAGAATGATAAGAGGCTGCCCCGCCCTTCGCACCTTTCGAAGGGTGGGAACGATGCTGCCGGCACAAGTGGGTTAAATGAAAGGCGCGCCGCCATCGCCGCCGCCTACGCCGCCATCCACGAGTACGAGCGTGGGCTATTAGAAAGAATGATGACCGGCCTGAAGAAAATTCCCGGCCTCAAGATCTACGGCATCACCGATCCCACCCGCTTCGACGAACGCTGCGCGACGCTCGCCGTTAGAATCGAAAATTACACGCCACTCGAACTCTCGACCAAACTCGGCGAGCGCGGCTTCTTCACCTGGGACGGCAACTACTACGCTCTCAACCTCACCGAGCATTTAGATGTGGAGAAATCCGGCGGCTTCCTGCGCATCGGCCTGGTCCACTACAACACCGCGGACGAAATCGACCGCCTGCTGGCCGCCCTGCGCGAAATCGTCGAAGCGTAGATTCGGAGAGCCGCGGCCCTGAGAGCCGTGCGAGCGTGGAAGATCGGCGCCTTAGCGAACGCGTGTAAGGGCGGCGCTTTAGCGCCGCGTAAAGCAGCCTCAATGAACAGGGGCTCCAGCCCCGTGGTCGCCTAAGGCCTCGGTGCTGTGGCTGGCGCCGCCGACTCCGATACCACCAGCATCTCGTATTCCTTGCCGTTCACTTTGAACTTCATCTTGTCTTTCTTGATAGTCAGCTCAACCGGAGCGTTCACCGGCAGCATCGCCTTGTGCGCTTCTTTTTCCTGCCGCACGTGGTACTCGGTGGTGTCGGTGCGAATCACATATTCCTGGCACATCAGTTCCACGGTCTGCTTCTTGCCCTTGGCCTGCGAGCCACACTGCACGGAATTCTCTGAGATCAGCGTTCCCTGCATCTCATCTTTGGCGGCAGCCGTTAGAGTCATACCCAAGGCCAGGACTGCCAGTAGCAGAACTGCATCCTTCATCGTCATACGCGCCTCCCGATTTCTGGATTACGTTTGCAGTCACTCTTTACGCAAAAGAGCCCGGGACGCATCCCGGGCTGGAAAGGAACGAGCTTCGCATCGAAATGGATTCTTGGGCACCGCTTGCGGCCACGGCTTTACGGCCAGCGCTTGGCCGTGTCTTCCCAACCGGCGGCGCGTACCGGCTGCGGCGCAGGAATTGAGGGCGGGGCCGGAACCGTAAGCCGGGCGGTGGCCTGGGGTCCGTTCACCGCGGTCGCCAGGGCGGGCTTGCCCATGTCCGACATCATTTCTTTTTCCTCGGAGAGCAGCGGAGCCACCAGTCGCAGGGCCTCCACTTCCTTCTCCAGACGGGTCAATTCCATCTCTTTTTGCCGCAGAACCTCGTAAACATTCTTCATGACCATGGCACCTGCCAATAGGATCGAAGTTTCGAAACCTGTCTTCGGAACTCTAGCAGAGTTGCCTGTGTTGTCAAGACTTTCAGCGCCGCGATAGTGCATAAGTTGGTTGCAAAACGGGAGCAAAAACCAGGGGTCGCGCAGCGGCAGTTTCAAGAGCCGAGCCCGCGGAATGGTCACTCCAGCACGGGTACGAAAGTAACCGCCGGTCGCTCTCCGTCGGCGATACCATGGTCTGACGCACACCTGCCAAGGATTGTGTCTGGAGGCCTAAATCGATGCCGACACGGCAAATTTTGGTTTTGCTTGCAGCCGCCGCCTTCCTGTGTGCCTACCCGGTGTATGGTCAGGACGACTCGCCGTCGCTCGGAGATGTGGCCCGCCAGGCTCGTCTGCAGAAACAGCAGAAGGGCGCGCAATCCAAAGACGCCGCCGCACCGGGCAAAGGCGAGGCCGATCAAACCAAACCCGACGCCACAAAAGCCGCACCGAGCGCAACCTCCAAGAATGCCTCGCCGAAGCCTTCCCACGTCGTCACCAACGATGAGGTCCCGTCGCACATCGGCTCGACCCTGACCTCCGCCAAAGGTTCTCAACCCGCGACCCC
Organism: uncultured Acidobacteriota bacterium; assembly: GCA_963755795.1. GTDB lineage: Bacteria > Acidobacteriota > Terriglobia > Terriglobales > Acidobacteriaceae > Sulfotelmatobacter. The sequence continues at coordinate 33,968 of CAVWLI010000038.1, read as the reverse complement.
GGCCGACGAGCAGCCCGGCTCCGGCGAGCCCGGCGCCGCCGATCAATGGAAGTCCCAGATTCAGGCCCAGAAGGCCAGCATCGCCCAGATGCAGAGCGGCATCGCCAGCCTGAATGACTCCATCCAGTACGCTGGCGCAAATTGCGTGAGCAACTGCGTCCAGTGGAACGAGGACCAGAAACGCAAGCAGGATCAGGTGGAGACCATGAAGGGCGAACTCGAGGAGCAGCAGAAGCGGCTCGATGACCTGCAGGAATCGGCGCGCAAGCAAGGGTTCGGCAGTTCGGTCTACGATCCGGAATAACCCGCTAGTTATCTACGGGCAAAGAGTTCCGGTTTTCAAATTACTCGATTACGAAAATTTCCCAATTACGCAATTTTCACATTCCCCAAAACTGTCCGGCCATGCGAAATTAGTTCATGGCTTTAGTGGTTCGTCCTTCGCCCATTCATTCCGTCGGGGTCTACACTTCGACCCCCATCCACAAGGGAACCCGCCTGGTGGAGTACGACGGTGAACGCATCACTGCCGAGGAAGCCGACCGCCGTTACGATGGCGTCGAGCGCACTTATCTTTATGGACTCGACGACGGCAAGACCGTGATCGACGGCCACGGCATGGGCGCCTACCTGAATCACTCCTGCGATCCCAACTGCGAAGTCGACGAGATCAAGGGCCGCGTCTGGATCTTCGCCATCCGCGACATTGCCGCCGGCGAGGAACTGCTCTGGGACTACAACCTCTACGACGACGAGGATCCAGCGCCTTGCCACTGCGGTTCCCGCAAATGCCGCGGCACCATGTATTCCAGAGAGTGGACGGCCAAGATGCGCCGCAAAGAAGCGCGCAAAAAGAAACGGGACTCGTTAGCGACGTCGAGAGAAAAGTCTACCGGAAAGAGGCCGGGAACTAAGACCAACGCGACGAAGGCCCAGCCGCGAAGCGCCGAAAGAATGCAGCCCACGGCGCAAGCCGTGGGTTAACCAGCAAAATTCGACCCAGCCCCGAAGGGAAAAGAAGAACCTACGCGGGCTCCGCAGGAACCGCGCTCGCAACCGGCGCCTTCCCGTGCTCCCGCCATCCTTCAATAATCAAATACAGCACCGGGATAAAAAACAAATTCAGCACGGTCGACATGATCATGCCGCCGAATACGGTTGTGCCTACCGAATGCCTTCCATTCTCGCCCGCCCCCGTGGCCAGCACCAGCGGCACCACTCCCAAAATAAACGCCAGCGAGGTCATCAGAATCGGCCGCAAGCGAATCGCCGCCGCCTGCACCGCCGCTTCCACCAGCGGAAGCCCGCGCTCGCGCAACTGCTCGGAAAATTCCACGATCAGAATCGCGTTCTTGCTCGACAGCCCGACCAGCATCACCAGCCCGACCTGGCAAAACACGTCATTTTGCAACCCGCGCAGCCACTGCGCGCCCAGCGCTCCCAGCAGCGCCATCGGCACCGCCAACAGCACAATGAATGGCAGCACGAAGCTCTCGTACTGCGCTGAAAGCGTGAGGTACACCACCAGCGTGCCCAACCCAAACAGAATCAGCGACGTTCCGCCCGCCGCCAACTCTTCCAGCGACAGGCCGGTCCAACTATAAGTAAATCCCTGCGGCATCTTCGCGGCCAGCTGTTCCATCGCCGCAATTGCCTGCCCCGAGCTGTATCCCGGAGCCGGCGAGCCGTCGATTTCCGCCGACCGGAACAAGTTGTAGTGGCTGATCACCTGCGGCGTCGTGGTCTGCGTAATGCTGATCAGGTTCTCCAGCGGCACCATGGCCCCGCCGTCGGAGCGCACATAAAACTGCTTCATGTTGTCGGCTTGCGCCCGGAATTGTTTGTCAGCCTGCACGTACACGCGGTACGAGCGGTTATTGAAATCGAAATCGTTTACATACGATGACCCCATGTACACGCCAAGCGCATCAGTGATTTGCGACAGCGGCACATGCAGGCTTTTCGCCTTTTCGCGATCGATAGTCACCAGATATTGCGGATCATTTGCCGTGAACGACGTGAACAACCGTGTCAGATCCTTGCGCTGCGCTGCCTGCTGCAGCAGAGCCTGCGTCGTGGCCGCCAGTTCTTCGAGTTTATGCGCCGCCTGATCCTGCACCACAAACTGAAACCCGCCAAACTGGCTCAATCCCTGAATCGGCGGTGGCAAGGTCGGAAATACGATCGCGCCGGAAACTCCAAACATCCGCGGACGAATGCGGTTCAAAATCGCCGACGCAGTATGTGCGTCGCCTTTGCGCTGTGAAAACGGTTTCAGCGGAACGAAAATGATCCCCTGATTCGCCGCAGCTCCGGCAAAACTAAAGCCCGCCACCGAGAACGTTCCCTCAGCCTCGGGCACATCCGCGAGCAAGTCCGAAATCTGCTTCCCGATCGCCTTCGTATAGGCCAGCGACGCCCCCGACGGCGCCTGAATCACGATGATGAAGTATCCCTGATCTTCATCCGGCACGAACCCGGTCGGGACCCGCGTAAATACAAAATAAGTGAGCCCGAGCCCGGCGAAGAACAAAATCGACATAGCCAGCTTATAGTTCAGCACGCGATGCAGCAGGGCGCTGTACCAGCGCGTAACACCAGAGACGCCGTCGTCAAATTTCTGCAGCAACCACCACTTTTTGCGGTGACCGCCGCTGAGAAAAATCGCCGCCAGCACCGGAGCCAGGGTCAGCGCATTGAACGCCGAGATCGCGATGGAAAATGCGATGGTCAAGGCAAACTGGCGAAACAGAATGCCCGTTGTGCCAGGAAAAAACGCCACCGGCACAAACACCGCAACCAAAACGAGCGAAGTGGCGATGACGGCACTGGTAATTTCCGCAGTCGCTGCCGCCGCAGCTTTGTGGGAGTCGTGTTCGCCCTCAGTAATGTGGCGTTCAATATTTTCAATTACCACGATCGCGTCGTCGACCACCAGGCCCGTGGCCAACGTGATGCCGAACAACGTGAGCGTATTAATCGAGAAGCCGAGCAACTTCACAAAAACAAAAGTGCCGATCAGCGAAACCGGGGTGGCGATGAAGTGAATCATCGTCGTCCGCCAGTCGCCGAGAAAAATAAAAATTACCAGGATGACCAGAAAAATTGCCGAGCCCACCGTCCACGCTACATCCCGAATCGATTCGCCTACCGCGTCGGTAGTGTCGAACGCGACCTTATAGTGCATTCCAGGCGGGAAGCTCTTCGACAGCCGATCCAACTCCGCAATCGCCTTTCGGTCTACGTCGAGCGCGTTCGCGGTCGAGAGCTGCGTGACCGCCAGGCCCATCGCATCATGCCCATCGAATTGCACATCGTTCGCATAACTCTCCGCGCCCAGCTCCGCGCGCCCCACATCTCTTAACCGCACCAGCGTGCCGTCGGTGTTTGTCTTCAGAATGATGTTGTCGAACTGCGCCGGCTCGCTCAACCGCCCCACCGCCCGCACGCTGATCTGATAATTCTGATCCACAGGGGCAGGCTGTTGCCCGACTTGTCCGGCTGCAACTTCCACGTTCTGTTCCGAGAGCGCGCTCACCACGTCGGTTGCAGTCAGCCCGCGTCCGGCCATGCGCCCCGGATCCAGCCACAGCCGCATCGAATATTTGCGCTCGCCGAAAATGATTACGTCCGCCACCCCCGGGATGCGCTTCAGCGCATCCCGCACATACACGTCGAGATAATTGCTCAGGAACAAAGTGGGATAGATCTCTTTGCCACTCTGGTCCCTGTCGGCATAGACGGCCGCGCCGAACACAAAGTTCTGGGAAGTCTTCGCCGTTGTAATGCCGACGGCCTTCACCGCGCTAGGCAGCCGTCCAGAAGCCGTGTTCACGCGGTTCTGAATGTCGACCGTCGCCAGGTCCGGATCGCGGCTCAAGTCGAACGTTGCCGTAACGATGCTGGTCCCGTCGTTGCCGCTGGTGGAGGTGACGTACTTCATTCCCTCCGCGCCGTTCACCTGTTGCTCGATGGGAATCGTGACCGCGCTTTCCACCGTCTGGGCGCTGGCGCCAATGTAGACGCTGGTCACGGCCACCTGCGGCGGCGCCAGATTGGGAAACTGCGAGATGGGCAGCGTCGGTATCACGGCAAGGCCCGCCAGCAGAATCAGCAGCGCGCACACCGTGGCAAACACCGGACGTTGAATGAAAAACTTAACCAGCATGAGAAATCCCGTATGCAGCAGCTCTCGCCGCCGCGTGTTGAGTTACTTCGTTGAATCACAACTGGTTGGATAGCCGAGAGCCGGAACCCGCGTCAGCTCTGCGGAATCACCGGCGCTCCGTCCAGCAGAAACTGCGTTCCAGAGACAATCACCTTATCCCCAGGTTTGATGCCGCCCTGCACTTCGTAGTCATTCCCCACCGTCTGTCCAATGGTCAGCGGTTTCTGCCGGGCCACGAACGAGCCGCCACCGTTCTGCGACTCGGCCACAAAGGCAAAATACTGCCCGGCCAGCCGCGACACCGCGAGGATGGGAACTTCCGGATTCTGATGCGTGCCCCAGACCACGCGCGCCCGAATGAACTGCGACTGCCGCAGCGCGTCGTTGCCGTTGGCAATGCGAGCTTTCACGAGAACCGTCTGCGTGGTGTTATCCACCTGCGGAGAAATAAAACTGATCCGCGAATCCGCCAGCACCTTACCGTCACTGTTTACCACCTGCACCGGCAACCCCATCTTCAGCTGCGACGAGTGCTCGATCGGCACATACACGTAGGCTTCCAGGCTGCCCGGCTGGTCGACCGTCGTCAACTGCGTCGAAACCGTTACGCGATCCCCCACCCGCACCGGAATGTCGCCGACAATCCCCGTCCGCGGCGCGACCACCTTGTAGTAATGCAGCTGCACTTCCTGCTCGCGCACATTGGCATCGAGCGCTTCCACCTGCGCCTGGGCTGCGTCCAGGTTCGACTTCGCCTGGTCCATATCCTGCTTGCTGACTACTCCCGCGGCCGAGAGCCCCTGGGTGCGCTCATATTGCTTCTTGGCCCAGATCAGGTTCGCTTCTTGTGCCGCGCGCGCGCTCTCCTGGCTCTTCACCGTGGCCTGCTGTTTCAGCGGATCGATCTCGATCAAGGCCGCGCCCGCCTCCACCCGATCGCCCGAGTGCACGAAAATCTTCGTGATCTGCCCCTCGACTTGCGGCATGATCACGGCCGAGTCGCGCGACTTCAACGTCGCCACGTACTCGCTCGCGTCGTTAACCGGAACCGCTTTCGCTTCGAGCACCTTGACCGGCATCCCCATAGGACCGCCCGACTTAGGAGTCTGCGCCGCGTGGCTGGTACAGCCCACCGTCATCACGCTGGCCGCCAAACCCGCTGCCAGCAAGCCTTTAGCCGCTAATTCTCGAAAATTGTTTGCCATAAGCCAAAAACCGTCTCGTCTACGTCGCATTAGGTCCGGGGGGCGCTGACCATCTATCACTTTTGACGTACAGCCCCGCCTCACGTTTAGCATTCAGCTACAGATTCCTCAACTCCCGCCGGAGACGCAAAATAATACGCCCTTAGATCTTCCTTAGTGCCATTCGCGGGGAACTACCCGGCGACTGAATCGTATCGGTCGCCCCCCGCGGCAAGCCCGTCACGCTTAACGCCCCTTGGAACGCCGTGGCCGTTCCATTCGCCAGCGAACGCGTAAGACCCGGCGCCACCCCCGCCTCCGCCGCCGCATCTCCCAGCCCGAACGAGCGACGCGAATACCATAGCAAAGCTTGCCCATTTCATGACAGCAGGATTCTACGCGAACCCCATCGAATTTCTCTCCGCGTCTCTCCTCGCCGGGTGCCCCATTTCTCGCGTTTCTTGCGAGAAGTGGGGATGTTCCTCGGTGGCCTCTGCGGCGGCCGCCGCGCCCACTATAGGCTCTTAGACCCGAATCCCCCACGCCTGCCCTCTCATCCTTTATCCTAGTATTCGTATTCTTACGACTCGAACTAATGACCCCTAAATCCAAGACTTCCAATGGCGGCTCCCGGACCGCCGTAATCGAAACCGCTGCTAACCCCGAGCGCGAGCGTGTATTCAGCGCCTACCGCCAGTGGGGATACCTTGAGGGCGACCTCGACCCGCTCGGTTTTCTCCGTCCCCGCGAAACGCCCGAACTCGAGCGCGAAGGCGAATACGCCCGCGAAGCCCGCTCCATCTACTCCTCCACCATCGGCGTCGAGATCAATCACATCTATTCCCCCGATCGCCGGCAGTGGATTTACGACCGCATGGAATCACCGTCGCAAGGATTCGAGGTTACCAAGGAAGACCAGGCTCGCATCCTCGACCTGCTCATCCGTGCCGACATCTTCGAGCAGGTCATGCAGCAGCGCTATCTCGGCAGCAAGCGTTTCTCGCTGGAGGGCGTCACCGCGCTGATCCCGCTCGTCGACGAAGTTCTCGATACCGGCTCTCGCCTCGGCGCCACCGAGTTGGTCATGGGCATGAGCCACCGCGGCCGCCTCAACGTGATCGCCCACGTCGCCCAGCGCCCCCCGCAGGAAATTTTTGCCGGATTTGAAGACGTTGACCCGCGCAGCGTGCTCGGCTCCGGCGATGTGAAATATCACATGGGCGCGACCGGCGAATACAAAACCCACAGCGCCGGAAAAGTTCACATCCACCTGGTCTCGAACCCCAGCCATCTGGAAGCCGTCGACCCCGTCACCGTCGGCCGCACCCGCGCCAAGCAGGACCGCACTGGCGAGGGCGGACGCGAAAAATATTTGCCTCTTCTCGTTCACGGCGACGCCGCGTTTGCCGGCCAAGGCATCCTCGCCGAGACCATGAACTACGCCGACCTGCCTGGCTACACCGTGGGCGGGACGATTCACGTCGTGGTCAACAATCTTCTCGGATTTACTACAAGCTATACCGAGGAACACTCCACGCGCTTTGCCGCCTGCATCGCGCGCCGCCAGTCGATTCCCATTTTCCACGTCAACGGCGAAGACGTTGACGCCGTCGTCCGCGTGGCCCGCATGGCCACTGAATACCGTTACAAATTCGGCACCGACGTAGTTATCGATCTGATCGGCTACCGCCGTCACGGCCACAGCGAAGTCGACGACCCCACCATCACGCAACCGCTGCTCTATAAAAAGATCAAAGAGCATCCGCCGTTGTGGGAAATCTACGCCGACGACACCGGCGCCACTGACGCGCAGTCTCGCGCCGACGCTATCAAGGCCGAATTCGAAGCCGCGCAGAAACAAGCGGGCAGCATCAAGCAAAAACCGCTGATGCGCGACCTGCCCAAATATTGGAACAACTACTACGGCGGCGCCTATCGACCGGAGTACGAAGTCGAAACCGGACTCGCGCCCGAAGAACTATCTGAGCTCACCACTCGCCTCACGACTTATCCCGATGGATTTCACATCCACCCGAAAGTAAAGAAGCTCCTCGAACAGCGCGCCGAGATGGGCGTGGGACAGCGCCCCGTTGACTACGGCATGGCCGAAGCCCTCGCGTTTGCGAGCCTCGTGAAAGCCGGTACCAACGTGCGCTTCAGCGGCCAGGATTCCCGCCGCGGCACCTTCAACCAGCGCCACTCCGTGCTCATCGACATCGAAAACGAAAGCGAATTTGTCCCGCTCGAAAACATCGCGCCCGGTCAAGCCCGCTGTGAAATCTATAACTCGACACTTTCCGAAGCCGGCGTCCTCGGCTTCGAGTACGGCTACAGCCGCGACTATCCCGAATCACTCGTCCTCTGGGAGGCCCAGTTCGGCGACTTCGTCAACGTCGCCCAGGCCATCATCGACCAGTTCATCAGCGCCGGAGAAGCCAAGTGGAACCTGCTTTCGGGCGTGGTCATGCTTCTGCCCCACGGCTACGAAGGCCAGGGACCGGAACATTCCAGCGCGAGAATCGAGCGCTTCATCCAGCTCGCCGCTAAGCACAATATCCAGATCGCGCAGCCCTCGAACGCCGCGCAGTATTTTCATCTGCTGCGCCGCCAGGCGTTGCGCCACTGGCGCAAGCCGCTCGTCGTCTTCACGCCGAAAAGCATGCTCCGCCATCCGGATGCGAGTTCGCCCATCGCAGATTTCACCCACAAGAATTTCCTGAACGTTATCCCCGACACCGAAGTCGGAGAAGCCGACCGCATCCTGATCTGCACCGGAAAAATCGGCCACGAACTCCAAGCCGAACGGAAGAAAAGAAAAGACACGAGCACCGCCATCGTTTTTCTGGAACAGCTTTACCCGTTTCCCGAACAGGAAGTCGCCGCCGAATTCGACCGCCACGGCCCGAACGCCGACATCGTCTGGGTGCAGGAAGAGCCCGCCAACATGGGCGCCATGTTCAACATGCTCCCGCGCCTGAAGCGCATCTCCGGCAACCGCCCCGTGCTGAGCGTAAAACGCAGCTCCGGCGCCAGCCCGGCGACAGGCAGCAGCAAGGCCCACGAAGTAGAACAGAAGACCTTGCTGACCCTAGCCTTCACGACTAAGTAAGGAATGTGTTGCTCAGCGCTTTCCGACGACCCATGCCGCGCCGCTCTCAACCTCTCCGCATCGCCATCGATACCGGCGGCACCTTCACCGACTGCGTCTGGATGGATCGTGGCCGCCTCCGCATGCTCAAAGTTTTTTCCACTCCCGCCGATCCCTCCCATGCCATCGTCGAAGCGCTCCGTAAAATTGTCGACGAGCAAGAGCGCGATCGCGAACTCATTCTCCTCCACGGCACCACGGTCGGCACCAACACGCTGCTCGAACGCAAAGGCGCCCGCACCGCGCTGGTCACCACCGCGGGCTTCGAAGACGCTATCGAAATCGGACGCCAGACCCGTCCCAAGCTCTACGATTTTTTCTTCGACCGCATCGAACCGCTAGTTCCCAAAGATCTGCGCTTCGGCCTGAACGAACGCACCGCCGCGGACGGCGAAATCCTCACCTCACCCACGCCGCCGGAACTGCGCGCGCTCGCCGAGCAACTCGCCGCCTCAAAACCAGAATCCATCGCGCTCTCGTTCCTCTTCTCGTTCGCCAATCCAAAGAACGAATTAGCCGTCGCCGGTGCTCTTAACTCGCTCGCCGTCCCCCTCTCCATCTCGCACCAAATCCTCCCCGAATTCCGCGAGTACGAACGTACCTCGACCGTCGTCATCAACGCCTACCTGCAGCCCGTCATGCAGCACTACCTGGAAAATCTTGAGCGTCGCTCGCGCGAATTCGTGAACCAGCCGCGCGTTAGCGCCGCGAAAGGTGCGCAGGCCCATGTGGAAGAGCGGCCCTTCAGGGCCGCGAAAAGTCGAGAGAGAAGTGGAGCTTCAGCCTCCGGCATCTTCGTCATGCAATCCAGCGGCGGCATCACCGCGCTCTCCACCGCCGCCAGCGAGCCCGTTCGCACCGTGCTCTCCGGCCCCGCCGGAGGCGTGGTCGGCGCCGCTCACCACCGCCCGCGCCAGCGGCTTTGAAAACATCATCGCCTTCGACATGGGAGGCACTTCCACCGACGTTTCGTTCGTCGAAAGCGAAATCAAAACCGCGACCGACGCGCACATCGCCGGCCTGCCCGTCGCCGTGCCCATGCTCGACATTCACACCGTCGGCGCCGGTGGAGGCTCGCTCGCCCGCTTCGACGCCGCCGGAGTTCTTCGCGTCGGCCCCGAATCCGCCGGCGCCGATCCCGGCCCCATCTGCTACGGCCGAGGCCTGCAGCCCACCGTCACCGACGCCAATCTTCTCCTCCGCCGCCTGCAGCCCACCCGCTTTCTCGGCGGAGACTTCACCCTCGACCTCGATCGCACCCGCCGCATCACTGCGGAATGGCTGAAGAAGCAAGCTTCCAAACTCACGCTCAACCAATTCGCCGCCGGTGTCATCCGCGTGGTCAACTCCACTATGGAAAAAGCGATCCGCGTCGTCTCCCTCGAGCGCGGCCGCGACCCGCGCCACTTCGCGCTCGTCGCCTTCGGCGGTGCCGGAGGCCTGCACGCCTGCGCTCTCGCCGAAGCTCTGAGCATTCCGCAAGTTATCGTCCCCGCGCTCCCAGGTGCGCTCTCCGCTCTCGGCATTCTCGCGAGCGACGTTGTGAAAGACTATTCCCGTACCGTCCTGTGGCGGGTCTCCGGGAAAATTCCCGTTGAACGATTGAACCAGGAATTTGCCACGCTGGAAAAAACCGCCGCCGCAGATTTTCGCCACGAATCGTGGCCGGACAAAGCGCACTACCATCGCAGCGTCGACCTCCGCTATCGCGGCCAGGGCTACGAACTCAACCTACCCTTCACGAAAAGGCTTCTGAGCGACTTCGAGCGGGAACATCACCGCCGCTACGGCTACTCGCATCCCACCCGCGAAGTCGAGCTAGTGACTCTCCGTCTCCGAGCCATCGTGAAATCCCCGCAGCTGCGAATCAAGACGGACCATGTGGGGACGGGCACTCTTGCCCGTCCAGGCCGAGCAACGCTCGGCGGGCCGTCCCCGCTCAAAGCCCCAGTCCAATTCGAAGGCAAGAAACAAGAAACGAAAATTTACTCCCGAGTCGACCTCCGCCCCGGCCACAAATACTCCGGCCCCGCCATCATCACCGAATACAGCGCCACCACCGTCATCCCGCCCGGCAAACGCTTCCACCTCGACCGCGCCGGGAACCTGATTGTGAATATCCGGTAAATTTTCGACCTATCCCGCATCCGCCTCGCGAAACTCGCCACTCGGCGCTAGGTACTCGCTACCGCCTTCGTTACAATAATCCCGTGAAACCAAGCCTGTTCGTCGTCGAAGACGATCCTGACATTTCCCGCCTCGTCCGCCATCATCTGGAGAACGAAGGCTTCACGGTGCGCGTATATCCCACCGGCGCTAACGTGCTCGCCGACGCCGAGCGCCAGCGCCCCGCGCTCTTCGTGCTCGACATCATGGTCCCCGGCAAGGATGGCCTTGAGATTTGCCGCACCATTCGCCAGACGCCCGGCCTCGCGTCCGTGCCCGTAATTTTTCTGACTGCAAAGAGCAGCGAAGCCGACCGCGTGCTCGGTCTCGAACTCGGCGCCGATGACTACATCGCCAAGCCCTTCAGCCCGCGCGAACTCGTTGCCCGGGTCAAGGCGGTGCTGCGACGCTTCGAACGTCCGTTGCCCCCCAGCCCTATGAAAGTCGGCGAGATCGAAATCGATCCTTCGGCCATGACCCTCACCGTGAGCGGAAACCTGGTGCCCACCACCGCCACCGAGTTCCGCCTGCTCGATTATTTTGCACGCCACAAGGGACGCGTCTTCAGCCGCGATCATCTCCTTGACTCCGTATGGCGCGATACCGCTTATGTCACTCCACGCTCGGTCGACGTCTACGTCCGCCGCATCCGCGAAAAAATCGAGCCTGACCCTGAGAACCCGCGCTACCTGAAGACCGTGCGCGGCGCCGGCTACCGCTTCGAGGTCCCTAAATGAGGCCCAAGTGACGAGCCACGATGCGCCGGGTGCCCCATTTCTCGTGCGTTCTTTGCGCGAGAAGTGGGGATTTTCTCCAAAGCAAATCCGACAGGGCGAGGACCTTGATTTTCGTTCGATCCGCCTTCCGCGTCGAATCGCCCCCTCGAGGAGAACGTGAAGAACCGCATTTTCTTCAAACTCCTGGCCGTCTTCCTGATCGTGATCGCTGCCACCGCCACCATCCTCGACGTCATGCTCAGCGGCGCCTGGGAATCGTCGATGCGCAGCGAGATTGAGCGCAACCTCACGCAAAAAACGCTGCTCTTCGCGCACCGCGTCGAAGCCGACCGCAACCACACGCTGGCCGAAATCGCCGCGCAGGAAGGCCAGGCCGCGGGCGCACGCGCTACCATCATCGATGCCTCCGGAAAAGTGCTTGCCGACTCCGAGTCCAGTCCTGTCGACATGGAGAACGACGTAATTGGCAAGGAGTTTGCCACCGCTCTCTCGGGAAAAACTGGCGAGAGCGAGCGCCGCAGTGCCTCCCTCGGCGTCCCATTTCTCTATGTCGCGGCTCCAATTTCAGGAGGCGCCGTACGTCTCTCCTATCCCCTTTCCGATGTCGAAGCGGTTCAGGCGCAGGTGCACCGCCGGCTGCTTTGGGGATCGGTCCTCGCCTTGTTCATCGCACTCGTCATCGCGGCCGCCGCGTCAGTCTGGACCTCCCGCCGTCTCGAACGCATCGTTGACGTCGCCGCCCGCATCGAGCAGGGCGACCTGCATGCGCGAGTCGAAGATTCTCCGCTCGATGAAATCGGCCGCGTCGCTGCCGCCATCGACAAAACTGCCGGCCAGGTCGAACGCAGCTTTGCCGCCGTGCGTTCCAGCCAGCGCCAGCTCGAAACTCTGCTCAACAGCATGCAGGACGCCGTCATCGCCGTCAGTTCCGACGGCCTGGTGCAGTGGGCCAACCAACCCATGGACCGCCTCGTCCCGCAACACACTCGGCTCAACGCTCCGGTGGTCGAGACCATCCGCGATCCTGATTTTCTGGCCGCCGTAAAAGCCGCCACCACTTCGAAGCAGGTGAAGACCACTCGCGCCACGTCGATCGTTCCCGGCCGCGCCTACGACGTGACCGCCGCGCCCCTGCCCGATGGCGGCGCCGTCGCCGTGCTCCGCGACCTCACCGAGACCGAGCGCGTCGAGAAAACCCGCCGCGATTTTATCGCCAACGTTTCCCACGAACTCCGCACTCCTCTGACTTCGATTCAGGGATACTCCGAAACCCTGCTCGACCTCAGCTCCGAAAATTCCGGCCCCAACCGCGAGTTTCTCGAAATCATCCGCAAGAATGCCGCCCGCATGGCGCGCCTCACCGAAGACCTGCTCACTCTCGCCCGCGTGGAGTCGGGCGAAACCCGCTTCGATACCGAACCCGTGCCGCCCATCGAACTCCTGCACGACGCGGAAGAAAGTTTTCGCGAGATCGCCCGCAGCCAGGAAGTCGAGCTGCAGATCGTAGGTCTGGACACGGCGGAAGCCAGCGGCAAGAACAGCTCAGTCGAATCCCTGCCGGCGGTGCGCGCCGATCGCGAAGCGATCCACCAGGTTTTTTCGAATCTCATCGACAATGCCATGAAATATGGTCGCGCCGGCAGGCGCATCCTGCTGGGCGCGCGTCCCGGCCGCCGCGGCGGAGCACTCGGGCTCGAATTTGGAGTTGAGTTTTATGTTCAGGATTTCGGCGCGGGCATCGCCTCCGAACACTTGCCGCGACTTTTCGAGCGCTTCTATCGCGTCGACAAAGCCCGCTCCCGCGAATCCGGCGGCACTGGCCTCGGCCTCGCCATCGCCAAACACATCGTGCTCGCCCACGGCGGCTCCATCCGCGCCGAAAGCGAACTCGGTCACGGCAGCACCTTCCTCTTCACTCTCCCCGGAGCCTAGACTCTTGAGGGTGCCCCATTTCTCGCGCGCCCGTTGCGCGAGAAGTGGAGATTTTGACTCTGTCTCGGTTTCCCCTTTTGCAGTTTGCCCCGGATCGTCCGACAATAGTTCTTCAGTGTGCTAGATCGTCTGCACAGGCACGAAAAATGACGGAAAATTCACAGGTTGTTAACCATGACTTCCACAGAAAAACTTATCCTTAGCCGTTGGCCATCCCATCCCATGAACGGCGGAATCGCGGCGACGGGTTCTCCAACATCACTTCGCCGCCGGCGTTCTCGCCCCGCGGATCAACCGGTGGAAATATTGGCGGAGAAAGCTATGAGCAGCGCAACCAAGACTCCCGACCCCGAACCGGCTCATCAGTACATCGTGCGCCGCACCGTGGAAGCCTGCAACATGGCCAAGGAAGCCGCGGGAGCCGCCGCCGAAGGCATCGCCACCGGCTCCAGCCCTTTGCTGAATTCGCTGCGCCAGCGCGAGCGCGAACTCGATACGCTCGACATGGAAATCGACAGCGGCGTCACCACCGCCATCACCGAAGTCGGCCCCGCCGAAGCCCGCGAACTTCTCGCCTGCATGAAGTTCATGATCGGCCTCGAGCGCATCGGTGACCTGCTGCTCAGCTTCGCCAACAGCGCTCTTTCGGTCAGCGGACGCATCGACCCCGAAGACACGCGCGACCTCACCCAGATGGCCACCATCCTCGAAAAAATGCTGACCGACTGCGGCGCAGTCATTTTCTGCCCGCGAAATCGGCAAGGCCATCGACGTTCTCCGCGCCGACGCCGAAATGGACCGCCTGCGCAATCTGATCTTTCTGCGCCACATCGAGAACCCTGAAAACGTGCATCGCCAGGCCAGCCTGCAAGTCATCTTCATGACCCAGTCGCTGGAGCGCGCCGGCGATCACGCCAAAAACCTCGCCGAAGAAGTCTGCCACTTCGTCAGCGGACACACCGTCCGCCACGTCCTCATCGCCTACGACAAGCCCGTCGAACAAATGTTCATCGACTACCTCCGCCGCCGCGACCACAAAAGCTAAAGATTATCTGGAATCAGCGCGTGTGGAGCGGGCACTCTTGCCCGCTGCATTCGACTCATGTTGTGCGAACGCTCGCCAGAATCCATTCGCAACAGGGTTGTGATTCACCCAAGCATCATCCATCATCAGCCAATTGTGATTCACCGAATCACGATAACCTTCGGACTGCAGGCTGCACGGCGCCATCCACAGCCAGACTCGCCCCAGCGGGCCGCGATTTGGGAGCTGGTTGTGCCCGTGCCTCGACCGTGCAAAAGCGAGTCGGAATAAAGAACCCGAGAAATGGGGCACCCGGCGTGCTTAGAATGACAGAGGAAAGAACTTCAAGACAGATTTTGGAGGCCTTACGTGATCTCTCACCGATTTGTGGTTTTGTTGCTGCTGAGCTCTGCGATGGCGCAGAACGTGGTGCATTACACGACCACTACGGCCAATGTGAAATATCTTTTCGCTACCGCGGAGCCGGTTTTACGCTTGAAGTCGGGCGACATTCTCGACACCAACACGCTGGACTGTTTTGGCAATGGGTTGAAGAAGCCGGGCGACACACTCAGCATGGCCTTGGGGGACAATCCGCTGGCGGGGCCGTTCTATGTAGAAGGAGCGGAGCCGGGCGACACGCTGGCGGTGAAGATTCTCGACCTGCAGGTGGAAGGCGATACGGGCGTAGGCGCGTTTTCGCCGGGATTTGGCGCGATCAATGAGACCCGCTACACGCCCATGCTGGATAGGCCGTTGCCTGAGCGGGTTTGGTTTTATCACGTCGATCATGCGGCCAACACGGCGACCTTCAAGGCGCTCGATTCGGATTTCTCGGTGAAGATTCCGATGCATCCGTTCTTTGGGTGCATTGGCGTGGCTCCGGCGAATGGGGAGGCGCGCAGTTCGATCGTTCCGGCGGAGTTTGGCGGCAACATGGATTCGCCGGAGGCCAGCGTGGGCAATACGGTTTATTTTCCCGTGAACGTGAAGGGCGGGCTGTTTTATATCGGCGATGGGCACGCGGCGATGGGCGATGGCGAGATTGCGGGCTCGGCAATTGAGGTTCCCCTCAAGGCGCGGGTACAGCTTAGTGTGATCAAGGGCCGCACGATCAGCTGGCCGCAGTTTGAGAATGATGACGCGATTATGACGGTGGGAGCGTACCGTCCGGTGGACGATGCGGTGCGGATTGCCTTCACCGAGTTGGTGCACTGGATTCACCAGGACTATGGTCTGTCCGAACTCGACGCGTACGAGTTGCTGTCGAAGGTCGCGAAAATTCATTTGAACGAGATGGTGGATCCGAATTATGTGGTGGTGGCGTCGGTGGAGAAGAAGTATTTGCCGAAGAAGAAGTGATTACTTTTGGCGCATCTACCGAGCAGACCTCACCGCTGGACTCGGTGGCTCTGGGGCGAGCGGAAGATGCACTTCCAGGGTACCCACGCGGTTGCTGAGTTTGTCGCGGACGCCGATGCGGATCCAGGCGGCGTTCACCGGGACGTCGAGTTGCTGGCGTACACGGAAAACTTCGGGTTTGGTGGGGTCAGGAGTCGAGGACGTCTCTCCTGCGGCGTTATTGACGACGCCGTTGAGCATGCGGCTTTCGGTATCGTAAGCGGCGACGGCGAATTCGTACGACGGGGACTTGCCGGTCTGAGTCTGCGACTTTGCGGTCACGCGGTAATCGACTACATACTTTTGAAGATCGACGGGAGTGAGTGGCTTGTCTTTGTGGTGCGTGCCGAGATAGGCCGGCTGGTCGGCGAGTTCGGACATCTGCTCGGCCGTGGCCTTCACCGGACTGCCGTCGGCGTGGATGTGCGCGGAGAAGAGAAGATCGTGGAGCATGGGCGCGCCGTGTTTCATGTTGGGCTGGAGCGAGTCATTGGGATCCGCGGGAACTGGAGAGCCGGGCTCATTCGAGGCGGGCGCGCTGGCGAGCTGGGTGTTGGGCCTGAGGGCAGAGGTGAAGTAGAAATGGCGGTAGGAAAGTTTATAGCCTTTCTCTGTAGTTCGGACCACGATGGTGCGACGACCTCCGTCGTCTCTCGCGTTGCTGGGCGAGTAGCTCAGGGAATAATAGTTACCGCCAATGTCGGTGGCTTCATTTAGCGCGGCGGTGACGTCGTTGGTACTGTAAAAAGCGTGGCCGCCCGTGGAGTCGGCCAGGGTCTTCTGAACGTCGTAGTCGGTATACATCGAATCGCCGGAACTCTCTGTCTGGATGGCCGTCAGAAGTCCGGTGGCGTCCGGGGTGTTGATTGCGGGCGGGGCTGCGGCGGCGCCCGGTCCTGAGCTTGGACCGCCGCCAGGCAGAGTCTGACTATTGTTGTTGCCGCCGTGCGGACGTACCCCAGTCAGCATACCGGGCGGATTGACTGGCACTCCTCCAACATTGATGGGATAGACCGCAACCTGCGCGCGCGTCAGAACATTGATCTCGTTGATGATCTGGTCTTCGTATTCGCGGGGATCTTCCTTGCGCGGAACCAGCGCGAGTGGGAAAGTTCCGGCCAGCCAGATCAGGTTCTTGTGGCCGGGCATGCCTTCGAGGAATTCCGTCACCTGAGTCAGGACGTTCATCATGGACGCAGGGTCGCCATAGCCCAGATTTTTTCCCATCATGAAGACGCGGGGAACATGGAGCTTGGGATTCTTTGGATCCAGCGTCTCGTACAAGAGGTCTTTGTCGGCGGTGAAACCCTGCACCAGGTACAGGCCATCGGAGCGCACGAAAATGGCGAAGCGGGTTCCGTCGGGCATGTTTTTGATGAACTTCATCACCTGCCGGCGGGCATCGATCTGGTCGTCGATGTCGATATCGGCCAGGTCGTAGAGAATGACATAGAGCGGGCCGCGCTCGGGGATGGGCGGAATGTCGACAAAGTGATTCGCAGGGGGATGCGGGGCGTTGGGGGGCATCGCAATCGAGGGCGTATTGAGATCGTAGACATCGAAAGAAAGAATGCTCTGCGGGCGTCCGTCTTCGGCTAAAACAAAGTCGCTGGCGGTGAGTCCATGGACGGGCTGGTTGTTAGAGTCGCGTACGACTACGTCGACGATGACGCGACGAACGCTGCTGTGGAAGGTGAGTGTGCCGCTTGGTTCGGTCTGCGCTTGCGCAGTCGCGTTAGGAGCGGGTGGGGCTGGGGTAGCCTGAGCCAGCAAAGAGTTGGTCGAGAAGGAGAGGAACGTCAGGAACGCTAGAGTTCGAACGGAAAACATAAACGTGCACCTGCCGGGAGATTCCAACTCCCAAGTTGACGCTGAAGACCCTTGCCTGTCAAGGAGAGCTGAGCTTCCACGTCAACTCTATCTCGCCTCCAAAATCAAAATCCCCACTCTAACGTCGCAGAGGCGACGTCAGAATGGGGCACCCGCCTTCATTCTCTTTCCGTTCTTTGCTAGCCTTTCACGATCTTCTTGTTGCTGGCATCCCAGACTGCGACGCAATTGTTGAAATAGGAAAAGTTGGCCAGGTGACAGCCGATGGCGGCGTGGTTGCCGAACATTTCGTTTTCGGCGACTGGCTTGCGCGTGCGCACGGCGTTGTAAAAGTTGGCCTGATGATCGACGGTATCGCTGTAGCCGGGTGGGTTGGCGTAGGCCTCGCCTTCGGCGTCGACATTCCACTTGAGAGCTTCCGGCTCGGGATGATCCTCGTGCCACTTCTGCAGATATTGATTGCGCAGCTTCGCCGGCCAGCCATAGATCGAGTAGCCCTCGGGCTCGGGGCGCGTGTCCTGCGGCTTGTAGCTGAGGGTTGCATCTTTGATGATCATCGTTCCTTTGGTGCCGTAGAAGCCGATGAATTCTCCGCCGTCGTTATTGAGGTTGCAACGCAGGGTAACGCGGCAATTGGGATAGTCGTAGAGAGTTTCGATAAGGTCGGGAAATTCGCGGCCGTCCTTGAAGTGGAACAGACCTCCGGAAGATTGAGCGCGCTGAGCGGGCTCTTTGATCCCGGTGATGAACATGATGCCGGAGAGCAGGTGAACGAAGAGATCGCCGCCGAGGCCCTCGCCGTAGTCGGTGAAGCAGCGCCAGCGGAAGAAGCGGACGGGATCGAACGAACGCTTGGGGGCGGTCCCGAGGAACGTGTTCCAGTCGATGGTGGATTCGCTGGCGTCGGGCGGAATGGGATAGACCCAGGCGCCGCTGGGCGAATTGCGGTCCCAGTAAGCGTTGATGGAGAAGACCTCGCCGAGTTTGCCGGAATCGTAAATCTCTTTCGCTTTGGCGTAGAGCACGGAGCTGACGCGCTGGCTGCCGACGGCAATCATGCGACCATTTTTGTGCGCGGCTTCGACCATGGCGAATCCGTCTTCCACGGTGTGCGACATGGGCTTCTCGCAGTAAATGTCTTTGCCGGCGGCGCAGGCGTCTTCAAAGATGCGGCGATGATTGTGGTCCATGGTGGCGATGAGGACGGAGTCGACGTCTTTGCGATCGAGGATGCTGCGATAGTCGCGGGTGGCAGGGACGCTGGGATTGCGGACGGATTCCTGGGCGGCGATGTGGCGGCTGTCATACAAGTCACAGACCGCGACGCACTTGATGCCGGGAACGCTGAGCGAAGCTTCGAGGTGCTCGCATCCGCGAATGCCGGTGCCGATGGAAGCGAAGCGGATGGTATCGCTGGGAGCGACGGGACGCGTCGCGGCGGAAAGTATGTGGGGCTGCAGGATATTTTTTGCGACGGTGGTGGCGGCCAGAGCGCCGGTGCCGAGATGAATGAATTGACGACGGGACAGGGGATACTTGGGCATGAGGTTCTCCGTCTTTTGGATTTCGTTTTCGGTAAGTGCGAGCTTCCGCGAGCGGAGCGCGAAGTGCTTACGGGGAGGAATTATTGCACAGGAGGGGGAGGGTTAGTAAAACGATTTTCTAGTGAGGGTGGGCGTAGCACGCAGTTTTGAGTGTTGTCCCATTCTCAATAGTCATCGAGTGGAGCTTACGGTAGCTGAAACACCTGAGGGTTCTGGGAGCACAGGAGAACGGTTTTTCCTGACCGGCTTAGACGGGGCAGGCAGCTTCTTGGTCGCCGCTTGGAGCCGACCGCCCACGATGGCGATGTCAGCTCAAGGGATGGAGTTTCGCCTTTCCAGACTGTGAACTGCACATCGACTGAGACACCCGTCGTCGTGCCGTCCGCCCAATCGTGGCTGGTCCTTAGCTCTCCAGTATCCGCTAGAAGCTTGCCATCAGCGAACGAAACGGAGTCGTGAATATCGTTATGGAGAAGAAGAGTTTTCTGTCTACGCTATCTGACGGTATCGAAGGACTCCAGGCCCAAATGGCGGTCGAATACTGAACCCTTGCACCATCCCGACTCGACCACGAACAGGCGATTCTCAGAGAACGCAACCGACACAGGGTTCCTTGCGCTAATGGTGCGCAGATGCGCCCATGGATTCGTGCTGAAAATGTGTACGGTGTCGCGGTCATGCGTGCAGAGAAATGGGGATGCGATAGCAAATTGTGTCCCATCCTGCTTCCACGCGATCGAACTTACGGCGTGCACTAACTTTGACTGGAAGAGCAGCCTCCCGGTGTCCAGGTCATAAACGAATAGGACTCCCGATGTGTAATAGTTTGCGCCGATGATGACGACGTGGCCGACTGGGGCTGCTTCCAGATGGAAGATGCGAAAATCCGCGCCGACGGGCGGCTCGATGACACGTAACTGCGCCAAGCTTGAGGAATCAAGTACATGCAACCTGGTTGGCTCAGAGGCTACAAGCAGAGCACCATCCGCAGTAAAGCGAATAACATTAGTAAAGCGAATAACATTTGGGGTAGAGGCGATTTTCGAATAGGTGGCCAGTTCCACGCTGCTGATCTTGCGACTTTCCCGATAATCCCGAACCTGAACAGACTCAACGGTCCGAGCGTGGTCATTCTGGCGATCGCCAGGGGTTTCCTGCGTGACGGCAATGAGGCGGTCATCGGGGGAGATATCCGCGTCAGAGGTGGTTAGTGCGAGTTCCCAGTGGTTCATTCCGGCGGCATCGAGTGTCTGGTCTTGCCCGCAGCAAATGCAGACACCGCACCCCAGTAGCAGCAACCCAAAATAGCTTCGCATGTCATAGTCGTTCTACAGCGTGGCAGGCCTCAACAGCAATGCACTGCAGGTAAATCGTGCGTCGTCTCCTAACCGCCTGATTCCGCTGGAGATGAACGTCGAGGTCTTCCATCTTAGGATGCTCGCGTTGACATGAACCGTTAATAGTCGCGATAGCACTCAGCGGCAGATGAATTCATAGCGTGAGGAGAACAGGCGGGAAAAAATTGAAAGGGCCGCGACATTGGTTATGCTCTAGCCGCCAGCTCTTGCGAGGGAGCTGACAACGTGGAAGCATGTACCGTCACGACCCCTTGATGCGATCACTGCTTTCGCAGTTCCAAACCCCAACTGCCCCTCGCAGAGCCGTCGGTTTTTTCAGGTCCGGTCGCCTAGCAGGTCACCCCACCAGGCTGATCACTCAGTCTACTTC
Organism: uncultured Acidobacteriota bacterium; assembly: GCA_963755795.1. Lineage (GTDB taxonomy): Bacteria > Acidobacteriota > Terriglobia > Terriglobales > Acidobacteriaceae > Sulfotelmatobacter. Next base: position 13,106 of record CAVWLI010000038.1, on the reverse strand, counting down.
GGGTCGGCTCATTTTATTGTGCCGTCCCTTTCGACCGTCGACGCAAGCAACATTAACAGAGAATTAAAAAACGTCAACGCAAACTATTGGTGCAATAGCTTCGGGCTAACCTGTGCATAACGAAAAATGCAAATGGTTGCAAGACGGGACGTTATCCACAGGGCAATTTAATTCAGCCTGATTTTGCACATAAGATTGCACAACGCTGGGGCATAGCCCAAAGTAATGAAAGGGAACCAAATAATCGTCTTGACGGTGGGTCGGGATGGGCGCATCTTTCAAGAGGAAGCAAAGAATAGAGAAATCATCGAAGTGACGTCTGAACTGGTGGCTTATGTGGACGGCGGGTGCCTGGGCAATCCGGGGCCGTCGGGCATTGGGGTGGTGATCAGCGGCTGCGCCAGCGGCCCGGTTCGCATCGCCAAGTGGATTGGCCACCAGGATAACAACGTCGCCGAGTATGCCGCTCTGATGGAAGCGCTGCAGTATGCGGTCGAGCGCAAGGCGCAAAAACTCCACGTGTATTCGGACTCGGAAGTCGTGGTACGGCAGATGACGGGGGAGTACACGTGCCGGAGCGCGCGGCTATATTCGTTGCACTGGACTTGCCGGAAGTTGGCGCGCTCGCTGACGTTTTCGATTTCGCATGTGCGCCGGGAAGAGAATGCCGAGGCGAACGGGCTGGCACAGGCGGCCCTGCGGCGGCGATAAGATTCCGCAATTCGCCCGCGGTGAGTTCGAACCGCAGCGGCTAAAGCCCCGAACAACGGGAAGGCTTGATCGCAGCGCTGAAAGCGCCGTTCTCCCACCAAGGTCGCATAGACGCCGTCGGCCGCGTCTTTACGATGGAACTTTTGGGCTAGTACTTCCGCGTGGGGAAATTCTTGACACCTTTCTCGCTGCGAGCGAGACTCCAAGTACTGCATCCTTATTGCTAAGGTGAGCTGCGGCGAGCGGCGTGTCGCCCGATACGCGCAGATTCCAAGGGATCGGCAGGCACGCAAGGCGCGGAGTTGTATCGGGAGCGGAGTGCAGGAGAACAATCCAACCCGGGTTCGACCGGCCAGCGTTTCGGCGGCTCTGGCTGCGGCGCGCGCTGAGGCTAGCGCCACGCTGGCTGCAGGCAGTCTAGCCTCCGCCAATTTTTCTTCCGGTAATTTTCCTTCGGCGAGTCTTCCTGTGGGAAATCTCTCCTCTGGCAATCTTTCCTCCGGCAATCTGGCGTCCGGCGACCTGCCCGGGGGCGTGCGTTTTCCGGCAGAGGATGGAGGGCGTTCGCTGGCAGAAATGGCGCAACGCGATCTGGATGCGGCGCTGCAGTTGCTGGCCGACCGGGCGCAGTATATTACCGGCGCGAGCGGGGCTGCGATTGCTCTGCGCCGCGATGGAAAGAATGACATGCAGTGCCGCGCCAGCGCGGGTTCAAACGCGCCGGAGTTGGGCGCGCTGCTTTCGACCGAGTTCGGACTTTCCGGGGAAAGCGTGCGCACCCGCCGGGCCCTGCGCTGCGACGATGCCGAGCGCGACGCGCGAGTGAACCGCGAAGTGTGCCGCCAGTTGGGAATCGCCTCGGTGGTGGTGATGCCGGTGGTGAATGACGACGAGGTGCTGGGCGTCTTTGAACTTTTTTCCGGCGAAGCGAATGCTTTCGGCGCACGCGATGTGTCGGCCATCCAGCGTCTCAGCGAAATGGTGGAGACTGCGGTGCGGCTGGCTCAGGCGGCAAAAAGCCTGCCGGAGCGGCTGAAGATGCATGAGATTTCGGGGCCGGGCGTCGAGGAGCTTGCAGTCGAGCAAGCTGGAGTCAGGGAAGCTGGAGTTGAGGAAGTAAGGGTCGGGGAAGTTTATGTTGAACTCCCCGAGGATCAGATTCTGGACGGGCAGGTTGTCGGTGACATGGTTCTGCCGGAGTTGGTTCTGCAAGACGCGCTTGCCGAAGAGGAAGAGACGGTTCTGGAAGTTGCGGGTGAGGAACATTCTGAAAAACTCAGTGCCTCGAAAGCGGATGCGCTGACGCTAACAAAAGAGAAGATCTCGGTTGCGGCGCCCGATGCGCTGGATGCGCAAGTCCCTGCGCTGGCGCAAGCGGAGCAAGACGATTCAATGGCCGTTGTCGAAGATGCTGCAGCGACTCCGGAAGTGGCTCCTCAGTCAGCGCCAGCTGCGGAAATCGCGGCACCGAAGAAGCCGCTGTTCTGGTCGGCTGCACTGACTCCTGCGGCTGATGCGGGCGCGATGGCGGAGCTTGATCAGAGCCATGTTCCGCCGGTATTGCGAAGTCTGCACAAGTGCGAGGCCTGCGGCTTTCCGGTGTCGGCGGGGCGCGTGCTTTGTGTGGAGTGTGAAGAGAAAAAGTGGCGGGGACAATTGAGACTGGCAACGCCTCGACGAGGCGCGACTGCGGGTACAACTGCAGGTGTCATAGCTGCTAAACCGGAAGTGAGGGCATTTGCCGCTGGAGCGCAGTCGGGTGCGGCGAGCGCTACCGCGCCCGCGAGAAGCGCGCCGGCTGCCGGGACGACGTTGGGCCGGGATGCCACGGCATCGACAGCCGTCAAAAGTGAACGCGGCAAAGAAGGTTCGAGCCAGCCGGTTGTTGCGGCTTCGACCTCGAGCACACTCACTGGTAAAGCCGGATTAGAATCCGCGGCGGCTGCTTTGGAAAATCAATCTCCGGTTCCAACGCCAGAGTTCGTTTTGAGCGCGGGGCTAGAGCCCTCGCAGTCGTGGCTCGCGGCGAACAAGTATATTGTTGGCGTGATTCTGCTCGTCGCGGCGGCCGCGGCGTTCTTCCTATTGCGTTAGTCTGCTGCTGTCATCAACAGGAGCTTACACCGCGATGTCCCAACCGAATCGCACCGTTCCTCCGGTTCTCAACTCGGTGGCCGCACAATTGTTTGTTCGAGATCTCAAAACGTCAAGCGACTTTTTCACGGTGAAACTCGGGTTCACCGTCGATTTTGTCTATGGCGATCCGCCATTTTACGGACAGGCCAGCCGGGACAATGCCCGACTTGCCTTGCGCCATGTGGACGAACCTGTCTTTGTTGGAGACATCCGGGGATCGGGAGAACTTGCTCTCGGCCTCGATTACGCTCAGCGGGGCGGACGAAATTAAAGAGATCTTCCTGGCCTATCAACAGGCGGGCGTACCTTTCCATCAGGTCTTAAGGAGAGAACCATGGGGAGCCAAAACGTTCATCGTGAAAGATCCCGACGACAATCTCATTCTTTTTGCAGCGCCCGCCGGCTAATGGAAATCCTGTCGGCGTCAATCAGATTATCGGCACGCGGCTAAACGGCCGTGTACCCGGCGATCAGCGCATCCAGCTTTTCGAGGAGGGCGCGGTTGCCCGTGCGCGGGTAGGCGGCTAGCGCTTCGCGATAGTGTGGCAGGTTGTAGAGAAAGGCCTCGACGCATTCTTTAGTCAACTGCTCCCAATAGGCGCCGTATCCGGATTTTTCCAGCCAGTACGCATTGAAAATCTGCTCGAACTGGTGGCTCACGGGCACGGCTAGATAGGGCTTGCCCAGATGCAGGGCCTCGGTGACCAGTGAGAATCCGGAGTTGGCGACGATGGCGCGGGCGCTGGTGAGGTCGGCGAAAAAGCCGTCGAGTGAGGGCTTCTTAAAAAGAATGTTGCCGGCTTCGTTGCGTCCTTCGCGCCCGAAGCCGTAGGCAATGAAGCGGCAGCGAACCGAGCCCAGCAGCTTTGCCAGTTCCGGTGCGGGCGAGGTCACGTAGACCAGCACGTGCTCGCCTTGCGTGGGTTTTGCGTCGAGAATTTCCTGGCGCAGCAGCGGAGGAAACAGAAACGTGTTGCGCTTGCGAATGGGCGCGGTGAAAAAAGAAATGACGAGGTAGGCGTTGGCATGCGGAGTCATGAGGCGGGTAACGAGCTTGGCGGCAGCGGCGTCGCGCCGGTATTGCTTGGGATAAGACACGACCGCGTTCGTGAGGCAATGCTGGTTGTCGATCGAGATGACCGGAAGGCGCAGCTTGTGTCCGACGTGACAGGTGAGCGGCTCGAAGTCGGTGATGACCAGGTCGATCTTCCACTCGTCGACGAGGTGCTTCAGGCGCGAGAGACTGCGGGCGGCTTGCGGCGCGGTGAGCAGATTCTTGGCGATGGTGCGCTTGTAGCGGACGCGATTGTTAAGGTAGGCGAAGCGGAAGCCGTAAATCTCGGTGACGTCGAAATCGGTTTGCAGATTCTGCAGGCCGCGGTCGAAGGAGGCGACGCGGACATTGTGTCCCTGGGCGACGAGATGCGAGAGCACTTCGCGGGCGCGAGTGGAGTGGCCAGCGCCTTCGCCGTTGACTCCGTAGAGAATATTGGCCATCTGGAAGATCGAAGGGCGAGTATACCTCGCGAGGGTTCAGGGGCTCGTAAGTTTTCCGCCGCGCGGGCCTCAGCTTCGTTTACAGTATGCGGTTGATTTGTCGATCGACAATCCCCGCAACCTGCGGAGCCAGAGTCGGACGGCGCCTGTGAGCTGCGGTTCGGGAGGGCACAGTGAAGAAGCAGATTGGATCTCGCAATTTTCTGGAGAGCGCGATTTCGCGGCGCACATTTCTGGGGCAGACGGCCGCAGCAGCGGTTGGTTTTTCGATTGTCCCGCGGCGGGTGCTGGGCGGCGCCGGCCATGTCGCGCCCAGCGACAAGGTCAATATTGCGTTCATTGGCGTGGGGGCGCAGGGGCTGCGCGTGATGCTGCACTTTCTGCACGAGCCTGACGTACAGGGCGTCGCGGTGTGCGACGTGAACAAATCGGGCGCGAATTATCCCCAGTGGGATACGCATGAGTTCTGCAAGTCGGTGCGCAGGTTGCTCGGCGTCGATAGTGGATGGGATTGGCTGAGCCCCGACCAGCCGATGCAGCTGTCGCATACGCTGTCCGTCACAAGCGGCGTGGCCGGCCGCGAACCTTGCCAGAAAATTGTGGACGGCTATTACGCGACGCAGAATCGCTCTGGGCAATATCACGGGTGTGCGGCTTACAACGACTTCCGCGAGTTGCTGGAGAAACAAAAGGATTTCGATGCCGTCGTGGTGTGCACCACCGACAATCTGCATGCGGCAGTGTCGGCCGCGGCGATGAAGAAGGGCAAAGCATGTTTTTTGCCAGAAGCCGTTGACCCATACGATTTATGAGGCGCGACGCATTGCCGAGATCGCGCGCGAAACCGGCGTGGCCACGCAGATTGCGGTGGGCAACCAGGCGTCTGAATCCACCCGGCAGCTTTGCGAATGGATTTGGGATGGCGCGATCGGCCCGGTGCGCGAGGTGAAGAACTGGTCGAGCCGTCCTTTTTGGCCGCAGGGAATTGAGCGGCCGAAGGAAACTGAACCCGTGCCGGAAGGTTTGGATTGGGACCTGTGGCTGGGGCCCGCGCCGCAGCGGCCGTTCAACCACGCGTATCTGCCGTTTGTGTGGCGCGGCTGGGCCGACTTCGGGTGTGGCGCGCTGGGCGATATGGGCTCCTACAGTTTCGACACGATTTTTCGCGTGCTGAAGCTGGATGCGCCGGTAGGCGTGGAAGCGAGTTCCAGCGATCGTTACGACGAGACTTATCCGCTGGCCTCGATCATCCGGTATAGCTTCGCGGCGCGTGGGGATATGCCGCCGGTGAAATTTACGTGGTATGACGGCGGACTCAAGCCGGAGCGTCCGGAGGAACTGGAAGAGAATCGTCCGATGAAGGCGCCGGAAGAAGGAGAGGATGAAGGGATGCTCTTCATCGGAGACCGCGGAAAAATTCTTTGCACGTTCAACGGGGGCAGTCCGAGGCTGATTCCACAATCGAAAATGGACAGCTACAAACAACCGCCAAAGACGCTGCCGCGGTCGCCGGGCAACGAACGGGAATGGCTCGACGCCTGCAAGGGCGGCAAGGTGAAGCCTGGGGGAAATTTTGAATTCGAGGGCATGGTAACGGAAACTTTGCTACTGGGGAATGTCGCGTCGCGGCTAGGGCAACCAGTCAAATGGGATCGTTCGAACATGACGGTGAATTCGGAGGTCGCGCAGAAGTGGGTGCGGCCAGAACGGCGCAGCGGGTGGGAGTTGTAACGATCGTGTCGTAGAGACGTTGCTTGCAACGTCTCTGCAGCCACCATCACACAAAACTCGGTTCTCATGTTCTGCCGGCAGAGACGCAGCAAGCCACGCCTCTCCGGCGAGAGACTCGGGAGGAGGAAAGAATGTCTGAGACTTCAAGAAGAGAATTTCTGAAGAGCGCAGCGACGTATGCTGCTGCCGCCGGTTTTCTTTCCGCGGCTGCAGTCGAACTGCGCGGCGATCCGCTCGGGATGCCGATTGGCTGTCAGACCTGGCCGGTGCGGAAAATGATTGCCGAGGATTTTTCCGGCACAATCAAGCAACTGGCCGCCGCCGGATTTAAGACGATTGAGTTGTGCTCTCCAGTTGGTTACGCCGATGAGGGATTCGCCGGGCTCGGCAAATACAAAGGCGACGAGTTGCGGAAAATTCTGGGCGATGCCGGTATCGGTTGTGTGAGTTCGCATTTCGGCATCGACGAACTCAGAAAAGATCAAGCGCGAGCCATCGGCTGGGCGAAAGATGTTGGGCTCACGCAGATGCTGGTGCCGAGCCTGGATGGGCCGAAGAATCCGACGATAGAAGACGTGAAGAAGGCGGCCGACGAATACAACAAGATGGGCGAACAGGCGGCCGAAGCCGGCATCCAGCAAGGACTTCACAATGAGGATTTCGAACTCTCGATGGTTGACGGCAAGCGGACTTACGATGTGTTGTTCGAACTGCTCGATCCGAAACTGGTGAAATTCCAGTTCCAGGTTTCGACCATCAGCCGCGGTTACGATGCCGCGGAGTATTTCATGAAGTATCCGGGGCGCTTCATCTCGATGCACGTGCAGGGGTGGTCGGTCGAAACCAAGAAAGTGGCACCAGTGGGACAGGATTCTCTGGACTGGAAGAGGATTTTAACCGCTGCGAAGACCGGTGGCATCAAGAATTATTTTGTGGAAATGAATCTGGACATGATGAAGGCGAGCGTTCCTTACCTGCACAGTCTTCAGGTCTGATCGTGCTCGGGTGCGACGGCACGCCGCGACTTGCGCCAGCGGTAGAAGAACGGGATGCCGGCCGCGATCACGATCAGGCCGAGCGTGGAGCGCACGGGTTGGACCATCCACAGGTTGATGGTCAGGGCGATTGCCGCGAATAGAAAAATAATCGGCGTCAAGGGATAGCCCCACGCGCGGTAGGGCCGGGAAAGGTCAGGCTCGGTTCGGCGCAGGCGAAGAAGGGCGATCGCGGTCAGCGCGAAAAAAATCCAGACAGCGAAAACGAAAAGCGAATAGAGTTCTTCAAAAGTTCCGGTCAAGGCGAGCACAGCCGCGACGACGCCGAGAAAAATCAGCGCGCCGCTGGGCGTGTGAAACTTGGGTTGAATGCGTTTGGCGAACGGGAAGAAGACGCCGTCGCGGGCCATCGCATACGGAATGCGGGCGCCGGTCATCACCACGACGTGGAGCGCTCCTAATGCGGAAATCGCCATCGCTACGGTGAGCCAGGTTGCCCCGCGTGAGCCGGCGAACGTTTGGACGACATCGGATGCGACGTGCTGCGAAGCGGCGATCTCCGCGAAGGGCAGAGTGTGGAAGTACACCACATTCGCGAGCAGATAAAGGCTGCCGACTGTGAGCAGACCGAGAATGATTGCGATCGGAATATTCTTTTGAGGATGCAGAATTTCCTCGCCCAAGTCGCCGAGGTCGTTGAAGCCGTTGTAGGCCCACATAGCCGGAACCAGGGCGGTGAGCACGGCGCCTATTGTTCTCCAGGTCATGCTGCCCCAGATCATAATTCCCGCGGGCGTGGCCAGCGGGGCGGCTTCAACCACATGCCGGCCTCCGAAGAGAACGCCCGCAATCACAATCACCAGAATTGTTCCCATCTTCATACAAGTCAGCAGCACCTGGATCGCGCCGCCCATGCGCACGCTCAAATAATTCATCGCAGTCACGGCGATCACGACGAGCGCCGCAAGGGGCTGGGCCGCGGTGAAGGCGAAGTCGTGACTGCCGAGATGTCCGCGAAACAGAGGCGTGTCCACGATGGGGAACAGAAATCCGGCGAATCGCAATAACCCGGCGGCTAGCGTCGCCATGCCGACTGGGCGTTCGAGACACGAACTCATCCAGCCAAAAAGATACCCCCAGAGCGGACCGAGACCGCGGCTGAGGTAGACATAAGGGCCGCCCGCCTTGGGGAATGCGGCGCCCAGTTCGGCGTAGCAGAATGCTCCGCAGAGAACGATGAAGCCGCCGGCAATCCACGCTACAAAAACGAGTGTGGCTGAGCCAACGGCTCGAGCCATGTCGCTGGTGACGAGGAAGACGCCCGTGCCGATGGTGTCGCCGATGACGATTGCGGTGGCGGACCACAGGCCGAGGCCGCGAACCAAGTCGGGTCTTTGGATTGAAGTCTCGGTATGGTCTGCCAGGTCGAGCCTCGCGCACACGAAGGTTCAGAGAGACTACTCTGCATGACAGGGGGCGTCAACCGGCGGTGTGCTGGATCAGTGTGCGTTTCAGTTCGTGCGAGATTTCTCGCTTCGCCTGAAGAATAGCTCCGCTCGAAATGACACCAACGGAAGGTAGCATGGGTAGATGCGATTGATGCCCATGGCGCGGTATCATCGAGGGCATTATGGGAACCGAAAAATCTATGCTGAGCGGACTGGGCTGGGACCGGCGCTACGTCATCGCGGACATTGAAGACGTGATGACGCCGGCGCTGGTGATTTATCCAGAGATGATTGCCGCAAATATTGAGTCAACTCTGAAGCTGCTGGCAGGCAACGCCGATCGCTGGCGAGTGCACATCAAGACGGCGAAACTTGGCTACACACTGCGGCTGCTGGCAGAGTGCGGAGTGCGCAATTTTAAATGCGCGACCACGCTGGAGCTGCAGGTCGCGTGCCAGAGCGGCGCAACGGATGTGCTCTACGCTTATCCTGCGGTGGGCGCGAACGCCCGGCGAGCGCGGGAAATTGCGGAAGAGTTTCCCGACGTGCGCATTTCGGTTCTGGCCGAGAGCGACGAGCAGGTGCAGCAGTGGCGCGGCGGCCGGGTCGGGATTTTTCTCGACATCAATCCAGGGATGAATCGCACGGGGATTGAGCAGAGCGCGCGGGAGCAAGTCGTTTCGCTGGTGCGCGCGATTGCGGATGCTGGTCTGCAGTTCCGCGGGCTGCACTATTATGACGGGCAATACGGCAATGTGGCGGAAAGCGAGCGCACACGGGAGACGCATCGCGGCTATGATCGACTGCTCGAGATTGTCAGTGAACTCGGACGCTGCGGCATAAGTGTGCCGGAAGTGATCACGGCGGGGACGCCCACGTTTCCCTGCTCGCTGAGCTATGAGGGGTTTCGCGGCGGCAATTTCGTGCATCGCGTCTCGCCGGGAACCATTGTTTATTGCGATGCCACCAGCTTGCAACAGCTTCCGGCTGAATATGGATACTGTGCAGCGGCGCTGGTAGTGACGCGAGTGGTGAGCCATCCCCATGCGGGGATGGTCACGTGCGATGCGGGCCACAAGGCAGTTTCCGCTGACGCGGGGGTTCCGACCTGCGTTGTTATGGGACATCCGGAACTCACCCCGCTCTCGCCCAGCGAAGAGCACCTTCCCATGGCGGTGGCGCAAGCAGCGGCCCGTCCGCCGATCGGGGACGTGCTGTATTTAGTTCCGCGGCACGTTTGCCCTACAGTAAACAATTTCGATTGTGCGCTGCTGGTGCGGGACGGCAACGTCGAGGCGGTAGAAAGAGTTTCGGCGCGCGGGCGGGAGGCGCCGCTGCTGCGGACCGGAGATCGGGCGGTTTCTCTTCGCGGCTAACATAACGTCACGGACTCTGCGGTGTTTGCAGAAACCAACCCCGGTCCTCCGCGTGATGGGAGTTAAAAATCTCTGCCCCGTCCCGCCAAAGGACGGAGCACCCCGTCTACTTTCTCCGTCCTCTCTTCTTCTTTTCTGTGGCGCGTGACTTTTCCCCCTTTACCGCAATATAGGCGATGCAGTCGATTTCGATGAGCATGCCGGGGGAGTGTCCGAGGTCGCTGCCGACCGTGGTGCGAACCGGATAGGGCTTGGAAAACCTGCGGGCATATACGGCGTTGTAGCGGGCAAACAGGCTGGCGTCGCTGAGATGGACCGTGGCTTTGACTACGTCGCTGAGGGAGGCGCCATCGGCTTCAAGAATGGCGGAGAGGTTGTCGATGGTCACCTCCGTCTGCTGCTCGATGGTATCGCCCGACAATTTTCCGGTGAGAGGATCGATTGGGCCAGTGCCGGTGACGAAGATGAAATCTCCGGCTCGCCATCCTTGAGAGTAGGCACCCTGCGGGGGCGCGCCACGAGTGGACTGAATTGCGTATTTGGCCATGTTGTTCTCTTTCGGCCGTGAGATTTTTTTTCGGCGCGGCTTAGGCTAACATAGCCGGGCCCATGGAAACCTCATCCGCCGCCGCGGCCGGTTCTGGTGTGCCTCGTTTGCGGCGTACGCTCACGCTTTGGGATTTGATTTTTTACGGCATCGTTCTGATCCAGCCGATTGCACCGGTGCCGCTGTACGGCGTGGCGCAGAAACTTTCGGACGGTCACTTCGTCACCATCATCCTGATCGCCCTGTTCGCCATGCTGATCACCGCGGTCAGCTATGGACGCATGGGTGCGCTGTATCCGACCGCGGGCTCGGCGTATACGTATGTGGGCCGGGGCCTCAATCCGCATCTGGGATTTCTGGCAGGCTGGGCGATGATTCTCGACTACCTGCTGCAGCCGCTCATCAACACCGTCTGGATCTCGACCGCGCTGCATGAGCGCTACTTGCCGCAGGTTCCCTACATCGCATGGGCCGCACTGATTGCCGGGATCATGACGGTGTTGAATCTGGCGGGGGTGAAGTCGTCGGCGCGGGCCAACAAGGTTCTGCTGGCAGGCATGTCGGTGGTGGTGTTGTTTTTCGTATGGCTGGCGATTCGCTTCTTGTGGCACGGCCAGGGTTGGGCCGGGCTGCTTTCGACCCAGCCGTTCTATAACCCGAAGACATTTAACGCGCATAAGATCCTGACGGCGACTTCGTTCGCGGCGCTCACTTACATTGGGTTCGACGGCGTGACCACGCTGGCCGAAGACGTGGAAAATCCCAAGCGCAACGTTCTGCTGGCGGTGGTGCTGACCTGCATTTTTGCCGGGGTGTGCAGCGGGTTCGAATCGTACCTGGGGGCCCGGGTGTGGCCGGACTGGCGGTCGTTTCCGAACCTTGAGACCGCGTTTATGGATATCTGCAGCCGCGTGGGCGGCGTGCTGCTGTTCAATGCCATGGGCGTCACTTTGATCGTCGCGGCCTTTGGCAGCGGATTAACCGGAACGCTGGGCGCAGCGCGGTTGCTGTTCGGCATGGGCCGCGACGGCGTTCTGCCGAGAAAGTTTTTCGGCTATCTCAAACCCGGAAGCAGCACTCCCACTTACAACATTCTGCTGATTGGCGGTATTGCCTTTGTTGGGGCGGTCGCTCTCTACCACATCGGTAACGCCTATGAACACGCCGGAGAGTTGCTGAACTTTGGAGCGTTTCTCGCGTTCATGGGAGTGAACTTTGCCTGCTTCTGGCAGTTCACGGTGATTGCGAAGAAGGCGGGCGCTTCGCCGAAGCTTTTGAAAGACGCCATTCTGCCGTTGATCGGATTCGCCTTCTGCGGCTTGATCTGGCTCAACTTGAACATCATCGCCAAGACCGTGGGCGGCATCTGGTTCGCGGTGGGGATCGTTTATGTGGGCTTCAAGACGAACTGGTTCCGGTCAGCCCCGGTCATGATCGACTTCCGCGAGTCCTAATCCACAAACTAGCAATCTGAATCGCAAGCCGCAAATCGTGCAGCGTTTGTCTTCCGACGAAACTCTAGTTCGTTTTCGCTGCCGGACGGGCGGGGCTGCCGTCGGCTTTGACGTAGTGCGCGAACCAGCTGACATGACGCTCGAGCCGGTCTTTGATATGCGACGGCGCTTTGAGACTGTGGTACTCGCCAGGATAGACGACGAGTTCAGTCTCGCGGCCCAGACTTTTCAAGGCCTGGTACATTTGCTCACCGCCGAGGATGGGCACGTTCCAGTCGATGTCGCCGCCCATGAACAGCGTGGGCGTGGTGATGTTCGCGACGCGGTAATAAGGCGAGATTTTTTCCCAGACGGCGCGATTCTCCCAAGGGTGCCCGAGTTCGACATCATAGTCGAGGATGTATTGGTCATGCCCGTACAGCGCGGCCAGGAACGCGGAGCCGGCGCCCGAGATCGCGGCCTTGAAGCGCGTGGTCTGCGTAATGATGAAGTCGGTTGAAATGCCACCGTAGGACCAGCCCCCCACGCCCAGCTTGTCGGGATCGGCCACACCCTGCGCGATGGCGTAGTCGACCATGGCCATGTCGTCCTGATAATCCTTGTTGCCCCAGTCGGCGAAGATGGCCTTGCAGAAATCCTGCCCGTAGCCCGACGAGCCGCGTGGATTGGGCTCGAGAACGACGTATCCGTTGGCCGCGAAGAGTTGTGAGAAATGGTTGAAGTCACCGTAATAAGAACCGACAGGACCGCCGTGAGGGTGCAGAAGCGTAGGATATTTTCTCCCCGCCACGTAGTCGAGCGGCTTGAAAAGATAGCCCGCGACCGTGGTGCCGTCTTTACTGCGGAACTTGACGTACTCCGGTGTGACGACTCGGATCTTTGCGATAAACGCGTCGTTGACATGGGTGATGCGCGTCAACGGCGCGCCGGACGCGGGCATGGTAAAGATTTCGCCGGGGCGGTCCATACTGGCGATCTGCGCGGCCAGGTCGCCCGATTTGGCGATGGTGTAAGCCGAGACCACAACGTGACCGGAGACGGCGCGCGTGATATCGCCGCCGGCGGCTGGAACGCGGAAGAGATTTTGCGTGCCGTCATCGTCGGCGATGAAATAAATAAACTCGCCGTCGGCTGAGAAACGCGGCGACCGCGACATGCGGTCGAACGCGCGGGTGAGCACTTTAGCCTGGCCGCCCTCGGAGGGAGAAACG
>CAVWLI010000037.1:0-20454 GCA_963755795.1 uncultured Acidobacteriota bacterium | reverse complement strand
TTTCGTGAGCACGGGCAATGTGTATCCGGAAGTGGAGCGCAAGTTGCCGCAATACGCCAATAAGACACCGCGCATTGTATTTCGAAACTTGGGCAATCGTACCTTCGAAGAATTAAGCCAGGAAGCTGGTCCTGGGGTTACGGACGCACATTGCAGCCGGGGCTGCGCATTTGGAGATTTCGACAACGACGGGGATCTCGATGTGCTCATCGTCAATATGAATGAGCCGCCCTCTCTTCTGCGAAATGACATGAAGAAAGCCCAGAACTGGATCAAAATCAAACTCGAGGGCGTCAAGTCAAACCGCAGTGCGATTGGAGCGCGAGTGGTGGCCCACTACGGTGACAAGGCGCAGGCGCAGGCGGTTCTCAGCCAGTCGAGCTTTTACTCCTGCAACGATTCCCGTTTGCATTTTGGCCTGGGCGGATTCAACTCGGTCGACCTCGACATCTACTGGCCCAATGGTCTGCACGAAAAATATAAAGGGCTTGCGGTGAACCGGTTGATTACCCTGCGAGAAGGGTCGGGAATAGTGGAGAACAGGGGCTGGCGCCGAGCCTGATCGTCCCAGCGTAGTCTCCGAGCACCTGGTCCTCGTTCCATCCCTTCGAAGTAGTAATGCTTTCCCACGATGTGCCAAGAAAGTTCTTGACAAGTGAAATTCGTAGTATTTATATATTACTCCTCTAAGTAAACGTTTTCTCACTACGCTTCTTCGTCGAAGCGCGCCTGGGGGCAACTTATGCAGGGAAGAGTGCAGCCGCGTCGCTCACTGTGGGTATTGTTTGCCGTTCTTTTCAGCACTGCTGCGTTCGCGCAGTTCACGGGCAACATCCAAGGGGTGGTGCAGGATCCCAGCGGAGCGGGTGTTCCGAAGGCGACGGTTCGACTGGTCAATGCCAGCACCGCAGTCGCCGCGGAAACCACCACCGACGGCGCCGGCAACTATCGCTTCGTGAGTCTCGCTCCGGGTCGCTATAAGATCACCGTCGAGGCCACGGGCTTCGCCAAAAGCCAGGTCGACATTGAACTGTTGACCGAGCAGAACCTGGCTGTGCCCGTCACGCTCAAGGTCGGCTCGACTTCTGAGGCGATTACGGTCACGACCGAGGCCCCTGTGGTCGACACCGCGGACAGCCGCACGCAACTTACTCTCGAGAATCAGGCCGTCGCCGAGTTGCCGATCGTCGGCCGCAACCTGGTCACGCTGGTGACGATGGCGCCCGGGGTTTCCGGTTTAGGAACCAGCGCGTCCGGCAGTCCCGCGTCGGGAGTAGACAATTACTCCACCGAAGAGCAAGTGGACGCCAGCGCCAACGGTCAGGGCCAGAATAACAATCAGTACGTCGTCGATGGACTCGACGTGACCAGCGGAATTCGCCAGGGCGTCTTGAATCTGACCCCTCAGCCGGAAGCGATTCAAGAGACCAGTGTGCAGGTAAATACGTTTACCAGCGAATACAGTCGCGCCGCCGGGCTGCAAACCATGTTTACCACTAAATCGGGCACGAATGCGTTCCATGGTTCCGCGTCAGACTATTTCTATTACCAGAAGATGTTCGCTGACCAGCACTTCATCAATGATGCGCAAAACCCGTACAAACCTTTCCACTCTAACAACTTTGATTTTGCGGTGGGCGGCCCGATCATTCCACATCGCGATTTTTTCTTCTACTTCGCGGTGGAGCCGCTTCGCCAATCATCAAGCGCCGGAGGAGGGGTGAACTTCGCAGATCCAGCGTTCATTTCTTTCGCGCAGGCGAACAATCCGGGGACCGTGGGAACAGGATTGCTGATGAATTATCAGCCGGTTGGCGTCTCAGGAGTCAAAGTCCTTCAAACCGCGAGTGATATTTTTGGTTCGAGTGTTTGCGGAACGCCTGCCGTTGAGAATATCCCCTGTTCCACGCCTATGATCGACGGCGGGTCGTTTGGTGGCACAGCCGTTCGCAATGGCACGCAATACTTTGCCCGGATCGATAAAGATTTCAAGGCAGATCGAATCTACGTCAGCCTCTTCCGGACTCTGCTCCTCACCGGCGCGCCCTCGGCCATGCCCCAGTTCTCCGCCTTAAACAACACTTGGCAGGTCGCGGGTCAGGCCTCGTGGACGCACACCTTCTCGCCCACGCTGCTGAATGAATTCACCGCTGGCCAGAGTCGCGTGGAGGGCGTGCTGGGGAGTGGCGCGCCCGCTACGAGTTACTACGTTCCGTCAATATCAGTGAGCGGCATCAATGTCGATTCGGGGCAAGCCTTCGGGGTGGGTTTCGCGCAAGGTGATTTCATTCAGCACAACTATCACTGGCGCGACGTACTTACGCACGTGAAAGGGGCACATACCCTGAAGTTTGGTTATGAAGGTTGGTATGGCGACGATGTCGAGCCTTTCCAGGGGCCCTGGTCACAGCCCAAATTTTCTTTTAACAATCTGTTGACGCTGGCACAGGATTCTCCCGCAGTCGAGAACGGAATCTATTACAACCCTGCGACTGGTACGGAACAATTGTGGAGTTGGGATGCAGCGGCCAGGACCTTTGGACTGTTTGTGGAAGACACCTGGAAGGTCCGGAAGAATCTGACTTTGACCCTGGGTCTGCGCTATGACGACAGCGGCAACCCATGGTCGAAGAGCGCCTCGACGGTGTTTGGGAACTTCTACCTGGGCACGGGAGCGACAGAACAAGAGCAAGTGGCGAACGGCTATGCCAAGGCCACACACAATGCTCTATTGCATTCAGTGGACAATTTGTTCAGTCCGCGCATTGGCTTCGCCTGGGATCCCACAGGAAATGCCGATTGGGTAGTGCGCGGGGGATTTGGCATCTACAACAACTGGCTGACCCAGGCGAACGTGCAGGAAGAGTTCCGCGGCAGCCCCCCGGGAGAGGTTGCGGCGACCTTCTACGCGGGCGGGACCGTGTCGGCGCAAGCTCCCATTTTTGCTCTCGGAAACAGCAACAAAGCTCCGTATGGATTTACGTTCCCGACTTTCGGGCCGGGGACAGGCCCGAACCCGCAATCTGGCGGAGGGCTTAATGCGCAAGGAGGAATTGTCGGAGCAGGCTTCGCCATCGGCGGTATTAATCCGCTCTTGAAGTCCCCGAAATCTGACATATGGTCCGTAACTCTGGAACGGAAGATTAGCAACAACTTTGCGGCCAGCGTCGGCTATAACGGGTCGCACTCCTACAACATTGTCGGCAACGGCAACTCGATTGGGAACGTCTCCTATGGAGTCGATATCAATGCCTTCCCGGGCGATCTGATGGTGAACGCGAACCCGGGCAACGTTCCGACGCGGCTCAATCCCAGCTTCGGTGCGATTACGTACGCCGACAACGATCGCCATGGCAACTACAACGCCGTGATCTTCGATGTTCGAGGGCACTTTTCGCGAGGGTTCTTGGATGCCTCTTACACCCGTTCCCGTTCCCAAGACGACGCGCTGTACTATCCCGACTCCGAAGGGCTGAATCCGCAGCAGTATTATGGGCCATCCATCTTCGATGTGCCCAACCGCTTCTCTTTAAGCTTCAACTACCAACTGAGAGGTTTGAATGACGGAACGGGGGCTGTGGGTTATTTGACTGGTGGGTGGGGAATCAGCGGCACCAGCATCTTCCAGTCGGGGTATCCCTTCACCGCTACCAACGGAAATTCCTACCAGCCCGTTTGCGCACTCACCGGGACGGGTGCGCCGCCTTGCCCGTCGGCCGCGAACCCGGCGATCGACTATGGCCCGTCCAGTGGTGACTACCTCGGCGACGGGGTTAACAACTCTTATCCGAATGCAACCAGTTACGCTGAGCCAGGTTCTAACAGCGATTGGTTCAGTACGGGAAAAGGACGAGTTCCTAAGAGCGAACTCTCAGTTCCCACTTTTTCTAACAGCGGCGCAAACGGAAATGAGAAGGCGATGCAGTTCCGCGGACCAAATTTTGCGGAGACGAATATCAACTTCTACAAGGACAACCGAATTACTGAAAGAGTCAATTTTCAGTTCCGGTTTGACATATTTAATATCTTCAACCGGGCAAACTATGCCAACCCCGATACCAATTTCCCGGACGGAAATTTTGGCTTCGCGACGGCATCGCACGAGCCCAGATTCTGGCAGCTGGGAGGCAAGATTTCGTTCTAAGCCACGGCAAACCGCCGCGCAACGGCCGGCCCGCTCTCGATTGAGGCGGGTCGGCTTTTTTGTTGGCTAAGGAAAAACGAGGCCTTTGCATTGGCTGCGCCATGGGCTCGTGAAGTATAAGCATGAGTGGGAGACGGGCCGACGATGAGAGCCATCCATCCGATTCGAAGGATTTGCTTCCTTCTAGCTTCCTGTCTTGTCCTGTCCTATGCATTTTCACAAACCGCGGCAGATCCTGATCCGATCGCGTCGGCGCTCCGAAACCAAGCCTTTGCTCAGGCTCTCGAACTGCTTCGCCCGGCTTTGCAACAGTCTCCCGGGAATGCGCAACTGTGGGCAATGCAAGGTGCTGCCTATGCCGGACAGGGGCGTAAGCAAGACGCTCTGACTTCATTCCGCGCTGCGCTGAAGATTTCTCCCGACTATCTTCCAGCCCTGAAAGGCGCAATCCAAATCGAGTATGAGAGCGGGAGCAAGGACGGCATCCCACTCCTCCAGCGGGTGCTTCGGGTTCATCCCGCCGACCAAACCAGCCACGGCATGTTGGCGGTGCTCGAGTATCAGCAGGGAAACTGTGCGGGCGCGGTGATTCATTTCGAAAAGGCCGGAACGTTGTTTGACTCTCGCCCCGACGGGTTGCATGCGTATGCCGCGTGCCTGGTGAAGCTGAAGGAATTCGATAAAGCTGGCGGGGTCTTGGACCGAACATTAGCCCTCAATCCACAGGACGAGCGCGAGCGCCATCTTCTCGCCGCCGTCCAGTTAATGGCTCACCAGCCGCAGGACGCGCTTTCCACGCTGCAGCCGATACTCCAGGCAACGAATCCGGATGTCGCGGCCCTTGAATTGGCATCACGCGCATACGAGGACTCCAAGGACACGCCACAGGCCGTGAGTGCGCTGCGCCGGGCGATTTTGCTCGATCCGCATAACGCCAATCTTTACGTGGATTTTGCGAACCTGAGTTCGGCGCATGATTCGTTTCAGGTAGGCATTGACGTGGTCAGCGACGGCATCGCGCAGTTGCCAAAAGCGGCGCCGCTCTTCCTGGCACGCGGTGTTCTGTACGTTCAGTTGGCCGAGTACGACAAGGCAGAGGCCGACTTTGAAACGGCGCACGAGCTAGATCCCCACCAGTCGCTTAGCGCTGCCGCGCAGGGACTCCTGGCGGAGCAGGAAAATAATCTGGAGGGTGCGCTGGCAACGGTGCAGACCAGACTCGCAGAACGACCCAATGATCCGGTGCTGCTCTACCTGCGGGCGGACTTCCTCTCGCAAGAGGGGGTCGAGCCCGGCACGCCGGAATTTCAATTGGCGATGCGATCCGCTACCCGAGCTGTCTCCTTGCGGCCGGGGCTGAGCGGGGCTCGAACGGTGCTGGCAAAACTCGATTTGCAAGCGGGCCGCTACCAAGAGGCTGTCTTGCAGTGCCGCAAGGCTCTGGAGCAGGATCCGAAGGACCAAACTGCGTTGTATCACCTGATCCAGGGATTGCGGAAAACAGGGGACAAAGCTGAGATCCCTGACCTGCTGCAGCGACTGGCGCAACTGCGGAAGCAGACAGCGCACGAAGAAAGCCAGCGTTACCAATACAAATTGGTGGAAGAAGACACCCAACCCAAGTAGCTGCAACGTTTGCAGGATTCGATTCGACCTGCGATGGGTGAGACCTGTCGATGATCAGGTCTACGATGGATCAGGCCTTCAGCAATACATAGGCGCTGTAGCTTTCCTTGTCGATGTTCATGAACGGACGCATGGTCACGCTGCTTCCGTCAGTGGTGCTTGCAATCCAATCCCCAGTGGCGTTGTTCGTGGGCTTGGCTTGCAGCAACGCATTGCGATCAAAACTAGGCTGTGAATTGGCGATAGCGAATAACACCAGCGGGCCTTGCACCAGAGCCACAAGGTTGGGGTGATTTTCGTCCACAGTTTCCAGCCGAACTGGCATCGGCAGTTCCAGTTCGATGCGATCACCATCTTTCCAACTGCGCCGGATGCTGGCGAATGCGCCTGGCGGCACCGGATCGGAAACTCGATTGCCATTGACGGAAAGCACTGGGTTAGGTGTCGCCCAGCGGGGAATGCGGACACGGAGCGTAAAGTCTTTGGGCTGTGAAGCTGAGACTTGGATCTGGATTTTGTTGTCGAAGGGATACTTCGTTTCCTGCTTCAGTCCGTAATGTCCGCCAGCGTCATTCCACTGCACGCGGGACGGTGTGAAGAGATTCACGTACACGCCATCGGGGGTGCGCAGATAGGCGCTGATGTGGTAGTCGGCCGCCAACTGCGGGAAGGTTCCGGAACAGCACGGCCATTTTTGGCCGTACCACACCTTCTTGCCGGTAGTCGCGTAGTCGGAATAATAGAACGAAGTGCCGTCCGCCTGAACCGGCCACGCTCCGAGGATCGTGTTGTACAGAACGCGCTCCATGCTGTCGCCGTAGCGCGAATCTTTGGTCACACGCAGCAAGTAGCGTGTGATTTTGAAATGCCCATAGGCGCCGCACGGGGTTTCAAAGCTGGCGTGACTGGACGCAAGACTGTCGCCCAGTTGGCCGCGGCCAGGTTCTCCGAACGCTTCGTCCGGGCCCCAGCCGCCGGTCGCGAAGCTCTGAGTCTTCACCAGCATCTCGAAGCCGTTCCTGGCGGCCCGCAAATGCTTTTCACTGCCCAGAGTGATGTAGGCTTGCATCGCCGAACTGAAGGCATTCACATGGCTGTAGGCGTGTTCGAAAGGCAATACATTGTTGCCTTCGGCAAGGGGATTGAAGTAGGTGTCATCCTCAAGGTACTTCTTCGCCATGTCGCGGTAGAAAGTGTCGCCGCTGCGTTGATAGGCAAGAAACAGATTTTCGGGCAGAGTGTAGGTCTCGTCCCAGGTGAAGGAAGTATCTTTGTGCGGGCGGGAACGCTGTTCTTGGCGGGATAAGGCTTTTTCCGGCAGATAGGTGATCATGGCGTGAGTGAGCTTTTCGTGAATATCCATGGCCAGCGGATCGCGGGCGAACTCGTGGGCGTCGATCAGGCCGCAGGAAAGCTTGTCATAGGTGTAGGCCGGAAGCCGATAACCCGCGAAAAACTTGGCCTTGGGATCGAGCGTTTCTCCGTAGCCTTTCACGAGGCGATTAACTTTTGCCTTCGTAGCTTCATCTCCCGTCACAGCATAGGCGCGTGCCAATCCAGAGAGATATTGTCCAAAGCTGTGGCCAGCGATGAAGCCATGAAAGTCATTGTGCTCCAGGCTGAAGCCGGTAAGGTCGTACCAGCCTCCCATGTCTTCGCCAGGCGCAGGCAAGCCGGCAACCTGCCGGAAGACCTTGAGCAGGCGGTCGTCGTCGAGGTTCAGGAAACGGGCATGGTTTTCTTCGAACTGGCGTTTCATGGGCCCGTCGAGCAGTTCCACGTCGGAATAGGCAAAGGTGGCGAGGGGAGTTTGAATCGCGACCGTCCCTTTGTCCACTGCTGCCCACGCGGGAACGATCCGAGTAGCGCAAGCCGCTGCTGTGGCGACGGTGGCTGCTTTCACAAAGGTTCTGCGGCTGACGTGGGGAGACATGGTTCCACCTCCTGAGCAAAGGGGTGCAAGCGGAAGGTTATAGCAAACGTTTACTACTTCAGCTTCCGCTTCCTGCGGTTGTTTGTCAACTCCATCTCTGCACCACGCCAGACCAACTCCCAGCGATGGCCAACTCCGGGAACACCTTACGTTGTCGATGAGGATGCGATCGCATTGGCCGCGGGAAAAGATTCGGGTGCAACCAGCGTGTTCTCCCGGTGTTTTTCGCGTCCTTGTAAGGCTGCGACCAGGGCGTTCAGGGCGTAGGAAGCAGTGGGAGGTACGATAACGGTGGCCGCCAAGATGCCCCGCCGCACCCACGCTTGCCCGGTGCCTGGAAGACCGTCGACACCGAGAAAGGGTACACGCGATTTGTTGTTGCCGGCGGGGCCGGTGGTTGGTTGCTCGATCGCTTTCCGGGCGCCGATCGCGAGGAGGTCGTTTTGCGCTTGCACCGCGTGGATCTGTTCTTTGCGCGAAGTCGACAGGCGCAACCACGAGGCGACCGCATGGAAGCCGCCCTCTTCCGTCCAGTTCGCGCTCTTCAAGATTCTGACGCTGATGTTTGCGGGTTTGGTTTCCAGCATGCCTGCTGTGCGCTGATCCGTGACTGTGCTGAGAGATGGGCCCTGGACGTAGAGAATTGATCCACCTCCAGGCAGGAGAGAGGCGAGTTGACGCCCCTGAATCCGGCCAACTTCATGATTGTCGGCGCTGACCGCAAATGCCGGAACTGCGCTTCCGGGGCCGCGAAGCGTCCGCAGGTAATCAGCGTTGCAATTCAAGACGACCCAGGCAATACCCGATTCGACCGCCGCCTGCGCGATTTTAGGGAAAGCGGTTCGACCCGCAGGCTCTACGAGAATGCCGTTCACATTGGCATTGCGAGACTGGATGACGTCTAGAAGTTGCTGACTCTGCTGGATGGCGTCACTGTTAGCAAAGATGGTATCGAGTTCCACCCCGAGGCTTGCCGACGCTTCTTGCGCAGCGGCCGCCTGTTGGCGCTGGTAATCGTTGTCGTCGGTGATAAGAGACAGGAGAAAGCGCAGTTTCTTCATGTTTTTCTTTCCAGACTGACGAAGTTAGAGGCAGCAGGAGTTGACCGGAATGCTCAGGCGGCAAACCCAGGCATTAGCAAATTGTCGATTTGTGACAGGTCGCTCGGAGGCAGCCGGAACTCTGCCGCTCCGATGATTCCCAAGACTTGCTTTACGCTGCGGAACCCGACGATCGCGCCGGTCACCGCCGGATGGTTTAGAGTCCATGCAATCGCTACTTCTCCGGGGGCACGCCCGTGGCGATTTCCGATTTCACGGAGGCGTTCGACTAGCTGCAGATTTCGAGAAAGCAGCGGCTCCTGAAAATTGGGGAGATTTCTACGCCAGTCCTCGGCAGCAAAGTTTGCGACTCGTTCGCGGGTCATGGCCCCGGTCAGCAGGCCGGCGGACATTGGCGAATATACAATGACTCCGATGTTGTTTTGTGAAGTGAAAGGCAGGATTTCTTTCTCGATCTGACGGGTGACAATCGAATAGGGCGGCTGCAGCGAAGTGATCGGGGCAATGGTCTGCGCTCGTTGCATTTGTAAAACGCTGAAGTTGGAAACTCCGATATAGCGGACTTTGCCTTCTTGCTGCAGTCGCGCCATTTCGGACCAACCTTCCTCAATGTCCTCATCCGGTTCGGGCCAATGGATCTGATAGAGGTCGATCACATCCGTCTGCAGTCGCCGTAAGCTGCCTTCGCATTCGCGCCGAATTGACTGAGCCTTGAGACACGCGCCAATCTTTCCATTGGCATCCCAGACGCGTTCGCACTTAGTGAATATATATGGCCTTACCGTGCGTCCCTGCATTGCTCGTGCGACGATTTCTTCAGAATGGCCAAGCCCGTAAAGCGCTGCAGTATCAATCCAGTTGAGGCCGTGATCTAAGGCAGCGTGAATGGCGGGGACAGAGTCGTTCTCGTCTTGCGGTCCCATGCTCCCGTTCCAGCCCCCTCCGCCCATGGCCCAAGCGCCAATTCCGATGGGTGTAATGCGGAGGTCGCTGTTTCCGAGTTGCCGTTTCTCCATGAAGTCCTCTTAGCCCGCAACTACGAAAGCGGTTTGTGAACCAGGATCTCGACTTGTGAAAGCGCTTGCTAGCTTATACCGAATAAGCTCTGTGTGCCCACTCAAAACATAGATGATTTGCGTCGTGCTTGCTGGCTTGCATCAGGCACTCACCGAAGGACTCAGGCTGGTAACGGTTTGATCCGCACCATGGGCGCCTTTACTGGGATATCAGGTTCCGGCCGGCGCGAGGTGCGACAGCGGACGCGGATTTGTTTCCCTCCCGATGGCACTGCGGCGCGGGTGATCGATGGCCAATAAACTACTGATGTCGTGGGTGTTATGTCACGCCTTCTAGTCCAGCGCGTGGAGGAGCGGGGCCTTATCTTGCATGGTCATGAAGTTCCCGAACAGCGTACGGGTTTGGCTCGCGCGGTCGAAGCCCATCCCGCCAACATTTCTTCGGATCTTTGCGCAAACTCAGGACGGAACGGTCCAGAAAACGCTTGACAGTCGCTTTCGGAGGAGACTATAAGCTATTTCAATTAGTTGAGAAAGCGTTTACTTTGCTTTGCTCGCACCGCCTCGTGGGGGGAAACATAGTGAGACATCCAAAGCTTAGTCGTCCCTTGTGTCTGCTGTCCCTTCTGATCTTTGTTCTGCTCCTTAGCGCCATTCCCGGTTTTGCTCAATACAGCAGCAACATTCAGGGCGTGGTTTCGGATCCTGCGGGCGCCGCGATCAACGGAGCTTCCGTTGTCCTGCGCAACCTCGACACCGGAGTCACGATCACGACCACTACCAGTGATTCTGGAAACTACCGCTTTAGCAGCCTTCCCCCAGGCAATTATGCGGTGTCTGCCGAGTCCAAGGGGTTCAGGAAGACGGAATCTAATTTTGCACTCAGCACGTCGGAGACGAAGGGCATCAATCTGGCTTTGCCAGTCGCCAGCGCTGAGCAAACGATCACCGTGGAAGTGCATGCTCCCCTGGTCGACACCGACGACAGCCGCCTGCAGGCGACTCTGTCCGCTGATACCGTCCGCGATCTGCCGTCGGCGAATCGTAATCTTTGGGACATCCTGGCCGTCACTCCCGGCGTGGTGGGCGTAGGTACGCGTCTGGCGGGAGAAGCTCCCGGCGGTCTGCCCGACAACTTTGGAACTCAGACTCCGCAAATCAGCGCCAACGGACGCAGCTACACCGGCAACGTCGTCATGGTGGACGGCATGAATGTGACCAGCCCGGTGCAGAACGGCAACATCATTCTTGCGCCGATCCCAGATGCAGTACAGGAAGCTTCGCTGCAAACCAATACCTGGGGCGGAGAAGACAATCTAGGCAGTTCAATTCTGATTCAGGTCACCACGAAATCGGGGACGAACCAGTTTCACGGCACGGGTAGTCTGTTCTTCACCAACCAGGATTTGCAGGCGACTCCAGACTTTGTCTCAGGCATTTTGCCCTACGGCCGTAAGGATCTCGTGGGTACGCTAGGCGGGCCAATTCGTAAAGGCAAGACTTTCTTCTTCGCCGATTTTGAGAAGCTCTGGGCCACCGTGCCGGGTGCAACGGGGCAACAGTTGTTTGAGGATCCCGCGTTCGTGCAGTGGGCACAGGCGAACTATTCGAGCACAGTCGGGACGCAGGTTCTCGCAGGATGGCCAGCGACAAATCTTGGGGGAGCTACGCACTATCAAGACGCGGGACATTATCTGATCGACCCGGTAAATGGTTGCCCGACGGGGCAGACCGAGATCACAGTTAGTCCTACTATTTCTCTCCCTTGCAATCTCGCAACGATCGATAGCGGCAGCTTCAACGCCAGCGGATACTACAACGCATTGCAGTACAACTTTCGGCTCGATCAATACTTCACTGATAGGGATCGGTTGTACGTGAGCTATTACAACGATTCCTTCGACCAGCAGCAGAAGTCTCCCCGACCGAAGCTGGGCGCGCTGGACATCATGCGGAACCGGTATGCCCAGATTGACTTTACGCATACGTTCAATTCCAGTCTCCTATGGGAATCCAGCTTTGCCTTTGCCAGTGTGGGTGGCGCCAATGGCCAGGACGCCAATCTAGCAGTGCCCAACGTTGGCGTTGTTGGCGGCCTGACCGGTTTCACGGTCGGCGGTGGGTGGGGGCCAGGCGAGTACAGGGGCCCGATGTACAACTGGCGTTCAGTGTTGAACTGGGTGCATGGGAAACATACTTTGAAGTTCGGCTATGACGGAGCGAGGGGTATTGAGCACGGCGATTTCACGCCAGCCAACATTAGACCGGGCTTTACCTTCAACAATCTGGTTGATCTGGTGCAGGACAATGTTTTCCAGGAATCGGTTGGCGCCTACAATCCGCTCACCGGGTTAGCTGGGACGATACAGTTCGGCGGCCAGGAAAATCCCTTCGGATTTTTTGTGCAAGACGACTTTAAGATGAAGTCGAATCTTTCTTTGACGCTTTCCATGCGCTGGGATGACTATACCAATCACACGCCTTGGGGAAACAGCAACTTCAAATTCAGCGCCCTGAATCTGGGAACGGCGGGGAACTTCAATGAGCAAGTGCAGTACGCCACCGTGGGCACGGTTCCGGCCGTATTTGCAAATTCCATGAAGAATATCTTCAGCCCAAGAATTGGTTTCGCTTGGGATCCAATGAAGAATGGAAAACTTGCCATCCGCGGTGGAGTTGGTGTGTATCATGACTGGATTGCGATGGGCCAGACCATCGACCAGACGCGCAACAATCCTCCCAGCGTGTTGAGCGAAACTTTCACCGACGTTGCGCCCAATGGCCAGCCATTGAGTAATTACTTCGCGATCGCACCTTCCGGAACCTACCCGTGGGGATTCGTTCTGCCCTCGATTCCGGCAGGGTCTTTGAATGCGGCCGGCGGCATTGCAGGATTGCCGACGAATGTTGACTCTCTCGATCGAAATATGAAGGCGCCGCTGGCGGTAAATTATGTCATCGGTTTCGAGCGCCAGTTGCCGGGAAGTTTGGTGGCGGGCGCCAGCTATTCCGGTTCGCGCAGCTACAACGGCCTCACGGGAGCGGATGTGAACCGTGTGCCCGGCGACGTAACCTTCTCAGGATGTGTGCCCGGCGCCGGTTTTCCCAACTGCCAAGGTATCGTGCAGGGGTTCAACCGTCCAAACCAAAACTTCGGCGCCATCACCTACGTCAACAATGCAAATCAAGCGACTTATAACGCGATGATTCTTCAGGTCCGTGGGAGGGCGGGACATCGGGGAAATTTCCAGGCCTCCTACACTTTCTCCCATGCTAAAGACTATCCTGAAGCGAACACCCGTTTCGACCAGGACGGGGGTGCGAACATCCCTGACCAGAATGCTTATTTTAACTATTACGGGGACGCCAACTACGATGTCAGGCAGCGCCTCTCGTTCTCTGGCGTGTACACGATTCCTGGTCTGAAGAGTGGTGTTGGGAAAATGTTGACCGGGGGCTGGGAGCTGTCGAGCATCGTCGCAGTGCAGACGGGCACTCCGTTTTGGGTGATCGACAACCGTAACCCGGTTGTGATGTGCGCGAGCGGCGGCGTTGGGGGTACGCCGATTGCGTGTAATGCTCCGGGTCTTCCCGCGGGGACTACGCCTATCACGCCGTACGTACTCGCACCAGGCAGCGGCGACTACAACCTGGACGGAGTCAGCTACGACATCCCACTAGCTGCCACTCAGAATTTTACCGGGGGGCATAGTCGCTCGGCCTACTTGAAAGGCCTGTTCACGGCTGCTGATTTTGCCCAGGCTCCAGTAGGAAGCGAGGGAACTGAGCCCCGCAACATCTATCGTAACCCGGGCATGTTCCAGGCGGACGCCAGCGTCTTAAAGAACAACAAACTGCCGTGGCTTGGGGAGCAGGGCAACCTGCAATTGCGCTTCGATTTTCTGAATGTGTTTAATCACGGAAACTTAGGCAATGTAGATTCCAATTTGTCGGACGGCACTTTTGGCCAAGTCAGAAGCACTCTCAATCCCTTCGACTCGAGAAAGATTGAGTTGGGTTTGAGGGTATCGTTCTAGATGTGGTTGGGGGTAGTGGATAGCGAGCCGGAGGGTCGAACTTCGGCTCGCTAGTTTTTTGCAGGCAATAACAGGTGTGCGGCGGTCTGGTATCGCCTTCGGTCTTGGAGTTGTCTTAAACTGAAAGCGGTGTTTCGCGGCGAGCGCATCATCGGAGTAGACTTTGAAGATTCTGCGAACGAGGGACGCCATGAATCGGTTTTCTGCTTCCAGACGTCGCTTTTTGAAACAGGCTTCCAATGCCGGGTTGGCGTGCTCGGCGACGGCGCTATTGGGGAGTCGATCCTTGGCAGCACGGGGTCTCGTGCAGGCTGCTTCCTCCAGCAGTGCCAGCGCACCTGCCCGCGTCTATGTTGATTCCAGACGAACCATCGCGCCGCTTGACCGCAATCTTTTCGGCTCGTTCCTCGAACATCTGGGCCGGGCAATCTACGAGGGGATCTACGATCCCGGCTCCAAGTTATCCGACTCCAACGGATTCCGGAAAGACGTGCTCAACGAAATCCGGCAACTCGGAGTTCCGATCATCCGCTATCCGGGAGGAAATTTTGTTTCCGGTTACAACTGGCTGGATGGCGTCGGTCCGAAGAAAGACCGGCCCCGAGTGCTTGACAAGGCGTGGGACACCATTGAATCGAACCAGTTCGGAACTAACGAGTTTATGACCTGGTGCAAAGCCGTGGGCACTGAGCCGCTCATGGGGCTGAACTTAGGGACTGGGACAGCGGAAGAAGCCGCAGCGCTGGTCGAGTATTGCAACGTCGATAGGGGCACCAAATGGAGCGACCTGCGCCGTCAGCACGGCATTCCCGATCCTTATAAAGTGCAGCACTGGTGCCTGGGCAACGAAATGGATGGCCCGTGGCAGATCGGCCACATGTCGGCGACGGAGTACGGCCTGAAGGCAGCCGATGCCGCGCGGCAGATGCGCTACGTCGATTCGTCGCTCAAGTTGATCGCGTGTGGCTCGAGCGGCCCCTTCATGCCGACCTATCTCGAATGGGATCGCGAGGTCCTGGAGCAGTGTTACCAGTATGTAGACGGTCTCTCGCTGCATCGCTACTTTGGCAATAATGAGCGCGACACGGGCGGCGATACTTCGAAATATCTGGCGATGAATCTGAGCATGGAGCGGCAGATCGCCGAGACGATAGCGGTCTGCGACCTGGTTCGCGGGCACAAGCGATCTCCAAAGAAGTTGTGGCTGTCATTTGATGAATGGAATGTCTGGTATCGCACGAACACGGGCGACGCAGTGGATGGGCACCGGCAGGAAGCCCCGCACTTATTGGAAGAGGTCTACAACCTGGAAGACGCGCTGCTGGTTGGGGGACTCATCAATTCATTGCTGCGCAATGCGGATCGGGTAAAGCTTGCCTGCCTCGCGCAGTTGGTCAACGTGATCGCTCCGATTATGACGGATGCGAACGGCATCGTACAGCAAACCATCTACTACCCGTATAGCTGGGCCCTGCAATTTGCCAGTGGTGCGGTGCTGGATCTTCTGGTGCAGTCTTCGACTTATGAAGTTTCCGGTTTAGACCAGGTGGGGCATGTGGATGTCGCGGGTTCACTCGACCGCGGCGCCGGCAAACTCGCGCTGTTTATTCTGAACCGCGATCTGTCGAAGGCTCGTGATGTGGAGGTAGTTTGGGAAGATGCGGTTCCGGCCCGTGTGATCTCGGCATCGGTGCTGACGGGCGACGATCTGAAAGCTACGAACACATTTGCCGCCCCGCGACGAGTCGTGCCGCAAGCTTTCTCGGCTCCAGCCAGCAGCGACGGAAAATCGAGATTTGAAGTTCCGGCGCACTCTTACACGGTCTTGCAATGGGCGTTGTAGAAACACGGGTAGATGTAGAAACAGGGTGAATCGATATGGCGGAGAAGGGAAGCATCTCGCGCAGACAGTTCGTAGCCACAGCAATTTCGGCAGCTGCCGTCTCGACGCTACCGGCTCATTCAGTTTTTGCCGAGGTCGGAGCGGGCGGGAAAGCTATGCAGCAGACTCAAGTGGTGTTGACGGATTCGCCGAGTTGGAAAGACCAGGGCGTTGAAAATCTCGCGAAATCACCGCACGCCAAGTTGCGGGATATTCCGGTGCGTGCGGTGACCATTACCGGAGGGTTCTGGGGACCACGCCGCGAGATCAACGTGACCAGAAGCATCCCCACCATGCACGACCTGCTGGAGGCGAACGGCCGCATGAATAACTTCCGCCGTCTGGTGGGCAAGAGCACTGCTGCGCAGATCGGTCCGGTGTTTTCCGATTCCGATGTTTACAAGTGGACCGAGGCGGTCGGATTCGTCCTGCAATCCGGCGATCGTCCGGAGCTTCGGGCAAGCGCCGAAAAGCTCATCGACGAAGTGGTCGCCGTTCAGGAGCCCGGCGGCTACCTGAATACTTACTATCAGGACGACCGCAGATCTTTGCGAATGCTTCCGCAAACCCAGTCGACGGGTCATGAGCTCTACAACATGGGGCACATGCTGCAGGGAGCCATCGCTTACTATCGGGCGACCGGCGATCGCAAGCTGCTCGACGCCGGCATTCGTTTCGTCGACGACTTTCTGATACCGAATTACGGTCCCGCGCCGAAAAAGCCCATCGTCTCTGGACATCCTGAAATTGAGATGGGATTGATTGAGCTTTATCGGATCACTGGCGACAAGCGCCAGCTTGATCTTGCAGGTTACATCCTGCAGGGCGACTCGCGGATTGAGTTGCCGGAGCGCCGCACCATCTACATGTTCAGTGGAACTCCGTTTACTGCGCGCACCAAAATGCAAGGACACGCGGTTCGAGCCATGTACGCGTGTTGCGGCGCGACCGACTATTACCTCGAAACCGGCGACGCCCAGTATTGGAAGACTTTGAACACTCTCTGGAACGACATGACTACCACCAAGATGTACGTTACGGGTGGGGTCGGTTCCCGGTCCGATGGGGAAGCGTTCGGGGACGCTTACGAATTACCAAACTTCCGCGCGTACGGCGAGAGTTGTGCTGCCATCGGCAACATGATGTGGAACTGGCGCATGCTTGCTGCTACGGGCGATGCAAAGTTCACCGATGTGATCGAACGCGCACTGTATAACGGAATCAATTCAGGGATGTCGCTGGATGGCACGCTTTACTGCTATCGAAACCCGCTGGCGTTCGATCCCTCAACCGGCGACAAGATTCGAAATTCATGGTACGACGTGACCTGCTGTCCGCCGAATCTCGAGCGCACATTCGGGTCGCTTCCCGGATATTTCTACAGCACCAGCGTAGACGGAGTTTACGTTCATCTGTACGACAATGCAGAGCTCAACTGGCGATTGGAGAACGGCGTTGGTCTTAAAGTCGCACAGATGACGAATTATCCGTGGGACGGCAACGTCGAAATTACGGTGACCCCTGCTGAACCCTCGGAGTTTACCGTTTATCTGCGGATTCCCGGCTGGGCCGATCATGCGCAAGTGGCTGTGAATGCCAAAGACCTGGCGGGCGCGACTCCGGGAGAGTATCTTCCGATTCATCGCCGCTGGTCGCCGGGCGACGTCGTCCGGCTAAAAATAGAAGTCATGCCCCAGATCATCGAAGCGAATCCTCGCGTGGCAGATGACACGGGCCGGGTCGCGATCCAGCGCGGACCGCTTATTTACTGCCTAGAAGAGATTGATCAACCGAGAGGGGTATCTCTGAGCGACGTTGCCGTCAATCCTGGACGCCAGCCGGCAGACCAATTTCAAACCGAATTTCGAAACGACTTGCTCCGGGGCATGGTGGTGCTTCATCACACCGGCGTGGTCTACGAGCGCGGAACCGCCGGGAAGGCGCTCTATTCGCGATTTGGCAGGGAAGCGAGAACGCAAAAGGTTCCGCTTACTTTCATTCCTTATTACGCGTGGGCCAACCGGCAGGCGACATCGATGCAAGTGTGGAATCTGCTGTCGCAGACATAAACAGCGCTCGCGACTCACCAGGCGACGCGCACCAGAGAGAGGCCTTGCCGAGGCAGCATGAACTGCAGCTCGATACTCCCCTGCTTGGTGTCGATCCACGCCGGTGAGTTCAGGAGTTGCAGCTGACCGGCACTCTCCAGGCGTTTGTAGTCGCTCTCTGGCGGTGACTGTGGAGAACCCATCTCTTTCCAGGCCGTGAATGAGTCGCTGTGATTGGAATCCACCCGGAAATTCTCGACCAGCGGGCGTTTTGCATCCCTGGGCAAGCCGGTTATGACAAGGTTGATTGGCGCAGCGGGGAAGGGAACGTCGTCGTCGTGATAGTTCCAGACTAGGATTTCGATTTCCCGATTCTTGCGCGTGGCGATCGCGTTGATGTCGGGCATTACCCGAACTCCATCTCGCACAATGTCTCCAGTTGCTAATCCTGCTGAGCTCGTTACCTTCACGCGTTCATTGCCCAGGAGCCCGAGCTGTCGAAAGGCGTTCAAGACTGGCTTGTCCACGCCATTCGTCGCCAACTCTCGAAAGCCCGCGAAATAAGGCTGGTCCTCAAACTCAAAGGCCCAAGTAACCACTCCGAGAAGATTGACCCGTTCTTGACGGGACAGCTCCAAGATGCTGTTCAAAACTTCAACCGTATAGGCGCCGTAGAGCGGACCATTGCGGTATAAGTTCTGCGGATTCCTTTCAGCGGAGCACGCGGCGCAGCCCTCAGGATCGGATTCCCCGAGAATGATGGGAGTTTGTTTCCACTCAGGAAACGATGCAACGATCTTGAATCCGCGCTGGATGGCCGCAAGCTGGCGGCTGATTCCCATCTGCACGTGATTTGCTTGCCACGTGGGAGATCCTTTGGGATGAAAGCTGATGAAATCGAGATGCGACCCTATCTTGCCGTTTGCATAATTCTTCTGATGTGCGCAGTGTTCGAGGAATGCTTTTAGAAAATCTGCTGCTTTATCGTTACCCGGGCCCGTGCTGTCTGGCCCTCCAATTTGCGCCTCGGGAAAAGCTCGCAGGACCGCATCGACCGAATAGTCATAGAGCTTGAAATATTCTTCTGGCGTGCCTTTCCAATATCCGATGTCGGGTTCGTTCCAAACTTCCCACAACCAGGTCTTCACTTCGTCATCGCCGTAACGCTGGCGAAGATGGTGAACGAATTGAAAAACGAGTTCGGACCACTTCTGATAATCATTTGGAGGGTAGGCCCACCCGGTGTAAATGTCGCCAACCTTGCCTTGCGGGAAATCGTGACGGTAGGGCTCGGGGTGGGTTGAGAGCGCCTTCGGCATGAATCCAATTTCCACCAGAGGCTTGACGCCCGCGGCGTGAAACGTGTCGAAAATTCGATCCAGAATGTCCCAGCTATAAATGGGATGACCAGATGGATCTTCGGTGTAGACGTTCGTCGATCCCCATTTCAGAGACGCAGATCCGTCGCCGGTCGTGAGGAGATTGTGAGTGCGTATGTAGACCGGGACAGCATTGGCGGCGGCCAATTCACCGAGCAACTTCTTGCCGTTGGGGGCGTAGGTGTAGTTGGGTTCGTCATACCCGAAGTAGTTCCAGACGGGTGAGAGTTGTCCGTCGGGTTGGTCGAAGTGCGCCTGGATACTCACGCTCTGCAATGCTTGCTGAGGCCAGCACACGGGATTTGTCAAAAGGAGGAGAACAAGGGACGACACAATACTGTGGCGCTTGACGTCACTGGCGGAGTTGCGTGTTGCTGCACGCTTTCTCAGCACCGGACGATTTCGGCAGCGTTTAAACATTCCGGCAAAGAATTTTCTGGCGTTCATTAACGCGTAGAAAAGCGGAAGATGGTGACCGTGTGATAGTGCTCGCCGGGCTTCAACTCAGTGGTTGGAAAATCGGGATGATTGGGCGAGTCTGGAAAGTGTTGCGTCTCCAGGCACAAAGCCGCATGCAATTCATCGGGTTTGCCGCCTTTGCCTTTGACACACCACCCCAGCGTGCCGGAATTCCTTGGCCCGGAGATCGCGCTGGTAACCGCCGGCGTCGAAACTGATGTGTTAGGTATCGGCCTCGACGACCTGCCCGCGGACGCACTTACGCCGTCACCGCCGCCCACCCGCGGCCGGCATTCAAACGCAGGATTCTCCGGGCATTTGCGGACGGCAACATTCATCGCCCCCGCACCACATTCGGCAATGTCAACGCCGACGTCCTGGAACGCTACGACGACTCGTTCGTGCGGGAGGACTTCGTTGACATCATCCTTAACAACGGCTGGCCCGAATAGTCGCAACAACGGGGCTTCGGTTTCCACCCAGTTATGCTGAGCGTGCGCGTCTCAATGAAGTCGCCGAAAGTCGATGTGAGTTCCTGGTGGCGCAGAACCGGTCACAGCAACCTGGCCCGGCGTGGAAGCCGAGCAGCATTTTCGCGCGCCGCGCGTTGTACAAGAGATCAGGTCCGCGGTCGATTCGGGTGCGATTGGCGCAGACGTCGAGTTGTACTTCGGCGCCGTCGGTGGCGCTGGGAGTCACGGTCGGGGTGTCGTCGCTTGTCATCGAAACCCTTGTCGTGTGCTTCCTCAACGACGCCACTGCGACGATCG
Organism: uncultured Acidobacteriota bacterium; assembly: GCA_963755795.1. GTDB lineage: Bacteria > Acidobacteriota > Terriglobia > Terriglobales > Acidobacteriaceae > Sulfotelmatobacter. Next base: position 99 of record CAVWLI010000037.1, on the reverse strand, counting down.
GCCACTTCGCCACGTTCTACCTCGTCGGCGTCGTGGTGGTCTCCACGGTATGGGGTTTCGGGTTGTCGGTGACGATGTCGGTGGCCAGCGCCGTGGCCT
>CAVWLI010000036.1:0-139719 GCA_963755795.1 uncultured Acidobacteriota bacterium | reverse complement strand
GAAACCTCCGCTTGCCTGAGGCACGGACTGCCTATAGCAACGGCGGAATTGCCCGGTCAACACAAATGGTCGGCGGTGCGCACCTGTCGCACATCCGTCACGATTCTGTTGCGTACATGCCCATAGAGCAGCACCGATTGCTGGTGCTCACGCAAGGACTGAGACGAAGCCGCAAAAGGAAAGGGGCGCCCATTTCTGGACGCCCCCTTTCAACTTAGCCAGCCTCGGCCGGCTAGTCTCTGACCCGTTCAACTAGGGAACGAGGCCAGCAACGTAGCCGCTGTTGGACGCTGCCGTGAGGGTGACGTGGCTCCCCGTGAGCGGGCCCAGCGTCATGGTGCCCGAGAAGTTGCCACCGAAGGTGACCTTGTTGCTTGCGGCGGTGGCCACCGTCAGATAGGCGGCGTTCTGGTTTCCGCCCGAGTCGCCGTAGCTCTGCGCGCAGAGGACTGCGCCAGTGGCTCCGGAGAGGTGGACCGTGAAGGCATCGGTCGAGGTGTTCCCGTTCGACGTCAGGCCGTTGAGCCCAGTGAGGGTCCCCGTGAAGGCGCCACCCATGAACACGTCGCCAGTCGACGACAGAGCCAACGACGGGGCAGCCTGATCGAAACCGGCGTCGCCGAAGGTGAAGCCCCACAGCGCCGAAGTCAGGCTGGGGCTCAGCTTGACCACGAAGCCATCGGTCTTGCCACTGGAGTTGAGGGTGCCCACGGGAGCGCCGAAGTTGGCGTTGACGCCGACGCCCACATCGCCCGCGATGATGACGTTCGAGCTGCTATCCACGGCGATGCCCAAGACATCGGAGACGGCGGCGGTGCCCCAGGTCTGGGCAGCCACGACCGTACCGGTGTTGTCCAGCTTGGCCACGTACGGGAGACCGGTGTCGGTGGCCACCGTGGGAAGCGAGAAGCCCGTGCCGAAGCTGAGCGTCCCGTTGTAGTTACCCGCGATGTACACGTTGCCAGTGGCGTCGATAGCCACCGATTGGCACTGCTGATCGCCGGCGCCGCCGAACTCCTTGCCCCACACCACGGTGCCGGTCGTCGCATCGACCACGGCAACCACAATGTCCGTGCTGCCACCGAAGGCCGGAACGGTACCGGTGAGCAGGCCGGTGTTGGTGGTGCTTGTCGCGTTGTAGACCCCAGGCGACCTGCCGGTCTTGCCGCAAAGAGCGACGAGGTTGTTGGCAGGATTCGACGCCGAGGCCAGGAAGGCACCCGTGCCGAGGTCGACGTTGTGGGCCTTGATGGGCGTGATTTCCGGCATGACCGAGGCAGCGCTGGCCACCACGAAGTAGTTCATCGGTGCACCAATGGCCTGAGACGCCTTGGAGAGGAAGTTGACGTTGTCGACACCGCCGCCGGTCGCAATAATCACCGATGGGGTGAAGTCGATCTCGGTGACGTAGACGCCGGCCACGAGCACGTTGCCGTTCTGGGTGGCTGCAACCAAGTTACCCGTCTGATCCGCGCCGCCTGGGTAGCCGAAGGTGAAGCTCTGGGTCGCAAGACCCGTGGCCGGATTCAGCTTGTTCAGGTAGGCATCCGAGCTGCTGGTCGAGGTGACGGTGCCGGCGCCGAAGTTGAACGGGTTGTAGATCGAGCCTGTGGACCACAGAGTGCCGTCGGCGGCGCTGGTCAGGCCGGAGAGGAGCGGGTCGGTCCCAACGCCGAAGCCCGGGGCCAAGCAGACGAAGATGGGGCAGGTGTAGGTGGCATCGCCCGACGAGGAGCAGACGTCGCCAGCGGGGCAAACGACCGCAGGACCCGCGGCGCAAGCACCAGCCAAGCAAGCATCCGCACCCGAGCTCGTGCCGGGACCCGTGCTGGCACCGGTGCAACCATTGTGGTCGTTGCAGGCCGTGCCGTCGGTCTTGGAAACCGCGCCGCAAGCGCCGGTCGAGGCGTTGCAGGTAGCGGTCTGGCACTGAGCATCCGTAAGGGAGCCCGAGCAGTCCTTCGCTCCGCCGCCGCATACGCCAGCGGTGCAGACATCGTTGCTGGTGCACGCGTTGCTGTCGTCGCAGGGCGAGGTGTCTGGCTTGTTGCTGAGCTTGCAAGTACCGTCGGCCGGATCGCAGCTGTTGGTCTTGCACGCATTGGTGCTCGCCGAGCAAGTGACCTGGGTGTTGACGTGGCAGACGCCAGCCAAGCACGAGGCCGCCTGGACGCACTTGTTGGAGGCGCTGGCAGTCGCGGTCAAAAATTGGGCGCGGTTTTCGCGGGGATGCGGCGTGGTGGGAGGGTCCGTCCCTATAATCGGGGGCGTGCTGGTTTCCGATTTCCACTTCGAACTTCCGGAAGAGTTGATTGCGCAGGAACCGTTGCCGGACCGCGCCGGATCGCGGCTGCTGCATGTGACATCGGGAGCCGGAGCGTTGGTGGATCGGCGGTTTCGGGAGTTTCCGGAGTTGCTGCGCGGGGGCGATTTGGTTGTGTTCAATAACACGCGCGTGTTTCCAGCGCGGCTTTATGGGCGGCGGGCCGGAGCGGAACTTCCAGAAAGTCAAAATCCCCAATTCTCGCAAAAAACGCGAGAAATGGGGCACTCGCTTGCAATTGAACGCACGAGTCAAAGCCCCCACCCTCTCGCCGAGAACGCGAGAAGTGTGGGGCACCCGACGTCGCCGGGGCGGGTTGAAGTCTTGCTGACGCGGCAAGTGCTGGAGGAGCCGAATGAGTGGGAATGCCTGGTGCGACCGGGGCGGAAGATTGGAGTGGGGGAACGGCTCTTCTTTGGGGAGCAGGATGAGTTGCAGGCCGAGGTGATCGGGCGGGGAGAGTTTGGGGAGCGGAGAATTCGATTTGCGAAAATCCCCAACCTTCGACAGGCTCAGGGCAGGCTTTCTCGCGCACAGAACGCGCGAGAAATGGGTCACCCGGATGAGAATTTTTTCGGGCTCGTGGAAAAAATTGGGCATGTGCCTTTGCCGCCTTATATTGCGCGCGAAGATTCTTCTGGGGATCGCGAGCGGTACCAGACGGTGTATGCGCGGGAGCGGGGGTCGGTGGCTGCGCCGACGGCGGGACTACATTTCACTGCGGAGATTCTGGGGCGCTTGCAGGAGCGCGGGATTGAGACGGCGGAAGTGACGTTGCACGTGGGCCTGGGAACGTTTCAGCCGGTGCGGACGGAGCGGGTGGAGGAGCATCGGCTGCATGCGGAGGCTTATTCAATTTCGGGGGAGGCCGCGGAGAAGATTGGGCGGGCGCGGAGGGAATTGCGGCGGATCGTCGCAGTGGGGACTACGACCGTACGGACTTTGGAGTATGCGGCGGAGATTGCGGCGCAGCGGGGGGATGGAGAAATTCGCGCGGGAGCGGGCGAGGCCAATCTTTTTATGTATCCGGGATACAAGTTTCGGGTGGTGGGGGCGCTGCTGACGAATTTTCACTTGCCGCAGTCCACGCTGCTGATGCTGGTATGCGCGCTGGGCGGGAAAGAGAACGTCATGCGGGCGTACGCGCACGCGGTGCGCGAGCGGTATCGGTTTTATTCGTATGGAGATTGCATGCTGGTGGAGTAAGTGCCGCGCGCTCAGCGCGGAGTACTGACTTTCAAGACAACTTCGAAAGTTCTTTCCGAAAGTTTTCGGCGCGACATTTTGTTCCGAAAACGAAACTCTGCCCGAAATTGAACTCGCTCTCACACTAAATGTACCTCGGTCATGATCTGCGGCCGCAACTCTGACCGATGATGGAACACGTCGCTATTGCAGCCTGGGTTCGCGCGTGGGGAGCGATGTTGAGAAGCAAGACAGGCTGCACATCTCAGACTTCGAAAAGGAAAAACGAATGAAAAGGTATCTGCTATTGATCACGCTGTTCCTTTGCTCGCTGCCGGGGTTCGGGTCGAACCGACAGCCGAGCCTGTCGAGCCAATTCCATGCCAACAAGTCTCAAACCTCAGGTAAAGCGGATAAGGCAAAGCGAAACGCAGCCGCGCATGCACGCGACGGCGTGAAGCGTCCGCCGGTGCCAGTGCAGGCCCGTACGAACACAGCTCACAAAGGGAGCTCCGAGGCTCGCCGGTACGGCGTGAGCAGCAACAGCAGCAGCGCGACGGTCAGTTTCGTGGCCGGCGCCCGGACCGCGTGGGCCGGCGAGGACGATGACAATACGGAATCGGTGATGGGAGATTTCAACGGTGACGGGAAGACGGACGTCGCGAAAGTGACATACACGGTCAGCGGAGACGTCACGACTTACCAGCTGTCGGTTCTGCTGGGGAACGGCGACGGCACATTCCAGACGGCGATACTTACGACCACGCCGAGCAACGCCGACGATGCTATTCTCGTGGGCGATGTGGACGGCGACGGGAACGACGACATTATTCAGGTCCATCCCGTGGGCGATAACTGCACCCGGGCCCAGCAAGTTGTAGCGCAAGCTCGAGTGCCACAAGGCGGGAAGCCGCAAACAGTGCTTCCGTGCGGATCGTCGATTGACGTGCTGATCAGCAACGGCGACGGCACCTTCGCCACGGCGGTGAACTACCCGGTGACACCGAACTCGCTGCAGGGTGGATTGCTGACGGACGTCAACGGCGACGGCAAGCTGGACGTTCTGGCCTTCGACAACGCGACTCCAGCGAATGTGCTCGAGGTGCTGGGCAATGGCGACGGCACTTTTCAGACGATGACGAGTCCGGGGACGCTGACCACCAGCATGCCCGGCAATGTGATTTTCGCCGACTTTAACGGGGATGGAAAGATCGACTTTGCGGGCCGAACGGAATCAGGACAGCTACAGGTAACTCTGGCGAGCGGAGCCGGGCTCTTTGCCAATGCCCCGGTCAGCCTGGCAACTCCGGACAACTCCTACGGCGCGTGCAACTCCGCTACCGGAGATCTCAACGGCGACGGCAAACCGGAAATCGTCAGCTTCAACTGCGACGCCAATACCGTTACAGTTTACGTGAACAACGGCGATGGAACGTTTGCGACCGGCGTCTACTACAACAACAACAGCGACCAATATCAGCGCATCTACGATGGGACGATCGCGGATATGAATGGCGACGGGAAGAATGACATTGTTGCCGTTAACGACGAAGCGGGCGACGTCAGCGTGTTTCTTGGGCATGGAGACGGCAGCGTCACCGTTGAACCTTCGAGCTATGGCGTCGGAGGCTACGCCTGGAACACGCCGCTGATCGCCGACTTTAACGGGGACGGCATCCCCGACGTAGTCGAGGCCGACGACTTGTACAACCTGGTGTATCTGCAGGGCTATGGGGACGCAACATTTCGGGCGGCTCCGACCTACGACCTGCCCAACAGCTTCGATGAGGGCGCTTATACCTACAGCGTTGCCACCGGAGACTTTAATGGAGACGGCATCCCGGACGTGGTGGTCGGCCAGGCGCGCAACTACGCCTCGACGGGAGTGGTCGTCTACCTGGGGAAGGGAGACGGCACGTTCTATCCGGGAGACAGCTACGGGCCTTCACCCAGCATGAGCTTCGTGGCAGTGGGTGATTTCAACGGCGATGGCAAGCTGGACATCGCGGCCATCGACCAAGCCAATGACGTGCTTCAGATTTTCCTGGGCAACGGGGATGGAACGTTCAGTATCGGAGGGGTCTATCCCACCAGTGCTTCGAACAGCCCGGCCGCTCAGGAATTGGTGGTCGGCGACTTCAATAAGGACGGGAAGATGGACATCGCGGTTGCCAATGCTAACGCCGGGGACGTGGGCGTGCTGCTGGGCAACGGCGACGGAACTTTCGCAGCCGCAGTCAGCTATCCCATCACGGGGTATGCAGCGTTTGACATCGCAGCAGCGGACCTGAATGGCGATGGCTATCTGGATCTGGCGGTCACTGCCTATACGGACGGTCCGCCGGCGGTCGGAATCCTGTTGTCAAACAGCGAGGCTCCGGGCACGTTCGGGACGGCGCAATTTGTCGCCGTGAACGGGAGCCCGGAAGGCATCGCTTTGGGCGATCTGAACAACGATGGAAAAATCGATATGGCCGTCACCGAGAGCAGCGGGGCCACATTTAACGGCCAGATCGAAATTTTCCCGAACGATGGAACCGGAACGTTTACCGCGGCGCCAACCGCTTATGCCGCGTCTACTTTCGGCGGCGCAACGGGAGACTCCTACCCGCTCGACATTCGGATGTTTGACATGAACGGGGATGGAAATCTGGACCTGGTGTATGTGAATGACGATTACGGTACGGTTGCCGTGGCGCCGGGCAACGGGGACGGCACCATTGCCGCGCCCATTGAATTCCCCACGACCGAATACGTTGAGGGCTTGGCGCTGGCCGACGTCAATGGCGACGGCGCCGTGGACGTGTTGACCGGAGAGGACGAGGCGGGAGGGTTCAGCGTGATGCTGAACGCGAACGGCACCGGAACTTCCGGAAACTACACATTTGGTGCACCTACACCAAGCGCGACCGTAGCGGCCGGCGCCTCAGCCACCTACCCGCTCAGTCTGGCGGGCCTGAACGGCTACACCGGAACGATCACGTTCACCTGCGGCGAACTACCGACGGGGGCGACGTGCTCGTTCAGTCCTGCGTCGGTTGTGGCGAACGGCAATACGCCTCTCACCACGACCCTCACCATCACGACCACGGCGGGAGCGACGGCAAACCTGATGCGCTCGGTACGTCCGGGGTCACAACATAATTCGCAACCTGGCTCGCCGATGCTGCTGGCTAGCCTGGGCGGTATGGGGCTGTTCGGCCTCGTGCTGGCCGGGACGGGCAAGAAGGGACGCCAGCGCCGGGCAGGAGTGGTTCTGGGAGCCACGCTGCTGCTGATGATGGTCACGGTGGTGGGGTGCGACAACGAGAGCACCACAAAGGCCGCGACCGGCACACCTGCCGGCTCCTACACGGTTGTGGTGACTTCCACCGGAACCGGGACTGCGGCGCCGACGCACAGCGTTAACCTGACGATGATCGTGCAGTAAATCGCAAGGACAACAAGACGGCCGGGGCCATGCCCCGGCCGTTTTTTCTTACCGAATGAGCAACCGAACCGTATGTTGTCTTCCTCCTCGCAGAATCGGGGGTAAACTCTCCTCATGAACCGCTTCATACTCGCAGCGTTAATCCTACTGACGTGCAATCTTGCTGCTTCTTCACAGGCGACAGACCCTGAGCCGGAACTCGCGGTGACGCTGCGGAGTACCAAGACCTCTTACCGCATTAGTGATGAGATTCAGCTGGAGGTACAGCTATTGAATGCAGGACATCGACCCTTTCTCATTTGCCGCCAGTTGGGTTGGGGCTATGGCCGGACTGACATAGGGGTATTCGACTCCAAAGGCAGACAGGTAATTACGACCGTGCTCGCGGACGAACTTCCTCCACCCCCAGTTGTGGAAGATTTCTTGAAGCTCGAACCTCACGAGTTCTTCGGAGTGCTGGTGCAGGAACCGATCAGGAATTTTGTTAACGCTCCCGGAACCTACCAATTCGTTGTCAATTACACCAGCCATGTCTCGGAAGAATGGGCCCGCGACCGCCTGAAGCTCCCATTGCCATTTTGGTCCCGAGAGCGCGGAACGGTTCAATCTAAGCGTGTAACCATCATCGTCACGCCATAGTCATTCCCGACTGTTGAAACATCGCCATCTCACCAACGCCATCTCACCTATTGGCTCCGAGGGTGGGCAGCACGAACGGTCGGGTTGTCTGGCGTCGTCTCAACTGGGGAATCGCTGGAGCGGGAGTGGAGAAAGTACCAGCCCCTCCGTGATCTCCTAAGTATCGGGAACCCGGAGCATAATGGACGCGAGTGACTGAGATCGTCCAAGCCGGGCCAGGAGCGCGTTCCCAGCGACTGCAGCTGGCGAATTCTATCCCGATTGTCTTTCGCTGCCAGGACGGCCACCGGATTGCCGGGAAGTTGCAGTGCGTTTCGGTGACCGGAGGCTTGGTCATACTGGCGTCGCTCCTTCCGCCAGGTTCAATGGTCAAGTTGATATTTGTCACGCCCAAGGGGCCGGTGACCGGGACGGCTGAGATGCTGCGCCCTGTTTCCTGGACGGAACAACCGTTCCGCTTTGCGACCATCCCGGACTCGGGTCAGCACCGGCTGCGTGCTGTGATCCAAATGGTGTACGAGCCCGCAGAAATAACTTAACGGTCGAAACGTCCCGGAAGCACTCGTTGCCCGTTGGTTGGCTCGCTACTGGGCTCGGGCGGGTGATCATTGGCGGCCATTCGACGACCGGAACCGCGGCCTTCTCGAGTCTGTCTAGCCAGAGCGGCTTCTATCGCTACTTGATGGCGAGCGGAATCGGGTAGTACTTCTGGATCATTCTTCCGGTCATTAATCCGCCTTCGTATTCGGGGATGATGACTTCGTCGGCGCCGGAGCTGCGGATGGCGTTGGCGTAGCGCTGCTGGCCGGCGCGGGTGATGATCTTGATTTTCGAATTGAGCGAGCGGGCGGTGACGGTGATGTAGAGGTTGTCAGCGTCGTTGTCGATCACGATGCAGATGCCGCGGGCGCGGGTGATTCCGGCCTGGAGGAGGACGTCGTGGCGTTTGGCGTCGCCTTGAATTACGAGGATTTTGTCGGTCAGCAGTTCACGGTAGAGGCCTTCGTTGGTTTCGATCAGGACGAAGGGGATCTCGAGGCGCTGCAGCTGGTCGACGACGGTGCGGCCGACCTGGCCGTAGCCGCAAATAATGAAGTGGTCGTTCAGGCGATCGACATTGACTTCGTTGACCATAGTTCTCCAGGCCTCCACGCCGTGACGGCTGAAAATGGTGAGCAGGACGCGCTCGGCGATCCAGATCTGCAGGGCAAAAACTCCTGCGTACACGAACAACGAGAAAATCTTCGTGGAACCGTGGACTTTGCCGTATTCGATGGCGTGGGGGTGGATCACCCAGAAGAGAGCATCGAGCGGGCGCACGCCTTCGACGCGGATGTAGAAGACGACGCACACTCCCAGGAAGCCGGCCAGGACCAGGAGTGGGAGCCACAAGCGTTTTAGGAAAACGAGGATGATGCGGCCCATAGGTTCAGTGCGCGGTAAACGGCCCTTGGGAAAAAGGGGACAAGTATATCAAGGCGAGTCAAGGGGGAGGCATGAATTCTTCGAATGGAGCAGATCCCGTCATCGCCTCGCGTATATTCAACGCTAATGCTCACAGTCGGATCGGAAGGCACCTACTATTGGCTGGTCACGGACCAGCAATTTGACCTACTCGAAGTCTGCCCGGAAGTCGTTCTTGGGAAATACGTCGCCATCACGTCTATTGATAGCGGCCCGCTTACGCCTACTGACGAAGAACTGCGGGCTGGATGGGAAGCCCACGAGAAAATCGCCTACAGCCCCAAGATTGAACACGCCACGGATTTACCGCGGTCAGGCTGGGATGAATGGTACATCTTCAGTACGCCCACTGATCTGGGAATAAGCCATCTTGCAGAGAATATCTTTGAGGTGCCGCAACAGCAGGGACACCTAAGCGTGTTCGTGAATTATTGCCTGGCCTTGCACCAGCCGGAGATGAAAGACCTGATCGATATGTTCTGGCGGCAAATCGCGAGGGTTCGTCCGGAGTCCTACCTTGCGGACAACGATAACCTGAATTTCGTGACCATGAATAGGAGTCTGTTCGCCAAGGTTCGTGACGCTGTGAAAAAAATGGAAGGCTAGGCTTGTCTGAGGTCGCCCATACTGAAGGCATAGACTCGCGACAAAAGCAAAACGGGCATCCCTGCGGATGCCCGTCGCTGAATACGGCCAACTTGATCGAGAACTTATGCCCTGGCGCCGACGGTGGCGGGCTCGGCGGCCGGGATGGATTTGTCTTCGCCGTTGGCTTTTTGCTGCTGGGGCTGGCCGCCTTTGCGAATGTCGATGCCGCCTTTGAAGAACGCGCCGTCTTCAATGGAGATGCGAGCGGCGATGACGTCGCCGGTGAGGGAGCCGTCGCTGCGAATATCGACGCGATCGCTGGCGGTGAGATTGCCGCGGACTTTGCCGAGAACGACGATTTCGCGGGCGTTGATGTTGGCGGCGACGACGCCATTGCGTCCGATAGTGACGCGATTGCCGGCGAGGTTGATGGAACCTTCCACGCGGCCGTCAATGTAAAGCGATTCGGAACCGCTCACTTCGCCCTTGATGACGAGGGACTTGCCGATGGTAGCCTGGTCAGCCGTGGTGGTCGCGACCGGCCTCGGAGCGACGGGCTCAGCGGAGGTCATTACGGGAGCGCTAGAGGTTGGCATGGTCGGGCGCTCCGGGACGGCAGGTTGCGCAGGTGTCTGAGGCTGATTGGTCGGCTTCCACATGGGATAAAAGTCCTTTCCTAGTTGGGGATTAGGGGTCACTGGCCGCACTTTCGTGACCAAAGCGAATTGTACTCCCACGTCTCAAAGTGAGCACTGTGGAAATCCTTTATTTTCAGTCGAGAGTAACTGGAGAGGAACTGGGATGATACTCCGGCTTCCCGGTTTGGGAAGGCAGTGCGGCCGCCGGCACTCGCATCGTTTCTACCCAGGGCGTGTAACGATTTCCGGAAAAATTGTTGCGACCGTACCCTTCCACAGGGCTGGGGCGTTATGCTTGCGGGGTCGAAGAATTATCGAAAACGGAACCCGAAGTTGGGAGTCTAATTGTTCGTAGTTCAGGGGTTTGAGAGTTCAAGTTTCTTAAGAGTGGCGACTGAAGCTTGGGGATACTTCGATATTTGGAGCAAAGGCATGTCAGAACCAGCCGTGGTTACTGCAGCAGCGTTGACGATCGCGCGGCCTGAGCCGGGCGAGTATGCGCCATATTACGGGCGCTATATTTCACTGGTAGCAGGATCAGACATTCTGGGGACGCTTGACGCGCAGAGGCGGCAGACGATGGTGCTGCTTTGTGGGCGCGACGAGAGTGAGGGAGACTTTCGATACGCGCCCGCGAAATGGAGCGCGAAAGAAGTGCTGGGGCACGTGTGCGACACGGAGCGGATTTTTGCGTATCGTGCGCTGCGGATTGCGCGCGGCGACCGCACTCCGATCGAGGGCTTCGAGCAGGATGATTATGTGAAGAATGGTCCGTTTGCGACCGCGCCACTGGCGGAGATTATTGAAGACTATATTGCGGTGCGGAGGGCGACGTTGACGTTGCTGCGCAACCTAGATGAGGCAGCGTGGATGCGGCGGGGCGTGGCCAACAAGAATGAAGTTAGTGTGCGGGCGCTGGCTTATATTATTGCGGGGCATGAGCTGCATCATCGGCGGATCCTGGAGGAGAAGTATTTCGCGGGACGGTGAGGCGCAATTTTTTGCCGCGGAATTGGGCGCGTGGGTTTCTCATCTCGAGCGCGGCGAAGGAACCATGCAATCTGCCGGGGGCGAGGGGGTGCATAGGTCCTTCGCTGCGCTCAGGATGACAAAGCTTCTTTCTTTCCATCTTCTTATGTCACAACGGGCGCTGACGGAATTGCTTCGCGGTAAGGGCGCGCACGCCGACCCTCTGGCGTGCGTGGAGGATATTTCTGCGGAACTGTCGGCACGGCAGGCTTGCGGGATTTCCTTCATTCCGTCGGGCAGCTTGTCTTTCACATCAATTATTGGATGGACTATGAGCTGCGGCGCATTCGCGGGCAGCGGCCGGTTTATCCGGAGCACAGTGCGGATAGTTTTTCGGCCGCGCCGTCGCCTGCGGATGAGCAGGAGTGGGATCGGCTGAAGGCGCGGATGGCCGAGTTGCTGGAGGAGTTTGCGGCGCTGGCGAAGTCTTCTCCGCAGGAGCTACAACGCGAAGTCGAGAGCGCGCGTGAGGACGATAAGAAGGTCACGGGCACCGTCGAGGGCGTGCTGTGGCAGATGGTGGCGCACACGAGTTATCACGTGGGGCAGATTGTGGTGATCCGGCGCGTGCTGGGGGTGTGGCCACCGCGTGGCGGCGGGGATACGTGGTAGGGTGCCCCCATTCGACAGCTGCGCTTCGAAAACTCCCTTCTAAAGGCGCTGACGCGTCGTCATTCAAAGGGATCCTTCGACTGCGGCTTTGCTTCGCGTTCGCGAAGCAAAATCCTCGCTCGGGATGACAAAGCGGCGGGAAATATTCTTCCATGATTTATGCTGAGAGCTGACGGCTGAGCTTTCCTCTATGCTCTCGGATTCGACCATTCTTAAACACATTGCGAAACAGGCCAAGCATGCTGCGGGGTTCAAGCAGTTGGTGCGGGAACTCGGGCTGCGCGGGGACGAGCGGCGCGAGCTTGATTCCCTGCTGCAGAAAATGGTGGCGCGCGGGACGCTTATTCAAGCTGAGTCTGATCGATATTCCCTGCCTGCGGCTGCAGCGGATAAGAACCTTGTCGCGGGACGGCTCACGATGCACCGCGACGGGTTTGGGTTTGTCATCCCTGATGCGAAGTCGCTTTCGCCCTCGCTCAAGGCGCGGCTTACGGGCGACATTTTCATCGCGCCGAATCTGATTGGCAATGCCATGCATGGGGACCTGGTGCTGGTCGACATCAGCAATGTGCGTCCGGATGGGCGCGCTGAGGGGCGGATTGTACGGCCGGTGATGCGGGCGCATCCGACGGTGGTGGGGATTTTTCATTACGGTAGCCGCGGTGGATATGTTCGGCCCATCGACAGCAAGATTACGCAGGAGATTGTGATTCCGGCGGGGATGGAGCGGCCGGAACGCAGCACAACAACGGACGAGGAAAGCGCCGTTGCACCCGAGATCCCTCGCCCCGCTGGAAAAGACACGGGGCTTCGGGATGACGCCGAAAAGAAAGCGAAGCGGCATCGGGCTACGCGGAAGAGCTCAGTGGATCGCGTGCTTGGGGACAAGGTGGCGCGGCCTACTGAGTGGGATGATCTTGAGGGGCTGGTTGTGGATGTCGAGATTACTGACTGGCCTTCTCCTACGCAGAATCCGCGGGGGCGTGTGGTTGAGATTCTAGGGCGCGAGGATGATTTCGGCGTGGACGTCGAGATCACGATTCGGAAGTTTCATCTGCCGCATCATTTTCCGGCGGCGGCGCTGGAAGAGGCGCAGGATGCGCTGGCGGTTATCTCCGCGACTGAACTGGAGCGGCGGCGCGACTTTCGTGATCTGCCGGTTGTGACCATCGACGGCGAGACGGCGCGCGACTTCGATGACGCCGTGTACGTGCGCATGCTGCCGAATGGAAATTTTGAATTGCAGGTCCATATTGCAGACGTGGCGCAGTATGTGACGCCGGGCTCTGCGCTGGATCAGGAAGCGCGGCTGCGTGGGACCAGCGTTTATTTTCCCGATCGCGCCGTGCCCATGCTTCCGCTGGAGCTGTCGACCGACATTTGCAGTTTGCGGCCGCAGGTGGAACGGTTGGTGCTGTCATGCGTGATGGAGATGGACCATCGCGGCGAGATTGTGAGTTATGACCTGAGCGAGGGCGTGATCCGGTCGGCGGAGCGGATGACGTATACGGCGGTGAACGACGTGCTCGAAGGCGATGCGGCTGCACGTGAGCGTTATGCGCCGCTGGTTGGGACGTTTGAGCTGATGCGGGAACTGGCGCTGATTCTGAATCGCAAGCGCGAGCGGCGGGGATCGATTGATTTCGATCTGCCGGAGCCGGTGATCGAGTTCGACGATCTCGGCATGATGAAGAGCATAGCGCGGTCGGAGCGGAATATTGCGCACCGACTGATTGAGGAGTTCATGCTGTCGGCGAATGAGTGCGTGGCACACGATTTGGAGTCGAGGCGCGTGGCGTCTTTGTATCGCATACACGAAAAGCCAGACGCGAAACGGGTGTATGACTTCGAAGTGATTGCGGCGACGTTTGGATATTCGCTGGGCGTGGGGCCGCTGCCAGTTCATCGCGTGCAGACGAAGACGGACCGGCGCGCGGCGTATGGGACTGGAAAGCGCGCGAGAGAGATTGAAGTGCCGAAGGATGTGCATATCACGCCGCGGATGTATCAGAAGCTGACGGAGAAGATTGCAGGCAAGCCAGAGGAGCGGATACTGAGTTATCTGATGCTGCGGTCGCTGAAGCAGGCGCGGTATTCGGAGGAAAATCTGGGACACTTTGCGCTGGCGGCGACTTCGTATACGCATTTTACGTCGCCGATCCGGAGGTATCCGGATTTGATTGTGCATCGGATTCTGAAGGACGTATTGCAGGAAAGTCGGGATCAAAATCCCCGACCTTCGGCAAGCTCAGGGCAGGCTTTCCCGCAGAAGGCGCGAGAAATGGGACACCCGATGTCTGATGAGAAGCCGTCGCCGTGGTCGAAGCGGCGGACTGCTCCTGACGGAACGCGGGCAGGAGTGCCCGCGCCCCACGAGCTTTTGGGCGGGCCGATTGGGATTGAGGAACTGCATGAGATTGCGGAGGAGTCGAGCCGCGCCGAGCGGAGGGCGGCCGATGCCGAGCGAGAATTGATTGAGGGAAAGAAAGTAAAGTTCATGCAAGATCGCGTGGGCGAGGATTTCGACGGGCTCATCACCAGCGTGACGAAGTTTGGATTTTTCGTGGAGCTGACCGATTTATTCGTGGAGGGGTTGGTGCCGTTGAATACTTTGACCGACGATCGCTACACCTATCACGAGAATACCCGCGAGATTATCGGGCAGCGGTCGCGGAAGATTTACAGCCTGGGGCAGAAGATTCGGGTGCTGGTGGACCGGATTGATCCGGTGGAGAAGAAGATTCAGTTTGCGGTGTTGGAGGAGGAGCCAGTGAGGGCGGGCGAAGCGGCGTAAGGACAGATAGATTGCGGCAGGCGACGCCATCGCAAAAAGTGCAGGGGCTAAAGCCGATTGATTGGAAGGCCGCCTACCGCAGCGCTGAAAGCGCTCGCGCGGACACCCGAAGGCGGCTGAATGCCCTGCACTTCCCCGCCGAGTTCTCTATATTCCCAGGGCCTTTTGAATTTCTGCGGCGATTGCGGCTGTGAGTGATTCCATCTTTTCTTTTGATTCGGATTCGACCATGACTCTGGCTAACGCTTCGGTTCCGGAGTAGCGGACGACGACGCGGCCGTTGCCGTTGAGTTCGCGCTCGGCGGCGGCGATTGCCGACTGCACTGCCGGGATTTGCGCGAAGGGAATTTTCTCGCGGACGCGGATGTTTTGAATTTTCTGGGGAAAAACTTTCAGGTCGCCGACCAGGTCCGCCAGGGGCTTTCCAGCGCGGACGATGATGTCCATGAGGCGCAGAGCTGTGAGCAGGCCGTCGCCGGTGGTGGCGTCGCCGTCGCGGAAGATGATGTGACCGGACTGCTCGCCCCCGAGAGTGGCGCCGGTCTTAAGCATTTCTTCGAGCACGTACTTGTCGCCGACATTGGCGCGCAGCATGCGGATGCCGGAATTTTTCAGCGCGATCTCCAGGCCCATGTTCGACATGGTAGTGGAGACGACCGTGTCGGCCTTCAACTTTCCTTGCGCGTGCAGGTCGCGAGCGGCGGCCAGCAGCACGCCGTCGCCGTTGACCACACGGCCAGCGGCATCGCAGAAGAGGGCGCGGTCGGCGTCGCCGTCGAAAGTTACGCCAAGGTCAAACTTGCCTGCGGATTGCGCCACCATTTTGCCCAGCGTTTCCGGGTGCAATGCGCCGCAGCCTTCGTTGATGTTTTTTCCGTCGGGCGACACATGGACGAAGGTTGCCTGAACGCCGAGGGTGCGAAACAGTTCTGGGGCCTCGGCCGTGGCTGCGCCGTTGGCACAATCCACCAGAACGCGCAGCTTGCTCAGGTCGGACGACACGCCGGCCGCCAGCGATTTTACGTAGGCATGGCGCAGATCGGCTTCGCCGGGGAGAGATGGTTTCGGAATCTTGAGCGCAGTGTCGTCGGCGGCAGAGGCATTCTGCAAAAGGGCGAAAATTTCTTTTTCGATGGCGAGCTCGCGTTCGTCGGTGAGTTTGAAGCCGTCGCCGGAGAAGACTTTGATTCCGTTGTCGGTCCAGGGATTGTGCGACGCGGAAATCACGACGCCAGCCGCGAGCGCGCGCGAGCGCGCGAGGTAAGCCACGCCTGGAGTAGTGATCACGCCGGCGCTGTGGACATCGACGCCGACGGCAGCGAGACCTTCTGCGACGCGGTCGGCGATCCATGCGCTTGACTGGCGCGTGTCCTGGCCGATCACGGCTTGGGCCTTGGCAGCGGTACGGACGAGGTCATGGCCGAGGGCGCGGCCGATGAGATAAGTGCTTTGCTTGGTGAGGGGAAATTCTCCCGCGACACCGCGAATTCCGTCGGTTCCGAACAATTGCCGTTGCTGGCTCATAAGAAGGATTGAAGAAGTGTGGACTAGAGATGATAAATGAGTGGGGGAGAAAGCGCTGGTGTGAAGGACTCACGATGCCGCCGCGGGCGAGAAGAAGCGACCCTCAGGGGCTAAAGTCCGCAGGTAAACGGACGCTAACGGCACGGCTGGAAGCCGTGCCCTTCCCAAAAACTACTCTGACAAATCCGGGCAGTCACAGTCTGCGTATGGCTGTTCAATGCGGGGCGGCGGTTCCGGCTTTCTGCACGATGACGGTGACGCGAATCGAGGTGGTCTGCACCACTTGCACCAGTGGGTCGGCGATGTAGACGTTGGTGGTGAAAACTGCTCTGCCGCGGATTCCCTTGGCATTGATTAGATCCGTGGTCGCAGCGTCGATTCTCTCCACGTGATCCCGTGGTCCGGTGATCGTGATGTGAGACGGATCGGCCTCGGCTGTGTATTCGGTGTCAGTAAAGTCGCCCGTCACGCGCGGATGAATCTCGACTTCGCGAGTTGCCCGCGTATCGAAGGTCAGCTGCAGTTGGCTGGGTACGACCTGCACGACGGTGACGTCGCGAGGATGGCGCACTTGCTGCGAGGTCAGATCGTAAGTGCGTTCACCTGGCTTGACGTCGGCCAGGTCGATCTCGGCGTGGATCTCGTTCCCCTGCAGGCGTCGAATGATTTGCTCGGGGCCACGCACGCGGATCTGGGCATCGGGGATATTCTCGGTGCTGATCTCGAGGTGGGGCGGAACATGCTGAAAAACGATGGGGGCGCGGATTGCCACTTCCGCGGGCTGCTGGTCAGGTGAGATTTGCCACCAGAGAAGCGTGGCCAGCAACAGGGAAAGCATTTTCAGCCAGAAGTTGTGCAGGATGTAGCGCTGGAAGAATCCGATCATGACTGCGGCTCCGATTCCGCGGCGGATTCGGACTTTCGTTGCGGCGCGGGATCGCGCAGGGGAGAATCGAGTAGTCCTTCTGATCCATCATCGTCGTGAGCAATTGTGGTGGGCAGGGTTACGGGAGCCATGTAGCGGCGCAGTTCGCTGCCCAGGCGCTCGCGAAGTTGTTCGACCGTCAAGTCGCGTTCGATCTTGCCGCCGATGGCGAGGCTGATCGCTCCAGTCTCTTCGGAACAGATGACGGCGATGGCGTCAGTTTCTTCGGTGATGCCGATGCCGGCACGATGGCGGGTGCCGAGTTGAGTGGAGAGCAGAGGATTCATGGAAAGCGGAAGGAAGCACGCGGCGGCAGCGATGCGATCCTTTTGAACGATGACGGCACCGTCGTGCAATGGGGCGCTGGGACGGAAAATTGTGGCGAGCAGATCGTAGGAGAGGCGGGCGTCAAGAGGCACGCCGCTTTCGATGTGGGTGCGCAACCCGATTTCGCGTTCGATGACGATCAGGGCACCGGTCTGGTGCTGGGAAAAAAGATTCGCGGCCAGCACGATATCGTCGTAAGAATCGCTGTCGGAAGGGGAACCGCCGAAAAAAGTCAAACGGCGGCCGAGATCCGCCAGCACGTGACGAATCTCCGACTGAAAGACCACGATAAGCGCAAACACAAGGTAGGGCAAAACGCGGCTGACCACCCAGTTCAGCGTGGTGAGTTCGCCGATGCGCGCGAAATAGAAAATGACGGTGACGACGACCAGGCCCACGAGCATGGGAGCGGCGCGCGTGCCGCGGATCATCACCAGCACCTGATAAATGATCAGGGCGACAAGGAGGATGTCGAGTGCGATCCATGCACCCTGCGTCCATGATGTGATGACTGGCATCAATCGAGTCGCGCTCCTAGTGAAATCTGATTTCCGAAAGCCCATTGTAATGCAGTGGATTGGTGGCCGGGCTGCTGGAACATTCGGCTCTGGTTTTCTGCCCCGCTCAACGGCTGACGGGACGGCTTAACGGCCCAGCGTCGTGGTGGCGCTCGCCTCGCTGCGCTTGGCGGGACCCCACTCGGGCTCCTTCAGTGCTACGGGCACCGTCACTTACTACAGCTGGCTCAACTTTCTTTATGGGTCACGGACGCGCGAATTTCGCCGTGTGCCAGACGCGCGGAAATGTTGTCGCCGACCTCGACGTTGCGTACATCCTTCAGGAGCTTGCCTTCGGAATCGAACACCAGGGCGTAGCCGCGCTCGAGAATGGCCAGTGGAGAGAGCGACTCCAAGGCAGTCTGCAGGCGCTCGCTGCGCACTCGGTGCTGGAGCAGGACGTTGCGCATTATGGCGACCAGCGCGGCGGTTCCACTCTCGAGTTGCTTGCGAACGCCGGAAAGGATCAGACGCAGATCGTAGTGGCGGACGGCCGCCGAAATTTTTTCCCAGCGGCGGAGCATTTGCTCGAGCAACTGGCGCTGGGCGAGTTCGAGACGGTGGGTGAGGTCGTCGAGCCGCTGCTGGCGCTGGTGAATGAGTTCCATCATGCGGGCGAAAGCGCCGTGCTGCGCGAGTTCGGTCAGGGCCTGGCGGCCCATCAGCAGGCGGTAGCGCATGGCGCGGCTGAGGCGGTCATTCAAGGCGGTGGCGTGATCTTCGACTTCCTGGCGCGAGCGGATGACCAGTTCGGCGGCGGCCGAGGGCGTGGGTGCGCGCAGGTCGGCGACGAAGTCGATGATGGTGAAATCAGTTTCGTGGCCGACGGCGGAGATTACGGGGATCTCGGATGCAGAGACCATCCGGGCTAACGCTTCGTCGTTGAATGCGGCGAGGTCCTCGGCTGAGCCGCCGCCGCGGGCGACGATGATTACGTCGACGTTGTCGTGCTGGTTGAAATAGCGGACTCCGGCGGCGACTTCGACGGAAGCGGCGTCGCCTTGTACCTGGGCGGGATAAATCACCACATTTACGGAATGATGGCGGCGTTCAAGCACGTTCAGAATGTCGCGCAGGGCGGCGGCCTGCGCCGACGTGACCACGCCGATACGCGAGGGAAGCGTTGGGATCGGCTGCTTGCGTTCGGCAGCGAACAAGCCTTCGGCTTCAAGTTTGGCCTTGAGCTGCTCGAAGGCCAATTGCAGCGAACCGGCGCCTTTGGGCTCGATGTGCTCGGCTGAAATCTGGAGTTCGCCACGATCTTCATATACGGTGACGCGGCCGCGGACGACTACCTGCAAACCGTCGGCGGGGCGAAAGCGCAGCAGGCGCGCCGACGAGCGGAACATCACTACGCGAATCTGGGCCGTTCCCTCTTTGAGCGTGCCATCCTTGAGAGTGAAATAAAGATGGCCGGAATCGGGGGCGCGGAAGTTGGAGATCTCGCCTTCCACCCATGCGTCGGAATACTCGCGCTCGACGTGGGAACGCACCGCCGAGACGAGGTCGCGGACTTTCCAGATCCGGCGTTCGGGAGGGCGGAAGCTGAAGCCCATCTGGTCGGTGAGGGAGGACACGAGGGAAGTGTAACGCAAACATGGGTGTTGGCTGTGAGCCCGTAGCGCAGGGACTTGGGGGAGAAATTCAAAATCCCCACTTCTCGCGCAAAGAACGCGCGAGAAATGGGGCACCCGCCTTGTTCGGTGGACTCCCAGGAAAGTCAAAACCCCCACCCTCTCCCGGATCACGCGATAAAGGTGGGGGCACCTCCAGACGATATAATCCTTCCGCCATGAATCTTGAACAAAAAGTTGCTGAACTGAATAAGCGGAACCGGCTGGCAGAAGATGGCGGGGGCGCGAAGCGGCGGGAGCGGCAGCACAAAGAGGGGAAGATGTCGGCGCGGGAGCGGGTTGAGTTTCTGCTCGATGAGGGCACGTTCGAAGAGACGGACAAGCTGGTCACGCACCGCTGCAACGACTTCGGCATGGCCGAGCAGAAAATTTATGGCGACGGATTCATCACTGGATACGGGCGCATCGAGGGGCGGTTGGTGTATGTGTTTGCGCAGGACTTCACGGTGTTTGGCGGGTCGCTCTCGGAAACGAACGCCGCGAAGATTGTGAAGATTATGGACTTGGCGGCGAAGATGGGCGCGCCGGTGATTGGACTGAACGATTCCGGCGGGGCGCGGATTCAGGAAGGCGTGATGTCGCTGGCGGGGTATGCCGACATTTTCCTGCGCAACACGTTGTATAGCGGGGTAGTGCCGCAGATTTCGGCGATCATGGGACCGTGCGCGGGAGGGGCGGTTTACTCGCCGGCGATCACCGACTTTGTGCTCATGGTGGATAAGACTTCGTACATGTTTATAACTGGGCCGGACGTGATTAAGACGGTGACACATGAAGAAGTCACCAAAGAGCAGTTGGGCGGCGCCATGACGCACAACGAGACTTCGGGTGTCGCGCATTTTCTGGCGCACGACGACGCGGAATGTTTGTCGATGGTGCGCGAGCTGCTGAGTTTCTTGCCATCGAATAATCTGGATGAGCCTCCGCGGAAAGTTTGCACTGATCCGGTCGATCGGGCCGATTCGGCGCTCGACACGATGGTTCCGGCGCAGTCGAACCAGCCTTATGACATTAAGGATGTGATTCATGCGGTGGTGGATGATGCTTACTTTTTCGAGGTGCAGGAGCATTACGCGAAGAACATCGTCGTGGGATTTGCGCGGCTGGATGGGCGGTCGGTGGGGATTGTGGCGAACCAGCCGTCGGTGCTGGCTGGGACGCTGGATATTAATGCTTCGGTGAAGGGGGCGCGGTTTGTGCGGTTCTGCGATTGCTTCAACATTCCGTTGGTGACATTTGAGGATGTGCCGGGATTTCTGCCTGGCACGGCGCAGGAATATGGCGGGATCATCAAGCATGGAGCGAAGTTGCTGTTCGCTTTCGCCGAAGCGACGGTGCCGAAGGTTACGGTGATCACACGCAAGGCTTATGGCGGGGCTTATTGTGTGATGGCGTCAAAACACATTCGTACCGACGTGAACTATGCGTGGCCGACTGCCGAGATTGCGGTGATGGGGCCGGAGGGCGCGGTTGACATTGTCTATAAGCGCGAACTCGACGCGGCGGCGAATCGGGAGCAGGTGCGGCGGGAAAAGATCGAGGAGTTCCGCGACCGGTTTGCTAATCCTTACGTGGTCGCTGATCGCGGGTTTGTGGACGCGGTCATCCAGCCGCGGGAGACGCGGAAAAAGCTGATCCAGGCGCTGGCCATGCTGGAGAACAAGCGGGATAAGAATCCGCCGAAGAAGCATGGGAATATTCCGCTGTGAAAGTAGGTCGGGTCGCAGGGGCTAAAGCCCTGCATTTGTTGCGAGCGTAACGGCACGGCTAAAGCCGTGCCCCTCCACGTTGCGGAATCAGCGCCACGGCTCAAGCTATTGCGTTCCACGAAAAACTCGAAGGGGGCTCGATGAAAAAATTGCTCGTGTTGTTCATCGCTTGCATCGTGGCGTTCCCGCTTTTTTCGCAGGATCCATCTAGCTCGCTCTTTTCCGTTCCGCAGGTTAAGGATTACGTGCAGAAGCGGGCTTCGAGCTACGACCGGAGTGGGGGAAATGCGGATGCGCGGACGGTTGCGGTGGGAGACGCTCTTACGCTGCTGGACGCGGATGGGCCGGGGGTGATCAGTCATGTCTGGGTCACGATCGCCAGCGACGATCCGAATCATCTGAAGGCGCTGGTGCTGCGGATGTACTGGGACGGTGAAGCTTCGCCCAGTGTGGAGGCTCCGATTGGCGACTTCTTTGGGCTGGGGCTGGGCGACTATCACTTGTACCAGTCGCTGGCGTTGTCGGTGGGGGCGGACAAGGCGTTGAACAGTTTTTTCCCGATGCCGTTTCAGAGGCATGCGCGCATTACCGTGACGAACGAGGGCGCAATTAAGACGGACTCGTTTTATTTCAATATTGACTATCGCGCGTATAGCAAGCCGCTGCCGGGGGATCTGCTTTATTTTCACGCGCAGTACCGGCAGGCCGCGCCGGCGCACGGCTGGACGAATCAGTGGCGTTGGAACAGCGATCCGCTGGTCGACGGGAAGAAGAATCTGAACGGCGAGGGCAACTACGTTTGGATGGAAGCGACCGGGCGCGGGCATTTTGTGGGCGTCACGATGTCGGTGCTGGAGAATCAGGATGGGTGGTGGGGCGAGGGCGATGACATGTTTTTTGTCGATGGCGAGACGCTGCCCTCGATCAACGGCACCGGGTCGGAGGATTATTTTCTGGGAGCGTGGGATTTTGGCGGGCGTCCGTTTTCGTATGGGCTGTTTGGGGCGCCGGTGGTGGGGCAGGAAGTCGCGGGCGGGCGATGGTCACTGTACCGGTTTCATTTGGATTCACCGATTACGTTTACGAAATCGTTGCGGGCGACGATTGAGCACGGGCATGCCAATCACCGGTCGGATAATTATTTTTCGGTTGCGTACTGGTACCAGACGGAGCCGCATGCGGCGTTTCCGGCGCTGCCGCCGTTGGAGCAGAGGATACCGCGGATTTATGCGGTGGGTGGGCCGGGGAACGCGGGGAAGTGAACTTCTTTGCCACGGATTCACGCGGATTTTCACGGATAAATCGTTGACCGGGCCCCGTGTTCAGATCGTCTAGCGGGTAGGGATGCTTCGACTTCGCGGTGAGGGTCGCTTCGCTCTCCTCACGGCTGCGCTCAGCATGACAAGGGATTGGGAGTTCGAGCTGGCTAGGTTTAACTGAGGGCTGAGAGCTGAGAGCTGAGAGCTTTCTGCAAAAAATAAGAGTTCCGAGGTGGTGTGGGGTCCATTCGTCTCGGCCAGTAGCTCGCGTTTGACCCTTGCTCGACCTGCTTTCAGAGTTTCCCTTGCGGGGACCTCCGCGCGATCTTCGCTTGGGCTCCGGGCTCACCGCCAACCGGATAAACCTACCCTACGCCTCGGAACTCTATCTTGCCTTCAACATTTCTTCTTCGTTCGCCTCGACCAGCGCTTTGCTATAGACCCTCGCTCACCCTCCTTCCCAATCTTTCGATCAGGAAAGTGACTCCGCTCGAGCCCCGGACGCCGCACCAACCGGAAAAACTTAAGAAGCTGTCAAAGAACAATCCTGTTCTACTCCTTCTGTTTTTTTCGTCAACGAAAAATACGCGTTTGTAAGTACACGTGTTTTCAATCGAGTGCACGCCGTTCACAGGCCCATGACCGGAAATGGTGCAAACCTGGAATGCCCTTTTCGCGGAGTCCGCGCTGGACGCGGATTTTCGCCTCTCTGTATTGATTTGAATCGATGCGAGACGGGCGGCAGATTTCTGCTTTTCTGTTGTGCAAATCGTGCAAACTCGGCGTGGGACAGGGGTTTAACGGACGGAGGGAGCCAGGATTGTTTTGCGCGCTACGCTGCTAACTCTCAAGTGATTTCGATCGGCTCATCCACAAAACGCTTGTCGGATTCGTCGGACGAAGTCAGTTCAAAGGAATTTGTCGCCGCCGACTTTCCCTTCTCGACGCTGGTGATGACATAGGAAAACCCCGGCCAGTGAGCCTCCGCCAAATCAGTCGAAGACCAACGCGCGGGATGGTCTGGATGGGAGTGGTAGATAGCCAATAACGTCTTCACCGCGCTCGCGGCCCTCGCGCTGGATGCGAATCTGGTCAAGCGGATCGATGTTGTACCGGTTATGTGGCGAATCGGTGCGGGTGTTGCCGGCACGAGCCGTAGACGTGACTATGCGCGTACCGTCTTCATCCACATGACCTAACAGCAGGCCGCAGCATTCATGTGGATAGGTCTCTTCACCGTGGTGGCGGAGGGAGTCGTAGTCGTGGCGGGAGAGTTTCAGCATAGGAAATTGTTGATTTCTGATTTTTGATTGCTGATTGAAAAACCAGTCGTCTTTCAATCAGCAATCAAAAATCAACAATCAGCAATTTATCTAGCCTTCGTTCCAGAAGCGTTCGCTTAGATATTTGTCGCCGGAATCGCAGAGGATAGTGACGATCACCGCTTCGCCGAATTTCTTCAACGGCAACTCGTGCGCGATCTTCAAGCACCCCACGACGGCGGCGGCGGCGGAGATTCCGACTAGCAATCCGGCAGTGCGCGAGAGTTGGCGGGCCATGGCGTAGGCGTCTTCGGTGGCAATTTCGAGATTCTGATCGGCGAGTTCGGGATCATAGATTTTGGGGACGATCGCGCTGGCCATGTGCTTGGCGCCTTCGATGCCGTGGAAGGACGAGTCGGGCTGCAGTGAAATGCATTGGACCGCGGGATTCAATTCTTTCAAGCGGCGCGTAGTGCCGACGAATGTGCCGCTGGTGCCGAGCATCGAGACAAAATGCGTGACGCGGCCTTGCGTCTGTTGCCAGATTTCGTTGGCCGTGCCGTGATAGTGCGCTTTCCAGTTGGCTTCGTTGGAATACTGGTCGGCATAAAAATATTGGTCGGGATGTTTGGCGGCGAGTTCGCGGGCCATGCGGATTGCGCCGTCGGAGCCGTCGGCGGGATCGGTATAAAGGATGTTGGCACCGTAGCCTTGCAGGATTTGTTTACGCTCGCGCGAGACATTTTGCGGCATGCACAGGGTTACGGGGAATCCTTCGGCGGCTCCCAGCATGGCGTAGGCGATGCCGGTATTGCCGCTGGTGGCGTCGAGAAGAATCTGGCCAGGGCCGAGTTGGCCGCGGCGGCGGGCTTCGGCGACGATGTTGGCCGCGGCGCGATCTTTGACCGATCCGCCGGGGTTGTACCATTCCGCCTTACCCAGAAGGGCTATGCCGGGCAGGTTGGCGGTGAGGGAGTCCAGACGCAGCAGCGGAGTGTTGCCGATGCGCTCGACCAGGCTGTGGCCCAGCGTTTCGCCCAGTCGCTGACGCAGCTTCGCGTGATAAATCGGGCTCTACTGGGGTCGACATTGCCGCCATTTTTGAAGAACTACGCGCCATGAGGAACCGCCACGCCGTGACCAACGTAATGTGCTATGTGTGCGGAAACGATGTATGTAGTACCTTGTTTAGTGAACCTATTTAGATGAAACAGCTTCGCCCGGCGATGCAGTTCGTGAAAAGTTACGCCCGTTCTTATAAGTGCAGCATCTAATAAAAGACTGTCGGGCCAGCAAGGAAAGGTTGAAGCAAAATCGCAATGTCGAAAACTATTGAAGCACGAACCTATGAGGAAGCGCTAGCCTGGCTGCGCGATCACGGGTTCGACATAACCGACGCTCCGGGCGCGACCGTACGAGCGTTTCTGCGGAAATATAATGTGTCGGCGGCCATTCAGAAGGGGCCGGACGACACGGTGAAGATTTTCGCGTATCCCGGGTATTTGATTGGCAGCGAGATTTCGAAGCTGGTGAACCGCGGGTATCAGCAGTTTCTGAAGACCTCGAAAACAGAAGTTCCCGCGACGGCCGACCATTTGAAGGCGCTGCAATCGTTTTCAGAAGAGCTGAAAGAAGGGCTTGGTTTGCCCAGCCTCTACAACGAATCGCTGGGGACGGTGAGCGAGTCGTATCACTACGACCGGATTGAGAACCGCGACAAGGCGGTGGTTGATCGGCCGAAGCGTCCATGGGAAGTGGCGGGGAAAGAGGCCGCGGTCGCGGCGAAGAAGGGGCGGGCGTAGACGAGCAGTACGACGCGCAATTCACACAACAGGGGCTGAAGCCCCGTTCTTCGATGGCTCGTAACCCGGCAATGAAGCGCCGCTCCTCCACGGTATTTCCGCGGCACTTCCTTCATTTTTCCGCGGTATCGCCTCCATTTTCCCGCATTACGCCTTTCATTTTTCCACATTACGTTCTTGTATTGGGCCTCCCCTTTGATTCTTAAAGAAGTTCGTACGTTAATGGCCGGGTTAGCTCCCTCGCGTTTCCTATCAAACGATCGCCCGGACAGCTCCGGTGAAGCCTGCGCTGCGGCGGGCTGGGGCGGGGGCGTCTTGACCGCAGGATTTCCGCTGTGCTACAAGCGACGGTCGACCGTAATCGTTAACGGTGCAATGTCTATGAATCAACCGGCGCTTTGCCATGGGTCGATGGCGCGGGTTGCGGAGGGAAATATTCCATGAGAACGCAGACACGAACCACCCTGCAGATCGCTTTTTTTTTGGCACTCTTCCTCGTAAATGCGCTTGCCCACGCGGGCGCGCAGACGGCGGGCAGCGCCGTCTATCTCGACCCCTCGAAGCCGATCGATGTGCGCGTTGACGATCTGATCAGGCAGATGACTCTCGAAGAAAAGGCTGAACAGTTGGTGAACCAGGCGCGGGCCATTCCGCGACTGCAGGTGCCGGCCTACGACTGGTGGAGCGAGGCGCTGCATGGGGTGGCGAATGCTGGAACGGCTACCGTGTTTCCCGAGCCGATTGGGCTGGCGGCGACGTTTGACGATCCGTTGATTCACGACATGGCGATCGTGATCGGCACCGAGGCTCGAGCCAAACATAACCAGGCGGTGCGTGCGGGACGGCGCGACATTATGGAAGGGCTGGATTTCTGGTCGCCGAATATCAATATTTTTCGCGATCCGCGCTGGGGCCGCGGGCAGGAAACGTATGGCGAGGATCCTTTTCTTACGGGACGCATGGGCGTGGCATTCGTGACCGGCCTGCAGGGGGATGATCCGAAATATTTCCGGGTGATTTCGACGCCGAAGCATTTTGCAGTGCACAGTGGGCCAGAGCCGTCGCGGCACACGATTGATGTGCAGGTATCGAAGCACGACATGGAAGACACGTACTTGCCGGCGTTCCGGGCGGCCGTGACGGAAGGGAAAGCGGAGTCGGTGATGTGCGCATATAACCGCGTCAACGGCCAGCCGGCCTGTGCGAACACGTTTCTACTGAAAGATCAGTTGCGCGGGGCGTGGAAGTTTAACGGCTATGTGGTGTCGGACTGCGATGCGATCGTCGACATTTTTCAGGGGCATAAGTTTGTGAAGAGCCAGGCGGAGGCCGCGGCCGCCGCGATCAAAACTGGCATGGATAACGAGTGCGCGGACTTTTTCACCATCACGAAAGACGATCACGACTACAAGCCTTTCGTGGATGCCGTGAAGCAGGGACTGCTCACGGAAGCGGATCTTGATCGCTCTTTGCGACGCTTGTTTACGGCGCGCATGCGGCTGGGAATGTTTGATCCTCCGGAGATGGTGCCTTACGCGAAGACGCCCGATTCCGAAATTGACAGCGCGGCGCACCGGGAGCTGGCGCTGAAAACGGCGCGCGAATCGATGGTGCTGCTGAAGAACGATGGCGTGCTTCCGCTCGCGAAGGGCGTGAAAAGAATCCTGGTGGTGGGCCCGCTGGCGGACCAGACCCAGGTGCTTCACGGCAACTACAGTGGCACGGCTTCGCATGCGGTCACGGCGCTGGAAGGGATTCAGAAGCAGTTTCCCGGAGCGCAGGTCACGTTTGTTTCGGGCACGAATTTCCTGCGTCCGGAAACCGTGATTCCGACTTCTATGCTTTCGACGGACGATGGAAAGCCTGGGCTTAAGGGCGAATACTTTGCGGGCAACGATTTCACAGGTGCGCCGCAGGCGGTGCGCGTCGACGATGGGGTTGATTTCAAGCTCTTCCACGCGGGGCCGAACGCGATCGGTCCGCCCCCCGGCATGAAGGATTTTTCGGCGCGCTGGACAGGCTTTCTGACCCCAGCCGAATCGGGCACCTATCAAATTGGAATGTTTGGTTCGATGAACCGCATGTGGCTGGATGGGAAGTTAATTGTGGACGATGCGATTCTGCACGATCCGAACTCGCAGATGATCACGATCGCGCTCACGAAGGGGCATCGCTACGCGGTGAAGATTGAGTATCTGCGGGGCGGGTTTGGCACGAAGCTGGTGTGGCTGGCGGCGAGCGCCGATCCGAGTTTCGAAGCGGCCTCGGCGGCGCGCGATGCTGACGTGGTGGTGGCCGTGGTCGGAATCACGTCAAAGCTGGAGGGCGAGGAGATGAAGGTCGACTTGCCCGGATTCAGGGGCGGCGACCGCACCAGCCTGAACCTGCCGGAAGAAGAGGAAGCGCTGCTGGGAGCGGTGAAAGGCACAGGCAAGCCTCTGGTGGTGGTGCTGATGAACGGCAGCGCGCTGGCGGTGAACTGGGCGAACGATCACGCGAATGCGATTGTGGATGCGTGGTACTCGGGAGAAGAAGGCGGAACAGCGATCGCGCAGACGCTCGCAGGAGACAACAATCCCGGCGGACGGTTGCCGGTGACTTTTTATAAAGGCGTGGAGCAGTTGCCGGAGTTCGAAGATTATGCGATGAAGAACCGCACGTATCGCTACTTTACGGGAGAGCCGCTGTATCCGTTCGGGTACGGGTTGTCGTATACGAAATTTGAATACAGCAATTTGAAATTGTCGAGTCCGGAGCTGGATGCGGGCAATCCGCTGGCGGTGGACGTGGATGTGACCAACAGCGGGCAGCGAGCGGGAGATGAAGTGGTGGAGCTCTACATTCGTTTTCCCAAGGTGGCGGGCGCGCCGCTGCGTGCGCTGCGCGGCTTTACCCGCGTGCATCTCGAGGCAGGTGCGGTGCAGCATGTGAAGTTGGCGCTGCAGCCGCGGGATTTGAGTTATGTCAACGAAGCTGGCGACCGGATGGTCGCGGCGGGGGATTATGTGATCAGCACCGGTGGGGGACAGCCGGGGACTTCGGCTGCGCAGGCGGAGGCTCGACTGACGATTCAGGGGGAAAAGAAGTTGCCGGAGTGAGGGAGGGTTTGGGATGTGCGAACAACAGAACAGCAGGTCCCTCCCCTTCGGGATGACAAAGATATTTCGCTAGCTGAACACCTGGCGAAGGGCCGGGTAGATTTTGCGGTAGGTGCGGTAGGCTTGCTGCATGGTTTTGGATGCGGCTTGATCTGGTGAGATGCGGGACGCCACGCGAACCACACGGTCGCAGGCTTCGTCGACGGAACCCCAGGCACCGATTCCGGTACCGGCCAGGATGGCTGCGCCATAGGCTGCGCCTTCTTCGGCGGCAACGATTTCTACTTCGTGGGCATAGACATCGGCCTGGATCTGCCGCCAGAGCGGCGAGCGGGCACCACCGCCGCCCAGGCGGATCGACGTCACTGGAATTTGCATTTCATTGAAGATGGTGAACGTGTCTTTCAGGCTGTAGGCCACACCTTCCATGACGGCGCGGATGATGTGTCCACGGGTGTGGGAGGCGGTGAGTCCGACGAGCGCCGCGCGAGCATTCGGATCGAGATGAGGCGTGCGCTCGCCCATGAGGTACGGCGCCCAGAACGCACCTTCAGAGCCGGGAGGCGCGGCGCTGGCTTCGTCGGCGAGAATGTCGTAGGGATCGCGGCCGTTTTGTTTCGCGACTCCGAAGCGATCGCGGAAAAAGCGTAAGGACAATCCCGCCGCCTGGGTGACGCCCATCACATGCCAGCGTCCTGGGATGGCGTGACAAAAAGTGTGCAAGCGTCCCGCGGGGTCGAGCGCGGGACGATCGGTCGCGGCGAAGACAACTCCGGAAGTTCCGATGGTGGCGCTGACCGCGCCGGCGCGGGAGATGCCCATGCCGACGGCGCCGGCCGCCTGGTCTCCGGCTCCGGCAACTACCGGAGTTCCAGCGCGCAGGCCGGTGGCCTCGGCGCCCGCGGCGGAAACCTTCCCGCAGATCTGAGGAGACTCGTGCAATGCGGGAAGCAAACCCACATCAATTCCGGACTTGCTCAGCACTTCGGTTGACCAGCGGCGGTGGGTCACATCGAGAAGAAGAGTTCCTGACGCGTCGGCCATGTCGATAGCTCGCTCACCGGTCAGGCGGAATCGAACATAATCTTTCGGGAGCATGATATGAGCGACGCGGGCCCAGTTCTGCGGTTCGTTCTCGCGGACCCAGAGCAGCTTGGTGAGAGTGAAATTCGTGAGCGGAGGATTGCAGGTGAGCTGGATCAGGGTGTCCCGGCCGAACAACTTTTCCAGTTCGAGGCTTTGCGCCTCGCTGCGCTGGTCGCACCAGATGATGGCACTACGCACGACCTCATCGCGGGAGTCGAGCAGGACTGCGCCGTGCATCTGGCCCGAGAAACCGACGCAGGCAATGTCGTCGGCGCGCACATTCGAGGAATGAAGCGCCTTGCGGACGGCCACTCCGCAGGCGCGCCACCAGTCGCGCGGATCCTGCTCGGCCCAGCCGGGGCGCGGGCTGGCGAAAGGCACGTGCTCGTCCGATCCGGAATTGATGACTTTTCCGGCCGCGTCCATGACGAGTGCGCGCGTGCCGCCGGTACCTACGTCGATGCCGAGATAAGCGATGTTGCCTCCTCGATGTTTCCTCTTACAGGTTCACTCTGAGGGTTCATTTTTGCCCAAGGTTCGCAGCGCTTTGGTGCTAAGCAAAGTCTTCTGCCAGTTCGCGGGTTGCTTCCCGGGGTTGCTGTACTTTTTCTTTGGGCAATTCCTGGGATTGTCTTTGCAGAAAGAAATCCAGATTGCCACGCATCAACAGATGCGGAGCCAATGAGACTTGATGCGACCGGTCGCCGCCCTCGGCCATGCACTCGTACAACATGCGAAATGCGATTTGCCCCTGAGCCCGGGGACGCTGGTAGATGGTCGCTGCGACGGCGCCGGATCGAATCTGAGGCACGAGACCGGGGAACAAGTCGGTCGTAATGATGGTGAGGCGGTCGAGCAATTTCGCGTCGCGCGCTGCGTTCAGCACGGGAATCGAAGCCTCGGTGGTGACGTAGACGCCGCACAGGTCCGGACACTGTTCAAACAGCTCGCGGCAGTTGCGGTAGGCTTCCGCTTCCACATCATGATCTTCGATGGGCTTGAGCGCGCGGATGCGGGGATAAAACGATCGCAAAGTATTTTCAAAGGCGGCGTACTTTTCCGCGTGCTCGGTGATGGCCATGTCGAAAACGGTGACAGCGATTGATCCCTCGCGCGGGCCCAGAAATCTTCCCATGAGATCGGCGGCAATGGAGCCGCTGGCCAGGGTGTCAATCGACACAATACCGAGGCGGCCGCTGCGAGGAGCGTCGGTGGCGACGCACACAACAGGAATCTGCGAGCGAGAGGCACGGTGTATCCAAGGCCGCAAAACTTCCGGACGGCCCGGGAAAATGATAATCCCATCGACTTTCTCTTGGATCGCAGCGGCAAAAGCCTCCTCGTCGCCTTCTCCGAGACGCGGATAGGTTCGAAACTCGATCTCGACATTTTCGAGCAGGATGGAGGCAGCTTCCTCGCGAATTCCGGTGCGCACTTCGTCCCAGAACGAGGTGGTTCCTTGCAGCGTGTTCACCGAGATGCGCAGAGTTTTCTTGGATGACAAGAATCGGGCCGCGAGATTTGGACGATAGCCCAGGGTTTTCGCCATCTGCAAGACGCGGGCTTTGGTGGACGGGCTGACGCCGGGGTTATCATGCAATGCCCGATGCACGGAGCCGATCGAGGTTCCCAGGGCCTGCGCAATGTCACGGAGAGTGGTGGGAGGTTTGCCCATGTATCCTGGCCCGTGCTCCTTATGAAAACGGTACAGACAGCGGGGGAGGCATCGAAACGCCCGGAACCCGTAAACGTTAACGGAACTGAGGCAAATGCGCAAGCACTGTACGAATGGGTAGTAGCTGTTTAATGGGAAGGCGGACTCGCGACTCGGCCTTGGTCATCGGGAATGCTGGAGAGCTTATAGATCCAGTTGCAGATTGCGTCGCGCCACACGATGGCTTCTGCGGCCTGGTATTCGAACCGAGCCAGGATATCGCGGTAGCGCTCTTCGTCGACGTGGCCGTGGAGTCCCTTCCATTGCGAAACGAAATCGCGGGCACGATCCGCACCGTCGTAGTGCGAATCGTAAATGTGCTGGATTACAGTTTTTCCCGAATGCAGGACATAGGTGTAGGGCACGTGGTGGAAGAATAGCAGCAGGTTGTCGGGACAGCGCGCCCGCGATTCGTACAGTTCCTGCACCGCTGGCGGATATTGGCCGATGAATCCGGTGCCGGTCGCGATGGTGCGGTCCATGCCGATACCCGCGTGATCGGCGCGGTGCCATTGCCCCCAGCCATTTTCCTCTGAGGATTCGGGTCCGGGATCGTAGTGATTGCCGAGAATGTTGGTGAGCGTTCCTGCGCCGAGCGGGCCGGTATAACTCTCGTAGGCGTGCCAGGAGTTGAGCTGCATCGCAGCGATAATCTTGACCACGCGTGGGTCGTTGCCGAAAGTGAGACGGGTCCATTCGTCGATGATTTTTTCGGCCCTGAGGTTGGGATTCCAGGCCAGACGCCCGAAGCCATAGAGATTGGCCATGGCGAGCGGACTGCCGAGCCAGTTTGCATCCATTCCGACGTTGGCGACGCCGACGAAGCCGCCGGTGGGGCGATGGAAGACGCGGCCCGCGACTAGCGCCTTCACCGGCGTAGGACTCGCATCTGCTGCGTTCGCATCGACATGCATGTCGAAATCCAGCACTTCTTTCCACATAGGGACGAGAAAGCAGAGGTGTCGCTGCTGTCCGGTGTATTCCTGGGTGATTTGCAATTCGATGGCTTCGTTAGTGCGGCGCAGGCCGGCGAAAAGCGGAGAAGCCGGTTCGCGCACCTGGAAATCAATCGGACCATTTTTGATTTGAACGATGGCGTTGTCGTCGAATGCGCCATCTAACGGGTGAAAATTGTCGTAGGCGGCTTTGGCGCGATCGTTTTTGAGATTGTGCCAGTCGAGATGATGGTTGTAGACGAAGGCTCGGTAGAAGACCACGCCGCCGTGCGGCTTGAGGGCGCGCGCAAGCACGTTGGCCGCGTCGGCATGAGTGCGGCCGTAAGTCGAGGGTCCGAGGCGGCCCTCAGAATCGGCTTTCACGACGAAGCCGCCGAAATCTGGTATGCGGCGGTAGATCTCGTCGACTTTTTTGCGCCACCACTCGGCGACCCGCGGATCCAGCGGATCAAACGTGCCGAGACCACCGATGAGTTTGGGACTGCCCAGATCGACGGCGAGGGAAAGTTGAACACCCCACGGACGGAACACGTCGGCGATGCGACTGACCTGCGTGATGAAACCATCTTCGAGGACACCGGGGGCGGCATTCACGTTGTTGATGGTGCATCCGTTAATGCCGATCGAAGCCAGCAGGCGAGCGTACTGGCCGGCCCGAGTCAGATCGGTGCGAACGTTTCCGTCGGCAAAGAAGATGGAAGGCCCGCCGTATCCGCGTTCGATGCGGCCGTCGAGGTTGTCCCACTGATTCACCCAGCGGATGGGTGCGTAGGGATTCTGCACCTCGTCGAGCTTTGTCATATCGAGTTTCGCAATATCGGTGGCTGCAAGTCTCTCGGCACGGGCGATCTTGCTCAACAGCGCGAACACGCCGTACAGAACGCCGCGATCCGTCGAGGCGGTGATGATGAGACATTCCGAGCCGTGTATCTTTGCGCTCTTGAGCCAGTATCCGTCGGCGCGAAGGTCTGGCGGCGAATGCAACTCGGGGATGGATACCTGCAGATCGCCCAGCGGTCCCAGAATAATGGCATTCTCAAGAGACGAAGCAGTTTGCGTGCGCAGAGTTCTGCCTAGCATTTGCGCGACGCCCTGGAGCAGTTCCTGCTGAGCGGTCTTGAGCACCAGTGAATCGCCGAGCAGCACGGTTTGGGGCGGCAAGCGCTCGAAGTTCTTGGCGAGTCGCGGACTCAGTGCGGGATAGCGCAGCCAAGCCGCGGATCCGGTCTGGGCATTGACGGGGCAGGGCAACAGCGTCGCGCAGAGGAACGCTGCTCCGATGAGGGCGAAGCGCGCCTTCGTTTTTGGCCGGTGGGTTGATTTCATCTCAAGCTCGATCGATTGAGCATTTCGAGTATAAGAGTACATCGGCCCAGACTATTGGGAATCAGATTGATTTTCGCTTCCAAGAAGCCTAGCATTGCGGGCTGGAGGGCCCGCCATGTCTGCGTTTGGCCCGATCGTGAACAATTCCCTGAAACTTGCGGCGATTGCTGTCCTTGTCGCTTCTGCTTTTTCCCAGGCGCCACTCAAATACGATCCCGCCACAGAGAGCACGGTCAAGGGCGTGGTCGAGGAATTGAAATTCGTTCCTCCCACGGGTGCGAAGCCCGTCGCGTATCTCGTAATGAAGAGTGGCTCCGATTCCGTCCAGGTTTTTCTTTGTCCCAAGAAATTTCTCGACGAAATGGGTGTGGCGTTCAAGGCGGACGACCAGATTGAAGTAACCGGCTCCAAGGTTAAACAGGACGGCGCCGACCTGACTCTGGCCCGCGAAGTGGTCAAAGGCGGCGACACGCTGACCCTGCGATTTAAAGACGGCAAGACCGGCCTGGTAGACAGGGCGGCGGTCGCCTTTCTCTGAATATCTTGAAGCTATAGTGCATCGCTCGCCTTCGCCGGCCGAATCGTGCTTCCTGATAATCTCAAGCTAGACTCATTCGACCTTCATTCGACATTCAGGAGATCGCACTCGTTTTGCCGCCGCTGATTAATGTCCGCAGCATCTCAAAAGCCTTTGGCGCCGATCCGCTATTTCAGAACGTTTCATTCACCGTTTCTGAGGGAGATCGCATCGGGCTCATCGGTCCAAACGGATCGGGCAAATCCACGCTGCTGCGAATTCTTGCCGGCACCGAAGATACGGACGAAGGAGAAATCGCGGTCCGCAAACGCATTCGCATGAGTTATGTGGAGCAGGAGTCTGAATTCGCGCCCGGCGACACGGTGCGGTCTGTGGTCGACGCGGCATTGAAAGGTTCCGCGGTGCCTGACTCGGAGCGAGGCACGCGCTTTGCCGAGACGCTGGGACGCGCGGGCTTTGCGGACTTGGATGCGGAAGCCGCGGCCCTTTCCGGAGGCTGGCAGAAGCGGCTGGCAATCGTTGAGGCGCTGGTGCGGGGGCCCGACATATCTGCTGCTCGATGAGCCCACGAATCATCTGGATCTGGCTGGGATCGAATGGCTCGAGGAAGTGCTGGAGCAAGCTGCGTTCGCGTGCGTGGTCATCAGTCACGACCGCTATTTTCTGGAAAATGTTGCCACCGAGATGGCGGAACTCAGCCGCGTTTATCCCGACGGATTGCTGCGGGTGAAGGGACGCTACAGCACGTTTCCTGGAGAAGAAAGAGGAATTCCTGCACGCGCAATCGAAGCGCCAGGAGGCGCTGGAAAATCTGGTTCATTCGGAGATTGAATGGCTGCGCCGCGGGGCCAAGGCGCGCACTCAGAAAATCAAAGGCGCGCATCGACAAGGCCGGTGAACTGATGGAGGAACTGGCGGACCTGAACACGCGCACGCGCAGCGGGGACCGCGCAAATCGATTTCTCGGCCACCGATCGCAAGACCAAGCGGCTGATCGAATTGCAAGATGTCGCGTACGAAATCGGAGGGCGGCGGCTATTCCAGGGATTGAACTTCATCATCTCGGCAGGACTCAGAGTTGGGCTGGTCGGCCCGAACGGCAGCGGCAAGACTACGCTGCTGCGGCTGTTGCGCGGGGAAGTTGCGCCGGCTCGGGGAGAGATTCGGCGAGCCGAAAATTGCGCATCGTGTATTTTGACCAGCGCCGGGAACTCGATCCGAAGGTTACGTTGCGGCGCGCGCTGGCTCCGGAAGGAGATTCGGTTATCTATCAGGATCGCGTGATTCATGTGGCATCGTGGGCAGCGAAATTTCTGTTCAAGGGCGAGCAGCTTAACCAGCCGGTCGATCGGCTCTCAGGAGGCGAGCGGGCCCGCGTGCTGATTGCCCAGCTGATGCTTCAGCCCGCCGACGTTCTTCTGCTGGATGAACCGACCAATGACCTCGACATCCCGACGCTCGAGATACTGGAGGAAAGCCTGCTCGAGTTTCGCGGTTCGCTGGTACTGGTGACGCATGATCGTTACATGCTCGATCGCGTGTCGACC
This sequence comes from uncultured Acidobacteriota bacterium, assembly GCA_963755795.1. GTDB lineage: Bacteria > Acidobacteriota > Terriglobia > Terriglobales > Acidobacteriaceae > Sulfotelmatobacter. The sequence continues at coordinate 103,753 of CAVWLI010000036.1, read as the reverse complement.
GTCGTGCTTGGATTGGATGGTCAGGGCGGCGCCGAGCGATTTGCCGACTACTCGCAATGGGAGACCTGGCAGGCAGAGCGCCCGCAAGCTGCGCAGACCGGCGTCGAGACGAGAGTTCACGAGCCACTGGTCCGACGGAGCCGGCGTCCTCGTTGAAAAAGAAACTCTCATATCTGGAAGCTCGCGAATATGCCAGCATCGAGGAGCGCGTCGCGGCCGCAGAAGCACGTGCTGGATGCGAAGCGAGTAGCCGCCGAAAATCCGGCGATCGCCAGCGACAGCGCGCCGCCTGATGGCGCCCACGCGGAACTGAGAAAGCGCAGACGCGAGTCGACAAACTCTACGCGCGCTGGGCAGAACTGGAGAAGAAACTGCAGGCCTGAATCGATTCCGGTCACGATGCTAGACAGAAGGCGACGATCGTGTTTCCGTGCTGCACCTGTCTTTCTTTCCGAGTTCGTTCGAGCAGGCGCGATTCAAGGTCGTCCGGATCCGGCTTCATCTCGCAGGCGGCAATCTCTTCATCGGACGCCCCTTGAAAGCAGAGTTCGCAAACTCCCAGGCCATCCTCCGACACGCACGGGCGGGCCGAAAACTCGGCAAGTCATGGGGCGCGATTCGTAGAGCTCACAGCTTCCCGTCTTTGGATCGAGCGCGGGACAGGGCTCATCGTTGGCGAAATTGGCGAACTGTTGCTCGGCCGCTTCGCCTTTGTGCAAGATGCCAGTGAGGGGATCTCCCGGAAACTCCGACGAGAGGCGGGCGACAGATTCGCGAGCACGCTCGCGTACGAGCGCGGCGCGCCCGGGGGCACGCTGCTCGAGATCGGCGAGGCCTCGGCGCAAGCGCAAGGCATCGAGCTGATTGATGGGGAACGCGCCGATACAACATTGCGTGCAGCCTAACCGGCAGGCCAGCCATGCGCCACTGCGGCGGGTAACATCGATCAGAGCGGCATCCACGATCTGAATCAGCTTCTGATCTCGGGATGGTACGCTGCTGCCCATGTTGTGAGAATACCGCACGTTGGCACAACGGCATCCGGCTGTTTTGTTTCGCCACCTGTGGGTTGCAAACACACCACCGCTGCACCGATCGTTACAATGGATTTTTTGCGTTGGACTAATCTCGCCAGTGTGCCCCAAAGTATTTCTACATCTTCTGCAAAGTCGCAGATGACCAACCAAACTTGCCGTTTGGTTTCCCGCGAATGGCATGCCTGTTTTTGACCTCGTTGTCGGAATGAAAGCCTGCGCTTTGAACTTGCAGGGCTGGAGTGTTTGAGAATCCTGAAAAAGAACGAGGGGATATGGCGGATAAAAAAGTAGTGAGCCTGCGAACTGTCGCCGACCGGGTGAAGCTGGCGCCGTGCTCGGTTTCAGCGGTGTTAAACAACACACCCGCGTCGTTGGCGATCCCCCAACGAACGAAAGATCGCGTCTTTCGCGCCGCGCGGGAGTTGAATTACCGACCCAATTTTTGGGCACAGTCGCTGCGAACCAAACAGACGCGCCTGGTTGCGGCCATCACTCCTGACATTGGACGCGGTCCGGTGGCCCGCGTCGTGGCTGGCGTGCAAAGCCTGTTGCACCGGCGGGGTTATCTGCTGGCGCTGGGAACTTTTGATTGCGGCTCGGAATGGAACACGATTTCGGTTCAGCTACAGCAGCGAGGAATCGAAGGCGTAATCGCGATCGACGCAATTTTGCCGCAGGACCTGAATCTGCCGGTGGCTTCCGTGGACCTCGAATACATGAATCTTCTGGAACCCCTGGGAGAAGAGATGCAGGCGTGGCTCTCAGAATGGGGCGCATCCGCCGCGGAAACCGTGCTGCGACAGATTGAGAAAGACACTGTGCCGCGCCGCATGAAAGTTGCGCCTAAGCGTCCGAGCGCATACTTCAACTTGCCGAACGCGGCTGCGGGAGTGGAAGACACCCGCGAAAGCGCGTAAGAAATCTCTGGAAATATAAAAAGGCCCACTTCCGACCCGGTCGGAAGCGGGCCTATCTCTTGGCGTCGATCTCGCCGTGTGCGTATAGTACAGGAGTGCCGTGCAAACGAATCGCTTCGTTCGCGCGAATTCACGCAACCCTCGATGAAACCGAAGATGAAATCCAGCCGGCTGCGATCAATCTTGTTCGGAATAATTCTGCTGGGCATGAGTTGCGTTTTGATCTCGTTTGCGGCAGGCCAGGCCGCCGGTCCGCAAGGGTCGCCTCCGGTGTGGAAACTCGTGTGGAGCGACGAGTTCAACGGCGCCAACGGTTCGACCGTCGACGCCTCGAAATGGGTGTCAGAGACTGGCGGGGGAGGCTGGGGCAACAATGAACTGGAGTACTACACCGGTCGCCTCGCGAACGCTTATCAGCAGGATGGCAACCTCGTCATCACGGTGTTGCCGGAAAAATACACTGGCCCGGACGGCGTCAGCCGAAACTACACTTCTGGGCGATTGAAGACCCAGGGCAAGTTCTCTCAAACCTACGGGCGATTCGAGGCGCGCATCAAGATTCCGCGCGGCCAGGGGATCTGGCCAGCTTTCTGGATGCTGGGCGACGACATCGACAAACGCGGCTGGCCCGATGACGGCGAGATTGACATTATGGAGAACATCGGCAAAGAGCCCGCGCTGGTGCACGGCACCATTCACGGCCCAGGATATTCCGGCGAGCACGGCATCAGCGCTCCTTTCGCCCTGCCCAGTAATCCACGCTTTGCCGATGACTTTCACGTTTACGCGGTCGAGTGGGAACCGAACGCGATCCGCTTCTACGTGGATGCCCACGTTTACGCGACCCGCACTCCTGCCGACCTGCCCAAGGGAGCGAAGTGGGTTTACGACCATCCTTTCTTTCTGCTGCTGAATGTCGCGGTGGGCGGCTATTGGCCGGGAAGTCCGGACGCGACCAGCGTCTTTCCGCAGAGCATGTTGGTGGACTATGTGCGCGTTTATGAACGCGGAGGGGCGCAGGGTACCGGTACGACGGCACAACAATAACATTGCATCGAAGTTTTTTGTGGCGACGCGAGAGTTCCGGCCTTCAGTTCTTTCCGGGGAGCCTGTTGACTCCCGCGTCGTGCTGTCCGATAAAATCTGGTAACTTGAGATCACAAATTGTGATCTCAAGATTTACGGGATTGAGAAGGAGCGATGGATGAGCAAGGTACGAATCCTGGTAGGCACGCGCAAAGGCGCATTCATTCTTACTGCCGACGGCAAACGAGAGAACTGGGAAGTCAGCGGCCCGCACTTCCCCGGGTGGGAGATTTATCACCTCAAGGGCTCGCCGGTCGATCCCAATCGCCTCTACGCCTCGCAGACCAGCGGGTGGTTCGGACAAATCATGCAGCGTTCCGACGATGGCGGCAAAACCTGGCACCAGCCGGGAACTCCGCCCGGCGCGCCCGCAGCTCCCGGGCCGCCCAAGTCTGACAGCAACAAATTCGTGTATGACGTTTCGCCTGAGACCGGCAAGCCACTGACCACGCATCAGTTTTATGACGGCACGCAGCATCCGTGGGAGTTCAAGCGCGTGTGGCATCTGGAACCATCGCTCACCGATCCCAATACCGTTTATGCCGGAATCGAAGACGCAGCGCTGTTTCGTTCTACCGACGGCGGCGAGAACTGGCGTGAGCTCTCCGGCCTGCGCGGCCATGGGACGGGGCCGAAGTGGCAGCCCGGCGCCGGAGGCATGTGTTTGCACACTATCATTCTCGATCCCAGCAATCCGGATCGAATGTATATTGCAATTTCCGCCGCCGGAGCGTTTCGTACCGACGACGGCGGCAAGAGCTGGAAGCCGATTAACCAGGGACTCTACTCGAAATACATTCCGAACCCGACCGCCGAGGTCGGACACTGCGTGCATCATATTGCAATGAACCCGTCGCGTCCGGGTGTGCTATTCATGCAGAAGCACTGGGACGTCATGCGAAGCGACAACGCCGGCGACCAGTGGAACAAGATCAGCGGAAATTTGCCGACGGATTTCGGATTCGTCATCGATGTGCACGCGCACGAGCCGGAGACGGTTTACGTCGTGCCGATCAAGAGCGACAGCGAGCACTACGTCCGTGAAGGCAAGCTGCGGGTCTACCGGAGTCGCACCGGGGGCAACGAATGGGAAGCGCTCACCAAGGGCCTGCCGCAGGCGAACTGCTACGTGAACGTATTGCGCGATGCGATGGCCGTCGACTCGCTGGATGAGTGCGGCGTTTATTTCGGGACGACGGGCGGGCAAGTCTACGCTTCGGCCGACGCGGGAGACAGCTGGAATCCGATTGTCCGCGATCTGCCGGGGGTGCTTTCGGTGGAAGTGCAGACACTGCGGTGAACCCTGGCGGCCTATAGTGATCGCAAAGGAGTGTTATGACCTCGAGTCGGCGCACGTTCGTGCAAGAGCTATTCCTGGTAACCGCAGCGACCGCCCGGGAAATGCAGCATCCGGTCAAGGCCGGGACTGTGCCTGCTCAACTCGAAGCGCAGGTGCGAAAGCTCTGGGAGGCTTTCAAGAATAAAGACAAAGCCGCTCTTTCGGCGATGCTGGATGGCGGGTTTCGCCAATTCGAGGAGGGCCTGAGTGCTTTCGGTGACAAGAAAACGGAAGTTAACGCCGTGGATGACTTCGAACTGGTCGGCTATACGCTCAGCGATTTTACTGTGAAGTCGATCGGACCGAATGCAGCGTTGGTTACCTACATCGCCCAGTATGACGGCAAATCTGGTGGCGAAGTCTCAAAGGGGCACAGCGTTTTCGGAGAGGTCTGGATTCGTTCGGGAAGTGAATGGAAAGCTCTCTACATGCAAGAGACATACGTGAAATGAAGGTACTCTTGCGATGACGGCAACGATTCGAGTCGAACTGCCGCAACATCTTCGCACGCTGGCGCACGCCGGCCGTGAAGTTGAACTCGAGGTCGAGGGACCGGTCACGCAGCGCTCGGTCCTTGATGCACTCGAGGCGCGCTATCCGATGCTGCGCGGGACTATCCGCGATCAAGTTACGCAGCAGCGGCGGGCGTTTCTGCGTTTCTTCGCCTGTCAGGAAGACCTGTCGCACGAAGCGCCCGACGTGCCGCTGCCCGACGCGGTCGTGTCTGGGAAAGAGCCGTTTTTGATTGTTGGGGCGATTGCCGGGGGATAGCTAGGATTGCCAGGCATGGCCGAATCGTCGATGACAATCCCGCGTGGTAAGATTTGGCCGTGTCGATCAGTGATACTGGCGGCGCGGCGCGGGAAGTTCAGATCGAGGTTCAGCGTGCGCTGACAGGAGAACAACGCGTCCTTTTGGCCTTCGAGATGAGCCTGTTTATCCGGGACTTAGCCCGAGCGCGTATTCAGAGCGACCACCCAGAGTGGAACGAAGCGCAGATTGCTCGAGAGATGCTGCGTCTCGCCTTCCTGCCGGCTTCTCTACCTGCAAACTTGCGATGAGCATTCCGGATGTATTCCATAGAATAACTTGGGCGCTCGATCAAGCCGGGATCGCCTACATACTGACTGGGTCGTTTGCCAGCGCACACTACGGCGCCCCGCGATCTACCCAGGATAGCGATCTCGTCATAGAGGCAACCGCGGCGCAGTTGCGAACGTTCGTTCGGGGTCTGCCGGAGAGCGAATATTATGCAGACTTGGATGCAGGCCTCGAAGCTCTTCAGCGGGAGTCGCTGTCTAACGTAATTGACCGATCACAGGCTGGAAAATAGACCTGATTTTCCGCAAGTCCCGCCCCTTCAGCCGAGAAGAGTTCGGGCGTCGCCAATTGGTTCAGTTCCAGCACTGGACAGGCCCTACTTGCAGAGATGGATATCGGAGTTGGGTTTGAAAAAGGAATGGAACTCTGCCAGGCAAGCAGCAGGCCTACCCGAAACAGACTTCTGAATCCGAATGTCGCTGTCATGCGACTGAAGGGCGGATATCCCTTTCCAAGGGGTCTTACGGTGCTAGTTATTGTGCCAGTGCATCTGGTAACCGAGATAGCGGACGGCGGCTTCGTGCACGGCGGCGGCGGTGGTTGAGAAATTTGCGGCTACGTGGTGTTCGAAGCCGCTTTCGCAAATGTAGTGCAGCAATTTCTGCAGTTCGGGGATCTGCACCACGCCGACGCCGCCGAATGTATTCAGCGCATCGGTGGTGAACGAGCCTTCGCCGACGTAGCCGCGAATCACTCCTGCGGTGTCGTCGGTGGAGAAACGGGCGAAGCTCATCGCGCCGGGTTTGACGCGGCCGACGACGGTGCCGAAGGTGTTGTCTTTTCCGACCGTGCCGGCGATGATTTCCTGGAAATCCATGCGCACGTCCTGGAAGAAATGTTTGGGCAGATTGCTGCAATGGAAGCAGACGGCCTTGTTCGGGTCGTCGCCGTAATTGTTGTTCCAGTCGAGCAGGGCGCTGGGAGTCTGCGAGGCCAGCGCGAGGGCGTGCATGCTGAGGGTTCCGCACACGTCGACTTCGCAGGCGGCGGGCAGCAGGTTGTTGCTCATCATGCTCATGATGGTGCAAGGGACGACGCCGAAATATTCTTCCATGGAAGTCCAGCACTGGACGGCGCTGATTTTTACGTCGGTCTGCTTCATCCAGTCATCGATCACGAAGCCGAGCTTGGCCATTTTGATGAGGGCTGCGTCGGGGACGCCGCTGGTGGTGACGTATTTGTGAATTTCGGCGAGCTTGGCCTGAACACCGGCGTGATCGTCTTTCAGTTTGGCGATGCGGCCGAAAACTTCAGACAGATCCAGGGTCTCGGTGGAAATGCCGTGGGCCTCGAGCAGTTTCTCGCTGTAGCGCACGGTATTGAATGCGGTAGGACGCGCGCCGATGCTGCCCACGCGCAGGTTGCGCAGGCCGTTGGCGACGCGGCAGACGGCGCCGAACCAGGCGAGGTCGTTCTGAAAATCCTTCGAGTCGGGATGCACAGTGTGCAGCCTGGTCAGCGAATACGGGATGCCGTATTGGCGCAGGTTGTTGCAGGCGGACATTTTTCCGCAGAAGCTGTCGCGGCGGTGCAGGATGGTCATCTTGGATGCATCGTCGGGCGTGGCTTGCACGAGCACGGGAACGTCGAGCCGAGCGAGGCGAAGAGTGTCGGCTATGGCGCGCTCGTCGCCGAAATTGGGTAGCGAGACGATCACACCATCGATGCGCTCGCGATTTTTCTGAAACAGGGCGGCGCATCTTTTCGCCTCGTCGTGAGTCTCGACCGCGCCGTGCTTGCTGTCTTCAGGACCGAGCACCACGCAAGTCCATGCCAGCCTTAGCCAGCGCCTGGATCATTTCTTCGCGCCCGGACTGCGCCAACTGGCCGGGGAAAAATCCGCGGTTCCCGACGATGACGCCCATGGCCATTTTCTTCTGGGGCAACTTCTGGTCAGACATATGAATCCCTCTTCTAGGAGTTAATTAGGACTTCCCTGCTGCCATACGCGCGCGTTCGCGGGCGGGCGAAAAACGCAGACTGAAAAACAGGCCGAGAGCAAGCAACACTGCGCCCCACCAGACGTTCGCGTGCAGGTTGTAGAGCACGACCTGATGCTCGGGAGGATACGCGAGTTCGTAAATGCCCGTGGCAAAGATGACGGCTCCGTTCACTGCCAGAGATATGCCGATGAAGAACCAAATCGACAACGATCCGCCGGATTTCATAATTCCTCCTACCAGAAAATGATTTGCAGGATGACGAACACGATTGCCACCACTGCTGCCCAGAAGATTGGGCTCTGGAACCAACTGACGCGCTCCTGCTTCGGAATCGGGGTTAGCCCATAGACCAGGTCTTTGAGTTCCTCGTCGGATTTCGGCTTGGTCATCAGGCTGACGACCACGGTGACGATTACGCAAATTAACCAGCACCAGAGGGCGCGGAACATGTTTTGCGCCTGGTCCTGAGCTTTAGCCGAAAGGGCAAGATAACGCACCGAGGAGGGATCGAGTTTCCCCCATGCGTACATTCCAACCGAGGAGAGGGTACCGGCGAGCAAGCCCCAGAAACCGCCCGCTTTGGTGGCTCGTTTCCACAGCATGCCGAGAATTACCGTACCGAACAGCGGCGCAATGAAGAAGCTGAACAGAGCCTGGACGTAGTCCATGATGCTTTGAGCGTGCATCACGAGATAAGCGGTACCGATGCTGATGCCCACGCCGATGACCGTGACCCATCGGCCCATCCTGACTTTGCCTTCGTCGGTAGCGTTCTTGTTGATCAGGGCACCGTAGATGTCGTACGTCCAGACGGTTGAGAATGCGCTCACGTTGCCGGCCATGCCAGACATGAAACCAGCGATCAGCGCGGTAATGCCAAGGCCGAGCAGACCCGGTCCGCAGTATCGCGCCAACATCAGCGGGAGAACTTCGTCGTAACCATGCAGTCCCTGCGCTTGACCAGCGGGCGACCAAGCAAGGTCGGCGGGCACCAGGTGAAGCAGGTTGCCGTTGCCGTCACGCAGCAACGCCAGGCCCAGCAAGCCGGGGAGGATCACGATGAAGGGAACCATCATTTTGAACGCCGCACCGATGATGGGCGCGAGTTCCGCGGAGCGCAGATCCTTGGCTGACAGAACGCGCTGCACGACCAGGAAGTCGGTCGTCCAATAGCCCATCGCGATCACAGCGCCGAGTCCAAACACGATGCCCACCCAATTGATTCCCATGGGGTTATCGCTAAAGTTGCCCAAGGTGGACCAGAGGTGCGTGTACGCGCCTGGATTGGCGGCATGTTGCTCGGTCAGATTGTGGAGAATCTTCAGCTTCAGTCCGCTCCACCCGCCGGCTTCGATCAGGCCGAGGATCGGTATGAGTAGAGCGCCTGCCCAGATGAGAAAAAACTGGAGAACTTCATTGAAGATCGCGGAGCGTAAGCCGCCAAGGGCGACATAGATGGCCACGGTTACCGACGACACGATGATACTGAAGTTGAGATCCCAACCCAGGACGACTTTCATGACAACGGCCATGGCGTACATGTTGATGCCGCTCATCAGAACTGTCATGAGCGCAAATGAAATCGAGGAGAGCGCCTGGCTGTCCTGACCGAAGCGCAGCTTGAGATAACCGGGCACCGAATGGGTCTTACAGACGTAATAGAACGGCATCATAATCAGCGCGAGGAACAGCATGGCGGGGATGGCGCCGATCCAGTACCAGTGCGCCGCGAGGATGCCGTACTTGTAGGAGTTGCCCGCCCAGCCCATCAGTTCGAGCGATCCCAGGTTCGCCGACAGGAAGGCGAGGCCGGCGACCCACGCGGTCATCTCGCGGCCGGCCATGAAAAAATCTTCGCCGGTGTTGGCCTGCCCCTTCAGGTAGAGGCCGATGGCCAGCACCAGGACGAAGTAGAAAACGATGATGACCAGGTCGACTGGCGAAAGATGCACCAGGGTGGAAGAACTCAGCACCAGCAGAGCAGGATTCATTGCGTTTTTACCTGTCCGTAGTAGGCGTTGCGGCCGTGCTTGCGCAGGAAATGTTTGTCGTGGAGTTCGCGCGCCAGTGGCCGGGATTCGGCGTTAATCGACAGCGTGTGGCAGGCCATGCGCGCCACGTACTCGAGAATCACAGCATGATGGGCGGCTTCTGCGGCGGTCGTGCCCCAGCAGAAGGGAGCGTGGCCGGCCACCAGGACGGCTGGAATCGCGAGCGGATCAAGCCCGGAAAACACGCGGCAGATCGCGATGCCGGTTTCGAGTTCGTAGTCACCGTCAATCTGAGATGCAGTGAGCCGCGCCGTCACCGGGACCGGGCCGTGAAAGGAATCGGCATGCGTGGTGCCGAAGCATGGAATCGGCTTCTCGGCCTGGGCCCAGGCAGTGGCGAATTCGGAGTGGGTGTGGGCGACTCCGCCGACGGCTGGGAAACATTTGTAGAGTTCCAGATGAGTGGCCAGGTCGGAGGACGGGCGAAGAGTTCCCTCCACGATTTTGCCGGTGAGATCCATGATCACCATATGCTCGGGCTTGAGCTCTTCATAGGGCACGCCGCTGGGCTTGATGGCGACGAGGCCCTGGCTGCGATCGATGCCGCTGGCGTTGCCGAAGGTATAGAGCACGAGGCCGCGGCGAACCAATTCCAGGTTCGCATCCAGCACTTGTTCGCGCAGTGTCTGCAGCAGCATTGGGGAAAAAATGGTGTTTTTCAACGCTCAAAATCGAGCGAGCAGAAGCTGTTTGCGTAATCGTTTACGCAAACGGGAACATTAAACGGAGCCGCATGCCTTTGTCAAAGATTCCGTTGGCCGTCGGCCGCGCGCTTGAGGGGCCGATCTTCCACTAGTAGGCAAGATTAGATCTGGTAGTCGACGTCTTCCATGATGCGCTGCAGTGATTCGGGCAGCGGGCCGCCTTTGGGTTCGGAGCCTTCCAATTGCTGCACGCGCTGGCGGAGATTGTGCACTTCGGTTGCGACATGCGCCAGGGCTTCGGAAAGCGGGTCGTTGATCTGTTTGGGATCGGTAATCACGACGCGCTTGCCTTCGCGAAAAATGATGTGCCCGGGCACGCCGACGACGGTGGAATTCTCCGGGACATTGCGCAGCACGACGGAACCGGCGCCGATGCGGCAGTTCTTTCCGACGGTGATGTTGCCTAGAATCTTCGCGCCCCCGCCCACCACGACGCCGTCTTCAATGGTGGGATGGCGCTTGCCGTGCTCCTTGCCGGTGCCGCCGAGGGTGACGCCCTGATACAGAGTCACGTCATCGCCGACGATGGCGGTCTCGCCGATCACGACGCCCATGCCGTGGTCGATAAATAACCGGCGTCCGATTTTCGCCGCGGGATGAATTTCGATTCCAGTGAGAAGACGCGCGACTTGTGACAGCCACCGAGCCCCAAGAAACAGGCCGTGATTCCACAGCCAATGATTCATGCGGTAGAACCAGACCGCGTGCAGGCCGGCGTAGCACAAAAACACTTCCAGACGGGACTTGGCCGCGGGATCATGCTCCATCACATTGGCCACGTCTTCGCGAATTAGCGCCAGCAGATGCGGCATGGATGATTCGTGATTCTGGATCTTAGTTCGAGATCAGGCCGGGAGCGTCGCCGTGGGAATCTGCAACGCCTTTTCCCGCAGCTCCTGAAACAGGATACTGCTCAGGTAGCGTTCGCCGAAAGACGGCAGAATCACCACGATCAGCTTACCCGCATTTTCTTTGCGTTGCGCCACTTTCAACGCCGCGACCACTGCGGCTCCGGAGGAAATGCCGACGAAGAGTCCTTCTTCGAGCGGGAGGCGGCGGGCCATGGCGATGGCATCGTCGTTGGTCACAGTGATGACTTCGTCGATGTAGTCGCGGCGCAGGATGCTGGGAACGAAGCCCGCGCCGATGCCCTGAATCTTGTGCGGAGACGGCTTGCCGCCGGAGAGAACCGGGCTGTCGGCGGGCTCGACGGCTATGGCTTTGAACGAAGGCTTCTTCGGCTTGATGTACTCGCAGATTCCAGTGATGGTCCCCCCGGTGCCGACGCCGGAAACCAGAATGTCGACGCGGCCGTCGGTGTCATCCCAGATTTCGGGGCCGGTGGTTTCGAAGTGAATCTTAGGATTGGCCGGGTTGTCGAACTGCTGCAGCATGTAAGAGTCAGGGGTGTTGGCGAGAATTTCTTTGGCTTTTAGAATGGCGCCGGTCATGCCGCGCGGGCCGGGAGTGAGTACGATTTCCGCGCCGAAGGCGAGCAGAAGCACGCGGCGCTCCAGGCTCATGGTGTCGGGCATGGTGAGGATCAGCTTGTAGCCTTTGACGGCGGCGACGAAGGCGAGACCGATTCCCGTGTTGCCGCTGGTCGGCTCGACGAGCGTGGTTTTGCCGGGATGGATTTTTCCTGCTCTCTCGGCCTCAGTAATCATGCTGACGCCGATGCGGTCTTTCACGCTGGCCAGCGGATTCTGGCTCTCGAGCTTGGCCACTACTTCGGCGACGCAACCTTGGGTGACTTTGTTGAGGCGAACCAGGGGGGTGTGTCCGATTAGTTCGGTGACGTCGTTGGCGATTTTCATGGGGAGAATCCTCCAGGCGCGGCAGGCAGCGTCTTGTAGTTCTCGGTTTTCGGTTTTCAGTTTTCGGTTCTCAGTTCTCAGCAAAAGGGCCGCAGGGTCTTAACTAAGAACAGAGAACTGGGAACTAAGCACTCGCTCTTAATACTACAACCGGAGCGTGCGCGGCGTTTTCGTGTTGGATTTGATGCGTGGATAGCCGCGACGGCGCAAAAATGAAAGGCCGCGTTGAGGAGCGCGGCCGTGTGCTCAGACTTTCGGTTAGCGGTGTGCCAGACCGTAAGCCACAGCGCCGGCGGAGCTTCCGATGTTGACCAGGGAGACGGCGCGTTCCAGCCTGTGATGGCCGATCTTGTGGAAGAAGTAGCTAAGGCTGATGACGCCCGCGGTTTCGCCGGCAAAATTTACGGCCAGCCCGGCGGTGGAGCGTCCGAAGACGCGAACCATCGGATTCAATTCCTGCCCGCCGCTCTGGAGGTTGGCGCGAGTCACCGCGAAATCGGCGCCGTTTAGGGCGGCGGCTGCGATCAGGAGCACTCGATTCTGCGTATCCCAGAATTTGTGTTCCGTCGCTGCGCTCAACGGGGTGACGGCGACCGGGGTCACGAAGACCGGCTTGATTGCGGCTGGTGGCGCGCCTGCGCCTTCTAGCGACGGTCGTGGCGCATCGGGTAGCGGGGCGGACGCGAGCAGAGTCTGCGCATGCAATACCGGACAAAGGGTAGAACTCACCACCAACAGGGCGGACGCTCCCAATAAAGATTGGAAGCGTGGGCGAAGGAACGGAAGTAATCTGCGGGATGTCATAGGTGCCCGCCAAGGGTGGCGCAGCACTTTAGGGAGGGGCAATCGGGGAACCACGTACCCAACATTAGAAGTGCGGCAAGTTGCTTACAATTAACTATGTAGCGTCCGTCTCTCCTGAGAGTGGCAGGCGGTTGTGCAATGTTTTGCAGATTCTCGCGGCGATTTACCGCTGGCGGACCTGGACCCAAAGAGACCTGTTGCGCGTGACCGGGTCGAAGACCCGGCCCACACAGTCGAACAGGGTTATTTCTTGTAGACGACGCCGCCCTTCATTACGAATCCAACCTTTTGCAGTACGCTGATGTCTTGTAACGGGTCGCCTGGCACGGCGATCACGTCGGCGAGATAACCTGCCTCGAGCGAACCGATCTGGCCGTCCCATGCCAGCAACTTCGCGCCGTTCAACAGGTCAGCCTGCAGCACGGCGAGCGGCGACATGCCGTATTTCACCATCAGTACCAGTTCGCGCGCCTGCGTGCCGTGAGGAAACGGGCCTACGTCGGAGCCAACGGCCATGGGCACGCCCGCCGCAACTTGCTTTTTGAATTCCTGAATCTTGAGATCGAGAATTTGTCGCTCGCGTGCGGCTTGCTGGGGCGTGGTGGCGTGCTCGGCAAAATATTCGAAGATGGTGAAGGTGGGGACGGCGAAGATTTGCTTTTCTTTCATGATGCGCATGGTCTCGTCGCTGAGCTGGTCGGCGTGGTCGATGGAGGCCACGCCCGCCTGCGCGGCGTAGAGCGTTCCCGGCTCTCCGGTAGCGTGCACGGCGACATGGCGGCCCAGGCGCGCAGCTTCTTTCACGGCGGCTTCTAGTTGCGGCTCAGTGTATTGGTAGGGAGTCGTGAATTTTCCCTCGCGAACTGAGTCTGCCCCTGTTTCATAGATCTTGATGAAGTCGGCGCCTTCTTTGAACTGATGGCGCATGACGGCGATGAGTTCGTCGGTGTCGTTGGCATAATCCGCATTTGGCAGAACACGCTGCTCGGGGTTGTAGCCGATGGCATCCTCGTGGCCACCGAGAATGTTGATGGCGTTGCCGCTGATGCGCAGCCGCGGGCCGGGTATGCGGCTTTCATCGATGGCGTTGCGGACGGCGGTGTCGGCCGAGCCGGCGCCTTCCGTTCCCATATCGCGTTCCGCGGTGAAGCCGGCCATCAGGTCGTCGCAGGCGGCAAGAGTCGCGGTGATCGTGCGCTGCGGCACCGATTCCTGGACGGTCTGCAGATCTTCCGCGCCGGGATGGAGGAATAGATGGACGTGGGCATCGATCAAACCGGGCAGAAGAGTGCGATCGCCCAGGTCGATGACTTCGGCGCCAGCCGGGTGCTTTACCGAGGTTCCTACCTCGGCGATGCGTTCGCCCTCGACCAGGATTTCTCCTGGCTTGACGATGTGGCCGGTCTTCACGTCGAGCAGGCGCGCCGCGTGCAGCACGATCGGGTGAGTCGCGGGAGTCGACTGAGCAGCGACGAGCGTCAGCAGTAGAGATAGAAATGCCGAGGTGACAGCGATGATTCGGGTTGCCATATGGCCCGCGATGGTACCACTGCCGAATGGCGCGATGCCAGACCGTTAGGAAGTAGCGCCGTCCCGGCGCTACTGTTCTTCGTTTATGTGATGGAAATCACTGGTTGGGGTGAGACGGGTCACACGGTTTTTTTGAATTGTCAGGCGAAACTGAAGTCAGGTATGAACGACTTCGGGGTTCTCAATAATCGCAAGCGCGCCTTGATCGCATTGATTCACTCCCTGGTTTTCCTGGGGATTGCGACGCACGGGTTTGCCTCGCCTAAAGCTGGAGTCTTGCTGTCAGGATCGGGCGCAACGGGGGACTTCGTCCTGATCGGGATTTACCTGATTGTGGCGTCAATTCTCGCCTGGCTGGTGAGTCTTGCGCGATGCGCGAAAGAGCGGGTGTATTTTGGGCTGTGCACGAGCAGCGCGACTTTTGGCCTGCTGCGCACGATTTTTGGCGATGCTACGATCCCGGCCGCGCAATATTTGCGCGTGATCATGCTGACTTCGGCGGTGATTGTCGGCGGCTGGATTCTTCGTTCCTTCTCGCGGCCTGCGAGCGAAAACGTTTTGTCCGACTGAAGTTTCCCCAAGTGCAAAAGAAGTGCTAAAGAAGAAAGCCGCCCGGAATCGATCCCGGGCGGCTGCGGGTTTAAGTCGGGCGAGCCCATCTCGACCGTGCCGCGAACCAGCGTTTACGAGAGAAAGAATTCTTTGGTCAGCGTGGCCCAGTCTTCGCCGGGCATGGACGCCGTGAGATCGTCGACGGCCTCGCCGCCATCCTGCGCCAATGCGCCGGCCAGCGCCGGCATGCGGTTGCGCAGCTGCAGAGCGGAGGCTTCGGTCCACAAGCGGGCCAGCGTGCCGCCCATCAGATTGCGGAAGTTGATTTTCGAATCGGGAGCCTGCACGGTCAGCAGCCAGCCTTCGCCGTAAGGGTCTTTCCGCGCCAGTTCCGGATCTTTCATCACAGCTTCGTTGATGGCGGTGACGGTGCCCTCAATGGGCGAAACCATGTCAACCGACTTGCCGTTGCGGAAAATCGTCCAGATCTTCTGTCCCTGGCGAACCCAGCGTCCGCGCTGCGGCAATGCGATGCTGTCAATCTTGCCTACTAGTTTCGATGCGAAATCGTCCAGGCCGACGCGCACCAGCTCGCGGCTCTCGCTCAGCGCCCAGGTATGCCCGCCGTGATAACGGACATTTTCGGGAACCTTGAAGCCGGAAACGATCGAAGGCACCATTCGGGGGGCAGCTTCCCTCGGAGCAGCCCGCAGAACGGGCTGCTTCGCCAGAACCCTCTGTCCATGAACATAATCAATTGCTAGAAAGAACGCGAAAGTAAAAAGTACCAGGATGACTGTCATAACCCACCTCGCCCGGAGTTCCCCTTAACTTCTGGGTCACTCACACTTTTCCTAAAGGCAATCGGCAAGCCAAACTCAAACGTGCCTGCGGAATGGGCGGGGGTGCGCGTGCATCCCTTGCGGTGTGAGTGAGATAGAGGAAGTGACTGTCGGCTGTGCGGCGAGGCTGCAGAGAATCACCGCATTGACTTCTGATGAACATCGCCACAGGAAAAGGAGCGATCCGGTTGGAATCCCGGTCGTCCGAGTGGTCGAAATCGCGTGGCATCAATCACTTGGAGATAACGACTGGAGTGATGCAATGTGCATCACGACACTGCTGCAAAAAACAACGCGACACCCTGCCCGATCGGCGATGAAAAACCTATTGACCAGAGTCACGTGGAGAAGTGATGACCATCACGGTTTAGGGTTTCGTAATTGTTGAGAATGTTAGCTGTCTGAAGCTGCTGAATTTCGCGACAGCCTCTGATCGGGTGAGGTAAGCAGCTCGCAAGCGGTCCGATTCCCGTCTGCGGCGTCGCCGGTTATCGCTCCTTATTCTTCCTCATTCAGCTCAGGCGTCGGTCGAAAGGATTTTCGGGCGGTTCTGGCTCGAGCAGCCGCGTCCGGAAAAATACTTCATGAGCAAAGCACTTTTATATGATTCCACAATTTGCATCGGCTGCAAGCAGTGCGAACAGGCCTGCGCCGCGCAGAACAAGCTTCCATACAACGACACGATTGCCGCCGAAGAAATACAGTCCGCACACAAGATGACGGCGGTGCTTACGCGCGGCGACAAGTTTATGCGCCGCCTGTGCATGAATTGCAACGACCCGGCCTGCGTCTCAGCTTGCCCCGTGGCCGCCCTGCGGAAGACGGCTGCCGGGCCGGTGATTTACGAGGCCGACCGTTGCATGGGATGCCGCTATTGCATGCTGGCTTGCCCCTTCGGAGTTCCCAAGTACGAGTGGGACGAGGTGTTCCCCAAGGTCAGGAAATGCACGATGTGCCCCGATCGGGTGAGCGCTGGCAAGCGGACGTCGTGCGCGGAAATCTGCCCGACGGGCGCGACCAAGTTTGGCGAGCGAGACGATTTGATCGCCGAGGCGCAGCAACGAATTCGCGACAATCCCGGCAAATATGTCAACCACATCTACGGGCTGAATGAGGTTGGCGGCACGTCGGTGCTGTTGCTCTCCAGCGTGCCGTTCGAAGAGTTTGGTTATCGCTCCGATCTGGTGACCGAGCCCATGCCGTTGCTCACTTATCGAGTGCTGACTCATGTTCCCGACCTGGTCACCCTGGGCTCGGTTTTGCTGGGTGGCGTCTGGTGGATCACCAACCGCCGCAATGAAGTGGCCGCAGCCGAGGGCGACCAAAAAGACTTGCGATCGGCGCAGGACTCGGAAACGAGACGGACGGAAACGAGAACGAAATGAACGACAAGAAACCAATCTTCACCTTCTGGAAGCTGCTGGTTTGGGCAGTCATGCTCCCCGGCATCTATTCGCTGATCTACCGCTTCACTCATGGCCTGGGGGCCTCGACCAACCTGAGCGACGCTTTTCCGTGGGGCTTGTGGGTCGGCTTCAAACTGTTTGCCATCGCTCTGGCCGGGGGAGGATTCACCCTGGCCGCCGTGGTTTACATCTTCAACCTGGAGCGCTACCGGCCCGTGCTGCGTCCGATGATACTTACCGCATTCCTTTCCTATTCCATGTTTATCTGCTCGTTGATCATCGACCTTGGTCGCCCGTATCGCGTCTGGCACCCGCTGGTGATGTGGAATGATCGCTCGGTGATGTTTGAGATCGCATGGTGCGTCATGCTGTACACCACCGTGCTTCTCCTGGAGTTTCTGCCGGTCGTGCTGGAACGTCTGGGGTGGAAACGGCAGTTGCAATGGCTCCACAGAATTATGGTTCCCCTCGTAATCGCGGGGGTCATCCTTTCGACCCTGCACCAGTCTTCGCTAGGCAGTCTTTATTTGATCGTTCCCGGCAAGCTCTACCCTTTGTGGTACACGCCGCTGGAACCGGTGTTCTTCTTCCTGTCTGCACTGTGCGCCGGCTTGGCCATGACGATTTTCGAGTCCTGGCATGCCGACAAGGCGTTCGGCAAGCGTCTGCAGCTTTCGTTGCTGACCGGCCTTGGCCGTGTGCTGGCAGTGCTGCTGGCGTTCTATCTGAGCCTGCGCGCGGTTGACCTGGCGCGGCGCGGCTCCATTCATCTGCTTTGGCAGCCGCGTGCTGAAACATATTTGTTTTTCCTCGAAGTGGCCCTGCTGGCGGTCCCGATGTTCCTGTTGTTTCAGACGAAGGTTCACACCAACCGTACTGCGTTGTATTTTTGTTCGGTCCTGACCCTGCTCGGCTTCGTTACCAATCGCATGAACGTGGCCATCACTGGCATGCAGGCCAGTGCGGGCGTCCACTATTTTCCCAAATGGACGGAGCTCTCTATCACCCTAAGCCTGGTGGCAACGGCTTTCACCGCCTTCTGGTACGCCGTGAAGTACTTGCCGATCTTCGGGCCAGCAGTTTCCAACGGCGTGCATTCGCCGACTGCGGCGGGTGCCCCCGAGGTCATGCTCGATCTTAGCCATGCCAACTCATGAGTCCAACGCGCGGGCATGGAGGTTCCCCAGGATTGTCTCGGACACCCTGAGCACGAAGCTGAACATACTCTTGCTCGGCGCTATGATCGTGATCTTCGCGCTGCTGGGCTATCTCAACGTGCGCCTGCACCGCCAGCATCTGGAACAAAACACTTTGCTGAGCGCGGAACGAGTCAGCGACATCATCAAGCGCAGCACCACCGACTACATGCTGCGCAATGACCGGGAGGGGTTGCACCACGCGATCAAGATGATGGCTAGCGAACCTGGGATGGAGAAGATCCGCATCTTCGACCAGGAAGGCCGAATCACCTATACCACCGACGCTGCCGAACAGAACCACGTGGTCGATAAGACGGCCGAGGCCTGCTATGCCTGCCACGCTCAGTCGCAACCGCTGGCGCGCCTGAATCGACCGGACCGTTTCCGCATTTATCGCAACGTGGCGGGAGCGCGGGTGCTGGGCATCATCACTCCTATCGAGAATCAGCCGGCGTGTTCGAACGCCGCCTGTCACGCGCATCCTGCAGAGCAGCAGATTCTGGGCGTTCTCGATACGAATCTTTCCCTGGCGAAGGCCGACGTACAAGTGGCGGAGAGCAGTCGCCGCATGCTTGTCTACACCGGATGCGCCCTGTTGTTGATCGCGCTGCTCAGTTGGGTTTCGATTTGGCGCGTCGTGGGCCGGCCGGTGAAGGCGCTCAAGCGCGGAACCGAACGGCTCGCCGCCGGAGATCTGGGCTACCAGATCAGTGTGCGGTCCAAGGATGAACTCGGCGAACTCGCCAGCTCCTTCAACGACATGAGCCGGCAGTTGCAAGCCGAGCACAACGAGAACGTTTCCTGGACGCACACGCTGGAAGAGCGCGTTGAGCAAAAAACGCACGAACTGAAGCGCGCGCACGAGCATGCGCTGCACACTGAAAAGATGGCCTCGATCGGCAAGATGGCCGCCGTGCTGGCGCATGAGATCAACAATCCGCTCTCGGGCATCCTCACCTACGCCAAGCTGCTGCGCAAGTGGACGGATCGGGAAGAAATGCCGCGCGATGAGCGCGGACGCCATCGCAGGCAGGAGATTTGCGAGTCGCTCGACCTGATCGCCTCTGAGAGCCGCCGCTGCGGCGACCTGGTGAAGAATCTCCTCACCTTCTCGCGCACCACTCCCATGAACCTGCAGCCCACGAATGTGAATCAGGTGGTCGAGCGTTCGCTGCGCCTGGTGCAGCACCAGTTGGATCTTGCGGGAATTCAAGTCCAGCCGCAACTTGATCCTGATCTGCCGCCGGTGCTCTGCGACGCCGCCCAGATCGAGCAGGTTCTGCTCGCTTTGGTGATGAACGCTCTGGACGCCCTGCCGCAGGGCGGCAATTTATGGATCACGACAAGTTTCAGCCGTAAGCCGGACCAGGTTCGCATAGTAGTGCGCGATGACGGCTGTGGGATTCCGCCGGAAATTCTGTCGCGTATTTTTGAGCCTTTTCTTACGACCAAAGAAGCGGGACGCGGCGTGGGGCTGGGCCTGGCCATCAGCCACAGCATTCTGGAACGCCACAACGGGAACATCGAAGTTCAGTCTGAGGTGGGACGCGGCACTACTTTCACCGTGACCGTGCCGAGGGATGCGGATGCTGAAAAAATCGCTCCATCCCCGGCCAACGAGATTGCTGTTACCGCAAGCGGGAGGTCATGAAAACATGGAAACGCAAGGCAAGCTGCTGATCGTCGACGATGAACTGAGCGTCCGCGATTCTCTCGGGAAATGGTTTCGCGAAGAAGGCTACGAGATCGGAACCGCCGAGAGCGCCAGCGACGCTCTCACCCGCATGGCGGAGAATAAGTGGGATCTGGCATTGCTCGACATCAAGATGCGCGGCACCGATGGCATTGAACTGCAGCGCCGTCTCCACGAGATGGATCCTGACCTGATCGTCGTCATGATGACCGGCTATGCCTCGGTGGAAACCGCTGTCACCGCTCTGAAGAATGGCGCGTATGACTACGTGAGCAAGCCACTCGATCCGGACGAGATTGCGCACCTGGTGAAGAAAGCACTGGCCCACCGGCGCGCAGAGAAGGAAAACGTCCAGCTGCGCGAAACCGTCGCGGCAGCCACCAATCCCGGCGATCTGGTGGGGCAGAGTCCGGCTATGCGCAAAGTATTTGAAGCCATCGAAACCGTTGGGCCCACCGACGCAAATGTATTGATCACGGGCGAGAGCGGGACGGGGAAAGAATTGGTCGTGCGCGCCATTCACGCCGCCAGCATGCGCCGGTTTCATCCGCTGGTCGTCATTCACTGCGGCGCACTGACCGAGACGCTGCTCGAGAGTGAACTCTTCGGGCACGAGAAAGGCGCCTTCACCGGAGCGCAATACCGCAAGAAGGGAAAATTTGAGATCGCCGAAGGCGGAACCATATTTCTCGACGAGATCGGCGACATTAGCCTGAAGACTCAGACCGATTTGCTGCGCGTGCTGCAGGAGCGGGAAATCACGCGCGTGGGCGGCAATCAGGTGATCAAAGTCGATTTTCGTTGCGTGGCTGCCACAAATAAAACCCTCGAAAGCATGATCGAAGAAGGAATGTTCCGCCCCGATTTATTTTATCGTCTGAACGTTTTCCGCATCGAGCTGCCGCCTTTGCGCGAGCGCCGGGAAGACATCCCACCGCTGGTCGAGCATTTCGTGCGCAAGTTTTCTCTCGCCATGAACAAGCAGATCACGCGCATTGCGCCGGCCGCCATGGACCAATTGCAGCAGCAGGCGTGGATGGGCAACGTTCGCGAACTCGAGAACGCGGTCGAGCGCGCCATGGTGGTAGGGCAAGAGCCCGGGTTGCGAGAACAGGATTTCATTTTCAAAACGCCGCCCGCCGCGCTGGCCGCGAGCGGCAAGAGCCTGGACGAGATCGAGCGCGCCCACATCCTGCGCGTGCTGGATGAGTGCACCGGCAACCAGAGCCGTGCCGCCGAGATTCTCGATATCGACCGGGTCACGCTCCACCACAAGCTCAAGCGTTACGGCTGGAGCCGCACTCCGGTGGAAACGCGATAGATTGCAATGGACCTAAGATTGCGATGAATCTGGTGCGCCTGCTCCCGGTCGGCAAGGTGGATGTTTCGCTGCTGCGGGACTTGTGCGCCAGGATTCCGCGGTGCGTTCGCGTTGAGTGTGAAATTGTTCCTGCGAATCTCGACCCTGCGCCGTCATATCACGCGGAACGCCAGCAGTATCATTCGTCAGAAATTCTGCGACAGATGCAGGCTCTGGTGCGGCCGTGGGACTGGCGCGTGCTAGCCGTGGCCGATGTTGATCTTTACATCCCGATTCTCAAATATGTTTTTGGCGAGGCCCAGATGGGAGGGCCGTGCGCCGTGGTTTCCGTACACAGACTGCGCCAGGAGCTCTACGGCCTTGACCGCGATGATGCGCTGCTCGGAGAGCGTTTATTCAAAGAGTCGGTTCACGAACTGGGCCACACTCTCGATCTTCACCACTGCCAGGATTATCGCTGCATGATGTCCTCATCGCATTCCGTGGAGTGGATCGACTTGCGGGAAAGTACATTTTGCGATTCTTGCCGGCCGCAGGTGGAATCGACCGCCGCTCTCGCTGGGACGGCGGCACGAACTCGCTCCTCGTAGTACACTTTCCGGCATGATGCCAAGACGCCTCACGACCTTGTCCATATTTGTCACCGTCGTGCTCAGTCTGGCGATGGGCAGACCCGTCGCGCAGGCCGCAACGAAACACAAGTCAGGAGTTCAGCAGAAACCTTTTGGCACGCGGGACGGGAGGCCCGTCAACTTGTTCACCTTAACCAACGCAAACGGTGTTGAAGTCGATGCAATGAATTATGGCGGCATCATCGTTTCCATCCGCGTGCCCGACCGCAAAGGACAGTTTGCCGATATTGTCCTTGGCCACGAAACTCTCGAGGGCTACATTCCGAATCCACCGTACATCGGCGCGATTGTCGGGCGCTATGCCAACCGCATCGCCAACGGATCGTTCACACTGGACGGCAAGACTTACACTCTGCCGAAGAACGACGGCCCTAACACATTGCACGGCGGCGTCGACAAGACGTTCAACAAAGTCGTGTGGGACGGCGAGGCGCTGAAAGGCAAGACCGGCGTGGCTTTCACCTACCTCAGCAAAGACGGCGACGATGGCTTCCCGGGCAACGTGAAGGTTAAAGTTACTTATACGCTGACCGATCAGAACGAGCTGGTCATTGACTATGAAGCGACCACCGACAAGGCCACACCCATTAATCTGAGCCAGCACAGTTATTTCAATCTTTCGGGCGAAGGCAACGGCGACATTCTGAATCATGAAGTCATGCTGAACGCTGACCGCTTCACCCCGGTCGACAAGAATCTTATCCCCACGGGTGAACTTCGGCCGGTCGAGGGAACACCGCTTGATTTCACGACGTCGACACGAGTTGGCGCTCGCATCGACGACAGCTACGATCAGATGGTGCTCGCCCACGGCTACGACCACAACTGGGTCATCAACCGTAAAGGCGACGGGCTTACGCTGGCGGCGCGCGTGTACGAACCCACCAGCGGGCGCGTGATGGAAGTCTCGACGACGCAGCCTGGGGTTCAGTTCTATACCGGAAATTTTCTCGACGGCACCGTGATCGGCAAGCACGGCCACGTTTACAAGCGTCGCTACGGGCTCTGCCTGGAGACGCAGCACTTCCCGGACTCGCCGAACCATCCGGACTTTCCGAGCACGATCTTGAGGCCGGGAGAGACGTTTCACCAGACAACAGTGTTTAAGTTTTCGACGAAGTGAAGGCGGAGGAGACCGTGCCCAGCATATGGCCATCTGGCTTTGTTTCGTGCTTGCTGGGCATGGCGCTACTGACAGCAAACTTCTTTGGGCAGTCTCAGCCAGTGACCGGCGACACGAGAATCAACGAGACCTCTTTTCGAGCGACGCTACCTGGTGTGTGGAAGTCCGGAAAGACCGACGATCCCAACCTGCGCACCTACAGCACAGAAAACGAGCAAGTGACCGTCTCAATCTTAGGCTCGTTCTTCCCGACCACCGGAAACGTCACCCACGAAGACAAAGTCGTGATTTTTCGGCGATGGGTAAACAAGAGAAGGGATTACGAGAACAAGATAGAGGGTTCGGCTGGGATTGCCGTTGGAGAGCCGCTCTACGCAGAACTGCACGGAACAATGGGGGCCCGGTATGAAGGGTCCGATTCAGCCCGTCATCGCCGTTTTCATTGCCTCATACTGGCAAGTTCGTCCGCCTTCGAGGTCTTCTATTACGAGGCTGTCGATTTGCCTGAAAGCGTTGTCCAGGGTCGAGCGAGGGCAATCTTCAACTCGGCAGACAGACCCAAGTAGGCACCTTACTCACCTCTTAGCTCCGCCAGCAGCGCCCTCTCCACTTGCTTTCGATGTTCTGGGTTAAGTTTCTTTGCGCCCGACGTCAGATAAAACGTATCGATCGCCATTTGCCCTTCGGTATCGATCAGAGCGATTTCGATGTTGCATTCTTGATCCGACAGGCAGGAAGCGATGCGGTGCAGCAGGCGAGGACGGTCCTGCGTGATCACCTGCAGGAGCGTGCTGGTCGACGAACTCGAATCGTCGAAGTCAATCTTCGTTTCTACTTTTACTTTCGCGATCACGCCTTTCTCGGCGCGCTGGCGGTCGCGCAGCATTTTTTCGAGGTCGGCCTCGCCGAGCAGCACGCTGGTTACGCTACGGGTGAAACGTTCCCACTCCGAAAGATTCAGTTCCAGGGTGCGGAAGCGATCGGTGAAGTAAAGCGTGTCGACTACCGTTCCGGCTTCGTTTGAGAAAGCGTTGGCCTTCACAATGTTCATGCCCCATGCGGCCAGCACGCCCGATAGCTTGGCGAATAGAAAAGGACGATCTCTCGTCACCAGGGCCAGTTCATACCAGTGACGTCCGCGTTTCAGTTCGACTTGCACCGGATCTGCCCCGAGTTCGTCGGCCATGGTCATGTGGCGCATGACTTCTTCGGCGGAATGGACGAGCAAATAGCGTTGCGGAAATCCTTCGAGAAATTCTTTAAACTTGCTGCTGGTCACCGGCGCCAGCGACCGCAGACGGGCTAGCTTCTCGTCATTCACATCGGCATGGACGCGCTGGTCGGCGCTGCGGTTCAGATAGTTTTCGGCGCCAATGTAGAGTTGCCACACGTTTTCTGCTTTCCACGGAGTCAGCGCTTCAGGATTCACCGCCTTAATGTCGGCGAAGGTCATGAGCGTGAGTGTTTTCAGGCGCTCGGGCGTGCCCATCTTTTCGGCGAAAGCGGCGACCGTTTCAGGATTGAAAATATCGCGGCGCAGCGCCGCCGACAACTCGAGATGATTGGCGATGAGAAAGAGCACTTCGGCCCGCTCTTTCGGGTCCATGTCGAGCCGGTCCATGGCGCGGCCCGCGATCTCCAGACTAGCTTCCACGTGATCGCGCCCGGGCACACCCTTACCGGTGTCGTGCAGCAAGAGCGCGAGATATAACAACTCTGGGCTCTCCAGTTCGCTGAGCAATTCGGCGTAGCGCTTATCCCACTCCGATTGCGACTGCTTCAGGCGATGCAAACTTTCGATGGCCAGAAACGAATGTTCGTCTACGGTGAAGCGATGATAGAAATCGCGCACGACCAGCGAGTCGATGAGCTTCAGTTCCGGCAGGAGCAGCGTCAAGAGGCGCAACGAATGCATGGCGCGCAGAGCGTCGGCGGCATGCTGCTGCAACAGCGTTTCCTGCAGATAGAGCCAGAGTTCCGCGCCCCGGGGCGGCGTGGAAGCGAGCGCTGGAAGCGCCTGCTCGATGCGGTACTCTGTGGTTGCACTCAACTTCAAGCCGTGGTGCGCCATGAAATGGAACAAACGCAACAAAACTTCGGGATCTTGCAGTGCGGAAGGCTGCTGCAGAAAGATGAGGCCATCCACCACCGAAAAATCTGCGGTCGTCAGCCGCGAGCGCCAGCTTTGCACTTGCCGGTAAAGCGCCGACCACGCTTCCGGAATTTCTTCGAGTAACTGAGTGACGGTGCGCTGCACGGCGCGGGCATGGCCGAAGTAAATGCGCATCCAATCGGCGGCCGAAAGTTCTGCGGAATCGGCCGCCCCGACCACTGCTCCAGGAATCATGGCTCCAATCTTGCGCGCCGCGGCTTCGTCCTGCGCCTCCCAACTCAGCGTGTTGTCGTCGCGTCCGTGGCGGAAGTGCAGAAAACAGCGCGCCGACATCAGAAAATCCAGCGCGGCATCGAGTTGCTTGCGCACCGGAGCGCGCAGAGAACTCGCATCCGGCCAATCGTGCAACTTGTCCATGGCGGAAATCAGGGCGAGCCACGACGCGACGTTGCAGTCGCGCAGGCCGCCCGGAGCCTCTTTCAAATTCGGCTCCAGGTGATAGAGCGTCATGCCGAACTTCGCGTGGCGCTCTCGCGTCACCTCCGCCAAGCCTTGCAGCAGAGCCTTGGACTCGCGCATCACCAGCTTGGGGATGACTTTGTCATGCAGCCGACGAAACAGGTCGTGATCGCCGGCGAGATAACGGCAGTCGAGAAGAGAAATGGTGAATTCGGTATTGTTGGGGTCGTAGCGATCGCACTCGCCGAGCGTGCGCGACGCCGGACTCAGCTTCAGACGTAAATCCCACAGTTCCTGCGAAAAGCTGCGAACGGGATCTTTGAACGCCTTCTCGGAGTCGCCGTCGCCGAAGAGAAAAAGCAGGTCAATGTCAGAATACGGGAACAACCATCCCCGGCCGAAACCGCCCGTGGCCACAAGGGCAAAGTTGGCGGGCTTGGCGTCATCGGAGGAGATGATGTCGCGCCACAGGCGAGCCAAGACGTCTTCTACCAGCCGCGTGCGTTGCGCCAGGGCGGCGCGCCCGTCAGCGGAGGCCTCGAACTCCCGCTGAATCCGGGCTGATTCTACGCTGAGGGAGCCGCGTAATTCGCTGATCCGTAATTCGCTGATCGAGGACGCTGCCATGATGAAAGTAATTCACCCCGTGAAACTAGCCACTGGGGGAAGGCGCCATCAACTGCTGCCTATCAAAACGCTTTCCGGTTGCGTCCCGGTTGGGCCGAGCGGGTCACGCCACTTCGCCTCATGTAACACGGCGACTAGAGAGCGCCCTCGCCGCGCTCGTCATTGCGAATGCGGATCGCTTCATCGACCCGAGAGCGGAAAATCTTGCCGTCTCCGATCTTGCCGGTGCGAGCTGCGGTCAGGATGGCCTGCTCGGCCTTTTCGACCAAGGCGTCGGGCAACACCATCTCGATTTTGGTCTTGGGAATCAGATCTACGCTATATTCACGCCCGCGGTAGACCTCGGTGTGACCCTTCTGCCGCCCGTGCCCGCGCACCTCAATTACGGTCATGCCCTCGACGCCAATTTCATGCAGGGCAGTTTTGACCGCTTCCAGCTTGGAGTTTTGAATAACCGCCTCGATCTTCGTCATAATGTCGTCAAGTCCTGTTCCGCGTTGTTCACGCTGTCGACGCGTAAGAGTGTTGCAGCCACTCCCGGCCAGCCCCTACGCCGACGACTCCCATCATATCTCCCTTCTCGGTTTGGGAGAGCAGTCCCTGCACTTCTTGCTCCGCCTCTCTTCTTGCTCCTCCAAAAGCCAGAGCTCTTCGCAATGCGAGACCGCCTCAGACCGCTCACTCTATCGTTCGCAGCAGTTTCGCGGAAATCGAAACTATTTATCGTGGCTATCAGGTTTTGTTATTGAAAGCGGCGTGGGGCAAGGGGCAGCGGCGGTCCGGCGGGACGCGGATAGTCGGGCGCCGAGCGAAATCAACACAACTAAAAATGAGAAGTAAGACTTCTTTGGGAATCTAATGACCCCGCCCTGACTCTTCTCCGGCGGGCTTGGCAAACTTCGCGTCGTCAACCGGAACGTTCTGCTTCACGTCGGTCACCTGGATAGTGAACCGTCCACTCGGGCGGGCCAGAGTCCAGCGGTAGGGAATCTTCACGCCGCTGGTGTCATGGTAATCGGCGTAATCGATCTGCGTTGGAAGCAGGCCCAACGCGGTGTCGCCATAGCGCACCAGCCTCACCAGGAGTCCGGATTGCTCGTCAAAATACAGCCGCAGCGGAGGCTTGCCCTCGCGTTGGCCGACTACTACGTAAGCTTCATGGCCGCCGATCGACTCACTGCCTTGCACCTGCAGTTCACGGAACATCGCCTTCAAATGCGTGGCCAGGTGCAGATCGGCGTCAATCGATGCCGCGTCCAGTTCGCTGCCGTGCATCTCGCGCGCTCCGGGCCGTCCCGGCGAACCCAGCCATCCCTCATGCCCGTCGAATGCCGTAATGCTGTCGCCCTCAGCCATGTGGGTGAACGAAATACGCTTGTCGGGATCTTTTGAATAAATGTCGATGGGCAGCGACCTGCCACCGAAGTCGACCGTGCCTTTCATGACGCGGCTGGCGACTTTATCAATCGCGGCCGCTCCACCCGAGGCCTGCACATATTTGTCGAGCAGTTGCTCGGCAGTTGGGCCGGAGTTCGCGCCGGAGTTCGCGCCGCCGTTCGCAGCTTCCGGCGGCTTCGGGCCGCCCATCCCCTCTTTGGGCTCTTCCGTCATCACGGCGGGGATCGCCTGGGGCTTGGTGGTTCCGTTGTGGCAGGTATTGCAGGTCACAGCGCGATGCCCATCGAAATTATCTGCGTTGATGGCGATCATCATCTCCATCATCTTGCGCGCCTTCAGCTTGTTCGGCTTGTCGTCTTTTTCGAAGGCGCCCTGCACGTGGCAGAAATCACACTGCACGCCGAGCGATGCGGTAATGAACTGCATGGTCGGAAAGAGTTGGTCGGCTGGAATCCCTTTGAGCACCTGGATGTTCTTGAACTGCTCCTCGGCCTTTTTTGGGCCGGCCGCGTTGGCAGCGGCCTGGCCTGGGGATGGAGCATGCGGGGTCGCGGCAGACTGCGCCACGGCCGCAGGAATCAAGGATGCCAGAAAGAATCCGACACTTCCTAGAACGACCGCTCGTTTTGTGCTCATCAAACGTTGGCCTCGGGTTGGAATCTCTAGGAGTCTAACAAATGCTCACGGCTCGTTCGCTAGCGACACAATTACTCCGCGGACTCCCTCAACAACTCGCGCCATTTTTTCGAAATCCAACCTGTCGGGCGTGTCGAGCGGAGTGTGATAGTAGGGATTCCGAAACAAAGCCGTGTCCGTAATCATAATTGCGGGGTAGCCTTGCTGCCAGAACGACCATTGGTCGGACCATCCGATTCCGGGCCAAGTCGCGGGTGCGGCGACGCCTTCAGACGGGAACATGCCGGACTCTCGGAACTTGCGCGTGGCTCGCCGCACCAGGTCGCGCGACTCACTGTTGCCGACGAAACCGATGAAATCGCCGCGGCTCGGATAGAAGATGCTGAGCAGAGGCGGGTATCTCTGGCTGCCGGGAATGTCAGAATAGAAGCCAAGCATCTCGAGCGAAATCATCGCCGAAACCGGAAACCCGTCGTGCCGCAGCTGGCGGGCATAGATGAAGCTCCCCATCTGCTCTGTCTGAAAATACGGGGGCTCCTCATTGACAAACAACACGAACCGAATCGTTCGCCGCGGTTTGCTCCCGTGCAGCATGCGGGCTAGTTCCAAAGTAGCCGCGACGCCGGAGGCATTGTCATCCGCTCCCACGGTTCCGGCAACGCTGTCGTAGTGTGCGCCGACAACAACGGCTCCCGCCGCTTCGTCGCTTCCAGGCAGCCGAGCTTCGAGATTGCTGACTGGGTGACCCTCCACATTGTAAGACTGAACCGCGACCGCATACCCGGCATGGAGGAGGTTGTCGCGCAGGTAGTCGGTAGTCGCCTGTAGCGATCCCGCTCGGTGAATGTTTCTTTCTCCGATCGTCGCCGACAGGTAACGGACATGCCCTGACAGACGCCCCGCAAGGTCGCGCTGCGCGCCGGACGACGGGGGCAGGGGTCCTTTGTAGGAGGTAAGCGGCATCTGTGTGATCCGCCAGAGCGCGACGAGACCCGTTCCGAGTATGATCGCGGACGCCGCGAGGAGAAGACGCAGCATCCAATTCGGACGCGTCGGCTGGTTGATGGATTCAAACATAAGTCAGAGCCCACCTACTGGTATCTGCTACTTACTCAGCTCCGGTTTTGCATCCCCTCGCCGTACGAAAAATTTCCATTTGTCCATGTCGGCGGCCACGGCTACGTCAAAGAAACCCACCATCATCTCGTCGGTTGTTTGATCGCCCCAAGTTACCAGCTTTTCCGGATCGGGATTGTGCGGGTTGTTCTTTGAATTGTCGTACCACGCGATTGCCCGCAACCGCGTCCCCGCCTTTAACACGCGCGGCTCGGCCAGGCGGTAACTCAACTGCCAGTGAAAGTGATAATTCACCAGCAACAATACTTCCACGCTGCCATCGTCATGCACAATGTCGTATTCAAAGCGTTTGCCACGCAGATGCATGTGGGGAAACAAGCTGAGCAGAGTCGCGTCGTTGGGCAGCGTGCCCTGCACTTCCACGCGAAAATCGTCGGCGCCCGGTGGAATGAGCAGGGCATGATTATTCAGCTGCAGTGTGATCACTTTCTGCTTCGGGGGATTCTTGGCGAAGACGAGACCAATGCTGGTCTGATCCTGATCGGCCGTGCCGTTGGTGGTGTAGTGCATCTGGAATACAAGGTCCGATCCAGCGGGCACGAACTTCGCCATGCCGTCAGGCCACTCGTCGGGCGAACTGCCCGGCGCATAGACCAGCAGCAGATCGCTGGTGGTCTCGTGCGCCTCGCGGCGTTCCAATGGATCGTTTAACGTGGACGCTGTGAAGGGCTCGCCCACCGGCGCATGACGCAGCCACTGTGAATCCGGCGGACGAATGTAAACTACGGCGTGATGCACGTGGGAGGGACTCCCCGGACGAAACTCCGACATCTGCACCCAGCGGTCTTCGGCAAAATGTGTGGGCACGATCTCGTAGGTGTACTCGACTTGTCCTTCCGCCGGAATCTGCACGGCCTTGGGCATCTTCACCACGAGGTCAGGCTGCGGGATATTCCATCCCTTAGCCCACTTTCGTGGCGCAGGGGCGTCGTGCGTGTCGCCGGCGAGAGCTCCTGCTTCAGCCCACGCCGAAATCGTCGCGATCTGCTGCGGAGATAAGGAAACATCGTTGGCAAAGTGTCCGTAGCGAGGGTCTGCGAACCACGGCGGCATCATCTTCATCTCGACTGCGTGCGCCATGGCGGCCGCCCACGGCCGTGTCTGGTCATAGGTGACCAGCGGCATGGGAGCAACTTCTCCCGCGCGATGGCAGCTTTGGCAGTGATCCTGCAGGATCGGCAAAACGTCCTTATAAAATGTAGGCGCCGCAGCTAGTCCGGCTTTCTGAAGAGCAGCGCCCCAAAAGCACATCCCCAGACCCATGATGCCGAACATGATGACAACCCTGGAACCCATGCAGTGATTCTACAAGCTCACGTTTTTCCTCGGCGTACCCTGTGTGCTCTGTGGTTAAGGTTTTGATCTCGCGCCAGCACAGCGCTCCTGCCGAAAAAATGCTACAGTCAAGAATTCATGTCAGCCCCTAATTCCAGCTTCGTTCGCGCCTGCAAGTCGCAGCCGGTCGACCGCACGCCTGTCTGGTTCATGCGCCAGGCGGGGCGCTACATGCCCGAGTATCGCGCGGTTCGCAAGGAGCACTCGCTACTCGAGATCTGCAAAAAACCTGCGCTCGCCGCAGAAGTCACAATCACGGCCGCGGAAATTCTGGGCATCGACGCCGCCATCATTTTCGCCGACCTGCTGCTGCCGCTCGAAGTCATGGGCCTGCCGTTTCATTTTTCCGCCGGAGAAGGACCAGTCATTGAGAAGCCCGTGCGCAGTAAAGAGGACATCGCGAGGTTGCGCACTGACCGCGCCGCCGAACTGGGCTATGTGTCAGAGGCGGTGAGCCTGGTCGCGAAACATTTTGGCGACCGGCTGCCGGTCATCGGATTCTGTGGCGCTCCGTTTACCCTCGCCAGCTACATGATTGAAGGCGGAGGGTCGCGGAACTACATTCACGCTAAGAAAATGATGTACAACTCACCCGCCGACTGGGATGCGTTGATGCGCAAGCTGGTCGCGGTCACCACCGCGTACTCAGCCGACCAGGTGCGCGCCGGAGCCGACGTGATTCAGATCTTCGACAGTTGGGTGGGATGCCTCAGCGTCGAAGATTACCGCCGCTACGTGCTGCCGCACGTTACGGGAATGGTGAAGACATTACAGAAAACTGGCGCGCCTATCATTTATTTCGGCACCGACAGCGCCACGCTGCTTCCCGCCATGAAAGAAACCGGAGCGGACGTGGTTGGACTGGACTGGCGCATTCCGCTCGACGAAGGCTGGGCCCGCCTCGATCACGCGTGCGCGGTACAGGGGAATCTCGATCCGGTTCTGCTGTTTGCCGGCTGGAAAGAATTGAAGTCGCGCGCGGAAGATATTCTGCGGCGCGCCGGCGGACGACCGGGTCACATTTTCAATCTCGGCCACGGGATCCTGCCGGAAACGCCGGTCGACAATGTGAAGAACCTGGCGCGCTTTGTGCAAGAGTATGCCATGCCGGCGTCCGGTTCCCGCCATCCGGCGTCCGAAAGCCGAGAGCCGGAATCTGGAAGCCGCTGTTCATGACTCGCATTGCCATCATCGGCGGAGGTATTTCCGGACTGGCCGCCGCCTTCGAACTGGAAGAGCGCCGCCGGGCCGGCGCCAAAATCGATTACGTTCTTTATGAAGCGTCGGCGCGTCTGGGAGGCGTGCTTCGCACCGATCACATCGATGGATGCATCGTGGAAGCTGGTCCGGATTCTTTTATTACCGAGAAACCATGGGCGACCGAATTGTGCCGCCTCGTCGGACTCGGCGATCAGCTCATCGGCTCCAACGACGCCGACCGCAAGACTTATATCCTGACACACGGCCGGCTCGTCGAAATTCCCGACGGGCTCATGTTCATGGTCCCGACAAAAATTCTGCCCACGGGGCTGTCGCCGCTTTTCTCGTGGAAGACGAAGCTGCGCATGATGCAGGAACTCTTTCATCCGGCGCGCGCCGTCGCCGGCACTGAAAATAATCACGACGAGTCGGTCGCTGCTTTCATCGAGCGCCATTACGGCGCTGAGATGGTCGACCGGCTCGCCGACCCGCTGCTCTCCGGTGTCTATGGCGGAGAAGCGGCCAGCCTCAGCGTGCGGGCGGTTCTGCCTCGGTTTGCTGAAATGGAGCGCACCCACGGCAGTCTCGGGCGCGCCATGCTCGCCGCTCGCAGGAAAATGTCGAGCAGTCCGCGCCAGACTGCGCCGCCGCTTTTCACCTCTCTCAGGAATGGCATGCAGCAACTGGTCGAGATGGTCGTGTCGCGGCTTACGCCGTCGTCGCTTGTGATCAACGCTCCGGTGCTGGCCATTCAACGCGAGGCGGAAAGCTGGGTGGTTTCCGCGGGGCTGCAGTCAGACGGGTTCGACTCGGTCATCATCGCTCTGCCCGCGGCTGCGGCTGCGCAGGTGCTTCGCATCGCGAGTCCTGAGCTTTCTGCCGAACTCGCCGCGATTCAATACAGCTCTTCAATCACTGTTGGCCTTGGATACGATCGCGAGGTCCGGCAGTCTCTGCCACGCGGCTTTGGATTTCTGGTGCCGCGCAGCGAAGGCAAGAGACTGCTAGCTGCGACTTTCGTTCACAACAAGTTTCCGCATCGCGCTCCCGAAGACCGCGCATTGCTGCGGTGTTTTTTCGCGGGGAGGAATGCGGACGACCTGTGGGCACTCAATGATGAGCAGATCGTCGGAATTGTGCGCAAGGAACTGCAGCAAATCTTGGGCCCGCAGATCACCGGCCTGCGAGATGAGCCACGGTTTGCACGCGTTTACAAATGGAAGTCGGCGATGGCGCAGTATGGCGTCGGGCATCTCGATCGCCTCGAGCGCATTGAACGCCTGCGCCAGCAGTTGCCCGGCGTCGCGCTTGCCGGCAACGCCTACCGGGGAATCGGCGTGCCCGACTGCGTGCGCTCCGGGCGCGACGCGGCGAAACAACTCGCGGAGATATAGCCGGCTCGAAAGAAGTGGCCATCAAGAGTTGATGGCCATCTTCATTTTGTATTCGTGTATTCGTTTTTCGATTGAAGTGGAGTTCCTAAGCTCTGGCCTGCGATTCCCGCGTGGCCTCGTCGTACGCCACTTCGCTGTCAGGATTGCGTGGCCGGGCTTTGCGGCCGAAGAATCCCTCCTTTACCAGCTTGAAGATGGTACGCCGATTCTCCGCGACCACTCTGAACCAGGAAAACTTGCTCATCATGGGGAAATAGATTCCGCGGAAACACAAGCGCGCGATGAAAATGTTGATGCGATACCCCAGCGGCTGGTCGTCCAGCGAATCGACGGCCTGGGCCAGGGCTTCCGGACTGTAGGCGTGGGCCCATCCATATTTCACTTCGGCGTGCGCTTCTTCGATGGTCATTTTCAGCGGGGTATGCGCCATGGCGAAGGGGATAAACTCCTTCCAATGCTTCGGCCGCGTCAGCCGCCCGGCTACCTCGAGTCGCTTGTAGAGCGGAGTTGCGGGTAATGGAGTCAGCAGCCCGAAGATGGGCAGACCTGGCGGCCAGGTGCGCACTTGAGAGAGCGTGCGTTCGGCCACGCCAGTGGTGTCGTTGTCCATGCCAAAAATAAATGACGTGATCGCGTACACATTGCGTTTCGCCAATCGTTCCAGGACTTCGGCATACTCTCCAGGTTTGTTGAACCCTTTGTTGACATCTTTCAGGTTCGTCGGATCGATCGACTCCATCCCGATGAAGACCCATTTTCCTCCGGAGGCCGCGATCAGGTCGATCAGTTCCTCGTCGCGCAACAGGTTGGCGCTGATCTGGGCCACCCAGTGCACTTGGGCGCCGGCGGCGATGATGTCTCGCAGTAGCGATTTGGTGCGCTTTACATTGATGGCGAAGTTGTCGTCGATGAAGAACACCGCCATCTGACCTTTTTCCTTGCGGGCGCGTGCCTTCAGAAGCAGCAGTTCGTTCACGACACTCTCGTTGGTGCGGAAGCGAATCGAATCGCCGAAAAATCCGGTCACGGTGCAGAACTCGCACCCGTAAGGGCAACCTCTGCCCGACTCGACAGGAATAATGCGAAACGTACCCCAGCCTTGCCCAACTTTCTGCAGCATGGCGTGGGCGGCCTTGGGCACAAGGTTGAACTGATCGAGATCGATCGACTGCCAGGGAATCACGGGATATTGCTTGAGCGACGGCTTGCGCTCTTTACCGGTTTCGTCGACCGGGGTATAGATTTCCTTGAGCTGGCCGCGCGCCGCGTCATTCACCATCTGCGGCCAGGTTTCGTCGGCTTCGCCCAGAGCCACGGCGTCGGCGTGACGCGGGCCGCCGTCGCGGCCGAGGGCCTCATCGGCCAATTCGGTGACGTGAGGTCCGCCCATCACGACCTTCACTCCAGTGGCGCGAATCGCGTCGGCAATGCGGTAGGCCTTAGCGATCATGCGGGTCATCGCCCCGATGCCAACCAGATCGATTTTCTCGTCGAGGACATACTGCGCGATCTGAGCCTCGTTCATGGGCTTCGCGTTGCCGTCGATCAGCAGGACTTCGTGTCCGGGCGGCGTGAGCGACTGGAGCAGAAACATCCAGAGGTGCGGCATGAAATTGCGAGTTACACCATTGTCTGGGTTGTAAAGCAGAATTCTCATGACTACTCCCTTCAAGGAACCAAAGTGCGTTATCGCACTTAGTTACGTGCTTCACCGCACGGAAGCGTCACGAGCGATGCCAAGAATTGGCAAATCTACTTAGTCTAAGATGAGAACTGGGCAGGAATCAGAACCCAACGAATTGTACACCCACGTGCAATCCCTGTGTTTATCAGTCGTCGCGGTAGTGTCTTTTGAGATACTAACATCTTCCCGTTTTGGAGAGGTCGATCAGGCTGGAATCGATGTCTTGGTCCCGCCTGCCTCGCGCCGCAGACGAGCCACCACAAGCCGGATTTCGTCGTAGGTTATCTCGGGAGGCAGGGCATCTTTGAGCGTCTTGAGGCGCTCTAGTTGCGCCAGGCCCAGACGCTCGCAAGCGGCTTCGATGACAGCCAGGCGATTGCGATCAATCCACTCCGGGCGAAATTCCAGTTCGCCTTTCTCGACCAAGCCGGCAACGGCATTCACGACCGTCGCCACTTGGCGTCCCCGGATCTTAGCGATGTCTTCGAAACTCTTACCCTCCGCCAATAGTTGCAGAGTTTCGAGAGCGGGAGCGGTTTTCTTTTCCGGAGGCGCTGTTGCCCGCGCGCCGCCGCGATATTGGCGCAGGGCTGACAGAATTCCCTGCCCGTAGAGTTCGGCTTTTCTCTCGCCGATTCCGGTGATGTTCAACAGCTCCCCGATCGAGTCTGGCTTTGACCGGCAAATCTCATCGAGCGATGTATCGTGCAGTACCACGTAGGCCGGCGAGCCCTGCTCCTTGGCGGTCTTTCTGCGCCACTCGCGGAGATACTCGCGCAATTCCTGATCGGCCTCTGCAACCCTCGCCGCAACTCGCGTGCTGCCAGAGGCGGCCACCGCCCCGCGCACTGCAGCCGGAGTCGCCACTTCTGTCAACCACTCGGGCGAGGCGCCGCACACGTCACAAGACCCGCAGGACGGCCACTTCGGAGTCTCGCCAAAATGAGTACAGATCTGCCGATGGCGGCACTTCGCGGATTCCGCAAAAGCGCGAATCGTGTGATAGCGCTGCCAGGCACGGTCGCGCTCGGCGGCATCGAGAATCTGGTTGGCAAAATATCCGAGCAGGCCGGCATCTTGTTTGCGCCACAGCAAAATGCAGTCGGCTGGCTTTCCGTCGCGCCCGGCGCGGCCAGCCTCCTGATAAAACTGCTCCACCGATTTCGGCAGCGCCAGGTGAATGACGGCCCGCACGGTCGCCTTATTAATACCCAGCCCAAAGGCGATCGTGCCCACGAGCACGCGGACCTCGTCCGACATCCAGCGCTCCTGATTGCGGCGGCGGTCGCCGGAGTCCATCTTGGCGTGATAGCCGACGGCGGCGATTCCCTGGTCTTCTAAAAAGTCGACAGTCTCTTCCACTTTGCTAATCGTGGGTGAGTAGACGATCACGTTGCCCTCATCGTAGTGGCGCAGCGCTGTGACCAGCAGCGCGGTGTGCTCCACGGTGTCGCACTGGCGGACCAGGTAGCGCAGGTTGGGACGATGAAAGCTGGCAATATATTTGTCGGGGTTGCGCAAGTCGAGTTGCGCCAGAATGTCGTGGCGGACATGCCTTGTCGCGCTCGCGGTGAACGCCGCGATGGGACGATCGGGAAACTTGCTGCGGAGGCTGCTCAATTGCCGATACTCAGGACGGAACTCATGGCCCCACTCGGAAATACAGTGGGCCTCATCAATCGCAAAAAATGAAATGGGCACCTGCTGCAGCCAGCTCAGCGTGTCGGCGCGCTGCAGGCGCTCGGGCGACAGGTAAAGCAACCGAAAAGCGCCGTCGCGCGCCTGCCGGATGACTCGGCTTTGTTCCTCATTGCTGACCGAACTGTTGAGAACCGCGGCGGGAATGCCCATCTGCGCGAGTTGTGCGGCCTGATCCTGCATGAGCGCAATCAGTGGAGAAATGACCACTGTCGTCCGCTCGGAAACGACTGCCGGGAGCTGGTAACAGAGCGACTTGCCCCCACCGGTGGGCATGACCACGCAGGTGTCATGTCCGGCGAGCAGGCTGCGCACGATGCGCTCCTGCAACGGCCGGAACGAACTGTAGCCCCAGTAGCGACGCAAGGGCGTAAGCAGGTCGGCTTCTGAGGGCATGGAATTAGTATAGGGGTGAGGGAAAGATGAGGCCGGCGCGGCGGCATTATTGTCGCGTGCGGCTCCCAGACCGGAACATCTGAATCAACTTGTCATGACGTGATTCCGAGCTGGCCTTGGATACAGTCGAGCGAACGCAATCCAGACAACGCCCACCACCGCGAAGCAGAGTAGGCTGCCTTCCGGGCCCACTGAGCCGCCGCTCAGCCAGGCCGGGCCGCGCAGCGACGAACTCAGCAAGTGACCGGGAGACTTCATTCCACTGTCGGGCACAGAATAGAAAAACGTCTCGCCCCAGTCCCACGCAGCGTGGAACCCGACCGCGAACCAGAGGCTCCCAGTACGTCGTAGTGTGAAGCAGAAAAAAAATCCGATAGCTGCGGCGGCGAGCGCACCCTGCCATTGCTCGCCTGGATTGTGCAGATGCATCAATCCGAAGACGGAAGAAAGCGCGAGCGCGGCGGGCCAGAAACCGATTCCTCGGGCGAGCGTGAACTGGGAATATCCGCGGAAGAAAAACTCCTCATAAAGTCCAATCGCCAGGAAGGTGGCAGCCCAGAAGCAGCCGAACTTCGCCAGGCGCACGCCATGCAAAACCAGGTGTCCGAAGTCGAACGCGTGAAACTCATAGAGCGCAATCATAAGCAGGCTGATGGCGGAAAATCCCCACAGAATTCCGTTCCAGAACAACGGATCGAATGCGCGCGGGACCGGTAATCCGAAGGAGCGCCATGGGCGGCGTTCGACTCGCCACAACAGGACAGCCGGAATTATTGCCGCCAGGAACAGACTGCATTCATCCGCAAGCGTGGCCAACGCCATTGCCGAATAGGCCGGCCACAACCAGATCTCGATCTGGCGCAGTGCGAGATAGAGGATCGCGTAGAACAAAAGCCCCCAGCCTGGGCGCAGACCGTCTGAGCCGAAAAAAAGTGTGCGCGCATACGAGGGCTGAGTTGCGGCGGCAAAATCGGGAGCGGAGGCTAGAGTGGGCTCTGACTTCTGCGCTAGACTGCGCCCGGTGTTCACGTCTAGTTCACTCATGGCAAGAGCTTTTATCTCAATCCTTCGCGCAAACGGCCTCCGCCATGGTAAAACACTCGGCTCGACCTTATGCGCCCATATTTCACGCGCGAACGCTTCGGACGCCCGCAGTTTCTTGCCGGGGTGTTGCTGCTCTGCTTTCTGGGGCAAGCTTTGTGGCTGGTCCGAATGGAGCTGACCGTCAGCAGCGAGAGTCCCCTAGACGGACCCGAATCGGTTCTAATCACCGGAGGCTGGCGTCAGTGGCATGGTCAAGGGATCGCCGGCGCGCCCTTCCCGAACCCGCGCGACTTGTCCTCTACTGAAGTATCCGAAGATGGGTTTGATAGGGAACATTCGCCATTGCTCTCCATCGTGACTGCGGCGCCGCTGCTCGCCTGGCCCGAACGCGTGTGGAGTACAGAGCTCTCGGACTATTGGCGGTGGCTGCCGCGGATTCCGTTTCTGGCCTGCGGAGTCTTTCTGGGCGCATCGCTGTGGTACGTGGCGCGGCGGCTCTGCGGAAATCTGGGAGGGTTCATCGCGCTTACGTTTTATTGTTTCTCCCCAACTCTGATTCAGGCGAGCGCGGTCTGGCATACTGAGCCGGAGATTGTAGCGGCATGGGGGGCTTTTGGCACGGTGTTCACAGCGATCGCGGTCGCGCATACGCTTTATGCTCCGCGCGAAGTGGTGCTGTGGAACTGGCGGCGCATCGTGCTGCTGGGGACTTCGCTGGCGATCGCGGTGGGATCACAGTTTTCGCTGATCGTGCTGGTCCCGATCGCGCTCGGCTTTCTGCTCTACGTTGCTCCAGTGCGGCGGCCGGCGGGAGTAGTCATCTGGATCGCGGCTTGCGTGGTGGGATTTGTTCTGCTGTTCGCGATGTACTTTTTTCATCCACACGCGTTCGCGGGGAGCATGCGGCACGCTGAGTTTTGGGGAGCGACCTGGCGCGGATTCACGGTGCCCGGAGTCTACAAGCAAGTCGCGTTGGGGATTGAGAAGGCTTGTCCCGCGCTGGTTTTAGGGCTTCCGGTCGCGGTGGCGACTTATGCTTCGTGGCCGCGCACGCGCTACTTTGGTAGCACTTCGCCGCTGTTGGTTGGAGTGCTTTTCCTGATTTTGGGGATGGCTCATCCGCACGTTGGGGGCGCAGGGTTTCTTCTGGCGGCAATGCCGTTCCTGTTCATCTTTGTTTCAGGAGTGCTTGCCGACCTGCTGGAGAGCAGTTACCGTCTGCTGGTGTTGGCATGCATTGTCGGAATCATGGCTTTTTATCTGATCCTGAGCGTGGTAAATCTGGCCCACGTGCCGCAAGGGTGAGTCGTGTTTTTGATTTAGAATCGGGGCGCCCGGAACTCGCCGCCCGAAAAAACTGACCGAAAAATTATGATAAGAACTTTCGCCACCATCGCTTGGATTGTACTGAGTGCCTTGTTTCTGCCTAGCCCAGCCGCGGCGGCGAAAAAGCCGATACCTGTACTGCTGGTGGATGGACAAAGCGGTGGGCCCTATCACGTCTGGCAACTGACCACAAAGGTTCTGAAGAAAGAACTCGAGGAAACGGGACGGTTCGAGGTCACAGTGGCGACATCACCTCAGTTTGGCGGTGACTTCCACGATTTCAAACCGAGGTTCGGTGACTACAAGGCGATCGTGTGGAATTATGACGCTCCTGACTGGCCGGCGGACCTGCGCCAGCAACTGGAAGAGTACGTGAGAAATGGCGGAGGGCTGGTGGTGGTGCATGCGGCCGACAACGCGTTCCCGGATTGGCCGGCTTGGAACCAGATGATTGGGATCGGCGGGTGGAGAAATCGGTCGGAGAAGTCAGGGCCGCTCTGGTATTTCAAGGATGGCAAGTTGGTTTCAGACTCATCCCCCGGCCCGGCGGGTTCCCATGGGGCGCGCATTCCTTTTCAGGTTGTGACGCGGGCACCGGAACATCCAATCATGAAGGGATTGCCGTCCGGGTGGATGCACGCAGCCGACGAACTGTATGCGACGCTGCGAGGGCCCGGCCAAAATATGACCGTGCTGGCCACGGCGCATTCCGATCCTGAGAACAAGGGCACGGATCGCGATGAACCCATGCTGATGGTTCTGAATTATGGAAAAGGCAGAATCTTTCATACGACGATGGGGCATGACGTGGCCGCACTGAGTTGCGTCGGATTTATGACGACTTATCAGCGAGGAACGGAGTGGGCGGCAACGGGTGAAGTCACGCAGAAAGTGCCCGCTACTTTTCCGACCGCGGATACGGTCAGTTTTCGCGTGGACATTGCGCGGATGGATCCGGCGTTTCTGGCCAGTGCGCCAACCGCAGCGCCGCCTCAGCCCGCACCGCAACGGTAGCTGGGTTCGGAGCTGCATGAGAAAACGGGGATCGGGAAGCTCATGTCGAAAACGCAGTCGATCGTGCTTGGCCTAGGGTTGTCTGCACTTATCTTCTCCTTCTCCTCTCGGGCACAGACTCCTGGAGCTGGGCTGCCCCAGCCAGCGCACCTCACATCCGAGCAAGACCATCAACGCATGATGGATCTGCTGCACATCAGCTCGCTGCGGCGTGGCGCGGATGGAGACCCGAAATCGCCGAACGCCGCGAATTACGACGAGTCCAAGGCCAATTCGGATTTGAAGCTACCCGACCCACTGGTGTTGAAGAGCGGGAAGAGAGTGACGACGGCGAAGATGTGGTGGAAGAAACGGCGTCCGGAGATCGTGGAGGATTTCGACCGCGAGATTTACGGGCGTATGCCGAAGAATACTCCGAAAGTGAACTGGGAAGTCGTCAGCACGACGAAAGAAATGAACGGCGACGTTCCGGTCATCACCAAGAAATTGAGCGGGCATGTCGACAGCTCGATGTACCCGCCGGTAAAGGTGGATATCGACCTAACCCTGACAACGCCCGCCAATGCGAAAGGGCCAGTGCCGGTGATGATGGAATTTGGATTGAGTCCGGAAGTACTGGCGATGCTGATGAAGCGTTTTCCCGAAATGTTCAAACCGGGCCTCGGACCGACGTGGCAGCAGCAGGTCCTCGCGAAAGGTTGGGGATACGCGGAGTACATTCCGACCAGCGTGCAGAAAGACAATGGCGAAGGGCTGACCGAGGGAGTAATTGGTCTGGTGAATCACGGCCAGCCCCGCGGGCTCGACGATTGGGGCGCTCTGCGGGCGTGGGCGTGGGGCGCGAGCCAGGCGCTCGATTATTTTGAGACCGACAAAGCGGTGGACGCGAAGCAAGTCGGAGTAGAAGGGCACTCGCGCTATGGCAAGGCGGCGCTGGTCGCGATGGCTTACGACTCGCGGTTTGCCATCGGGTATATCAGTTCGTCGGGTGAGGGTGGGGCCAAACTTTTTCGACGGAATTTTGGAGAACAGATCGGCAACGTCGCCGGGACCGGGGAGTATCACTGGATGGCGGGCAACTTTCTGAAATATGACGGACCGCTCACAGAAAGCGATTTGCCAGTGGATGCGCATGAATTGATCGCGCTGTGCGCGCCGCGTCCGGTATTTATTGGAGCGGGGGCGACCAATGGCGATGGCTGGGTCGATGCGGAGGGAATGTTCCTGGCCGCGGTAGGGGCGGGTCCGGTGTACAAGCTGTTGGGCCGGAAGGGATTGGGGCGCGACGAGTTTCCTCACATCGAGACGGCGTTGATGGACGGAGATGTTGCTTTCCGTCAGCACAGCGGCGGGCATACGCCTGCGCCGAACTGGCCTACTTTTCTGATGTTTGCGGGACGGTATTTGAGGGCGCCGGGGAGTGCTCGGCCTTGAGACGCCCTCAGCGGCTAAAGCCGTGTTTCGTTTTTTGCGCCTGAACGGCGCGGCTGGAAGCCGCGCCCTTTCAAAGCGGTTACGCACACACGGAAAAAGCAGGTCCCTCCACTTCGCCGTCGCTGGCGCTCCGCCTGCGGTCGGGATGACAATTTTTTGGAGTGGGCTGTCTTTGAAACAACCCACTCCAACCTTCTGCTTACACGTCGAATTACGCGCCTTCGGGAGAATGCAGCACTCGGAAGGTGTTGCCGCCGTTCGAATAGACAAGCAACAGTGCGTCTTGACCCTTGGGCACTTTTGCCAGGGCTTGCTGCACGTCGCTCGCGGTCTGAACCTTGTGGCGGTTCACTTCGAGGATGATGTCTCCCTGCTGCAGACCGGCGTTGTCGGCCGAACTTCCGGGCTGCACTTGCTCGATGACGGCTCCGTGAATGTTGCTGGGCGCCTGAAGCTGATCGCGCAGATCCGGCGTCAGGTTTTCGAGGCCGATGCCCCAGTGCATTTTGCCTTCGCTGCTGCCTGAGTCATCCTTGCCCTCAGCCGACCGGCTACCCAGTTCTTCCAGCGTGACCGGAATCGTCATGCTCTTGCCGTTACGCAGAACATTGAGCGTGATTTTCGAGCCGGGCTGTTTCTGTCCGACCAGCACTTGAAGCTCGCCGGCATCGCTGACCTTCTGGCCATCGATTTCGGTGATGACGTCGCCGATCTGCAGGCCGGCTTTCGCTCCGGGTGAATCTGGTTCAACTTGCGTGACGACGCCGCCAGTCGCATTAGTCTCGTCGAAGAACTTCGCGTTCTCGGGAGTGACGTCGGCGATGCCGATGCCGATGTGGCCATGGCTGACCTTGCCGTCACGAATCAGGGTCTCGACCGTAGGCCGGACGATCTGCGTGGGAATCGCGAATCCCATGCCGGAGAACGTGCCGGAAGGCGAGACGAGAAAGGTGTTGATGCCGACGACTTCGCCGCGAGCATCGACCAGCGGTCCGCCGGAATTACCGGGGTTGATGGCCGCGTCGGTTTGGATGAACTCGCCGGGCTTGCTGGGGTTCGACGGGTCAGGGTTCGCGCGGTTCACGGCGCTGACGATGCCGCGCGTGACCGTGAACCGGAATCCGTAGGGATTGCCGAACGCCAGCACGGTTTGACCGGGGCGGACTTCCTTCGAGTCGCCCCAGGGAGCGCTGGCCAGGCCGGTCGCGTCCACCTTCAAAACGGCAAGGTCGGTCAGCGGATCGGT
This sequence comes from uncultured Acidobacteriota bacterium, assembly GCA_963755795.1. Taxonomy (GTDB): domain Bacteria; phylum Acidobacteriota; class Terriglobia; order Terriglobales; family Acidobacteriaceae; genus Sulfotelmatobacter. The sequence goes on along the minus strand of CAVWLI010000036.1, from coordinate 60,515 downwards.
GCCGACGAGTTTCGCTTTCATGACGCGGCGATTGCTGGTGGTGACGCGGATGTCGACCGCTCCTTCAACCACGTGATTGTTGGTCACGATGTATCCGTCAGGCGAGATCACGACGCCACTACCCATGCCGTGCTCGATCTGGGGTTGACGCTGCATGTGCTGCCCGAAGAATTGGCCGAACGGGCCGCCCTGGCCGCCGAAAAATTGTTGCATGTCCTGCGGTAATTGCTGGCCGGTCATTTCTGGTTTCGTGCGTGAAGTTACGGTGACGTTGACGACCGCCGGAGTAACGCGGGCGGCGAGAGTTTCCATGGCTTTGTCGAGCGCGAGCAGCGCGCTGACGCTGTCGGTATCGAGCGGAGCGACGGCGGGCGCGGCTTCGGCTGCCCGGGCCGAGGCTGGTTTTGCGAATTCATAGGTGACGAACGAAGCGACCAGCGCCAGTGCAAGCATTGGCACCGCCAGCCGCCGCGTCCATTTGTTTTTGCTATCTTTCAACCACGTTCCTGCATTCATTGAGTTGGTTCCTTTCGAGATTTGAATAACTAATTCGTTAGTTCCTGAAATCGATACTTCGCGTTTTGTCGGCTGCCTTTCATGACTAGGTTTTTGGAGCTAAGTTTTCTTCGGTGGAATTCGGCTGCTGTCGGGATCGACCGCTGGATGCAGAACCATCACCCGCCACCACTGGATCTGAAATACCGGCTGATCGGAGGAGCCTGTCTGCGGGCCCTCGATAACTACAAGGAACGTCTCGGTGAAGGCCACGGGGGTGATCACGGCGTTGGGCAAGCGCACGTCTGTTGGTATGAGATTCGTTTGAACCAGATTCGTTTGGGCCAAGTTCGGTTTGAATCACGCTCGCCCGACCCGCGTTCGTTTGACCCGCACTGCTTATGATTGGATCCAAACTGGGAGAGCCCATGGCAACGGAACTTTGCAGGCGACGATGTGTCTGAGCGACTTTGAACCTGGCTTGCACGACGCGAACCGGATGCTGAGAAGTCATCGTCGACGCAGTCAGTTCGGTAGCTGGAATGATTGGGGCACTCACGTTCCCAGCGGGCGATATGCGTGCGAGCGCCGGGCTGACAACGGAAGCGGCATCGCGGTCCTGGAATGCAATCAGGCGCGGCGTTCTGGAAATCCATACGCCGCTTCCGATGGCGAACGCTGCCACGACTGACACAGCGGGCTTCCAACTGCGTTCGGCGCTTACCAGCCGGCGGCCGTCGAGAATCTGAGCGACGCGGAGCGAGGTGTGACGAATGCGCCCCAATGCGGCTTGCGCCAGAGCCACGCTGCGCTGGGCCAAACTGCGCTGCAGCAGAGTCTTCTCGGCGAGGTGTGCCAGGCATTCCGCGTAGGCCCGCGGGCTGGCGGTTTCGGCGACCACGGCATCGTCACAGGCCATCTCGCGTTCGAGCGAGACTTGCCGCTCGATCCACCACACCGCGGGATGGAAGAAAAACAGCGCCTTGACCAGCTTCTGGGCAAGGTTGGTCCAGTCGTCCCAACGGCGCAGATGCGCCAACTCGTGGAGCAGGATCTGGTTGAGTTCCTGCGGCGAGAGTTCTTGCAGGATCCAACTGGGCAGAATGACTGCCGGCTTTGCCAGGCCGATGGCGGTAGGAACATGCACCAGATCGGAAGTGCAGAGCACGACCGGCCGATGCGAGCGTTTTATCTGCGATCCGCTGACGGGCGCTGCGGTCGCCGTTGATCTATTCTCGGGCGAACCGGCGCGCGCCAGAGTCTCCCGCACTCGCGCATCTAATATCGCGGGGTCGACGGGGACGCAACTGCGGCGCAGAATGCGTAAATGCCACAGGCTTCGGGCAACACCAAGTAAAGACCATGCGGCGATTACAGCCCACGCAACGAAAATGTAAAAAGCCCAGGAGCCGGGGAGCGTGATCGCCGGGTGAGTCACGGTTTGTGCGGCACTTCTACCGTGCGCCCATTGCGTCCCGGAAATTCCGATCAGCGCGGGCAGGGCCGCGATGCCCACCAGAGCGGAAAACCAGACCGCGAACTTGGTGCTCGAATTCCGGAGGCGAGAGGCCTTGAGGACTGCGCCGGCGCAGATCGCGAGCAGCGTGCCTTCGACGAGGCAGTTCACGATCTGAATGGCTGAGGTCTGCGCGATGGCATTCAGCGCGATGGCATTCAAAGTGACGGCCGCGGTCATCGTTGTTTCGATCATCGTGGGGTCACTTGCTCCTTTCAAGCAACCGGCGAAGGCGGTCGAGTTCTTCGGCGTCGATGCTGGTTTCTTCGAGCGCGTTCAGCACGAGCTGTTCATGGGAGTTACCGAAGAAGCGGCTGACCAAGTGCCGCACCTCGAATCGCGTCGCGTCGATGCGGTCGATCGCCGGGAGGTACACATGGGCGCGCGTGTCTTCCTCTTTTACGTGCTTCACGTAACCCTTTTTCTCGAGGATGCGGATGATGGTCAGGACCGAGTTGTAGGCCAACGCGGGCTTGGCGGGCAGGGCGTCCAGCACTTCGTGGACGGTGGCCGAGCGCCGCTCCCAGAGGACGTTCATGATGCGCAACTCGGCTTCGGTCAGGGTTGCTGATTTGCTGCGGGCCAACGGTTTCTCCTTCCCTGCCAGTAAGACGGGACAGCCTCAAAAACGTCAACTAATTTATTAGTTGCGAGGAGAGCAGGGGGGGTTGCCTGTGGCTCGGAAGCTGGCATCGACGACAGACCTCTGATCGCAACCAATTGAATGTAAATGGGTTATCAGAAAGAGTCCGAGTCTACGCCAGGCATCCTTCGCTTCGCCAGGATGAGGCAGCTGACCCTCTAATCGGTTCTCGGCAGTTGAAGATAATTCCTGGCGTTGCGGTAGCAGACGTCTTGAATGAGCCTTCCCAGCAGCACATCGTCGTCAGGTAACTCACCTTGCATGACATCTCGTCCAACGATATCGCAAAGGATGCGGCGGAAATATTCGTGGCGCGGGTAAGACATGAAGGAGCGGGAGTCGGTGACCATGCCGACAAAACGCGAGAGCAGGCCGGCGTTTGAGAGCGCGTCGAGTTGTGCCGTGATGCCCTGCTTCTGGTCAAGAAACCACCAGGCGCTGCCAAATTGGATTTTGCCGGGACGGGCACCACTTTTTAGGTCGCCGTCCTGAAAGCTGCCGGCGATGGTAGCGAACTGAAAGGTGTCTGCCGGATTCATGTTGTACAGGATCATCCGCGGGAGCGCGTTTTCTTGCGCGAGCAGGTCGAGATAGGCGCAGAGGTGCCGGCCCTGGGGGAAGTCGCCGATGGCGTCGTAACCCGTGTCTGGTCCGAGTTTGCGGCGGGCGGCGGTGTTCACGTTGCGCAGGGCACCAAGGTGCAATTGCTTGGTCCAACCTTTTTCGGCGTCGAGGCGGCCGAAGAAAAGCATCATGAAAGACGCAAACTGGATGCGCTCATCCTCGGCGATGGCCCCAGCGATAGATTGGCCTTCGCGAGCCTTCGCGAAGATGAGTGCGGCTGCTCGTTCGGAGCACGGGGTCGCATAGCAATGCGCAAGTCCGTGATCGGAAAGCCGGCAGCCCAGAGTATGAAAGTAGTCGTGACGGCTGCGAAGAGCTTGCAGGAAGCTATTCAGGTTCTGTACGTCTACGTTGGCACTTTTCGCAAGCTGCTCGACCCAGGGCAAAAACTCCGCACCGCCGATGGCTAGCGCTTTGTCTGGACGGAAGGCTGGGAACGCTTGAGTCGGCAAGTTCGATTTCGCGATCGCGCGATGATGGCGGAGATCATCGGTAGGATCGTCGGTGGTGCATACGACTTCGACGCGGAACTTTTTCAGAATCGCGTGCGCGGTTAAACCGCCCGACAGCTCGGCGTTGGCGCGCTCCCAGATCGAAGGCGCGGAGGTGTCATCGAGCAGTTCTGTGATGCCGAAGTAGCGCTGCAATTCGAGGTGCGTCCAATGGTAGAGAGGATTGCGCAGAGTGTAGGGAACGGTTCGCGCCCATGCCAGAAATTTTTCATAGGGAGTGGCATCGCCGGTAATGTATTTTTCGGGGACGCCGTTGGCCCGCATGGCCCTCCATTTATAGTGGTCTCCTTCGAGCCAGATTTCGAAGAGGTTCGTGAAACGGCGATTCTCAGCAATGTCGCAGGGCGAGAGATGACAGTGGTAGTCGAGGATGGGCTGCGGAGCCGCGAACTGATAATAGAGACGACGGGCGGCGGCGTTCGACAGCAGGAAATCTTCGGTGAGAAAGCCGTTCATGGGCGCGTGCCGAATAAAACCGCCAGGTCAATTCGTGAATCATATCAGTTCAGGGCGACCAGTTCAGTTTGCCTGAGTTCACACGAGATCCTTCACTTCGCCTGAAGGGCGGCTCCGTTCAGGATCACGCCACCAGGACGAATTGGTGCTCTCGTTCAATCCGAAGCACAGCCCAGTTGCGACGGCTTGACGGGGAGGCCTTACACAATGTGTAGTGATGCACGTCGCCGGTGCGCAAAATCCAAATGAGTCTAAGTCCCCTCGAATACGTTGCGGAAAGCATACTGCCCGGAAGCCCGGTCGGGAGGCGCCGCTGGATGATCTGTGGCTTGCTGTTTTTCGCAACCACGGTGAATTACATGGACCGGCAGGTGATCGCGCTGCTCAAGCCAACGCTGCAAATTCAGTTCGGCTGGACTGAGAATGGTTACGGCAACATCGTGTTCGCATTCACATTCGCCTATGCCATCGGGTTGCTTTTCATCGGAAAGCTGATCGACAGGGTGGGCACCCGCAAGGGATTCTCTCTGGCGGTGTTTGTGTGGAGCGCAGCCGCAATGGCTCATGCAGCCGCGAGTTCGGTACTTCAATTCGGAATTGCACGCTTTAGTTTGGGACTAGGCGAGGCGGGCAGTTTCCCGGCGGCCGTGAAGGCGGTGGCGGAGTGGTTTCCTAAGCAGGAGCGCGCGCTGGCGACGGGCCTGTTCAATTCAGGATCGAACATCGGTGCGGTCGTGGCGCCGCTGGTGGTGCCCTGGATTACTTATCGTTTCGGATGGCGGATGGCATTCATCGCCACCGGCGCGGTGGGATTCGTCTGGATTCTTTTTTGGCTGTCGCTCTATCATCGCCCGGAAGAAGACGCGAAGGTTTCGGCGGCGGAACTGGCCTACATCCAGAGCGATCCTCGAGATCGGGCTGCGGCCTCGAAGGCGACTGTTCCCTGGCTCACGATGCTCAGGCTCCCCCAGGCATGGGCCATCGCCCTGGGTAAATTTTTTACCGATCCGATCTGGTGGGTCTATCTGTTCTGGATGCCGGATTTCCTGAGCGAAATTGGGGTTGAGCCTGACGGGCATGGCACTGCCACTCTTCGTGATCTACAGCGGCGCATGCGTGGGTAGTATCGGCGGGGGATGGCTTTCGTCTGCCATGCTCAAGAGCGGATGGCCGCTGAACGCCAGCCGCAAAGGTGCGCTGCTGGTATGCGCTTTGGCAGTAACCCCCATCATGATTGCGGCGCACACCACGAATGCGTGGCTGGCGGTTGAGTCTGATTGCAATTGCGGCGGGAGCGCATCAAGGCTGGTCGGCAAACATCTATACGCTGGCTTCCGACATGTTTCCTCGCAATGCAGTGGCGTCCGTCGTGGGCTTCGGCACCATGGCAGGAGCGATCGGCGGGATGTGTATTGCGAAGACCGTGGGCTACATCCTGCAAAGCACGCACTCGTACGTGCCGGTTTTTGCGATGGCGGGCCTGGCGTATCTGGTCGCGTTCGGTTTCGTACAAGTGCTGGCGCCGCGGCTGAGACCCGCCAAGGTGTGATTCTCTTTGTCGATCTTCGTATAAGCGGCGTTTTGTATAATCGGCAACCTCGATTGGAAAGCCGGCTTTCACCGCACTGGGAGCGTGGATCGCATGCAAGTTAAAATATTTCCGGACAGAACTTCTTTGAGCCGCGCCGCCGCGGAGCAGGCAACCAATGCGATTCGACGTGCGATCGAGGTGCGGGGCCATGCACGGATCATCGCTGCTACGGGAGCCTCGCAGTTTGATTTTCTGAATGCGCTGACTACGGCTTCCGGAATCGACTGGACAAAGGTGGAGGGGTTTCATTTGGATGAGTACGTCGGTCTTGCGGTCGCGCATCCTGCAAGTTTCCGAAAGTTTCTGAGGGACCGGTTGGTGAGTAAGACGGGAATCGTCAGGTTCCACTGGATCGAGGGAGACGCCGCCGATCCGGCTGCGGTAGTTCGCGAAATAGGCAAGCGATTGGCGTCAGCCCCAATCGACGTTGCCTTCGTGGGGATTGGAGAGAACGGGCACATCGCGTTCAACGATCCTCCCGCGGATTTCACGATTGAGGATCCGTACATTATCGTGAACCTCGACGAGCCGTGCCGGCGGCAGCAGGTGGGAGAAGGATGGTTTGCCGATATTTCGCAAGTGCCAGAACGTGCAATCTCGATGTCGGCGCGGCAGATTCTCAAGGCCCGGGAAATCGTTGCGGTTGTCCCTGACGCGCGGAAAGCGAAGGCCGTGAGGGCGTGCTTTGAGGGAGAGATCTCTCCCATGGCCCCTGCGTCGATTCTGCGCCGGCATGCGAACGCGATTCTCTATTTGGACAAGGAGTCTGCTTCGCTGCTGAGTGCGAGCTCACAGAGAGCGGGCGCGGAAGCGTCGCAAACGCCGGTGAGTTCTTAGGGACATAAAGCAGTCATCGCGCGCAATTCATCGCACCAACCCATCGAAATGGCGATCGCCCGGAAACCGATTCCGTCGTTGCGTTGGTGGATTGGCGGGCTGCTGTTCGCTTCGACCGTCATTAATTACATCGACCGGCAAACGCTTTCGCTTCTCGCGCCGTATCTCAAACTCGAATATCACTGGACCAACTCCGACTACGCGAATATCGCCATCGCGTTTCGGGTGGCGTATTCGATTGGGCAGACAGGGTTCGGCAAGCTGATGGATCGCGTGGGCACGCGGCGCGGGCTGACGCTGAGCGTGATTTGGTATTCGGTGATCTCGATGCTCACGTCGCTGGCGAGCGGATTCTATAGCTTCGCGACGTTTCGTTTTTTGCTGGGCACGGGCGAGTCGGCGAACTGGCCGGCTGCGACCAAGGCGGTCTCGGAATGGTTTCCGAAACGCGAGCGGGCGCTGGCGACGGCGCTGTTTGACAGCGGGTCTTCGATTGGCGGCGCGGTCGCGCCATTTATTGTGTTGTGGATTTACTTTCGCTGGGGATGGCGGCCGGCGTTCATGATCCCGGGAACTCTGGGCTTTCTGTGGCTGATTGCCTGGCGCTGGCTCTACTATCCGCCGGAGGAGCATAGCCGCATCAGCCCGGCAGAACTGGCCATGATCGTCGCGGACAAGCGCGAGTCGGATGCGCCGCAAGACGGCAAGACCCGTCCGCGATGGCGCGATCTGTTGAGACTTCCGCAGACCTGGGGAGCAATCATCGCCAGGGCATTCACCGATCCGGTCTTTTTCTTTATCACGGAGTGGTTCCCGATTTACCTGGTCGCGAAAGGGATTGAACTCAAGAGCGGCTTGATCGCGGTGTGGATTCCGTTCGTCGCCGCGGATGTGGGAAGCTTTTTCGCGGGATGGCTCTCGGGCTATCTGATCCAGCGCGGATGGTCGCTGGGCGCGGCTCGCAAGGCGCCGATCGTTTACGGCGGGATCGGCATGACCTTGCTGATTCTAACCATCTTCACGACCAACTTGTACATGATCGCATTTCTATTCGCGGTTGTGACTTTTACTTACGCGGGATTCACGACCATGGCCAACGTGTTGCCTTCGGATTTGTTCGGTAGCGAGTCGGTGGCCTCGGTCGAGCGGGTTGAGCGGTACGGGAGCGGGGATCGGGACGATCATCGCATTCAAATTGATTGGTTATGTTTCCGACGCTCGCCAGGGATCCGGCACGCATTCGTTTGATCCAATCGTGATTCTGGCGGGTGTGGTTCCGCTGGTGGGGATGATTCTGGTTCTGCTCCTTCTGCGCAACACAGAGGCGACGGAGCAAGGATTGGTGCGCCGAATCTGAAGGTTTGGTTACACTCGTAGAAACGTAGAAACATTGATTGCGACGTCTCTGGTGGCGAGGGAGACGTAGCAAGCTATGTCTCTGCGGAATGGTTACAGGAGATTACGTTGAAGATCACGGATGCAAAAGTGTTCGTCAGTTGCCCGGGACGGAATTTCGTCACGTTGAAAATTTCGACCGACGAGGGCCTCTACGGGTTGGGGGATGCGACTCTGAACGGGCGGGAACTGGCGGTTGCGTCGTACCTGTCGGACCACCTGATTCCTTGCCTTGTGGGACGCGATCCGTTTCAAACGGAAGACGTGTGGCAATACTTATACCGCGGGGCGTACTGGCGGCGCGGGCCGGTGACGATGACGGCGATCGCGGCCGTCGACATGGCCCTGTGGGACATCAAGGGAAAAGCGCTGAAGACGCCCGTCTATAACCTGCTGGGCGGGCAAAGCCGAACCGGAGTGATGGTCTACGGGCACGCGAATGGGCGCGACATCGAGGAAACTGCGGACGAAGTTGCGAAGTACAAAGAGCTGGGCTACCTGGCAGTGCGGGCGCAGTCGGGAATCCCAGGGCTGCCTTCCACTTATGGAGTAGCGCACGACAAACTTTATTACGAACCGGCAGAGAAGGGATTGCCGCCGGAAAATGTCTGGTCGTCGGAAAAATATTTGCTGCATGTTCCGAAGTTATTCGAAGCGCTGCGTCTGAAGTTTGGAGACGACCTTCACCTGCTGCATGACGTTCATCACCGGCTCACTCCGATTGAAGCGGCGCGCCTGGGAAAGAGTTTGGAACCATATCATCTGTTTTGGCTGGAAGATGCGGTGACGGCGGAGTTGCAGGAGGGTTTCCGCATCATTCGGCAGCACACGACTACGCCGCTGGCAGTCGGCGAGGTGTTCAATTCAGTCTGGGATGCGCACATTCTGATTCAGGAACAGCTGATCGATTATCTACGCATGACGGTGGTGCATGGCGGAGGGTTAACGCATCTCAAGAAAATCGCCGCGCTGGCGGAGATTTATCATGTGCGGACGGGCTGCCATGGCGCGACGGATCTGTCGCCAGTGGCGATGGCGGCGGCACTGCACTTCGATATCTCGGTGAATAATTTCGGGATTCAGGAATATATGCGGCACACGCAGGAGACCGACGAAGTTTTCCCGCACGCGTACTCGTTCAAGGGCGGCTACCTGCATCCGGGCGACGCGCCGGGGTTGGGCGTCGACTATGACGAAAGACTGGCGGCAGAAATTTCCGTACGAGCGGGCTTATCTGCCGGTGAACCGCAAGCTCGACGGAACCATGTTCAACTGGTGACGTGCAACTGGTGATATTTCGACTCGTAAAGGCGAGGAACTATGGGTTACAAGCCGCTGGATCTCGACGGCAAAGTTGCGGTGGTGGTCGGAGGCAGTTCTGGAATCGGCAAGACGCTCGCGCTCGGCCTGGCACAGGCCGGGGCGGACGTGGTTGCGAGCGCGCGGCGGATGGAACTGGTGAAAGAACTGGCGGACGAAATCGAATCTCTGGGCCGCCGGTCGTTGCGTGTGACGTGCGATGTGGCGGATCGGGAATCATTGGAGCAACTGCTGAAGGCGTGCGTTGACGCGTTTGGGAAAGTCGACATCATGGTCAACGCGGCGGGGATTACAAAACGCGCGCCCACGCTGGATTACCCCGAAGAGGACTGGAACCGGATCATGGACACGAATCTGACGGGCACGCTACGGGCCTGCCAGGTGTTCGGGCGGCACATGATCGAGCGGAAGTACGGGCGCATCATCAACATCGCGTCGATGGGAACTTTCCTGGCGCTGTTTGAAGTGGCCGCGTACTCAGCGAGCAAGTCGGGGCTGGCGTCGCTGACGAAGTCTCTGGCGATCGAGTGGGCCAAGCATGGAATCTGCGTCAACGCGATCGCACCGGGATATTTCCGCACGCCGCTTAGTGAAAAGCTGCTGGTCGGGACGGGCCGCGGAAACGAAGTGCTGATGCGCACTCCCATGAAACGATTTGGCGAACTCGAAGAACTCGTGGGAGCGGCAGTTTTCCTGGCTTCAGACGCGGCAAGCTTTGTGACGGGCGTGGTCTTGCCCGTCGATGGCGGCGTTCTGGCGAGCGGCGTGAATCAGTAAGCGTGGCTAGGCACAAGGCCGAGCCTAGTGGCCTTCTTCTCTCGAAGTGCTGCCCGCGCGGTGTTGACGGCATGCACCAATTCTTGGGCTGCCAATGAAATCTTCTCCAGATTCCCTTCGCGCAAGGCCTTGCCATCAACCAAGTCTGCGCCAACTCCAAGAGCAAAAGCTCCGGCGGCGATGAACTCGGCTGCGTTGGCCGCGTTTACGCCTCCGGTCGGAATCAGCGCGGCGTTCGGGAACGGGGCTTTGAGCGACCTCAGATATTTGGGCCCACCGACGTTTCCGCAGGGAAAAATCTTGACCAGGCGCGCTCCGTGCTCATGCGCATTCATCAGTTCGGTCGGAGTGAGCGCGCCCGGGATCGCCAATTTCTCTGAGACTCGCGCGACCGAGAGCACCGGCGCCGACAAGCCCGGGCTCACGAGGAACTCGGCTCCGGCGCGAAAACAAGACTCGGCTTGTTCGGCGGTGATGACTGTGCCCGCTCCGACGAGAACTTTATCGCCGTGCTGCTGCGCCACCTCGCGAATGACCGAAACGGCATTGGGAACGGTCATGGTGATTTCGACCAGGGGAATGCCGCCGGAGCAGATCGCTTGCACGGCGCGAGTTGCCTCCTCGACCGTGGCGGCGCGGACTACGGGAATGATGCCGACTTCCTCGATCCTGCGAATGACGTCTTCAATCGTAATGGTCATAATTGTTCTCATGCTGCGTCCACACACGCGAGTAGCGCTGACGACGGTCCTAACGTTCAATGCGGGCGGTTCGCGATTTCATGGCTTGCAGAACGTCCGCGAGTGTCGCCATCGTGGTGTCGCCAGGTGTGGTCATCGCCAGAGCACCATGCGCAGCGCCGCATTCGACCGACCACTGCGGATCTTTGCCGGACAGCAATCCGTAGATTAATCCGGAGGCAAAGGAATCGCCGCCACCGACGCGATCGTAGATCTCCAGATTTTCACGCATGGGCGCATGGAAAAAGCTGCCGTCGCTGTAGCACAGTGCTCCCCAATCGTTGATCGTAGCCGTTTTTGCGTGACGCAAGGTCGTGGCAATCACGGCGAGCGTGGGATATTCCTTCACCACGGTTTCGATCATCCTCTTGAAACCCAAAGTCTCAAGATTGGCATGCTGCTCGTCAAGACCGGAGACGGGAAAACCCAGCGCGGCGGTGAAGTCCTCTTCATTGCCCAGCATCACGTCGACCAGCGGGGCGAGACGTCGATTCACTTCTTGCGCTTTCGCTTTTCCGCCGATCGACTTCCAAAGCGACGAGCGGTAATTCAAATCGTAAGAAACAACGGCGGCGGCGCGCTTGGCGGCTTCCATGGCTTCCTGAGCGACAAGGGGCGTGGTCTCTGACAGGGCGCAGAAAATTCCTCCGGTGTGAAACCAGCGGGCTCCGTCTTTCGAAAAGATCTGGTCCCAATCGATTTCGCCGGGCTTCAGTTGCGAAACGGCGGTGTGTCCGCGGTCGGAACAACCGAGCGCCGGGCGCATGCCAAACCCGCGCTCGGTGAAGTTCAACCCGTTGCGCACGGTGCGGCCGACGCCGTCGAACGGCGCCCAGCGAACGTACTTCTGGCTGACGCCGCCTTGCAGCATGAGGTCTTCAACCAGGCGGCCCACGGGATTGTCAGCGAGAGCGGTGACGATCGCAGTATCCATGCCAAAGCAGCGTTTCAGGCCGCGGGCCACGTTGTATTCGCCTCCGCCCTCCCAGGCGCGGAAATGGCGGGTGGTGGAAATGCGCTCGTCGCCGGGATCGAGGCGCAACATGACTTCGCCGAGGCTGATCAAGTCCCAGGCGCAGTCGCGTTTTGCTCTGATATTCAGTTTCGCCATGATTATGCGGCTAAGCCCTTAAACCCAAATATGATACAGGGTGCGGGCTGCACTGCAGGAAAGACTCCGCTTCCGACTCAAGAAAATAAAGCGGACGGGATTGTAATAACTCATCCCCCGGGCCGTCTTTACTGGTGAAGAGAGTAATTGGAGGCGTACCCTGCAAAGCGCGCTGGCTGAGGAATTGGCGATCGTCGTGCCGAGCGAAGTACCGAGCGAATTCGAGCGGGTTTTCCGGGCGCATCACCGCCTGGTATTCCGCACGGCGTACCGGATTACGGGCAACGCCGCGGATGCCGAGGACGTGTCGCAGACGGTATTTCTGCGACTGTTCCGGCGACGGGCCGGCGCGGACGCGCTGGAGAATGAAGAGAGTTACCTGCGCCGTGCGGCCGTCAACGCCGCCCTGGATGTGATGCGCTCGCGGCAGACGGATCGCACGGTGGAACTGCCGGACCTGCCGGACGAGCCCGCGACTGACGATCCTCGCGAACTTCAGTTGGCGCTGGGGCAAGCTCTGCGGCGGGCGCTGGCGCAACTTAAGCCGCGTCCGGCAGAAATTTTTGCCTTGCGATTTCTCGGAGGCTTCACCAATCCGCAGATTGCGCGGATGCTGGGTATTTCACAGGTGCTGGTCGCGGTGATCGTTCACCGCACGCGGCAGCAGCTTCGTAAGGAGCTGGGAGCATATCGATTTTCACGTAGCTAACAGGAGCCACCCAGGATCAGGACGAATTAGCACACCAGGAGAACAGGCCATGAAAAACAAGGATTTCGATCATTTGCTGTCGGGAATTCGAGATGAACAGATAGATGACCAGGTGGTCGCGCAGGCCGGAGAACGGGTCTGGAAATCGATTGCCGGGTTGCCCGGCGCGGAACTCGGCGCGCACACGTTGCGAACCTGTGATGATTTCCAGGCACTGATCCCGGGATATTTGAGTCAGCAACTGGCGCCTGCGCGCGCCATGTTGTTTGAAGATCACACCCATGCTTGTGTGGCTTGCCGGCATGCGCTGGAGCGGGCGCGCGATAGCGAGCCTCAAACAACGTTCCGATTCGAAAGCAAGCGGGCCGGTTTCGCCGCTGGTTCCATCGCTGCTTCTGCCGCCGGTTCAAGGGTGTGGGGTTGGGGAATGGCTGTGGCTGGAGTCGCGGCGGTCGCCACGCTAGTGGTTGCGTTCAATCTCGGGATGCTTCCGGGGCAGCATTCAGTGCGGGCTTCTGTGCAGACCGTGGACGGCTCGCTCTATGCGGGATCGGGCGCGGACATGCGGCTGATTCCGGCGGGCTACGAAATCAGGAACGGAGATGAGGTCCGCACGGCGAAAGGATCGAGGGCTGTGGTTCGGCTGCTCGATGGCTCGCTGGTCGAGATGGGCGAGCGCTCTGACCTTTCGGTAACGCGTGCATGGAAGGGCACGACGATTCACCTGGATGGCGGCCAGGTCATTGTGCAGGCGGCAAAGCAGCGGGCGGGCCGGTTGTACGTCGCGACCGACGATGGCCTAGTCTCGGTGAAGGGGACCATTTTTTCAGTCAACCATGGCATTAAGGGCTCGCGGGTGGCGGTGATTGAAGGCGTGGTCCGGGTGGATTATGGCGAGAACTCGACCGATCTGACCGCCGGGGACGAAGCGACTTCGAGCCCCAGCGTAGAGAAAGTCCCGATCCAGAATGAGATTGCGTGGAGCAAGAATTCTGCGAAATACCTCGCGCTGCTGGGTGATTTTGCGGTTCTGCAGAAACAGTTTGCGGCGATTCCGGGGCCGGGACTGCGCTACAGCTCTGAACTGCTTCAATATATTCCCGAGAATACCGTGGTCTACGCGGCGATCCCGAATCTTGCGAATACCTTAGGAGAGGCCAGCCAGATATTCGAGGACCGGCTGCAGCAGAGTCCGGCGCTGCGGGATTGGTGGAAACAACAGCAGAAAGGAAATGGGCCGAAGCTGGAAGACGTGTTGAATCAGGTGAAGACGTTCAGCGGATATCTGGGAGATGAGATCGTATTTACGGTTGCCAAGAACGGAACCGGATATTCCGCGCCAGTTATATTGGCGAAAGTAAAAGAGAGTGGCCTGGAATCGTTCATACAAAGCGCAGGCCGCAAGCTGAGTTCGAATCCGTCGCAGACTGCGTTGCAGACGGTGCGAAATCCGTGGGCGGTGACGCCGGGTCCGGGTCAGCCGCTGCTGGTTTATGTGAGCAATGATCTGATGATTGCCAGTCCGGATCTGACGGAACTGCAACATGCAGTGACGCGCACGCAACTGGAGAACAACAATTCCTTCGCCGCGACCCCGTTTTACCAGCAGATTGCCCGCTCCTACGAGCAGGGGGCGGAGTGGCTTTTTTGCGCGGACATGGAACAAATTGTCGCGCAGCACGTACAAGCTGGTAGCAACTTGCCGGAGGGAATCGGGGACGTGCGCTACCTGACGATGGAACATCGGGAAGTTGGCGGCAAGACGGAGAGCCATGCCGACTTGATGTTCGCTTCCGAGCGGCAAGGCGTGGCGTCGTGGCTGGCGGCGCCGGCGTCGATGGGATCGCTGGATTTTGTTTCGCCCGATGCCAGCATGGTGACGTCGGCGGTCATCAAGAATCCGAGAAGCATCATGGAAGAAGTGTTCAAGATGATCGGGAGCGGGGACGCTCAGTTCAGCCAGCACCTGGAAGAGTTTGAAGCCAAGTCCGGCGTGAATGTACTGAACGACATCGCAGCCCCGCTGGGCGGCGAAGTCACGATGGCGTTCGACGGGCCGATGCTGCCTACGCCGCGGTGGAAACTGATTTTCGAAGTGTACGATCCAACCACCCTGCAGGCGACGATCGCGAAGCTGGTTGACAGTTTCAACCAGGAAAATACCGCCGGGCAGACTATGCAGTTGACGCAGCACCAGGTCGGGTCGCGGACTTACTTCGTGCTCAGCAATCCAGCGCATCCCAACTCCGAAGTTGACTACACCTTTGTCGACGATTATCTGATCGCTGCGCCTGATCTGGCGACGATTTCGCGCGCGATTCAATCGCGCGAGGCAGGATACGCGCTGGCGAAATCGGCAGGCTTTCAGGCGCTGCTGCCGAGTGATGGCTACACGAATTTTTCGGCGATCTTCTATCACAACATTGGGCCGGTGGTGGGCCCGCTGGCTGCGCAACTGAAATCCAGCGGAGCGCTGACCCGGCAACAGCAACAGTCGGTCGACGCGCTAACGGCAAACTCTGCACCGGGTTTGATTTATGCCTATGGCCAGCCCGACCGGATTGTAGTGGCGAGCAATACCGGGTTCATGGGTTTTGATCTGGGCACGCTGTTGACGATGGGCGATAATGGGCCGTTCCTGCCGCAGATGTTTCTGGGCGGCGCGCTGAACCGCACCACTTTGGACCATACGACATCTCAAACTCAGTGAGTACGCCCACACAACTTGGAGCGGCAGCCGGCGTGAGCCAGACGACGCCGGCTGCCGCTTCGACGTTGCCGTTGCCGCTGATCGACATGCAGGGGCTGTCTGTCCGGTTTGGCGACCGCGACATCCTGCGTGGTCTTACTGCGTCGTTGCGCGGGAATTCCATTGGACTGCTGGGTCCGAATGGCGCGGGCAAGTCTACGCTGATCAACACACTGCTTGGTTTCTACAAATCTACCTCCGGTTCGGCGCGCGTGTTCGGTTACGACGTCGGTACGGAAGTCGCAAAGATTCGCGGGCTGATCGGCTACATGCCGGAGAATGACGCGTTCATCTCGAAGATGAGCGCAGTATCGTTTGTGCAGATGATGGGCGAGCTTTCGGGTCTGCCCGCGGACATGGCCCTGGAGCGCGCACACGAAGCGCTGTTTTATGTTGGGCTCGCCGAGGCACGTTACCGGCAGCTAGGCACGTATTCGCTGGGCATGAAGCAACTCGCGAAGCTGGCGCAGGCAATTGTGCACGGGCCGAAGCTCCTGATCCTCGACGAGCCGACTAACGGGCTGGATCCTTCGGCGCGGCAGCGCATGATCCGGATGATCCGCGACATTCGCGACGGCAAGGAAATGCGGATTGTGCTGTGCTCGCACCTGCTGCGCGACGTCGAGGATACCTGCGACGAGGTTCTGATTCTGAAGCAGGGGCGAATTGCGCATTATTCGAATCTGGACGAAGAACGGCGCGCGAACAAACGATTTCTGGAACTCGAAACCTACGGCGCCAACGGCGATTTCACCGAAGCCATTGAAAAACTTGGCTGTGAATGCGCGGTGACGGCGAACCGCATGAAGATGATTCTGGCGGATGGAGTTGAGACGCGCGACATTTTCAAGCTCGCCGCTGAACGACAGGTTCGTATCCGGCGGATGAACTTCCGGCGCGACACGCTTGAAGATATCTTCCTGAAGGCCATGGAAAGCTGAAAGTTGAGAAGTGAAAGCTGATATGTCGAACTCGACCTCAGGAGAGAGCACAAGTGGCTGTTTATCGGCGTAGCTACAAGCCATATGCGGGCGTGCTGACTCCGGTCTGGTCGCGCTGGTTGATTCTTTTCCGTTATTCCAGACGCGACCTCTTCCGCTCGAAGTTCATGACAGCGCTGTTTGTGGCCTGCTTCTTTTACCCCGTGGGGTGCCTGCTGACGATCTACCTCGCCCACAGCCTGAGCTTTCTGCAGGAGATCGGGGTGCCGAACGGGTTCATCTCCATCGACAACAAATTCTTTTTTTACTTCGTGTGCGTGCAGGGAGTGTTCGCATTTCTTCTGACGGCATTCGCCGGGCCGGGGCTGATTTCTCCGGATCTCGCCAATGGTGCACTGCCGCTTTATTTCTGCCGTCCGTTTTCGCGGGCCGAGTATGTGCTGGGCAAATCGTCGGTGCTGGCGATTCTGCTGTCGCAGGTCACGTGGGTGCCGGGATTGATTCTGTTCATCATGCAAGCCGGCATGGCGGGGACGAGTTGGACATGGTCGAACCTTTGGATCGCGGGCAGCCTGTTCGTTTGTTCGGTGATTTTGATTGCGATTCTGTCTCTGCTGGCAATGGCGCTTTCGGCGTGGGTGAAGTGGAGAATTGTGGCGGGCGCATTGCTTCTCGGCGTGATGTTTTTCGGAGCCGGCTTTGGCGAAGCCATCAACGTTGTCCTACGAACTCAGTCAGGCAGTTTTTTCAACCTCGCCTACCTGATGAAGACGGTGTGGAACGCGCTTTTCCAGGTGGATGTGGAACACGCGATTCCGGTCGCGCAGGCGTGGGTCGCTTTGCTCGCATACTGCGCCATCTGCCTGGGATTGCTCATTCGCAAGGTGCGCGCCTATGAGGTGATCCGGTGAGCGCCCTAGTGAATGCTGCGCTGAGATCCCCAGTGAACGATCGCATCGTGTTCGAAGATGTTTCGAAGTTCTATGGCGAGATTCTGGGCGTGAATCGGATAAACCTCTCGATTCCTGCGGGCATTACCAGCCTGGTGGGGCCGAACGGTTCAGGCAAGACCACGCTCATGAACCTGCTGACGGGCCTGGTGAGGCCCACGCGGGGCAGGGTCGAGGTGCTGGGGTACAAGACCGATGATCCCGAACACCTGTTCGCGATCCTTGGCTACTCGACGCAATTTGACGCGTTTCCGAAAGGCCTCACGGGATATCAGTTTTTATATTCGTATTTGCGGCTCTCGGGGCGGGACGCGCAAAGCGCCGAGCAAATGGCCTGGCGCACCATTGAGCGCGTGAACCTGGTGGACGCGGCCAAGCGAAACATTGCGGGCTATAGCAAGGGAATGCGCCAGAGAATCCGGCTGGCTCAGGCGCTGGCTCACGATCCGAAGGTGTTGGTGCTCGACGAACCGTTGAATGGCCTGGATCCGCTGGCCCGGTCGGAGATGATTGCGCTTTTCCGCGCGGCGGCGGCGCAGGGATGTTATGTGATTATTTCCAGCCACATTCTGCACGAAGTCGACGTTATTTCTGATCAAGTCATCCTGCTGAGCAACGGGTATGTGGTGGCGGAGGGGCAGATCGCCACCGTGCGCGGCGAGATTCAGGAACATCCCACGCAGATTTTGATCCGCTGCACGCGTCCGCGCGAACTGGCGGCGAAGATGTTGTCGGATGAGCATACGATCGAAGTGACCATCCACAAAGACGAAAAGGGTGTGCTGCTGAAAACGCGAGATGCCGACGGATTTTATCTGGCACTGAATGAATTGGCCACGAATGGAATTGACATTGAATCGATCGCGCCGGCGGATGACGACGTGCTTTCCGTGTACGAGTATCTGATCGGCAACGAAGAGGTCGTTCGATGACGAGCGCAATGACGGGCGGAAAGGCGAGACTCTGGTGGGCGCAGATCAAGGCTGTGGTCCGACTGGAGATGAGGAAGACGTTTTTCGCCAAAAGGGGGCTTTGGATTTACTTGGTCGCTGCGTTGCCAGTTTTTCTTTTTATGGCATTCGCCATGGCAACGTCGAGCCGGCAGCATCAAAGCACGAACATCGCGCGGCGGGGAGAGAAGATGCTGACCTACCAGGATCTGCTCGCGGTCAAACCCGGCATGACGCGCGAGGAAGTGGTTGAGATCCTAGGAAGGCCCCCGGCCACATTTCACTGGACGGAAAATCGAAATGGAAATCTCATCGGTCATGAGAGTTATCGCTACTCCGATGGACAGAACGACCTGCATGTGGGACTGGCAGACGGCAGAGTCGAAGGCGTCGACATTGAAAACGGTAACAACCCGGGCCAGGACTCGATCATGTTCGCCGGGGTCTTTCAATTCTTTTTTCTGCGGCTGGCGGTCTTCTTCGGATGCCTGGGAATTTTCATGAATTTGTTTCGCGGCGAAATCCTTGACCGTAGCCTTCACTTTTATTTTCTTGCACCCATACGCCGCGAAGTTCTGATGGTGGGGAAGTTTCTGGCCGGATTGCTCGCCACCTGCACGATTTTTGTCATCAGTGAACTGCTTCAAACCGCCGCGTTTCTTTGGCACTTCAGTCCGAGCACGCGCGACGTTTACCTCTATCACAATCATGGTCTTGAACACGCCGCGATATACCTGGGAGTGACCGTGCTCGCCTGCGTGGGGTATGGAGCTTTCTTTCTGGTGGCGGGCATGCTGTTCCGGAACCCAATCCTGCCGGCGGCGGCCATCTTGATCTGGGAAGCGCTCAATCCGTTCCTGCCGGGGATCCTCAAGCAGTTCAGCGTCATCTATTACCTGAAATCGTTATGTCCGGTGGAGATACCGAGTCCGCCAGGCATGCCTCCGCTGCTTGCCTTGTTGATTTCCAACACTGATCCGGTCTCGGCACCCGTGGCCGTGGTGGGGATTGTGATTGTTGCGTTGATTGCGCTCTACGCCTCCAGCATTCAAGTCCGGCGGATGGAAATTAACTACACCACTGAGTAAGAGAGTGAGCACCTCACACGGGGCAGCGATCCCGACAAGACATGTGCAACATGTTCTGTTAGCGCCGCTTACTCTGGCGGCCGCACCGATCGCAGAACCAGCTGCGCGTGACGACGAGGGTATTCCTTGTGTAAAGTGTTGTGCGGAACTTACAGCCCTGATCCGGACGATCTGAAGAAATTATCTGGAGGCATCTGGAGGCATCTTGAGGAACAAACTGACTTTATCTCTATCTGTATCTCTCGCGTGTGTGCTTGCAGTCGTGGCGTCGTTGATCGCCAGCCCGACATTCGCCATAGCGCAGACGCAACCGGCGCCCGCCCACAAAGCGCCTGCTGCCGCCGCGAGCACGAGCGTTGATATCCCGATTCCAGACATCAAGTACACCAAGTTCGTGCTCGCCAACGGGCTGACCGTGCTTGTGCATGAGGATCACAAGGCCCCGATTGTGGCTGTCAACACCTGGTACCACGTGGGTTCGAAGAATGAGAAGCCGGGCAAGACCGGCTTTGCCCACCTGTTCGAGCACTTGATGTTCAGCGGCAGCGACGACTTCGATCATACCTACATCAATGCCATGGAAAAAATCGGGGCCACGAACCTGAACGGCACCACGAACAATGATCGCACGAACTACTTCGAAAATGTCCCGACTTCCATGCTGGACTACGTGCTGTTCGCCGAAAGCGACCGCATGGGGCATCTGCTCGGCGTGCTTGACCAGAAGAAGCTTGACCTGCAGCGCGGCGTGGTGCAAAACGAGAAGCGCCAGGGCGAGAACCAGCCCTATGGCGTGACCGAACAGCTCCTTACGGAGAACACTTATCCGGTCGGCCATCCTTATTCATGGACGGTGATCGGTTCCATGAAGGATCTGAACGCGGCCTCGTTGAGCGACGTGCAGGAATGGTTCAAGACATATTACGGCCCGAACAATGTGACGGTTGTGATTGCAGGGGACATTACGCCCGAAGTGGCGCGTGAAAAAGTGGAAAAGTATTATGGCGAGATTCCTCCCGGGCCGCCCATCGCCAAACAGGAAGTGTGGATTGCCAAGCGCAGCGGCACGCACCGCGGCTGGGTGCAGGACCGCGTACCGCAGGCGCGCCTCTATCGCATCTGGAACGTGCCGGAATTTGGCTCGCCGGAAGAAGCGCAGCTGGACCTGGTGGAGCAAGTGCTCGGCCACGGAAAAACGTCGCGACTGTACAAGCGGCTGGTTTACAAGGATCAGATTGCGACCAGCGCGACCGCGAGCAATGACACGAACGAAATCGGCGGGCAGTTCGATTTCACTCTGACGGCGTATCCGGGCGGAGACCTGAGCAAAGTGGAAAAGGCCGCCGACGAGGAATTGCAGAATTTTCTGAAGAACGGCCCGACTGCAGCCGAATTGCAGCTGGCCAAGACGCAGATTCTTGGCAGCTACGCGCGCATCGTCGAGCGCATTGGCGGTTTCGGCGGCAAGAGCGATGTGCTGGCGCGCTGCCAGACCTACAAGGGCAATCCCGATTGCTATAAGGACTATCTGAAGTGGGTGAAGGCCGCGACTCCCGCCACGGTGAAGAAAGCTGCCAACGACTGGCTGAGCGACGGCGACTACGTGCTCGAAGTGCACCCGTATCCCACGACGTTTAAAACCGACGCGAAACTCGACCGCTCGAAAGAGCCCGCCCCTGGCGAGCCCGTATCGCTCAACCTGCCTTCGCTGCAGAAAGCGACGCTCAGCAATGGTCTGAAAGTTGTGCTAGCCGAGCGCCACGGCGCGCCGGTGGTGAACTTTACATTGATGGTCGACAGCGGATACTCCGCCGATCCGGCCGATGCAACCGGAACCGCCAGCTTCGAGCAACGCATGCTGGAGGAAGGCACGCCGACGCGCGATTCGCTGAAAATTGGCGAAGAACTGGAATCGCTGAGCGCCAACTTCAACGCCGGCGCGAATCTCGACTATTCGCTGGTCAGTCTGAATACGCTCAAGAGCACCATGGATCCGTCGCTCGACATTTATGCGGACCTGATTCTGCATCCGGCGTTTCCGCAGAAGGAGTTCGTGCGCCTGCAAAAGGAACGCATTGCCGGCATTGAACGCGAGAAGGTAACGCCGACAGCCATGGCGCTGCGCGTGGTACCGACGCTGCTCTATGGCGCCGGACATCCCTACGCTGTGCCTTTCACCGGAACCGGCACCGAAGCCAGCGTGCGCAAGATGACACGCGAGGACCTGGCCAAGTTCCACCAAACCTGGTTCAAGCCCAACAATGCCACGCTACTGGTGGTGGGCGACACCAGCCTGGCCGAACTCAAGCCTAAGCTCGAGAAACTTCTGGCTTCGTGGAAGCCCGGCGAAGTGCCGCAGAGAACCGTGCCGCATGTGGCCGAGCCGGCGAAGGATGTGGTCTATCTGATCGACCGCCCGGGATCGGGGCAGAGCGTGATTTTCGGCGCACAGCTCGCACCTCCGCAGAATGATCCGGACGCTCTCGCTCTGCAACTGGTGAACGACATTTTTGGCGGGAAGTTCAGCTCGCGCATCAACATGAACCTGCGCGAGGACAAGCATTGGTCCTACGGAGTGCGCTCGGTATTGCCGTCGGCCAAGGGCCAGCGTCCTTACATCAGCATCTCGGCAGTGCAGACCGACAAAACGAAAGAGTCCATGGTGGAACTGGTGAAGGAATATAACAACATCGTGGGCTCGAAACCAATCACCGAGGAAGAACTCAAGGACGAGCAGACCAACGCGACGCTCGCGTTGCCCGGAAGCTTTGAGACCGTGCAGCAACTCAGCGGCGCTTACGGGAACATCCTGGAATACGGACTGCCGGAGGACTACTACAACACGTTCACACAGAAAGCGCTGGCCGTGACGACCGACGGTGCCAACGAGATCGCCAAGAAATATATTTTGCCGGACCATCTGATTTGGGTGGTCGTGGGAGATATGAACAAGGTGGAAGCTGGCGTACGCGAACTGAACCTGGGTGAAGTTCACAAGATCGACGCCGACGGCAACCCGGTCCATTGAAACCGGGCTGCGGGAGCAGGGTCTTACCAGTTGAAATAGATATTAATATCCAATGATGAGCCATAGCGCCGTTGGGCGTCGCAGCGACGAGCCCGGGCTTCCGTCACGCCGACGGCAGTACCTGCCCATCCTGCTGGCTTTTCTGGCGCTCGGTTTCGGCGGCCGGGCGCAAACGTCTTTTACTTCTACCATGTCCCCAGGGAGTCCTGCTCAGGGTTACCTGGTTTACGTGGTTTGCGAATCAGCCGATACGATTGTGCTCATTCGTTTTGGCCCCGGCGGTGCGCGGATTGAGAGCCAGACGCGCACTGGCCTGATGCCGACCGACATCAACGGACCGCACGGGATCGCAGTTTCTCCCGACAAACAATATTTCTACGTTTCGCAAGGCCACGGCCGGCCAGACGGCTTGGTGTGGAAGTATCATGCAGGCGACAACGCCGTGATCAAGTACACGAGCCTCGGCTTGTTCCCGGCCACGACCGACATTACCCCTGACGGCAACTTTATTTATGTGGCCAACGCTAATTTTCACGGTGACATGGTTCCATCGTCGATCTCGGTCGTGGCCACGGATCAGATGATTGAAGTCAAACGGATTCCCACCTGCACCATGCCTCACGGCTCGCGCTTGAATCACGCCGGAACAAAACATTATTCGGTTTGCATGATGGACGATATGCTGGTTGAGATCGATACCAGCAAGTTTGCGGTTGACCGGTATTTCATGTTAGCGCAGGGCAAGGAAATGGGCATGACCGGAGCTCCCTTTCCACAGCTTCTTCCACCGCTTCCCCAGTCGACGAGCGATCACAAAATGATGGATCACAAGCCATCATGTACACCTACCTGGGCCCAGCCCTCGAATGATGGATCGGTCATTTATGTGGCCTGCAATTCCTCGAATGAAATCGTTGCCGTCAATACCGACACCTGGACTCTGGCGCGCCGGTTCCCTGCTGGTCCCGGCGTCTACAACCTGGCCATGACCAAAGACGGACGTTTGATCGCGACCAATAAACGTGGACAATCCGTATCCATCTTCGATCCGGTCAGCGGTCACGAGCTGGCCAGAATTCCGACGCAGAGAAAAGTTGTGCACGGCGCTGTGGTGTCGCCGGACGATCGCTATGCTTTCATTTCTGTCGAGGGCGTTGGCTCCGAACCGGGCACCGTCGAAGTGATTGACCTGAGCACTTTGAAAACCGTTGCTACGGTCGACGTGGGGCCGCAAGCGGCGGGCATTGATTTCTGGAAGATGGAGCCGAGTAAGCCGTAGTGCGATCGATCCACAAGACATGCTTCAACGCCGGAGGGCGAATGTCCAAAAACCGCGCAGTGGTGCTGTTGGTTTCGATTACGATTTCTTGCTCCGGGACGGCCGCCTGGTCGCAGAACGCAGCGCCCGCCGGGCAGGAATCGCCCACGACTTCGGTGGCGCCAGCGAGCGTCGAAATTACTCCCAACCCTCTCGACGTTCACGTCGGAGAAAAAGTTAAGTTTAGCGCTGCCGCCAAAGACGCTGCGGGCAACGCCATCGACGCGAAACCTTCGGTCTGGTTTGCCGCTCCTTTCGATCTGGCGGGTGCGGATGAGTCGGGCGAGGTCACGTTCCATGCGCCGGGGGTGGTGACGGTGGGTGCGGTGATCGCAGGGAAAACGGGCTATGCCACGGTGAACGTGGGCAATCCGAAAATCGCGAGCCTGGCGATCGCGAAACCCGAGTATCCCATCGCCGTCGGGGGCGCGGAAAAGCTCACGGTCGTCGCTCGCTCAGCCGAGGGCAATCCTCGAACCGACGCGGTGATCAAGTGGGCTTCGGAGAAGCCGTCGATCGCGAGCGTGGACGCAGCCGGTCTAGTCATCGGCGTCGCTCCGGGGAGCGTTACGATCAAGGCGACGTCGGAAGAAGCGAGCAACTCCGTCACGTTACAGGTGGTGCGCGATGCGGTGCATAAACTCACAGTCAAGCCTGCATCCACGGAAGCACGCACCGGCGATGTCGTCCACTTCACCGCGGCAGGGGAAGGCGGCGGCGCACAGATGAAGGATTCGCTTGTGCGCTGGTCTTTAAGCAGTAGCGGGGCTGGTGCCACCGTCTACCCCGACGGCGCTTTTGTTGCGGAGAAGGCTGGCACCTACGTGGTGATTGCGAGCAGCGGCCAGCACAGCGCCGCCGCCTCCGTGGTGGTGCGACCGCGCAACGTGGAGCGCGAAGTTGACGTCGTAGCGCATGTGCCCATGCCCGATTTGCAGATGTCTGAAGAGTGGATCATCGGCCATCACGCCTACCTTTCCACTATCGCCGACAAGCTTTTCGTCTACGATATCGCCGATCCTGCCAATCCAAAATTGCTCGACAGCCTGAAGGTAGATGCACGCCTGATCAACGACATCAGCACCACGCCAGACGAAAAGATCGGCGTGTTCACGCGGGAGGGGGCTTCCAACCGCAAGAACGGAATCGTATTCCTCGACACTTCCGATCCCTCGCATTTGAAAGTTCTTTCCGAATACACGGCGACCGTCAGCGGCGGCGTGCACAGCGCTTACATCGACGGGCACTACGTGTACCTCACCGACGATGCCACCGGGTCGTTGCGTGTGATTGACTTTCAGGACCCGAAGCACCCTAAAGAAGTAGCGCGCTGGCAGACGGAAAATCCGACTGCGGTCAGCATCAACACCGAGCACGGATCGTTCACCAGCGGACGCTACCTGCACGACTTACAGGTGAAGGACGGCCTCGCCTATCTGGCTTACTGGAGAGATGGGTTGGTCATCCTGGATGTGGGTAACGGCATGGCCGGCGGCAGCCCGGAGAATCCCAAGCTGGTCAGCCAATACCGCTTCAATCATTACGAGCTTTACGGAGATGGCTGGCTGGCCGGCACGCACAGCGTGTTTCGCTACAAGAATTATCTTTTCGTGGGCGACGAAGTATTTCCCGCCATCTTTGAACTGGAAGATCGCGACCGCATCCCGGTGCGCGCCATCTGTCACGTCATGGATGTGTCCGACATAAAACATCCACGCGAAGTGGCGCAATACGAAGTGCCGGAAGGCGGCTCGCATAATTTCTGGGCGGCCAACGACATGCTTTACGAAGGCTATTACAGCGGTGGCGCCCGCGTGCTCGATATCTCCGGCGAACTGCGTGGCGATCTCTATCGCCAAGGCCGCGAAATTGCTCGCTTCTGGACCGGGGACGCCAAAGGCTACCGCCCGAACCTGCCGTTCACCTGGGGAGGGCAGCCCTGTTCCGTTACCTGTGATAGCCCACTGCTCAACAGTCTGATGTACTTCAACGACATTCACTCGGGGTTGTGGATCACGAAACTGGGCGCGGCCAAGTTCGAGGGCTCGGCCAGTTCTCCTGGAGTTCGCAAAGGCGAACGCACGATACATTAGCGAGTGGCATCAGCGCGTATGGCGTCCGACTGATCGAACCCTTGGGCGTGGTAAACTGTATTTCCGCACGCCGGAGAGGTGGCAGAGCGGCCGAATGCGGCGGTTTGCTAAACCGTTGTACGGGCTAACACCTGTACCGAGGGTTCGAATCCCTCCCTCTCCGCCAGATTTCTCAATCTCAAGCATTTAGCTCCCTGGTTTGCGTACTGAATCGCCTCATCTTCAGCTTCTCGGTGGGTTGCTAGTGTCCTGTAGGTGTCCCGAAGCGCTTGGCGCTAAAGCGGGATGTAGCTCGCAGCCCAACGCTCAGCAGCTTGCCGGATTTGGTTTGCCGAAAAAGCCAGTGGAGCCAGGATGAGCATTGAACGCATGGCCAATCCCACGAATTTCTGTCGAGCAGTCGATTCAGTGCCAGCCAGAGCCATCCAACCCGTAACCCAAGAGCAACCCAAAGGCAACGGCATCAAAGAAAGTTCCCAGCCTCAATGGCGCGGCCCGTGCCACTTCTTGCCAGGTCGAGATTCTAAGTCGGGTCTGCAGATTCGGCGTTTCTCACACACATCATGACCGCGTACCAGGCATCGGCCAGATCGGTAGTGGCTCAGTTTGAAATTTAGGTGTTCGGTTTTGTAGACGGGCACACTTCGTGACTGGGATCCCACCACAATACTTTCAAAACGTTGTGCTCCAGTATTCCTACCACTCTGGATAACTGGTCTATCCCCAGTGAGACCACGCTATCAACATCGTCCTGTTCGATTGCAGCGAGATGATCTCTCGCCTCCTTGGATAGATCGCTCACTTTGATCAGGTGAGAGCGGTAACTGGGGACAATCTCTTTCCATTTCATGGATTCATAGCTGGCAAGTCTGTCGCGCACTTGAATCGCTTCCGCTTCGCCCAGCGCCTTCCAGCCGTAAGGCGTATGCATTTCTAGCAATGAAACACGCCATGCAGGCTTCATTTCGCGCCAATCATCATCAAACTCCACCTTCGGGGCTTTGGCCACCTCCGGATCGATGAGGGTCTTCGGACCTTTCTTTTTATTGTTTTTGGACACTGGATGGCCTACAGGCTGGAATAGTATTCGGCCATCGCCGCGTGCGTAATTTCGACGCCCGACTAATGCGGTGCTATCCGGTGAGCGCACGGGTTAACCACGTTGCGAACGACGACGCGGAGTGCTCCGCGAGTCGCGAGGGTGGAAGTTTTGCAGAGTCAGGCGCGCCTGTTCTAGGCCATCGCCCACTTCCCAATAGGGTACAAGGTCCGCACGATTGTGACGTTCGACCTTGCCAGCGCTCCGGCAGTGAACCACAGTCGGCGCTATGAATATCCTCAGGAGGATTCTCGCGGCGATACGCGGTGCGCTCCATCCGAGGGTAGATTGAATGACATGCCCCGGATCGCCAGAGCATAGCCGAGGCCCGGCCAGTGTCAAGGCCGCACTTCGCGCGCCGCGTTCGCGGTCGAAGAGCCTTGACACTGGCCTTTGCGCTTCGGCTTATTATTCAGCTATCCGGAGGATGTCAGATGTTCCCGCAACAGCTGCCTGATTTCTTCTATCGTCGCGACGACACAAATTCATCTGAATTCGGTCACGGGCACCCCCCCGAAATCCATTCTGAAGCGGAAAGCCGTTTGCTGCGCGGCAGACGACAGTAGAGAAGATGGCAAGACCACCCAATAACCGCCTCCGAATGCACCGATAAATCTTGTTCAGCGAACGGACATCCCTCGCATAAGGAGAGCGGGCCCTGTTCTCTGGCGCTCTTCTCTAACCCGGCAGGTCTTTCAATAACCACGTCAACTGGGGGCAGAGTCAGCACAAAGGGCTCTCCGCCCGTTACCTTCCCGAAACGGTTTATTTGTCTTTCCTATAGATCAAAAGTGATCACTTTTGAACAGACAGCAGTACGTTAATTCGCCACTATTGTGGAACATCCCGTATTCTCCGTGAATACGCCGACCGCCGACGCATAGCGATAGACCTCACGGGATAGATAAGAAGCTTGTAAGTCAGGCCTGAAGTTGGCCGGAGGCCACAAATGACCCCGACTTATCCACCCTCGAAAAATATCATTCTTTGTATTGATGACGATGAGGCGATCTTGTGTTACGAGAAGGCGTTGCTCGAGAGATCCGGATACATAGTTCTCACGGCAGCATCAGCACAGCAAGGACTTAGGTTTGCGACAATGTGCGATTGCGATGCAGTGCTCCTCGACTACGAGATGCTCGGGATGAACGGACACCATGTTGCTTTCGAAATAAAACGCATAAGGCCTGAACTCGTGGTCATCCTACTCTCCGGCAGCGAAGTACCAACCCTGGCGTTAGCTTTGGTCGATGCATTTGTGCCCAAGCTTGAAGCAAGCCGACAGTTGCTGCCAATGCTTGCTGAGCTCTGCAACCGGAGTAGGGAAGTAACTAAGCAAGACAGCCTTTGACAAGAAGACCG
Source organism: uncultured Acidobacteriota bacterium (assembly GCA_963755795.1). Lineage (GTDB taxonomy): Bacteria > Acidobacteriota > Terriglobia > Terriglobales > Acidobacteriaceae > Sulfotelmatobacter. Next base: position 32,211 of record CAVWLI010000036.1, on the reverse strand, counting down.
CCTTTGAAAGAAGACCGCCTGATAAGTGCTGGCGTGGCCCTCCCCCCTTTAAACCGCTTTCGGTGAATCCGACGCTTAGTGCGACCACAACAATTACGAGGAGGACTACCAGTGGCAGAACCGCTGAACGGTGATTCCAGGTTGGACCATACATACGCGGAAGATGCGATTCGAGACTCTGAGGCGCGGTACCGTCGATTGTTTGAGACCGCCAAGGATGGGATACTGATTCTCGATGCGCACTCGGGATTGATAGTCGACGTTAATCCTTTCTTGATTTCTTTATTGGACTATCCCCGAGAGCACTTCATTGGCCGAACACTTTGGGACATCGGCCCATTCAGTCAAATTCAGGAATCGAAGGTAGCTTTTCGAAAACTGCAGGACAATGAATATATCCGATATGAAAATCTGCCACTTGAAACTAGGAGTGGGCGGCACGTCAACGTCGAGTTCGTCAGCAACGTGTACTCACTAAATGGGGAGAGGGTAGTTCAGTGCAACATTCGTGACATTACTGCGCGTAAGCAGGCGGAAGAAGCCTTCGCGGCCCAAGCCAGGGAATTAGGTAGACAGGCCGAAGAACTCGCTCGTTCGCGGCAAGCCCTGGAAGACAAGACGCTGATGCTCCAGTCTGTGCTGGATAGTATGTCCGAGGGATTGGTTGTGACCGATCTGCAAGGCAGTTTCGTTGTCTGGAATCTGGCCGCAGACAAGCTGCTCGGCCTGGGTGCGGCTGACGTAGGCATCCAGGAGTGGAGCCACCACTACGGGCTTTTCTCACCCGATCAGGTGACACCCTTCCCGCCTGACCAACTCCCATTGGCACGCGCCATTCATGGAGAGGAAAGCAGCGCCGTGATGTTTGTGCGGAACCCCGCGCTTGTTGAAGGCGTTTTTCTAGAGGCCTGTGCAAGCCCAATGAAGGATAAGTACGGGATGCTGAATGGCGGAGTCGTCGCTTTCCGGGACATCACCGAGAGCGAGCGCAACGCGGACAAACTGCGCAAGTCAGAAGAAAGGTTCAGCAAAGCTTTTCGCAGCAGCCCGCTGGCAATGACCATCTCAACGGAAGCGGAGGGACGGTATCTGGACGTAAACGAGGCATTCCTCCAGTTGCTGGGGTACCAGAGCATAGACGTGATTGGCTCCACGGCAGAAAGGCTGAACTTTTGGGCCCAGCCGTCGCAGCGCATCGAGATGCTTCGGCGGTTACAGAAAAGCGGCCGGGTCACCGGGTTCCGCACCCAGTACAGGACCTCCGAGGGAGATATTCGGGAGGCAGAAATCTCGGCAGAACTGATCGACCTGGGGGGGCAGTCCTGCATGCTGGCGATTACTCGCGACATCACCGAGACCCTGCGTCTGGAATCGCAACTCCGCCAGGCCCAGAAGATGGAAGCTGTGGGACGGTTGGCCGGAGGCGTGGCGCATGATTTCAACAACCTGCTGGGGGTGATTCTCGGGTACAGCGATCTCTCGCTCCGTCTGATTGCGCCGGAAAATCCAGTGAGCCGTCATCTTGAACAAATCCAGAAGGCCTCGGAGCGTGCAGTATCACTTACGCGGCAACTTTTGGCGTTCAGCCGACAGCAGGTTGTCTTCCCCAAGATCCTCGATTTGAATGAAGTGGTGCACAACGTGACCACCATGTTGCAGCGATTGGTCGGTGGGGATGTTGTTATTTCGTTCCGATCGGCAGTCCGAATTGGCAGCATCAAAGCCGATCCGGGGCAGATTGACCAAATTCTGATGAATTTGGTGGTGAATGCGCGGGATGCGATGCCGCGCGGAGGCGAGATTATTGTCGAGACGGGCCGCGCTGACCTAGACGAGCATTACGTTTCCCGGCACCCGGGTTCCCACGCCGGACAACACGTGGTCTTGGCCGTTAGCGACACGGGTTGTGGCATGGACGAAGACATCAAGTCGAAAATCTTCGAGCCGTTCTTTACCACCAAGGGGATTGGGGAAGGAACCGGCCTTGGACTCTCCACGGTATACGGAATTGTCAAGCAGAGTGGGGGCAGCATCTTCGTCTACAGCGAGCCCGGGAAAGGCACAACCTTCAAGATTTACTTTCCGACGGTCGCGGAAGAAGCCGAATATCCAGCGCAGCCCCAGGGAGAAGCTGAATTGCTCGGAGGATCGGAAACGATCTTGGTAGTTGAAGATGATGTATCTCTGCGCGAACTGACGGCCGAAATACTGCAAGACGCTGGTTATCGTGTGATCGAAGCCAGGAATGCGGAGAACGCGCTAGACCTCATCAAGGCTTCTAACCCGGGAATCGATCTACTGCTAACTGATGTCATCATGCCGGGAAAAACCGGGGTTGAGCTTCTGGAACAGGCTAAGGTCATCTGTCCGAGTCTTCGTTCGTTGTTCATGTCAGGATACACCGGCAATCTGGTTGCTCTACGCGGGGCGTTGATGCAAGAGGCCTCATTCTTGGAGAAGCCCTTCACCAGAAGTTCGCTGCTTAAGAAAGTTAACTCAGTGCTGCGAACCGAACCCAAATAGTTCCAAAGGCGACTGCGACAAAATCAATCTGTGGGTTTCAGTTGCACGATCCCTGGAAGGGCTGCTGGTAAGGCCCTGCAAGGGCGAGTCTGCAAGGCAGCAACCGATAAAGAGGGTTCAGAGCATAGGTGCGAGAACCCCGACTAAGAGTGGTGACCTTCGGTTTCTTCTTGGTGGCCAACTTCTTAGTATTGTGGATCTCAGTAAGCGACCTGAGCTATCGGGTCTGCACCCATCCGTTACCGGACTGTTTCCGATAGCTTAGGTCCCGTCTGCGCGCGCTGCGGAGCGCTTACAGGAGTTGCGGTCAATGTCTCGAGGGGAGGGTAGGACCGCGGAGAGATTAGAGTTCGCACTGGCACGTTGAGCCCGTAGCGGATTTGCTTGACAACCATCTCCATGGCAAGACCGGTGTTGGGGGGCACGATGACTGTGGCGGCCAACAGTCCGCGGCGAACCCAAGCTTGACCTGTCTTCGTCATGCCATCACATCCTATGAAAGGAAGCCGAAGCCACCGTTCCGCGTCATAGTCTCCTTGGGTGGCTTCACGGGATCCCATCGCCATGGAGTCGTCCTGCGCTAACACACCGCGGAGCGCAGTTTCCCGATCGAACGAAAGACGCAGACAAGAGCGTACTGCGTGAACGGCGCTCTCGCTGGTCCAGTTAGCCCTCAGGGCACGAATGTGTATGTTTCCGGGCTTGGTTTCGTACAACCTGGAACTCCGCGGCTGAGCAACTGGGCTGTAGGACGGACCTTGGATGTATAGAAGAGGTCCCCCGTTTGGCAGCAACGTATCAAGTTGTCGACCGTGAACCCGCCCGATTTCTCGATGATCGGAGGCGACTGCAAACACGGGGACAGAAAATTCCCGGCCGAGTTCCTCCAGGTAGGACACATCCCAGTTGACTACGACCCATCCGATCCCCGCCTGCGCGGCTGCACGGGCAACTCGGGGCAGGCCGGCTCCCCCGACGGGTTCAACTATGATTGCATCAGGCCGGGATTCCTTGAGCGATTGAATGACCTTTAGCAACTGCTGGCTCTGGGTAATTGGATCGTTGTCTGCACATACAAGCTCCAACTCGACTCCGAGTCGAAGGGCTGCATCATGCGCAGCTGCAGCCTGCTCGATCTGGTAATCATTCTCCAGGGTTGTCAGCGACATTAGAATCTTCGCCTTCTTCATGACACCGCATTCACCGAGATTCTCTCCATCTCGGAGCACCAGGAGCGATTGTCTTCGTCACAAGTATCGTCATGCGCCTTAGCGGCTCTTTGGGCCCTTCTGATCGCGCTCGGCAGGCGCGCTTTCAGGGAAACGCTGCAGCCTCTGCTGGGAATTTGATGAGAGGCCGGAAAATTCGATGCCATTGCCGAATTGAGGGTGATGAGTGACGATCGTCCCGTTGACAACTAACTTTTCGTGGCCAAGCCAAAGGACGATATTCAATGGCGTACCTATCGAAAGAGTGAGCGCCATTTCGACGTAGCACCCGCCCAAGCCGATGTCGGCAGTCTCCGCGCGGATCGGCATCGTATTTCCATCCACACGCAATTCTGTTTGAACAGCGATGGCCTGACGCCGAAACTGCCTTCGCTCGGGGAAAGTGTTGGTCACCGGGTCTTGAAGGACTCGGGCCACAATCATCTTGTATCGAGCTGAAAAGTTCTCGTTCAACACAACTCCTACGTGCGTGCTACTGCACGATCAGCGCGAGCTTTGTAACATGCTGCACGGTTCCAGACACGGCGGTTAAGCTCAGACTATATGTGCCCGGTGGAGTGCTGTTCGAGACCACAGGCGTTTTTTGCCCCCCCGCGCCTCCACTACAGCCGGTAAGTAATAGAAGCATGACTATTAAGGCTGTTGCGATGCAGGCCTGAGGCTTACGGCGACCGTTGGCGCCCAGCAGGATCACGCCGAAAATTCCCACGGGACCAAAGATCCACGACGCCAGGAACGAACTTCGCTTCCCTGAGGGCATCTTCACCGCGGCCGTCGTGCCCGCCGTCTGCACGGTGACGGTTACAACTGAAGCAGGACTGCCGGAATTGATCGATTGAGGAGTCACGGTACAAGTGGCGAATGCCGGCGCTCCATGGCAGGCAAAGGAGACGGAGTTGGAAAAGGAACCTCCGACGGGGCTGACACTCAGACTGTAGGTCGCTGCCCCTCCGGCGCTCACCGCAGCCTGTGTATTGCCAGCGGAGACCGTGAAAGTTGGCCCCGGGACGGTACCTGTGCCGGCCAGGGTAACGGACTGCGTGCCGCCTTGAGCGTTGTCAGTCAGGGCAAGAGCTTCTGCTAGATTGCCAGACGTCGTGGGAGCAAACGTAACGGTGAAGGTGCAGAACGATGCCGCTGCCACCGTCCCGCCGCAATCGTCACTTTCGGCGAAATCAGCGCCGATGCTCGCGCTGAGGGTCAGCGCCGCTGAGCCCATATTGCGCAGAAGCGTCGTTTGGGCCGCGCTGATGCTGCCAATGTTCTCCGAACCGAATTGCAGAGAATACGGTAACCTTCTTCGCTCGCATAGCAAATTCCTCGGTTTTCCGATTAAGAGTCCGTTTGCCACGCAGAGTTCCACCAGGGCGGTCAGCCAGGGCAGTGCGAGGTCAATGGCACTAGCCGACGTTGCAAGTTTCCCGCCGAAACCCACATCGCAACCTAAGTTTTTCAATGTCTAGCAGCGGCGGAAGTTATCGGCCGTTCTTAAGGAGCGTGTTCAGCGGCTTGTTCGCGGAAATGTCCTTATTCCGAGAATAGTGTCTTGGAACTGGATCAGTGGGCGGTGGGCCACTTTCAGTTGTTGGGACGAGCAGCGGAGGGCAGAAAGAGTAGCGTCAGCGGCAAGCCCTTCGTTTCGGGAACTCAATCCTACTCCGCAAGCATTTCGGCCTTCCAGTCAGAATGTCTACTTTGCAGGGCCTCGCCGCTAGCCCGAGTGTACAGCTCTGTGGCAGAAATTCAAACTAGCCCACTACTGGATACAGGGTCTGCCTCAGCTCACAAAAAATGTGTTACCGCCTCGCGCTAGCAGTGATGGGGGAGGGTGAATGCGCAATCTGCGGGTCAGTCTTCAAGGCCGGCTCGGAACATTACTCTTAATCGTGTTGTAGCAAACAGGGAAAGTCTGCGACTGAGCCATTCCCTGAGTAGAAGAATTACGGAGTCCGAGACGGATATGGCACAAGCTACTGGTTACCTTCGGTTATTACCGTCCATTACTGTCCCGCTATTGTGCCCGGCAGGGTGAGGGCCTACCTTCGGTACATGATCTATCGTAATGAATCACCGGTCCAAACAAGCAGCTCTTTCGCACTCATTGTCGTTTCGCGCAATTTGGCCAGGCTCGTCAAGTCGGTGCTGCATATGGCTCTTGCGGTCGCGGCTCTGGCCACGATCTCAATGGCAGCTGAGTTGCCGGAAGCCCCCAGCAGCGTCGTGCGGGCAAGTCGGCCAGTGACCGAAGTTACTTCGACGGTGGAACCGACCATCGTGGCAAACCGCGAGACCAAATTGATCGACAAGACATTCGTCAGCCTCGCCGTTATATCCACCGGCAGCACATTTGCGGACTCATACACAACACTGTTCGCGCGCCAGAACTGGCTCGCGGGAAAAAGGGGAGTCTGTAACGTGGAGGTTCAGTCAGCTTACTTGTATGGAACTCACCCTACGGTTGTCCGTGCCTACGCGGTCGCTTCGCTGAAAAGTGCGGGGTCCGTGTTCGCGGCCTACTACTTCCGCAAACATCACAACAAGTTCTGGAGTCTTCCACTGATCGCCAACTCCGTTATGAGCCTTCAAGGCGTAGGCCAGAACATGGCCGCTTGCAACTAGCTAGATAGGCGTCGCACGTAAATCACTGAACCACGCGAGTCACTGAACAATAAGAGTTATCGGCAGCGAGTGCTTCAACGCTCCCGCAGTTCCTGTGACCGTGATGGTATAGGTTCCGGGAGTTGTGCCGGAGGGCGGCGTGATACCGGTTCCTCCTGCGCATGCGGACATCAGGCACAGCGCCGCGCTCATCAGAACCAGCAGAATGATTCCCCGGTACTTTCTCGATCTAGCTCGAAAGCCCACCAGAATTATTCCGAACAGGCCAAACCCCTGCTGCATCCAGACCGCATAAATCGGGCGCCGTTGCAAAGGCCCGGGCGGAACTGCCTCCGCGCGTGACCCGGTCGTAGAAATGCTCATGATGGCAGTGACGGGACTTCCGCCTGGAGTCACAGTGTTAGGTGACAAGGTGCACGTCGTTTGGGCTGGCGACCCTTTGCAACTCAGTTGAACAGCACCGTTGAACGGTCCGCCCAGCGGGCTTAGCGTTAGAGTGTAGTTAGCCGTTCCGCCTGCTTTGACGGTATCACTGCTGGGAGAACTCGCCAGACCGAAATCTGATCCCGAGCCACTCAATGCCACAGTTTGAGAAGCGCCCGCCGCACCGTCACTGATAGTCACCGTTCCACTGCGCGTTCCCGAGGTCGCCGGAGTAAAAGTCACGTTTATCGCGCAGGTAGAACCAGCAGACAGGCTGGCGGGACAGTTATTGGTTTGCGTGTAGTCTCCGGCAACTTGGACACTACTGATGTTCAGTATCGCGTTGCCGTTGTTGGCCAAGGTTATCGCCTGGGCGGTGCTGGAGGCTCCCACTGTCGTGCCGGAAAATAACAGAGTGGAAGGCGTAAGCGTCACAACTGCACCCAGACCGCTGCCGCTCAGCCTGATGACATGCGGCGATCCCGACGCTTCGTCCGCTATAACGATGGTCCCCGTGCGAGCCCCGGACGTGATAGGAGTGAACGTAACGGAGAGTGTGCAACTGCCGGCAGCCGGTACGCTGCTTCCACAGTCATCCGTCTCTGCAAAGTCGCCGCTCGTGGTGATCGATGAAATCGAAAGTGGCGCGCTTCCCATATTCCGCAGCAGTACCGTCTGCGATTGACTGCTGGAGCCGATCGCCTGGCTGGCATACTGCAAAGAAGCCGGACTTAAGGCGACGGCTGGCGCGGAAGTGGGTGCTATTTTAACGACGAACGCATCAGTACTCCCGCCCAGCAGGCTCTGGAACGCGGCCTGGGTCACGGGGAAATCGCGGGAGTCTGTCATACCAGCGATATAAAGATTGCCGCTCGCATCGAGAACCATTCCGGCTGGCGCCGGCTGGTCGTTGCCACCGCCTCCCAGATACGTTGCGAATAGCTGCGTGCTTCCCGTCGGATCAATCTCCACCAGCAGAACATCATTCTCGTTTGAGTAGTTTTCAATCCCGTTCACTGTGCTGAACGTGCTGCTCCCCGTGACTCCCACAATGTAGGCATCATCGTTGCCGTCGAGCACGATCGACTGGGGAACGGCATTGTTGTTTGGGCCGAGGTAGGTCGAATACAGCAGCGTCGCACCGGCCGCATCGAACTTCGTCGCGAACGCGTAGTTGCATGCGTAGCCGTAAACACTGGGATCGCAGATGGTGGCAGAAGTGGTGGGAAAGGTTCCTGCACCGAACGTGATGCCGGTTACATTGGCCGAGCCGGACCCATCGACTGCCATTGCCGTTATCTCGGTGAACAATCCGCTGGCATCGTAGAAGTACGTTGAATACTGGAGGCTTCCACTCAGGTTGAACTTGCTGACGAATCCGACAGTGCCATTCTGTTGCGTGGAGTTTGCGGTCTGATAAACGCCGCTGGTCACGGGAAAGTCGTAGGTATTGGTGGTACCGGTAACATACGCGTTGCCCATTGTGTCGAGCGCCATCCCTGCGATCGCACTGGCGGGTGGCGTCCAGCAAGGAGTTCCCCCGCAGTTGAGCGGCACATTCGAACTGCCGCCGAAATATGTGGAATACACCAGAGATAACCCATCCGGGCTGAACTTCGTCAAGAAGCCGTAGTTTCCGTACATTCCTCCCAGGTTGGCCGATACACTGGACTGATACGCATTAGCCACTGGAAGATTCGTGGAGTACGTGTACCCGGCGATGATCATCTCACCGGCCGCATCAACAGCAACGGCGGAAGGTACATCAGAGCTATTCCCTCCGAAGTAGGTCGAGTACAACAGAGATGAACCATCCGCGGAGATTTTGGTCAGGAAGGCATTCGATGATCCGGGATAAGTTCCCTGAAACGCATTGACCGTGGGAAAGTTGCTGGACGCCGTGCTGCCAGTCACGTAGACGTTGTTCGTGGCGTCGAGCGCCAGGGCGTAGCCGTAGTCCTGGCCGTTTCCGCCGAGATAGTCGGCGTAGATGAGATTGGATCCAGTGGCATCGAGTTTAGCGATGAAAACGTGAGCGTTCCCGCCGGATGGCGAACCGGGCGTGGCGAGCGGAAAATCTGTTGAATCTGTTGAGCCCGCGACGTAGACATTGCCAGCCGAGTCGACCGCGATTCCACTGGCTTGGTCATCGCCACTGCCTCCCAGGTAGGTCGAGTAGACCAATACCGGATCGATGACCAGCGGCTTAGTGACATCGTACTGCGCAACCTGGAATGCGATATGCGTCGCATCCTTCAGGACGTAAGTGCCGCACACAGGAACTCTTCGCCCGTTCGATTCCTGGTAAACAACAGGACTCTGGAAATGGAGTTCGCCAGTGCCGGTCTGCAATACCAGATTGCCTTCTGGATCGACAAGAATCTGATCGGCCCCCGAAATGGCGAACTGAATCTTGTTTGGATCCGCGCCAGGGGCAAGAGCGAAGTCGTACTCCAGTTGTTGATGATTCCCGTAGTAAACCAGGTCGATTCCGGAGTAGATGTTTTTGTAACGAACCTTTGCAAAGGTAGGCACATTCGTGTGCCACTTCGCTGGGTCAGCACCGATGAAATAATTTACACGGCCGGCCTGCTGATCTTCCCCCGCGATTGCCGGCGATGGATTCGCTCCTAACAACGTGAACCGGAGCACTACGCCTGGGAGTTGCTTTGGCAGGTTCGGCACGCTATCGATCGAGTTCCTCGCAGCGGCTCTCGTCGGGCGTAGGACCAGCACCATGCTGCCGGCAGTCAGATACGCTGAGTATCCTCTACCGTGAGCGCGAAACTTCGTTTCAGGCGAGGTCTGCCCCTGATTGGCCTCGAACGTCAGAGGTAGAGTGCCGTATTTCGTATTGCGCCCTTGGCCCAATAGAAGCCCTGCAGCCAATGGTATTGTTCCCGATACCTGCTGCGCAAAAGGCGCCATGGTGAGCAACGCCAACGAAAAGAACACTACTGCGATGTTTCTAAATCGCATCACTTTCCCTCGCACTTCGACGGGCTTTGACTAGAGCAAGCGGCAAGGGGAGCCGTTCGCCAGAGCACATGCAAGAGTTGACATTGCACGACTACTGCCGAACGGCATCGTTATGATGGGTGATCAGAAGTCTTAAGAGCCGCGCAACTTAGCACTGAAATCAGCAAAGCGCTTGTTGAGAATGCCAGTTCGGATGGAGCCTCGATTCTGGAATATTGTCCGGCTCTCGGACAGTCTCCATGACGGGTCGAATTCAGGGCCGCCGTCCTACGAACTCTTCTGCAAGTGCAAGGGTTGTGTCTTCCACGCGGTTTCTTCCGTTGCGCTTCGCCTGATAGAGTGCGGCGTCCGCGCGACGTAAAAGCGTTTCTGAATTCGTTGATGGCTCTGCCACGGCGACCCCCATGCTAACCGTGACTGTGGCTGCCTTCAGAGGGGTTTTGATTGGCGTGCTCGCAATCACGGTTCTTATGACGTTGGCTCGCCGCACCGCCGTGGCCAGGTCGCAACCCGGCATCACTAACAGAAACTCTTCCCCGCCATAACGACCGACCCCATCGTACTCGCGCAAACTGGCGGAGAGCCGCGTCGCGATCTCCTGGAGGACATAGTCCCCCGTCTCGTGCCCTAGTTCGTCGTTTATTTTCTTGAAGTGGTCCACATCCACCAAAATCACCCCCAGCGCCTTCCCCTCGCGGAGGGACCGCGTTACTTCTCGTTGCAGGAAAGCAACGATTGCGGCACGATTCCACAGCCTGGTGAGAAAGTCATGGCTAGCTGCATGGTGCAAAGCACCGTTCGCAGAAACGAGCTTTTGCTGTAGCTCCACGATTCTCTTGCCCACTAGCAGGCGCGCTTTAAGCTCGGGCGGATCAAACGGCTTTCCGAGAAAGTCGTCCGCGCCTGCGTCCATTGCTTCGAGCATTTCTTGTTGTTGACTCTTAGCGGTGAGTAAGATCGTGTAGGTATATGGCTCGTTTTCCCCCCGCTGACGGAGCCGGCGACAAAGTTCAATACCGTCTATCCCAGGAAGTACCCAATCGAGCAGTGCCAACCTTGGGGCGTCCGGTTTGGTCAGCAAGTCCCAGGCCGCGCGGCCGTCTTTTGTACTTATGAAGTCGAAGTCCCAGTCTTTAAGATGGCCTGTTATCAAGTGCTGATACACAGCTGAGTCTTCGGCCAATAGGATCGTCACGCAGTTCCCCCCGAGCAACCGGCTCGATCTTCAGCGTTATCGGCCCGTGAGTCTGCAGTTGGAGTGATCTGCTGCCCAATAGGATCTTTAAAGCCGCTCGATGGGCCAAGGATGCCGGCCAGGGCTTGAACTAGCGCGTCGGGATTCTTCTCTAGATCGAGCGACGATTTCTCAATGTAGGCCGCGGCGCCAGCCTTTCTCAACTTCGTCTCATTCTTTTGAGAGAGTCCCGTCAATACGACTATCGGAATGTGCAACGTTGAGGCGTCCTGCTTCAGCTCCTTCAGCACACAAGTACCCTCCATCCCTGGAAGCATCATGTCCAGTAGAATCAGCGATGGGAGCCCGCTACGGGCAGCCCCTAATGCTTCTCGGCCATCCGCTATGCCCGCCACTTCGTGTCCCGCCTTGACTAGCGATCTCTCAAATGCCGCGCGCAAGAAGCGACTATCTTCGACTACCAGGATCTTCATTCGGATTCTCCCTGTTGGGTCCTAAGCTGAGGTTCTCTTTGAGGGATGTGAAGGCGCCGTTCCAAAGCCGCCTCCGCGACCATCCGGATGCGGGAACCGGCCTCTTCACTCGTGATTGCGTTGAAAGAGCGATCGCTGCCTCGTTCATATTCTCGGTCACGAACCCGTGCTTCTCGCGGGAGAAGGGTTCCCTACGACATGCAAACACAGTGCCACACTGGCGTTTACAGGCTGCGCCGTCTTCAGCCCAGTAGGTGCTATGACTCTGTCCGCAGCAGTGACATATTTCCAGAATATGGAAAGGCCGTGTTCTACGACTGGAGTTGTACTGTGATAACAGCCGGTCAAGCGATGTCGGCCGCGAGGAGCCAATCAGACGTTTCCCTCAGGCACCGGACCTGACGGTCGTTCAGTGACAGAAACTCGAAATGATACTTCTCGCCTTGACGTTTCCGGGTACGAGCGTACTTCTGAAGTTGCCCCGATGAGTCGATTGAATATTGCAGGCAGACCAACTCGCCCGCAGCTAGAGTCCCAACAACGCTGGCAGTAATGCCGTTGCAGGTGATCGCCGAAACACGCCCTCTAAACAGGAACGTGTCGCCTCCGCGATACGCTGTGACTATGATCCGCACGTCGGAGGGATCACCCCGCGGAGAAGACTGATTGCCACCGGCGTTTATCGTGAGTTCGGTTCCGCGGTGCATGTTTGTATTCGAGAATCTTGTGGATTCGACAGCTATCTCACTGCACTTCGTACATCGCATCGGTGACTGGTATTTCTGTATTCTCCAGCTTCGTCAGTTCGCCTGCCAGCCATGTTTGAAGCCGGGTGAGGTCTTCGTCAGGAATGAAAGAGAAGCGAATTCCAGCCCGTCCTTTCCCGTCCGCGTTGACCACCGCACCCGATAGATAGATCAGGCCGGTGGTGCCCGGCAGCGTAAAAAGCGCCGTGACCTTCTGCTCGATTTCCAGTGGTATCTTGCACTGCAGGGCCAATCCTCCGATGCTGATGTCGCTAATTCGAGCGTCGAATCTTTCGCCCCCGATTACTCTGACCACCACTGGGAGGTCGACGGCGACCCGCGCAGCGCGTCGGCGGTTTTGTAGCATGGTTCCGTAAGCGGCCCGCATACACCGTCGCGCGTGGTCGAGGTCTGTCGGTTTGTGGATCATGAAATTTGCCCCCGCTAGCAGCGCGTGAGCTTCAGAGCCCTGATCGACCATGGCCACAATTGTCGAGTTGCTGTTGGGAGATGATTTGCGCGCAGCACATACGACGCGATTCGGATCGTGTACACCGTTCCAGTCGACAATTACCGTGTCGAGTCTTCGGTGGGTCACGGCGTCAAGGGCAGAATCAAGTTCGCCACAGACCTCGGTCTTAATGGAAAAGGCATCCAGAATCTGATTCATAACGCCGAGTACTTGGGCGTCGCTGGAGAAGAGAAGCCCGTCGAGTCGAACTTGTTCTTTGATCATGACTCCGAAAGAGAAGCATGTTGGTGGCCAAACCCGATGTGACACTGAAGCTGTTGGAAATCCTTGACTTGCCGGAACATGGGTTGCAGCTCGCTCACAGAGGAACATGTAACCCGGCTGGAATACTGCCTTTAGTGCAGACGCTGGGTTGTCCTTCCACCTATTCAGTTACTTCCCAACTCGCTCGTGAGGTCCTACAGAGTTTAGGACCGCCTGATCAGGTCTCTACCTGACCCCGGCCCGCCTTCTCTGTGGTACATTAAGTTCAGCTAGCTCTTCCCCCGAAGGCGGCTGATGTGCATATTTACTTGCGCGACCGGTTCAACGATGAGTTGACCGTATTTTCGTGTTCTGCACCGACGGTAAGCGATCAGGGCGCTCTACTGCTGTCGCGGGTCTCCAGTTCGAGTTCACTTTCCCGCCCCCCGATTTTGGCCGGACTGCATTCTGCGCTTACTGCTATCCACCCTCGAAGTTACCATCCTGATCACATTTTCCGACCTGAAACGACGCTAAGCCTGGCTGTGACGTTTTGCGCTCAGGCTGTGCGTCGAAACACAAGAGGGATCTCTGGAATCGGATGTTCCCAATGAACAAGCCAAACGTCTTCAAACTGCTCGCAATCGATGACGACCCCCAGATCCTAGCGTTGATCGCGGACGAACTCGGGGAGGAGGGACTGGAAATACTCACGTCTGAGGATCCTCATGTCGGCTTCGAGATCTTCCTGCAGGCCCGGCCCAAAATCGTGCTGCTTGATCTGATCATGCCCGGGATCAGCGGGATGGATGTGCTTAAACGCATTATCAGTTCTGACCCCGGTGCGAACGTAATTGTGATGTCGGGACATTACTCGGCCGAATCGGCCATGGAAGCAATTCAGCAAGGCGCTTGCGACTATCTGACTAAGCCGCTTGACTTTCAACGGCTCCGGCATCGAATTGCCAGTTTCCTGGCAGAAGCGGAAATACGTCGGAGGACACTGATCCTGGATCAAGAACTGGTGCAAGCCTGTCAGTTCGAAGGAATCGTGAGTCGGAGCCCGCTGATGCTAGACGTCTTCGCCAGGATCCGAAGGGTCGCGCCACACTTCAGGACCGTTCTCATCAACGGAGCGACTGGGACCGGCAAGGAGCTGGTTGCGCGGGCACTGCACCGTCTGAGCGCTGCCTCACCGGGGCGTCTGGTCGCGTGTAATTGCTCAGCCCTCGTAGAGAGTCTGGTCGAGAGCGAGCTCTTTGGGTACGTGAAAGGCGCTTTCACGGGTGCGATTCAGGATCGGGCTGGACTTTTTGAGAATGCCGACGGCGGGGTGATCTTTCTTGACGAAATCGGGGATCTCTCTTTGGGAGCTCAGGCAAAGTTGCTTCGCGTCTTGCAAGATCATCACGTTCGGAGGGTGGGCTCTTCCGTTTCTCGCAACGTCGATGTACGAGTGATCGCTGCTACAAATCGTGATTTGAGAAAGATGGTTCGTGAGGGTCAGTTTCGCGAAGATCTGTATTACCGACTTGCAGTGGTTGAGATTGCTCTACCGCCTCTGGCAAATCGGCGGGAGGATTTGCCACTCCTGCAGCGATATTTCGTGGAGCGCTTCGCCGCGGAATATAAGAAACCAATCTCAGGCTTGACCCGAAGGGCGCAGACACTAATGGCGACTTATCCGTGGCCGGGAAACATCCGAGAGCTGGAGAATGTCGTAGGAAACGCCTGCATGATGGCCGACAGCAGATTCATTGATACGAGCGATCTTCCTGAACGGTTGCGAAGCCCGTTCACAGGCGACTCGATCATAGATGAAGATCTTCTTCCCCTCGACGAAGTTCAAAAGCGCCACGTTATGCGAGTGCTCGAACGGGTAGGGGGTAACAAAGCAAAAGCCGCAGAGATCCTTGGCCTCGGTCGAGCCACGATCTACCAATTACTATCGCGGATGAAGCTTGAAGGCAAAGACGTGAGTGCGTAGTTTTGCTCGCCTCGGTCGTATCCTAAGTGAAAAGTGAGAATTGGAACCCTAGCCATTCTCTCCGATTCGGTCAACTCCCTGCCTCGTTTAGCTTCCTTTCCCTCTATGCGATCGGGCTACGTGAAAACGCTCTACACACGCCCCGCTGCAAATAAGTGATTTGGATATTCGGTGAATTGTGCTTGGAAGATGGAACTCATGTCCCGATTCCGGACACTCATCAACTGCCACGATGCACCAACCTGTTCAAGACGAAGGCAAACCACGCAGAGGAGATCTGGCAGTTAAAGTGCTTCCTCTCCTGCAGGGGACTGGGGAAGCCATGCAAACCAGATTTCAGGACTGGCCAGTCGGATTCTGCTGGCGATGGATTGTTCTAAGCACACGAGGTGGGTATGACATCAGAGATGGCATTTGAATGCTTGCTGGTCTCTCGGGATCCCAGCGTTGTTTGCACGATGAACAAACTGCTTGGGGACCTCTCGATCAGCACAAACATATGCTGGAGTTCGTCGAAAGCTCTGGATCACCTCTCGGCAGGCAGCACTGATTTGATCATTGTTGACTGGGAGGACGATTCCGTCGACCTGATGCAAAGAATCCAGAAGCCTATGAGTTGGCACAAGCCAACTGTTGTTGCTGTTTCGTCGCAGGATCTTCCTGTACCCGGCGCCCATGTTGTGCTTCGCAAACCTGTGACCGAGACGTCGGGCGCCATGTCGTTGAAGGCTGCCTATACCAGAATGTTGTATGACTACCGTCGCCATGCAAGGTACGCGCTGATGAGCTCCGTACGAGCGACCGACGGAAGCGAGCAATCTGTGGATGTCATTATTACGAACATCGGCGACGGCGGAATGGGACTGAGTAGCAAAGAAGAATTTGCTATTGGAGATGTGTTGCGGTTTCGCTTGTTGTTGCCTGGTACCGCCCGACCCATCTACATCGAGGCCCGTGTGCAGTGGTCCAGGGATTACGGAGCAGCTGGCTGTGAGTTTCTCCGCATCCCGCCGGTCGATCTCAATATCCTGCACGATTGGCTCAAGAGCAAGGCCCAGATTAAGAGGCCGTTGGTTCAGATTTGACGAAAAGAGCGGGTCGCCTTGGCGGCCTGTCCGCGCCGTCATTTGTTCAGAATTTGTGCTTCAAAGGACTGACGAACAGGAGCAGATGAGCGACGAACAACAATTCAGCGGTGGCGAGCAGAACGTCTTACCGCGCCTGCGCCAAATCGAAGGTAGGGAATGGTGGTTGTGGGGATTTGCCGTTGTTGTCACTCTCGTTTTGACCGGCGCCATCCTCTCGTTGACCTTCCCCGGCTTCCATCTTCCCACCGACAAACTTTATTCTTTGAGCCTGAAAGAATGGGTTCGCGGGCTGGCGACCTTGGTGCTCTTGTTCGACATTTATACGGTACATCAACACTTACAGCTCCAACGCATGCGGCAACAACTTGCGGAGCGCGATCGACTCTTTAAGCTCATCAGCGAAAACGCCGCGGACATGATTGCCGTTGACGATAAGAACGGGAGTCGCCTTTACAACAGCCCCGCATATCTGAAGATCCTTGGGTACAGCAACGAAGAAATGATGGCGACGCCTCCGCTTGAACAGATTCATCCTGACGACCGCGCTCGGGTGCGTGGGGCGGCTGAGAAAGCCAGCCTTACAGGGGATGGAGAACGACTCGAATATCGCATTCGTCACAAAGACGGGACGTGGCGTGTTCTTGAGTCAACAGCGAGTGCCATTCGCGGGCCAAACGGCGAATCCCAGGGGTTCGTCGTCGTGAACCGTGACATCACCGAGCGTAAGCGGGCCGAGGAGATGCTTGCACACAACGCCTTTCATGACGGCTTGACCAACCTGGCTAATCGGGCTCTGCTTATCGAGCGCCTCGGACGAGCCCTCGCGATTTCGCGGCGCCACGCGGATTTCAAGTTTGCAGTCCTGTTCATCGACATCGACGGATTTAAGGTGTTCAATGACAGCCTCGGGCACATCGCTGGCGATGCCTTGCTGATCCAGATTGCTCAGCGCCTGGCTGCTTGTCTTCGCCGCGCCGATACGATTTCGCGTCCAAGCCTGTCTCAAAACCAAGAGCTTGCTTTCGGCGACAGCACGCTGGCGAGGCCAGGTGGTGATGAGTTTGCGGTACTCGCACAAGAACTGCGCGACCCGAGTGACGCCATCCGGATCGCCGATCGCATCCAGGAAAGACTGGCCTTCCCTTTCGATGTGGATGGTCACGAATTTGTTGTCACCGCAAGTATCGGTATCGCGTTTAGCGGCGGCATCAGTATCAGTACTGAGGCCCAAGATGTGCTCCGTGATGCTGAAATCGCCATGTACCGAGCTAAACACAACGGGAAAGCACGCTGCGAAGTGTTCGATAACGCCATGCATGCCAGCGCCGTTAAGCGTTTGCAGCTAGAGACCGATCTGCGGAAAGCCGTCGACTTGGGGGAGTTCCGAGTTCACTACCAGCCAATCGTTTCCTTGGACAACGAACAGATTGTAGGATTTGAGGCTCTCAGCCGCTGGCAACACCCTCACGGAATGGTGATGCCAAACGACTTCATTCCGGTCGCCGATGAGACCGGCATTATCCTGTCCATCAACCGCCAACTGCTGCCGGAGGCCTGTCATCAATTGCGCTCCTGGCAGAACCTCTTCCCCTCCCAGCCACCTCTCTCCCTCAGCGTCAACATCAGCCCCAAACAATTCGCACAGGCCGATCTGGCCGCTCAGATTGACCAACTCCTGCACGAAGGCGACATGGATCCTCGATGCATCGATCTGGAGATCACCGAAACCATCGCCATGGCCGACGCCGAAAGGTCTGCCGGGGTGCTTTCAGAATTGAAGGCACTCGGCGTTGGTTTGGACATCGACGACTTCGGCACTGGCTACTCTTCGCTCAGCCGACTACAGAGCTTCCGTGTCGACACTCTGAAGATCGATAGGATTTTCGTCTCTCGCATGGACAGCGACGCCGAGACTCATGAAATAGTGCGGGTCATCGTTATGCTCGCGCACCACCTGGGCCTGAAAGTGGTCGCTGAGGGGGTTGAAACGCAGGCCCAGCTCGAGCTGCTGCGGCATCTCGGCTGCGAGCGCGCCCAAGGCTACCTGTTCTCCAAACCTGTCGACCACGAGGCCATCCTGAAGCTTCTGGCAACCAACCGCGCTGCGATCCCCGGTTGTCGAACTCGGACCGCTGGATCAACGCTTGGATGATCAAAGTCCTGGAGTTCGCACTCGTTGGCTTGCGGCAACAGACGAATCACCACTGAGATCGTTCCTAAGTGCTCGCTGCTGACATGGCAGACGGTACAACGAACTGGGACGCGCCGTTCTCAAAATTCAGATCATGTGGGAAGCTCTCCGAGTCATTACAGCCCGTATCACGGCCCGCAGCTGTCTGGCTTTCGGAACGCCTGTACGGATTCCGGACAAGTTCTGTCAGGGCTTGCCCTCGTAGCAGGCAGCCGAATGATCGGCCTGAAGTTGGTCTTCCGCTGAAAACAAAACTCTTACCCGACCTGCGCCTGGGACCGCCGTGACTTATGGGATTTGGCGAGGCAAGTGCAAATATGGTCACGACTGCGTCATCCGTGACCAGGTAGATAAAATTCAGAAAAGCCTTGGGGGAGAAAATAACGAGATGCGGAAACAGAAGGGTTTCTCACTGATTGAGTTGCTGATCGTGGTTGCTATTATCTTGATCATCGCAGCTATCGCAATTCCAAACTTGCTGCGCGCCCGCATGGCGGCTAACGAGTCGTCTGCTGTCGCGTCCATTCGTACCGTGACCACGGGCGAAGTCACCTATCAGACTGCATATCCGACCGTTGGATATGCTCCGGCTCTGGTGAACCTGGGCGGCGCCCTTGGCGTTGCTTGCGTTCCCAGTTCCACCACCGCTTGCTTGATTGACTCGGTGCTCGCCAACAACGGTAACCCCGCTGGCGGCGGCAAGAGCGGCTATTCGTTCACCACCGGTACCGGCACGGTTGTGGGTGGTGTCAACTCTGGTTACACGATCAAGGCGATTCCGCTCTCGGTCAACCAGACCGGTATTCGCGCGTTCTGCGCTGAGGAAGATGCAGTGGTTCGCGTCGACCCGGCCGGAGCCTGCTCCAGCGCCGAAGCGACAGTTCTGACGTTCAATCCTCTCAATCAGTAGTCAACGTCGGATTTCGCGAGGTAGTTGGGTAGGGACAGGCCAGAGCAGCGAACGCAAGTTCGCTGCTCTTTGTCTTTCTGCTGCACCGCTTCATTCAATCCGTCGACACGGGAAGCGGAGGCCGAGAGACCTCGAAGGGAGGCAAGGAGGAGGCTTCGTCTCCTTTTGCCGACTTCCAGCTTTCTCAAAAGTCGGACAAAGCCCCTTCCTTTCCCTCGTCAACCTCGACTAGATCCTGAGTTTCTTGGGCTAACAGGTGGAGAGGTCTTTGTCGAAGTCAGCGGACTGGCGATCCCGTTCGGCAGATCCCGCTGTATTCGACTTACGGTAAAAGGTGCTTGCGCAACAACATCATGTATTCACCGATTTCTGCCTGGACACGCAATCCGGGCAAATACTGTGGCTGAAGCTCGCCTCAGAATGTGTCGTGACATAGATTTCCAGTTCGTTCCAGCCTCCGTCTTCCACACGGATTCTCTTGCACCAGGCACAGATTGGAAGAAGTCCCCTGAGTGTTTTTACGTCGGCGAGTGCTTTTTGGAGCCTGCCGAGTGTCCGTTGAAGTTCTCGCTCAGCCTTCTTCTGTTCCGTCACATCTAGAGCATGGCCTACAACGTAGGGTGGATTGCCCTCGTCACATACCACGAGGTTCCGGTACAGCCACACCCGCACTTTTCTCCTCCGAGCTACGACTAGCACGTAGCCGGAATCTTGACCATGTTCTTTCGCCCGCTGCAGGTATTCCGGGAAGGTATGACGTACAGAAGGTGCCAAGAATTCAGCCATGTTCTTGCCGGCCCAGCCGTCTGGTTCACAACCGAGCGCGCGTGCGGCGGCCGGGTTAACCGACAACAAAACCCCAGACATGTCGTGAGTCCAGATTAGTCCAAGGCTGTTCTCGACAACACTCCGATACCGATCTTGACTCCGGTGTAGTTCAACTTCAACACGTCTGTACTCATCGTAAAACGGCCCGGGTCTTGGTGGTTCGATACCAAAAATGAATTTGTTTCCATCGACGCATTCCAGACCTACATGACCCTCGTACTTGGAGTCCTGCTCTCCTATCCAAACGACCCGATAGCGCGCTTGCTCTCCTCCATGATCCAACAAGAGCACCGCATCCATGGCCAACGGAGGCAGGCCTCGTAGCCGCGCTCCATATGCGGCGATCTCGACGGTAAAAGTGTTTAGCGAAAAAGGATCCCCGAAGATGTCTTTACCCAAGACGGTGACGGGCTTACATCCAGGGATGCGCGGTTCTTTGCGAACGCCTTTGGCCCAACCTGGTTTGGCTCCTGCGGACATGCGCTCCCCAAGCCATCATGGCAGCAATTCCTCGGCCAATACCTTGACGGAGACGAATAATTGTCAACCCCTCTGGTTGCAGTTCATGACCAGGAAAATGTGCCCGCTGACGCACTAGAATATTCCAAGCGATTCTTACACGTCCCGATTTCAGACACTTGGCACTGGATTCCTCCTCAATCCTGAGGATTTATTCCGCATAGTTCCTGCTCTCGAGCGATTTACAAGGTCCAAGCACCCGATTACAAGCGAGACAGATTTCCGTCAATTGCGACTTAGTCGTCTGTTTTCGAGACACTCATCCGTGTAATAGCGGACTCCCTGACCGAGCCAAACCTGCGATAACAGTTGAGAATCAATGGCTTATGACATTCCAACCGATTGGGCATCGAATTGCCCCGATGTTTCGGCTGAGGAGAGCGATTCCTGCAACTATCGGCGACGGCGAAGCGGCTTGAAGTGCCGCTCCTGCGAGACGTCTCATCTGATCGTACTGGATATGCTTTTGTCCAAGCTGGGAGGGATGGAAGTCCTTCACGAACTGAGATCAGAGCACTGACAGCCTCAATCCCGATTATCGTCCGAAGCGGATTCCCTCAGAAGCTCGAGGCGCAACTTCCAGGAGATTGTGGCACGGGATACTTCGACAAATCGACAATTGGATTGGAAAACAACTCATAGGACTTTCTGCAGATCGTAAAGGAATATTGAACGGCATGACTAAGCAAGCAGCCGGCTCCACTTCCATGGAATCGCACAATACATTTTCAGCGATTACACAGCAGCTCGCCGCCCTGGAGAAGCGCGATTGGGAATTGTGGGTAATCGTTTGCTTCGCCGGGGTCATAGTTGCGGTTGGGCTACTCGCTTTAGTCGCTCCAGCAGCCTTCATAAAGCAAGACGAAGTCCATCTCCAGTTCACAGTTTCACGCCAACTGGTCGTGGGTCTCTTCGTTCTGTTTACACTGCTCAATACTTATTTGGTAACGCGTCGCTTAGACCTGCGGCGCACCAGACAAACTTTGATTTCAAGCACCATCCAAAATGAATTGGTTCGCCTGCAATCGTTCACAGATCCACTCACTGAAGTCTACAATCGTCGTTCTCTTGAAGACATGGCGGGTCGGTTCATTAGTCATGCCCGACGCCTGCAAAGCACGCTGACATTTTTGCTGATCGACGTGGACCGATTCAAAGACGTCAACACTCGATTTGGCCACCTGACCGGCGATTTTGTCCTGGCTGAGGTCGCCACACTGTTGAGAAGTTCCGTTAGAGGGTCCGACGCGGTGGTGCGTTATGGAGGAGACGAGTTCTTGTTGATTTTAGCGGATACCGGTGCCTTGGGCGCTGGTCGGGTGGTTCATCGCATCAGAAAGTACTTGTTGGATTGGAATGGCTTGGGACACCTGGATGGTTTCGAGTTGAATCTCTCTGTTGGTGTTTCTGAATGGAGTGACGGACGGACCCTGGATGAAATGCTTGATGCGGCAGATCGGGCTATGTACGCCGAGAAAGCATCGAGTAAACCCAGGCTTTCGGTTCTAAACCCTGAGGCGCAAGTTTGACGAGCACGTTTGCCCAGTCTGCCCTGTTCGGCTTTCGTAACAAGATTGAAGTGGTTAACAGGCGCGGCTCGTGTTCGCGCGAGAGTATCCAGATGTTCGCCCACTCGCCACTCCAAACTGACAAGCCCGAGCAAACCACGCCCACACCAAACTATACGAATCAGTTGCTCAATAGAGTTGAGGAGTTTCTCATTGAGAATAGCGCCCTGACTACCGCGCTTGAGGTCGTCGAGCGCTTACTGCCCCCGGAGGCGCAGGAGAAAGTACGGTCGCATATTGAGGACATGAGGTCCGATCCGGCTCTGCGCGACCTGGTGAGCCGCAGGTTTGCTCAATACAGAGACCCATCCGTTGAGGGCAGTGTTTCAGAACTCTTGGAACAGGATCTCGCGAAAGGCATAAAATCTACCGGCGCGCTACTGTTGTAGTGCAATAAACTGGCCGCGTCGTTCGGATGGCTCCTAGCGCTGCGGGAACGTTTGGCCAGAGACCGGGAGCGACTCCGCTCCAACCATGCCCACCATCTTACATTTAACTAGTACCAGCACCCACCTCCACCCACTCCCTAGAGACAGAGTTGGTGGTGGTTGGTTAGTGCAGGGCAATTGAATTCCTAAATTGAGTTGCAGCATGTTGGTCAAAACCAGAATGGATGGTCAAGATGAAGCGATATTTAAGACGACGGGTGCGTGCCTCGTTGTGTTTGTGGTGATCTCCTCTCGCCGGTGCTCCTTATCTTCCCGAGGGACACACTATCCTTAAGCCTTCGATTTAGTTCAGTGCGCAAGCGGTGACCCAAAACCCAAAAACTGACACAGAGGGGATTAGAGGTAAGCTGGGGCAGGAGTCCGGAACAGGAGACAAGGACGATGCCCAAGAAGGCTCACACGGAAGAGCAGATCGTGGCGGTACTACGGCAAGTGGAGGCGGGAGCGCGAGTGGATGACGTTTGCCGCAAGGTGGGGATCAGCCAGGCGACCTACTACCTCTGGAAGAGGAAGTATACCGGGGTGGGAGTGAGCGAGTTGCGTGAGCTGCGGCAATTGCGGGAAGAGGTGGGGCGACTGAAGCGGTTGGTGGCGGACTTGAGCTTGGACCGGCAGATCCTGCAGGAGATCGTATCAAAAAAGCTGTAAGGCCTCGTGCGCGTCGGAAGTTGGCGCGCTGGGCGCAGGAGGCCTATCAGATCAGTGAGCGGCACGCGGCGCGGATCGTGAAGTTGGCGATCGGGACACTGCGGTACGAGAGCCGGAAAGTGTTCGATGAAGTTCTACGGCATCGCTTGCGCGAACTGGCGGGCATGCATGTGCGCTACGGCTATCGGCGCTTGACCGTGCTGTTGCGGCGTGAAGGCTGGCATGTGAATGCGAAGCGCATCTACCGGCTGTATCGAGAGGAAGAGTTGATTGTGCGCACCAAGCAACGACGGAAGATGGCGCGACGACGGGCCGTACCAAGCGGCGCCGCGTCGCGACCGAACCAGCGTTGGAGTATGGATTTTGTGAGCGACAGGTTAGCGGACGGACGGTCGTTTCGCATTCTGACCGTGGTGGACCAGTTCACGCGCGAGTGTGTTGCGCTGGAAGCGGATCGTTCGATGACGGGGATGAAAGTGGCGCAAGTATTGGACCGCGTGAAGCCGGAACGAGACGGATTGCCGGAGAGCATCACGGTAGACAACGGGAGTGAGTTCTGCAGCCGGGCGCGGGAAGCCTGGGCGATGACCAACAAGGTGCAGTTGCGTTTTATCCGGCCAGGCCGTCCGGTAGAGAACGGATTCATCGAGAGTTTCAATGGCCGGTTGCGGGACGAGTGTTTGAACGTGGAATGGTTCTCGACGCTGGAAGATGCGCGGCAGAAGCTGGCGAAGTTTCGCGAGCATTACAATCAGCAGCGACCGCACAGTTCGTTGGCAGATCGGACGCCGGCGGCGTTCGCAGCACTGCACAGGGGAAAAGCTAGTACATCGCTGGGGCACGCACTCCAGAGGCTCTTGATCGAGCCTCTGGAGTGCGTGAAAAACGCGTCAACAGCGGAAGAAAGGACTTACACTGCCCAAAATCTCTAGCTTCGTCTGTGATAGAAAATGGGAGCGGTTCAAGCAGAAAGTTGTCGTATTCTTACGTGAACGAAAGCAGGGGGCAGGTCAGAACCTTACGCCCGCCCGCACTTCTGATGCCGTGGATGGGAACACTCGTCCTAGCTGCCGCCAGACGCTCCTCGCACCAGTACAGCCGATGTATGGGTTCCATAAGGTCCCTCCCGAGCGTTTGGCGCGCGCTCCTGCGAGATGACATCGGGAGGTGGATCCCCCATGAGTGCGGGCGATCTGGTACATGTCCCATTTCCTGCCGTGACAGCATGCGCACCTTACTTTGAAGAATCAAAGACTTCTGCGCGGTAACCAGGTCAGGGTGACGAACGGCACATTGCAGCAAGCAGGGGCACGCTCTAATCTCGCGATCACAATGAATTTGAAACCTGCACACCCCCACCTGAAATCGCACCATCCGCACCCCTCCACTCACGCAACCGTCGGCCGCAGCCTGATGGCAAAGCGGCGCAGCAACCGCATGGCGCTGCACGCGTCTGTCGGACTCTCTGGAGAAGATCGCCAGAAATGTTCTTTCACGATGCCGGCCAAAGCCACGAAACTGAATAAGCACGGCGCTGCCGTTGAACTCGGCCGTGAGCTTCTGGTGGGCTCGGTCGTTACCGTAAAGAACAAGAGCGGTACTCAGATCTCTGCTCGCATCGTGGCCCAGTTGGCCGGCCTGCAGGGCATTTCAACCTATGCAATCGAGTTTGTCGAGCAGGACGAAAAGGCGGAATCATTTTGGGGAATCACGTTCCCGCCGAACACCTCAAACGCCTAACCGGGAACTTTGAAACCGGAACCCGCACGCCCCGGGCGACCCGAACCGGGAAATCGACGAAAGTCGGGAAGGCGCGTCCTGGCAGCCAAGTTTTTAGGTACCCAGATGACCCCTTGTCGTGGTACTTATCAGAGGTATGGCTGCTCCGGCCTCAACTACCCAGACACAAGTCTCTTCCCGCATGCTCGGAGTCCGGTACAGCCTTCATTTGACTGACTGTCTGCGCTGGATGGCCGCCCACCCCCCGAACAGCATCCACGCCATTGTTACTGACCCGCCCTACGGCCTGAAAGAATATACCTCCCACGAAAAGGAAAAGCTGCGGAAGGGGCGCGGAGGCGTGTGGCGTATTCCGCCCTCTTTCGACGGCTGTACTCGCAGCCCGTTGCCGCGATTCACGGTTCTCTCGGACGAAGAGCGCGTCAAACTCAGCGAGTTCTTTTCCAAGTTCGCCCGCCTCGCCTTGCGCGTTTTGGTCCCAGGTGGGCATTTGTTGATTGCTACGAACCCCCTCCTTTCGCACCTCGTTTACCTGCCGCTCATGCAAAGCGGGTTTGAAAAGGGTGGCGAGGTCATCCGTCTCGTCCAGACTCTCCGGGGCGGCGACCGGCCAAAGAATGCACACGAGGAGTTCCCGGAAGTGACTGTTATGCCGCGCTCAGCGTGGGAGCCTTGGGGTTTGTTCCGAAAATCTTGCGAGGGAAGGGTACAGGACAATCTGCGGAAATGGAAAACTGGTGGACTCCGTCGAGTATCGATGGAAGCTCCATTTTCGGATGTGATCCCCTCCTCACCCACGCGCCGAGAAGAACGAGCGATCTCCCCTCACCCGTCGTTAAAGCCTCAGTCCTTCATGCGTCAGATCGTGCGCGCATCGCTGCCGCTGGGAAAGGGACTTGTTCTCGATCCTTTCATGGGCGGTGGATCTACGATTGCAGCCGCGGTGTCTGTCGGCTACGAGAGCATTGGCCTCGAGCAAGATCCAACTTTCTTCCAAATGGCAGCGGTCGGAATCCCTGGACTCGCGGCGTTGAACGGAAGCGCGAACGGCAATAGCAACCGAGGTACGCTCCTTAGCGGTACTCGACAGCAGAGCCTTGCACTACTCGATGAATCGTGAGAGCTTGCAGGTGCAATGGCTTTCGATTCACACGGCTTCGACCGTTCAGTACCCCTGCCTCCCGAGCTGAATATCAGCCACATCCGCGAATCCATCGAGCATGTCGAAGATCGCACAACCGAGCTCATTGACATTTATTTTGAGCAAGCCAACGTGTTTAGTGCAATCGTCGGCATCATGAGTGTCCAAGCCCTCCATGCCTTAACTCCCTATAAGAAACACAAACACCCGGACGTCGCCCAGCAAAGATTTCCAGATCTTTCGCTTCGAGGCAGACTTGATCCGCTGCCCGATCAAGCACTCGAGTCCAAAGGGTCGAAACGCCCTTGGGCGCTCCAATCTCACTACGATCACCCCGGCTGGTATGTCGTTTGGCGGTACGCTGTCGATCTGACCAAACGCATGAAGCCGGGGAAGATGATTGCGATCTGGAGAGTCGATATTCCGTTTCTCGGTCAAGCAGACTGGAGGTACGAACCGAGCAAAGCTGCGCAAGGGCGTGGTGGGCGAACCCACACGTTTAGCGTGCCCGACCCGGCGAAGCGATTCAAGGGCTCTATTGTCTATCAGAGTCCCAGGGTCGTCATTAGCAAGGCGGCCCTATCCTCGCGAGCAGTGACGATTGATCGCACAGGTTACTGCGCCATATCCTTGACCCGCGTCGCGATCCACCACTGATTGCCGAATACGTCGGTCACCGCGCCCACGCGATCGCCGTAGGGCTGATCGGCCGGCTCCTGCATCGTCTTCGCGCCCGCGGTCAACGCTCTCTTGTACACCGCATCCACATCCGGCACGTACAAGTAGAACATCGACTTCATCGGCCGATACGGTCCCTCGGCTTCGCCCATCTCCAGGTGCGAGTCGCCAATTGCGATCGTCATATGGTGGACCACTCCGTCCGGCGACGTGTACCGTCCCAAGTCCTCTGCCCCGAAAGCGCGCTTCAGAAAGTTCATTACCGGATCCACCCGCAGCGGGTGCAAATACGGCTGAATCGCCGGCGCACCCTCCGACTTGTAGCCGCTCGACTTGCAGGTCGCGATGTACCAGTAATTGCCGGCGGCGTCAATCACATGGGCAGAACGTTCCCCATAGAACTGATCAGCGGGCTTAGCGAGCGACTTCGCGCCGGCCTCGAGAGCGCGCTTGTAAGCCTCATCGCAGTCGCGAACATACACGTGAAACGCGCCCAGCATCGGCTCACCCTTCCACGCCACTCCGGGCCCGCCGCCGCCGATCATCAGTATCGAGTCTTCCACCCGAACCTCGCAGTGGTAACCTCCCGCTGACCCGACGACGCGGAATGTTTCCTCGCCGCCAAAGGTTTTCTTCACGAAATCGACCAGGGCGTCGGCGTCCTGCGCAACCAGGTACGGCGTGACGGTGTGATAGCCCGCGGGAACGGGGCTCACGCCTTTCTTCTGCTCAGGCATTACTCCGCCCTCAGGCCCTTTCGTCATCCCCTGCATGCGCCGGTGCATCTCGTCGACTGACATTTCCTCTTTCACCGTGAACACGGCCCACGAATAGCCAAACGGATCTTCGATCGTCGCATCGCGGTGCCCGTAGAACTGATCTTTGGGCTCACGCACCAGCTTCATGCCGGCCGCCACAGCGTGCTCCGTGAATGCATCCACATTCGGGACCTGGATGGAAATCGAAATCGGCGAACCACCCAGCGTCTCGGCGCTGAAGCGGCCTCCCTCGGGCCATTCGCCGGTGATATCGATGGCCGAATCGCCGATCATGATCTCAGCGTGCGGGATGCTGTCTCCCACCTCGAAACGGAACGTTTCTTTCGCCCCCAAAGCTTGCTTGTAGAACTCAATCGCTTTGGCTGGATCTCGGAACGCTATCCTGGGTGACGCAGTCACGCGAACGGCTGCAACAGGTTCGGCAACGGTAGACATACCCTGCTTACCTCCTAATTCAGATTTCAATCGTGCCTTGAAACTCGCACTCGGCAGATTGCGCAATTCCGCCGCGATGCGCACCAGGGGCTCAGTGCCCGGCTCAACCTTCGGCGGCTTGCCGCCCACGCGGGCCAGCATCGCCTCGACAGCCTGGTTCAGCTGTTCAATCTTTTTCCGTTCGTTTCCCGGATTCCTGCTTCCTGAAAGAGAGCGCTTAGGCATCTGCACCCTCCATGCGCGCCCGCAGGCTGCTGAGCGCGCGGAACTGCAGTTGCTTCACCGCGCCTTCAGTCTTGTGAACCTCCCGCGCCACATCCTTGATACTTTTCTGCTCGACAAACCGCAGCACCACTACGCGCCTCTGCTCGGCCGGCAAGGTATCCACCAGGCGAAACAAAGTGGCCCGCCGTTCGACTTCTTCAATCTCGTCCTGGTTTACCTGCGCCGACTCAACCGCGGCGTCATCCGCTACTTCGCGCCCTGAGCGCTGCCAGCGATCGGTGATCAAGTTCGCAGCAATCCGGAACAACCACGCAGCGAACGGAATCCCACGCCACTCAAACCGTTTCAGGTTGGCCAGCGCCTGATGAAATACTTCCGACGTCAGATCTTCTGACTCCGCCCGGTTTCCCACCTTGCGCATCACATAGGCATACACACGTTCAAAGTTGATTTCATACAGTTCCGCGAAGCAGGCGGGATCCCGCTGCGCAGCTTCAATCAGAAGCCGCTCGTCCGCCTCTTTCTTCAGAACCTTCAACGAGTTCTCCGCGGTTTGGCCTTACATAAGGGTAACGCCGGCCCGGACGAAAAGGTTACGTGCGCCAGAAAAATGATCTTTCCATAATTTTCAATGTAGCCGCTCCGGCAGATCTGGCATCAGATTCATATTGGCCTGGGAGACCCCGATCCCGAGTCGGGAAGAGTCAATCATCAGGAGGATGAATATGGAAGCGATCAGTGGAGTATTCAAAACGCGGACGCGCGCCGACAATGCAGTGAAGGAAGCCCTTAAGGCAGGCATTCCATCCGATAGAGTCACCCTTCTGACTCCTGGGAGCGCAGATCAGATAAACAAAGAGATGCAGGCGGTCCCCACCGATGCCACCGAGCAGCCGGGCATGGGAGAAGCCATGGGCGCTGTGGCGGGCGGAGGCGTGGGATTGGCGGGCGGGGCGCTGCTGATGGCCCTGGTGCCCGGAGTCGGCCCCATCACTGCCATCGGGATGCTGGGCGCCGCGATCCTGGGAGCGGCCGGCGCGACGGTTGGCGCGACCGTGGGGAATAAGTTGGAGGAGTCGACCACCGAGGGGCTCCCGGAAGACGAGATTTTCGTCTACGAAGATGCTCTGCGCCAGGGTCGTAGCGTGGTCCTCGTACTTGCCGAGGATAAGCAGCAGGCTTCGCTGCTCCGCGAACTGCTGAAGATGCAGGGTGCCGAGTCGATCGATGCCGCCCGCGAGCAATGGTGGATCGGCTTGCGTGGCGCCGAAGAGAGCCACTACACCAAGCCTGGCAGAAACGTCGCTCAGGACGAAGAATACTTTCGCCGCGGCTTCCAAGCCGCCTTGCATTCGCGAACCCGCTGTATGGAATTCGACCAGGTTTCGGCCGCCATGGACGCCGCCCTCGAGGATGTTGAACGCGAGCACCCCGGGGCGGACGTCGAAGAACCGTTCACCCGCGGCTACCAGCGCGGCCGGGAACACTATCAACGGTTATGCGATCAGACCTCGAAGGCCGCCTAGCCGGCTGCCGGAAAGCTCGATTTCGTGCAGGGTTTGGGAGAGGCACGACCGGGAAGGGCACGACTTCAGTCGTACCGTTAAGTCTCCAAAAATCAAACCGCGCTTTAGCGCCTGAGGATCGGCTTCTCCTGGCAAAATGGATTTTTCAGCAGCCTGTCAGGCAGGGAGACCGCCTTCAAGCGTAGTAGAGGTCCTCGACCGCCTTCTGCACCCGTGCCGAAAGTGTTTCGAGATCCTTGCCCGTCAGTCCCGCCGTCGAGATCGGCTCGCCCACGCGCATCTCCAGCGGGCGGCATTTGATGTGATAGGTGTTCATCGGCAGCAACTCGTACGTCCCGACCAAAGCCACGGGAACAATATCCACCTGCGCTTTGATCGCCAGAAAGAACGCTCCCGGCAGGAACGGTTTAATGTCCCCATCCGGCGTGCGACCGCCTTCAGGATAAATCACCAGAGGCAGCCCCGCCTTCAATCCCTTCATGGCCGCGCGAATACTGCTGATTGAGCGCCCCGGATTCTGCTGATCGATGCACACCTGCCCCGATCGCCTCAGTTGCCAGCCCACAATCGGATATGCCAGCAACTCCTTCTTGAATGCGATGCGAAAATGAAAGGGCAGATAAGTGTAGAGCACCGGAATATCAAGCGCCGACGCGTGATTCACCGCATAGACGTGCGGCTTCGTCGTGTCGATCTTTTCGAGCCCGGTCACCTTCACAGGCGAAAAGATCGTCTTCATGATCAGCCACGACCACGCGTAGGAAAACCAGTGCAGCCGCCGGCCATCGCGGTCAAACAATCCGCCGGGAACGGCCAGCAGCCCCATCCCAAGCGTATAAAACCAGATTAGCGGATCGAGAATGAACAACGAGCGCAGCAGGCTCAGCCAGCCATGCTTCAGCCCTGGAATGGCATGCGGACTTCCCCGCT
The DNA here is from genome assembly GCA_963755795.1 of uncultured Acidobacteriota bacterium. GTDB lineage: Bacteria > Acidobacteriota > Terriglobia > Terriglobales > Acidobacteriaceae > Sulfotelmatobacter. Next base: position 1,667 of record CAVWLI010000036.1, on the reverse strand, counting down.
TCAAGGCCACCGGCGAAGCGATCTCGACTGGCCCCGGCGCCCCGCTTTCCGACGCCCGGCTTTCCACTTGCTCAAGAGATGACTTCACTTCCTGCACACTTTCCATTCTAGTCTAGGGGAAAAACTGCGGGCTGGTCGCGGCTTAACCCCCAACTCAAACTTGTACTCCGAGCAGTCGCATCGCTTCCCCCACCAGGTAAATCGAGCCCGTCACCACCACGACCGCTTCAGACGACGCAGCATCGCGTGCTCGCTCCAGTGCCGTCCCCACCACGGCCACCGCTTCAATCTCAGCCCCGGTGCGGCTCCCGGCCTGCTGAATCTCTTCCGGCGACGCTGACCGCGGATTTTCCGCCCGCGTGGCAATCACTCGCTCGGCCAGCGGGAACAGGATCTCCGTCATTTCTGAGATTGCCTTGTCGCGCATCGCCCCGAAAACAAAAATCAGCGGACGGTCGTCATAGCGCTCCGAAAGGGCGGACCGCAGGGCCCACGCTCCCGCCGGATTATGCGCCACATCGAGCACAATCTCTGGCCAACCCGCCTGCGCAGGAACTACCTGGAAGCGCCCCGGCCAGCGCGTCTCCCGAATCCCACGCTCAATCGACTCAGCCGTGATGCCAGTCGCCCCCAGCTTCGACAACTCCTCCGCCGCCGCAATGGCGAGCGCCACATTCCGTAACTGATGCCGCCCCACCAGCGGCGACTCCACCAGAATCTGCTTCCCCATCACCTGCAGAGGATAGCGATACAAGACTGTGCAATCGCTCTCCGCCCCCCCCTCTGTGTTCCCTGTGCCCGGAGCCTGCCCTGAGCGGAGTCGAAGGGTGGTTAAAGATTTTGTTTTTGGTACCAGGTACTCGCCACTCCGCGGCGAGACCGGCGGCACATACTGCACGGCGCTCACGCCGCGTGCTCCCAAATCCAGAATCGTATTGCCGATCACGTCATTCGCCTCCGGCTGCTGCGGCAACGTCACAACCACGCCGCCGGGCCGGATGATCCCCACCTTCTCGCGCGCAATCTCACCGACCGTATTGCCCAGAAACTTCTGATGGTCTAGCGAGATATCGGCGACGACGCTGACCAGCGGCTCCACAACATTGGTAGCATCCAGCCGCCCGCCCATGCCGACTTCGAGCACGGCCATCTCCACCCGCTCGCCTGCGAAGTGGGCAAACGCAATCGCCGTCATCATCTCGAAAAAGCTAGGATGCCAGGGCAACTCCCCTTGCCCGACCAGCCGCTCGGCAATGCGATCCACTTCGCTGTGCAGCCGGGCAAAATCATCGTCGCCGATCGCTTCTCCGTTCACCCGGATGCGTTCGTTGATGCGCACCAAGTGCGGCGAAGTGTAGAGCCCGGTCTTCAACCCCGACGCCCGCAGAATCGAGGCCAGCGTGGCCGCAGTCGACCCTTTCCCGTTCGTCCCCGCAATCAGCACGCTGGGAAAAGCACGCTCCGGATGCTCCATCACCGCCAACAGCACACGCATGTGCGCCAGGTCGAACTTGTTCGACGGCGTTTGGGCCAGTTCGTGCCCCAGCGCGAACATGCTCGCCACCGCGGTTTCGTAGGACATGGGAAGGTCTCAGCTCTCAGCTTTCAGCGTGAATCTTCAGATTACCAGTCTTGGGGATGACTGAAAAAGTCGCGGAGAGGAAAGC
>CAVWLI010000035.1:0-103817 GCA_963755795.1 uncultured Acidobacteriota bacterium | reverse complement strand
CGCCGCACCACCACGGAGGAGCCATGGAGCCGGCCAGCAGCAGGAACCAGCGCTGGAGCGCGGGCGTCATCCCTTACGCCCAGATGGGCTACTGGCAGCCCGACTACGGCCCAAGGACACCGACGTGCTGGCCGCCTTCCGCATCACGCCCCAGCCGGGCGTGCCGCCGGAGGAGGCGGGCGCCGCTGTGGCAGGCGAATCCTCCACCGCCACCTGGACGGTCGTCTGGACCGACCGGCTCACCGCCTACGACCACTACCAGGCCAAGTGCTACCGGGTCGACCCGGTGCCCGGGCCGCGAGGGCGAGTACATCGCCTACATCGCCTACGACATCGACCTGTTCGAGGAAGGATCGATCCCGAACCTGACGTCGTCGATCATCGGCAACGTGTTCGGCTTCAAGGCGCTGCAAGGCGCTGCGCCTGGAGGACATGCGGATCCCGCCGCACTACGTGAAGACCTTCCAGGGCCCGCCGCACGGCATCGTGATGGAGCGCGAGTACCTGAACAAGTACGGCCGGCCGCTGCTCGGCGCCACCACCAAGCCCAAGCTCGGCCTGTCCGCGCGCAACTACGGACGGGTCGTCTACGAGGCGCTGCGCGGCGGGCTGGACTTCACCAAGGACGACGAGAACATCAACTCCCAGCCGTTCATGCGCTGGCGCGACCGGTTCCTGTTCACGCATGGAGGCCGTCAACCGGGCCCAGGCAGCGGACCGGCGAGATCAAGGGCCACTACCTGAACGTGACCGCCGCCACCATGGAGGACATGTACGAGCGGGCCGACTTCGCCAAGGAGCTCGGCAGCGTCATCGTCATGATCGACCTGACGGTCGGTTACACCGCGATGCACTCGATGTCGAGGTGGGCCCGCGCGCAACGGGGTCATCCTGCACCTGCACCGCGCCGGTCACGGCACCTACACCCGGCAGAAGACGCACGGCGTCAGCTTCCGCGTCATCGCCAAGTGGTGCCGGCTGATCGGCGTGGACCACATCCACGCCGGCACCGTGGTCGGCAAGCTGGAGGGCGACCCGTCCATGATCCCGCGGCTACTACGACACGCTGCGCGAGTCGCACGTCCCGGCAACCTCGGCCACGGGCATCTACTTCGACCAGGACTGGGGCTCCATGCCGGGCACGATGCCGGTCGCCTCCGGCGGCATCCACGCCGGCCAGATGCACCAGCTGCTCGACTACCTGGGCGAGGACGTCGTGCTGCAGTTCGGCGGCGGCACCATCGGCCATCCGATGGGCATCGCGGCCGGCGCCACCGCGAACCGGGTCGCCGCCGAGGCGATGATCAAGGCACGCAACGAGGGCCGCGACTTCCTCGCCGACGGACCGGACATCCTGCGCGAGGCCGCCAAGCACTGCCAGCCGCTCCAGGTCGCGCTCGACATCTGGGGCGACATCACCTTCAACTACGAGTCCACCGATACCCCGGACGTCGTCGCCACGCCGACCGCCTGACCCGGGCCGCCTGACAGCGCGTCCAGATCGAGGAGCACCATGCGGATCACGCAGGGCACGTTCTCGTACCTGCCCGACTTCACCGACGCCGAGATCCTGGCCCAGATCCAGTACGCCATCGACCAGGGCTGGGCGGTCGCGGTCGAGTTCACCGACGATCCGCACCCGCGGAACGTGCTGTGGGAGATGTGGGGCCTGCCCATGTTCGAGATCGCCGACGCCGCCGGCGGCGATGCACGAGGTCGCCGCCTGCCGGCGGCCTACCCGGACCACTACGTGCGGGTGACGGCCTACGACGCGAGCCTCGGACCGGCAGACCACGGCGCTCAGCTTCATCGTCAGCCGTCCGTCCGCCGAGCCGGGGTTCCGGCTGGACCGCCAGGAGACGTCGGACCGGCGCTCAGCTACTCGCTGCACGCCTATGCCGCCGACCGTCCGCGCGGCGAGCGCTACGCCGAGCTCGGTGCCGGGCCCGGGCAGAGCGCCTAACGGGGCGCGGGGCAGCTCGATGGGCACCAGCCGCCGCGCCCGCGCCCCGCGGCTTCGCCATGGCCCGGCCCGGTGCCATCCCCCGGTGCTGATGCCGCAGCACCGGCAGCGGAGCCCGGGCGGCGCGCCGCGCCCGAACCGCTGGCCGCCGGACGCGCAAGGTGGACCTCGGCCGCAGGAGCAGGCGCTGCGGATCTCCGCAGCTGCTCGGCCCGGCTTGACGCCGAGTTCATCGGCCTGGCGCCGGTCAAGGACCGGGTCAGGGAGATCGCCGCGCTTGGGGCGGCGCACGCCTGTGGAATCGTGCATCGCGATATCAAGCCCGACAATGTAATTGTGCGCAACGACGGAATCGTGAAAGTCCTCGATTTCGGAATCGCTAAGTTGAGCGAGAGGCAGGTCGGCGAGACGATTCGCCGCAGATCGATGGCCTTGGAACGCTCGACCAGCGAACCCGGAATCATCCGGGGCACGGTCCGGTACATGTCTCCCGAACAAGCGCGCGGAATTGCGGTCGACGCCCGCAGCGACATTTTCAGCCTGGGGTCGGTGATGTATGAGATGGTTTCCGGACGCCCGGCGTTCGAAGGTGAGACTGCGAGCGACGTGATTGCAGAAATCCTCAAAGGCGAACCTCCGCCACTGGTCGAATCTGCCCCAGAGGCGGGACCGGAACTCGAGCAGATCATCTGCAAAACGCTCCGCAAAAACAAAGAGGGCCGGTACCAGGCAGCAACAGACTTACTCTCGGATCTCCAGGATTTCAAGAAAGAGACGGAGTTTCAGGCGAAGCTGCAACGGTCGTCCGGATCCGAACCGGCGAAGACGGCGTTCGGCGTTAAAACGGGCCGCGGGACTCCTGCGCCGCCTCAGCCAATGCAGAGGGCGGTGACTTCCAGGAAGTGGTTAACTGGACTCGCGGTCTTGTTCGTCGCGGTCGTCCTCATCGGCTATCTGGCGATCAGGAAGTCCAATAAGTCCGCGGCATCGACGCGGCCACGGACCCTGGCAATTCTCCCCTTCCGCAATCTCAAGCAGGATCCCGAGACCGACTTCCTGGGATTTTCACTGGCGGATGCGGTGATCACCAAGCTTGGCTACGTCAGCGCTCTGACCGTCCGCCCCTCCTCTTCCATCGACAAGTATCGCAACCAGGTCATCGATCCCAAAAAGGTTGCGGCGGAGTTGGATGTAGATACTCTGCTCACCGGAAGCTTCGTGAAAGATGGTGATGACCTGAGAATCACGACGCAACTCATCGACGTGAAGCCAGACAAGATTTTGTGGGACGAGGCTATCGATCTCAAGTATGACAAGCTTCTGACTGTGCAGGACCGAGTAGCGCAGCAGATCGTCACAGGATTGGAGTTGAACCTGTCGCCTGCGGAGGCTGCGAGTCTCAAGCCCGAAAAACCAATCAACACCACCGCGTACGAGGATTACTTGCGAGGCATCGACCTTTATTCGCTGAATGAGTTTGCGCCGGCGATCGAGATTTTAGAGAAGGCCACGGCGATTGAGCCCAACTACGCTCCAGCGTGGGCACATCTCGGCAGAGCCTACACGACCAATGCGTCGCTCCAGTTTGGAGGACGGGAGGATTACGTCAAGGCACAAGCTGCTTATGAAAAGGCGATTGCCCTGAAGCCCGCGCTGGTTGAGCCGCGAATTTACGAAGCCAACCTGTTGACCGATACCGGCAGAGTGGAGCAGGCCGTTCCCTTGCTGCGATCGGTCCTAAAAGATAGTCCCAATAACGCCGAAGCGCACTGGGAACTTGGCTATGCCTACCGCTTTGGGGGAATGTTGAAGGAATCTCTGGCAGAATGCGAGAAAGCGCGACAGAGCAACCCCCAGGTCAAGATCAACAGCTCTGCCATGAACGTCTATCTTTACCTGGGCGATTACGAAAAATTTCTGCAGAGTTTGCCTGCGAACGATTCGGTGTACATCACCTTCTACCGCGGCTTTGGCGAGTACTACGTGAACAGGCGCGAACAGGCTGCCAGGGATTTTGATCGCGCATTCGAAAGGGATCCCTCTCTGCTGCCTGCGAATGTGGGCAAGGCTCTCAGCTATTCGATCAAGCACGAGAACGATCGAGGTCTGAAGCTCCTGCAGCAAACCGAAAGCAAGATCGAAGAACGTGGTGTGAGCGATGCAGAAGGCATTTACAAAGTGGCGCAGGCCTATGCGGTCTTGGGGGATAAGGTTTCCGCCTTGCACATGTTGCGTCATAGCATCGGGGGCGGTTTCTTTTGTTATCCCTGCTTTGTGCGCGATCCCCTGTTGCAAGACCTTCGCGATGAACCTGAGTTCAAGACCCTGATGGACCAGGCTCTTCACCGGCACGAGCAATTCAAGACCGCGTTCTTTTGAGGATTTAATTGGGTGAAACCGGGCTCCGCGACCCGGTGTTCGTATGAAGATCCCGCGGAGGCCCCAGCGACCTGCCAACGGCCGTTAGCCTGGCCGACGAGTTCAACTGAAGTTCGTGCTCAACCGAGGATTCGCAACCGCTTCACGGCTGCCTTACGAGGAAGCGCTTAAGACGATCACGCTCAACGCTGCTGCGGTATGGGGCGTCGCCGCCTGCGGGAAAGCTCATGAATCGCTCACAACGATTGCGTTACGTCAGAAGCATCGTTGCTGCATCCGCCTCGCGCAGGTAACGTGACAGTAGTGCGCCGAGATCTTTGCAATGCGTCGTGAGCATGCCCACGTGATCTCCGGGTGTCGTCTCAAGCGCGAACTCCTGCACCAGATGTGCCCAAACCGCAGTCGGGTTGCTCGGGAAGTAGCGGCTGATTGCGGCTCTCACGAACCTGATCTTCCCGCAGTAGAACCGGGGGCGATATCCTCGCGACGCCGCAAAATCTGCGTCCTTCATTCTCTGCGCCACGTGGGCTATCGATAAGTTCTGCAGGTATCGTTGAATCTTGTCGTTGCTGTCGGGATCCTGCGATCGCTTCCAGCTCAAAGCCCGTGCGATTCTGTTCTCGGCGCGGCGTTTGTTTTGCCGAAGAGACAGAAGTGCGCTTTGCGCCGTCGACAGATATTTCTTGTCTGGATAACTATCCAACAGGGTGAGCAGGCCAATTCCTTCCCCGCGGGCTGACAGGCGCTGAGCCATTTCCAGCGTCACCAGGCCGCCCAGCGAATAGCCGACGAGGAAGTACGGCCCGCGCGGGTGCACCTGCCGAATCGCATCCAGATAATACTGCGCTCGTTCTTCGATCGAGGTGAGGGGTTCATCGATACCGTCGATCCCGCGGACCTGCATGCCGTAAATTGGATGCTGAGATTCTATCTTTCCCACGAGGTCGGCCAGGCCGAGCACATCCCCACCCAGGCCATGTGTAATGAACACGGGCGGATTCTCGGACCCGGCTTTGAGCAGCATGAGCGGTGGAATCCGCGGAAGCGTGGGCTGTTCCAACAACCCGGCCAGCGCCTCGATGGTCGGCGCGGCGCAAATCATCACGGCCGGAAAACTACGGCCGAACTCATCTGCGACCTCGGCCAACAATCGAGTTGCAGATGAGGGCGTGCCGCCGAGATCAAAGAAATTGTCAGTTACGCGGATGGAAGTCCGTTGCAGCGCACGCTCCCAGATCGGAAGGAGAATCTCCTTCGTCGAGTAGTTCGGCTTGTGATTCACGCTGCACATAGGATGAATTCAAGGGCACAACGCCCCGGCAAAATGCATTTTATGTGATGGCCGCCTTCATTCTTGTTGCCGCGCTCGACGAACATAATCAGTCAGTACGGCCGCGAGGTGTTCGAACCTGGCTGTGACCATATCCAGATGATCTCCGGGCACGGTCTCGACTTCCAATTCCTCGGCCAGCTTGCCCCAGATGGCAGTCGGATCATCAGGAAAATATGATCCCGAATAGGCTTTCACGAACCTTATCTTGCCTCGATAGAACCGGGGCCGATAGCTTCCATAAGCCCGGTAGGCACTGTCGCGCACGCGCAAAGCCGTGTGCGCATACGATAGACGAGACGCTTCTGGAAGAACCTTGTCGTGGTTGTGAACTCCGGCCATGTTCAGTCGATGCTCAAGCCCTTTCATAAAGTAGGCAAATGCAGCACGAGGGGGCCGGTTCTTCATTTCCGAGATATGACACCACACTCGGCGTGCCATGAGTCGCAGGCGCGGGCCCAGTGTCAGGTAGCGCGGATGCGGGTAGGCGTCGATCAGTACGAGCAGTGCGACGTGTTGGCCAGCCTCAGCAAGCCGTTGCGCCATTTCCAAAGTGATCAATCCCCCGAACGAGTAACCGATGAGCAGGTATGGGCCCACAGGCTGGAATTTGCCGAGCGCCTCGAGATAGTACGCCGCCATCTCCTCGATACGTTCAAATGGTTCCTCCAATCCGTCCACGCCTTTGGCTTGAAACCCATAAATTGCGTGTTCGGTGCGAATGTTGTTGGCGAGTTCCACGAATCTCGCGCGGCCATCCAGGCCATGGGCGATGAAAACCGGTATTTTCTCGGAGCCGGCTTTCAACTTTACGATCGGTGGAAAGGTCGGAAGAGTAGGCTGCTCTAACAGCCCTGCCAGCGCTGCAATGGTCGTTGCGTGAGCGATTGAGGCGGTCGGCAGTTGTCGGTCGAAAACCTTAGCGATCTCAGCAAACAGCTTGTCAGCGAGCCGATCATTGCCGCCGAGATCATGAAATTCATCTTCGGGACCGATGTTGGTCCGTCGAAGCTCGCGCTGCCAGATCTCAGTCAGTGCCTTGACGGTTGTGGCGCACGGCGTATGAGATTCGAGATTAGGCAAATTTTCGTCCGTCAAGAATGCGCGTTACCAATGCGCGTCAGGAATGCGCGAACGCCCAGTAAAGTTCTCGAGCCTTAATGTAGAGCGGGCCAAACGGAAGCGCGCGGTCGCCGATCTTCGTCACCGGAACGACCTTGGAGTAGTTCCCGGTGGAGAAAATCTCGTCCGCTTCTTCGAAGTCGTGATAGATGAGAGTCTTCTCGACCACGGTCACGCCCGCCTGCCGCAATAACCCGATGACCCTCTGCCGGGTGATGCCGGCCAGAAAAGTTCCGTTCGCTATTGGCGTGAACACCACGCCATCCTTCGCCATAAAGACGTTGGAAGTGGCGAGTTCAGCGACGTTGCCCAGCATGTCGAGGACAATGGCGTTGTCAAAGCCCCGCGCATGCGCCTCGAAAAGAGCGCGGGAATTATTGGGATAAAGGCATCCCGCCTTGGCATCGACGGGCATGGTCTCAAGGGTCGGCCGTCGATAAGGAGACACTGTGAGCGAGAAACCTTTGGGCGGCCGCATCGGAGCTTCATAGACGCACAGGCACCACCGGGTCGACTCGGGATCGTGATTCTGCACCCAGCGTCCTTCTTGTTCTCCCCAATACATAGGCCGAATATAAAGTGCGGCGTCCTTGTCAAAGCGCGCGATTCCTTCCCGCGCCAGCCGCACCCACTCTTCGGTCGGGACCACCGGCTTAAGGAAAAGCTTTCGGGCCGAATCGTTGACGCGCGCACAATGAAGCTCCAGATCGGGGGTCACGCCCTCAAAGTAGCGAGCACCGTCAAATACGACGGAACAAAGCCACGCTGCATGCGTCCGCGGACCCATGATGCCCACGTTGCCCTCTTGCCACTCTCCGTCGAAATAGGTCCAAGTCTTGGACCAGCCCGTTCCAAGCGCCATTTACGCCTCCGCGTCATGATCGTACGTTCCCGGATTTAGGCCGTCAATAACACGTGCGGGCCATCCGCTTGGCTTTATTTCACTCGGGGTGCATAGCCGAAAATGGCTTTCAGCTCGAGAAATTCCCCGAGGCCGGCCTCGCCCCATTCTCTCCCGTTGCCCGATTGTTTGTAACCGCCGAAGCAGCCTCCGAAATCGACCCTCGCATTGTTGATATGCACATTGCCGGAGCGAATCCGCTTGGCCACGCGGCGAGCGTGTTCGATGTCCCCGGAACTCACAAATCCGGACAGGCCGTATAACGTGTCATTGGCGATCCGCACTGCGTCGTCTTCGTCCTCGTACTGGATCATGCACAGAACAGGGCCGAAAACTTCTTCGCGCGCGATCGTCATATCGTTACGAACATCCGCAAATACGGTCGGCTTCAGGAAATAACCCTTTTCCATTCCCTCGGGACGATCCGGACCCCCGGCAATCAGCCGCGCGCCCTCAGCAATGCCTACATGAATCAGGCGTTGCACCTTGTCAAACTGGGCCTGGCTCGCGAGTGGACCAATATTCGTGGCGTCTGAAAGCGGATCGCCAACCTTCGTAGCTTCGGCGGTTTTCTTCGCCGCCGCCATCGCTTGCGGCATCTTGGAGCGGGGGACGAGCATTCGCGTGGGCGCGTTACAGGATTGCCCGCTGTTGCGAAAGCAAGCCTGCGCACCTTCTTTGACGGCAGTGTCAAGATCGGCGTCATCCAAAATGATGTGGGCGGATTTGCCGCCAAGTTCCTGCGTGACGCGCTTTACCGTGGGAGCCGCTGCCAGGGCCACAGCCACGCCGGCGCGCGTCGAGCCAGTGAATGAGACCATCGCCACATCGGGATGTGCGGCAATTGCGGCTCCGACCGTCGGTCCATCGCCATTCACCAGATTGAATACCCCGGGAGGAACGTTAGCCTCATCGAGAATCTGCGCAAATAGATAGGCCGACAGCGGCGCCATCTCGCTAGGCTTAAGCACCACCGTGCAGCCAGCCGCGAGCGCGGGAGCGACCTTGGCGGCGATCTGATTCATTGGCCAGTTCCACGGTGTAATCAGGCCACAAACGCCGATCGGCTCTTTTCGCATGAGCGTCGAGCCCTTGATTTCCTCGAACTGAAAATGTTCCAGCACTTTGACGATCTCAAACAGGTGCCCCAATCCGGCTGCGGCTTGCGCCGCTCGCGCCAGCGACAGCGGACATCCCATTTCCTGCGAAATCGTCAGAGCCATCTCTTCAGACTTCGCCTTGTAAATCTCGATTACTCGCTGCAACAGTGCCAGGCGCTCTGCGACTGTAGTCTGCGAGTAAGAATCGAATGCCTTCTTGGCCGCGGCTACAGCTTTCTCAACGTCCGCCGAATTCCCCAACGAGATGGTTGCGATGGGCTCTTCGGTCGCCGGATTGGTGACCTGCCAGTCCCGGCCCTCAGTCGGATTCACCCACTTCCCATCGATATAAAACTTACGGCAATCCCGCATGTTTGAATCTCCAATCGGCACCCAGTTCAGTGTAGAGCGACCTTCTTGTCTCATGTTACCGCGGTTTTGCCCGGAACATTCTCATGCGCGGAAAGCGATGCGATCGCGCACTGGGGGCGTGTTAACGTGAAGGGGAGACATATTTTGGCTACCCAACTTTTGGCTACCCCACCGAATCGAGAATCGATTTTCAAATCGTCGCTGCCGCTTGTGATCTTCTCAGCTCTCGGCGCACTTGCCATCGCCATCTGGTGGGGACCGCTGGCTTCTTTGTTCGCTTTAGCCTGGCGCGACGAACATTACACACACACACTCCTGATCCTGCCCATGAGCGCGGCCTTGATCTTCATGGAGTGGAAACCACCCGCAGGCCGGTCGAGAGTAAGCGCGACGGCTGGCTCTGCGGCACTGCTTGTGGCCGTGCTGGCCAGGGCCGGTCTCACCACGACCGCGCTTCCCGCCGACGTGCGACTTTCCTTGCACATGCTGGCGTTCGTCGCATGGTGGATGGGAGCATTCGTTTTGTGCTTTGGCAGTAGCGCCTTCCGGCGAGCCTTCTTTCCTCTTTGTTTTCTCCTCTGGATGGTTCCGTTCCCTCAGTTCGTTCTAGACCCGCTGGTGAGCTTGTTGCAGCAAGGCTCGGTTGAATCGGCTCACGTGCTTTTCGCTGCCTTCGGCATTCCAGTTGAGCAGACGGGAACGCTGGTGCACATCCCGGGATTGACCCTTGAGGTAGCTCCCGAGTGCAGCAGCATCCGTTCGAGCATGATGCTGCTGGTCACGACCATGTTTGTAGCTCACCTGCTACTGATTTCTTTTTGGCGAAAGGCGGTTGTAGTGGCCGCCGCAATCCCGCTTTCCGTCCTGAAGAACGGGCTGCGGATATTTGCCCTCGGCATGCTGGCCACGAAAGTCGATCCCAGTTTCCTGACCGGCAGATTCCATCGTCAGGGCGGAATCATTTTCTTTCTCATCGCACTGGTCGCGATATTCCTGCTGCTTTGGATCCTGCGCCGTGGCGAACACGACCCGACGAATTTCCCAGTCAAATCTACCAACTGAATGAACGAATTTTTACGGCTTTAGCGATTAGCCATGCCAAACGTGACTGCGGCGGCCGAGCCCCCAATGTTCAACATAGAAACCGCTCGCTCCATTTTGTGATGCCCGGTCTTATGGAAGAAGTAGCTTAGACCCATCACTCCCACCGTCTCTCCGGCAAAATTCATGGCCAGCCCGGCTGAACTGTGGCCGAACACTCCAACTACAGGATTCAGTTCACGCCCGCCGGCCCGCAGATTGTCCCGGGTCACAACGAAATCGGCGGCGCTGAAGGCCGCAGATGTGGCGAAGAGAAAGCTGTTCTCGCGGTCCCAAAATCGATGGTCGCCCGGAGCTTCCGGCACATTCGAAGTCGGCGACGGCTTGATTACTACTGCTGCTGGAGGTGGCTCCATCGAGCGCGGCGGGAGCAGCGCCAGCGATACTTGTTGCGCCATTCCCGGGCGGCAGAGCCCCAGAACCGCCAGCAGGATGGCCGTCTTGGGCCTCAGAAGTGAGCGAAACCAATTCATTGAGATGACCTTAGTAGGGCCTCGGTACTGGCCACTGGTACTAGTACTACCGCAGACGGGGTCCGGCAGGAATGGCCCGTCCGTGCTACTAAGGCTTTTAGAATGATTACTTTGTGGATGTTGTGGGTTACCGAAGTGATCCAGCGCCGAGGACGTTGACGCTAAGTTGTTTGATTCGCTGGTTTTACCGACAGGAGTGGCTCGGACGCCAGTTCAGGGCTCCGGCTCCTTACAGGGAAGCGAACGTCGGGGCGGGGAGGCCGTTCGAAGGCTATCGTATGTGATTGAAAAAAGGGGCCCATCCAGGCGTGGGCCCGGCGCCCGGCCAACGGTAGCGTTGCCGGACGCCTCTCACCAGCCCCATTCAAGCGCTACGGGACCGCAACCTGCAATGGGTTGGAAAGGCCACTCTCCACCCCGCTCGAGTTCACCGAGGTAGCGGCGTAATAGTAAGTAGTGCTTGCGGTTACCGTGCTGTCGGTGTAGGCCGTGTTGCTGTCCACAGCGGAATTGATCCTGGCAAAGGATCCGGTCGAATTGGTACTGCGATAAACGTTATAACCGACCGCCGCAGAACTAGGATTCCAGGACAGATTCACGGTATAGGGAGTCGCCGTGCCGACGCCGGTAAGAGGTTCTTTCGGTGAGTTCGAGGCCGTACTTGTAAATGAGAGAGATCCGGATACAGTCCCGCTGCTTTGCGGAGTGAACGCCACATTGAGCGAAGTGCTGCTTCCCGATGCGATCGTGAGGGGGAACGAAGCCCCGGTCAATACAAACCGGGAACTGCTGCTCGAATCCGAGGAAATGGTCACACTTCCGCCCGTGGCGCTCACGGTGATCGGCAACGTATCAGTCGTCCCCACCGGGACGCTGCTGTAGTTCAACGATGCCGGAGATATTGATAATTGGCCCACCCCGCTTGTAGTCCCCGTGCCGGTGACGGGTATGCTGACCGAGGGGCCGGAAATAAACACGCTGCTCCCGTTCAGGCCCGCTGATTGTGGGGTGTAATTGACGGTCAACGCCAGACTCTGCCGTCCGCTGAGAGTCAACGGAAACGTTGCTCCGCTGATCGAGAATTCACTGCCGGAGATCTGTATGCCGGTGATCGTGATCTGCCAGTTTCGCGCGTTCGTAAGCACCAGGGGCAGGCTGGCGCTGCCTCCCACGGGGACTTGGCCGAATGACAGAGTCGACGGTGCGGCCGTCACCGCCTGGCTGTCTACGCCGCTGCCACCCGTCTGCACCGACAGCGTAGAACTGGAGGAACTGCCGGAGAACTTGATCATCCCGCCAGTCCATCCCGTCGTCCTGGGAGTAAAGCTAATGCTAACCTCAACGCTCTGCCCCGCGGACACGACCAGCGGCAAGGTCAGATTCGGCGTCGCGAATACAGCGTCGGTAACGGAAACTTTTGACAACGTTATACTCGTCAATCCGCTGTTGGTCACCGAGACGATAAGGGTCTCGGTCTGACCGACGTCGACACCGCCAAATCGCAGAATCGACGGTGAGGCGGTTAGTGGTGAAGCGGCGGCTGCAGCTTTGGCCGGTGCCAAGGCGAAAACCAGCAGCGCGCCGATGATTGGTAAGTGGATGAAAAAGACGGAGAGAGGCCGGGTGAGGGACTGGGGGAGTCTCATGCCACCCAGTTTGCAAGATCCGCTGCCAGTAAGCTAGATTCCAGGAGGGCATTCGGGCCAGGTCGGTGGGCCATGTGGTTTCTGTGAAAAACACACAAGATTCAGGGGTTTGGCTGGCACCTAACGGCATGGTCGAAAGTAGTGAGCGAGTCGTCCTTCAGACCTGCCGCCGGATGGCCTTTCGGAACCTATCGCAAGGAGTAGTTGTCGGGCAGACTTACTCTGTCGCCATGCATGGGCGACCACACAACTCATATGGGCCACCTCCCCGCTCGTTTGAATGCGCTGCTTTTAGTCCTCGCTCTCGCCACACTCGTGGGCTGCCAGGGTTTCAGTTCCGGCAAGTCGAACATTCAAACACAACCTCCGGGCGTTTTGAGCGCTGCACCACCGAGCGTCGCTTTTGGCAACGTGCTGCTTGGGACGACCCAAGTTCAGTCTGTTAACCTGGCCAACACGGGAGGATCGAGCCTTACCGTTTCGCAACTGACCGTGAGCGGCGCGGGGTTCAGCACCACGGGGCTGGTTCTGCCGATGACCTTGGACGCCGGACAGGGCGTCAGTTTTACCGTCGTTTTTGGCCCCCAGTCAGCTGGCGACGTGACCGGCAATCTCGCCTTTGCCAACGACGCCTCCACCACCCCGCTGAACATTGCTTTGACCGCGACCGGCGCTTCAACCGGGGGCGGCGGCGGAGGCATTACTGAGAGCCCGACCAGCTTTATTTTCGGAACCGTCCCCGACGGCACCAGTCAGAGTCAGAACGAGACCTTAACCAACGGGAGCAGCCAGAGTTTTACGATTTCACAAGCCACTCTTTCGGTTGCCGGTTACACCACCACCGGACTGACCCTCCCGCTCACCTTGGCGCCGAACCAGAGCGCCACGTTTGCGGTTGTGTTTACACCGACGACTGCAGGGCCTGACAACGGCACGCTCGCGCTCACCATAAGCGGATCGGCCTCTGCGCTCGATTTCTCGCTTTCCGGAATTGGAGTATCGCCGGGCACGCTCAGCCCAAGTCCGTCGAGCCTGACGTTTACCAACGTTCAGGTTGGACAGACTCAGAGCCTAACCGAGACCGTGCAGAACACCGGTGGAGAGAATGCGACCATCTCGCAGGTGAAGGCCACCGGTACCGGGTTCAGCATCTCCGGAATTACGACGCCGGTGACGTTAACTCCGGGCCAGAGCACTTCGTTCAGCGTGACCTACGCCCCGCAGACTGCGGGCACGGCCAGCGGAAGTGTCACGATTACTTCGAACGCCTCGAATCCGTCGCTGAGCGTCGCGCTGAGCGGTACTGCGGTCACCGCGGGAACTTTGACCGCCAATCCAACGAGCCTCACCTTTACAAACGTCACAGTAGGCCAGACTCTAAGCCAAACTGAGACGGTGAAGAACACAGGCGGCGTGAATGCAACCATCTCGCAGGTAAAGGCTTCCGGCACGGGCTTCAGCGTTTCTGGAATCACGACACCGGTGACGTTAACTCCGGGCCAGAGCACTTCGTTCAGCGTGACTTTTGCGCCGACATCTGCTGGCAGCGCCAGTGGAAGCGTCACGGTCACCTCGGATGCCTCGAACCCATCCCTGAGCGTGGCACTGAGCGGCACTGCGGCGATGGCCGGAACGTTGACCGGGAACCCGACCAGCTTCAGTTTCGGAAATGTGCAGGACGGAACCAGCCAGAGCCAGACTGAAACATTGAAGAACACCGGCGGCGAAAATCTGACGATTACACAGGCGACGATTTCGGGTGCCGGCTTCAGCTATACGGGTCTGACTCTGCCGTTGACACTAACTCCGAATCAGAGCACGACATTTTCGGTAGTGTTCGCGCCGACCACAGCAGGAGCCGTTACTGGCACGCTGGCGCTCACGATCAGCGGATCCAGCCCCCTCAATCTTGCACTGTCCGGGACCGGAGTGACGCCAGCAACATTGACCGCCAATCCAACCAGCCTCACGTTTACTAACGTCACAGTTGGGCAGACTCAAAGCCAGACCGAGACGGTGAAGAACACAGGCGGCGTGAATGCAACCATCTCGCAGGTGAAGGCTTCCGGCACGGGCTTCAGCGTTTCTGGAATCACGACACCGGTGACGTTAACTCCGGGCCAGAGCACTTCGTTCAGCGTGACTTTTGCGCCAACGTCTGCGGGCAGCGCCAGTGGAAGCGTCACGGTCACCTCGAACGCCTCGAATCCGTCGCTGAGCGTGGCACTGAGCGGCACTGCGGCGACAGCCGGAACGTTGACCGGGAACCCGACCAGCTTCAGTTTCGGAAATGTGCAGGACGGAACCAGCCAGAGCCAGACGGAAACGCTGAAAAACACGGGCGGCGCAAATCTGACGATTACGCAGGCGACGATTTCAGGTGCGGGATTCAGCTATACCGGCCTGACCTTGCCGTTGACCCTGACCCCGAATCAGAGCTCCACATTCGCAGTCGTATTTGCGCCGACCACGGCGGGAGCCGTTACTGGCACCCTCGCGCTGACGGTAAGCGGATCGAGCACGCTGAACCTTGCGCTTTCCGGCACCGGAGTGACTCCGGCTACGCTGACCGCTAATCCAACAAGCTTCACCTTTACCAGCGTTACGGTTGGCCAGAGTCAAAGCCAGACGGAGACCGTGAAGAACACAGGCGGCGAGAATGCAACCATCTCGCAAGTTACGGTTGCCGGTACAGGCTTCAGCATCTCTGGCATCTCTACGCCGCTGACTTTGACTCCAGGCCAGAGCACTTCATTCAGCGTGACCTTCGCCCCGACGTCCGCGGGCAGCGCCAGCGGAAGTGTCATGATCGATTCCAATGCCACGGATCCTGCCCTGAGCGTCGCGCTTAGCGGCACCGCCGTCGCGCAAACTCAAGGCACACTGACCGTCAGTGCGGTGAACGTCGGCAGCGTGGTTGTAGGAACGAGCGGAACGCAGACTGGAACCCTGAGCGTGACCGGAGCGAATATATCGGTAACCTCAGTGAATCTAAGTGGGAGCAACCCCGGTGAGTTTTCGATCACCGGGCTTACGTTCCCGGTCGCGGTTACAACCACCACCCCGGTCACGTTTACGGTGAAGTTCACACCCGCTTCCACCGGAGCTGCATCGGCTACGGCTTCGTTCGTCAGTACCGCCGCCAACACACCCACGGCAGGAGCTCTCAGCGGCACGGGCACGCCGGCGCCCGTACACTCTGTCGCCTTGTCGTGGAAGGCCAGCACGACCTCGGGCATTACCAGCTACAACGTGTACCGCGCCATCTTCGCTTCGAATGCTTGCGGCTCCTACTCGAACATCGGCACCACGGCGAGCACCGTCACTACGTTTACGGACGGCGTGGTAACCAACGGCACGACTTACTGCTACGCGACCACGGCCGTAGATGCGAATGGCGAGAGCGCGTACTCTAATATTATCCAAGTGCCGATTCCGTAAACTGGCTCGCAGAAGCGGTCTAGCGAAATGGCCGTCCTTTGACAATGCCCTGGCTTTCGCGAATGGTGACCAGTTGGTCGGCGCTAAGATCTGCGTAGGTCTCCGTTGTGCCTGCCGGCCAGTGAACCTCCACGCTCGCTTTGGACGCGTCGCCCAAGCCGAAATGCAGGCGCGGGTCGTTCGCGGAAAGAAAGCTGGACTGGCTGGTCACGCATTGCGCCTGTACCTTTCCACCGTAGCGTGTCAGCACGCGCGCGCCAATCGCGCTGCGATTGCTTTTCGTTCCCTCCAGCCGCACTTTGATCCAATGATTGCCTGCGGGCGCGTCGTTGCGCAACAGAGTAGGCGGTTCGTTGCGGTTCATGATCAGGATGTCGAGGTCGCCGTCGTTGTCGAAGTCGCCAAAAGCGCATCCCCGGCTCACGTGGCGTGATGCGATGGCCGGCCCGGCCTCATCGCCCAGTTCGACGAAGGTTCCGTTGCCCTGGTTGCGAAAGATGATGCGCGGATTCTTCGCAGGATACTTGGCGTAGACTTTCTCGAGTTCCGGGGCAACGGTCCCGGCGACCGTGAAAATGTCAGGATAGCCGTCGTTGTCGAGATCGACCAGACCCGTGCCCCAGCTGGTGAATCGGCGCTCTGCCCCAAGTCCGGCGCGAGCGGCGACGTCTTCGAATTCTCCCTTGCCGTTATTGTGGTAAAGACCCGTGGGCTGATTCACGAAGTGCGTCTTCACGATGTCGATGTGTCCATCGAGATCGTAATCGCCAATGCCAATTCCCATGCCAGCCATGGGCTGTCCCTCAGTACTGAGGGCGATGCCCCGCAGCAATGCCTCCTCGCGAAAGGTGCCGTCGTGATTGTTCATTAGCAGCAAACTGGGCGTGGCGTCGCAAGCGACGAGTATGTCCTGCCAGCCATCTTCGTCGGCGTCAAATCCAACGGCAGTAAATCCGTATGATCCGCGCAGCGCGGCCACGCCTGATTCTTTGGAAACATCGGTAAAGGTTCCATCCCCGTTGTTGCGGTAGAGCGAGTGGTAGGGCATGGGCAGGCCGCCGGGGCCGCAGTTGGTGGGAACACCTTCATAGTTGCAGTTGGGAATTTGCAGGGAGGGTTTGGGAGCGGTCGCCAGATCGATCTCTACATAGTCAGAGACGAACAAGTCGAGAAATCCGTCGCGGTTGTAATCGACAAAAGTGCACCCCGAACCGAAACGATTGTTGCGGGAGTCGTGCAGTCCCGCTTTTTCGGTTACCTCAGTGAATGTGCCGTCGCCATTATTTCGGTAGAGCCGGTTCTGCCCGTAGTAAGTGAGAAACAGATCTTCGAAGCCGTCATTATTGTAATCGCCGACGCACACACCTTGAGCCCAGCCCGCATCGGTGAGTCCGGCCTTGGCGGTTACATCGGTGAACGTGCCGTCGCGGTTGTTGTGGTAGAGGCGATTGCTGGCGCCCGGCGGAATGCCTTCCAGTCGCCGCCCGCCGAGGATGAAGGCGTCCATCCAGCCGTCGTTGTCGTAATCGAAGAATGCGCAGCCAGCCCCGTTGACTTCGACAATGTAAATGTTGTGGGCGGGGTCGCCATAGAAGATCGTCTGCGTGAAGCCGGCACTTGAGCTTACGTCGACGAAGCGGGAGAACGGGGCAGTTTTCAGTCGGGTGCCGAAGGCGCGAAGCTCGGTGGGAACGAGCACGGTCGCCAGCATCGCGGGCAAGGTCGGCAGCATGCGCCGCCGTGTCCAGTCACCAGACTTCGGAGTTTTCATCGCGGCTTCATCTCTGGCGATACCCTCGAGTTCCTTCCTTCAGTGCTGCCCTTGGGCGGTATTCAGATCTTTACGGAGCTGCAAGGCTTCGGAGTTGGCCGGTTCGAGCTTCAGGGCCGTGGCCACCGCTTCCTGGGCATCAGAAAAGCGAGACTCCATGCCCAGCGTCGCCGCCAGGCTAATCCATGCCTGGGTATAACCGGGAGCGGCCTGTACTGCCAGACGGAAGTGCTGCTCGGCGGCGGCAGAGTCGCCGTCTTTAGAATCGAGATATCCAAGTTGATCTTGAGCCAGAGCGAACGCGGGATCGACCTTGATTGCGCGCTCCAGTGCCGTGCGTTCCCCTGCCGCATCCCCGGTAGCGTCGAGGGCTATGGCCAGCTTGTAGGCGAGCACAGCATTGTCGGGGGTGGCATCCGCGGCCTCGCGATAGAGCGCGGCGGCCTTCTGCGAATTCCCGGCCGCTTGTTCTTTCGCGGCCTCCGCCGCCTTCGACGCCGCCAGCCCCTGGTTGATCTTCGCCTGATTCAGTTGCTGATACAGCTTGAGTTCATCCTGCGCACGATCGTTTTCTCCCAAGGCGCGCAGGACTGTCGACAGCTTGAAATGGACTTGAGGCTCGGTTGCCCCCAGAGCGATCGCTTTTTCAAGGTGCTCTTTTGCAGCGGGAAACTCCTTCATTTCGGCCAGCACCAATCCGAGATTGTAATGAGCGTTGTAGTGGTTCGGGTCAAGCGCGACAGACTCTTCCAAATGTCGTCTGGCGGCAGGGAACTGTCCGCCTTGGTATTCGAGGATGCCGCTCAGGTACAAGAACTCAGAATCATGCGGGTGAGCAGCGAGCAGCTTGCTCGCCAGCGGCTGCGCCAGAGTGAAATCGCCATTGAGCACGAGAACCTGCAAGTAAAGCCTCTGCGCCTCGACATTGCCGGGATGAAGACGGGTCGACTTTGCGGCAAGATTTACCGCGTTCTCGTAATGCACCTGATTGACGTAGACCTTGACCAATGCCGCAGTCAGCGCTAAAGACGATGGATTCTGCTTCATCGCCTGGGTCAGAACCTCTTCCGCTTTGTCGAGCATCCGGTTCAATCCATAAGCCAGGGCGAGATCAAGTGTCAGGGTTTCGTTGCGGGGAGCGTCCTTCAGCAACTCGATGGCGGAAAGATAGTCGCGTTGTTTCATCAGGAGGTTGCTCATACCGTCGAGTGCTTCGGGCGAACTGCGATCGATGCGCAACGCCGCTTCCCATTCGGCGAGAGCCTCCTGGGGGCGATGTAACTGCTCCAGAGCAGACGCAAGAAGAAGGTGCGGCTTGAGGACCTCGGGCGTGAGATGAACGGATTGCCCGAGAGGCTGGATTGCTTCTTCGGGATGGCCGGAGGCGTAAAGGGTGAGGCCGACGAGATAGTAAAGTTTAGCGTTTCCGGGTTCTGATTTGAGAGCGCCCCGAAACGCTTCGAGCGCGCAAGGATATTGTTTGCGGTCGCCGAACCAGTCTCCGACTTCGACATAAGTGTCGGCGCCGGGCTGGGCTCGAAGTTTAGCCTCGAGTGCTGGGGACGCGGTGCAGGCAAGTACGCACGGGGTTACGGCCAGGATGGCCGCCAGAACTAGAACCGCCTTCGTAAATATCGGACCCATTGATGTGGCAAACGATCGCCTCTGCGAACCTCGCCAGATAACGACTTCCCGCGACTTGAGCATAATTGAGCCGCCGGGAGGCCTGCAAGTGAATCTCAAAAGCAGCTAGCCCTTCAGCAAAGAGAGAAGTGGAATTGCCATCCGAAGAGATCGAAGAGCTCTTGGCGGCGCTAATTGGGGTAGGGTGCCCCAGGTTTTACCGTGCGGATTTGATGGTCAGTAAACACAATGTGCGCGCCTGGTAGGTTCAGTTTCGGCATGTGGCAACTCACACAATTCACTTTTGCCACTGGACATGGTGGTGCCCCCGCCGGAGCGGCGGCAGATACTGGTTGAGTTGACGTCGCATGACAGGCCAGGCATTTTGAATCGTACGAAGAATCTTGGCGGACAACGTCCTGGTGAGGATCGTGGCAGGCTAGACAACTAATGCGGGGATCGGTTCCGTCGAAACACTTGCTGTTGGCCAGGCGGTAAGGCTGAAAGCGCACGTTCGTCTCACCCTGAAGGTGACCTCTCATCACGTTCTCCCAGGTGCGATGACATTGCCCACAAAAGCTCGATATGTCTTCCGTTGACAGCTTGCCAAGCTTGGGTGGTGCGGAATCAAACACTCCCTGAAGTGCGTCCAGCAGGTGAGCGCTCGTGCCCACGTGACAATGCGCGCAAGTCACCCCGGGTTCCATTGATTCGAGGGTTAGCTTGCGGTCAGATACGGCGTGGGTGGAATGGCAACCGAAGCAGGCCTTAGCCTCAGCCTGCGCCAATCGCCTGCCCATCGCTTCTTCCAGGGTGTTTGGCGTAACCTGATTCTCGCCCATTGTGATATCGAGGCCACCCAGCACCGGATAGTAGCTCACACGACTGACATAAAGATGGCTTTGAAACTCCAGGACCCACGTCTGGGTGCCCGTTCCGAAACTCCAAAGAATAGGAAAGGAGAGCGCGTTCGCGCCGTCGGTCACCGTGTAAGTGCTCTTGTCGCCAGTGGTTTCAACCGTGTAGGAATACGCTCCCCTGCGAAACGTGATTTTGGGATGCGCTTTGAGAGTTGGGTTTTCTCCAGGAAGTTCCAGTGCCCGCCCCATCGGCGTTTGCGGTTGACTTGTCGCCTGGGCAGCATGGCAATGCGCGCAAGCAGATGCAGAACTGTTCTGTCGCTGCTGGGCCATGGTCGGCAGGCAGGCGAGCCAGATCAAAGCGCCGGACATTAAGCTAGCGAAGCGCCTCCGGGCCTTTCGCGCTCTTCTCAATCTGAAAGCAAAGCAAACGTTCCCGTCGGGCGTCTTCCTTGCGGCCGGACTTGGAATAAGCCTTGGCCAGTGCGAAATGGATCTCAAGATTGTCCGGCTCAAGTTGCGACTCCTTTTCCAAAAGTGCGAGGCCATCTTTTAAACGCCCAGTTTCTACCAGGGCTCGACCCTGCACAAGTCGAGCGATCGTGAGCGAAGGCTCTTCGGCTAAGGCTTTTTCGGCGTATGCCAGCGCCTCGGGGAACTCGTTTCGCAGCAGGGAATCCCAAGCCAACATTTGTTCAACCGCGGCATTGGAAGGTGCTATTTCCAACTCCCGCCTGAATTCGACGATCGCCTCGTCAGCATCTGTCGGGAATAACAGATAGCCATACAGATAATGTGCGTTTGCCGCGGTTGGAAAGCGCCGAAACAGGTCCTGAAATTCTCGTTGGGCCGCCGTCTGATCTCCCGACAGAAAGAGGGAGGCGGCGTGGCCGGCAGCCATGAACAGGTCCCGCTTGTCCGCGCGCAATTCTCGCGGCAGGAACGGCGTCCGCAAGCCGGCCAAACCGATGCCGATCAGCAATTCTGGGCTCGGTACCGTGCGCCGGGCCAGCAGCGCATACTCTTGCAGGGCACGCTCGAAGTTTCCGCTCCGAGTCAGCAGGAGCGCTTCGTGAAAGCGAAGAAAGTTCTCATCGCTGGATCGTCTCGCTGCCCCCAACGACAGCCCTCGCTGAAGGTCCGTCAGAGATTTCGCGTACTCGGCCGTTTCGAATTCGCACAGGCCGCGCAGCGCCCACGCCGGACCGCCGTCAGGCACAAGTTCAATGTAGTGGGTTAACGCATCTCGGCCTGCAGCGTACGCCTCAGCCTCGTATTGCAGCGACCCCAGGAACCACCAGCCGTCAGGCCATTCCGGCTTGAGCCGTAGCGCCTCGCTGTAGAGTGCGATCGCTCGGGGCACATCGTCGCGCTCTCGGGCAGCGGTTGCATCCCGCACCACACTGTCAAACCCAGGTGGATTGGTCTGTGCAGTGACCCATAGGGGCAGCATGCAAAAAAGAACCCCAACCAGCGCGCGCTCCT
Source organism: uncultured Acidobacteriota bacterium (assembly GCA_963755795.1). GTDB lineage: Bacteria > Acidobacteriota > Terriglobia > Terriglobales > Acidobacteriaceae > Sulfotelmatobacter. The sequence continues at coordinate 82,250 of CAVWLI010000035.1, read as the reverse complement.
GGATCGGATTTAGCCGGACGAGAGTATTCACTGGGCCGTATCTACTGAATCATTTTTATTTTCGTTCGGGAAGCGAAGCGCCGGTAATTGCGGAAAGCGATTTCGTTCAACTCGATCTGCCTACGATGCCTCTGCAGGCTTACCGTCGAACTCACCGGCAAGAGATAGTCGCGCCCCGAGATGGCGACGTAGTCGTAATCCACGGTCATTGATGCGGCGTGCATGGAAAAATTATGCGGCAGGTTATCGGCTTCGACCGTGATGCGGCGGATTCCACTGGTGGCGGCGTCGATATAGACCAGACCGTGAAAGCCGACTCCGATGGTATTGTTACTCTCGCTCAGGTCGAGGGTGGCATTCTCGCGCGCCACACGATAACTCAATGCCTGCAGCATCCCGCCGTCGCTCAGACTCCCAGCTTCCTTCCAGGTGAAGTCCGTTTTCGAAGACGGAGCAAAAACTAAGTTGAGCAGGGCGCCAAACTCTCCCACTGAAATTGGCCAGGTGGAATTCATGTCAGCGCGTTTCAGGCTACTACGCTTGCCGTTTACTTCCAACGTGCTGCGCGACTCCTGCCGGTCGTGATAGGTGAGGAGTTCGGCGATCGAGTCGCGGTGTTTCCAGTTGCCGTTGCCGGATTGATCTACGGAGCGGCTGGTGACCTCGATGCACACGAAATTTGGCAAAGCTTTGCTGTAGTCCAACGCGCGCTTTCTGGCGCCGGCAACCATGGTTTCCAGTTGGTCCGGCGAAGGCGGTGGAACGGCGCCGGGGGGCAGCGAAGTGATGACGAGATGTTTGCTGTTGTGTCCGTCGGTTTCGGGAGGACCGGAAATGTTGGCGAGTCCGCTGGCATCATTTTGCGGCTGGGCCGCGCCGGTGGCACTGTCGGGCGTGGTCGCAGCTGCCAACTCGGGACCGTCGATTCGGAAGGTCAGGCCACGTTCGCTCGTTTTCCCGCCTTGCGTGAGCTTCTCAATGACTTCGTAATCGCCGCTAGGCAGCGAGGTCGACTGAATTGACGCGAGGTACGGAATGGAGCCTGGCCCGTTGGTCTTCGCAAGATGCAGGGGCACTTGCGCGATGGGCTCGTGACTCTTCAGAACTTCCATCTCCAGGGTCGGTTGCTCAGTCGAGTTGGGATCGGGATGCACCATAAAAAAGAAAGAAATTTGTTTCGCGCCATGCGGCACACGTCCGGAAATGCTGGGTACAACCTTGCCTTTACCGTATTGCATGGGCTCGTTCGATTCCATTTCAGCGGGCATAGGATCAAGGCGCTGGACCATGGTCACATCGCCGAGGGACGGGCCGGCCGCTGCATTGGGGATTTCGAATTCCTGGCGCTGGGCGCCTGCTTTGTCGCTGTTCCGATCGAGCACGGCCGTCTCCAGCACGTACTGGCCGGGTTCGGCCGTGAAATGGCGCTGCATGGTGATCAGTTCAGATTGAGCGGTTTCCTTCGTGTCGAGCGAACCGTGCCGCGGGACATCCTCGCTGAAGTGTTCGATCACCTGGCCAGCCTGGTTCTTAATCTGGGCCACGATGGAGACATGCAGCGAATAAAGATTGGCGTTAGGATCGTCCCGCGTTTCCAATCCATCGACCGGAACCTCGATCACCAGGGAGTTCTCGTTGCCCGTCGGCAAATCTCCGAGACGCAAGACGGCGGAATGGAACTTCAAGTCCGTGGGCAGTTGCGATTCGCTCAACAGCTTCAGCAGCGGCGCTTCAAACGGCCTTATTCCCGAGCCCGCGTCCGAGCCCGCGTCCGGAGGGACGGCAAAATAACCTGCCCTTGAATGTATCCTGAGCCCCTTGCGCACCGGCTGCACCGCAACCGGCCGGAACTTCCCGTCGTATTCCTGGATGGAAGGTACGTACGAAGCCTCGTAATACGTGGTCATGTCTTCGATCAGTTGTTGGATCGGCTTTTTGAGACGGTCGGACGCCGTAATATACGCACCACCGGTATTTTCCGCCAGCTGGGACATCGGACTCTTGTAGCCACTCAGACCCTCGGTTTCAAGCCGGCTTAAAGTGTCATTCCCCGCCGTGACCGACCCGGGGGGTGGCGCGGCCGCTCCCCGTACCGGAGTCGTCGATGTCGATGGCGTGGGATTCAGGCGGTTGTTCGTCATCACGCCGCCGATTGCCTGGGCACTCAACAGTCCCTGACCGGCCTCCTCATCCACCGCGTTCGCATCCACGGTATAAATGCTTACACCGGACCGGTTCGCTGCTCCCGCCACGGTGAGCAGCATATCTTTTGCGTTCGAATCAAGTGGGGGCGCCTGCTCAAAAAAGATTACGACTTTTCGTCCGTCAAACTGGCGTTGCGTGCGCGCCAGCGCAAGCAAGCCCGCCAATGAGGGGATGCAGTGCTGGTCTTGCACAATCTTCTGCGATTCTTCAAGCGAAGCCAGCATAGCTCGGGCGACGCTGCGCTGCTCTGCGTTGACATGTGCGCCGGAAGAATCCACTCCCCTCTGCGCCACGGCAATCAGGTTTTTCTCCGGCAGCGCGGCAGGGTCTTCCTTGGTTCCATCGTTTCGTTCGGTAGCGGCGCCCACTGCCTTCTCTACGGAGGCAGTGTCGGAAGTGAAATCCTGAAACAGCCGCAGACGCCCCCCAATGTTGAGCACGGAGAATGAGAACTGATTCGCCGGGATCATCTTTAGAATTTTGTTCGCGATATCGTGCGCGTTCTTGGCCGATGAGGGATCGAGCCGGTCGAAAACCAGGGTGATTCGATGGTTGGCGCCTGATTTCCCGGTTACCAGGCGAAGGCTGGTGAGCTTTACCGCAGAGCCGCTGTCTGAAACCGCGATGTCTTCTGGCTTCAAATCTACGACTGGCTTGTTTCTCTTATCGTGAACCACCAGATCGAGCGTAACCTCGTCGGCGTTGGAGACAATCGTGGTTTTGTCAGTCTTCTGCGCTGGCAGAGTACCACCGCTCGGTGGTGGCGTCGTTTGGGCGTTAGACCAGGAGAGGAGGGCAAGTAAGAAAAGTGGCGCAAACAGATTTTTCGTGTACATATAAAGAATTCACCTTACGCAGAGGTATCATGTTCGCCCCAAAAAGTACCCGCCATTCTACATCGATTCGGAGTGCGGGTAACCATCTAATAATTGGGGTAACGTGGAGGTCAGGCCCGGCCTGCACTTTGCCGTTCGCGCTTAATTCGGGAACGGTTCACCCGGTTTTACGATGCGAATCTCGTGATCCGTAAAGGTGAGATGTCCGTTGGGCAGCTTGACCTTCGGCATGTGACAACTCACGCACTCCGACTTGGCCGTGGGACAGACTTTGGCATGAGTCTGAGCCTTATCCGATGCCAGAGAGGAAACTCGAGCGGCCGCGCCGGAAGAAGAATGGCAAGCCAGGCACTTGGCATCGTAGGAGGAGTCCTGCACGACGAGATCCTGGTGAGGATCGTGACACGCGATGCAGCTGATGCGTGGGTCTGCGCCGTCGAAGCACTTGCTGTTGGCCAGTCGGTAAGGCTGGAACCGGACGGTCAACTCGCCCCGCCAGTGGTTCCGAACGGCCGTCTCCCAAGTGCGATGACACTGGCCGCAAAAATTTGAGATGTCTTCGGCTGACTTCTTGCGCAGGTCGGGCGGGGCGGAATCGAAATCGCCGTTGAACGCGTCGGCAAGATGCGCGGTGGTGCCGGCGTGACAATGCTCGCAGGTTACTCCGGGCCGCAGGGTCTCGTATGTCATTTTTCCGTGGGTGACCGCGTCGCTCGCGTGACATCCGAAACAGACCTTGGTTTCGCGGAGTTCGATCGGCCGTCCGATGGCTTCGTCCAGATTTTTCGGCTTCAGATCCTCGTCGCCCGTAGTGAAATCCAGTCCCGGAATCGAGGGATAGTAACTGACCGCGCTTTCATACTGTTGCCCGTTGCGTTCCAGCACCCAGGTTTGCGCGCCGGCGCCAAAATTCCAGTGAATCGGCACGGTGATGGTGCGGGTGCCATCGCTCACGCTGTAGGTGCTCTCCCCTGCATGAGTTTCGACGGTATAGATGTACTGTCCCTTGCGCACCGTCAGCTTGGGAATCTCCCTCAGCACCGAATTGGTGCCGGGAAGCGATAGCGCCCGCCCCATCGGTGTGCGCGGCTGTGACTCGGCTCGTGCGCGATGACACGAGAAGCACGCGGATTCCGTTTTGCCTTGTGCCGATGCCCGGGGCGACATGGCCAAGATAGCTGCGAGGCAAATCAGAGTACCCGCGAGCGGGCTAAGGATGCGTTGTCGGGTTCGTATCATTCTTCGTCATTTCAAGGCACAGCAGGCGCTCGCGCCGGGCATCTTCCTTACGCCCGAATTTGGAGTATGCCTTGGCCAGCGCTAGGTGCACCTCGAGGTTATCGGGTTGCATTTGCACGGTCGCTTCCAAATGCTCGATGCCATCTTTATCGCCCGTCTCGACGAGCGCCCGGCCCAGAACGAGCTGAGCACTGGGCAGCGCCGGATCCTCAGCAACCGCCTTGCGGGCATGGGGCAACGCCGTGGCGCCGTCGTTCTGCGTTAGCGGAATCCACGCCAGCATGACTTCCGCCACGGCATTCGACGGATTCACTTCCAGTTCTTTCTTGAACTCGACAACGGCCGCGTCCGGGTCAGTGGCGTACAGCAAGTAGCCATAAAGATAATGAGCGTTGGGCACGGCCGGAACGCGTTCGAAGAGTCGCTGAAACTCGGCCTGCGCAGCGTCAACATCGTGCCGCATGAAGTCGAAGGCCGCTTTGCCGGCGCTGATGTACAACTCCTGCTGATCGGCCCGCAATTCTTTCGGCAGCAGCGGCGTGCGCAGGCCCGCCAGTCCCAGGGCTAGCAGCAGTTCAGGGTTGGAGTCTTCAACGTGGGTAAAAAAAGCGTAGCTTCGCAGGGCGTCTTCGAATCTTCCGGTGCGTGTGAGCAGCAGGGCCTCGTGATAGCGAAGAATTTTTTCGTTGCGCGGCTGGTTCGCCGCGCCCTGAGCCAGGGCGCGCTCAATGTCTTTCAAAGACGGCGAATAATCGCCAGTCTCAAATTCGCACAGCCCGCGCATCGCCAGAGCCGGCGCTGCATTGGGAGTGAGTTCGAGATAGTGCGTGAGCGCATCCCGGGCCGCAGCGTAGTCGCCGGTCCCGTATTGCAGCGAGCCCAGGAACCACCATCCGTCGGGCCACTGCGAATTGAGTTTGAGCGCCTGCTGGTAGAGTTCGATCGCGCTCCGAAGGTCGTTGGCGTCGCGCGCGGCCGTCGCCTTCGCGACGACATCTGAGAAATTAGCGGGGTTGGCCTGCGCGGCGCACAGCCCAGGCAACAGCACAAGAATCAAAATCAATAGCGTAATCCGGAGTCCCGGCTTCGTGCGCCAGCTACTATTCCAACAATGATTGGTCCCCATCCGCGTGTTCGAGCCACTGATGCTGTCTATATCAAGCGATGTTCCGGCGTCAGATGTGCTTTCTGGAGGATCATCGTACCATGCGTAGCGGCTCTTTCAGCGGATTGCGCGGGGTGTGGCGAGTCCGAGCTTAGTGTGACGTCGGAGGATTCGCGGCGTCAGAGGGCGGATTGGCAGGGTGCAAAGCGGCATTGGTTTGCCCCTCGGGAGCAAGCGGCAGGTTGACTTCCAGGGCGCCGACGTTGTCGGTAGCTACATCCCGGACTGCAACTCGTATTGACACCGCGGACACCGGAACGTCGAACTGCTGCTGCATGCGATAAATGGCCTCATGCGGAGTTTCGGAAGAAAACTGCGAGTTGTCTTCCGCGACCCTCTGCACCACGGCATTCACAATTTTTCCATCGGCATCAAAAGCCGCCGCTGCCAATTCCAAAGCTGGATACCGAGCCGCCACCGTGTAATCAATTTCGTAGGTCTGAAGCTGGATCGGGCGCAAGGGCTTGGCCGGGTGGCTCGGGCGACGCTCCCGAAAATAAGCCGGTTGATCAGCCAAGCTTGCCATTTGTTCGGCTGTGGCTTTGGCCGGACGCGCCAAGGCGTGGATATGGGCCCGGAACAATAGTTGGTGCGCCACGGGAGCGCCGTGCTGCATGTTGGGCGACAACGAGTCCGCGGGCCGGGCTATCTGCAGTGGTTCCAGGTCCGTTGCCGCACGCAGCGCTCGTGAGGGCTGGGGTTCAGCCGTGCTGGGATTGCCATAGTACGAGCGGCGATAACCGAGGTGGTAGCCGTGTTTCGCTAGCTCTACATGAATGTGACGCAGTCGTCCGTCATACTTCTGATTGCTGGGAGAGTACGTCAGAGTGTAATAGTGACCGCCGGTTTCCGTAGCTTCGGTGAGCGCGCCGGCCACGTCATTCGTGCCATAGAAGGCGCGGCCTCCGGTCGCATCGGCAATTTCTCTCTCGGTCATGTAGCTGGCATTCAGTGCCGTGCTGTCGGAATCCGTCACCATCCCCATGGCAGTCGGATGAGTACTCACGTGGGTCACGACCACACCGCGAACGTCGACCGGATAGACGGCAATTTGTCCGCGAGCCAGAGTGTCGGTCGTCTCCTTGATTTCATCGCTGGCGCTGAAGCCTTCCACGGATTGATCGGAACTGGGCAGAATCGCCGATTGAAACGACGCCGAGAGCCAGATCACATTCTTGTGTCCGGGGAGATCGGCGAGAAATTTCGCGATACCCATCAGCGCGCGCGTTGCCGAATAATAGGGCTGAAAATTATCGGCATAGAGAAAAATACGCGGGATATGAGCGCGAGGATTCCTGGGATTTAGCGCGTCCGCCAGCGCGTTGCGGTCCTCGGTAAAGCCCTGCACCAGGTAAAGCCCATCACTCAACACGAAGATCGCGAAGCGGGTTCCCAGGGGCTTGCTCCGGATGAACTTCATCAACTGCTCGCGCGCCGCGGGCTGGTCGTCGACACTCATGTCGAGAATATCCAGCAGCAAAACGTAGAGTGGACCCCGCTCCGGTCCCGACGGCAGGTTCACAAAAGTGTTTGGCGGCAGGGTGGCTGGACGCTTCGGAAGGGAATCGGAAATCAGATCAAAGTTGTGGACGTCGAAGGATCGAACCCGTTGAGACTTTCCATCTTCGGTGATCGAAAAATCGTCGGCAGTCAGGCTGGAGACTGGTTTTCCATTCGAGTCCGAAACCACTACGTCGACTATGACGCGACGCACGCTCTGGCGAATGACAAGGCCGCTAGATTGTGTCAGTTGCGTATGGGGGCTCGCCGAGTTCTGCGGAGAAGACGACTGCGAAGAAGATGACGAAGAAGCAACGTTCCTCTGCGCTCCGAGCGTGCCCACCAATAGCGCGGCTGCGAGCAGGAGACGTATTCTGAGCAGCGCCAATGCGAACATGCGAAAAGCTCTCCGGCTAGCCAGCGGTTTCAGCCGAGTGTGATTCTATCCACGTCCATTGCGCCTGAAACATAGCGTTCCATGCCGGGCGCGAAATGCGATTCGCGATTTGACCTTTTACTGAACCCTCACCGAGAGGCTTGATTCCGCAACCTCTGCTCCCCGTCTGGCCGTCACCAGAACATCGCACTGTCCTGGGCCAGGAGTAACGAGTACCAGCATGGGGATCGAACCGTCGGGGCCGGGTTGGGCGAGGTTCAAAGGCTTGCGAGCGATCTCCTTGCCGTCCCGCAATAGTTCTAAAGTCACCTTCGTTTCCTCTCCCGCGTTAACCTTCGGCGGATAGACAACGAAGTAAAGACTCACGGGGCTTCCAGGCGCTACCGAATCCGCCAGCGTCGGCGTAACCCGGCCGTTTTCCAGTTCGAAGGGGCTCTGCGGATTGCGCGGCCCGGTCAGAGGATCGAAACGGCGCACCAACTCGAGCGAGCTTAAAGATAGATTCTTCCCTGGGTCGACGAAAACCGAGACGCGCTTCGCTGACGTTTTGCCGGTCTGCTCGTCCGTGACCGCGGTGTCGATCACGTAGTGTCCCGACTGTAGTGCAACGGGCTCGGCGTAGAGAATGCGATCGCTTTGCAGCAGGGCTGCATCGGCGGCTGGCACGTTGCGGACCAGTTCCCGGCTTACCTTCTTTACGATTTCTCCTGTGGAATCGTGAATGAACGCGACCAGCGCAGCTCGAACCTGGAGGTCGCCCGTTTTCTTGTCAGATACTGCTTTGATCCCCGCGAGCGGAACCTCAAACGTGACTTCGTATTCAACCGCATTTTCCTCTGGCCGAAACTTCATCGCCGAGACCTGGTAAGGAAAAGCCAAAGGAGCAGGCTCCGCGTTCATCGCGTTCAGCGCGAGCAACTCGAAAGGCTGCAGCGGCTCGCCATTGAGATCGGGCACGGCGTAGTATCCGCTGCGGGTCTGCACAGTCGTCTTCGGGCGGCTGATTTTCACTTCGATTTTGCGGAAGTGCCCATCGTAATTGGTAGATGTCGGAGAGTACGCCAGCTCGTAGTGGCTGCGTATGTCCTCCATCATGCGCTGCATGGGCAGGGAGATCTCGTTCGTATTGGTGACCGCGAAGCCTCCGGTAGACTCGGCCAATTCACGCATGGCCAGCTGGGGGCTGGCGACTGCCGTCAACGCAATGTCGTCGTCCTCGAAGTGCCCGTTGACGGGGTCAACCCTTTGAGCCGAACTCTCAGCCGCGGTGCGGCGCTGCATCGCCAACGCCTGCATCGAGGGGTCTTCCATATTCAGCCCGCGCGTGTCGATGGTGTAGAAAGATACCCCAGAGCGGTTGGCATGGCTGATGAGGTTGTCGATCGCATCGCGCCGGTTCACCGGGAACGTGAGCCCATCCGCCAGATAAAGGATTACCTTGCGGCCGGGCAGCTTTTCCTCGCTCTGCACCAGTTGATGCAGCGAATCCATGGCATCCATGCCATTCGACAAGCTGCTGGCGAACCGCAGTCCTCTGACCATGTCGGCTTGAGTAAGAAGGGCGGTGCCCAGAGTGAACGAAGCATCCTGGGAAGCTGCGTTCGCCGCCCACAACGGGTCTTTGATGATTCCCGGTACCGGATTCGTGAGTGCACTCTGGACGGCTTGTGCCGTGGCTGCGCTCGTCCCCGGCGTGGCAAGAATGTTTTCAGCGGTCGCCTGCATGCCCGCAACTACGCTATCCGCCACCAATGCCGACACCGTCGATCCAGAGTCTCCCTTTAACCCCTTGGTGGCGGCATCGACCGCCTTGGCTAGAGTGTCCTTGTCAGTGGTGTAGGGCTGCATTACTGACAGACTGCGGTCCAGTCGGTAGATGGTTACATAGGTATTCGGCAGATTGTCGCTCTTGAGGAATTCCTGAACGGCTCGCCGCGCGAATTCCAGGTTTAGAGGAGCGATTTCGGCGAACACAACCGAGACGAAGTTCACTTGCCGCATGGAATTCAGCGGATGCGGAGCCTCGCCTCTCTTGCCTAGCTCGGTTGAAGTCCGGGCTGCTGCCGCGCTGCGCTCCGTTTCCAGTTGCTCTTTGCCTTGAATGTTGCGAAACACGCGCGGGTTCTGCCGAACCCCGTCCTCGTAAATTTCCACCTCGTCGGGTCGCAGATCGGTGACCAGGTGATGGTGTTTATCCCGCACCACCAGATCCAGAAGCACTTCGCGCGTGGTGGTATGAATCACGGCACGGTTCGGTTCAACTGGAGAAGGGGCGCCGTTCTGGCAAAATGAGATAGAAGAAAGAACAACCAGGGCAGTCAAGGCAATAACAAGCGCGGTCCGAGCCGGCATACACCACCTCACCACTCCCGCCGTCTATCCCCAATTGGCGGGCTTCCCCACGATTCTGGCCCCATCAAGACCGACAGTTTACCCCTAATGGTCCAAAGATGCACGCTTTCCTTAAAAAATCGTTTTTTCTCTTGACAGTGCCCGTCGATAGGCGGTAAGTTGCGACGTTCTTTTGAATAGTACGAAACCACTACGTAATCGCTTACGGTCCCCTGAAAAATGCCAAGCGGTCTCCGGGGATAGGGTGGGGCATTAGGGCTGTGAGCGCAGTTTCAAAGAAAATTCGGGGAGGGGCAATGAATTCCACTCTTGAACTCGCGACGGTAAGCGCGATGTTAAGAAAGATCACGAGCGCGGCAGCCATGCTGCTGGGTCTCATCCTGCTGGTGTCGACCTGTTTCGGACAGCAACTCACGGGCACGTTGAGTGCTACCGTCCAAGATTCCGCTGGCGCCGTGGTGCCGAATGCAAAAGTCACCATGAGAAATGACGCATCCGGCGACGTGCGTACCACCGTCTCGAACGGAACCGGCTACTTCACCATTACAGCCGTTCAGCCTGGAACATACTCCGTGTCGATCGAGGCTCCGGGCTTCAAGACGTGGAGTCAATCTGGCGTTGTCTTCTCCCAAGGCGACAGCAAGACCCTGCCGAATGTTAGGCTTGAGATCGGCAAGGTGACCGAGACCGTCGAAATTAAGGCGGGCGCCGACGTTGTCATCCCCGACAACTCCGAGGTCAGCCAGACTATCAATCAGGAATTAATTGAAGACATCCCGATCGTTGGCCGCGACGCGGGCGAATTGCTGAAAATCATGCCCGGAATGGCGCTGACCAACGGCTTGAGTCAGGGTTCCAGCTTTAGCGATAAGATTGTCGGCACCAATAGCGGCCCTGTGGGCGCGTTTTCTTCTAACGGCACTCAGCCCAACGGCGCCATGGCATTTATGTTGGACGGCGCCAACCTGGTCGATCCCGGCAACGCCGGCACGCAGATCGCCAATATCAACCAGGACATGGTTTCCGAGGTTAAGGTCCTCATGTCGTCCTACAGCGCGGAATACGCGAAAGGGCCGGCAATTTTCCAGGCGTTCAGCAAGAGCGGCGGTAATCAGTTTCACGGCGAGGGCTACCTGTACGCCCGTAACAGCGCTTTGAACTCGGACGACGCCTACGCCCACAGCCAGGGCGTCCCCAATTCCGCCGAGCACTATTACTATGCCGGCGCAAACGTTGGCGGTCCGATCATCATCCCGGGGCTCGGCTTCAACAAGGACCGTAAGAAGCTCTTCTTCTGGGCTGGATACGAATACATGGATCAGCACCCGGCGGCGAGCCCGATCAACTTCAACGTACCGACTGCCGAACAAAAAATGGGCGACTTCAGCGAGACCACAATCGACGGCCAGCCCGGCATCACCGCTGGCGTCAAATCGGCGCTTTACAACGGCGTGAATGGACCTTGGTCCTTCGCCTACGGGATTCCTTATAACCTGCCGGGCAATGCCGTCAACAATGTGATCCCGTCTAGCGACTTTGACCCATCCATCACTGGCCTTGCGGCTTGGCTGCCGAAGTCAAACATCACTCCGTCCGCTGCCAACGGTTGGAATAACTACCAATACATCAGCAGCGTCCCACAGAACCGCTGGGAAGCCACCGGCAAGGTGGATTACGCCATCAGCGATAACACCAAGTTAACCGTTTCCTACACCCGGCAGATTGAAAACGATCAGCATCCGATCAGTGTCTGGTGGAGTCCGGCGTGGACCTTGCCCTATCCGTCAAATGTGGTTGCGGCTACGACCTCGCAAGAGTTCATGTCGAACCTGACTCACGTTTTCGATCCGACCACGACGAACGAGTTTGTGTTCACCCTTGCGCGTTATATCAATCCTGCCACTCTCTCCAATCCTGCGGCGGCCAGTCGGACCACGTTTGGGATGACTTCCCTCCAAGGGCTGTTTGGCAAAACCACTGACCAGATCCCGAACTTCGAAGGTCCTTGGGGTGGATATTTTCCGAACATCTCAGAGTTCTCGTTTGACGGAGGGTTTAATGGCGGCGGTTATGGTGCTACCAAGAAGGATCCGGCGCTCTACGATAACTTCACGAAAGTGATCGGTACCCATACCCTGAAAGCCGGTTTTTACTGGGACACGAGTGACAACCTTCAGTCGACTTGCGGCTATGGCTCTCCCAATGGCCTTGGGCCGTGCGACAATGGCACCTACACCTTAGGGTGGGGCCCGAACAGTTCAGGCAACGTGGTTGCCGACTTTATGATGGGCCGCACTGCGGAATATCAGCAACAGAGTTCGATCCCCGTAAACGACATCAAGTTCCATCAGTGGTCGCTCTACGCCCAGGATTCGTTCAAGGCGAATCGGCAACTCACGTTGAATTACGGACTGCGGTTCGATCACGTTGGCCAGTGGTACGGTACCTCGCAAGGAATGCAGGTCTGGAATCCAGCAACCTATGTCAGTGGCCCCAACGGCCTCCCGTGCCCGGCAAGTAATCCCTGTCCCAACACCGGTTTGCTGTGGCACCAACTCGACAGCAAAATACCGCTGTCCGGCATGGCTTCTCCGCTGTTTTACTACGAGCCGCGTGTCGGCTTGGCCTACGATATCTTCGGAAATGGAAAGACTGTGTTGCGCTCAGGCTTCGCCGTATTCCATTACCAAATCTCTACAAACCAGGGATCCTCTGCAGATGCCGGGCCTCAAGGTTCGTTTATATTTACAACGGTGGGAACACAAACCGGTTACGGCGAGATCGATTGCACTCCCGGCGTTACACCCGGTTGCACGGGTTTCACCCCGCCACCCGGCGTCGCCCAGAATGGAGCAAGCGTCTACGTAGACACGATGGGAGACAATAAGACGCCATTGACCATGAACTGGAACGTCACGATCTCGCAGGCGCTGCCGTGGCGGTCGGTCTTTGAAATCTCATACGTGGCCAACAAAAGTCAAAATGAATGGATTGACGGAACGAACAACGGCCTAGGCAATCTGAATAACAACCTTCCTGGTGTTTTCTTCCGCCCCGACCCGCTCTTAGGGAAGAACGTTTCCCCGAACCCTATCGCTTGCACGTCTGGTACAAATTTCAACAGTCAGGGCCTCGCCTGCGTAGGTCCATATAACGCGAACTATCAGCTGAGCTTTAACGCGAACGATTACGTGCCGTACAACAACTACCAAAACCTTTACCTGCTTTCTCACGGTAGTTATGCGAACTATAACTCGCTGCAGGTGACCTGGCAGAAGCAATCCGGTCCCATCACCTTCCTGACTAATTACACGTTCAGCAAGGTTCTGGGCATCCAGGATGGACAGACGAACAACGGCGCGGGAAATGGTCAAGGAGTTGATCCCTTCAGCATCCACAATGACTACGGTCCGCTGGGGTACGACCATACCCACATTCTGAACCTCTCCTACGTCTGGAACATGCCCAAGTTCATTCACGGCAACGCGATTCTTGGCGGAGCGGTGAATGGATGGCAATTCTCGGGCTACACAACATTCCAAAGCGGTGCGGCACTACAGCCGAACCTTCCGAACCTAAACATAGCTCTTCCGGGCTTGACCTACCCGACCAATGGCGCACCGGATCTTCCGGACAATACCATCACGATGCCAAATGGTCTGAAGTCCACCAACGTGAACGTGTCTACATGGCTGGGCTCGAACGCCTATCATGACTTCATGCCCACGTTGATTTGCAACCCCAGAAACCACCCCTCAGGGGCGTATTTCAATCCGAACTGCTTCGGTATGCCGGCTTACGGAGCACAAGGGCCTAACCAATGGCCCTATATGAGGGGTCCCAATTACTTTGACAGCGATCTGGCCCTGTTCAAGAATTTCCAGATCACGGAACGGCAGAAGCTGCAGTTCCGCATCTCAGCTGTTAACTTCCTGAATCACCCGCTGAGCCAGTTTGGCTTGGCAGGCAATGCAGATCAGGAGATCAGCTTCACGGATAACTACACGGTACCCATCATGGCTTCGGCGACGGGAAGCGCCGGCAATGAATGTGCCTTCCTTAATGCCCCGGTGAAGCACGGGGTGTGCCAGGCTAGCGTGACTGGCATTTCTCCGTATAACACCAACGCCAGCACAACCGGCACACCGAGGTTCAAGACGGGCAGCCGGACCCTCAACTTCGCCGTGAAGTACTTCTTCTAGGCGGAAGTTGTGAGGTAGAATCATCTCAAGGGGTGGCGCAAGCCACCCCTTATTTTCTGCACCGGCTTTCTGGACGCGAATGCTTTTTCACGGGCTGGCTCGACGACTCTCTGCGGCTGCGATGTTGAGCCTGGCCGGAGTTGTTCTGCTCCAGGGCGCTTCTACTCCCAGCCCCATCCGGTTCGAACTCAGCAAGATTCCTTTCCGTCTAGAGAACGACCCGACACCCGCTAAGAATGCGCCCGAAACCATGCCCGGCGGAGTTGCCGTCTTCGATTACAACGGCGACGGCCGTCCTGACATTTTCTTCACCAACGGCGCCAATGTCGCCACCCTGAAAAAAGACGATCCTAAGTACCGCAACCACCTTTTTCGCAACGATGGAAATGGCGCCTTCACCGACGTAACAGACGCGGCTGGCCTGGCTGGTTCGGGCTACGACATTGGAGTCGCCGTTGCGGACTACGACAACGACGGACATCCCGATCTGTTCGTCGCCGGCTTGCACCACAGTACGCTCTACCACAATAACGGCGACGGTACCTTCACGGACGTGACTGTAAAATCTGGACTGAACGCGAGCTTGAATCGTCCCGATCCTGAGTTTGGGCCATTCTGGGCGATCACCGCCGCCTGGGCCGACGTGAACAACGACGGGCTGCTCGATCTTTTCGTCGTCAATTACATGCAGTGGACCTACACAGACAAGCCGCTGTGCGCGATCCAGGGCGTTGCCGACTACTGTAGTCCGAAGTTTTACAAGGGCCAGCCTGACCAACTGTTTCTGAACAATGGCGACGGCACCTTTCGAGACGTTTCGAAAGAGTGGGGCCTGCGCAGCCATGTGGGCAAAGGGATGGGTGTGGGCGTAGCCGATTACGATCTTGACGGTCGTCCGGACTTATTCGTCACCAACGACGCTCTCTACAATTCGCTCTTCCACAACCTGGGCAACAAATTCGAGGAAGTGGCTTTTGAGACCGGGGTTGCACTCACCGAGGATGGCAGCTTCATTTCCGGCATGGGCCTGGATTTTCGCGACTTCAACAACGACGGCTATCCCGACATAGCGTTTGTGGCTTTGGTCAACCAGACGTTTCCGCTGTTCCAGAACACCGGCAAGGGGGGGTTCCGGGAAGTTACCAGCGAAAGTGGCATGCGCGACGCCAGCCGTAAAATGTCCGGGTTTGGCGCCGGACTATATGACTTCGATAACGACGGATGGAAAGATCTATTTGCGAGCGGCGGCCACGTTGAGTCGCTTACACTTAATGGACAGGAAATTGATCAACCGAATGCCGTTTTTCGCAACCTCGGGGCAAGTGGGAGGTGGGCGCGGTTGACCGACGAAGCGGGTTTCACGTCTGTTCCACCGGCACGCCATCGCGGTTGTGCCTTTGGCGACCTGGATGGCGACGGCCGGGTCGATGTGGTCGTAACTGCGCTTGGCCGGGACGCCGAAATCTGGATGAACCGCAGCGAGAAGTCGGGACACTGGCTTGATATCGCTCTACGCGGAATCAAGAGCAACCGTGATGGCATTGGCGCACGCATCAAAGTCGTGACCAAGAGCGGCACCCAGTACAACCACATGACCAGCAGCGTGGGCTACGCTTCCTCGAGCTACGGCCCAGTCCACTTCGGTCTGGGCCCTGAGAGTCGTGCAGACCTAGTCGAAATCCACTGGCCTTCGGGAATCGTTCAAACTCTTCAAGGCGTCCCAGCCGACCAGGAGCTGAAGGTAACCGAACCAGCACGCTGAAGTAGCTGTGCTTTGGAGATTACCGCGAAGCTTTCACTTTTGGCTCGAGCTGCGCGATTTGTTGCTTCACCAGGTCTGACTGGGGTCCGGCGGGGAAGTAAGTCAGGCAGTTTCTCAGATGCTGGAGGGCCCCGGCATAATCCGCCTTCCGCGCCATGATCACGGCCAACAGTTGTTCCGTGCCCAGAACACTATGACGCGGATCGATGGCCAGCGATTTCAAAGCGCTCGCGCTGGCTTCATCCGTCTCGCCCAGCTGGAACTTCGCCAGCGCATCGTAATACCAGAGTTGCGGTGTTCCTGATGGGTCGAACTGCAGCGCCTGGTTCGTGTTGTCCTCGACGTCCTGCCATGTTCCTGCCTGAGCCGCGAGCACGGCCAGTTGCTCGTAGGGCAAGACATATTTCGGATCGGCGGCCAAAGCTCTGGAAAACGAATCTCGCGCAGCCCGCGGATCAGAAGCCTCCTGCAGCTTGCCCAGTTCGAACCACGCCTCGGCAAACCCGGGATAAATCGCAACTGCCTTCTTCAAGCTGCCCAGCGCGCCCCCCGAGTTTTGAGCGAGCCATTCCGCCCTTGCCTTTTCGAATGCCTTCATGGCATTCGCCGGCGCTGCCTTGGTCGTGGCGCTGAGTTCGGTACCGCTGCTGCGTCCTTCCGGAAAAAGGGTAATCGTCCCCAGGTCTGGTTCATCGCGGAGATTTCGCACGGTGATCGTGACAGCGCTGGAGCGGAATCCCGCCAGCGAAGCGCTTACTTTGCAGCCCTCGTATTTAGTTTCCATCTGGCGCTGTTCATCCGTTGGTATGCGCTCCACGCCGTGCGCGTCCACGAACCTTATTACGAAGTGGCCCCGAAGATCGGCTTGGGTAGTGTTCACGACGGTTCCTTTGCAGTCCACAGAAACCAGCATCGGTTCCCACGGCAGAGATTCACCCTCCAGGGCGAGCTTGCCCAGAAGCACCCCGCCGGCGCGGCCCTGGGCCGACATGTTCGCCCAGTAATCATAGAATCCGCTGTCCTGGATCGAGTCGGGCCGAGCCACGGTAGAAGGCGGCGCCGCTGTCACCGGAGGGATGTGGGCCTGCGCTCTGGCCTGCTGACCTTCGATGCCAATCAGCAGTAACAGCAAAAAAAATGAAGACGCAAGAGGGAAGATTGTTGCTCTCACAGCGCACCTGCCTGACATGCTTACCTACTACCATTGTACGGCGGCGCCACAGGCGAAGTTCGAAGGAATTTGTCGTGCCGCGCGTGCGATTCCTGCGCTATCCTATTCAACATGCGGGCGGCGTTATTGTTTTGTGTACTCCTTCCGGCCGTGATCGCGGCCCAGGAAGCCAATCCAGATCAGCTTTTCAAGCAGGCGATTGACGAGCAGCAGCACGGTGATTTTTCCGCAGCTATCCGAGACTACCGCAAAGTGCTTGAGTTGCACCCTGACGACGTTCAGGCGAAGGTCAACCTCGGCGCCGCTCTTGTCCATGTCAGACAGTTTGACGAAGCCATTGCGTTGTATGGTTCCGCGCTCAGCTCAATCAAGGACAAGAATGGTGTTCTGTTCGACCTTGCTCTCGCTTACTACAAAAAGGGCGATTTCGAAAACGCCCGCCAGCAGTTCGAGGTTCTGCACGACGCGCAGCCGAATCGCTTGCAGGTGGTGATTCTATTGGGAGACAGCGATCTGCGGACTGGAAAATCCGACGCTGCGCTCGGTCTGCTGGAACCGATAGAGAGCAAATATTCCCAGAACATGGATTTTGAGTACGTGCTGGGCTCGGCGTTGATCGGCACCAAAGGCAGAAGGCGCGAGGGCGTCGCTCGTATGGAAAAAGTTGCTAAGGCCCGCTCCGCCGCGGATGCTTATCTGCTTGCCGGCGCCACCCTCATGGACCTCAACGAATACGAACCGGCGCGCCGGGATCTCGAAGAGGCACTGCGCTTGAACCCGCGACTTCCTAAGATCTATGCGATGGTTGGTACTGCTCGAGACAAAACCGGCGATGTGAAAGATGCAGAGCCGGCATTTCGCGAGGCTCTCAAAGCCGACCCTGACGACTTCGAGGCGAATCTATATCTTGGAGCTATACTCTACAAGCGTCGTGAGATTGACGAGGCCAAGGGTTATCTGGATCGCGCGCTACGGCTCAAACCCGCAGACTCGATGGCCCGCTATGAAGCGGCTATGCTGAAAAGCACGTCAGGGGACTACGAAACCGCAGCCAAGGAATTGGAATCGCTGGTCAAAGACGATCCGGATTGGCTGGAGCCGCATGTCGAACTGGCGACGTTGTATTACCGCCTTCACCGTCCCGAGGACGGCGCGAAGGAGCGCCAGATCGTAGATAGCATCACGGCAAAACAGCAGGCGCAAGGCCCAGGGAAGTAGTCGCTTCATTCCCTCCCAGACCACCGAGTGACGGCGATTTGTTTTCCTGAATACTCCACAACTTTGTCCGCCTCGTCCGCCGGATTCACTCCCACTCCGTGGTTCTCGCTTACGAAGACGACCCGGAATGTGCGATTCTCCAGCATCCCGGGAAACTCTCCCTTGCGATCACCGATCGTCAGCGTGTGAGCCGCGTCGTCCCAGTGCAGCGGAATCGTCGCGTAGACGCCCTTTTCGTAATCGTAGTTGTCGTTCTCATCTTCGTACAGTATGAAATCTCCGCTCGCGCCGCGATAAATGCGAAGTTCGATCGGGTCGGCCGGCTTTTCTGTCGACCACTCTTCATCCGGGCCGAGGGGAAGAATTGATCCCGCGCGGACGTACAAAGGCAGACGGTCGAGCGGCGTGATCGCGTTGATCGTCCTCCCGCCTTTGATCGCCGATCCCGTCCAGAAGTCGTACCACTTGGCGTCCGGAAGATAGACAGGCCGGGTCGTGGCCGCAGGATCAGTCACCGGGTTCACCAGGAACGCCGGTCCGAACATGAATTGGTCGCCAGTATTCTGAGCGCGAGGATCGGTGCGGAAGTCCATGGCCAGCGGCCGCATCGGCGTGTAGGCCTCGCTGGTCGTCTTCCACGCCAGCGAGTAGATGTAGGGCAGCATGCGATAACGCAGGCGATCGAAGTTCACGAGAATTGTCTGCGCGTCGGGCCCGTAGGACCACAATTCATTCTCGTCGGGCTTTCGCGTGCCGTGAACGCGCAGGATCGGATTAAACGTGCCGTACTGAAACCAGCGAATGAAAAGTTCGCGGAAAGCCGGGTCGGCGGGGCTTCCAAAGACAAATCCGCCAATGTCGGTCGTCCAATAAGGAATGCCGGAAAGTGCAAAATTCAATCCCGCCGGAACCTGCCGGCGAAAGCTCAGCCAATCTGAGTTGATGTCGCCTGACCACGCCGTAACCGCATTTCGTTGCGATCCCGCGAACGCGGAGCGCGACAGAATAAAAACGCGCTTCTTGTCGGACGCACTGCGCTGTCCCTGATAAACCGCTTGCGTGTCGAGCAAAGGAAATGCGTTGACGTAGCGGTTTCCGCTGCCCGCCGCCAGTTTGTGATTCAACAGAATGTTGTCTTCCTGACCTTCAGTTTCCGGTTCGGTCGTGTCCATCCACCAGGCGTCGAGCCCGATGCTGAACAGTCCTTTGTTCACCAGGTCCCAATAATACTTGCGCGCCTCCGGGCTGGTCGCGTCATACACCGCCATCCCGTCGGCGTGGTAGGGTGGCTTTGCATATTTGAATTTGTCGACGAACCAGCCCTTGCTCTGCATGTAATCGTAGTTCGCCGAGCCCGGCTCGAAGAATGGCCAGATCGAAATCATCAGATGGAAGTTTTCGCTGTGTAGCTGATCCACCATCGCCTTGGGATCGGGATAGCTCTTGTTGAAGACGAATTCGCCCTTGCGATTCCACCAGAACCAATCCTGCACGATGTTATCGACCGGGATGTGCAGTTCGCGATACTTGCGAGCCACGCCCAGGATTTCATCTTGCGACTTGTAGCGATTCTTGCATTGCCAGAACCCGTAGGCCCACTTGCCGAACATCGGCGCCTGCCCGGTCAAATCGCGATAGCTGGCGATGATTTTGTCGAAGTCGGGTCCGTACAAGAAGTAGTAATCGACGACGTCGGCGACTTCGGAACTGATGTAAAGAATATTAGCGAAACGATTGTTGAAGCGGCTGCGCGAAGTGTTGTTCCAGAAAATGCCGTAACCCTTGCTCGATAGCATCAGGGGCACGGAGATATTGCTGTTCTCCTGGGCGATATCGACCGAGTCGCCGCGATAGTTCCATACACCGGCCTGATGCTGGCCCAATCCATAGAGTGCTTCGTGCGACCCGTAGATGCTGACTTGGGATTCGGCGCGGTACGTGTCTTCGCCATTTACTTTTTCAGGGGTCAACTTGCGCGAAGCTTCCTGCACCAGCGAGCCGCCGTTCAATTCGGCGTAACTGATGGCGGAGTCCTTGCGCGTGACTGTGATTTTCAGCAGGGAAGTCGTGAGCGTGACGGCATCATCCGTGGACTCCATGGACCAATGCGCGGCCGGCCAACTTTCTTTGATGACGACAAAGTCCTCGCGTTTCGGGAACGTAGCCGTAGCTGAGTAGAGCACGCGGATCACAGAATCCGAGCACACCTGCACTTTCAAAGTGCCGGTTCCCAGGGTAAAAACAACACCGTCCGGTTCTTGCTGGACCTTGCGCACGGGATTCATGGGCGTCCACTGAGCGTGGGCAAATGTGACACAGAGCAGGCAAATGAATAAAACGGCCAGGGATGAAGCGAAAAACCGCGACGATTGTCTACCTTGCGTCAGTAATCGCATGAGTAATCGGAATCTCCACATGCCTATAGCTATGGGTTAATCACTTCGAGTGCAACACTGCTAGTCTCTACCGAACTTGGCCCAACCATCAGATCGAACATGCCGGGCTCGACTACGCGATTCATGTTAACGTCGATTAACGACAGATCTTCCGGAGTCAACGTAAAGTTGACCGTCATTTTCTGGCCGGGATCGAGGCTGATGCGCTTGAACCCACGCAACTCCATCACCGGGCGAGTTATCGACGCGACTCGCTGATGAATATAAAGCTGGGCCACCTCGTCTCCGACCCGACTACCTGCATTCGTTATGTCGACGGAAACCTTCGCGCTGCCGCCCGTGCGAATGGTTTTCGGCTCGACGCGCACGTTTGAGAAATTGAATTGCGTATAGCTGAGACCGTAACCGAACGGAAAAATCGGTTCGCGGCCGTCAAACAAGTAGCTGCGATTGCGCGAAGGCTTGTGGTCGTAGAAGTCAGGAAGCTGCCCTACCGATCGCGGAAAACTGATGGGCAGTTTCCCGCCAGGATTCACGTCGCCGAACAGCACGTTGGCCGCGGCCGTTCCGCCTTGTTCGCCCAGATACCAGCCTTCCAGAATCGCGGGAACGTGCTCCTTAACGTAGTTAATCGACAACGGGCGTCCGTTAATCAGCAACACGACCACCGGCTTGCCGGTTTCGACGATCGCCTGGATCAGAGCGTCCTGCGAACCGAGCAGATCGAGCGAATCGCGGTCCCCCAGATGTCCCTCAGACCAGGCTTCGCGATTCGTGCTCTCATTTTCTCCCACCACGACGATGGCAACATCCGACTGGCGCGCAACCGCAGCAGCGGCGCGAATGCTTTCAATCTTCCGACTTAGGATCCGGCTGCGTGACTTTATTTTCGTACCACGCCGACCACCCTTGTTTGCCAGTCGTGATCTTGCAGCCTTCGGCGTAGAGCACCTTCACGCTATCTCCGGCGCGCTTGCGAATGCCGTCCAGAATGCTGATCTGATTTCCCGGGCCCGGGTCGCGACTATAGCCACCCAGGTGAACGTCGGCGGCGTTCGGTCCGATCACGGCGATGGTCTTCAGCTTCTTAAGGTCCAGCGGCAAAAGATTCTTGTCATTCTTGAGCAGCACGATCGCCTTCTGCGCCACTTTCAACGCCAGTTGCTGATGCTCAGAGCTGTTCGTGATTTTCTGGGCGTAGTCCGGGTCGACATAAGGATTCTCGAACAGTCCCGAGGCGGAACTTCGCTTCCAGCACGCGTTGCACAGCCTGATCCAATTCAGCCTCCGGCACTCTCGCCGTCGCGCACTTGATCGAGCAAGGTGGCGTAGACCGAGCCGTCGGACAAGTCGAAGTCCACGCCGGCGGCCAGCGCCTTGCGCGCGGCTTCAGCGTAATCAGCGGCCACGTGGTGAGTTTCAACCAGCATTTGCAGACCGCCGCCGTCCGAGGTCACATAGCCGCGAAAGCCCCACTCCTGGCGCAGTACACGATCGAGCAGCCAGCGATTGACGTGGTTCGGGATGCCGTCGATCTCGTTGTACGAAGCCATCGCGCTTCCCACGTGGGCTTCCTGCACGGCCGCGCGGAAGGGAACCAGGAACGTCTCGCGCAAATCTCTTTCCGAGAAATTAGCCGGAGCTGTATTGGTGCCGCTTTCCGGCTGGCCATGAGCCGCAAAATGTTTCATCGTGGCCATCACGTGATGCCGATCGATCATCCAGGAAGTGCCTTGCAGACCGTTGATCGCGGCCACGCCCATGCGCGCGACCAGATATGGATCTTCGCCGTAGGTTTCTTCGGTTCTGTCCCCAGCGCGGGTCGCGTGACAAATCCAGCACCGGAGTGAAAGCCTGTATTGACCCCCGAGGAGGCCATCTCGTCCGCAGCAGCCGTGAACGCCTGCTGCACGAGTTCGGGATCCCACGTGCTGGCCAGACCCAGCACCTGCGGAAAACTGGTGCTGCCGTAGGCCATGAATCCGTGCAAGGCCTCGCCCTGAAAAATGTGCGGGAATGCCCAGCGCGCGTTTTCTCGACGAGGTAATGTTGAGCCTTATTGCGGGCCTCGGCGGCATCGTGGGGGCTAACCTGCGAGTCTTCGCGGTATAACTTGACCAACGCTTCAAACGCCTGCTTTTCCTCGGGATTTTCTGAGGCGGCCCGCGCGCGCCGCCGGCCTCCTGCCAGTTGATCGACTTTCTCCTCTAGCGTCATGCGCTTCACGAGATCCGCTGCGCGTTCCTGCGGGGTGAGATTGGGATTGCGATATGCGGGCTGAGTTTCCTGAGCGAAACAGCAGGGAAGAAGCAAACCGAGAAGAGCGGTAAGAAGCAGATTCTGCCGAAGCATGCAGCCTCCAGTTGTCACAGCGCAGCCTTCTTGCAGACAAGTAGCGTAAACGCTTACGTCAAAATGCCACGCGAAGCATAGCACGTTCTGCGGGAGCGAGAACTCCGGCTGCTGCCAACGTGAAGCTCGCTACACTGTTCCAAAAAACGGCGCCCCGAGTGCAGACGTTGCCTATTGCGAAGTCTCTGTAAACGTCGCTACCGGATGCCCCAGGCCGAACGGGCCCTCGGCGGTCACCGTCACACTTTCCGCAGTCGAGGGCAGCGTGAGCGTGACGGCATGAGTTACGCCAGAGCTATTGGTGACCTCGATCACCTTCGTCCCGCTGGTGGTCCCATCCGAGAGAGTACCGGCGTTGGTGGTGAACAGGATGCTGGCACCAGTATTCGTGCCTCCCGACGAACCGGGGGACAGCGTCACGGTCAATGGCGTTGGCAGCGCCGTGCCCTTGGTCCCGGTTTGTCCGTCGCCAGTCGTCTTCGCCAGAGTCGCGGCCGGGTTGCCGACCACGATCCATCCGCCCTCCGTCTGTGCCGCGCCGGTGTCAGTTCCGGTCACCGTGAAGTGGCAGAAGCCCGGGGTGCTGCCGGCGTTCACCGTGATTTCGCCCGGGTGCCCCGGTTGTGATCGTGGAAGTTGTCAGGGTGATCGTCCCTCCAGTGCAAGCGGGCGCGCCTTCGAAACTATCGAAAGCCGCTGACGAGAGTGTGACGTTGGCGGTGCCTGTAATGATGAATCGGATGCAGCGTGGTGGTTCCGTTCGCGGGCACCATCATCGTGTCGGGACCCAGGTCCCATGCCGAGGCCGGAACAGCGTCCGTGCTGCCGCTCACCACCATCAACGTTGCGGTATAAGGCGCGAAGGTCATCGTCGACGACCACGACTGCGATGTTCCGGCCACGATTGAGAAGGCGTCGATTGCGACAATGTGTAAGTCGTCACATTCATGGGCGTGAACCCGGTGGTCGTGAATGTGACCTGCGCCGAGTTCGCCGGATCTTTATTCAGCACCATGATGCGTCAGCGTCGTGCCGGCGGAGTTCACCGCCGCGTAGGTGCTGAACAGGTTCGGGTCGGCATTGTGCGTGGCCTCGACCGAGGTCGTGCCGAATCCGTGGTGCGAGCCGTCATAGTTGGTGTACAGCTTCAGCGCCTGGTAGTTCGGATTGGCCGGACTAGGCGCCGTCCAGCGCGAAGCCAGATATGCCCGTTCGCGTCCCAGGATTCCGTAAGCGTCCGCATCGCCCAGGGCGGTCGAGAAATCCGCTTCGCCGGCAAACGCCGCGCTCCATTCCGTGATACTGAATTGTGTGCCGGGATAATTCTGGTTCAGAATCGCCCGCATGCGTGGAATGCGGAATGGATTTGGTTCAACGGGTTCAATGCTGAAGCCGTTGTTGTCGATGTACGATGCTTCACTTTCGTACGACGGATCCCACCAGTCGCGGTAGATACGGGCTGGCCAATGCCTGTATCTGCGCCTGAGTATAGCCCGAAGTGTTGGGGCCGTCGGGATAGGCGTGGATGTCGAATACCTCGAGCGATCGTGTGCCCGAGATCTGGCTCCGCCAATACGATTTCATTCAGCCACCACGGCAAGAAATCAATCCCCGCGTGCGTGGACTTGTTGTCGGTGCTCGAATTCAGATTCCAATAGAAATACCAGCAGCAGCTCACTGGCCCGAGGCGGACCGCCGGCAGGGTCCCAGGTTTTAAGATTGCCCGCTTCGAGCAGGTACGTGTCCCGCAGTTCGTTGTAGCCGGACTGCTGGGGATGGATATCGAAATGGGTTCCACCCCAGATGTCGATCTCGTTGTCCATGTCGTAGAAATGGGGAGCGGTGCCAAAGGCGGTGGCCAGCGCGGCAGCCCACTGACTACGATAAACGCTGTTGGCAGGGTCGCTCCCGCCGGGTTGATCGAGCAGCGGGAAATAAGCGTCGTTCGGATCAGCGGTCAAGTGGGTGGCACAATCGGGCTTCAATCCGTCGCCGGCATCCGGGTTGTATAGGTCGACGCTGCATTGCGCGCCGTACTTGGTCACCGAAAAGCTCCAGTGGTAATTGGTTATCGGGTTACCCTGATGGGAAGACGTCTCCGCGCTTTGCGCGACCCAATTCAGCATCACCATCGTCATGAGCGGGGCGCTGCCGGCCGCTTTCACGTCCTTAATGAACTGCGTGGAATCGGAGTCTGCACTGTCGCCCAGCGCGCCAAAGGCATAATCCTCGAAGTAGTAGTCGTTGTCGGCGTTGTCGGTTCCGAGTTGCCAGTTGTAGGTGGAGGCCGCATTCCCGCCCCAGCGCACCACGCTCAGACCGCTGTCGGTGATGGTCGGCGCATCCTCCGGAAAAGCTCCGCCGTAGATGTACGGACCGATCGCATGCCGGTTGGCGAGAACGTTGATCGTAGCTGCGATGTTGGTTGTGTTGCCGGCAGCTGGCTTCGCCGACACCGGGCTGGAGTTCGCGCTCGTGCCAGCAGAATTCGAGGCCGCGACCACGTAGTAATACGTCGTGCCGTTAACCGCCGTGGTGTCGGTATAACTGGTTGTGCTCGCCGAAAAAGTGGTGCCATAAGGCCCGCCGGAGACGGTCCCGCGTCCGACCTTGTAACTCGTTGCGCCAGTGCTTGCATTCCAGGTAAGACTCACTTGATTATTGCCAGGGGTCGCCGCCAGTCCGGTGGGTGTGGCTGGAACCACAGGCGCAGCTGGAGTAGCCGATACCTGGCTGGAGTTGGCGCTGGTGCCCGCTGAATTTGCGGCGGCGACGACGTAATAGTAAGTTGTACCATTGGCCGCCGTGGTGTCGCTATAGCTCGTCGTGCTGGCCGAAAATGTGGAGCTGTAAGGCCCGCCGGAGGTCGTCGCGCGCCCGACGGTATAGCTGGTCGCGCCAGTGCTCGCGTTCCAGGTCAGACTGACCTGCGCGTTTCCCGCGGTTGCCGCCAGACCAGTGGGCGTGGCCGGAGGCATCATCTGCTGGCCGCCACCACCGGAAGATCCTCCGCAGGATGACAAGATGAGGGCAGAGGCTATGGTCAGCAGCATCCAGCCAGTAAGGTTTCGGCAACACTTTTTCATAACGGATAGATGTTACCGAAAAATCCGCAAGAAAATCCTTTTTTTAAAGACTTTTTCTGAGGCTGGCCGCCGGGTCTCAGGGAATTGAAACCGGGCGTCCGACCATTGCCAGAAATACGTCGAACACGAAGAGCCCGATGGCGGTGTCATTGAAGAGAGTTGCGTGGGGCGAGGCCGGCCAAAACTGGTTCGCCGCCCATAACAGAAACGCACATGCCAGCAGGATCGCTTTGATCAGTTCCGACCGTGAAGGGTTGCGTACCACCTCGTACACCAGACACGTTAAGGCGATCAGGGCGAGCGGAAATGCTGCCAGGAAATCGTGGGCGCGCGCCGGAAAGAGCCCAGGACGAACATCCCACAACAGCAGCGCTCCCACGCTGACCAGCGTCACAATGCAGAGGACCACCGGCAGGGATAGTGACCGGCGATCTGGGGCAGAAGGAATCGACATAGGCGTGCCCTCGGATATGCGAGCGCTCCCGGGAAATTCTGCCCGCTCAGTATGGAGCCGTGACCACCGCGTCTTCCGGATAGCCCGGCATGCCAAACTCGGGAACGTCCAAGCCTTCTTCTTCTGACTCGGGTGGCACGCGCATGCTCTTCACTTTGTTCACGCACCAGAACACGACGAACGTCGCACCAAATGCCCAGGCTGCATACAGCGTCGCTCCGCCAAGTTGAACCCAGAACTGTCGAATATCGCCGTGAATCAGTCCGGTCACCCCTTGGCCGGCTCGCCCAAGGTAGCTGGCCGCGCCGACTCCATTCCACCCGGAGCCGTAGGTGCCGTCGGCGAAAATGCCGACGCAGACCGCGCCCAGCCAGCCGCAGTATCCGTGGACAGAAACTGCTCCGCAGGGGTCATCGATCTTGAGAACTCGCTCGTTGAACAGCACTCCACCACACACCAGAGATCCGGCCAGCACTCCGATGATCACCGACGCGGTTGGAGAGACAAACGCGCATGGGGCAGTAATCGCCACCAGGCCCGCCAGCATCCCGTTGCACGCCATCGTAATGTCGGGCTTGCCAAACAGAAAATACCAGATCAGCATAGCCGCCGCCGAGCCCGCACAAGCCGCGAGGTTCGTATTGACTGCGACGACCGAAATGCGAAGATCCGTTGCCCCCAGCGTGGACCCAGGATTGAAGCCCATCCACCCGAACAGCAAAATGAACGTCCCGGTCACAACGTAAACAATGTTATGCGCCGGGAAGACGCGGATTTTTCCTCCCGGGCCAAACTTCCCCAACCGCGGCCCTAGAATAATCGCCAAGGCCATGGCGCAGAAACCGCCCACCGCGTGCACGACCGTAGAGCCGGCAAAGTCCACGTAACCGTGACCCAGGTTCATGGTCGACCCGAGTTGCGACATCCATCCGCCGCCCCACGTCCAGCAGCCGGA
Organism: uncultured Acidobacteriota bacterium; assembly: GCA_963755795.1. Classification (GTDB taxonomy): domain Bacteria; phylum Acidobacteriota; class Terriglobia; order Terriglobales; family Acidobacteriaceae; genus Sulfotelmatobacter. The sequence continues at coordinate 54,960 of CAVWLI010000035.1, read as the reverse complement.
AATCGGATAGAGGATCGCACCAACAAACAGTTCACACACCAGGAAAGCCCAAAAACTGATTCGCTCGCAAATTGCCCCGACGATGATGTATCCGGCAGTCTCCATGAACACGACTTCAAAAAGAGTCAGGACATTGCTGCCTGCGTCGTAGGCCGGGCCTACCAAAAAAAATCCCTTCCCCCCCACGAACCCCCATTGCCCGCTCCCAATCAGAAAATGATTCAGCGTGGGAACGCCGCCAATATTTGTCGGCGCGGCGTTGATGGCGACCGCTCCAAATTGGAATGCATACCCAACGGCGTAGTAGGCGAGGAAGGCAAAAACATAGGCTGCAAAATTGAGCATCATCAGGTGCGCGGCATTTTTTTTCTGAACCAGCCCGCACGTGAGCAACGCGAACCCAGCCTGCATGAACAGGACCAGGTAGCCGGTATTCAGAGTCCACGCGAAGTTCGTCGCTACTCGGACGTGTCCCACGCCGTCGGCCAGTTTCACCGCCAAAGGTTCCTTGGCGGCCTGCGCCTGGTAATCGTCGAAGGCCTTCTTGCTCTGAGCGTAATCGGGAGCCGTCTTGTCGGTCGGCTCAGCCACCACGAAGGGATTGCCAGCGGCATCGACCGCCGTTGTCTTGTCGCCCGTTGCGGTGCCGGCCGGGTCCGGCTTGGGCCCGTCGTCGGCGAAACTGGAAGCGGACAATCCGGCCAACATCCCCGCCATCAGAACGACTAGGGCGCTGCCAGCCACCAACGACTGGCGCAGAGAGCACCTCCCTGCTCGCTTTGTCATCTTTGAAATGCTCCTGTCTGTGAGTCGTGCGTAAATCTTGAGTGGCACCGGTTTGGCAATCGGCGCAGACATCTCCCGGTCGCCGCACCGGAGACCTCCCACACCGTTCTAGCGAATCAATCCGCCGACGATAAATGCGCAAATTGACTCAGTCCAATACAAATTTCTTATAGCAACCATTAGAAAAGTCCGGCTCGGATCGCAGGTAAGTGAAGACAATCACGCAGCTTGGCCGCTTGGTGCGGGTTTGTGCTTGCCGTCGCATACATGCGTGATTGAGATCACGCACGCCTTGCTTCGTTCTCGATACAAACGACTTACGATCCGCAGTTGGAGCTTATGAAACCGTTTTCGACGTGTATTTACGCGGCTCTAATAGATTCGTAGTAATGATCACACTTTGCCCGCTCACTACAATTGCGGCGCACTCATGAACCCCAAATGGAACGGGCAATTCTCCTGCTTTGATCTGGTTGCCAGGGTCATTGAAAACAGGGTCAATGAAAAGACGACTGAGAAGACCAGCGAACATGCCCGTACCATCGTGCGCGTGCGCGATATCGAAATCGGCGGCAACGATTTCGTGGTCATGGCCGGTCCCTGCGCGGTTGAGTCGGAGAGCCAGTTGCTGCAAACAGCGGAGGCCGTGGCTAAAGCGGGTGCGCGCATCCTGCGCGGCGGAGCCTACAAGCCGCGATCTTCTCCCTACGCGTTTCAAGGCCTGGGACTTGCAGGCCTGAAGATTCTGCGCAAGGCTCGCGAAGCTACCGGACTCGCCATCGTCACCGAGGTTATGAGCGAGGAAGACGTCGACCAGATCGCGGAGTATGCCGATATCATGCAGGTGGGCACGCGCAGCATGGAAAACTATGCTCTGCTCGAAGCCCTCGGCCAGTGCGGTCGGCCCGTTCTGTTGAAGCGAGGCATGACGGCTACTCTTGAAGATCTTCTGCGGTCGGCGCAGGTGATTGCTGTGGCGGGCAACTCGCAAATCCTGCTGTGCGAACGCGGCATTCGCACCTTTGAAACGGCGACTCGCAATACGCTCGACATTGCCGCCGTACCTGTGCTGAAAGCGGTGTCGCATCTTCCCGTCATTGTTGATCCGAGCCACGCGGCGGGTGTTCGCTCGCTGGTTCCGGTGCTGTCGCGGGCGGCCGCCGTGGTGGGCGCCGATGGATTGATCGTCGAAGTCCATCCTTGTCCGGAACAGGCCTTGAGCGACGGCAACCAATCTCTCACCTTCGGCGAGTTTCGCCAGATGATGACCGACCTTCAGCCTTATCTCGACCTTCAGCAGGAGAGCAGTCAACTGCGTCCTCAACTTCTCGCGGCCGGGGGCGCAGACTAGTGGCGGCGCGCTCCATTGCGGCCTGCCTGCTGACGCTGGTCGCTTTCGGATTTACGCGGACCGCCGTGAAAGCCTCATCGAACGCGGATCCGCCATTATTTCTTTACACCGTCGCAAGCCATTATGAACCGCTGGCCTGGATGCACGGTGCCGACCGCTTCGCCTCTGGGGCGACGATCTTTGTCCGCAACGGACAGGCCAATCGTCGGCTGGTTCCAGGGTTCGCGGCGTCCGCAGATTCCACCGTTTCCTTCGATGGTCAACGCGTACTCTTCGCCGGGAAGCTGAAAGCTGATGACCAGTGGCAAGTCTATGAGGTCGCATTGGTCGGCGGCGAGCCCCGGCGCATCACTTCCGGCTCTGAGGACTGCATCCGTCCTCTTTATCTGCCCGAAGATCGAATCGTGTATGCCCGAAAAACCGCCGGGCGATTCGTCATCGAGAGTATGGATCTGGCTGGCGGAAAGCCGTTGGCGCTGACGTATGGCCCCGCGAATTTCCTGCCGGTCGATGTGCTCCTCGATGGGCGCATCTTGTTCGAGGCCGCATATCCGCTGGGCGCACAAGCCGTCCCTGAAATCTATACCGTGTATTCCGACGGCAGCGGAGTGGAGTCGTATCGTTGTGATCACGGCGCAGCACGCCACTCCGGCAGGCAAGTCAGTTCTGGAGATGTGGTTCTGGTATCTGGCCACGCGCTTGCCAGATTCACCTCGGCGCGCGCTCAGGAAGTAAAAATTTCTGCGCCCGCCGGAGAATATGCCGGAGAAGTCGTCGAGACTCCCTCGGGCGATTGGTTCTTGCCCTGGCGTCCGGACGCGAGATTTTCCTTTCAGCTGATGCTCTGGACGCCAGGTTCAGCCGAGCTGCGCCGGGCAGTCGCAGAGCCAGACGTCGACTCAGTTCAGCCGGTGCTGGCTGCGGCGCGCCTGGTGCCGAACCGTCATCCCTCCGGATTGCATGACTGGCCGAATGCAAACCTGCTTTGCCTGAACGCTTACACCTCGAAATATCAGCTCGAGGCGGGATCAATCCATTCGGTGCGGCTCTACACGCACGATCGCGAGGGCAACCCGATTCTGCTCGGCTCAGCTCCCGTAGAGCGCGACGGATCATTCTTCGTGCAAGTCCCCACCGAACAGCCATTGCAGATCGAACTGCGCGACGGCGCAGGAAAAATCTTGAAACGCGAAGCGGGATTCTTCTGGATGCGTCGCGGCGAGCAGCGTGCCTGTGTGGGATGCCACGCCGGCCCTGAAACCTCGCCGGAGAATGCCGTTCCCATGATCTTGTTGAAGTCGACCACGCCCACCGACATGACCGGCGCAAGCGCGCAAAGCGCCTCGGGAGGGCACTAGCGTGATTAAACCAACTTCGATCAGGGCAAGCTTGATGAAACCAATTCTCGGATTCCTGCTGCTCTTGTCTCCCTTGCTGGCGCAAGCTCCGCGGGCGAGCGCGCCCGGTGCGATCCGCCTCGAAGACGACACCGCGAAGTCCGGCATTCAATTCACCCACAGCTTCGGTTCCCAGAAACTCGGCTCTTTGCTCGAAGGCACCGGCTCCGGCTGCGTTTGGTTCGACTACAACAACGATGGACTGCTCGACCTTTACGTGACCAGCGGCAAGCCGCTCGAAGACGGCATGCATCCTTATCCGCTGAAGCAGCCGCCCGCGATTCCGCCACACAATCATCTCTACCGCAACAACGGCGACGGCACGTTCACCGACGTTACCGACCAGGCCGGAGTAGCCGCGAACATTTACGGCATGGCGGCGATTGCCGCCGACTACGACAACGATGGCTTCGTCGACCTCTTCGTTACCGGCTACGGCAAAGCGATTCTCTACCACAACGACGGCGACGGCACGTTCACCGACGTGACTGCCAAGGCCGGCATCAAGGTCGACGGATGGTCAATCAGTTCCGCGTGGCTCGATTACGATCGCGACGGTTGTGTCGACTTGTTCGTCGGCCGCTATGTAAAGTTCGATCCCAAGTACCGCAACTTCTACGCCGCAGACAACTATCCGGGGCCGCTCGACTACGCAGCTGACACGAACCGTCTCTACCACAACAATTGCAACGGAACGTTTACCGACGTGACCGACAAATCTGGAATCGGCTCCTACAAGGGTCGCACCATGGGTGTCACCGCAGCGGATTACGACGGCGACGGCTATCCCGATATCTACGTCGCCAACGACAAGACCGAAAACTTTCTCTTCCACAACAAGCGCGACGGCACTTTCGAAGAAGTCGCGGGCGAACTCGGCGTGGCCTACGGCCAGAACGGCGAGAACACTTCCGCCATGGGTCCAGTCTTTGCCGACATCGATGGCGACGGCCGTCTCGACCTCTGGGTCACCGATTCCAAATACAACCGGCTCATGCTCAACGCCGGGCCGAGCGGATTCGAAGACCTTGGTCCCAGTTCCGGCATCTCGCAGGCCACCGCCCAGTACACCAGTTGGGGCAGCGGCATCTACGATTTCGATAATGACGGCTGGCTCGACATTCTCGTTTTCCACGGCGGATTGATTCACCTTGTTCCGCAAGAGCAGTCTTTGTTTCGCGGACTTGGAAACGGCAGGTTCGCTGATGTATCTCGCGATGCCGGACCTGTGCTCGATGTGAAGACAGTCGCGCGCGGCGCTTGTTTTGGCGACTACGACAATGACGGCAGAATCGATGCCTTCGTCGTGAACCTGGGCGCGCCCGCCACGCTCCTGCACAACGTGACTCAGAACAATAATCACTGGCTTACGGTGAAGCTGAAAGGAAAAAAGAGCAACCGCGACGGCATCGGAGCGCGCCTCGAACTACTCGCCGCCGGACGCAAGCAGATCGCCGAACGCATCGCGGGATCTGGCTACCTTTCGCAGGATGACGGCCGCATCCACTTCGGCCTGGGTGCAGCCGCCAAGGCGGAAAAACTCACCATCCACTGGCCCAGCGGCCAGGAACAAATTCTGGAAAATCTGTCTGTGGATCGCGTGCTCACGGTGGAGGAGCCCTAGATGCCGTCGCAGCAAACATGGCGCGCGAGTTCTCGGCCGATGGCAAAAATTGTCGCCATCTTCGCCGTGGCTCTGCTCGCCATCGCGGCCAAGCCCGCTGCCAGACAATCCCCCGCCAATCCGTCGGCCGTTATCCCGCGGAAACGATATTTGTCCCCGATTGAAATGGTTTCCTCATCGGATGGCCGTCTGCTCTACGTTGTCTGCCAGGACAGCGACGAGGTGCGCATCGTTGATGTGCCTTCCAATAAAGTCATCGGTCGCGTTCCGGTCGGCCGCATGCCACGTGGAATCGCAATGTCTCCCAATGGTCGTCGGCTCTACATAACGAATGCATGGTCTGACGGCGTCTCGGTCATCGACACGGCAACGTTGCAGGTCGTGCAGACGTTGCCCACTGGCCTGGAGCCGAGCGGAGTTGTCGCAGACGCTGGAAACGCGACGCTTTACGTCGCCAATCGCCTGAGCGGCGACATATCTGTTATCGACCTCAAAAGCGGCCAGGAAACCAAGCGGCTGCTTGCCGGCCGCGGCGCCAGTTACCTCGCATTGTCTCCCGACGGAAAGCGAATCTATTGCACGCACATCTATCCGAATGCCGGGCCGTTTCGAAGCCAGCCGAATTCGGAAATCACCGTCATCGATACGGAGCGGCAAATCGTCGTGGAGCGCAAGCCCCTGCACAACGTAGCTGGCGTGTTCCACGTGGCCCTGTCCGCGGACGGCCGCCTGGGCGTGGCCGCGCAACTCCGGCCTAAGAATCTGATTCCCCTGGCCCACGTCGAACACGGCTGGGCCTTCGGCGATTCGCTCACTCTGTTTGGGCAGGACGTGGGCGAACCCGTGCAAATCCCGATTGACGAGCTCGATCGCTACTATGCTCTGCCCTGGGGCGTCGCGATCACGTCCGACAAGTCGAAAATCTTCCTCACTACGGCTGGGTCTGAGAGTGTGACCGTCATCGACATTCCCCGTCTGCTGAAAGCGGTGCGTATGCGACCGCAGCCCCTTGTCAACGATCTTTCGGCTTCCGCCGACTACGTGCTCGCAAGAATTCCTGTCGGCCACAATCCCCGAGGCATCCTGCTTTCGCCCGACGGAAAGCGCCTTTATGTCGCGAACCGCCTCGACGACAACATCGCCGTCATCGATACCAACTCAGACAAGGTAATCTCGACGATCGACCTTGGAGGCCCCAAGACCGTCGACGCGCTCCGTCGCGGCGAACGCCTCTTCTATACTGCCGACTTCGCCTTTCAAGGCCAGTTCGGCTGCGCCAACTGCCATCTCGATGCCACCATCGACGGCCTGCAATGGGATCTCGAGCCCGACGGCTTCGGCAAAGACATTGTCGACAACCGGTCGCTGGAAAGTCTCGCCGGGACCGAGCCTTTCAAGTGGAACGGCGGCAATCCGGACATGCCAACGGAATGCGGCCCGCGCACGGAAAAATTCTTCTTCCGCTCCGAGAGTTTCAATCAGCAGCAACTGACCGACTTGGTGACATTCGTCTACTCGCTCCCTTATCGCCCCAATCGCTCGCGCCTTTCGAACGGAGAACTCACCCCCGCGCAGGAACGCGGCAAAGAGATCTTTCAGCGCACGAAATACAAAAATGGCAACCCGATCCCCGACTCGAATCAATGTGCGACCTGCCATAGCGGTCCCAAATACACCAACCAAAAACAGATTGACGTTGGCACGGGCAAACTCACGGACCGCTCCCCCGTGATCGACGTGCCTCAACTTTCCAACGTGGCCTACTCCGCGCCATATCTGCACGACGGTTCGGCGCGCTCGCTGGAAGAAATTTGGACTGTGTTCAACCCGAAAGACATGCACGGCGCGAGCAACGACCTCACCAAAGATCAATTGAACGATCTCATCGAGTATCTGAAAACGTTATGAAGCCGAAATCGCCAAATTGTCATTCTGAGCGGAGCCGCTTTTCAGGCGGACCCAAGAATTTCCTGCGGATCCTGACCTTGATTAGCGCGGTGCTGCTGCCGTTACCGGGCTCTGCGCAGGACATCCCGCTTTTTCGTTGGGAAAACTTCACCACCGTCAATGGCTTGCCCGACAATCACGTCTTCTGCGTGCTGGTTGACGGACCACGCATCTGGGCTGGAACCGAAAACGGATTAGGCCTTTACGAGAACGGTGCATGGAAAGTCTTTCGTCCCGACCCTGATCAGAAACAGCAGAGCCTCGCTCATCAGGCCGTGCTCGCCCTCGCGCTCGACAAACGCACCGGCGACGTGTGGGCTGGCACCATGGGCGGACTGAGCCGCATTTCAGCCGGACGCATCGATACCTTCACTCAACTCACCTCCGGCCTGAGCAACGACATAGTTTACGGTGTTGGTGTGCAGGGCTATTTTGTATGGACAGCAACCGCCGCCGGCGCCAGCCGTCTGAACACCCGCACCGGACAATGGGACCTATTCAACGAACGAAATACTCCGATGTACGAAATCTGGACCTACTCCGTTAGCCCCGCGGAGGACAAAGTCTATTACGCGGTGTGGGGAGGCGGAGTGCTCGAATACGACGTGAAGACCGAGCATTGGAAAGATTACAACGATCCCGACGGCGAAACCGAAATGGTTTTGATGAAGGATCAGGGCCTGATCCACGAGATCACCACCTCCGTCAGTTACGTCGACAAGATGCTCTGGGTCGCGACTTACTTCGGCGCCAGCCGCTACGATGGCCGCTATTGGCACAACTTTCTAACCAAAGACAGCGGCCTGCCCAGCAATTTTCTAAACCAAGTCAAGGCCCTCGACGCCAATCGCGCCTGGTTCTCCACCGACAAAGGCCTGGCCTATTACGACGGAACGAACTGGGTCGTTTACCGGCCCGCGCTCGACACTCATAAGCCCGAAATGCTGGTACGTGACGCTGCCGGCACGGTGAAAAAGATTTCAGTACAAAGCACGATCGCTCATAACTATGTTCTCGGCGTCGATTTTCAGGGCGACGACATCTGGGTTGCAACGGCCAAGGGCCTGAGTCACGGCATTCGCCAGAAGAATTCCCTCGAAAGTGCACAAGTTCTTATCACGAGCAAAGCGACACATAAGAAATAAGCCATCAGGAGACAATCAAATGAACGTTCAGGAATTATTCGCGGAAGTTGCCACAGCTCCCGTAGTGAAGCGGGCGATCACCAATCACACAGCGCTCAACGAAGCCTACGACTACGGCAGTGCCTTTTCCCGCGGCATGCGCATCGATTTGAACGGGCTCACGATTCTGCTGATCTCGGGCACCGCCAGCATCGACGACGCGGGCCTCACTGTCCACGTCGGCGACCTTCGCGCCCAACTGCGCCGCACCTTCGACAACATAACCAAACTGCTGGCTGCGGAAGGCGCGACCTGGCATGACATTGTTCGCACCAGCTGCTACCTCCGCGACATTGAGCGCGACTACCAGGCCTTCAACCAAGAGCGCACCGCATTTTATAAAGAGCAGCAACTCGACCCGCTGCCGGCTTCCACCGGCATCCAGGCGATCCTCTGCCGCCCTGATCTGCTCATCGAAATTGAAGCGATTGCCATGTTTCGGCGAGAAGTGCCCACGGAGTAGCCATGCGGTTTCCTTCTGCGTTATTGACGGTTGCGGCGCTCGCGTGTTCGGCGTGGGCGCAAACTGTTCCCTGTGCGTGTGGCCACAACCCGCCGGGGCCACCCGCGTCGCGTTCGCTCAAGCCCTATTCGGGCGCGCCGGAAGATCTGCGCCCGTTCTCGAAGTTTACCCCGCCCTATCACGAGTACTATCAGGATCTCGTCGAATACAACGGCGCCGCTCGCGATGTCCCCGATCCTGATCTGAAAGATCTGAGTGAGATTCGTATTGGATTTCTGGCGCCCCTCTACGACCACCCCGACACCGTGTTCGGTGTCCGCATGCTGAACGGCGCCACAATGGCGATCGACGAGGCGAACGCTGCCGGTGGCTATGGCGGCAAGCCTTTTCGACTTGTCACTCACAACGACTATGACAACTGGCAGATGAGCAGCGCGTCGACGCCAGGCGCTGCCAAAGATTCCGCTATTTGGGGCGCGGCCTCGAACGATGCCGTCCGCATGATCTACGACGACAAAGTCTGGGCCATGTTCGGTTCGATCAGTGCGGAATCGACCCACATCGCGCTGCGCCTCACACTCAAGGCCGAAACTCCGCTGGTGAACAGCGCTTCGACCGATCCCACGATCCCGGAGACAGCCATTCCCTGGTACTTCACCGACATTCAGGACGACCGCCTGCAGGGCTATACGCTGGCCCGGCACATCTACACCGAACTGGGGTTCAAGCGCGTGGCGATTCTGCGGGTCAACGACCGCTATGGGCGCTTTGGCGTCCTTAAATTTCGCGACGCGTCCCGCCGCCTCGGTCATCCCGTGGTCATTGAGCAGAAATTCATGCCCGGCGACACCGACTTCCGCCGCCAACTCCAGGTCATCGAAGATTCCCGCGTCGACGCCATCGTGCTATGGACCAACGTCGGTCCCGCCGCCATGATCCTGCAACAAATTCAGGAACTGGGAATGAAGCAGCGCGTATTCGGCAGCCATCGCACCATCGGCGATGAACTCATCAAGCTGGCTGGCCCCTCGGCCGAAGGTTTCGAAGCTGTTTTTCCCTACGACCCCAACCGCACCGATCCGGCCTGGCAGGAATTCAGCGCCCGCTACGAAGCGCGCTTCCATGAGAAGCCCGACCAGTTTGCCGCCCTGGCCTACGATCAGATGCAGATCCTGCTGAAAGCCATCTGTCGCGCCGGCTTGAATAAAGGCCGCATCCGCGATGCCCTGACCGCAACCGAAACGTATAAGGGCGTCACCGGCGGCATGGTCTTCGATCCCAACTGCAAAAACATCGCGCCCCTCTTCCTTGCTCACGTGCGCAAGGGAGCAATCGAGTACCGCCGCATCACCATGGAAAAACCATATGCGCGAGTCGGCGAGAACGGGGTTCAGTACGCGGGCCCGTCCCTGCCTGATGAGAAGGCAAGCGATCTTAGAATCGGTGTCTTCGGGCCTCATGCCGACGAACTCGTGCGATCCCCCGAAATCGTTCGCCTGCTGAGCCAGCTCAACGACGCCGGCAAGCACTTTACTCTGATCGCAATTCCGTCCGAAAGTTCGTGGGGCAAGGCTTCGAGCGATCTGGTAAATGCAGTCTACGAGCAACACGTGCTCGCGCTCGTCGCACTCGACCGGCCTTCCAGCCATCTCGCCGAACAGATTGCCGTAAAGTCCTTCGTCCCCGTGGTGGCTATCTCTGCCGATCGCGCGCTCACCTCAACCAACATTCCTTGGATTTTCCGCCTGCCCGAGGGCACTCAACTCCCGCAGGCCTTGCGCTGCCTCTCCGCTGCAATCGAACAGGCGGGCTCGAACCGAGCCAGCATCCGGAAACTCCTCGCCTCCGGCAGTCCTCTGGCTGGAATAAGTTTCGAGCCAACCGGGGAATTGACCAAATAGAGCCAGTCTCCACTCGCGGCTTGAACGCGCCATCCGTCCAAACCGGGCTTCCAGAGCGATTTTCCGGCGATTCCGATTTATTTCCCCACTCCCACAAAGAGATACTTGCACCGAGCCAAAATCGTATAAAATGCTGGAGCCCTGCATCGCAGGGATCGCCATGGACGCCACGGGATCGCCGAAAAAACTGGCCGGCCGCTACGAGGTGAGGCAGATCCTCGGGCAGGGTGGGATGGGCCTGGTCTATCGCGCTTACGACACCGTCGTTCGCCGCGAAGTCGCCGTCAAGACGATTCTCGACATCCCCGATCCCGCGTCCCTCCAATTGTTTTACAAAGAGTGCGATGTGTTGGCTTCGATGAGCCACCCTAACATCGTCGAAATTTTTGACATCGGAGAGTTTGAAGAAGACGGGAAAAAGAAACCCTACTTCGTCATGCCGCTATTGCCGGGCAAGACTCTCGACCACTTCGTGCGCGAATCCAGCCATCGGCTTACGGTTGAACGCACCGTCGAAATTATTTCCCAGACCTGCCGCGGCCTGCAGGCGGCGCATGAGCGAGGACTTGTCCATCGCGACCTGAAGCCCAGCAACATCTTCGTCATGGAAGACGATTCGGTAAAGATTATCGACTTCGGCGTGGCCCATATGGCCGACGCTAACACCACGCGAGCGCAAAAGGGAACTCTGCTCTACATGTCTCCCGAGCAGATCCAGTTGAAGCCTCTTACCGCCGCTTCTGACATTTTTTCTTTGAGTGTCGTGTGCTATGAAGCACTGACTGGCCGACACCCGTTCCAGCGCGCTCGAGCCGACGAAGTAGTCGAAGCTATTCTGAATCAAAACCCGCCTCCGGCCTCCGAGGTAAACTCCGCCATTTCCCAGTCCATCAGCCGCGTCGTTCACAAAGGGATGGCAAAGCAGGCCTGGCACCGCTTTACAACTGCTCGCGAACTCGGCGACACGCTTTCAAAAGCTGCGCGCAACGAGCCGATCGAGTTCTTCGATCCGGAGCGCACGCGGCCGCGCTTGCAGCGCGCCACCAAGGCGCTCGCCGACGGCGATCTGCAATTTGCAGGCGAGATTCTCGGCGAAATCGAAGCCGAAGGCCACATGGATGCCGAGATCCAGGCCCTTCGCCACCAACTCGACACCGCCGTCCGCCGCAAAACTCTTTCTCAATTGCTGGATGCGGCACGCGCTCGCTTTGAAGAGGGAGAAGATCCTCTGGCGCTGCAGAAGCTACAGGAGGCGTTGCAGATCGAGCCCGACAATGCCGCCGCGCTGGCGCTGAAGAGCAAGATCGAGAACCGCCGCAGCGAAAAACAGATTGACAACTGGTACCGCCTGGCCAAGCAGCACATCGACAATCATGCCTATCCACACGCTCGCGAAGCTCTGCAAAATGTTCTGCAACTGCGGCCCGAAGAGGCTCGCGCCCTGCAGCTGCTGGCGGAGGTCGACCGTCAGGAAGAGGACTACAAGAAGCTCCGTCAGGACAAAGAACAAATCCACAAGGCTGCTCTGGATGCGTGGCAGAAGGGCGACGTAAGCAGCGCACTGGCGAAGCTGGGCCTGGTGCTTGAACTTGACCGCAAAGCTCCCGACGGCGTCAATCGCGAAAGCGGCGCCCGTTATCAGACCTTCTACAACGAAGTGCGCTCCGAGCACGATGCCATGAACACGGCATACGCTGAAGCACGCAAACAACTGGCAGAGCGCAATTTTTCCAAAGCCGTCACCACTTGCCAAACCTACCTGGCCAAGTATCCGAACAACGCGATTTTTCAGGCCCTCCGCTATGACATCGAGGAACAGCAGCGCCAGGAGTTATCTTCGCTGATTGCCCAAGTCGATCGGCAGGTTGAGGGCGAGCCGGATCTGGACAAGCGTGTCAGTATTCTGCGCGAGGCCCTCGAGAAGTACCCGGGCGAGTCGCACTTCGAGCGAGCTCTGCGCCTGGTGCAAGACAAGCGCGATCTGGTGAACTCCATTGTTGCCCGCGCGCACCTGCACGAGGAACAAGGGGCTTTCGGCGACGCGCTAAATGATTGGGAAATACTGCGCACCATCTATAGTCAATATCCCGGCTTGAAATTTGAAGTGGAACGTCTGCAGAAGAGACGCGACCAGCAGGCCCGCCTCGAGTCCAAAACCCAGCTGATCGAACAGATTGACTCGCGCATGCACTCCAGTGACTACGCGCGCGTGTTTGAACTCCTGCAGGTGGCGGAGACAGAATTTCCCAACGACGAAGAACTTAGCGAACTGCAAAAGCACGCTCAGCAGGGCGTCGAGCGCAAGACGGAAGCGCAGCGGCTCATGGCGGAAGGGCAGCAGTTGTGCGCTCAAAAGAAAACCGCCGAGGGCATAGGGTTGCTCCGCCAAGCCTTCGAAATGGACGAGAACAATTCTCTCGCCCGGGCCGTCCTCGCCAACACTCTAGTCGAGCAAGCGCAGACGTTGGTTGAAAGCGATTGGCGCGAAGCGGAGAAGCTGGCCAAAGAAGCTTTCACCCTGAATCCGGCGCATCCCATGGCCAAAACGTTGCGGACGCTGATTCTCGATCAGAAGCGCGAGACCTACGTGGCCGAATGCGTTTCGCAAGCCCGCAGACTGCAAACTTCTGGTGACCTGAACGCAGCCATGTCGCGGGTCGAGGAAGCATTGTCGGCTTACCCACGAGAGATGCGTCTGATCCAGATTCGGGACGCTGTACAGCGTGATCTTCAGTCCCAGCAAAGGCAGGCGCGGCGTCGCGATCTTGACGAATTGCGCCGCTTGGAAAGCGAAGCTGAATCTGCCAGCAATGTTCTTGCCAGGAAAACTCTTGGCTCGCGCGCGCGGGAGTTGGCCGACAAATACGTCGAGGACGAGGAAGTCTTATCCAGCGCGAACGGCCTGCTCCAAAAATTGAACCTGCCGTCGGTACCGGGCAAGAGATCGAGTTCCGATCTGACTTTCGAAGCGACGCAGTCCTTCGTCGCTCCGCCACCGGTTCAGCTTCCCCCACAGACGCCGCAACCAAAGGCTCCGCCTCCTCAACCTCCGGCAGCCGTAAAGCTGCCGCCCGTTTCGAGCAAGCCAGCATTGCCAGTCCAGCCGGCGATTCCCGCGCCCGCGCCGGTCGCGATTGCGCCCCGACCACCGCGGCAATCGCGCATCAGCATAAACATGCGCGACATGAAAGTTCTGGGCATCGCCGTCGCAGCAATAGTGCTGTTACTGATCATCGCGGTGTCTCTGCCGTTCCTGCTGCTGCGACGGCGCAAGGCGCCTGCCGAGCTTGCTCCTTCTCAGGCCGATGTCGTGCAGCCAACGCCGGTGGTCACGCCCCCTCCGCCGCCCGAGTTGCCCGGAATTAAGCTGTCTTCCGACAACCCGGCGGGCAAGGTGGCGTTGGACGACCAACCGCCGGTCGACCTGCAAGATGCACAGTGGGCAGTCGATCAGATTCCCGCTGGCGATCACACGCTGAAGTTCGACGGTGCTGCAGGCAGTTTCTCTGTTGCCCTAACGTCGGCAGCCGGGGTCTTGCCCGCCATCAAGACGCCAATCAACGCGAAGGGCGTTCTCGCGGTGGTGGTGAGCAGCATGGGCGATCACGCTCACGTCTATTCCACCGACGTCTCGGCCAAGTTAAGTCTGGACGGCCAACCACCCGTCGATCTTTCCGCCGATGGCGTTGACCTACCCGCCCTCACCGCGGGCGCGCATGAATTGAATGTGAGCCATGCCGGGGAAAACTACAAACTGCCGCTTGAGGTCGCAGCCAATCCGTCGCTCACCGCGTTCGTCGAATCCGGGCAGAATGTTGGCACACTCGTCGTCGTGACCGGCCAGGACAAGTCCCGCGTATTTCTCAACGGCAAAGCGCTCCCGCAACTGACCGAACGCGGCCAGCTGCGCATCGCCAACCTTGAACCCAAGGAATACACGGTGCGGGTCGCGAAGGACGGATTTCAGGAGGTCCCTGAACAAAAGGTCCGCATTCGCAAAGGCGAGCAGGGAAAGCTGGTCTTCGGACTGCTTCCCGCGCTGCATATGGCGTCACTTACCATTCAAGGCGGTCCTCCCGGAGCTACGGTTCTCATCGATCAGCTGACGGCCGGAACCGTGCAGCCCGACGGCACACTCACTCTGTCATCGATCTCGCCGGGGGATCACATCATCGAACTGCGCAAAGATCGTTTCAAGGCACGGCAAATCCGAAAGCATTTTGTAGCGGGCACGGCCGTAACTCTGGCAGCATCGGAGACGGTTCTCGAAGCCGCACTGGGCATGTTGAAGATCACCTTCTTGCCGGCCGATGCTCAACTCACGATGACGAAACCCGGCGAGCCCGCCGTCAAGGTGAGCAGCGGTGCTCCTCTCAATCTTCCCCCCGGCACGTACACTCTTTCCGCTCGCACTGCCGACAATTTTGTGCGCACTGCAACGGTCGAACTCACTGCCGGTCAACCGCGGAACATCGACCTGTCGCTAACTCCCGACGGCATGTCCAAATGGGTCGATCCCTCCGGCTGGAAGCCGGAAAATGGCGCGTTCGTTCGCAAAGGGGGCGACTACATTTTTTACGGAGTCACGCCCACTTCTGGAACGTTCATGTTTTCTGCCGTGCTGACGAAAGGTCACCGCCTGCAGTGGGTGCTCAACTACATCGACCCGAATAACTACGATCTTTTTCAGCTCGACGAAAACAATTTCTATCGGACGGACGTTCGAAACGGTCAGAAAAAGAACGACGTCAAGATTCCGCACAAGAGCGAAAAGAAGGCCTTCCACACTTTTGAGATTCATGTGTCTCCCACAGAAATTATTCATCAGCTCCGGCAAGGGGATGCCTGGGTCGTTCTCGACCGCTGGACTCTGCAGGGGAGTAATCTCTCGGCTGGCAGATTCGGTTTTTACTTGCCGGGCGGAGATCAGATGTCGCTTGCAAATTTCAACCACTACGCCGACCTGAACCTCCACTAAAGGATGATGCTTTAGAACGGATTCCTGTGCTGAAATAGCGGGATGCATTTTGCATGGGCGTTCGGGTGTGAACTTCAGTGGTGAAAGCTGCCGGATGCAAACGATAAACGAAATCACTCTCGCTTTCGAAAAAGCATTCGGAACTCAGCCCCGAATTTTCCGTGCGCCCGGCCGCGTCAATCTGATCGGTGAGCACACCGACTACAACGACGGCTACGTGATGCCCGCGGCCGTTGGCTTCTCGACCTATGTGGCGATTGCTCCACGGCCGGACCACAATCTGGTGATTCACTCCGACGAATTTCCCGGCAATTTTGAGTTCGATCTCAACCATCTGCCTGAGAAGCGCGTCCGAGCCTGGTGTGACTACGTGCTGGGGGTTGCCTCGGTGCTTCGGCAGGCGGGGCACAACCTTGGGGGCGCGAACCTGCTGGTGCACGGGAAAGTCCCGATTGGCGCGGGGTTAAGTTCGTCGGCGGCACTGGAAGTGTCTTCCGCGCTCGCTCTCTTGAGCCTCACCGAAACGAGTGTGCCACTTCCCGAAGTCGCAAAGCTGTGCCGCAAAGCGGAGAACGAGTTCGTCGGCGCCAAGGTTGGCATCATGGATCAATTCGTTTCCTGCATGGGAAAGGCCGGGCACGCTTTCTTTCTCGATTGTCGCTCTCTTGAATTTAAGTTCGTCCCGATCCCTCTGGGTCTCCAACTCGTCGTCTGCAACACGATGGTCAAGCACGACCTCGCGACTGGCGCCTACAACACGCGTCGTGAAGAGTGTGAAGAAGGGGTGCGAGCTTTCGCGAAATGGGATCCAGCGGTTCGTGCCTTGCGAGATGTGTCGGAATACCTGCTGGACCAGCATGAGAAAGATATTCCGGTCACGATCTGGAAGCGTTGTGCTCACGTAGTCCACGAAAACCAGCGAACGCTCGACGCCGCCCGCGCGCTTACGGAAGGGAACTTGGTGCGAGTCGGAAAGTTGATGCGCGAGTCGCATGACAGCTTGCGCGATCTCTACGAAGTCAGCTGCAGCGAGCTGGATATCATGGTCGAAGCAGCCAAGGGCTTGCCCGGTTTCATCGGAGGACGCATGACCGGCGGCGGCTTCGGCGGATGCACGGTCAACCTCGTTCGCGAAGAAAATGCCGAGGATTTCGCGAAGCGAATTGGCGACCGCTATCGGGAAGCAACAGGAATTCTTTCGCAGGTGTACCTTTGCTCTGCGGAAGACGGCGCCCAAGCTCTCAGCTAGACGCCCTCAGCTAGAACTGGACGGGTCTCCGACGGTGTCCACCGTGTTTTCCGTGGAGACCGGCGACCAGCCCTGCAACTTCACCAGCCAATCCGCAGGCTCGGGCAGAATCGCAAACTTGGGCAACTCCCCGCGTACCATGGCGACTTCATCGCAGCAGTGAAACCGCGGACAAGCATGGCAATCTTTGTAAATCTTGTCGGGAAGATCCTCTCGCTGAGCGACTGAAAATCCCTGCCCCGCAAAGAAATCCGGTTTGCGCGTGAATAAACAGATGCAATCCACACGATGCCGCTTCGCCTCTGCCAGCAAAGCCTTCACCAGGCGCCCGCCTCCGCCCTTGCCCTGTGCCCCCGGAGCGACGGTAATCGACCGAATCTCAGCCAGGTGCGTGCCGTACAGATGCAGCGCTCCACAGCCGATAATGCGGTCGTCATCTTCGAGCACCACGAAGTCCCTGACGTTCTCGCAAATCTCCGGCAGCGTACGCGGCAGTAAAGTGCCGTCGCCAGAATATGCGGAGATCAATTCATGAATCTGCTGTGCGTCGGGCAAAATCGCTTTACGCGTGCGCATGGGCCTCCTCGCGAACCGCTTCGATCTTCTTTCTGGTGAGGTGAATGGCGTGCCGAACCCGGCTCGGCACCGTTCCTCCCGCAACATCGTGAACTCCCAGCACAGAAGCCAGTTTCAGCGATTCGTAGAAATCCTCATCGAACGCTGGGCTGAGCCTGCGCAGTTCTTCGATCGACAAATCCTGAAGCTCACACTCGCGTTCGATACATAGCTGCACTGCCTTGCCAATCCTCTCGTGCGCCAGCCTCATTGGCACGCCGCGCTTCACCAGATATGTAGCGGCCGCCCACGCATTCATGAATCCCGACTGCGCCGCCTGAAGCATGCGCTCCTTGCGAAATTCCACCGCCCCCATCCATCCCGTCACCAAGGGCAACATCTGCAGCAGCGTGTCTGACGAATCGAACAGAGGCTCCTGCGTCTCCTGCAAGTCTTTGTTGTAAGCCAGAGGCAGCCCTTTTATCGCGACCATGAGCGCAGTTGCATTTCCCAGAATTCGCCCAGACTTTCCTCGCACAAGTTCGAGCAGATCGGGGTTCTTCTTTTGTGGCATGGCACTGCTGCCGGTGGAGTACGCCTCCGGCAAACCTAGATAGCTGTATTCCTGCGAAGAGAACAAAATCATTTCTTCCGCCCATCGGCTCAGATGCAGAGCCACAAGCGACAGCGCATTCACAAACTCCATCGCAAAGTCGCGATCGCTGGTGGCGTCGATGCTGTTCGCGGTCGCGCCCTCGAAGCCCAGACTGTCGGCCATTAAATCGCGATCCAGCGGCAGAGTCGCGCCGGCCACTGCCCCCGATCCCAAGGGACAAACGTTCAGCCGCTTCCGGCAGTCTGCAAGCCGGTCGGCATCGCGCAAAAACATTTCTACATAGGCCAGTAGCCAATGGCCAATCAGAACCGGTTCAGCCCGTTGCAAATGCGTATACGCCGGCATGGCAGCATCCGCAGCCTGTTCCGCTCGATCCGTAAGCACGCTGCACAGGTCGGCGAGTTGGTGGCGCATCTGATCGATCGTGGCCCTCACGTACAGTCGGAGGTCGGTTGCAATTTGCTCATTGCGACTGCGACCGCTGTGCAACTTGTATCCAGTTTCGCCGATCAGCTCGACGAGTCGCTTCTCGACAAAATGATGAACGTCTTCCGCTTCATCGTCGTCGAAAAATGCCGGTGATTCCGCCGCCTTCTCGCCGATCTGCTTCAGTCCCTGCAGAATGCAAATCAGTTCATCCGACGACAGAATGCCTGCAGCCTTCAACGCCCGCGCATGCGCGTTGCTAGCCATGAGTTCGCACTTCAGCAACCGCCGGTCAAAGCTGAACGACCGCTGCCAGCGCTCGAAATCAGGGTCCAGTGGCTGTCGGAACCTTCCCGACCACATCTTCATCGACCGACCTCCACGCGCGACCGGGCCCGCGATCGCGACGGCAACCCAAGAATGCGAATAAATCCGGCCGCATCCTTCTGGTCGTAACTGTCGCCCATCGTGAACGAGGAAAGATCGGTGCGGTAGAGCGAATGCTCCGACTCGCGGCTCACCACGGAAACATTTCCTTTGTAAAGCCCGAGCGTAGCGCTGCCCGTCATTTCTTTCTGTGTGCTCTCGACGAAGGCGTCCAAAGCTTCCCGCAACGGCGTGAACCACAGACCGAAGTAGACCATCTCCGCATACTTCAGCCCGATGTGCTGCTTGAAGTGCGCAACCTCTCGCTCCAGGCACAACGCTTCCAGTTCGCGATGCGCCGCGATCAGCAGCGTGCCGCCCGGAGTTTCGTAGCATCCCCGCGACTTCATTCCGACGAAGCGATTTTCGACCAGATCGATCCGCCCCACGGCATTGCGCGCGCCAATCTCGTTCAGCAATTCCACCAGCGACACGGGATCCATTTTCATCCCATTCACCGAGACTGGAACTCCCTTGTCGAAACCGATGCGTACCTGTTCTTCCTTGTCCGGCGCTTCTTGCGGCGATCGAGTAATCTGCCACGTCGTCGGCAACGGCGCGTTTCCGGCATCTTCCAATTCACCGCCTTCGTGGCTGATGTGCCACAGGTTGCGGTCGCGGCTGTGAATCTTGGTGCGGCTCGCTTCGACCTTAATCCCGTGCTGCTCGGCGTAATCCAGGCAGTCTTCGCGCGACTTCAACGTCCACTCCCGCCACGGAGCGATGATCTTCAACTCCGGAGCGAGCGCCTGATACGTCAACTCAAACCGCACCTGGTCGTTGCCTTTGCCCGTGCATCCGTGCGCTACCGCCGTCGCCCCTTCACGCAATGCCACTTCCACCTGGTGTTTCGCGATCACCGGGCGAGCCAGCGACGTACCTAGCAGATATTTATGCTCGTACACCGCGCCGGCCTTCAGAGCAGGGAACGCGTATCCCGTCAGAAATTCTTCGCGGAGATCCTCCACAATTACTTTGCTGGCGCCGGTCTTATAAGCTTTCTCAACCACCGCTTCAATATCGTCTCCCTGACCAACATCACCCACCATGGCGATGACGTCGTAGGAATAGTTTTCTTTCAACCATGGAATGATGATCGACGTATCCAGTCCACCGGAATAAGCGAGAACAACTTTCTCAGGCATGAGCGCTCCTAACGGGCAGGCGAACCGCGCCACCCAGCAATAAATAAAGAATGGATTTCTGAACGTGCAGCCGGTTTTCTGCCTGCTCGAAGATGACCGAAGTTTCGCAGTCCATCACCTCATCGGTGACTTCCTCGCCGCGATGCGCCGGCAGACAGTGCATGAAAGCAGCGTGCGGCGCGGCTTCCGCCATGAGTTGCGAATTCACCTGGTAGGGCGGAAATATTTCCCCGCGCTTCCCAGCTTCGTGTTCCTGACCCATACTCGCCCACGCGTCGGTGTAAACCGCGTCCACTCCGGCGACCGCAGCATGCGGGTCGGTCAGCAACTCGATTTGCGCGCCCGTATGTTTCGCGATCTTACGTGCATCGGTGACGATCTGCGCATTCGGCCCATAACCTTTCGGCGTGGCGATCCGAATCCGCGAACCGAGGCAAGCGCACGTCAGCATCAGAGAATGCGCCACGTTGTTGCCATCCCCCACATACGCCAACGTAATGCTCTTTAGATCGCCGAACCGCTCCTGCAGCGTGAAGTAATCCGCCAGAGCCTGGCAGGGATGCTCCAAATCGCTCAGCGCGTTGATGACCGGCACCGACGCATAACGAGCCATGCCCTCGACGGTTTCCTGCGCGAACGTTCGCAGCACGATTACATCCACCCAGCGCTCAACATTATGCGCAATATCGCTCAGCGTTTCGCGAGCGTCCAGCCGGCTCTGCGACTGATCAACGAAAATAGCTGTGCCGCCTAATCCCGTCATCCCCGCTTCGAATGTAAGCCGCGTCCGGAGAGAGGGCTTCTCGAAAAACATCACCATCTGTTTTCCTGCCAGTGACCGTTGAAAAACCGAGGGACGAGACTTCATGAGTTCCGCCAGATGGAGCACGGCCTGAACCCCTTGCGGTCCGAGATCGCGCGTCGAAACCAGGTCTGGGCACCAGAACATGCCGGGAAATGTCTCCGGCACCGCCGGTACTCTACTTTGCAATGGACTGTTCAACTTTGACTCCTCATTTCTGAAACTTCGATCCTGCTTCACGCGCAGGTGACCTCTGTCCCACAACTCAGTTTCGTCAGATAGAACTGCGGCAGAGCATCGGCTTCTGCGGCGGGCAATATGCGCACGCGGCCTACTCCCTGCCTCAACGCCTGTTTACACGCTTCCAACTTAGGCAACATGCCTCCAGTAATGATCGAGCCCTCCACCATATCCTGCGCCTGCTTGGTGCTCAGCCACGGAATCACCGCGCCTTCCGCGTCTTTGACGCCGGGCACATCCGTAAGGAAAATGAGCGCGTTCGCATGACACGCCGCCGCGCACGCCGCCGCCATCTCGTCCGCATTCACGTTGTAATATTCGCCATCCGCTCCCAGCGCGAGCGACGCGAGCACCGGAATTCCTCCCTGCTGCCACAACGCTTCGATCCAGCACGGCTCCGCAAAACAAATCTCGCCAACAAACCCCAGGTCGTTGCCGCGAATATGTTTGCGCCGCGCCCGGAACGTCATGCCGTCGCCGCCGCAGAATCCGACCGCGGGCATCCCCGCGCTTTGAATGGCCGCGACGACCTTCTTGTTGACCATCCCGCCTAGCACCATCAGGGCCACATCGCGAGTTTCCGCGTCCGTGACGCGAAGCCCGCCAATGAACTCGCTTTGTTTTCCCAGGCGCTTCAGCATGCGGGTCAGCGCGCCGCCGCCGCCGTGAACCACAACGACGCGATGCCCATCCTGCGCCAGTTCCGCAATCGCTCGAGCACATTTGCGTAGAGTAGGAGCATCCTCGAGCGCGGCTCCTCCGACTTTGACCACAATGATCACTGCAGTCCCTCTTCCTCTGACCAGCCGTACATCAAGTTCATGTTTTGCACTGCCTGTCCCGCGGCGCCTTTCAGCAAGTTGTCAATGCAAGAAATCAACACCAGTCGACGGCCGTCCTCCGCCAGACAAAACCCGAGATCGCAATAATTCGTCTGCAGCGAAAACTGCACCTGCGGCAATGTCGGCGTTTGAAATACTCGCACCCAGCGTTTGCCTGAATAGAAATTCCGAAAACACGATTCAACTTCCAGCGCACTCATCCGGTCGCTCAGGTGCACATAGATCGTCGACAGAATTCCGCGGGGAATCGGAAGCAGGTGAGGCGTAAAAATCAGCTCCTGAGTTTCCAGCCCGAGTTGTTCGACAATCTCACCCACGTGCCGGTGGCTGAAGACCGAATACGCGGACAGGTTGTCGGCCACCGATACAAAATGCGTTTTCGCCGTCGGTTCTTTGCCCGCTCCCGGATACGCCCGATTTCGAATCGGAAACGATCCCGCGCTTCCTATCGACGATCCCAGCTTTGAGCAACGGCGCCAGCGCCAGAATCACCGACGTCGCATAGCATCCGGGATTCGCCACCAGCGTGGCATTCGCCAACCGATCGCCATTCAACTCCGGCAACCCGTAGACCGCTTTTTCCGTCAACTCCGCCGCCGTGATCGCATCCGAATCGTGAAAGTCATAGATCGCACGGTGCTGCTCCTGCTTCAACCGCCAGGCGCCGCTCAAATCAATAACCCGCAGACCCTGCGCCATGGCCTCGGGCACGAGCGTGCGCGACACCTCGTGTGGCGTGGCCAGAAACAACAACTCCACTTCCTGCTGCTTGAGTGCCGGCCACGACAGCGGACGCAGCGGGTACCCACCATTGCCGGAGAGTACCGGAAATACGTCCGCCAAATCCGTCGCGCCGCCGTTGTCCGCAGAGCGCCGCAGCAGCGCCGGTTTCTCCAGCCTTGGATGACGCAGAAGAATCCGCGTCAGCTCCAGGCCGGAATATCCGGTCGCGCCCAGCACTGCGGTTTTGAGTTTCGCGGTCATTTCTCTTGAATCACCACTGCTAACCCAGCATTTCCTCGATTCGACCCGCCAGCTTCCGCGCGTCCTCCTTGTCGGGACAAACAATCAGGATCGTGTCATCGCCGGCAATCGTCCCCACCACCTCGGACCAATCGGCCTCGTCCAGAGCGGCGGCCACGGGCTGCGCGCTGCCCACAATGGTTTTGATCACCAACTGGTTCTGCGCTGAGCGAATATCCAGCACAAATTCTCTGACCAGCCGCGACACCGGCGGCAGCGCCACGCCGGCGGCCATCTCACCTTGGGGCAGGGAATATCCGTGCGAGGTCTTGCTCAGATTCAGATCACGAATGTCGCGGGAAAGCGTGGCCTGTCCGACCTTGAATCCCCTCTTGCGCAGGAGTCGCTGAAGATCCTCCTGGCTGGCGATCGGCGCGTGCTTCAGTACGTCGAGAACCGCCCGTTGTCGTAGTGTTTTATTCATAATGAATAACTATGCATACTGATGAATAAATATGTCTCTATCTTACGGCCCTGTTCCCAAATGTCAAGAAAAAATGTCCCGTTTCGTTACTGTTAGGGGGCCTCAGTCCGTCAGAGGCCGGGGCGTCGGCCCGGTGGAAAACGCGCGGCGAAACATCCGCGCCTTGGTACACTACTTCGCGGTCGTCCAGCGCGATTCAACTCAGCAACGGAAATACGAATGAATTCGAAGCCTTCCCTGACGGCGGAGTTGATCGCGGAGTTTCTCGGCACTTTTGTGCTCATCCTGCTGGGCACCGGCGTGGTTGCCATGGTGGTGCTGTTTCCCTCGAAGAACCCCGGTGAGACGATTCACGGTGGTTTCACCAACATCACCCTGGGGTGGGGACTCGCCGTGACCATGGGAATCTACATCGCCGGTAAGGTTTCGGGGGCGCATCTGAACCCCGCTGTGACCTTGGCACTGGCGGTCTTCCGTGGCTTCCCCTGGAGCAAGGTGCTGCCCTACTCGATCGCGCAGACCGCTGGCGCTTTCGCCGCCGCCGCGCTGGTGTATTGGAACTATCTGCCCGCGTTCCACCAGTCCGATCCGCACCTCGATCACACCGCCGGAGTCTTCACGACGTTTCCTGCATTCCCGGCAACGCCTCAGGCAGGGTTTCTCGATCAGTTCATCGGTACCGGCTTGCTGGTTCTTCTCATCTTCGCGATCATTGACGAATTCAACATGCCTCCCGGAGCGAATCTGGCGCCCTTAATGATCGGGCTGGTCGTGGTCGCCATCGGCATGAGCTTCGGCGGCATGCACGGCTATGCCATTAATCCCGCGCGCGACTTCGGCCCCCGGCTCTTCACCGTGGTCGCCGGATTCTCACACAACGGCCTCACTGACGGAACTCGCGTCTGGTGGATCCCCGTCGTCGCCCCGCTTCTCGGAGGCCTGGCCGGCGCGGCCATCTATGACTTCGGGATCAGGCGCTTCCTGCGCCCGTCATAATCGTGCGCGGACAGTTGTTGTAGAGACGTTGCTTGCAACGTCTTGCCTGCGGTGCCGATCCCGTGGCAAGAGACTAGCAAGCTAATTCTCTACGAAATAAGTTAAGTAGGTCGATGGAGGCATCGTGCAATACGTTCTAGCGCTCGATCAAGGCACGACCAGTTCGCGGGCACTCCTGTTCGATCAGGAAGCAACCATTCGCGCGCTCGCGCAACGCGAATTTGATCAGATCTTTCCCCAGCCCGGGTGGGTCGAGCATAGCCCTGAGCAAATCGCTTCCTCTCAAATCGTCGTCGCACAGGAAGCTCTGGCTAAAGCCGGTGCGCGGGCAAGTGACGTGGCCGCAATCGGCATCGCCAACCAGCGCGAAACCACGATCGTGTGGAATCGCGACACTGGAGAGCCCGTCCACAACGCCATCGTCTGGCAGGACCGTCGCACCGCCGATTTCTGCGAGCGGCTAAGAAGCGAAGGCCACGGTCCTCTCATCCAGCAGCGTACTGGCCTGCTGATCGATTCCTATTTTTCCGCCAGCAAGATTTCCTGGATCCTGGATAATGTTCCCGGCGCGCGCTCTCTCGCCGAAGCCGGCAAACTTGCTTTCGGCACGGTCGACAGCTGGCTCCTCTGGAAATTGACGGCAGGCCGAGTTCATGCCACCGACGCCAGCAATGCCTCGCGCACCATGCTCTTCAACATCCACACCGGCACTTGGGATCACGAGCTTCTCGATCTGTTTCGAGTCCCTATATCGATGATGCCCGCGGTGCGATCTTCCAGCGAAGTCTACGGGGAAGTGAGCGCGTTCGAGGGTCTGAACAAGATTCCGCTCGCAGGCATCGCCGGCGATCAGCAAGCGGCTCTCTTTGGCCAGCGCTGCACGCGCCCCGGCCTCACCAAGAACACCTACGGGACCGGATGTTTCATGCTGCAGAACACGGGGCGTCGCGCCGTCCCGTCTTCCAACCGGCTGGTGACGACGGTTGCCTGGAAAATACGACGATGTGACCGAGTACGCCCTTGAAGGCAGCGTCTTTGTTGGCGGCGCGGTGGTGCAGTGGCTGCGCGACGGACTCGGCTTGATTCGCAATTCTACAGAAGTTGAAACGTTGGCCAACTCCGTCTCCGACAACGGTGGCGTCTATTTCGTTCCTGCCTTCGTGGGATTGGGCGCGCCGCATTGGGATTCCTACGCCCGCGGCTCAATCTTCGGTCTCACTCGCGGCACCACTGCCGGTCACTTGGCCCGCGCCGCGCTGGAGAGCATTGCCTACCAGGTCGCCGACTTGCTCGATGCCATGCGTCTGGATTCCGGAGACTCGGTGCAGGAGTTGCGAGTCGACGGCGGAGCTGCCGCCAACGACAGCCTGATGCAATTTCAATCCGACATTCTCGGAGTACCGGTCGTTCGCCCTCCTGTGACCGAATCTACGGCTCTCGGCGCGGCATACTTGGCTGGTCTCGCAGTTGGTTTCTGGACGACCGATCTCGACAACGCGGCCGCTGCGAAGGACCGCCGCTTCATGCCGCAAATGCCAGAGTCACGAGCCAGGCTCTTGCGCAACCGATGGAATGAGGCGGTCGCACGGTCCAAGAACTGGGAGTCCGGATCGGTCTGAGGCGGGTGGGGATTTTAATCAGCCTCGTATTTAAGGCGCGTACGAGAACACCGCTCCCTTCGTAATCGGCGGCAGCGCGTAAGTGATCGTGTCGCCGTGTCGGACTCCCTTGACCGTCTGCGCCTCCCCAAGAAATGGAAGGAAGGATCCCGCGCCGTCGCTCTTCGACGTCACGCTCAACTCGACTCCGGTCTGCGGCGTCTGCACCGGATTCGAACCTCCTTTTAGCCCGGCAAAGTTGGCGAAGAAAAGTTGGACGCGACCATCGGGCGCGCGGCTGATCGACGTTGCGATCTGAGCCCCGGCTTTGATCTGCACCGTGTTTCCGCCCTGCAAGCTGTCGAGGAATGACTGCTGCGAACTCGGGGACGCGTGGTCGAAATCCTTTTCCAGAGCCGCGTTATAAGCCCTGCCCGGACACTCAGGAAACCGGACGACACTTGCCGAAGTCGCAATCCCTGTCGCATCCGTTCCAGTGATGACAAGCCTCTTACCCTGTGCCGCGAAAGCCTGCAACGAGCTCTTCTCGCCATCTCCCAGCACTCGCACATCGGGCAAAACCAGCGTCTTGCCGTGGAAGTCGGCGAGCGTTCTCGGCGTCACGATCTGAAACTCAAGATGCTGCTGCATCAGCAGAATCAGGATTCCGCGATAAGATGCGATGAAATCCTGCGCATAGAAATCCCGCGTGTCAGGAGAAAAATAAACGCCGATCGGATCCACTGGCGATCGCGGCAGATAAAACGTCTTTTCATGTGCCGCAATCCACAAGAAAATCTTCTTGCGCGTTGCCAGATCGTTCGACCCGGCCATGGAGTGTCCCGGCGCGTCCCAGAAATTCGCGCCCGCCATGACCTGCGACATCGCCAGATTCATCATCGATTCGCGAATCATGTCGCCCGCGTCCGCTTTATTCTTGCCGTCCCACGAGTAATTCAGAATCCATGTAGGCTTCCCTTGCGCGAAGGCGCGAAACGAATGCATGCCGACCTGATAGCGAAACCAGTCCAGCGGTTTTCGATCCGAAGCCATGTGGTCGCCCTCGCCAAATTCATATTCGTGGGCAATCGCGTCCACCACCGGATATAGGCTGTAAACATCGGCCCCCACCCGCACCGACTCCCCTTCGATCCCAGGATAAATTTCGGGAATGGTCTTGATCTTCGGATTGACCGACTTCGCGTTCTGGTCGATCTCGTGCATGAAATCGGTAAACGTCTGAATCCGGAACGTTACCCACTTGCGAAACGCCGGGTCAGAAAAATCTCCCACCTTCACATCGTGCTTCGCATCGAGTCCGGTCTGCCGCTTGAACGCGGCGACCGTGTAGTCATCAAAACTGGCCCAGGTATTCTCCCAGCCTTCGAAATGCGTCATCCAATAAGGAATGTCGACATAGATGCCATCGATCCCAGTCGCGGCAATCTGCCGCACCCGCTCCATGTAAGTCTTCCGCCACTCCGGAGCATACGGACTAACCCAAACGTCTTCGTCGCCGGGCCGGATCCAGAAAGCTGTGCCCCCACCAAAAACCGCCGGCTCGCCGGTGATCTTGCGCTGCAACCAGTCAGGATGATCTTTCGCCAGCGTATGCGCCACCTGGTCGCCGTGCGCCGTAATGCATTCCGTGCCCGCGATGTACACAAACGCATAGTTACCCACGTGATGTGCCGCCTCGGCCACGTCGTGGATCGCCTTCAGTTTTTCTTCGGGATGCAGAAAGCTCTCATAGCGCCCCTCAATGTCATTGTCCACTTCAATCCCGAATACGCCACTCTCCTGCGCGCGCCGCACAATCTCCAGCGCGTCCCCACCCTTGAGTCCGTACGCCCCAATGCGAACGTAGTTGCTCCAGTCCTGATGCGCGACGCTCGGGCTGGAAGTTGTACTTTGTCCAATCAGCAAAAAGCCGCATCCGCTGAACGCGAGTGCGGCGAGAAATGAGAATCTGGTTTTCATGAAGGTAGCCTGGAGTATTTTTTCAGAACTCGAACCTCAGAACTCGAACCGTGCTCCGAACTGGAAGAACCGTGGCGTTTCCCCCGCGGCGTCGCCGGTAATGGTTCCGAAAAATGGATCTCCCACGGAAGTACCCGGCGTGCCAAAGCGCGGGTGATTGAATAGGTTGAACATCTCCGCTCGTATCTCCAGCCGCGTCCCTTCCTTGGGCACAAACGACTTGTAGAGATTCAGATCAAAGTTGTGAATGCCGTCGACGCGCAAGCCGGAAAAGTAACGCGGTGCGTTGCCCGGAACCTGGTCGCCAGGGTCCGCAACACAGTTTCCATTCAAAAAGGTTGCCACCGGGGGAAGGCCATTGCTTATAGCCGTCGAGTTCGTTCCCCAGTTCAAGGCAACGGAGTGCATGCTAGTCCCACTCTTCAATTGCGGGCACACTACCTGGGGCCGCTGGCTGCCGTTGGCCAGGCGGGCGTTCGCCATGCCAAGCGCGATGGGCTGCCCCGATTGTTGCGTGATCATAGTCGCCATCGACCACCCTCCGACCGCGGCGTCGAGCACTCGGTTCATGTTGGCGCCGATCGCTTGCTTGCGGCCTACCGGCAGGTCGACAACCACGGCGACCGCCAGCCGCTGCGGCGTATCGCTGGCGCCGATGCTGTGTTCCGCCGACAGCCGGTCTAGTTGCTGGGGAATGCCCACGCCGAGCGCACCGACCCAGTTATTCCTCCCCGCGGAGGAATCGTCCGTTGCTTTCGAGATCGTGTAGCTGCCATCGAAACTGATGTTGTGCGTCGTTCGCTTCTCGAAGCGGATCTGCAGCGCGTTGTACGTTGAGCTCGCTTCCTCGAGCATCAGGCCTTCGAAATCGCCGTTGAATTGCGGGTAGCTGTTCAGCAGAGTTCCCAATGGAAGGGTTGCATTGCCGTAATTCGAATTGGGCTCGTTGAAGCAAGGATTGCTCGGCGTAGAACTGCACGGGGTGTTGAACATCGAGTAAAACGGGTTGCCCACTGGAGTCTGAAGAAAGTTGCTGACGCAGCTATCCCCCGTGCAGCTTGAATCGGTGGGAGTGACGGCAGCAGTAATCTGCGCCAGCAAAGCCGACGGGATGAAGCTCCGGTTGTTGGTGCCAGCCCAGGGCAAGTGCGTGCTGCGGTTGGCGGAGTAGTCCACGCCCAGCACGATTTGGCTGGGCAGCAGCCTCTGAAGTCCAATATTCCACTGGTAAATGTTGGCATCCCGCGCCGCCGTTGTGCCCAGATCGTTCGGGTTTTGATAGCCCCAGTTCGCCAACTGACCGTATTGTGTACCCTGTGGACCGGTGAAGCCGCCGGGAAACGGGTTTGCCAGTGTCGCCGTGCCGGGACAGCTGCCGTCGCCACATCCAAAATTATTGTTCGTGAAGAACAGGTTCGCTGTTTTCCGGAACGCGGAGCCCGGATACTGGAAGTTCGTGGCCGGGCTCATGCCGAAATAAATGCCCGCCCCGCCGCGCACAACCGTGTCAGAATTGAGCTGGTAGGAGAACCCCAGCCTTGGTCCGAGATCTTTCCGGTAGGTTGGCACCGTCCTCATGCTGGAGGTAGGAAACTGCGTCGTGCCCAATAACTCTTGCGAGGCAGGGTAGTTGAGTCCAACGCTCTGCATTTGGGCTTGTACGCTCACAGCTCCGGCCGCTTGCGCAGCGGCCGGCAGGCTGGTCAGGTCGATGCTCACGCCGCTGTCGCCGGCGAAGTTGCTGAATTCGATTCGATTGCCACGCGACGTATAAGGCGAACTCCACTGATACCGGAGTCCGAGGTTGATCGTCAGCTTGGAGTTGACCCGCCAGTCATCCTGGATAAAAAACCCTGTCTCTCCCGAACGGTTCGCCACCGAGGGGGTGACCACAAGCTGACTGGTGCCGTTGATATTATCGCCGTACCCAAAAGCCAGGCTGGCAAATGGGTTGCCGGTGTACAGATTGCAGTTACCGTTAGCATCAATAGCATTTGGGTCGCAATCACCGTTTGGGGTCGGCGACGTCACGTCATCGGTAAACGTCAGGATGCCGCTCGGATAGTTCGGTTGCCAGAAATTGTTATAGAAAATTCTATCCTCTCCGCCGATTTTGATCAGATGCGATCCCTTGGAAATCACCAATTGGGATGAATAGCTGAAAAGCGTGTGTGCGAAGGTTGTGTTGATGCAGCACTGATCGTAAAGGTTCGACCACCCCGAACTTCCTTGCATCTGAAATGTCGGCATCTTATCGATCCCGTTGGCCTGCTCGAACACCGCTGGCAATCCCGCGGTGCCGCTCGGCAGGGAAGCGTTGAAGCTGGAGATCGTCGGGATTCCCGGTATCGACAGTTCGTGTACGCGGTCAACGGACGCATGATTCGTCCAAATAATCCGAGGGTTCACGGTCCAGTTATATTCAAACGAGCCATTCTGTGAAACGGTGATACCGCTTTTGATTCCATCGTTATCAAAGCCGTCGCCCAGCGTTAGCGGAGTCGTGTAATTGTTCCACCCCCGGCTGTAGCGGGCGTTGATGCGGTGCTTGTCGTTGATCTGGTGGTCCACCTTGATATCGAACTGGTAATCCGGTGCCTGTGCCGTCGTCGTCCAGTTGTAATTATTGAACTCGGGGCTGGCGTTGTTCGGCTTCGGGTAGAGATTAAGCACGGCCATGCCGATGGCATCCTGCTCCCCTCCTGGTCCTCCTGGTATTACGCCCCCCATTTGCACCGGCTGCCGGCACATGCCGGTGGCTGGCGGCGTGCAGTTGATAAGAGGCAGCTTCGGGTCGTAGATGGGATTGGTCGTGCTCGAGAAGTCACCAGTCCGCTCTGCCAACGTGGGCACCGTCGCCACCCCGCTTGTTGCACTCGAACTGCGGACCTTCTCAAAATCCACAAAAAAGAATGTGCGATCCTTAACGATCGGTCCACCCATCGTAAATCCACCCTGGTCCCGATGGCTGTCGGGCTTGGGGTTGAACGTCGTACTCCCCGGAGCGTACTTGGGATTGAAGAAGTCACGCGCGTCTATCCCCGGCCGTTGCAGGAAATACCAGCCGCTGCCATGGAACGCGTTCGTCCCACTCTTCATCACCATGTTGACGACCGTGCCGCCGTTGTTGCCGAACTCCGCCGAGAAGCTGTTGTTCTCAACCTTGAATTCCTGCATGCCCTCGACCAACGGTTCGTAGTAGACGTTCGAATTCCCTCCTTCGCCCTGCTCTGGCGCGCTGAT
Source organism: uncultured Acidobacteriota bacterium (assembly GCA_963755795.1). GTDB lineage: Bacteria > Acidobacteriota > Terriglobia > Terriglobales > Acidobacteriaceae > Sulfotelmatobacter. Next base: position 23,764 of record CAVWLI010000035.1, on the reverse strand, counting down.
CAGCGAACCGTCCAGCCGGATCTCCGCGGTCGCGTTGCGCTGCCCGTTGGAGGTGAAGTTTGTACCCGAGGGATAGTTGTCCGATGTGCCCGACCCTGATACCTCCGTCACCCCTGCAGCCAGGAACGTCAGCCCGAAAAAACTGCGGTTCATCAGAGGAATATCCTTCAGATACTCACCGGTGATTTCCGTTCCCAGAGTGGCGCTCTCGGTGTCGAGCAAGGGAGCCGCGGTAGTAACTTCCATCGTCTGAGTCACGCCCAGAGGATGGAGCACAAAATCCACGCTCGTCTGTTGATCCACCTGCAGGACAATGTTCTTCTTCTCGGCGATCCGGAAACCCGTGCCCTGCGCCTTAATGGTGTAGACCGAAGGCCGCAGCCCGGAAAAAAAATACTGGCCGTGCTCGTCGCTGTGCACCGTCTGCTCGATGTTCGTGCCGTCGTTCGTGATCGTCACCGTCGCATTCGCCACCAGAGCGCCCGACTGGTCCGAAACCGCACCGCGCACTTGCGCCGTGTAGCTGGCTTGCCCAAACCCCAAGTTGGTGAACAGCAAGAGCATCCCCAGCAAGGAGATGAAACCGGCGACCGAACCCCGATTGCGACGGCAGACACGCATGGCAGCCTCCCCGTGAACGGCTTTCATATTATTACGAGTCAAAACTATTACTTTCGTTTATGGTGAAAGTCAAGTCAAATCGCACCCCCGGCCCAAGTCGCGAACCGAGTGCGGCGCTCGGCGTTTTTCGCACCCTTCTGCGCGCATCGGAACACCCCAACCGCTGGATTGCGTTTGCTTTCTTCTTGTTTCACGCCGTTTCGTCCCGTAATCTGGGGGCGGCTTATCCAATCCAAGGAAAATCGCGAAATGCCACGCCCTCTTCTTTATTGCCTGCTGTTCCCACTGGTTCTCCACTCGTTAGGGTCAAGCCCGACCTCGACTTCGGCTCAGGCTCGCCAGGAAGCCGGCACCATCACTCTCTCCAACCATGCCATTTCGGCCACATGGACCGTCCGGGGCGGGTCGCTGCGCTGGAAAAGTCTGACCAACCATTTCACCGGAGCAACGCTGCCGCTCGACGGAAGCGTGTTTGAGTTGGTGCCCAAAGAAGGCCCGGTGCTGCGTTCCTCCGATCTCAAAATGGTAGCCGCGCCCGTGCTCCGCGAAATCTCAGCTTCACCAGACTCTTCCGAAGCCGGTTCCTCCCGAGCAAGTCCGTCCCGGGCCGCCGATCGCCTGCCGGGTCGCGAATTGCGCGCTGAGCTCTCGGATCCTGCCGGCAACATCCAAATCATTTGGAGGGCAATCCTCCGCGAAGACACCAACTACATTCGCCAGGAAGTGACCATCCGCGCGACCCGTCAGACGCTAGCGCTGACCCAAGTCGGCCTCATCGACGCCGTCGTACCGGGTGCGGCAGTCTCTGGCCAAGTCAAAGGTTCGCCCGTAACTGCCCAAACCTGGTTCCTCGGTTTCGAGCATCCGCTGTCTGAATGCCGTGTTCGCAACGATCGCGCCTCCTGCTGGCTGGCGCGCGAACTCCCGCTACAGGCCGGCCAAAGCGTCACCTATTCATCCGTGATCGGCGTTGCACATGCCGGCCAGTTGCGCCGCGACTTCCTGCACTATCTGGAACTCGAACGTGCTCACCCTTATCGAACGTTTCTCCATTACAACTCCTGGTATGACCTGGGATACTTCGACCGCTACAACGAGCAGAGTGCGGTTGCTGAGGTGCAGAGTTTTGGCGAGGAGCTGACTAAAAAACGCGGGGTCAAACTCGACAGCTTCATGTTCGACGATGGCTGGGACGATCCCACCACTCTCTGGAAATTCAATCCCGGCTTTCCCGACGGACTCACGAAGGTGGCCGAAACCGCGGCCAATTACGGCGCTGCGCCCGGCATCTGGCTTTCCCCGTGGGGCGGGTACGACGGGCCGAAGGAACAACGCCTGGCTTCCGCGCGCGCTCAAGGGTTCGAAACCAACGAAGGTGGTTTAGCCCTGTCCGGTCCCAACTACTATCGCTACTTCCGCGACACTTGCCTCGACATGATCGAAAAATACGGCGTGAACCAGTTCAAGTTCGATGGTACCGGCAACGCCAATGAGGTCATTAAGGGCAGCGCGTTCGACAGCGACTTCGACGCGGCCATTCACCTGATCGGCGAACTGCGCGCGAAAAAGCCTGACCTTTACGTGAACCTTACCACGGGAACTTATCCTTCGCCGTTCTGGCTGCTCTACGCCGATTCCATTTGGCGCGGCGGCGACGACCACAGCTTCGCCGGCGTCGGCACCGATCGCCAGCGTTGGATCACCTTCCGCGACTCGCAGATCTATCGCTGGGTCATCGAAGACGGCCCGCTGTTTCCCATGAATTCGCTCATGCTGCACGGCCTTATCTTCGCGCGCTACGCCGAGCGCTTGGGCAGCGATCCGCATCACGACTTTCCCGACGAAGTGCACTCCTACTTCGGCACCGGCACGCAGCTGCAAGAGATGTACATCACGCCGGCGCTGCTTTCTTCCGACGACTGGGACGTGCTGGCCGAGGCGGCGAAGTGGTCGCGCAACAACGCGCAGACGCTGAAAGATTCTCACTGGATCGGTGGCGACCCCGCGCGCCTCGAAGTTTATGGCTGGGCCTCCTGGTCGCAGAAGAACGACAAGGCGATCCTGACTCTGCGCAATCCGAGCGACCAGCCGCAGGATTTCACCGGCAGCCTGGGGACACTGCTCGAACTGCCGTCAGCCTCTGCACGCGTCTATACCGGACGCAGCCCATGGAAGAGCGACGGCACGAAACCACACGAGACCATCCGAGCAAACGAACGACACACGTTCCGCCTGCCGCCGTTTCAGGTGCTGACACTGGAACTGGTTGCCCAGTGATCGCGCCGCAGGCCGAAAAACAGGGGCAAACTAGTCGATTTAAAGGGGATATGGGAGTTTTCCACAATGTTCCTGCAGGAACATTGTTTACATAAATGTACATACAATATCTCTGGACGGCAGGACTACTTCGTCACCGCAAAAGCTGCGATGAATAGAACGCAGAATCCCACTGCCTGGCTCAGTTCGTTCCAGCCTAGTCGCCGGACCATCAACGGTCCTGGCTTTCGAAAAAAGTAAAACCATCCGCGAATTAGGATCGGTGCGAACGCAAACAGGGCGAGCCATGGCATCCAGTTGCGGAAGGCGAAAGCCATCAGCACTCCGGCCAAAGCGAATTGTCCCACTGCAAAAGTCCAACCGTGCCCAACCTTCGCGCGAAATCCCTCGACCCGGGCCGTGTGAATTCTGAGTTGCACGTAGTGGATCTGATCACCGGCAAAGAGCAAGTTCACCGTCCACAGCATCCATGCCGTTGCGCCAAACTTGCCCGTGATTACGTAATACGCCGCCGGCCCTGACGCCGTCAGGCCGATGGTGCCAACAATTTCGGAGAGCATGCGCGTGCGGCGACCTAACTTTTTGAGCAGTGCCTGTCCTGCGAACGCCGCTCCCGCAGTAAGGCCGATCAGCCACAGCAGCGGATTCCGCCAGCCCCACAACAACGCACCCAGAGCCAGCGCGGCGACTGCCCCTAGAACTGCAACCACAGTGGCGACAGCGCGTCGTTCCTCCGCAGTTTGCGACCGTATGGCCGACGTGCCCAGCAGGCTCTCTACCGGAGTTCTCAACCAGAACAGCGCCAGTGCGGCCACCAGCAGCAACAACACAGGAAGAACGTGGCCACGCTCGCGGAATGCAACGCCTGCGCCGGTGACCATGGGCACGAGCAATAATCCCCACGCTCCATGTTCGCGCGGTAGAATCAGCGCTCGACGGCGTTCCCGCCGCGCCTTCTCGATGACCGTATTTGCCGTCGAATGGAAGGCAGCCTGACGTTCCACAAACTCGCCGCCGTGCTTCGCCGGAGTAATTTCGTAAGTATTTACGTGGGACACAATCAACCCCAGGGGCAAAAACCCGTCTTCCATGGCCTTTTGGCGGCATGGCTTAAGCCGTACCCTTCCCAAACCTGTACCCTTCCTAAGCTCACCCAGCGCGGCTCACCGGAATCCGGCCATGTGAATGTGCGTCATGCCCTTCACGGCGCGCATGTATTGCGCCCGCTCGAACGCTCCCGGATCCGGGCACTTGATCTGGCTCATGCTGCCCTGCATCTGACCCACCGATTCGTATTCGTGTTCTTCCATCCACTCGCGCACTTCGCGCTCCACGTGGCGCAGGTGATTCACTCCATGCCGCATCAGCGACGAGCACATCATGGTGACGTTGGCGCCCACCATGAGCAGTTTGATTACGTCTTCGGCATTATGTACTCCACCAGTCGCCGCCAGACCGGCTTTGACGCGGCCGAACAGAATTCCAATCCAGGTCAACGGCAGCCGCAAGGCCTGCGGCGTACTCAGCAGAACATTCGGACGAATTTCCAGTTCTTCCAGATCGATGTCCGGCTGGTAGAAGCGATTGAACAGCACCAGCGCATCCGCCCCCGCTTCGTCCAGGCGATGGGCCATGTTCGCCATGTTGCTGAAGAACGGGCTCAACTTGACGGCCACGGGAATGCTGACGGCCGTCTTCACGGCGCGCAGAATGTCGAAATAGGTTTTCTCCACGTCGGCGGCCGTGAGCTTCGGATCGGTCGGGATGTAGTACACGTTGCATTCGATCGCATCCGCGCCGGCCCGTTCGATTTCGCCGGCGAACTTCGTCCACCCGCCAAGCGTCGAGCCGTTCAGGCTGGCGATGATCGGAATTCTGGTCGCAGCTTTCGCCTTGCGAATGTGATCCAGATATCCTTCAGGCCCGGTGTGAAACTCGCTGGCCTGCGGAAAATACGTGAGCGACTCGGCGAAACTTTCTGTGCCCGCGGCCAAGTGATAATTAAGGTCCGCTTCCTCCTGCCGCAACTGCTCTTCAAACAGGGAATAGAGCACCACGGCCGAAGCTCCAGCATCTTCCAGCCGGCAGATTCCGTCGACATCGCGCGACAACGGCGAAGCCGACGCAACCAACGGCGAGCGCAGCTTCAGGCCAAGATAAGTTGTATTCAGATCGATCATGACATTTTCCTCGCTTCTGTTGATAGCGGTATGGCTAGCGCACAGCTCCCGTCGTTACCGGCTTTACTGTGGGCAGCGCAGGTTTTTCCGCAGCCTCTTTCGCGGGCGTTTCTGGTTCCGCTTTCCGGCTGGCCATGTATTCGTACATCCGGTAGCGATGTTCGACGTCCTGCTGCGCCAGCTTCCACAGGCGCTCGGCATCTTCCGGTTTACTCTTAGTGAGCATCTTGAAGCGTGTCTGCTGCAGCATGAAATCCTGCAATTTGCGCGTAGGAGCGCGTGAATCCAGCGTCAAAGCATTCTCGCCCGCCGCGGCGCGCTCGGGGTTGAAGCGATACAACAGCCACTCGCCCGAGTCGACCATGACTTTCTGGTCGGTCATCGCCGTGGTCATGTCGATGCCATGTGCGATGCACGACGAGTAGGCAATGATGATGCTCGGCCCGTTGTAAGCTTCGGCTTCCAGAAACGCCTTGAGGGTGTGCTCGTCCTTCGCACCCATGGCCACGCTCGCCACGTAGACGTTGCCGTAGGTCATCGCCATCAGGCCGAGATCTTTCTTCGGACCCGGCTTGCCGCCGGCGGCAAACTTCGCCACCGCAGCGCGCGGCGTCGATTTCGACGCTTGCCCGCCCGTGTTCGAGTACACCTCGGTATCGAGCACAAGAATATTCACGTTGCGTCCGCTGGCCAGCACGTGGTCGAGTCCGCCGTAGCCGATGTCATAGGCCCAGCCGTCGCCGCCGACGATCCAAACGCTTTTCTTTACCAGCATGTCGACGACGGACAGAAGTTGCTTCGCGTCGGGCGAGTTCACCTTCGACAGCTTTTCTTTCAGGAGATCAACCCGCTGGTGCTGCTCGTAGATATCGGACTCATCCTTTTGCTTCGCATTGAGAATCGCCGTGACCAGCTCTTCGCCGACAGTTCCCGCCACGCGGCGCAGCAATTCGTGGGCAAACTCGGTCTGCTTGTCGATCGAGACGCGGAAGCCGAGGCCGAATTCAGCATTGTCTTCGAATAGGGAGTTCGACCATGCCGGCCCGCGGCCGTCGGCGTTCTTCGACCACGGTGTCGTCGGCAGATTTCCGCCATAAATCGACGAGCAGCCGGTTGCATTCGCCACAATCGCGCGATCGCCGAACAGCTGCGAAACCAGCTTCAGATACGGCGTCTCGCCGCATCCCGAGCATGCGCCGGAGAACTCGAACAGCGGTTCCTGTACCTGCTGCTGGCGGATCGTTCCCACTTTGATTTTTCTGCGGTCGAGTTCCGGAAGGTTCAGGAAGAAATTCCAGTTCTCGCTCTCCGGCGCGCGCAGCGGAGGCTGCGGCACCATGTTGATCGCCTTCAGCCGCACTTCACTCTTGTTCTTCACCGGGCAAACATCCACGCAGACCCCGCACCCGGTGCAATCCTCCGGAGCGACCTGGATCGTATACTTCATGCCCGCCCATTCTTTATCGCGCGTGTCGCAGGACTTGAACGTTGAGGGAGCGCCTTGCAATTCCGTGCTGTCGTAGACCTTGATGCGGATTACGGCGTGCGGACAAACCATCGCGCACTTGCCGCACTGGATACAGATCTTCGAATCCCACGCCGGAATTTCGAGAGCCAGGTTACGCTTCTCCCATTTTGCCGTGCCCGTGGGGAAAGTACCGTCGCACGAGAACGCGCTTACCGGAAGCTCATCGCCGCGGCCTGCGTAGATCGTGCCCAGAACGTCGTGCTCGAACTTCGGTGCTCCCGGGAACGCGGCTGGAATTTCTGTCGTACTGCTGACGCTGTCCGGAATCTTCACTTCGAATAAATGAGCCAACGTCGCGTCGACGGCCTGCATGTTTTTCTGTACCACATCTTCGCCCTTGCGGCCGTAGGTGTGGCGAATCGACTCGCGGATTGCCTCGATCGCTTCGTCACGCGGCAGAACTTTCGAAATCGCAAAGAAGCATACCTGCATGATGGTGTTCGTGCGCGAACCCATGCCTGCGTCCTGGGCGACCTGGTAGGCGTCGATGGCGTAAAGTCTCGCTTTCTTGGCGATCAGTTGTGTCTGCACTTCCCGGGGGAGGTGGTTCCAGACTTCATCTTTCGCAAACGGACTGTTGAGGAGGAACACGCCGCCCTCGACCAGCGAGCTCAGCATGTCGTAGCGCTCCATGAAAATCCACTGGTGGCAGGCGATGAAGTTCGCCTTCGAAACCAGGTAGCTGGAGTGAATCGGTTGCGGTCCGAAGCGCAAGTGCGAAACCGTCATCGCGCCCGATTTCTTGGAATCGTAAACAAAATATCCCTGCCCATAGTTCTCAGTGTTTTCGCCGATGATCTTGATGGAATTCTTGTTGGCGCCTACGGTGCCGTCCGCGCCCAGACCGTAAAACAGGGCGCGCACCACGCTGTCGGGCTCGGTGGAGAACGTCGCGTCGTAGTCGAGGCTGGTATGGTTGACGTCGTCATGAATGCCGATAGTGAAATGATCTTTCGGGTTGGCCTGCTTCAGGTTGTCGTAGACGGCCTTCACCATCGCCGGCGTGAATTCCTTGGAAGACAGGCCGTAGCGGCCGCCGACCACGCCGGACGCGGTCTTCAGGGTTCCATATCGCAGCTTCAGGCCCTCGTGCAAGGCGTTGACTACGTCCAGGTACAGCGGCTCGCCGATGGCGCCGGATTCTTTGGTACGGTCGAGGACGGCGATCTGTCGGACAGTTGTTGGGAGGGCTTCCATGAACGACTTCACGCAGAAGGGGCGGTACAAGCGCACTTTGAGCAGCCCGACTTTTTCTCCGCGGGCATTCAGATATTCGACCGTCTCGTGTGCGGCCTCTGCGCCCGAACCCATCATCACGATGACCCGGTCGGCGTCGGGAGCGCCCACGTAATCGAACAGGTGATAGGAGCGCCCCACGATCTCGGCGAACTGGTGCATCGTGGCTTGCACCTTGGCCGGAGCCGCGTCGTAGTAGGCGTTGGCGCTCTCGCGAATCTGGAAGAACACATCCGGATTCTGCGCCGTGCCGCGCAGCACCGGATGATCCGGAGACAGCGCGCGCTGCCGGTGTTCGATAATGCGGTCCATGTTCAGCATGGCGCGCATGTCGTCTTCATTCAGCATTTCGATCTTGTTGACTTCGTGCGAAGTGCGAAAGCCGTCGAAGAAATGCACGAAGGGAATGCGGGTCTCAAGCGACGCCGCATGCGCGATCAGCGCAAAGTCCATCGCCTCCTGCACCGAGTTCGAACACAGCATGGCCCATCCCGTGGTGCGGCAGGCCATCACATCGGAGTGGTCGCCGAAAATCGACAGAGCATGCGTGGCCAAAGTGCGGGCCGTCACGTGAAACACGGCCGGCGTCAGTTCTCCGGCAATCTTGTTCATGTTCGGGATCATCAGAAGCAATCCCTGCGACGCGGTAAATGTCGTCGACAGCGATCCCGTCTGCAATGCGCCGTGCACGGCCCCGGCCGCTCCGCCTTCACTCTGCATCTCGATCACGTGGGGTACGCTGCCCCAGGCATTGGGCACGTTTTCCGACGACCACTGGTCCGCCCACTCGCCCATCGGCGACGATGGCGTGATCGGGTAAATGGCGATCACCTCGCTCGCCCGGTAGGCGACATTGGCTACGGCCTCATTGGCGTCCATGGTCTTGAATTTGCGCTTCATTGAAGATCCCCTTTCGATCAATTGCTCGTCGATCGATCGCTCACGGCCACGGGCGTGACCGCCATCGATGTTTTAAGGATGCCGGACGGGGGTTGTGTATGTCGGGACGCAGGTTCACACAGGGGTGTGATTAGGATCACACGGCGTCCAAAAAAGGGAATTTCTTAGTCCATGTAGATAGTAGGAAGACGCTGCGAATGAGCGAATTACGGTCCAACTCCTCCGCTATGGCAGTCCGCGCAGCTCACCTGCGTAAGGTCTCCTAAATCGACCGGATGCTTGAAAGTCGGCACCGCCGTGGCTGCCAGGCTGGTCGCCCCCTCGGTCTCCGAGAGCAGCGTGTGGCATTGGTTGCAATCTCGGCTTATCACCTTGCCGTCGGCGCTCACGTGCTGCCCGTCGTGGCAGCGAAAACAGCCCGTGTAGTAGAAGTGCCCCAGGTTGTTGGGATGGGTCTGCCAGTTCAGCTTCATCTCGGGGAAGGTCGTGTGCCTGAAAATCTCCTGGACCTCGCTGACTGCGTTGCGGATTTCAAGCGCCTTAGTCTTGGCCACGTCGGGGTACTTGCTCTCATAGAAGCCTTGCAGCCCGCTGGCGATGCCGTGCATGGCATCGTCGGTGGTGGCGTAGGTCCCAGTCAACAGCGTGACTGCTTCCTGCTTGATGAAGGGCAGGGAAACGTCCAGACGCCGCCCCAGCAGGGACTGGTCGACCGCCTGGTCCGGCGGAACATAGACGTGCGCCGGGCGGTTGTGGCAGTCTACGCAATCCATGTGGTGCTTGTCCGCCTTCGCAATTTGATCTTTGCTCAGGGTTGAATCTTTTGCGTAGTACTCGGTGACCCGGCCCTGCAGGTCTTCCACGTGAATGTAGGGAATGATCTGGCGCTTCTCGTCGGCCGCCACGTAGTCAATCTTGTTGCCAATGTTCATGTGCCAGTGAATACCTTCGGGCGAGCCCGTGGCCGGATCGCCGCCGCCGGTCTTGATGATCATCCGGATCTCGCGCACCGTATTTTGCGCGTCGTTAGCATAGTGCGTGAAGACTTTCAGCTGCCCGCCGTAGAACTTCTTCGGCCAGTGGCACTGCTCGCAGGTTTCCTGCGCCGGACGCAAATTGTGCACCGGTGTTGGAATCGGCCGTGGGTAGGTGTTGAACAGGGTGGCAATCACCTGCCGGCTGCCGGACAGCTTCGACTTCACAAACCAGGTCGCTCCCGTTCCTACGTGGCACTCAGCGCAAGCCACGCGTGCGTGCGAGCCCAGCTGGTACGCGGTGTATTCCGGACTCATCACGGTGTGGCACAGCTGGCCGCAAAATCCCACCGACTCGGTAAACTCATAGGCCTTGTAGCTGCCCCCCACGCTCACCATGACGAAGACCACCAGGAACGTCACGAACGAGATGACCGCGCTCCGCTGCGACGCATCATTGAGATCAATTCGCGGATAGAAAGCGGTCGGCGCCAGGTGCTTGCGCCGTTCCAGCAGCACGCCTGCCAGCATCAGCAGCAGGCCGAAAACCAGAAATGCCGGCGACACCATATACGCCAGAATTCCGATGTAAGGGCTGGGCTTGGTGGCAATCTGATCGATGATGACGAAAATGAAAATGTTGGCCAGGCTGACAATGGCCAGCGCCACGCCGGCCAGGCTGACGGGATTGCGCATCAGCATGCGCGACCAGTGCCACGGCTCAGTCGGAGGGGGTGTTGGGGTTTTCTCAGTGTCCATGCGGGGTGCCTGTGACTTCGGGTTCTTCCGCGGGGGCAGCTTCCGGCGCGTCTTCTGCTACCGGCGGTTCGAGCGTCGCTTCCGCGATTGTCTTGCCGTCCAGTCCATGCTCGTCGCGGTAGTGGTGCAGCGTCATTTTTCCGTCCCACCACGCCCAGTTCATCGGGTAAACGTCTGGGTCAAAGAACACCTGGTAGAAGTGCCACACAACAATTGCCAGCGTCGCCAGCACGGCTTCGTAGAAGTGAATGGCGGTCGCCACGTCGAGCCACCAGCGCGGCATGTGGTTGCCCACCAGAACTTTGGCCCACAGCATGATTCCGGTGACGGCCATCACGATCATGCCCCAGACCAGAGCCCAATATTCGGCTTTTTCCGCGTAGTTGAAGCGGGCAAATTCCGGCTTGCGTGAAGTCAGGCCGAGATAATAGCAAACATTCTGCCACGCCCCGCGGGCGTCGTCCAGCGTCGGGAACAAATCGCGGACCAGTTTTCGTCCCTCGCGGCTTAAAGCAATGTCGAGGATGTGGTACACACTGACCCCTATCAACACCACCGCCGCAATGCGATGCAGCAGGTGCCGTCGGTGCTCACCCAGAGAGAGCATGGAGGCAAACCAGGAATCGGGGAACTTCAGGGCAAAGCCGGTTAGTACGAGGACGATGAAACTGGTGAGCAAGGTGGCGTGCTGCACGCGGAAGCGCAGCGGCATGCGCATGACGAACGCATGCTCCAGTTTGCGCCGCGCAACCACCTTGGACCGCCAGATGATCAGGTTGTGCACCAGCATGCCGCCGATGACGGCGAAGATCAGGCTCAGATAAAAGCCGCGAATCCAGCGCACGGCCTTGCTGCCCACATCGGCCGAAAGCGGCGCGCCCACATGCACCTTGGCGGCGGCGAACTCTGCCGTCGCGCCTGGGTGGCACTGGCCGCAGGTGCGGGCGAGATTGGCTCGGTTGATCGTCGACCGCGGATCGCTCGAAGGAAGAATGCTATGGGTTCCGTGGCAACTGGCGCAGTTCGCCACTACCTGCGATCCTCCCCGCGCCGCCAGCCCGTGATAGCTGGCCAAATAAGTGGTCTCGCGGCGGCCTTCCACGCCAAATTCCTGCGAGAGCCGCATGCCTTCGTGGCAGCGCGCGCACGTCACCTGGGCGACGTTCTGCGCCGATACCGGAGAGTTCGGATCGTTATGCGCCGTGATGGAATGAATGCCGTGGCAGTCGGTGCATACCGGCGCCTGCCAGTTCCCCTTGGCCACGGCTTGTCCGTGAATGCTCTGCTGATATTCCTTCGATATCGCTTCGTGACATTGGCCGCACGTGGTTGGGACGTTGAACTTAAAGATCGGGGATTTCGCGTCCTTGGCATCGAGAATCTCGTGCGTGCCGTGGCAGTCGGTGCACACCGCAGCTTTCTCTGATCCGGCGGCGACGGCGTGTCCATGCACGCTCTGCTCGTAAGACGCGACCATCTGCGCGCTCTGCCCGCCATCCTGCATCACAAACTTTTGGCTGTGGCAGGCGCCGCACGTCGCGGGAATATTGCTGTGGTGCACGCGCGATTTCGGATCGCTGGCCGGCAACAATTCGTGCGGGCTGCCGTGGCAATCCACACAGGTTGCGGCGTTGGAGTTCCCGCCCTTTACCGCTTTGCCGTGAAAACTGCGGTCGTAGGCCGCCTGTTCGTCGGCGTGGCAGGTCGCGCAACTGATTTTCTTGGGAGTCGTTTCGTGCGCGAGATTCATTACGTCAGTGTGGCAGTCCACGCAGGTAAACATGCTGCCGTGAATGGAATCTTTGAACGCCTGTGGGTCAACGTGCAGGCTGACCGTTTTCCCGTTTTCGTCGTGAGCCAGCGAAGCATCGCCATGGCAGGCCAGGCATTCTTCAGCAGTCGGCTTCGGAGGATGCCTTGGGGAGGGCTGCTTGCCCGCCGCGAAAATGCTTCCGGCGGTTAAAAGTAGGGTGAGGGCAACTCCAGGCGCAAAAATAGTCCGTATTGTTCGCGTGGACATGCTCTCACCCGCCAATCTTTCGGAATGAAACGAATTTTGTGCGGCCTCATCCAGCCGCCTTTCTCATCACTGCTTCACTACTTGGCAAAGGTGCGAATGTAGGCCACCATGCCTTTGACATCCGCCTCACTGAGCTTGCCGGTATAGGCGGGCATCTTGCCTTTGCCCTTGCTGATGATGTCCGTGAGCTGCGCGTCCGTCTCGGCTTTCACTTCTGCGGATGCGAAGTCGCGGGCGCCCATCTTCGTGCCCATGGCCGAACCTTTGCCGTCCGCACCGTGGCACATGGCGCACTTCGCTTTGTAGGTTGCGGCAGCGTCCTGCGCTGCTGCCGAGGTAGAGCAGACTGCCATCAATCCGCCAGCCAGCAGGGTAACCAGGCCCATTCGAACAGAGATAAGTTTCACGTTTTCCTCCTGAGAGATTTTTCCTGAACGATATCACGGAGCAAGGGTTGCCGCCCGACAGACTTGGCGCCCCTCGAAGGCAGGTTCCCTATTTGGATCGTGCCGTCGTCCCACACTGTGGGAACTTGCTCGCAGCCGTAGGATCACATGCCCGCCAAACTGGACCTATGGCGGAAGTCACTTTGCCCTGTGATAGCAATCACGGGCACTTTTCACCCGGATTGTGATGGTCGTCACGGGATCAGGTATCATCCCGCTTTAGCTGCACGCGGTCTTGTCGCGTGCCAAAATCACGGGGAGTTGTGATTGTAATCACACCATTTGTTCCAGCAATCTTCCAAAATGACCGCAATTTAAAAGCGCGGTTCGGAAGCCGCGCCTTCTCGGTGTGACCGCAATCACCAATCCCAGTGACCGAGTACACGGAGTTCCGTCAGGACTTTTGGCATCCTTACTGTCAATCGAGGTGCATTATGGCTCAAGACGGTCGTGACATTCTGGACGTCCTCCGGTTCGAACTGAGCTTTCTGCAAGACGGAGGCTATGGACGATCGCCTCACGCGTCCTGGCGGGCTCCGGCGGTTTTCGAGGATTCTCCCTCTTGCCCGAATTTCAGCGATACGGCCCGGCCGCATCCTTGCGAGACCTGCCTGCTCGAGCAGTTTGTTCCCGCCGAGCGCCGCGCCGAGGCTTCGCCCTGCCGCTTCATCCAACTCACGCCCGAGGGTCAGTCGGTGGAGGATTTTTATCGCACCGGCACCCAGGCGGATATGGAACAGGCGCTGGCCGCGTGGCTGCGCAAACAAATCGAGAAGATCGAGCAGGAACGCGGTCTCGCGCGCAAGCAGGGAGTGGCCTAGACGCCATCTCAGCAGCTGCGCAGATTCGTTGACGAAGCCCGGGTCGCTTCATTTTGTCGCGCGGACAAGAACAACTAAGGATTTCCCAAGGAGTGGTGAAGATCATGAGTGAAGAGCACGCCTATCGTGTCGCAGCCTGGTGGACTTCCGGCCGGACCGGTTTAGCGAAATCAGATTCCGCGCCCAACGCCATCCACTTCACCGCTCCCACGGAATTCGGCGGCCTCGAAGGCCGCTGGACCCCCGAGGAGCTTCTGCTCGCCGCCGTCGCCGGTTGCTACACAACGACCTTGCGGGCGATCGCGGGGAGCGCTCAATTCGACTTTACCGACCTGCAAGTGGAAGCCAGCGGCACGGTGCGCAAAGCCGAGTCTGGTTACGCGTTCACCCAGATCGTGGTGCGTCCGAACCTGAAGATTGCGTCCGCCGACGAACGCGACCGCGCCCTCGATCTGCTGAAACGCGCCGAAAAGTTGTGCCTGGTCTCGCGGGCGCTGGGCACGAATGTGAAGTTCGAGCCCCAGCTCGAAATCAACAAGCCCGCCACGATCGGCTGAATGGGATCGCCTCGAGTTGGTGGTGGGCTACTTTGGTTTCTTTGTCCCGAATAAAGTCTGAATGTCGCCATCTTCTTTTTTGCGGGATTTTACGCGCTTGAGTAATATCCATCCGCCAAGCGCCCATAGGGCAGCGACGATGAGGAACTCAGCAACGTGAATTAGCATTGGTTTCATTCATGCTCGTCTTTCCGCCCTCCGCTCCTAGGCTTTCCATTCAATTCTGCCGTTCAACGAATGAAATAGAAACATGCCTTGGATCAGGCCGTCCGCTGACTTCTTTCACCTCGCACCCGGTGCACTTCGCGGGCCAATAACGTGTGGCCAAAGGCGCCAGATGCCCGATAAATCTTGTGAGGCTGGGCGAAGTCCGCTTGCCCACCGAAAGCATCTTCGACCACGTTTAAGATACGTGCGGAGTTTCACTCTACGGCGTCAAAATTCAGAATAGCCCACTACCCTCGAGTTCGTTCGCGCGCGATCAGAAAACCCGTTCTGGGCTACAGTTCCAACACCGCAGACACCGACGAGGGATCGTCCTCCATCGCGCGTAACTTAAATCCAACCTTCTTGAAGATAGCCTGCGTGGCTAAATTGTCGCGCAGGATTTCTCCGGCAAGCTTCTGGAATTTTTCTTCGCGGGCCACCCGGGCCACGCTGGCTAGCAGTTCGGTTCCCAGCCCGCGTCCATGCCAGCGATCGGAAACCAGCACGGCGGCCTCAGCCTCCACGCGATTGATGGCGCTGAACCTGCCCACGCCTAACACTTCGTGTTGCCCGGTCTCGGGATTTGTGCGATCGGCCACCAGCGCGAATCCGCGATCGTAGCTGCCAAAGCAGATGCGCACCAGCCGCTCATGCTCGACGCGCGTGCTCAGGCTCAGCGAACAGAAATATCGCAAATAGACGCTACGCTCTGACAGGGTGCGGTGGAATTGCACCATGAGCGGCTCATCTTCGGGACGTATGGGACGAATCGTCACCGGCGTGCCATCTTTCAATTCCCATTCCCACACATATTGCATCGGGTAGGGCCGGATCGTGGCCCGCGGCAGTTGTCCAGCCTGCACCGTCGAATCGTGCACGACCACGCGGGCGTCGAGCGCCAGCAACTGCTCCGGCGTGGCCAGCAGTGGATTGATGTCGATCTCCTTGATCCACGGCTGCTCCATCACCAACTGGCTGAAGCGCACCAGCAGCGCTTCCAGTGCGGTCAGGTTCACCGGCTTGCGCCCGCGCACGCCATGCAGCGCCGCGTAGATTTTTGTCTGCTCCATCATGCGCTGCGCCAGCGTGGTATTCAGCGGCGGCAGCGCCAGCGCGCGATCGCGGTACACTTCGACCATCACGCCGCCGGAGCCAAATAAAATGACCGGCCCAAACTGCGCATCAATGGCACTTCCCAGAATCAGTTCGTAGCCGTCGCGCCGCACCATGGGCTGGACGGTCACGCCGGAGAAATGTTGGGCGCCGGCCTTTTCGGTCACCGATGTTTGAATCGCCCGGTAAGCGCAGCGCACGTCTTCCGGCGTCTGCAGCCGCAGGCGGACTCCATCTACATCCGTTTTATGGGCGATCGTGTTCGACAACAGCTTCAACACCACCGGATACCCGATCTCCGCCGCGCGGGCGACCGCCTGCTCTTCGTTCTCGGCCGCGCGCGTTTCCACGACCGGGATGCCGTAGCGAGAGAGCAGTTGCTTCGCTTCAAATTCGTTCAGCATGCTCCGCCCAGCAGCGCGCACCTGCTGCACGATTTCACCCACCTTGCTGCGCGCGCTGGCGGCTTCCGCCGCCTCCACCAGCGCCGGAGTTTCATACAGCCCGCGCAGGTTGTAGGTATATCGCCACATATAGGTGAAGGCGCGCGCCGCGGTGTCTGGATAGGAAAAGGTCGGGATGCCCGCCGCGTTCAGGATCGCGGTTCCTTCGGCGACGCCGTCGCCGCCCATCCAACTGGCCAGCAGCGGCTTGCCTGTCGAGTGCGCCAACGGTTTCAGGCGCTCCGCCACTTGCGTGGGATTCGCCAGCCCCTGAGGCGCGATGATGGCCAGCAATCCGTCGCTCGTCGGATCTTTCGACGCGATCTCGACCGCCTTCACGAAGCGCTCGGCGTCGGCATCTGCCAGTACGTCCACCGGATTGCTGTGGCTCCAGTGCGGGGAGAGGAAGGCGTCCATCTTATGCAGCGATTCGGCGGAGAGAACGGTGAGTTCTCCTCCGGTCGCCATGAGTGAGTCCGTCGCGAGAACTCCGGGCCCGCCCGCGTTAGTCACGACCGTGAGCCGCGGACCACGCGGCCGCGGCTGTTTGCTCAACACCTCCGCCATATAAAAGAGGTCGGCAATGTTCTGCACCCGCAGCACACCGCCGCGACGGAATGCCGCGTCCAACACGTCGTCGCTGCCGGCCAACGCTCCGGTGTGCGACGCTGCCGCGCGCGACGCCGCCTCCGACCGCCCGGCTTTGATCACGATGATGGGCTTGCTCAAGCCGATTTCCCGCGCCGCAGAAAGAAACGAGCGCGCATCTCCCACCGACTCCATGTAGAGCAGAATGCTCTTGGTGTGGGGATCGTCCCCGAAGTGATAAATGAGATCGCCCCAGCCCACGTCGAGCATCGAGCCCGTCGAAACGCAGGCGCTGAAGCCCACCTGCTCGCTCAGGCTCCAGTCGAGAATCGCCGTCAGCAGCGCTCCACTCTGGCTTAAGAATGCGACGCTGCCCTTTTGCGGCATCGTCTTCGCGAACGTAGCGTTCAGTCCAATCGTCGGATTCATGAACCCCATGCAGTTGGGTCCAATCAAACGCAGACCTCCGCGCGCAGATCCAGGCGAAGTTCCACCACGCCGCAAATGCTTCTGAATTTCTTCTTCCAGCAAAGCGCCGTCGTGGCCCTGCTCGCGGAATCCCGCCGAGATCACCACTGCCGATTTCACACCCGCGTCGACACACTCACCAATAATTTCGGGTACGGTCTGCGCCGGCGTCACTACCAGAGCCAGATCGACTCCGCCGGCGATGTCACCGACGTGCTGATAGGTTTTGAGGCCGAGTACTTCTCCGTGACTCGGATTGACCGCATAAACTTTGAGGGGAAACTTGCTCTCCAGCAGATTTGAAACCACGGCGCGACCCACGGTCCCAGGGCGATCGGTGGCTCCGATCACTGCCGCCGAGCGCGGCCGAAACAGCGAATCGAGTCCCGCCTGGGCCGGTGACGCAGCGTAGAGCTTGCCGACGCGCGACGGCACGATGGGGGGTACTTCGCTCACTGCACTCCTCCCGGAACGGCTGCACACATTTTTTCACAAATTAGCGAGCGCCCGAAACAGGCTTCTGGCGCACACTTCACCTATACTGGCACAGTTTCTTATGCTCGTCTGTGATCGCACTGTGCCCTCGATCACGAGCCCCGGTGATGACGATCACAAGCGTAAATGCGGTGCTACAATTTATTCAGAAAGAGGTGCTCCAGTGCGCGCCCCTTACGGTCTTAATATTCTTGATAATTGCCTCACCTGTCCGGTGAGGGAAGAACACCTATTCTGCAATCTTTCAGTCCACGCCGGACAACGTCTCAACGAGATGAAATCCACCGCCGTCTATCCCAAGGGGGCGATGCTCTTCATTGAAGGGCAACAACCTCGTGGCGTTTTTGTGCTTTGCGCCGGGAAGGCAAAACTTTCCACCTCGTCGCGCGAAGGCAAAACTATCATCACAAAAATTTCCGAGTCAGGCGACGTTCTCGGCCTGAATTCGGTGGTTTCCAACCGTCCGTACGAAGTGACGGCCGAGATGATGGAGCCCGGCCAGGCCAACTTTATTCCCCGCGAATCGTTAATTCAATTTCTGAAGGACAACGGGGAGGTGGCCTTGCGCGTCGCCGAACAGTTGAGCCGCAACTATTACACCGCCTACGAGGAGATCCGCACCCTCGGTCTCAGCACCTCGCCGTCGGAAAAGTTTGCCAAGCTCCTGCTGTCCTGGTCGACCAAAGCCCCGCAGGGCGACGGATCTTCGCAGGTTAAGCTCACGCTGACCCACGAAGAGATTGCGGAAATCATCGGGACGACCCGCGAAACTGTCAGCCGCTTGTTCTCAGAATTCAAGAAAAAACAGCTGCTGCAACTCAAAGGTTCGACCCTGATCATCCGCAATCGGCCGGCGCTGGAAAAAATCGTCCAGTCCTGATTGCAAGATTGGACCGTGTGGGGACGGACGCATTTGTCCGTCCACCGAGCGCAGCGAGGCGTTCAACCGTGAGGCGTTTGACTACGTCGCCGAGAGACTCCTCTCTTTCCGGCAAGCACCCCCTTTTTATCCGCAAACTGTAAGCACCGCACACGGTGCATGCCGTATCACCTCGTGCACCGAGGTCCATGGAGTATGAGCCGCCATTCTGGCCGACTTGGCGTGGTTCGCTCCCATCACGATCAAATCGATTCCGTAATTGATGGTTGCGGTCAGAATCCCCTCGGCTAGAAAGTCCGCTCCCACCACGTACCGCGGTTCCTGCTCCAGGCCCGTCTTCGCGGGCAGACAATTTTTCAGCTCTTGCACGGCCCGTTTGCGCGATGTGCTCTCCCACTGGTCGAACTCGTTGGCCGCCTCCGCCGCGGGGACGTACGCGGAAAGACTCGTCGACGTCGCGGGCAGGGGCATCATATGCAGGAGGGTAAGCTTCGCGTGTCCCGCCCTGGCCAGTGCCAGCGCGAGCGGCAGTGCCCGCGTGGATCCCTTGCCAAAATCAGTCGCAAATAGAATCCTGTGAAATCCGGGCCCGTGATGAACCGCGCTAATCTCTGCCATTGGTCCCAGCGTCATTACGGGGCAGGGTGCTAGCCGTAACAGTTGTTCCGCGACTGAGCCCAGAACCAGCTTCTGCAACCCACCGCGACCGTGTGTGCCGATGACCAAAAGATCGATGGCTTGCTCCTCGATTACCGACCTCACGTGCTCCGCCACCGGGCCGCGTCGCAGGAACGTGGACTCAATCTTGTGCAGCGGTTCGAATTCATCCACCAGCGCCTCGATTCGCTTCTTCGCCACGAGGCTGTCCAGGTCAATTTCGGGTGGATTCTCGAGTGCTGCATACTTGCGGTCGTTGTGCAACACGTGAACGATTGACAGCCGGGCATGGGTTTCCTCCGCCAGCAACAGTGCGTCGCATAACGCTCGCTGGGAGAGTTCGGAAAAATCTGTGGCCACAAGGATGTGGCGGAAAGGCGCACTCGTCTCCGAAGTTTCTAATGGGATGTTCAATTCTGCAACCGACATAGCGTTACCTCCTCGCCGTTTTTGCCTTCAGCTGTCTTCGCGACCGGCGGACGCGACACGCACACGCAGCCGTCTTAACCCTTCATTCTTATTCTTCTCGCGGTTTGGCATAGACGACGCCAGGGCCAGCGCTTTGATGGGTACGGGAACCAGCCTCACCTGCGCTCCACCCCAAACCAAGGTCATTTTCTTCGAGCAGCGGGGGCACAGCCAGAAGCGCTCATGCAGTTCCGGCTTGAACGTTCCAGCCGCAATCTGGACTTCAGGGGTGGGGGACAGGCAGAGAAGCTTTCCTTCGTGGAGATATCGAAAGCTCTCGAAACACTCGGGATTGGCGCACTTGGACAGCATGGCGCACTCCTGCCAGCCGTACAATCAGAATCCTATTCCCTCGCTGCCAGAAATGAGGTGACTGCAAACACAAAATCAGGTGACCTTCATCACCAATGTTCATCGCAATACATTCATCGCGATGGGTTCGTCGCCATAATCTCTGTGCAACCGAATCCTCGCCAACCTGGCATTCAGCCCGACGTTGCGCTAGCTGGTTTACAATCGTCCGCAGACGATTATGCGCAGTGCGCTTCTGTTGAGATTCGCCGCGATTTGCCTGGTTGCCATAATGGTCCGGCCCAGCGCCGCCCAGACCGCCCCAGCCAACTCCTCCGCCGGAAGTTTGCCAGCGCCTCCACAGTCGATGGCGGCCACCACGGATCTGCCAACCGATGCTGAGATGGCCGAACGCGTCCGACAGGAATTCCGCCACGCCTGGAGCGGCTACAAGCAGTATGCCTGGGGACATGACGCCCTCAAGCCGCTGAGCAAGAGCTACCACGACTGGTATGGCGTGCCCCTGCTCATGTCGCCCGTCGACGGCCTGGACACGATGATCCTGATGGGCCTGAACGACGAGGCGACACAGACCCGCGAATACATCGATAAAAATCTGTCGTTCGATCGCGACATTTATGTGAAGAATTTCGAAATCACGATTCGCCTGCTCGGCGGATTGCTGAGCAGCTACCAGTTAACCGGCGACAAGCGCTTGCTCGCGCTGGCCGACGATCTGGGCACGCGCCTGCTCCCGGCTTTCAATTCTCCGACTGGCATGCCCTACGTCTACGTCAACCTGAAAACCGGCGCGGTGCGCGGCGAATCGACCAACCCCGCAGAGGTGGGCACGCTGCTCATCGAGTTCGGCACGCTGAGCAAGTTGACCGGCAAAACAATTTATTACGAGAAAGCTAAACGCGCCGTGGTCGAACTTTACAACCGGCGTTCCGCGATCGGGTTGGTCGGTTCCTCCATCAACGTCAAGACCGGAAAGTGGATCGATCCTGTCAGCCACATCAGCGGAGGCATCGACTCGTACTACGAATATTTGCTGAAGGCCTGGCTGCTGTTCGACGACAAAGATTGTGAGCGCATGTGGAAGTCGAGCATCGAGGCCGTGAATAAATACCTTGCTGACCAGGCCCCGACCGGATTCTGGTACGGCCAGGCCAACATGAATACTGGTGCTCGCGTCGGAACGGACTTCGGCGCGCTGGATGCATTCTTCCCCGGCACTCTCGCACTCTCCGGCGACCTCGAACGCGCCCGCAAGCTGGAAGACTCGGCCTACAAGATGTGGACCACCTTCGGCATCGAGCCCGAAGAAATGAACTATCGGACCATGAAGATTACCTACGAAGGATACGAGTTGCGTCCTGAGATCATCGAGTCTGCGTTTTATCTCCGCCATTTCACAGGGGACCCCGGTTACCGCGAAATGGGCCAAACATTTTTCGACAGCCTGACCAAGTACTGTCGTACCGACGTCGCTTATGCCGCGCTGAGCAGCGTTGCCAAGAAAACCAAGAAGGACGAAATGGAAAGTTTTTTCTTCGCCGAAACTCTGAAATATTTATTTCTGCTCTACGCCCCGCCTGACACCATCGACTTGAGCAAAACCGTTTTCAACACCGAGGCTCACCCCATCCGCAGGACATGGTAGCGACGAGCGGTTTCTGATTTATTTGCGAGACTATGACCGAAATTCACTGCGCTGCTCTTCTCTTCGACATGGACGGAGTCCTCATCAACTCCACTCCCGCCGTGGCGCGCGTCTGGCGCCGCTGGGCGATCGAGCACGGCTTCAACCCGGAAGAAGTCGTCGCCCGGGCCCATGGCCGTCCCAGTCTCACCACGGTCCGCGAATATCTCCCGAACTCCGATCACGGAGCCGAGAACCGCGAAGTGGAACGCCGCGAAATCTCTGATCTCGAAGGCGTGGTCCCGCTGCCCGGCGCGCTCGACTTGTTGGCGAGCCTTCCCGCAGATCGCTGGACCATCGTCACCTCCTGCACGCGCCCGCTCGCCGAAGTCCGCATCCAAGCCGCCGGCCTGCCGCTGCCAAACAAAATGATTACCTCCAGCGACATCGCTCACGGCAAGCCCCATCCCGAGCCCTATCTGAAAGGCGCGTCCCTTCTCGGATTTCCCGCGCAGGAATGCATCGTGCTCGAAGATGTTCCCGCCGGAGTCCGCGCCGGTAAGGCCGCCGGGGCGAAAGTCATTGCCTTCAAAACTACGGTGCCGGAATCGGTTTTACGAGAAGCCGGCTCGGACTGGATCCTGAACAGCTGCGCCGACATTCGCCTGCTCGATCGCGACATCAAGCGCCATCAGAATCTGAAACTGGCGCTCGCCGAAGCATAGAGCAGGATTGCGAACTCTCTTGTGAGTTGCTTCGTGACCTCCGTGTCTTCTGGTGTGTCATTAGTTTTCTCTGAAGCCACCGAAATTAAAGTGCCCGCCTAAAGTTCCTCCTGGCCCTGCCGATCAATTGTCCAGCGCCGCATTACGTAATTAGGAGAGACTCATGTCCACCGCACCGGTTTCGACCAGTTCGATCTACCAGCAACTTCAATCGTACTTCCAGCAGCGCCAATCGGATCTGCAACAACTCGGACAGGCGCTTCAGTCTGGCGACCTTGCGGGTGCGCAGCAGGAATTCAGCGCGCTGCAGACCCTGGGGCAGAGCGGCCCGTTCGCTAACGGCAACGATTTTAAAAACAGCCAGCGGCAGCAGGATTTCAACGCCATCGGTCAGGCCCTGCAATCCGGAGACCTGGCGGGCGCCCAGCAGGCCTTCGCGCAACTGGAGAGCACGTTCCACCATCAGCAGCAGCAATCGAATAACGCATCGCAGCCGGCTGTGGTGGTGAACCTGAGCGGATTGCTATCCTCATCGTCTTCAGCATCGTCCTCAGCGCTGTCCTCAGCGTTGCCCCCGACTTCGACCAGTTCCGCTGTGCAGCCCGCAGCCGCTAGCTCGACTGCCTCTGCCAGCGGATCAGAAATCGTAGTGAATCTCGGCAACCTGACTCCCGGCGAGCAGATCTCGATCGGATTGAGCAACGGCGCCAATGGAAGTGAGCAAGTCACCATCGGAGTGGCCCAGCCGAACCAGTCCCCCGAGCAGATCACCCTCAACCTGAATCCCAACAGCAACCAGGAAATCATCCTCAACCTGTTCAACAACTCCGCCAGCAGCACAAGCACTGCTCAGAGCCCCGGCGTGAACGTAACCGCCTGAGTGTTTTGATCGACGCTAAGTGCAGGCGAGCGGCGCCGGGTGCCTCCCCCGGCCCTGCTCGCCGCACTGGGCGAGCGCAACCCCACCCACCCCCCTATCGTCAATCACCCGCGCATGGGAGTAGAATTTCTGCACACCCTCGGGGATTTCGTCCGCAAGGAGCAACCAACCATGAAGCTCAAATTCTCGATTCTGCTGAGTGTCTTTGCACTGGCCATGCTGGGCGCCGCGCAGGACGCGCAACGCGATCAACCCACCGCTAAGTCCCAGGAGCGAATCATCAAAGAGGTCCGACACGAACTGCTGATGCTGCCTTACGTTGGGGTTTTCGACTACATCGCCTACAAAGTAGATGGTTTCAACGTGACGTTGCTCGGGCAGGTGGTGAACCCAGTCAACAAATCCGACGCCGAGTATGCCGTGAAACACATTGAAGGGGTCGAGAAGTCGACGATCAGATTGAGGTCCTTCCCCCGTCGCCCATGGACGAGGGTATTCGCCGGCGGGAGTTCCGCGCGATCTACGGCTATCCTGCCCTAGAAAGATATGCGCTGGGCGTTCAGAGACCCATCCGCATCATCGTTA
>CAVWLI010000034.1:0-40336 GCA_963755795.1 uncultured Acidobacteriota bacterium | reverse complement strand
TGCTGGCGCCGTGGTCCGGCGTCGGCTGCAACGATGCTGGCCCTGGAAACACTTCTGGAATGGGACTGACGGACGTTCCCACCAGTCCTGGGTCAATCCCCATCGCCTCGCGTGCGGCCGGCTGAATTGTTTCCGCGTTGCGCTCGCGCGTGGTTTCAGTTCCCCCGGCTCGCCCCCAGCTCATGCCGCTGTCGTTCACGTAGGGATTCTGGTGCGCTGTGTTGGAACGAAGATGTGGGTCTGCATCGGTGATGCCCAGATCTGCCAAAGTAACATCGTTAGACTTTTGCCTCTGCGGTGTCACCTTCGCCTTTACTTGGAGTACTTCCTTTGTGCCGCCCTTTTCGAGTTTCTCTGTCTCGGCCTCGGCGTTCTCGCTGGCTCTGCCTGCCCGCGCTTGCTGTTCGGCATCCATCATGCGAACCTGATCTGCATAATGTGGATTCGCTGCTGTGTCCTGACCGCCGGGTTTCATTTCTCGCCGCCATTCGTGCCCACGTAAGGCACAGGTCGATCCACTGCACGGCTCGGCATGTCGTTCGCTACTGTCACGGAGCCGGGATTGCTGGCAGGAACATCTTCCCCGCCGTTTCGTTGCGCTGCTCGTTCGAGCGCTCGCCTTGCGAATTCATTTTGGTTTGCGATTGTCTCTGCATAGCTCATGGCTTTTTTCCTCCGTTAGAATTGCGGGTTGGCCCCACATCGTTCCGAACCTTCCTTGACCGCTTCGTTGTGCAAAACGCCCCAGTTGATGTTCGCCGCGTTCTGCGTGGATACATCCAACTTTCGCAGGTGCGGCTCAGCGACAGATCCGCATCATCATGCCGATCAGCGCCGTCCCACTCGCATCGTCGTCCTGCAATGGCGGGCTCTCGCTCGCGGCGTCACCGTCGCCTGATTGATCCGCATCATTTCATCTTGCGCCGCAGTGAACTCTGCCGAAGCGGCATCTCGTTCCGCGACACATTCGGCGTAGCGCTCTTGTAGCTTGCGCAGTTCGTAGGCTCGTTCTTCTCGCGTGCCGACTGGCGAATCTGGGGATGTGTTCTGCATCGTGGCCAGCGCCCGGCCGACTTGCGCGGCCAGTCCGTCTACCTGGTGCTGCCGTCGGGCGAGAGCAGCTTTCTTGGCGTCGAAAACATGCCACGCACGGTGGAGTGCTGGATTCAACCGCGCCAATTGTTCATCGCCGCGGCGTTCCTTCTCGATCTGTTCGGCGACAGGGTCGCGCTGGATTGCGAATCGTGTGACGTCGCCCTGGCCCATCCGGAACAAATTCGATGGTGCCGTCTGAGGATGCTTCTCGCGCATCGTGAAGTTTTGATTGAACATTGTTTCTTCTCCTTTTTGAGCCACCGTTCGTCCAATCTCTACTCGTCGCATTTCGCTGAGAACATAGGCAGCAATTCGCCTCTGTCCTATAAGTGTCCGCATCAGTTGCTAGGTTCCTTCGGATATCGCACGCGCATGCGGTCACCGTTGCCTATTTCCCGAAATTCAACCGCGTCGTCATACTCCGCTGGAATCGGAGTTCGCATTCTCTGGCCGTCATTGAGGATGGTGCAGTCGTCGTACTGCACGTCGATGGTGATGTCTCGACCCTCCGGATCATCCACTTCGAGCGCATCCAATCGCCTACTGATTTTGTCGTCTGCCATTGTCCCCTCTGTCGTCACTATCCATGTTGGTTGGCGGATAGATCGCGTCACGTACGCCCCAGCGAGACCCGTCGCTGAGAGTCCGCCACGTGGGCTCAGTAAAACCGATTGGCTCTGGTTGAGGATGCATCAGGACCGGCGTGCCATCGGCGTCCATCATCCATTGCTGCTCATGATCTGGTTATCAGAGATATTCTATTGGGTTTTTCCTCCACAACCTGCTTTTCCAGTGAATCCAGCCGCTTACCGATGTTGATGATGTCTGCCATCATTCCTCCGTTTCGCCGCTTCCAGCGCGGTGAGTCGGTACTCGATCACTTCCACCTGGTGCGCTTTCAGCAGTAGGTTAATAATCGCAACGCTGGCCCTGACTCTTGCGGCCGAGCGCCGCTTTCACGTCCGCACTTATATTGCGCGGCGTCTTGCTGCACTCACGCCAGCGCCCCGCAATTCGTTGATGACACCAGCGAGAATTTCTTGCTGAGCAGCGCACATTTTGGCCGCGAATGCCGGTTTCGAGCGCCAGCGTCGCAACGTACTCACTGGAATTCCAACAACTTGCGCAGCCTCTTCCACTGTGGGAGATTTCAACAATGCCGCGATAGCTACGTTCATTCGGCGCCCACAGCCTGTCGAATTTTGTGTTTTCGCGCTCATTTACGCTCAGTCCCGCTTAGTTTGTTGTTCACTTCTGGCTCGTCGACCGGGATCAGCTCGCCGACTTCGCCTCCGTCCAACTCGTGCAAGTTGATGGCAACTGAGAATGTCCAGAGCATGCCGCCTTCGAGATGATTGATGGCGATGACCGAACCTGCACCGTTCTCGCTGAGTCGGATCAGGACGTTGTCGAGCCAATGGAAGCCGTGGACTTTCATGCGACCACCCGCTCTAAGAGCCAATCTGGCGCCGCCGAGACCGGCTTCGACTCATCTCCACCAAGCCAGAAATATGATTCACCGTTCTGATGCGTCGAGGGAGGAATTACGACGTAACCGCCATCTCCGCGAATGTCCAGTCCGGGCCCGAGCTTCTTCGCACTGTTGTGGACCGTTTCACCGGGATGCTGGAAGTACAGATGGGAACCTTTGCCCGTCTTGACGCCCAGCGTCGCTTCTGCAACTGCCTTCCAATCGATGTCCGCTCGCTCGCAGCAGTCCACGAACGATTGCAGGCCGCTAGAGCCGTCGATATCGAGTACGAAGACCTGTGAGACCTTACCTGTGGCCACTGCCCAGTTAGCTTCCGGCAACTTCGTCAGCCACTTCTCAATCTGCTCGACATTCGATGTTGCGGCCGATGTCATGCCTGTGCGCCATTTCACCAGCGGCGTTTTGTCCGGCTTGACCGGGAACACACGAAAGTTCCGCGCTGCTAACCGCAGAACCTGTGCATTTCGCTCGTTCGTTTCCATCTTGTTCTCTTCATTCCCACTAGGAGCAGGCTCCTGCTCCCCACTAGGGGACGGAACTGCATTCCCACTCGGGGAGTTTGCAAAAATTTCCCGGCTAAGCCATTAGTAAACTAATAGTGGGAGTCCTAGTGGGAATCTCTTTGCTCCGTGAGTGCTACTCGGAAGGTGCCTGCACGTCTGTGAGCTATGTACTTCTCTGCGAGGGAAAGCACGCCATCCCTGACAGCTTGCTTGCGATAAAAACGGACTGTTGTCCAATCGACAGCCATCAGCTCGCCAATTCTTTCGAGCGGCAGAGCAACCGGCCGTCCTGGCCGAGCCGTTTGGAGCTGACGCGCCAGGGCGATGAACCGCACGAAGTTCGATTCATAAGGTTGAGCTTCGATTGCCTGCCACGCGGCATCAAGAGGATCTGGCCCGCCAGTGGGATAGCTGGCCACGCTCACGGCGATGCGCGAAACTTCTATACCTGACAACGGCGGCCGGCATCGGCGTTCGTTCTGCTTGAATAATTCCTGCTCAATCTCTTCTAGACTTGCTCCTTTGCGCCGCAAAGCGCCAGCCAGCCGCGCAAATCCATCGTTGCGGCGACCTTCAGGCGGATGCCGATGTCGTTCACTAGCGAGCCTTCCGGCTTTCCAGCCAAGTGGTTAACTCGCGTGAGCCCCATGCGAACCTGATGTACCTTCCGAACGAAGACGGGGGATTCGCTCGGTCTCAGGGCAGCGTGGCTGACAATGCGACCGTATCCACGACTTCGGCAGTTTGGTCCGGGATGCCAGTTCGTCAGTGTCGATAATTTCGGCCTTGAGCCCAAACTCGACATTTGGGGACATGGGCAGGACTTCCGCCAGTTTTGCACTCATCGGCTCAGTCCTTTACGGTGAGTGGAGATGCCATGAACGTCTGCTCGGCTCCGAGTCCGGCAGGGGCGAGTGCCGCTTTTTTGATTATTTCAACCGTGTCGGTATGCACATAGAATCGCCCGCCAATCCTGACTGCGGGCACATCGCCCGACTTAATCAGCCTTCTCACGGTGAAGATGCTGGAGTCCCAGCGCCTCGCCAGTCTTTGAGTTGAAAACCGGACTGCCCGCGGCATAGTTGTCTCCTCGTTTGCTCGCTCTCATTTTTGCTTACTTTTGCTCACTCTATGTGCTAGAGTAATGCACGAGATACGTAACTCCTACAAGTGGATTAGCAAAGTAGCTATCAGCACTCTAGCGGGATTCAAGGATGTAGAGATTAGAAGTCAGGAAATCGTTGGTCTTTGCGAGAGGAACTAAGACTCTACAGCGGCCCATCAGGTAGAAGTCTCGTCGAACAGTTTGTGAATTGGGCCAATGATCCGCAGGAAATACTTCGCTTCGTACCACACGCGGCCCGTTATCTAAGCCTCAACCGGGCCAAGCGTTTCGACAGTCACTCCAACAGTGGCGACGGCATCAGGCCTTTCTGCAGGGACAATGGCGCATGACGCCTCTTGGCTACATGATTGGGATGAAGAACGGCGAGGTGTGAGAATCGCCCCAAAGAAACTATCCCTGACCGTCGAAAGCCTTGAGCGCTTCCTTGATTTCGAGATCTGGCTTGCGCCTGCAGCACGTCGCCGTATCTGTGCACGTCCACATTGCGAGACACCCTGGTTCATAGCCACCAACCCCAAACAGCAGTTCTGCACTGAGAAGTGTGCCGAATGGGCCCAGCAACAGCACAAACAGAAATGGTGGGCCGAGCATGGTCAACAATGGCGCAAACAGCGGGCGCGAAAGGCACGCAAACATTGAGTAAACGACTGTAGAAGTAAATGCCTCACACACAAAGGAGAAAGGAAAATGCGAAAACGAAAACAGGCCGGCTCGATCGTCGTGATCGGGAACGCCTATTTTGTCCGATTCTGGCAACGCTCGAACATTGGCGGTGAGATCGTGCGAAAGCGATGCAGTCGTAGACTGGGCGAGATCCCCAAGGGCTACCGCTCAAAACATCCACCCGATGACGTTCTCAAGGCGGCCGAGGATATAATGCGAACCGTCACTGACTCGCCCATCCCGGCCGGCAAAATCATCAGCCTTACGGATTTTGCCGAGGAAGTCTTTCTCCCGTGGGTCAAGGAGCATTTACGGCCCTCCACCTACCGCGGATATAAATTCATCTGGGATGACCACCTCAAGCCGGGCAGCAGCCGCTATCGCAAATACTTGAGGGATGTGCGAACCTGCGACGTTCAAAACTGGCTGGACGAGATCGACCGGATCAGTCCACGACAACTCCACAAGAACACCCTGATGCGGGCGAAGTCCACCTTGTCAGGCCTCTTCAAACTGGCGAAGCGGTTGGGATTCTTCGACGGGGTCAATCCCGTTGCCGATACCGCCGTCTCTCCTCATGCAATCCCGGCAGAAGAAACGCACGCCTACTCTTTGGAAGAGATCTACGACATTCTCGCTGTGTTGCCGGAACCCGCTTCCACGGCGTTTGCTATCGCCGCGTTCACTGGGCTACGGCACGGCGAGATTCAAGGGTTGGAGTGGGCGGACCTGCACGATGGCCAGCTCTGGGTTGCGCGTAGCGTCTGGAATGGCACCGTGAACGCGCCCAAGACCCGAAAGAGCGCGGCGCCGGTCCCTATCATCAAACAACTGGCCGACCGGCTGGAGATGCACCGGCTGCGCTCTTTGAAACAAGCTGAGGAGCGGTTGAAAGGATCGGCTGAATTGGCCAGTCCGACCGGACCAATTTCGCCAACTCTGTCGGTGGCAGATTGAACTTAAACAACACGCTCGCTCGTGAAATACTTCCTGCATTGAATCGCTGCGTACGATGTGGCGTGTCAGAAGGGAAGCCTCACTTGAAACAAGATCACGATTACGAGCGTGACGCAAGCATTCCCGAATGGCGCGGCTGGCATGCGTGCAGACGCGGCCTGGCGTCGAACCTCAACCGTTTTGGGCGTCGATGACAGCATCATTCAACGAATGCTGCGACACTCGAACGTCAACGTCACCCAAACTTTCTACATCAAAAGCTCGGGTGATGAAGTGCGCGTTGCGATGGAAAAAATCGAGCAGGATTACGCTGCTAAAACCCTGTTCGCATATCTCGGGACACTGACAGGACACTAAATCACGATTCTGGTGCAATGCCCGAATCTGTAAACTAGTGTGTAAAATGAGGTTACGTTGCATTGGCCCCGTAGCTCAGATGGATAGAGCAGCGGTTTCCTAAACCGAAGGTCGGCAGTTCGACTCTGCCCGGGGCCAC
Source organism: uncultured Acidobacteriota bacterium (assembly GCA_963755795.1). GTDB lineage: Bacteria > Acidobacteriota > Terriglobia > Terriglobales > Acidobacteriaceae > Sulfotelmatobacter. Next base: position 34,004 of record CAVWLI010000034.1, on the reverse strand, counting down.
CATCCCATCCCAATTCTCTTCCACTGATTCAGTGTATGGCCCGGCCGCGATTGTATTTGGGACGCGTGACGTGCGGCGGGACCGAATCGGTCCGCCGCACCTCACTCCTAGCTTTTCGTTTAGAACTCTATCCGCAGGGAGCCCTGCAGCACCCGTGCCCCGTTCGCCGTGCTGGAGATGGTTCCGAACAGACAGCTGACATTGGTGACGTCCGTACACGGTGCATTGAAATTAGGATGGTTGAAGGCATTGAAGGCGTCCGCGCGAAACTTCACTACTACCTGCTCCATGATTGGGAAATTCTTGCCCAGTCCCATATCCATGCCGAAGTAAGATGGGCCGCGCAGATTGTTGCGCGCTCCGATGTTGAAGCCGACGGGACCAGTATAGTCCGCATTGGCCTGGCTTGGGTTCGCGAAACCCAGCAGGGGTTGGCCCTTACCGCCGCTCAAGTGTATTTTGAGGTCCGAGGGCGGACCGACCAGAATGGCCGGCGCATTGTTGGCGTATCCGGCAACAAAGGCGTTGGCGGCCGCGAAATAGGCACCCCCACTGTGCACTTTGGGAAGGCCGCTCAGGCTCCAGCCGCCGACAATCTCGTCGAGCCAGCGCGGGGCTCCAGAGGCGATCATCTTCCCCTTCCCGAACGGCAGGTCGTAAATGAAGTTGCCGTTGAAATAGTGGGTGACATCGAAGTCGGAGTTGCCACGGCATTCCCGAGGGCGCAGGACGTCGCAGATAAAGCCATACCCGCCGAAGGCCGCGGCGTTGGCGATCAACGAGACGTTGTCGATCGAGTGCGACCAGGTGTAGTTCAAATCAAATTGCAAGCCATAGCCCACATTCTTATGCAGCGTGGCGAGCAGCCCGCCATAATTCGACGAACCCTTGTTCGTGTAGAAAGTGTTCTCGGAGAATTGCGCTCCCATCCCAACATTCGGCGGTAGCAGCCCAGCACCCGAAATGGCCTGCATACTGTCGGCGAAATCGCCTCGCGCGACATAGGTGCCAAGGTAGTAGGTCAGTATTTGCGTATTGTTGTTTACACCGTAGTAAGCGGCACCAACCCCGGGAGGAAGCACATTCTTAAACCAAGGCTCGTCGGGGACCGCAAGTGGATTCGCGCCCGCCCGCAATTCCCCCGTAATGTTGGCAAATGCAGTGGACATCAGCTCGCCCGACACTGGATCCCGGAAATCGATCAGTTGATCGGCATCCGCCTGCGCCAGCAGCCGCCGGCCCAATCGCCCGACGTAGCTAGCCCTCAGAATGAACCCTCCATGAATTTCGCGCTCAAACCCGAAGTTGTACTGAATGTAATAGGGATTCTTAAGTTGCGGGTCGACAATTTCATTGAACGCCTGACCGTTTGCCAATCCAAACGGGACTGCACTTGACCCTGAGCCGGAGACAAAGGGGAAAAAAGGCTTCGTAATCGTCGGAGCGGTAGGGGGCGGCGGCGGAGCGTTCAAGCCGGTGAATCTAGTATCTGTCATGAGAGAGGTAACGGGATCCCCCACCGACCCGAAGGGCTGCGTCTTAGAGGCCTGGAACAGATAAGAGAACTGCGATTGCTGGTACTGCACCGCATTGATTACAGTCTGATCGTACAGAACGGCCGCGCCGACATTGAAAACCGTCTTACGATCGAATTGATAGGCAGCTGCAAACCTCGGGCCGAAGTTCAAATGCTGCGGCGAGTAATAACCCGGCGCGTTGTTGGCTTTCCCGCCCAGCGAATAGGCGATCAACGGGACCGCCAGGTTCCCAGACTGGCTGGCTGCACTCTGCGCCACCCGGTCGGCGAAGTAAGTGTTGAAATTGAAGTTTTGTACTGACTCAATCCCGCCCTTGTCATAAGGTACGCTGTAGTTCTGCCAGCGAAGTCCGTAGGTGAGCGTGAGCTTGGGCAGCACCTTCCAGGTATCCCCAAAATAAAGCTCCGTTTCGTAGTAGCGGTATTGATGGGTTTGGCCGCTCCCCTGGGTCAAGGGATTTCCCGCGGCGTTGTAATTGAACGTGCTGCTGACCGCAGTGTAGGGGGCCAAGGCAAGCGCAAAGGCCGCGTCGAACAACCCGGGCGCGTATCCGCACTGACTCGACGATGACGGACAAAGGTCGGTGGGCTCTAAAGCGGAATTTAGACCCGAGGTGTATCCCCCCAGCCCGATAGTCGGGCTGTCGTAGTTGAGGATGGTGTAGTCCTTTGGAGTGATGTACTTGAACGTCCCACCAAACTCCAGACTGTGCTTGCCCTTCTGCCAACTGAAATCGTCACGGATCTCCGGAATGGGATAGGTCCGGCCCTGGGCGTTAATGGCACTACGATACGGGCCCGAAATGATTGCTCCTCCCGAGCCGTTCCCGCCCACCGTGCCGAATTGCGTCGCGCCGGTCGGATTGTAGGTATTCGGGAAGTTGAGACTTTCGAAGACCTCCCCGTAAGAGGCCTGGTTTACCATCGTATTGTTGATCGTCCAGACGTGCCCCACAACCCAGGTGTAGCTTTGATCGAGATAGGGGGCGGTTACCGGATCGCCAGGGAACCAGATTGAGGATTCCGTGCCGTTGGTTCGGGTGAAGCTGCCTTTCCCCCACAACTTCATCTTGGAGTTCAGAGTGTAGTCCACGCGCTGAACGTAATCGTATTCACTATAAGGAAATGGCGCATCGAAACGGTAACCCGCCGTATTCAGGAGATCTCCATAGGCACCTGAGAGATCGTTGGCGTGCGGATAGCGGCTGCTGAAAAGGCTCTGCAACGGGGTATTGAAACCCACTCCAAGCGGATCAAGACTCTGTACACTTTGCATCCCAAGCGCGGCCGTCGCGGGCAATGTCTCGACGCTATTCGAGGAGTTGATGTATTGAATAGCACCGTTCCTGAAGGAGTCCAGCGGAACCGTGCGCTCCTCTAAGTTGGAAAGGGTATCGCGCCGTACGTTTAGGTCGAAAAAGAAGAACAGCTTATCCTTGAGGATCGGCCCACCGATACTGCCCCCGAACTGGTTGCGGATAAGAGGAGCTCTGGGCACGCCGGTGTTGTTATTGAACCAGTCGTTCGCTTCCAGGTCTGTGTCGCGATGGTACTCCACCACCGAGCCATGGAAACTGTTGGTGCCGCTTTTCGTCACCAGTTCGTACTGCCCGCCGCCACCCCCAGCGGAACTGGAAAGATAGCCCGCGGCAACTCCTCGGAACTCCTGCACCGAGTCTACGGGCGCATTGCCCACGATCGCCCCAAATGTGCCGGTAGCCATGTCGTTCACGTCGAGGCCATCCACCGTAACCCGCGACTGGTCCGTACGCGCGCCCGTCACCGATCCGTCGAGGGTCACGCCCGGCTGCTGGTAGAAGAGTTCTGTGGGATTGCTCCGGTCCTCAACCGGTAAGTCCTCCAAGAACTGGACCTGAAAGTTGTTCCCTATCGTCGAATCGGTGGTATCAAGGGTTACAGTCTGGCTGGAGGCTGATACTTCCACGGTCTCGCGCGTCGCTCCAATAATCAATTGAGCGTTCTGCGTGCGCGTCGCGTCCACGTTCAGGTAAAGACCGTGCACGACCACGGATTTGAAGGTGGCGTGTGCGAACTCGATTTCGTAGCCCGGCCCCGGTTTGACTTGGGTGATGGTGTAAGACCCCGCAGCGTTGGTGGTGGCCTTATAGGCGACGCCGGTCTGGGGATTCTTCAGGGTCACATCGACGTCTGCCAGGACGGCGCCGGTCTGGTCGGTGACCACACCGGTGATGGAGGCTACATCCTGCGCCTTCAGCACCGCGGAAACGGAAAGAATCAAGAGAAGGACAACCATCCCAGAGACGCAGCGTCGAACCACCATGCTTCCTCCTGTTAGGCGAGAAAAGATGAGCAACTGCATAAACAGCTTTGTTATCGATATGGAATGTTGCTGAGCCCAAAAACGTCAGTCGTTATGCTTGCTCTAACCGTCTTGAACGTAGCTATAACGCACTGTTTAAGCGTGTATACAGTCTGGAAGTGTGCGTTTTCAAGTGCAATCTTAGGGAGTACCCACGAGATGACTCCGGGACGGCCCCGGATCACGGAGTTCCAGCCTGAATCCCCTTCGAGCTTCATGCCTCAGCCTGGCGGCTGACGCCCATCGTCAGATTCCTCGGCCTGGTGACTCTCCACCGACAACTTCCGCAATGACAAACGTTCATGGTGCGCCAGCAACAGACCCACCGGCACCACGGCCGCAAAGGTCACCAGCCAGAGCAGAATCCCGCAACTGGCGGCGAGTTCGGGCGGAACACGGAACAACCCGGAGAGGGTTCGAATCGTCGCGAGCTGAGATCCTCCTCCAACCGCTGGCAACTGCAGCAGTGATCCGACCATGCTCGATCCCATCAAGATGAGAATCTGGAGGAGTGGGATCTCAAGAGACGCGTCGCCATACGAATGCGTCACTTCCTTGTAAGCCAGCGCAATGATGTACCACATTCCGACGGAGACCAGTGTCAGCCAGAGAAAAGAAAAAGGCCCGTGAATCGTATTCAGTCCCGTGCCAAACTCGCGAATCCACTGCGCGATCCTGTGGCCCAGATTCTTAGACAGGTGACCAAACTCTTTTTCGACCCACCGGGCCACGATTTCGCCTGTGCGGTTGATCACCACCGCCACTATTACGACTCCGACGACCAGGCCCACGAGAATCAGGACGCCACGCTGAAGGCCTGAATACCATTCCGGTTCGGGAATAGAGTGCAATCCGCCCTCTCGGAAAACGGCCAAACCGATTAGAAACGTGAAAGCTCCTATGTCGAACATGCGCTCGACGGCCCACACCGCCAGTTGAGAGGAGAGCGTGAGGCTTTGCCGCCGCGCAATTAAGTATGGACGGATGGGCTCCCCGGCGCGGCCCAGCAGAGCCAGACCGGTGAATCCGATCAGGGTCGGCGACACCATGTCCGTGGTTCTCGCGTTTGGCCTCACCGGCTTCAAGAAAATCTTCCAGCGCAAGGCCCTCATCCCGTAGCCCAGGTAAATTAGCCCAACCCCCCTCGCCACGCGGATCCAGTTGATGCGACGGGTCTGGTTCCAGAATGTCCGCCAGTCAAAGCTGTGCCATTCGCGATATTGCAGGTAAACCAGAACGGCCAGGATGAGGAACACCACGACGCTGGCCAGAATGCGCTTCTTATCCATGAATGGGGAAACCGCGCCGCAGCCCTCGCAACGCGAAGCGGGAAACGGCAGTTCCAAGGTATATGACCCCGCCAAACGGGTCAAACCTCGAACGCTAGAGATGATGGTGAGCGGAGCCTGATCGCGCAGGCTTTCCGACTACTCGCGACGGATTCTTAATTCCTATCTTGCCCCGCGCTCGCCTTCGCTTGTGTCACGGTATCTGAACTGTGCGCCGTTCTCGTCGCAGCATGAGTGCTGGACTTTTTGGAAGGAGCGGTCTGCCGTGCGGCTTGCTCCTTGGCCGCCTTCTTCTTATTGAAGTCCCGGACCACCCGCGCCACATACGCCCGCGTCTCGTAGTAAGGAGGCACGCCGCCAAACTGTTCGACCCGCAGCGGACCCGCATTGTAGGCCGCCAGCGCTTTCACCAGATCGAAGTTATAACGCTCGAGCAGTTCCCGCAGATATTTCGTTCCACCCTCAACGTTCGCCGCCGGATCGAACGCGTTCGGCACGCCCAGTTGCGAAGCCGTCCCCGGCATCAACTGCATCAGCCCTTGCGCGCCTTTCGGAGACACGGCCCGCACGTTGAACCCGCTCTCGGCCTTGATCACGCTGTTCACCAGGTCGGGATCTAACCAGTACCGCTGGCTGGCGGAGTTGACCACTTCGTTCAAATCCACAGAACCACTTTCCGGAACGACCGACTCTCCGGGTGCCCCATTTCTCGCGTACTTTGCGAGAAGTGGGGATCTTGCTTGCGCGCCGGAAAGGTTCAGTCGGGGCTCGGGAGCCGGTAAATCCGGCGCGGCCTCAAAATGTTCAATCTCGGCCGTTGGCACATCCACGAAACTCGACCCGTCCGCAGTCACGTATAACCGCGTGGTTTCGCCGATCACTTCCCGGCGCTCATGCCGGATCGAAAACCCGTTCTTTAGTACCGCAACTTCGCCAGCAAAGCAGGGAAGCGCCGTCGCGAGCGCCAGCAACGCAACAATCCAAGTGCCGAGTTTGGAAGCAAGTCTCATCCGGATTCCCTACCCACAGAACCCACCACTAGCCACTCATCACTGTGTTTACCGCAGCCGCGATGCCGCACGCATCATTGCCCAGGGTTACCGTCCAGCCGCGGCTGCGCAGCTCTTCACAGGCATTCCCCATGATAACCGGATGCCCGGCAAACTCAAGCATCTCAACGTCATTGTGGTTGTCACCAACGGCCATGACCTGCTCGCGGCTGTAACCGCGATGGGCCGCCCAGCGCTCCAGCGCGTGGCCCTTCGAACAGCCTGCATTCAAGACGTCGATCATCGACAAATCCCGCTCAGGATATTCCGTGCGCAGAACGGTGACGGTGCCATCCATGCCGGCGCGTTCGAGCGCCGCGAGCGCCAGGCGCATGCGTGCCATGGTTCCGCAGAACATCGCCTGCACCGGATCGCTCACCAGCGCATTTTCCACGGGTATGACAAATTCGATGAACTCCATATTCTTCTCGAGCCAGCGCCGGATGCTGGCTCCGAGTTCGTCGAGCCGTTCGAGCACAATCGCACCCTTGGTTTCCTTGTCAAAAGTCAGAACGGTGTTGCCGCGGAATTCTTGCATCGCCCCGCAAAGCCGGCGACAAAGTTCCGCCGGCATCAGGTCGCGATGAAAGGTCTCGCCAGCGAGCGATCGCGTGACCGCCCCGTTGGAACTGATCAGCCATAGGTCAAACCCGAGCTGTTTGGCGATAGGCAAGGCAAAAGTGTGCCGGCGCCCGGTCACCAGGACGATCTCGATGCCTGCGGCGTGTGCCCGGCGCAGCGCCATCAGGTCGCCGTCAGAAATTTGAAATTGTGGATTGAGCAGCGTGCCGTCGATGTCGGTCGCCAGCAGCCGGATGGAAGGTGGGGAAATCTTCACTACTCATTTTAGCATCCGATCTTCAGCACTCCAATGGGGGGGATCTCAGGCGGCCGGAAGCCGCGACAGCAGCGCATCCGCCTTGCGGAACCAGGGCCGCTCGCGGCGGCGAAGATAGCCGGGCATGGTCGGTTTCTTGGCGAGAATCTTCTGCGCCCACTCGCGGGCTTCATCGGCGCGTCCCTGCGACTGCAGAAACAGGGCGTAGTGGTAATAGGTTTCGGAGATGGTGGAAATACGCGTGGCCTCGCGAAACATCGCGTCCGCTTTGTCGTGCTGGCCGGTCTGCGCGTAGGCCCAGCCGAGCAATCCCTTGGCGCGATGGAAGTCGTAGTCGGGATCGGAAGTAATGGCGCGCTCCAGGTCGGGGACGGCGGCTGTGAAGTCTCCGAGTTCGACTTCGGCGACACCGCGACGGTAAAACGCATCGACCGAGTCGGCTCGCGAGGAAATGGCCTTGTCGTAGGCGGCGCGGGCGCGCGCGTAGTTGCCGTCGTCGAGGTAGAGCAGGCCGAGCTCTTCGTAGTTTCCCGCCGAAGGATTGTCGAGGATGATGCGCTCCAGTTCCTGAATGCGCCGGCGGCGCGGAAAAACCTGGAAGGAATCGCGCAACAGCCCCGCGTCCGGAATGACTTCTACAACGATATAGATGAGCGCTCCTATCCAGGAAAACAGGATCACCAGGAGCCAAAAGAAATTGGGGCGGCGGCGGATGAAGTGGACGATGGCCACAATCCGCAGGACGATGGACCACCACGAAAACGCGAAGAGGAAGAATGAACCCATGGCGAAATCGCACTATAGCATGCGGGGTCATTGAGCCGGGGCGTGGGTAAGGCTGACTATTTTTTTGTATCCGGTGGGTAAGATATTTATTTTCTTTGGGTTGCGGGAAGTTGATATGGGCGTGCGAGGGTAAAATATTCGAAGGAAAGGGGTTATGCGTAAAATCCTGCGGAATAAGGAGTTAGGCGCAGTGCGGAGTGCGGTTGCCGCGTTTCCGGTCGACGGCCTGGATGTTCTGTGCACAGTTCCATTATGGGCTTTCTGTTTTCTCAGGAAAGGTTGTTCGTCACAATTACGGGGAATATTTTCGTGTGGGCTGTGGAAAAGGGCCAACCTGGGGACGATGTTACGCTGCAGCGTGGGCTCTGGCCTTTTTGAACTTCACTTCAGCCTTGGCTCCGAGGAGATCGGCATAGAGCAGCAGTCGGGCCACGCTCAAGGTGGAGAGCTTGCCGCGCATTAGCTCGCTCACCCGGGGCTGTTGAATTTGCAGGATTCGTTCTAGATCGCGGGCTCGGTATCCGCGGCGTTTTACGAGTTGCAGGATGTTCTGATGGAGCGCTGCCTTCAGTTTGAGTTCCAGCGTTGCTTGCCGATCCAGCCCGAGTTCGTCCAATACGCTCCCTGTGACTCTGTATTCATTTTCTTCGGAGCGCTTGTTTGGCATTCTTCTTTTCCTCGCGTTCGGCTTCCAGTACGCGCTTCAGGCGCGTCCTGGCAGTCTCAATGTCTTTCTGTTCGATGGCGTTCGATCGCTTTTCGAAGCAATGGAGAACTTGGATTACTTTTTCGCGACGTATGTACAGTATCCGATACCACGCTCTCGCATCTCCTTCGCGCAATTCATAAACGCCGGTTCCGACCGCTTGGACGGGCTTCCGGTCGGGAGGAGTCTGTCCAAGTTGCAGCCCATACAAAGCGTACCCGAGATCGTTCTTGGCTCCATCCGGAAAGTTCCCCAAAGCCCGTTTCGAGTCACCCTGAAAAACAACCGTGAGTAACTTCGCGGCTGCTACAGGGTCGGAGAGATCATCGGATATCTTGTTATTTGTATACACGTAAACTGTATATCTGTCAACCGTGTCGTTAGTAACGACGGGTTGTGCAAGAAGATAATCTACAGAGAACTATGGCCTGCGGGGAGAGAAAGGCGGCTGCAGAGGCGGAAGGCGACCCGAAATGGGAAGGAGCCAGGGCTCGCTCCCACACAACGAAAACCGCGTTGTGTGGGCCACACGCCGACTTTCATTTGTCCGTGCGAATGTTTTGGCTTAAAAGCGAACGAAGCTCGCTAAGTTGCTCGGCGGCAATTGCGCGCTTCGGGAGGATGTTGAAGCATGCCGGAGAGGTATAGAAAAGTATCTGATTCTTACCTTCCAGCAAGCGAACGTAGTTCTTCCATTCAACATCAGCAGAGCCGCCATTCCAGCGCCAGTGTATGCCTGTAGCGTCGAACACTACGGTTCGCGGGCCGTGAGCTCCGGGCTGTTTCAGGAACTGCTTTCGGGCGGACAACCATAATGGAAGGCCTCCTAGAATCACGAGCAATATTGCCACGAACACGAAGAACGGCAGAAGCGTTCGGGTGTTGCCCGTACGTATCGCTCCGAAAAGAAGAAAAGCCGAGCTAAGGATCAACGCCCACCGGACGATTTGCCGGATCCACTTCGCGGCGGAGCGCCGATTCCGATGAGCTGCGAAAGACTCGGTGAAATCCTTTTGAGTTAGTTCGTAGGAAATCTCCATGGTTAGCGCATTTTGTCAAAGACGGAATTCTGGCGCAACGAAAATCCCCGCCCAAGCGAAGGTTGGACGGGCCCTCCAATCAGATTCCTCCTGTCTCGCTTCGCTCGTGCGTCGGAATGACAATGTTTGATTGAGTGGTGCTTTGCGGCGCGGCTGAAGCCGGGCCTTTCCAAAACAACCTCGGCGGCAGCTGATTAGAGGGAGATCCTTCGCTCCGCCTGAAAAGCGGCTGCGCTCAGGATGACCAACTGTCGGGGTGACAAGGAAAAACCCCGCTCTCGCGAGCGGGGCTTTGGTTGTTCTGATTTGGGGAGCTTGCGGCACGGCTGAAGCCGTGCCCTTCCACAAATCCCAAGTTCTTAGTACATGTCGCCCATGCCGCCGCCGCCACCGTGGCCGCCGCCGGCGGGAGCTTCCTTCTTTTCGGGAATCTCCGCGACCAGGGCTTCGGTGGTCAGCATCAGGCTGGCGATCGAGCCGGCGTTTTGCAGGGCGGTGCGCACGACCTTTGTGGGGTCGAGCACGCCGGCCTTGACCAGGTCCTCGTACTCGTTGGAGAAGGCGTTGTAGCCGAAGTTGATCTCCTTGGAGTCGAGTACCTTGCCCAGAACCACAGCGCCTTCTTCGCCGGCGTTCTCGGCGATCATGCGCAGGGGCTCGGTGAGGGCGCGCTTGACGACGTTGATGCCGATCTGCTCGTCGCCTTCGGCCTTCACCTTGTCGAGCACGCTGGCGCAACGGGCCAGAGCCACGCCGCCGCCGGGGACAATGCCTTCTTCCACGGCTGCGCGGGTGGCGTGCATCGCGTCTTCCACGCGGGCTTTCTTTTCCTTCATTTCGGTTTCGGTTGCGGCGCCGACTTTAATGACGGCTACGCCGCCGACCAGTTTCGCCAACCGCTCCTGCAGTTTCTCGCGGTCGTAGTCGCTGGTGGTCTTCTCAACCTGGCTGCGAATTTCTTTTACGCGGCCTTCGATTTCAGCGTGCTTGCCTTTGCCTTCGACCACCGTGGTGTTGTCTTTGTCGATGGTGATCTTCTTGGCCTGGCCGAGGTCGCTGATCTGAACGTTCTCGAGCTTAATGCCGAGATCTTCGGTGATGGCCTTGCCGCCAGTCAGGATAGCGATATCCTGCAGCATGGCTTTGCGGCGATCGCCGAAGCCAGGAGCCTTGACGGCCGCGACTTGCAGCGTGCCACGCAGTTTGTTGACGACGAGGGTGGCGAGTGCTTCGCCTTCCACGTCTTCAGCGATGATCAAGAGCGGCTTGCCGGACTTGGCAATCTGCTCGAGCAAGGGGAGCAGGTCTTTCATCGAGCTGATCTTCTTTTCGTTGATCAGGATGTAGGCGTTCTCGAGTGCGACTTCCATGCGCTCGGGATCGGTGACGAAGTAGGGCGAGAGGTAGCCGCGGTCGAACTGCATGCCTTCGACGACTTCGAGCTGGGTTTCGAGGGTCTTGGACTCTTCGACGGTGATGACGCCGTCTTTGCCGACCTTCTTCATGGCCTCGGCAATGATCTTGCCGATGGTCTCGTCATTGTTGGCGGAAATAGTGCCAACCTGGGCAATCATTTCGCCGGTGACGGGCTTCGACAGCTTGTCGAGTTCGCCGTTGATGCGGTTGCCTTCTTTGTCGAGCTTGCCGGTGATGATGGTGACGGCCTTTTCGATGCCGCGCTTGAGAGCCATCGGATTCGCGCCGGCGGCAACGGTCTTGACGCCTTCGCGGAAAATGGCCTGGGCGAGAACGGTGGCGGTGGTGGTGCCGTCGCCGGCGATGTCGGACGTCTTGGAGGCGACTTCACGAACCATCTGGGCGCCCATGTTCTCGAGCGGGTCGCGCAGTTCGATTTCTTTGGCTACGGTTACGCCGTCTTTGGTGATGGTCGGCGAACCGAATTTCTTTTCGATGACAACGTTGCGACCTTTGGGGCCGAGTGTGACTTTCACGGCATCGGCCAGGACGTTAACGCCCCGGAGGATGGCCTGACGGGATTCTTCCCCGTGGATGATTTGTTTTGCCATTTTCTTTTCTCCTAAATTGTTTGCAGGGTGTGCCTGCGATCGTTTTCTGGCTGGGGGCTGTCAGCTATCAGCTGTCAGCTTTCAGCTTGGGACCTTCTTGCCGGGGCTGGCCAGGATCAGGGTTAGCTGATGGCTGACAGCTGACGGCTGAGAGCTACTTCTTGCTGCCGGCGAGTTCTTTCTTGGCCGGGGCGGCGGCGCCGGTTAGGATGCCGAGGACTTCTTCTTCTTTCATGATGATGTAGTCTTCGCCATCAATTTTGATTTCGGTGCCGGAATACTTGCCGAACAGGATGCGGTCGCCATCGTGGACGGCGAGCGGGAACGTCTTGCCTTCGTCGTTGGTGCGGCCTTTGCCGGTGGAAATGACTTCGCCTTCTTGTGGCTTGTCTTTGGCCGAGTCGGGGATGATGATGCCGCCACGAGTGGTGGAAGCCTCTTCCACGCGACGGACCAGAATGCGGTCATGGAGTGGTGAAAATTTCGCCATGGTGTGTTGCTCCTTTCAAGGATTAGAAGTGTTGTCTGCTTGGATTGATTTTGTTAAACCTATGATTCTTATGGGTTAGTAGCTGTTGTTAGCAGTTACTGCTATCGAGTGCTAATTGTAGGATGTGAGTGGGGAATTGTCAAGTGGGGTGAGCGAGCCGGTCCAATTCCACTCGCTTAGTGGCAGGCGGTCAGCACCCCCCGAGAAGAACGCTCCATCCGATTCTGTCCAACGCGCGTTGCAGCTCTTGGAGAAATTCTGGTCCATGGTGCGGTGCCAGGAAATGGCACATCTCGTGGAGGAGCACCCACTCATCCAGGGGACTCACACCCCTCAGCCTTTCAGTGATGAAAATGTGCGGGGCCTTCAATCGAAACTGATCCGGGATCGGATGGGATATTAGGTCTTCTGGCAGAGCTAGGAGACCAATAGGGGAGCCCTGCGATCTTAGACTTTGTATGGAGAAGGCCCACCGAATTGCCGTTTCCGGCAATTTATTGTCGAAGATGGCGGCGTTGAAGCGATTGTATGTGCAGACAACTTCAGTCGCGTTTTCGACGTCGTTGTAAATAACACGGTATTCATCGGTGACGAGCGTCACTACGCTCGAATTGGGCTCGGGATATCGAGAGCGGAACCTGACCAGTGCCGGCCGAAGCAATTGATATTCTCCGACATCGGCCCCATTCGCCGATGCGCAGAGAGAGCGCAGGAATGGGTTACCGTTTTCAGCTTGAAACCGCAACCAACCCCGAAGTTCCGGGTCGTCGTCTGCCGTATAGGGCATCCTGGATCCTTCGTGCCATCAATTTCAATGTTCCTCGATGACAACATTCTTGTCATGGTCACTAGGGCACGCAGCTTTAACTAGCATCAGCTGGTCCACTGCTCTCAAAGCTAGGTGGCTGCTTGTCGACCAGATCGGTGAGACCGCCAATCTTTTTTCGGTGCAATCGGCTGCAAACTTGGCGAAATCGTTATGCTTTCTGCCACGGTTGAGCATTTCATCGTTGTCTCCATCAATAGATGCATAGAGTGAGCAGGCCTGTAGGGACTCGCGACCGCCGTCTATGATCATGAACAGGACAACCAGACCGTGCGCGTTGAACCCTTTGGTGCGAATCGATTCTACAAGTGCGGTCAATTGCTTGATTGCGCCTCGCAGCTCGTCGGAGGGCATGCCTCTCATTTCCGATCCAACAGCGGCAGCCTGCAGAGTTGGGATCAAGTCCTGATCAACTTTGTTAATCAGGGATTGAACCTCGCTGTCGGAGACCGGACTGGTTGTGTCCTGAGCGCTCGCAAACACAGAAATCGCAAGTACAGCCGGCAACACCGCATTTATGATACGCATTATCACCCTCCTGCCTTCGTCAGCTTCTTAACACAGAGATGCCCCGCGTTTCGCGACGTTCGAAGCGTGGGCACCACGGACGATGGTATCAGGCGATTTGTCCAACCCGCAGTTCAGCTTTGCGGGGATGGTTCACAAGCCGGGGCCATGCCTGCGGATGTGACGAGTGAACATGGCATCGAGGTTCGTGTTACCCACCCTTCGAAAAGCGCGAAGGGTGGGGCAGCCTTGGTCGCGCTACTGCAAACTGTCGGGAATCTTTCTTCGTACTTGCGGGTCCACAGGGCGGTGGTCGAGATTAAATGGACGAATCGGTTCGCCAACTCTAAGAGCACAGGAAGGAAGCCGTGCAACCTATTTCTTGTTTACGCTGCAGGCGTGAGATTGAGGCTGGGGACAAGTCGGTGGCGGTGTATATGTTTGCGCAGACGGTGGGGGTGAAGCCGCGGCAGAAGTCGGGGGCGCAGCGGATTTGTTTTTGTCCGCAGTGTGCGGTGTCGCTGGCGATGGGGATGCCGCCGGAGGGGGCGCTGAACCTGGCGGCCTGGGACATGATCCGCGATTTGGTGAGTGCGGAGCCTTCGCTGAATGAAGCGGCTTGGGAGAGTTTGCGGCGGGGCGGAGTGGCGCTGCTGGGGGCGGGTGAGGAAGCTGAGGGCAAGGTGCGGTTTCGGCGGGCGGGGTAAACTAAGGCAGGGTTCAACCCCTCGTTCAAGCATGCCTCCCACAATTGGCCACGGCAAGATCTGCTTCCTCCAGATTCCCACCACGGACATCGCGCGCTCGGCGGAATTCTACAAATCCGTCTTTGGGTGGAACCTTCGGCGGCGTGAAGATGGCCGCACTGCTTTTGACGACGGAGTTGGAGAAGTGAGCGGAGAATGGGTTTTGGGTCGGCGTCCTTCTTCCGAGCCCGGGCTGCTGGTGTACATCATGGTCGAGAGCGTGGCTGCGACCGTGGAGATGATTGTGGCCCATGGGGGTGAGATTGTGCAGGCAATTGGCGCGGACGCTCCTGAGATTACGGCTCGATTTCGTGATCCGGGTGGAAACGTGGTCGGGATCTATCAGGAGCCTGAATAACGAACCACGGGGCTAAAGCCCCATTTATTCTTGCTGAGCTTAACGCGGCGCTGAAGCGCCGCTCCTCCACGGTGCTTTACGGTCTGTAAACGCTCTTAGACCCTTGTCGTATGCGACGTGGCTGTCAAAGCGGTGCGAGGTCCTTGTCGCTATTTCTGTTTCTGGTCGGCTTCGGGCTTCTTGGCGAGGGAGCGGACGTAGTTGACCAGGTCCCAGTTTTCTTCGGTCTTGACGCGCGGACCTTCGGCGGGCATGTCGTTGTGGCCGATCTTGATGATGTAGAAGATTTCTCCGTCGGTGCGGTCCTTGAGCGTGGCTGGGTCGGTGAAGTCGGCAGTCTTGAGCTTCATCTCGGCGGCGGTTTCGCCTTTGCCGTCGCCGTCTTTGCCGTGGCACATGACGCAATCGATGGTCCACCACTTTTTGGCGCGAGCGAGGGATTCGGGACTGGACTTCACTGGATTTGCTTCGCGGGTGGCTTCGATCGGGATGGCGACGTAGGTCGGAGAGGTTGGTTGGGTCTTAGAGGTTGCGGGCTGCTGCGCGGATAAGAACGGCGCTACGAGAAAAATGGCGGGAAGAACCAGTGTGAACTTTGCCACAGGAACCTCCTCTTGAGACTCAAGAGTGATTACTAGAGGATTGTAGCAATCGTGCGGCTGGGGTCTGTGACGGAGATCACAGAGAGTCGCTTTATGCGGTTCGTTCGCTTCTGACGTTTTTCGGAACGGCGTAGGCGGAGACGGGCAGTGGTGCAGTTTGGCTTGCGCATCAGGCCGGTTAAGCGGGAGATTCTTCGCTACGCCTGAAGAACGGCTAGGCTCAGGATGACAAAGTCGTGTGAAGGACAAACTACTGCACCACTACGTAGAGACGTAGCAAGCTACGTCTCCACGACCGGGTCGGGTATTATGTTTCGGACTTACTTTCGGAACTGGTTTCGGACTTATGGATAAGAAACTTCGGGTGTTTGCTACTTGCGATATTGGGGAAGCGATTGAACTGCTGCGGCTGCGGGGATATGAGGTTGAGGTGTATCCGCATCCGGAACCGCCGGCGAAAGGTTTGATTGTCGAGAAGGTGAAATCGGGCGTCGATGGGTTGATCACTACGCTGCGCGATCCAATTGATGCGGAGATTTTTGAGGCGGGTAAGGGGACGCTGAAAGTGGTGGCGCAGTATGCGGTGGGGTTTGACAACATTAATCGCGCGGACGCGAATCGCTATAAGATTCCGTTCACCAATACCGCCGACGTGCTGACGGAGGCTACGGCGGAGTTTGCGTTTTTCATGATGGGGACGCTGGCGCGGAAAATGTGGCCGGCGGAACATTTGACGAGGGAATTGAAGTGGGGATACTGGCATCCTTATTTGCCGTTTTTGGGAGATGAGGTTACTGGGAAGACCGTTGCGGTGATTGGGACGGGGCGCATAGGCCTCGCGTTCATCAAGAAATGTGTTGGGTTTGATATGAACGTGTTGTGCTACGACCCGGCGTATGAGAATCATGAGTTTGTGAAGACGATTCAGGAGATTAACGACCTGCAGCACGCGCGAGGGTTGACCAGGGAAAAGGCGTGGATCAAGTACGTGCCGTTTGAAGAGGCGCTTGCTGGAGCGGATTTTGTGAGCGTGCATGTCCCACTGCTGCGGGCGGGGGAGAGCGCGACGCCGACGTTTCATTTGTTTAACGAGAAGAATTTGCGGCTGATGAAGCCGACCGCGTATCTAGTGAATACTTCGCGGGGGCCGGTGATTGATGAGGCGGCGCTGGCGCGGGCGCTGCGGGAGAACTGGATTGGCGGGGCGGCGCTGGATGTTTATGAGAAGGAACCGCTGCCGGCGGATTCTTCGCTGCGCGATCCGGGGATTGCGGACCGGTGCCGGCTGATGCCGCACTTTGCCAGCGCGGCGCGGATTACGCGGCTTTCGACGGATCCGGATAGGGGGATGGCGGGGCGGTGTGTGCGGGGGCTGATTGATGTGCTCGAGGGCAATTACGGTGGGGATGTCGCGAAGATGCCGTATGTGGTGAATAAGGAAGCGTTTGGGAAGCCGTCTGAGATTGGGAAGAATCGGTGATTGGGAGGAATTTTGCTGGCCCCGGTGTTTATATATGAGGCATCAGAATGTTTCATGGTGGCGCGAGCCGCGGTTGCGGGTACAATATGGGCTTCAGTTATTGGACTTCAAGGATGGGAATGAATAAACGACTTTTGCAGATTGTTCCTTGCGTGCTGCTTTGCGCTTCGGCTTTGGCGATGGATTCTGATGGCAAGTCGCAGTTGAAGCTGGAGCCTGCGCCGAAGGAAGTGCAGATCCGAGGCGGCGGGTTTCGCGTGGGGCGGCGGACCAAGATTTTTGTGCTGCGGGGGCACCAGTCGGAAGATCGCATTGCCGCTGAAACGCTGGTGGAAGAAGTTGCGGACCAGTCGGGGCTGAAACTCAACATCGTGGGTATGAAGCCGGCGGGCAAGGCGGAGGGTGGGGCGATTGTGCTGGCCCGGCTGCAAGACTCGCGAGTGCGGCACTTTCTGGCGCGCAACGGATTGCGAGCCGACGACCTGGTCGGCGATGACGGTTATCTGCTGTTCTCGGATAAGACGCATTTGATTGTGGCGGCGAAGACGGGGCAGGGATTGTTTTATGGGGTGCAGACGCTGCGGCAGTTGCTGCGACCGGCGGGTAAGGGATTGGTGTGTCCGGCGGTCGAGATTCGCGACTGGCCGAGCCTGTCGAGCACGCCGGAGATGGCCAAGCAGGAGCTTCGCGCGCCGGCGTATTAGGGCGGGCGACGGCATTCCATTGTTTCCAGAGATCGGGCGTTTAACCGCTGGCGGCTAAAGCCGCATGTCGCTAAGTCGCTATCGGCATCGCTGAAGCGATGCCCTAATATAAATCTTTTTCAAGCTGCACCACTACCTTCCGCCTCTTTCCCTTCTCATCGCATAGAATCCATCCCGTAGTCAGGTGATCCAGACTTTGATGATTGTG
This sequence comes from uncultured Acidobacteriota bacterium, assembly GCA_963755795.1. Classification (GTDB taxonomy): domain Bacteria; phylum Acidobacteriota; class Terriglobia; order Terriglobales; family Acidobacteriaceae; genus Sulfotelmatobacter. Next base: position 16,470 of record CAVWLI010000034.1, on the reverse strand, counting down.
TTTTCGGAACGGACTAATTGGAAGCTGGCGCGAAATCGGTTTACGCAGGCGGTGGAAGAGGTGCGGGCGGGGGGGGCGCGGGTTCTGGATTTGACGGTTTCGAATCCTACGCGGGCAGGACTTGCTTATAACGATGCGGCGATTCTGGCGGCGCTGGCTTCGCCGCGGGCGCTGGATTACGATCCGCAGTCGAAGGGGTTGCTGGCGGCGAGGGAGGCTGTGGCCGCGTATTACCGTGACCGGTGTGGTCGCGGCGGGAGAGATGTTCCTGGCAATGTTGCCACATCCGGGATCTCGGATGGGATTGTCGTCGATCCGGAGCGGATTGTTTTGACTACTAGTACTAGCGAGGGGTATTCGTTTGTGTTTCGGTTGCTGTGCAATGCGGGGGATGAGTTGCTGGTGCCGAAGCCGAGTTATCCGCTGTTTGAGTTTTTGGCGGATTTGCAGGATGTGCGGCTGGTGGCGTATCCGCTGATTTATGACCATGGGTGGCAGATGGATTTTCCGTCGCTGGAGCGCGCGGTGACGGAGCGGACGCGGGGGGTGGTGGTGGTGCATCCCAATAATCCGACGGGGTCGTTTGTGTCGGAGGGGGAAGTGGAGTCGCTGAATTCGTTTTGCCGGGAGCGGGGGCTGGCGGTGATTGCGGATGAAGTGTTTCTGGATTATGGGTTGGGGACCTCGGGGGCTGAAGCCCTTTTTCAATCGCAGCTCGATCGCAGCGCTGAAAGCGCTGCGCCACCCAAAAGCAACCCCGTGCCATCCCACAGCAAGTTCGCGGCAACCGAGAGCGGTTCGAGTCAGGTTGCTGAATCGGCGAACAGCAGGTCCCTCCACGCGCATGTGGATCGGGCTTCGCCGATCCACATGCTTGGTCGGGATGACAGGGGTTTTGGGAGTTTTGCGGGGAATCTTGAGGTGCTGACGTTTACGTTGAGCGGGTTGTCGAAGATTGCGGCGTTGCCGCAGATGAAAGTAGCGTGGGTGGTGACCAGCGGGCCGGAGGAGTTGGCGGCGGAGGCGATGGGGCGCCTGGAGGTGATTGCCGATACTTATCTTTCGATGAATGCGCCGATGCAGTGGGCCGTGCCGGCTCTGTTGGAGCAGAGGAAAGATATTCAGCGGCAGTTAATGGATCGGGTACGCGCGAATCTTGCTGAGCTTGATCGGCAACTGGCGGGGCAGAAGGCTTGTGAGCGGCTGAGCGTGGAAGGCGGATGGTATGCGGTGGTGCGGGTTCCAGTGACGCGGTCGGATGAGGAATTGGCGATTGAGTTGGTGCGGGAGAAGGCGGTGGTGGTGCATCCGGGGCATTTTTATGATTTTCCGGGGGATGGGTATTTGGTGTTGAGTTTGATTACGGCGGCGGAGGAATTCAAAGAGGGTATGGGCAGGGTGCTGGCGTTTCTGAATCCGTGACGGGAATATTATTTGATTTTGTGAATATCACTTCGCGAATTTTATTCGTGAGCATTTCGTGAACCTGATTCGTGAAGATTTTTTCGTGAACATTTATGGCTTACGCTTGGTTCGTTTTGCTGGTGGTGCTGTCGCTGGCGGCACTTTGGCTATTGGTGCTGCAGGGAACGCCTGTGGGGCGATTGGTAAAGGAGCGGATTCCGGATCGTCCGAGGCGGCGGCTGTTGGCGGCGGCGGTGAGTTTCTTTTTTACGTTTGCTGCGGTGCGGGCGGTGGTTTATGCGGTGTTGCATAAGATTCCGCCGTTTCATTTTATTCAGCATGATGGGCGGCACATTCATCACCTGGTTTTCGGCATCATCATTTTGCTTTTTGTGGGCTATGGATGGTTGTGTGAGATCGGGGTGGGGACGGATGATTCGTCGGTGCTGGTGGGGCGGCTGATGTCGATTCTGTATGGCGTGGGCGCGGCGCTTACGCTGGACGAGTTTGCTTTGTGGCTCAATCTGGAGGATGTTTATTGGGCTCCGCAGGGACGCGCCAGTATTGATGCGGTGATTTTGTTTGGATCGCTGTTGGCGATCGGGGCGTGGGGCTATCCGATATTCAGGCGGAAGAAATAGAGATAATGGTTCGTGTTGGCCGTGGAAGAGCGGCGCTTTAGCGCCGCGTCGGGCGACGATGATGACAACTAGTGTCACTCCGACGAAACGGCCTGGGCCTGAAGGCCAATTCTATTCTTGGATCGGGGACGCGGCCCTGAAGGGCCGCTCTTCCACGGTGGCTTCCACAGAAGCGGCGCTTCGACAGGGCTGCGCGACTTACCTTTTGACCAGGAATGGGTTGGTCTCGCGTTCTTCGCCGATCGTTGTTAGTTCGCCGTGGCCGGGGATTACTACTGTTTCGTCTGGGAGGGCCAGGACTGTGTCGTGGAGGGAATGCATGATTTTTTGCATGGAGCCGCCGGGGAGGTCGGTGCGGCCGATGGAGCCGGCGAAGAGGGTGTCGCCGGCAATTAGTTTTTTTTCGCCTTGGAAGTAGAGGCAGATGCTGCCTTCGGTGTGGCCGGGGGTGTGGAGGATTTGGGCGGTGTGGTGGCCGGCGGTGACGGTTTCTCCGGTCGAGACGCTGCGGTCGATTTCTACTTTGCCGGGAGTGGGGACGCCGATCCAGGCGGCTTGTACGTCTAACATTTTCAGGAGGGCGTAATCGTTCTGGTTGAGCAGGATGGGGGCGCCGGTGGCGGCGCGGAGTTTCATGGCTCCGCCGACGTGGTCGATGTGGGCGTGGGTGATTACGATTTGTTTGACCTGGAGATTGTGTTTGCGGATCAGGGCGAGGACTTCGTCGATGTTGTCGCCGGGGTCGATGACCATGGCTTCGTGGGTGGACTCGTCGCCGATGATGGAGCAGTTGCATTGGAGGGGGCCGACGGGGAGGATTTCGTGGATCATGGGGATATTGTAGTCAGAGATTGTTAGTGCGTGCGATGGGGTTAGGTCCGCGGGAAAAATCCCCACTTCTCGCGCAAAAGGACGCGCGAGAAATGGGGCACCCCGACCACGGGGGCTGAAGCCCGTGAATTTCAGCCCTTTTTACGCGGCCCTAAAGGGCCGCTCTTCCACGGTGGTGCGTGAGTCCGTGGTTTGTGCGCGCATAATTTTTGTGCGCGCATAGTCCAGGGGCGGTACTTGCGGGGTGGGGTGTGGTGGGGAGACAATACGGGCCGTGCTTGGGAGGGAATGTGGCGAAATACCGGCAGCATGGATATCAGGATCGGGATCGCGAGCCGCGACGGCAGGAGTCGCGGAGTCAGGAGCCGCGGAAGCCGCCCGAGGAACGCAAGAGCGGTCCACCGAAGTGGGACCATGCGCTGGGTCCGCGACCGTTGAATCTGCCGGGGACACGCGATGTTTCTCGTTGCTCACAATGCGGGACGGTACTGGCGGGGATGGGGGCGGATGGGAAGTGTCCGAAGTGCGGGTTTGAGTTGCATTCGTGCAAGCAGTGCACATATTTCGATCCGGGGAGCCGGTTTGAGTGCATGCAGCCGGTGAAGGAGCGGATCGCGAAGAAAGATGAACGGAATGCGTGTGAGCTGTATGAGATTCGTGTGACGCGGGAGAAAGAGACTTCGACTCCGGCGAGCTTGCGGCCGACGAGCGCGCGGGCGGCGTTTGATAATTTGTTTAAGAAATAATCACCAGCGCTATTCCGCGGGTTCCGATAAGCACGAGATCCTTAACTCCGCCTGAAAGACGGCTCCGTTCAGGATGACACCCTCGTAAAATCCCACTCATGGCTTGCGGGTTGGTCTTAGCAGGATCTCACTGATAAAGGATTGCGGGGCTTGGGTTACTAGCATGGCTACGGCGTGGGCGATGTCGTCGGGCTGCAACATTTTTGAGGGATCTTTGCCGGCGTGGGGAGTGAGTTCGGTTTCGGTGGAACCGGGGCAGATGACCGAGGCGCGGATGTTGTGCGGGCGCAGTTCTTCGGCGATGGAGTAGGTGAGGCCGTTGAGTCCCCACTTGGAGGCGGCGTAGGCGGCGCCGTTGGGGAGCGGGTTTTTTCCAGAAAGGGAAGAGATGTTGATGATGTGGCCGGAGTAGGCGCGAATCATGATTGGGGCGAAGGCGCGGATGGTGAAGAAGACGCCGCGCAGGTTGGTGTTGAGAATTCTGTCCCAGTCTTCGGGGAGAAGCATATGCAGGGGTTCGTTGAGTCCGGCGACTCCGGCATTGTTTACCAGAATATCGACGCGACCGAACGTGCTATCGACGCGAGTAGCGGCGTATTCGAGTTGATGCAATAGCGTAACGTCGCAGGGGATGACTTCGGCCTTGCCACCGGCGTCGAGGATGGTGCGGGCGGTGGCGTCGAGGGTGGACTGGGTGCGTCCGCAGAGCACGGCGATGGCGCCGAGATGGGCGAGCATGCGGGCGATAGCTGCGCCAATGCCGCGGCCGGCTCCGGTGACAACTGCGACTTGCCCATCTAAAGGGCGCCCGTTCGAGACTTTTCCATCCGAGATTGGCCCATTCAGGGGGCGTGCGGTGTCCATATCAGAGAGTTCTCCTGCGCGTTGGTTCTAATGTGCGGCAGAGAAGATGGGAACCATCCGCCCCGTCGGCTATGCGCATCTTAACAATCGCGTGTTGAACAATAAAGCCGAGGAATTCGGTTCAACAATAAAGCCGAACAATGAAGTGAAACAATGAAGAAGTGAAACAATAAAGTTGAGGTCGAATGGGAAGGCGCTTGCCTTCGGCAGAAGAGGTACTTATAATCCGGCCAACCGGGAAACAGGGTCAGGCGCTTTTGCGTTCGAGCAGGTTACCCCTTTGTCCCCGGGACCCTGCCAGGAAGCCCGGCATTCCACGCAGGATCCGAACGCAAAGCGGTCTCGACGGAATGCAGTTGCTGCTAAGCTTTGAAGAGAAAACGTTTCTGGGAAAAGCTGTTTCCCGAAGATCTTATTTCCCGAAGAACCAAGGAGCCATACTGATGAAAAAGATCCAGCTTACGGTTGTGCTTGGGGTTGCTGTGGTCGCGATGGCAGCGAATGCTGCACAGCCGGCTCAAGGACAATCGGCCGCGTCGCCAGCGCAGCAGGGACAACCGGCAACGCCGCCAACCGGGACCACGAACCCACCGACGGGTCAGGCAGCGCAGAGTGCGCCGGCCGCCGCGCCTCAGGCAGCACCGGTGATTAAGGATCCTGCGGAGTACAACGCGTATGTGGCTGCGGTCGACACCTCGAAGGATGCCAACGCGAGGATCAGCGGGCTGGAAGCGTTCATCGCGCAGTATCCCAACAGCGTGATGAAGAATCAGGCCATGGAAATCCTGATGCAGACCTACCAGCAGGCCAATAACGCGAAAAAGACGATGGAGACGGCGACGAAGCTGGTAGCCGCGGATCCGTGCAACGTGCGGGCTCTGACGCTGTTGTCGTACTTCGATCGAGTGATGGCGCAACAGGGAGATCCGAACGCGAAACAGCTACTGATTGACGGGAAGAAATACGCAGAGCAGGGGTTGGGATGTTTGCCCAAGGCGACAGATCCTGACCTGGTTAAGAATAAGGCGCAGATGGATTCGATTTTTCACGCGGCCATGGGGATTGCGGAGCTGCAGGATGCAGTGGAGGCATCGCAGCAGCATGATGCGGCGGTGAAGGCCAAGGATGACGCGAAGGCGGCGGCCACTCTGACCGCAAAGGATCAGAATTACGTGCAGGCGGCCAAGGATCTGAAGGTAGCTGTGGACGCGAATCCCACGGACTTCAGCGTGGTGTATCCGCTGGCGCTGGCTTATTTGGGACAGACGGCACCGGATTATCAGAATGGGATTTGGTTCGCGGCACGCGCGGCGGCGATAGCGCCGGCGACGGCTCAGGCGCAGCTGGAGAAATATGCGAAATCGCAGTATGTGAAATTCCACTCGGCCGACGACGGCTGGGCGGATGTGCTGGCGGCGGCAAAGGCCAACAGTGCGCAGGTTCCGATCAAGCCGGCGCCGACGCCGGCCGAACAAGTTCATGCCATGGTGCTTGCGAAGAAGCCGGCAGACATGAGCTTCGCGGAATGGCAGTTCGTGTTCACCAACGGCGCGCAGGAAGATCAGGACCTGGTTTGGAACGCCGTCAAGGGCAAAGCGATCCAGATGAATGGCACCGTCATCAGCACGACCCCGACCGAGTTCATGATTGCGGGCAGCTCGGATGACATCGACGCGAAGAAAGCGGACATCACGTTGAAGTTCGAGGAGAAGGTGCCGGTCAGGATGATTCCGAAAGACGGAGCCAGCTTCGACTTCCAGGGCGAGCCGGCGTCATATACGCCGAATCCGTTCATGATGGTCATGGAGAAGGGGGAATTGCTGAGGAAGGCTACGCCCAAGCCAGCACCCAGGGCTCCTGTGCATCACAAGCCGGCGACCGCGCAGTAACGGCGTTCTTGGCAGTAAGAAAAGGCAGCCCGCGAGGGCTGCCTTTGGTTTTTGGGCGGGCTCTGGCAGCTTGAGAGCGTTGGAGGGAACGCTTGTCGAGGGCTCTGGTACCGAATGGGCGATAGGGATCCTTCGACTGCGAAAAAGGCTTCCGCCGCGCGGGAGCCTTTTCTGCGCTCAGGATGACAGACGGCTGGAGTTTACCTAGCGGACGATTTTCTTTTCGAGCGTGACAGGGCGGGTGCTGCGGGGTGGGCGCTTCACGCCGTCGCGGAGCTGGCGAACGTCAATCTTCAGTTCGCTGATGGTGCGGCTGAGGGTGTTGCGGTGCATTCCGAGTTCGCGGGCGGCGCGGCACTGGTTGCCTTTATTTTCTTCCAGCACGGTCAGGATGAAACGCTTTTTGAATTCACGCACGCCTTCGGAATAAAGAATATTGCTGCGGTACATTTGCAGGACAAGTGCTTCCAGTTGATCTTTCACGATGCATTTCTCTCTTTGCTATGAATTTTTCACTGCACCGCGGCCTATTTCGGCGGGGACGCAGGGATGCCGGGAAACTTCTGCGGAGCCTGATGGATCAGGTCGAGACCCTGATAGAAACGGGCACGCAACTCGGCGGGAGCGAGCCAGATTGCAGCTCGACCGACGGCCAAGAAGTAAGGCGCGAGTTGCGAATTCTGCAACAGGGCCGAAGCTGGCTTGAATGCCGTCATACCCATCAGGATCACCGCTACCATCAACCCGCCCTTCAGCAGCCCTAGAACTGCGCCGAGGAAACGGTCAAAGCCGCTGAGTCCGGATTCTTTCATTACCCAGCGTGCGATCTTGGCGGCGATGCCGAACAGAAGCACGATGGCAAAAAAAATAATGAGAAATCCGAGAACCTCAGCTAACCACACGTTCTTCAAAAACGATTCCAGCCACTCCGCGAGGCCGCGGTACTTCCACGCAGCCACGATGTAGCCCACGACCAGACCAGCCAAGGTGAGAGCTTCGGAAAAGAAGCCCTGCATGGCGGCTGCTACGACGTTCACCAGCACCAAAAGACAAATAATCCAGTCCGCAAGGGTCATACAAAGGTCAAACCCGCGCTGCCGCGGCCAGAGATCGTACCAGAAATTCAGTTCCACATCTAGACGCTTTACTCACTCAGCGGTTGCACGTCTCTATACATCCAGTTTGCGTCCGGTCAGCTGGAAATACGCCTCGAGATATTTGTCGCTGGTGCGGCGAGCCACGTCGGGCGGCAGGGCCGGTGCGGGTGGTTGCTTGTTCCAGTGAATCTGCTCGAGGTAATCGCGAACGTACTGCTTGTCGTACGAATCCTGCGGCCGGCCCGGAGCGTACTTGTCGGCGGGCCAGAAGCGGGAAGAGTCGGGGGTGAGGACTTCATCGGCAAGAGTGATGCCCTTGGCGGTGCGTCCGAATTCAAACTTGGTGTCGGCGATGATGATGCCGCGCTGCAGCGCATAGGCAGCGGCCTTTTTGTAAACCCGCAACGTGAGATCGCGAAGATGGCTGGCGGTCTCGACGCCGACGGTTTCGCACATCTGGTCGAAGGAAATGTTCTCGTCGTGTCCGGTGGTGGCCTTGGTCGAGGGCGTGAAGATGGGTTCTGGAAATGCGTCGGATTCCTTCAGGCCTGCGGGAAGAGTGATGCCGGAAACTTTGCCGGTGGCTTTGTATTCTTTCCAGGCTGAACCCGAGATGTATCCGCGGACCACGCACTCGACCGGAAACATTTCGGCGCGTTGCACGATCATGGAGCGGCCGCGCAGCTGGTCGGCGTATTTGCGGACGGCTGGCGGGTACTCGTCGACATTCGCGGTGATGAGGTGATTCGGTACGACGTCGGCGAGGTAGTCGAACCAGAACAGGGAAATCTGGCTGAGGACGTGTCCCTTGTGGGGGATGCCGGTGGCCAGGATGTAGTCGAAAGCGGAGATGCGGTCGGTGGCGATGAAAAGCAGTTGCTGATCGCCGACGGAGTAAACGTCGCGGACTTTGCCGCTGGCGTGGAGGTGGAGGTCGGGAAAATCTGTTTGTAAGAGAACGGAGTCGAGGAGTTCGGGGCTCATGATGAAATTTTACTAGGGAGCGAGCCGTATTCTAGCGGGTCAGAAAAAAATGTCAACGATTCTGATCACGCGGTTGCGAACTGTGGGAAGTCCGTTTAAGGGAAAGAAGTTGACAGCGAAAAGATCGGCGAGTCGCGGCACGGGGCAAGGCATTCGGAGCGATGTAGTTGTGGAAAAGCTGAGGATGGGAGTGGATAAGTGGGCCGACCGAATTAGAACACCGTCGGCCATTTGCGCGAGGCGTGGAAGACTCGCAAGACCTCCAAGGTCCCGTGACGCACGCGATAGGGGATGATGTAGGGTGTTCCAGAAATAACTAATTCTCGGGTTCCGGACACTCTGCCAGGTCGACCAAGAGCAGGGAATCGGCCAAGTCGCTCGACTCCTTGTTTTATGGAAACTTCTACCCGTGCGGCCGCCACGGGACTTTCGCGTGCAATATATTCCGTTTCGGCGATTATGCTGGCGACTGCGACGCGGAGCCACTTAACGCGCACGGCGCGTCCATTTCGTAAGGGCCCGCTGTACTTCCTTGTCGGAGGCGAAGTCTCCGCGGTCAGCTTCCGTCAAGGCCTTAATCGTCTCTTCAATCTGCCAGTTATTCAGGGCCACATATTCGCGGATCGCCTCGGCGGCCACGAATGAGCGGCTGCGATTCACCGCTTGAGACAAGACGTCGAGTTGTTTCTTGAGCTTGGGGTCGAGGCGCAACGTGAGTACAGAAGATCCTGACATTGTAGTCTCCTGTATACATTGTACATCACAGGTATTCGCTCGGCAGTTGCGAACCGATTCTTCAACATCGAGTTTACGCTGATTGTCCGAAGCGCACGGAGACCAATTTCGAGACGCCGGGTTCCTGCATGGTCACACCGTAGAGGACCGGGGCGATGCTCATGGTTTTCTTGCTGTGCGTGATGAGCACGAACTGGGTCTTGACGCTCATTTCTTTGACGAGTTCGGTGAAGCGGCCGATGTTGGCCTCGTCGAGGGGGGCGTCGACTTCGTCGAGGATGCAGAACGGGCTGGGCGCGTACTGGAAAATTCCGACCAGAAGAGCCAGAGCGGTGAGCGCTTTTTCGCCGCCAGAAAGCAGGAGCACGCTTTGGAGGCGCTTGCCTGGGGGCGAGGCCACGACGTCGATGCCGCTTTCGGCGCTGTTTTCTTCGTCGGTCAATTTCATGAAAGCGTGGCCGCCGCCGAAGAGTTTCTTGAACGTGGCCTGGAAATTTTCGTTGATCTTGCCGAACGCTTCTTCGAATTTCTGGCGCGAGATTTGGTCGATCTCTTTGATCGTGGCCGTGGTGTTCTCGATGGAGGAGATTAAATCTTTGCGCTGCGTTTCGAGGAATGAGTGGCGCTCGGCGGTTTCTTTGTATTCTTCGAGGGCCATCATGTTGACCGGGCCCATGGCTTCGAGCTTGGCGCGCATGTCGCGGTAGAGTTGGTCTTGGGCGGCGAGTTCGTCGCCGGTGACTGCCACGAGAGTCGTGTCGGTCATTAGCGCTGCGCGTTCGATGCCGAGTTCGTTGAGGCAGGTTTCGGACATGTATTGCGCGTCGGATTGGAGCTTGGCGGCGGTGGCGGATAATTCGCCGCGACGGTCGCGCGCCTGATCGAGCAACTGGCGGCTGTCTCGCAGGACGAGATTCCAAGCGCCTATCAGAGGGACTGAGTCGGGATGGGGGCACGCGCCCACTTACACGTGAGTTAGTTGGACATGTTAAGGCTGATGAGAAGGTAGTTTTGAGGGACGCAGAGATGGGATGAGAAGGAAAACACTGAACAGCAAGAAAGTTCATCTTTGGACGAGATGCAAAAACGTCGGGTAGATTTCGGCTGGTCACGTGATCCGAGATTGTGGAGATGGGTGGTCTGTGCAGGGACGGCATTTGCCGCATAGATTTCAAGAGATGGAGGAAAGAGCCAAGAGCCTCAAAATCACATATCGCCGTTGTGATCATCAGTCAATCTCTACCTATCACAACATCACCTTTGTTTGCCCAGGATGCCTGTGCCTGTTGGAGCCAATATGGGTGGTCCATCCACCTTTGATAAGTGTATGTTTGCATCTGCTGAAGGACAGCCCTATGCGATTGAAGAGACTTTGCTGATCACAGAAAACAGTCAAGATGGGGCTGATGATGGGAGGCAGTAAGCACATCTTCCCCTTTCAATTTGTGGCTAATGCTAACATGCGCCTTTTAGCTGTCGGGGTTATCATTGGTTTCATATTCGGTATGCCACGACGCCCATAACAAGCTTCAATTCTAACTGACTAAAGGTTCTGTTAATATTATGAGACACGGCGCCGGGCCAAATGGAGTTATGAGGACTCTTGGGTCAATACATGCTTGGGTCTGGAGCGACTTTTGGGTGAGTGGATTTGACAATCTCTATTATGAAGGCGCGTGCTGATGTGCGGTTGCCTCAAGATTCTTCATGTCAATTGGAAGCACTATCCGAACAGACACAGTCTCTCTACAAGCCGCAGAAGCCTTTGCTCGATCACAGCGACGACCTATTATAATGGCACGCCAACAATACCGATCATCGTCAAATGCATAGCAAACCAATAAACGAGAAATAAAGAGCGTGGTAGGGGCGGAACAGAATGTATAAACAAGTATTTACACAAAGGCGTTTATGTCCATGAGGTTTGGTAGCCGGGACGAAGCTCAAATTCGTGGAATTCAGTCTCCAATATTTGAGAGACAGCGTGTTTGGGGGGTCCATTATGTATCAACACCATTCAACAATACACAACAATTCAGCAAGAATGTGCGCTCGCAATGAGGACTTAATAGTTAGTTTGGCGGTTAAGCGGCAAAGAACTGGACCGTGAGGAACTCGTCTTTCCTATTTCCTGGCTCAGAACTTGTTTCCAGAGATTGTGAGGTTGCCGTGCGAGTCGACGTAGACATGGGAGCTACTACTGGGGATCTACGAGCCTTTCTACGGAGGGGAAGTTGTATCGAGCGCTACCCTGCTATTGTCCCCTTCCTGCACCTGAGTACCCCAATCTCTACCATCCATTATTGTTGTCTGGAGATAGTTCCTCAACCCAGTCCCGAGAATTCCATGGAGTTTCGGGCCGTGATCAACCTCTTTGATACAGTAGCAACTCTGGCTCGAGCTTCTCTGCTCACTGGTAAGATTCTCCTATACCTATAGAATTTCTGGAGCATGGTTTGCAGCTCCTCCCTCCTTTCTCTCACTTCCCTCGGTCGTGCGACCCGACCTTTGAGTCCTGGGATGTTGCATTCAGTCATCGGCAAGCCATCCCATTATCTGTTACCCACAAAGCTACAGTGAGCGGTAATCCTGCAGAGCTGGCTTCGACGAGAAGACTGAATAGATTGGGATGTGGGGGTGGAGAGGTAATGTAGTCATAAAGGAACATAATACCTTGGGGAAATTTCCAAATAGTATATCTTTTGTGTGTGTATTCTTGTTATGGACCTTTGATCAAAGCCTTGCCCTTGTAGCTCTGTATACAATCACGTGACACAGATGCGTGCCGTCCATTGGACCCTTCAACATCTCGGCCCAAAGAAAGTGTTCGAAGGAGGGAAGAAAGTCCTCACAAAGGGGGAAGAAGATTGCGTATCGCATTCTTAGCTACAATACGAGGTATTTTCCCCTATTGAAACCTCGGGTTGTGAATCGAACAAGAAAGAGTAAGCAAGCAAAGCTTTCGGACTGAAAGGTGCCGCCGAGTGAATCAACCACAGCCACTTGATTCTCTCTCAGCCTCGCGGGGTCGATCTAATAATAAAGACGAACATCGCCTCTTCCACCTTCAAAACCGCTCACCTGCGGAAAACACTGCGAAACACACCGAACAGAGAAAAAAAATCAAATCCCCTTTTCAAAAACAGTTTCACTCACTTGCTCATTGATGCGCCGCTTCAGCAAAGCCACTATGTCCTCAACCTCCGCATCTAACGCCAAGGCTGAGCAAGCCGCTCGTGCGTCCCCTCTCACGGCCGAAACACCCAGCTGCTTCGTCGACACGCACGGCGTCATCACAACGACCATGAACGACGTGCCCGGCTACCGCGTGGTGAAGGTGCTGGGCACGATCTACGGCATCACGGTGCGGGCGCGCAACTGGGGGCGGACATCGGCTCGTTCCTGAAATCGAGCGTCGGCGGCGAGATCAGGTATTTTACGAACCTGATGTACAGCTCGCGCAATGAGGCTGTCGAGAGGTTGGACGGCGAGTGCATGATGAGGGGTGGCAATGCGGTTGTCGCTAGAGATTTGACCAGGGAGAGGTGAGAGCTTTGGTCTCGGGAAGGGAGGGACATGTATGTGATTTGAGCTTTTGAGCTGATTGTTCGTGTGGCAGGTCAATACGTTCTCTCACGTGTGCGCGTATGGTACGGCGGTCGTGGTGGAGAAGATTGAGGATGATGCTGCTTTGCAGAAGTGATTGAGGTGTGCCATCTACATAAATGAAGACCTCGTGTTATCGTTTCTTTGTCGCGGTGAAGGCCGACAAGAGACTGTCAATAGCCAAACAAGCTTGAAGAAACCTATCCTCTGGCAGATGATCAGACGCCGGCGCCTCCGCACTGCCAGTCATTTTGTAGACGTAGCCTTCGCCGGATCCCGGATTAAGGGTGTGTTTACTCTGCTTGGAGTCATTTATCCTTTTTGGGCAACCGTAGACGATCGAGAAGATTTGTCTCGGGATGTCTCTGCTTTTGACTCCTTAATATCATAAGATACTTCTGTGATAAGGTATTACCCAAAAACCACTTTCATAAATAGCGTACACATCATTCTTCATTGTTTGCTTGGATAGGCAGCCGGCGTCGCAGGCCCATTAACCCAACCATAACTCGTAAGCAGAGCAGCAAAATCCCTGGCCTGCTTTGACTCCGCATAATACAAGCAAGTCCGATCCCGACAGTCCGAGTCTTCCCTCCATCGCCAATTCCCAAAAACAGCATTCTTATCAAAATCCATAGCGCCGTTTCGCCTTTCCAAAATCCTGCTGAGCCCCGCAAAATTTCCACTGTCAATAGCTACAAGCACCGGTTCCTCGAGGATGATGGATTCCTCTGAAAGAAGGAGGTCTATGATCTCGAGGAGTTTGCCACGTTGGCGTGGTTTGGGTTGGTTTGCCATCACCGCGATCCAGGTTTCGGGTGTGACTGATGCCCCGACCTTTAACAAGACCTCGACTATCCGCGGTTCGTCTCCCTTGACAGCTGCGACGAGACAGGTATCGACCATGCTACGCTCGACGTCCAATGTGAGGAGGTATTCAACAACTTCGACATGGCCGCCTGTACAAGCCAGATACAAAGGAGTGCGGCCCTCGAAACTGATACGCCACGGCGTGGCTCCCGCACTGATGAGGAGCATGCATATCTCCAATCTGCCGTGCAGAGCCGCAAATCCCAAAGCAGAATATCCTTCGGCTTCTTTGCCATTTTCTCGAGGTTCATAGATATGGCATTCCGGATCGGCATCAAGATCGAGAAGAAAGGACACACCTTCCAGACTTCCACCAGCAACAGCACAGGCTAGTGGGGACATGGCGCCTTGGCCCGGCCAGTGCGCCATCTCACCGACCTCAGCAGAGTGATTGACGAGAAATTGGAGCATGGAAAGAGCAGAGTCTGGGCTCAAATGCCAATGCGAAGGTCGGATGCAGCAAATTGCGCCCATCTGATGTACACAATCGGTGAGAGTTTGTCGCACGGTGTGTGGTTTGACAGTGCCTAGTGCAGGGATGATCTTCTTAACTCCCTCGACATCAAGCCGGCTCACAAGGGTCGCGATAGTCGAAAACTCGAACAGGCGTTCATTCGCGGTATCGTATGCTTGAAAAACAACCTTGTTGGCATCAAAATCTTTCAGCGCTATGTAACATTCTAGCAGTCTTGAACGACCTTCAGGTGGCATTGACTGGTCTTTTATGACACGCCCAAGAGAAGACGCCAAGAGTTTCTGGTACTCTGGCCGAGGGCAGTCGAATGGGCGGAGATGGTTAGATATTTGCGTGTGGTGCTAGCTTCGTAGTAAGGTCGAAACGATCCGCAAAGAAGGCAGTGATTAAAGCATTGTCGACCGAAGCCCCATCTGCCCCCTTAGCGATGAAATAATCAACAATTTCAGAATGCCCAAAAGCCACTGCCATGTTGCAAGATATTGTGATATACTCGATCCTTAACCGAGGAGTAGTTGACGTCCGCCCCGAGATTGAATAAAGAGGCGACGAGTGTGATGTTTCCTCAGCAACAGCGTCCTGCAATGCTTCGGCAAGTGTGGTATATAAATATCCACTCCCAGCCTCGTCAGGGTCTGCCAATTTATGTTTGAATAGGGCTGTCTTCTTGCGAACGAGCCGAAGAGTTGTTCTAACAGTGGAGTTCCGCTTTTGAAGCATAGATTTCGAAGCAGTTAAGGTCTTGAGACGCTGCATAGCGAGTAAATCGCTCTCTGCCGTAGGAATAGGTTTGTGTTTTTGGTGAACGCCTGCCGCAACTGCGAGGGGAACAACTTGTCTTTGATCCGACACACTCTCGGTTGTGGTGGAATTATAATGTGAAGAGCAGAGAGGTCCGAAATCGTTGGCATCCCACCTGGTAGGCGTCGAGGAGACTTCTAGGTCATTATCATAGTGGAAAAGCTCGTCGCTCCCAGGCCCAGGAACATTCGATGATGGGGAGACTGCTTCAAAGTCACTACAATTATGCAACAGCTCGTCCCTCTCAGGCCCAGGAATAGTCGATGATGGGGAGACTGCCGGCAGTGGGAGGTTCGCTCCCGCACTCACATCCTCTCTAATGGGTAATACTAGGGTCCAATTATCACAATTATCGGGTACCACTTCCTTGTCACTTGACCGAGATACCTCAACTTCTGAACATTCCACCGGTGCTTTGACGGGCAGGAGGAAATCACACGGCGTGCGGATATTCGAAGAAGACTGTGCCAGCGCTAGAGAGCCAAAACTTTGAGTATACTCCGAGTATCCGTCTGCCACGTGTTGAGATTGCTCCGATACAACCTCCAGCTGTGCAGTTTCTGTAACATTGATATCAATTGAAACTTGGAGAGCCGAAAATGTATCTTCATAGTCGTCTTCCAAGATCTTAGGTGGAATAGGCGGCGCTTCAAGCGGACTTACAGCGGGGGGCAGCGCATGGATTATTGATTCTCTGTGGAAAGGATTTCTCCTCGCTCTTGAACTCATGGGGGAGCGCAGGAAAATGTTCGAAAAGGCATCATCGGATAGACCAAGTTTGAATTTAAGCTCGGACAGGAGGACGAAGAATTCGTGCTTGCTAAGGTAACCTTGCCGAGTTTCGCATGTTTCCGACGCTGAGACGTATGTTGCTCTAAGGGCCTATTCATACTATGTCAATTGATGTATTAAGTGAGTTTAGGGAGATGCAAAACTTACGGCTTCCCATAATTCTTCAAGGGCGTCTTCTGGTAGCTTAGATAATCGGACGAATTCGGCGGCGGCGTCCTCTTCGATACAGTCCCATTCTCTGGTGTGGTCTTTGAAAATTCGGTCAAATATATGGTATCGTATGCCATCGATGTGTCCAGCCCGGCCCTCAATAGAGTAGGTGAGACACGCGTCGGGCTGTCCTTGCAAAAATGTCAACAGATTGTCGCTGGAAAACGAGGGTGGATCCGTTGCAAACGCGACCGCCATGAGGAGATACTGAAGATTTCATGGTCATTCTTGTTAGAGTAGAATAAGTATAGTAGGTAGAGGACTTACTGGACGCAACTGTCGGGCAGATTACTCCGTAAATACCTCAATCTGCTCCAGCAGATGCTGGGTTGGTTGGAGGGCGGTTGTTATGGTTCGCGAGGCTGGCTGCACAGCCTTCTTGGTGTTTGCAGTGTTTGCTTGGGCAGAAGCGTCAGCCCTATATATGTATGTAAGTTTCAATCTACGATATGATATATAAACAATAACCGTTTGGCATTAAAACGATGACTTTCTTCTTCAAGCCTTTTGCTTTTCTGGAGATCG
>CAVWLI010000033.1:0-56919 GCA_963755795.1 uncultured Acidobacteriota bacterium | reverse complement strand
CTGTTCTGTCGTCTACTGGTTCCGTTGCGTATTGCTGTCCGACAGCGGCGTGACTTTGTTGCGCTTGCCGGTGCCATGGCTGGGATCGACCAGAATCGGCAGATGGCTGAGTCGCTGCACCGCCGGCACGACGCTCAGGTCAAGCGTGTTGCGGGTGTGGTCGGCGAAGGTGCGCACGCCGCGCTCGCACAGCGCGACGTTGTAGTTGCCTTCGCTCAGGATGTATTCGGCGGCCATCAGGAATTCTTCCAGCGTGGCCGACATGCCGCGCTTCAGCAGAACGGGCTTGCGGGAGCGTCCGGCGCGCTTGAGCAAAGAAAAATTCTGCATGTTGCGGGCGCCGATCTGGATCACGTCGGCATACTCTTCGACCAGGTCGAGCGATTCGTGGTCGATGGCCTCGGTGATGATCTTCATGCCAAACTGCTGGCGAATTTCGGCCATGATGCGCAGGCCTTCTTCGCCGAGTCCCTGAAAGGAGTACGGAGAAGTGCGCGGCTTGTAGGCTCCGCCGCGGAAGAACTGGGCTCCGGCGCGATGCACGCGCTCGGCCACGGCAAAGGCCTGCTCGCGGTTCTCGATGGCGCACGGTCCGGCGACGATGGCCAGTCCGGGGCCGCCGATGGTGGCGGCCGTGCCGGGAAAAGTGATGACGGTGTTGTCTTCTTTGACGTCGCGGCTGACCAGTTTGTAGGGCTTCGAAACCTGGATGACTTCCTGCACGCCCGGCATCTCTTCGAGCGTGCCTTGTTCGACTTCGCCCTTGTTGCCGGTGATGCCGATGGCGGTGCGGGTTGCGCCCGGGCATGGAATGAGCGCGATATCCGAGCTTCTCGATTTTCTGGCAAACGGCGCGGACCTGTTCTTCGGTGGCCTGCGCCTTCATGACGACGAGCATAAGTTCACCCTGGGAACTGCTTGTGTGGAGACGGGCGACTCGCCCGTCCGTCGAGCGCGAGCTCGACTTTCGCCGGCAGCCGCAGCAGAAGCCGCGCCTCAATCTGCCTCCAAGTCTACCGTTGCCCGCGCTGCACCGCAAATGGGGCGACAGGCTGTCTGGGCGGCAAGTTTCGCGGCGCTGGCGGGGAACAGCAGGTTCCTCTACTTCACTCGCTTCTCTCCGCTCCGGTCGGAATGACAAAGTTTGGTGGTTTGACGGCGGGGCGGCGAAAGCCGGATATTCTAGTCGACCCCTATGCCCGATCCTGATGCGCCGAAGCCTGACCTCTTGAAGCATGATCGGTCGAAGCATGATCTTCAAAAGAAGATGGGAAGTCTGGCCAAGTCTGCGGAGTCGCGCCTCAACGAACTCCTCCAGTACGAGCAGCTCAAGAAGGAACAGTGGCTGATGCGATTGTCAGTGAACGGCCACGCCCGCGGCTGGGAGGCGCTGACCAGCGACACGGCACAGAACGATGCCCTGATCAAAGAGAGGATCGCAGGCAGCGAGAAGCCGGTCACCGAACTGGTGCTGGGATTCGCGGGAATGGTCGAGTGGAGGGGAAACCGGCGCTTCATGGTCTACCTGCAATTCTTCGAGTCCGACTGCGAGCAGGGACTCTTATGCCTTCGCCATTTGAAGGAGGGATTGCCAGAGGGGACATTCGAAGCGTTTCGGCGGTTTCCATGATCGCGGGCGTTTGTAAGAATATTTGGATTTAAGAGCTAGATACTTCGCGCATCGAACGGCGGCCTGCGGCATCCATATAGCGTCGCATTCAAAATCGCGTCGGATTTAAAGCTCATCGCATCGAAACTTAGGAGTATTCCTCATGAAAGCAGCAGTCGTTCCTTCCGTAAACGGAAAGTGGGAAGTGAAAGAGTGGCAAACGCCCAAGGCTGGACCCAATCAAGTGGTCATCAAAATTCATGCCAGCGGACTGTGCTATACCGATGTGCACTTGACGCACGGCCTGTTCCCGCTCGAGTTTCCTCGCGTGCTGGGGCACGAGCCAGTGGGAGAAATCGTGGAAGTTGGTGCCGGAGTCACGTCCCGCAAAGTGGGCGACCGCGTTGGCGTGGGCTGGGTGCAGAAAGGTTGCGGACGCTGCGAGTGGTGTCTGCGCGGCAAGAAAGAATTGTGCCAGACCGCGATCTCGACCGGGATTGGACTGCAAGGCAGCCACGCGGAATACATGCTGGCCTATGCGGATGCGACCATGCTGATTCCCGACGCGCTCGGCTACGAACAGGCTGCGCCGATTTTCTGCGCGGGATACACGGTGTGGAGCGGGCTGCGCATCGCCGATCCGAAGCCGCACGAGCGCGTCGCGGTGGTGGGCATTGGCGGTCTCGGTCACCTGGCGCTGCAATATTCCAAAGCCTCGGGATTTGAAACCATCGCGGTAACCAAGTCGAAAGACAAAGAAAAAATGATTCGCGAGTTGGGCGCCGACGAAGTAGTCGAGGACGGCGCGAAGCTGCTGGCCGCGGGCGGAGCCGACGTGCTGCTGGCGACCTCGAATTCCTGGTCGGCGACGGCCGAGGCCGCGAAAGGCATGCGTCCCGATGGCCGCATCATCCTGATGGGCGTTGGCCACGAACCGCTGAACTACAGTCCCGAACTCATGTTCAAGCGCGTGCGGCTGATCGGATCGAGCCAAAACGGCCCCGAGTATCTGTACGAAGCGCTGGATTACGCCGCGAAGGGCAAAGTGAAAGTGGTCGCCGAAACCTACAAGCTCGACGACATCGGCAAAGCCTACGACCGCGTGGCCGACGGCAAGGTGCGGTTCCGGGCCGTGATCACCATGAACTAGCGCGAAAATAGAATCGGCCGTGGAGACGTTGCAAGCAACGTCTCCACGGCCGATACTCTTGTGCATGAAGCTATACCGTTGCCGACGCGGCGTTTTGGCCGAGCATGCTGGATGCTCTTACTCGTTGAATGTCTCTCCGTGGGACGATCTGGTGGTGCGCGAAGACCTGCATGAATATCTGAAGCGCGTGATTCGCGAAACCAGGCCGGCAGATGGCACGGTGCCGGACGACGTGCTTCCACCCATCGGCAGCCAGGAGGTCTGGGCGGCTGGGGTTACCTACTATCGCAGCCGAAATGCGCGCATGGAGGAGTCGAAAGGCGCTGGCGGCGGAGACTTCTACGACCGCGTTTACCAGGCGATGCGGCCGGAGTTGTTCTTCAAGGCGTCGGCGCATCGAGTCGTCGGGCCCGATGCGAAGGTTGCGATTCGCGACGATGCTTCCTGGTCGGTACCGGAGCCGGAGTTAACGCTGTTCGTCACGCCTGCCGGCACAATCGCCGGTTACACCATCGGCAACGACATGAGTTCGCGTGACATCGAGGGAGAAAACCCGCTGTATCTTCCGCAGGCGAAAGTTTACGACCGCAGCTGCGCTCTCGGGCCTTGTCTGCTCATTCAGGACGAACCGTTGCCGGCTTCTACCGAAATTGCGCTCGAGATTCGACGCGGGGCGGCGGTTGCATTTTCAGGCGCGACGACTCTCAAAGAGATGAAGCGGAAGCCGGAGGAACTGGTGGAGTATCTCTATCGCAACAACAGCTTCCCGCACGGGTGCTTCCTGCTCACCGGCACGGGCGTCGTGCCTCCGGACGGCTTCACATTGAAGCCCGGCGACGAGATCCGGATTTCGATTCCGCCGATTGGAATGCTGGTGAACACGGTTGGATGACAGCCGAGGATGCGGCCTTTGTGCGGTCGCAGACTCCGGACTTTAGGCGCGGCGTGTAAAATAAGGGACTATTTCAGTGGTACCTTCCCGCTATGGCGATTGGCGAAAAAACTATTAACCCTGTGGGTAACGGATCTGAATCCAGCGTCCCCGCTCGTCCCAACGATGAGCGCTACGATGCCCAGCGCGTTGAGACCAAGTGGTCGGAGCGCTGGCAACAGGATGCGGCGCTCTACGCTGCTGAGGCGAACTCGACAAAGAAAAAATATTACGTGCTTGAGATGCTGCCCTATCCCTCGGGCGCGCTGCACATGGGACACGTGCGCAATTACTCCATCGGCGACGCGCTCGCCCGTTACATGTGGATGAATGGTTATAACGTGCTCCATCCCATGGGCTGGGATTCGTTTGGCTTGCCGGCGGAGAACGCGGCGATTGCGAACAACACACCGCCGCGCGAGTGGACGTTGCGCAACATCGCCAACATGAAGGCGCAGATGAAGCGCCTCGGCTTTGCCTATGACTGGTCGCGCGAAGTTACGACTTGTCTTCCCGGAATATTACCGCTGGAACCAGTGGTTCTTTCTCAAGCTGTTCGAGCGCGGGTTGGCATATCGCAAGAAGAGCAAAGTGAACTGGTGCCCGAAGTGCGCGACGGTGCTGGCGAACGAGCAGGTTGTCGACGGCTGCTGCTGGCGGCACGAAGATACGTTGGTCGAACAGCGCGAGTTGGAGCAGTGGTTCGTGCGCACCACGCACTACGCCGAGGAATTGCTCGCTGGTCTCGACAAGTTGGAAGGCTGGCCAGAAAAAGTGCGCACCATGCAGCGCAACTGGATTGGGCGCAGCGAAGGCACGCTGGTCGATTTCAAGCTCGATTACGCGGAAAACCATACCGGCTTCGGGCCGGCGGGGTCGACCATCCCGGTTTTTACGACGCGCGTGGATACGATTTTCGGCGCGACTTCGGTGCAGCTTGCGCCCGAGCATCCGATCGTGAAAGATCTGGCGGCGGCTGATCCTGGCTTGCGCGCGAAAGTCGACGAACTCATCCTCGAGCAACGCAAAGCGAGAGAAGCTGGAGACATTGGCGAGATTGAAAAGCACGGCGTCTTTACCGGACGCTATGCCATTAATCCGTTCAACAGCGAGCGGCTTCCGGTGTGGGTCGCGAATTATATTTTGATGGACTACGGCACCGGCGCGATCATGAGCGTGCCCGCGCACGACGAGCGCGACTACGAGTTCGCCAAGAAGTACAACCTCGAAATCCGCCTGGTCGTGTTGCCGATTACGAACGATCCCGAAGAGACGATCGCCGAACCGCAGCTTCCGTTCGTGGCGCACGAAGGCATGGTGATCAATTCCGGGCGGTACAGCGGCATGGCTTGCGAGGAAGCCATCAAAATAATGTCCGCGTACGCCGAAGAAAATAAGTTTGGCAAAGCTACCGTCACCTATCGGCTGAAAGACTGGGGCATTTCGCGGCAGCGCTACTGGGGCACGCCCATCCCGATGCTGTATTGCGAAAAGGACGGAATCGTTGCGGTGCCGGAGAAAGACTTGCCGGTCATTTTGCCGGAGAATGTGGAAGTTACGCTTGCCGGCGGATCGCCGCTCGGTAACGTGCCCGAGTTCGTCAACACGACGTGCCCGAAGTGCGGCGGTCCGGCACGGCGCGAGACCGATACCATGGACACGTTCGTCGATTCGTCCTGGTATTTCTATCGCTACACCGACGCGCACAACGACCGCGCGCCCTTCGACGGCAAGATCGCGCAGTACTGGTTTGGCGACCGCGGCATTGACCAGTACATTGGCGGCGTTGAGCACGCGATTCTGCACTTGATCTATTCGCGCTTCTGGACGCGGTTCATGCGCGACCTCGGGATGATCACCAACGACGAGCCGGTTGAGCGCTTATTCACCCAGGGCATGGTGATCAAAGACGGCAGAAAAATGTCGAAAAACCTGGGCAATGTGGTTTCGCCCGACGAGATGGTCGCGCGCTACGGCGCTGACGCGGCGCGCCTGAACAGTTTGTTTGCCGCGCCGCCCGACCGCGATCTCGACTGGCAGGATTCGGGCGTGGAAGGCATTCAGCGGTTTGTGGGGCGCGTGTACCGGTTTGTAGTGAGGCATGCGCGGCCAGAGAGTCCGGATTGGCGCATGCCTGTCCCCGCCGAATTGCCACAAGCGGCGCGCGCCATCCAGCGCAAGTTGCACCAGACCATCAAACGCGTCAGCGACGAATATCAGGGACGTTGGCACTTCAACACCTGCGTCTCGGCCATCATGGAGTTGGTGAATGTGTTGTATGGCGCGGAAGACGCGATCGCGCGGAATGGGGTTCCGGCTGCATTCTTGGCGGATGTCCAGCGCCATCTTGTTTTGTTGCTCGCGCCGTTTGCTCCGTATCTCGCGCACGAACTCTGGGAGATGCTCGGCGAAAAAGGGAATCTGCTCAAGGCTTCGTGGCCGAAGTTTGACGCCGAGTTGGCGAAAGAAGAGGAACTCGAGATTCCCGTGCAGATCAACGGCAGGTTGCGCGGCCGCGTCGTTGTGCCGGCCGACGCCACAGAAGAAACGGTTGTTGCTCGCGCGCTCGCCGATGAGAAGGTGCAGGCGGCTATCGCAGGCAAGCAGATGGTGAAGAAGATTTACGTCCCCGGCAAGCTGCTCAACATTGTAGTGAAGTAGTCTCTATTCAGTTGTCATCCTGAGCGAAGTGGCCGCTTCGCGAACACGAAGCAGCCGACTCCGCATCGGTTCCACTTCGTGGAACCGATGCTGCGCCAGGATCACAGTGAACTGGATGATGGCAGTCAGTAATGATGTCGTGGTGAGGATGGATCACCGCGAATGAGTTATCCTGATCGGGATGGCCATCTCGCCAACTGTTGAAGGTTTTCGCGCGGCATTTCGGCGGCCCTTGCTGACGCTGGCGGAGATCATGTGGCGCTGGACGGCCGGTGCGACCGCAGCGGCTCTAATGTTGTTTGGCCTGTCCGAATATCTCGGCACGTTGCCGGTCACGAACGGCGAACTGCTTTTTCTGCGGACGCGCCAGCCCTATCTCGTTGGCGAAGCGATCGCTCACATCCTTCGCGGCAGCCTGAACCGCGCTGTGATGGCCGGGATAGTCGGGGCATTCCTGCTGGGGACGCTCTGGATCTTCGCCGCCTCCGTCGGCCGGATCACCACCGTGCGCGCCCTGCTCGATTATTTCCGTCGAAACGGTGGCGCCCTCGATGGCGGCGTTCGAAATAATGGTGAGAGAGACGTCGCAAGCAACGTCTCTACGAAGAGTTTGTCGGCGCTGGTCAGGCTCAACTTTCTGCGCGCCAGCCTCGCATTGGCCACACTTTTCGGATTCCTGGGGGCCGCGATTCTTGCCGGCTTTGCTTCGCCGGAAGCCGATCCTCAGCCGGCGCTCGCTTTTTTTCTTTTTCTGCCGCTGGCGGTACTGATCTGGCTGGTGTGGGGAGCGCTGAACTGGCTGTTGTCGTTGGCCGGCATGTTTGCCGTGCGCGACGGGGAAGATGCGGCGGGCGCGATCTCCGCGGCTGTGACTTTGTGCCGCGAGCGCACAGGCCCGGTTGCCGCGGTCAGCTTCTGGACGGGACTGGCGCACACGGTCGCCTTTGTTGGAGCGACCTCGGTTGCCTCTATGCCGGTGGGCTTCGTCGCTGTTGTGCCGTGGCGGCTTGTGGTTTTGGCAATGCTGTTGGTGACACTGGCATACTTCGCACTCGCGGATTGGCTGTACCTGGCGCGGTTGGCGGGATACGTCTGCATTGCGGAGATGCCGGAGGCAGCATTCGCGCCGCTTCCTCCCGCGTCCCGAGCCGTGCCACCGCCGATTGCTGCGCCGCCGGTTCAGACGACTATCGACCGCAACGAACCCATCCTGAGCGATCTCCCGAATCTTGCCGTAGAGACGTAGCTGGCTACGTCTCTGTCTACAGCATTTCCGGATGACGGCAAGAGAGACGTTGCGAGCGACGCCTCTACGAAATGGTTACGCTACGCAACCGGCAGGTAACTTTACACATTCTCTCTGAATTTGAGAAACTCATGTGTGGAAACCCAATCCCCTCACAACCAAATTTCAGTGGGCCAGAGCATCGTCATCCTCGACTTTGGCGCGCAGTACACCCAACTCATCGCACGCCGCATTCGCGAACAGAATGTTTTTTCCGTGGTGCTGCCTTGCACGGCCAAGCTTGATGAGGTCAAGAGCTACGCTCCCGCAGGCATCGTGCTGTCAGGAGCGCCTTGGTCGGTCTACGACAAGGATGCACCCCCGGCTGATGCGCGGGTGTTCGAGCTGGGCTTGCCCGTGCTCGGCATCTGCTATGGTCTGCAATTCATGGTGCACACGCTCGGCGGCAAGGTGCGGCCTGCCGACAAGCGTGAGTACGGGCACGCGGAGATCGATATCGTTTCGGACTCGATTCTGTTTCAAGGCCTGGCGAAAAAATTAGCTGTATGGATGTCTCACGGTGATGAAGCTCTGGAACTCCCGCCGGGCTTCGAGCTGATGGCCAAGACTCACTACGCGGTCGCCGGCATTCAGAACACAGCCAAGAGATGGTACGCGGTGCAGTTTCATCCTGAAGTGCACCATACGCCGCAAGGCACGCAGATCCTGCGCAATTTCATCTTCCAGATTTGTGGCGCGAAGCCCACGTGGACGGCGCAGCGCTTTATCGATGCAACCGTCGAGCAGGTGAAACAGCAGGTGGGCAACGGGCGGGCGATCTGCGCGCTTTCGGGCGGGGTGGATTCGTCCGTCGCGGCGGTGTTGGTGGACCGCGCTCTGCGCGACGCTAAGGGCAAGCATGCCCTCAGCGGAGCCGAAGGGTCGCGGCTGACTTGCGTCTTTGTAAACAACGGCGTGCTGCGAAAAAACGAATTCGAGAAAGTGCAGCGGGTGCTGCGCGACAAGCTCAACCTGAACCTGGATGCGGTTGACGCGAGCGAGCGTTTTCTCAAGAAGCTGAAAGGCGTGGATGATCCCGAGAAAAAACGCAAGATCATCGGCAACGAATTTATCAAAGTATTCGAGAAGGAAGCCCTGCGCATCGAGAAATCGCAAGGCAAGGTGAAGTGGCTGGTGCAGGGTACGCTGTATCCGGACGTGATCGAGTCGCGCTCGGTGCGCGGGCCGTCGCAGGTGATCAAGTCGCATCACAATGTCGGCGGCCTGCCGGAGAAAATGAAACTCAAGCTGATCGAGCCGCTGAAAGATTTGTTCAAAGACGAAGTCCGCAAGATCGGCCGCGACCTCGGCATGCCGGAAGAAATCCTGCAGCGGCAGCCGTTCCCCGGGCCTGGGCTGGCGGTGCGCGTGCTAGGCGAAGTTACGCCTGAGCGGCTGGCGTTGCTGCGCGAGTGCGATGACATTGTGGTCAGCGAAATTAAAGAGGCCGGACTCTATACGAAAATCTGGCAGTCGTTTGCTGTGCTGTTGCCAGTAATGTCGGTGGGCGTGATGGGCGACATGCGGACGTACGGTCATACGTGCGCGATCCGCGCCGTCAGTTCTGAAGACGGCATGACCGCCGACTGGGTCGCCCTGCCACACGAAGTGCTGAAGACGATCTCGACGCGGATTGTGAATGAAGTGAAAGGCGTGAACCGCGTGGTGTATGACGTGACGTCGAAGCCGCCCGGGACAATTGAGTGGGAGTAGGAGCCATTGGCGATTGGCTCCTAGCTCTTCGCTAAGTCACGCGAAATCGGCCGTCTCCTTTGCCGGCCTTGGAGCGCGAGCCGGGAAGGGCACGAGTTCCACTCGTGCCGTAAGTTGGGGTCGGAGAGAAATTGGCTTTAGCCGCTGAGGTAGGCCTTGGAAGCGAACCTCAGCGGTTAAAGCCGCACTTTTTTTCGGCTGCTTTCGGCACGAGTGGAAGTCGTGCCCTTCCCGGTTCGAAACTAACCCAAAGATCTTCGCAGCACTTAGGCGGCCAAGGGAACAGGAGGTTCCTCGTCGCTTCGCTCCTCGGAATGACAAACGCAAATGAGACTGAGGCGCTTTATTCGTCCCGATGCACAGTTTCCATCGAGAACGCAGGCAGGCAGACGGCGATGTATTCTGCGCCGCCTTCCTGCGGAGTCGAGTAGCGGACCCACTCGCCGGCGTGGGCGATGACGGCTCGTCCGGCGGCCACGTCGAGGCAACTGATGGTTCCATCTGCACTTCTGTGCTCGACCCGCAGCAATCCTTTCAGCACGACAGTGAATTCGTCGAACTCGGGAGTCTGGCCGGGCTCGACCCAGCCTTGCGGACTGCGCATGTGGGCAACGCTGGCTCCAGTCGTCTTGCTGTTGACACGTCCGATGTATTCGTCGATGAGTTTCGGTTTGTTGCCGGCGGCTTGAATGCGTGTGGGATTTGGGATGAGTGTGGGCATGGTTCGATTAAGACTACAACAAAATGTTCGTCGCGGAGGTCGAGGAAGAGTTCGATCGCGCCCTGGACCTTACGCTCAATATGGGCTGGCCAGATGCACGGGTGAGGTAGGGATCCTTCGACTGCGCGGCTGCCTCGCTTTCGCGAGGCAGCCACTTCGCTCAGGATGACATTTCGGGTTTTGTTGCGTACCGGCTACGGTGCGCTGGGAGGCGTGCCGGGAATGATGATCGGCGGTCCGGGAATGCCGCCGGGGCCGGGCGCTCCGGGAATAAACATGGGTGGACCACCGGGCATTCCTGGCGGAGGGCCACTATCCGGCGGGGGCACAAACACTGGCCGCGGCGCGACGGGCTGGATGCCTACCGGCTGTTGTCCGAATTTCTGGACTGCGTCGGAGACCCGATTTTGCTCCAGCCGTAACGGCTGCGTGAGCACCATGTCGACCGGCGAGCCTGCGTCCATAAAAAAGTGGTGCGAACTGGACAGCAACACCAGGGACGACACAAATCCGATCGCGCCCCCGATGCCTGCGCCGATAACCGTGTCTCTGCCTTGGGTGCCGAAGACGGGCGTCGTTACCGGGGTGCAGTAAGGCGGCGGTCCGACGCACCCGGGAGGAAAGTTCGAGGTCACAGAGGATTGCGGCTGCCCGACCGAGTGGCCGATGAGCGCGCCCAATCCTGCCCCGGCCGCCGGCAGCACGAGGAACCCTACCATTCTGCCCTGGCCCGGATCTTTCAAAGCGTAGCCCTCGTTGCCTACCAGCGTCACCGGCCCGGACATGGGAGCGACGTAGCCGTCCGGAAAAGTAATCGACATGGATTGCAGATGAAGCTCGGCGCGTCCCATTGACCTCAGTTCGAGCCTATCGACCTTACCAGTCACAAACGTGCCCGGCGGAATCTGCATCTCGTTGCCTTCGTTTACGGGAGAAATGATCTGGGCATAGATCTCATCGCCGTGGTGAATGTACCGGCTCTGGATGGGATGGGTGAGAACGAGGGCAATCCTGGTTCCAGCGGGAATGACTTCAATCGCCGGCGGAGGTGCAGCCGAGGCTTGCATGGTTTGCGGGTCTGGTGCTGAAGGTGGTTGAGGTTGGGAGTTGTCCTGCGCCAGGCAACTGGCGGCAAGAACTAGAAATGCGATTACAGTGAGGGTTGGTTTTGCGTGGGTCCCGGCCAGATTCAGAAAGGCATTCATGGTCGAAACGGACGTGCTGCGGCTGTTCGCCATTTGCTACCTCCTGTCGAAAGCTCCCGTTACGGGGATGCCTTCGATTCGTGCGGACTTCGTCTTTTGGCTTCGTCATTTCTAATTTTTATTTTTCAGACTGAGGGAGAGGAATTCGGCTCCCAATGGCTTAGACCCTCGCCCCTCACGAAAGTATCGCGTTTGCAGGTAAAGGTTTGCATAGAGTTGGTGGGGAATTGTAAAGGGGTTGCTGGACGCGGGGTTTGATGCCATTCGCATCACTGGATGGGATGCCTGGCCGGAGAACGACGTTGCAAGCTGCGTGCCTATTGAACCTTTTCCGCGACCCAGCGCGATATGGCGGTAACCATCTTGCGGGGAGCCAGGCGGTTGGATTGCGCGATGACCCAGTTATGCACGCCAGAGATGGCCAGGGTGCGGCCTTCCATAACGGCGCGGTAGCCGTCGAGAGCGACTTTCTCGGCCGACATGGCGCCGAGTTGTTTGAAGAGGCGGGAATTTTCCATGCCGGCGCGCTTGGCGAAATCGGTGTGCGTTGCGCCCGGACAGAAACACGTTACAGTCACGCCCGAGTGGCGCAGTTCGTTGGCGAGGGCTTCGGAGAAAGAAAGCACGTACGCCTTTGTGGCGTAGTAAACGGCCATCAGCGGGCCGGGCTGGAAGGCTGCGGTGGAAGCGACGTTCATGATGCGACCGCTGCGGCGCTGCACCATCGCGGGCAGAAAGAGTCGCGTGAGTTCGGTAAGGGCTCGAATGTTGAGATCAATCTGGCCGAGGATTTCGTCTTCCGGCATTTGCGCAAAATCGCCGAAGGTGCCGAAGCCGGCGTTGTTGACGAGGACGTCTATGACGACACCCTCGCGCTGAAGCTGGTCGAACAGAAACTTCGATGCGGGAGCATCGACAAGGTCGATGGCGATGGTCTTGACGGTGACTCCATGAGCTTGCAGTTCGGTAGCGACCTGCGCGAGTTTGTCGGCGCTGCGGGCGACGAGAACCAGGTTGTGATGGTCGCGGGCGAAGAGTTTGGCGAGTTCGTATCCGATGCCGCCGGAGGCGCCGGTGATGAGAACGGTGGACATAGGAGTATTTTAGCGGGAGTTGGGAACTGTTTTTTCGGATTCGAAAATCAAAATCCTCACTTCTCGCAAAAGACGCGAGAAACGGGGCACTCTTTTTTCGGGGGCATCGGATGCGTCCGGAGTTTGATTCTGTGTCGCGAGGATCACTCGTTAGGCCCGGCCATCTCGGACTCGGGCAGCACATCCGCATAGAGAAAGCCTTCACGCGATACGACTTCACCACCCTTGATTGGAATCGCTTGATAGAACATGGACCCAGCGTAGGCGAAGGTGTGAAATTCACCGTTCTCGCCGCAGGGATCGACGCTGGCGGGCAGGCGACTCAGCAGGTCGTAGTCGAGATCGCAGCCGATAAAATCGGTGGCTAGTTTGGAAGGATCGGCACAGACGATGCGGGCACGCAGACCGCCGTCCAGCATCTCTGCAATCAGTTCGCGCGTGTTGCGTCCCCAGAGCGGGAACATGGGTTCGAGTCCGGTGCCGCGCAGGCGATCTTCGCGATAGCGGCGGACATCTTCGAGGAACAGGTCACCGAATGCAATGGCGGAGATCCCTTGCTGGACGGCCGAAGCGCAGGCGGCGGACATCGCTCGTTCGTAGACTTCATTGCTGCAGGGCCAGGGCAGGGGAACTTCCCAGAGCGGCAAGCGGGCGGCGTTGGCTTGCGCTTTCAGCAGCGCCTGGCGAGTGCCATGCATGGCGACGCGCTGGAAGTGAGTGTTGATCGTGGTCAGCAGACCGACAACTTCTACCTCGCCTCGCTGGCGGAGCACGTGGAGGGTCCATGCACTGTCTTTGCCGCTGCTCCAGGAGAGAAGGATCTTTGGTCTCATGGGGAATTTGACTCGCTGAACGTGTGAGAGCCATAAAAAGAGCGCGGGCGAGTCGCCCGCGCCCCACACAATCCTTGACGTTTACGCGTGCACCAACTCCACTCCGTAGATCGAGTGCCAGCTGGTGGCGGCTTTCAGTTTGTCGTTGACGTTGTGAATGTTCTTTACGCCTTCGGTTTCGAGCCACTTGCGGAAGGCGGCTGCGCCCTGCTTGGCGTAGACGGGGATACCGTCTTTCCAGGTGGCGCGTCCGCAGAGCACTCCGTTAAATTTTACTCCGGACTCTCCGGCGAGTTCGAGGGTCTCGCTGAACTCCGCATTGCTCACGCCGGCCGACAAGTAAATGAACGGCTTGGTGGCAACGTTGGCGGCCTGGTGGAACAGGTCGATAGCTTCTTTCTTGTTGTAGGCCTTCTGCCCGCCGAACGACTTCGTGCCTTCGACGAACTTCATGTTGACCGGCACTTCGACCTTGAGCACGTCGACGCCATAGCGGTCTTTGCTGAACTCGCGCATGCTTTCGGTCACGATGTGCGGTTTCTTCTTGGCGTACTCAAGGCCCTTCTCGTCAGCGCCTTCCTGGTAGCCGACAAACTCCAGGAAGTACGGGATGTCATTGGCGCGGCATTCGTCGCCGATGCGCTCGACCCAGGCATGCTTGATTTCGTTGACGTGCTTGGGATCGTCGGGCGTGTAATACAGCAGAATCTTGACGCAGTCGGCGCCTGCTTCTTTCAGGCGGCGCGCGGACCACAGGTCAAGCAGGTCAGGCAGGCGGCCGGGACCGGTCTTATCGTATCCGGTCTTTTCATAGGCGAGCAGCAGGCCCGCATTCTTGGCGCGGCGCTTGGAGGCGGGCAGTCCCCACTCGGGGTCGAGCAGGATGGCGGTGGCGTGTGGCGTGAGAACTTCGGTGACCAGCGACTTGAATTCTTCCATCATCTGGTCGGTGACTTCTCCGCCTTTTTCTTTGGCCAGAGATTTTTGCAGGGAGCCACGCTGGTCCATGGCAGCGGCGGCGATGACGCCGCGTTCGTTGGAGACTTTCTTAAGACCGGCAAGTTTGCCCGGGGTGAGCTTCATGAGAATCCTCCTATAGTGCGGATGGGATGAATGCGGTGGAACTAACAATTGTAAACCAAGGCGTGATGAAAACGGCGTCGGGACTTCGGACTTCGGGCGTCAGGATTCCGGGTTCAGGAGGCAGGGAATTTATTTCGCCCAGTTCTGAATCTTCAACCCGCGCACCCGGCGGAATTCTTTTTCGTTGTTGGTGACGAGAGTCAATTTAGCCGCCAAGGCGTGGGCGGCGATCCAGAGATCGTTGTTGCCGATCATCTCCCCTCGGGCACCGAGGTCGGCACGGATAAAACCATAGGTCTCCCCCGCTGATTCTGGCAGAGGGAGTGGCCGGAGTTCTTGGATCAAATCGTGAAGGCGGTCTATCGCAGAGGCTGGGTGCGAACTCTTCATGGCTCCGTACAGCAACTCGCCGTAGGCGATTACCGAGATGGCCGCTTCGCCAGGCTGAAGCTCTGCGAAGCGGCGCATGATTGCTTCCGAGCGCTTCTGCCGGAAGTAGATGACCATATTAGAATCGAGCAGGTAATGCGTTTCCACTTAGAGGCCTTCGCGCTCTTGCGGGAAGTCGCTATCTCGGTCGTGGATCTCAAGGTCGTCGGGCAGGCTTAGGATCAACTCGTAAGCTCTCGCCATGTTGGCAGGCTTTTCCCGAAGGACAACTTCGTCTCCGCGACGGAATATTTCGACTTCTTTGCTCTTGAAGCGGAATTGTTTCGGCAGCCGAACTGCCTGGCTGTTACCAGAGCGAAATACGCGAGCTGTGCTCATCGATGGCCCTCCTTATTGTATATACGTTAAGTATATACATTCGTAGAGCTGGCCGCAAGGTCGGGCTCCCAGCACGTAGTAGGCAAACGAAGATCGTTCCGGACGGTTGGTAGCGGTGCAGTTGGCGTATTTTGCCCATGATGGGCGTCATCCCGAGTGAAGCCGTTCTTCAGGCGGAGTGAGAGCCTGCCCTGAGCGAAGTCGAAGGGGATCTCCCCGCAAGAGATGTCGCAGGGGAGATCCCTCGGCCCGCTGGAAAAGACGCGGGCCTTCGGGATGACGCCGTGCCTCAAACTGCACCACTGCCGGGCGGTTGATTCCATAGTAAACATCTTTATTTCATAGTAAACAGCTCCGTTTGCGAGTAGTCTGGAGCTGTCTCTTCCAGCATCTTTCCGCCGCGCCCAATCGGGTGACGGTTCCTTGCGAAATCAGACAGCGTTTGCGCTGCCCAAGGAGCCGTAATGGCGGAAAAGACTGCTCGGTCTGTCCCAACTGTAAAGTCCCCAACCGATAGCGACGGGAATTCCGTTGCCAACACAATCCTGCTCAGTCTCTCGAGCGATGAGTGCCGCCAGATCCTGCCGAAGTTGGAGTTCGTCCGGCTGAAGCTCCATCAGGTGCTGCACGAGGCCGGAGAAACCATCAAATCTGGCTACTTTGTGAACTCAGGATTGATGTCCATTCTGGCGGTTCAGCCGGACGGAAAAACGGTCGAGGTCGGTCTCATTGGCAGGGAAGGCTTCGCTGGGTTGCCGTTGCTGGTTGGATACACGAACGGCCCAACCCGGGTGATGACTCAAGCCGACGGCACGGCGTACCGATGCGATGCTGAGACGCTCAAGCAATTCATAAAGCAATTTCCCGAATTGGGAAGGCGGCTGCATCGCTTTGCCTACCAACTGGCGATGCAGAGTACACAAATCGCCGCCTGCAATCGATTGCATGACGTCGTATCGAGATTAGGCAGATGGATCCTGATGAGTCAGGACCGGGTTCGCTCCGACACGCTTCCTCTGACCCAGGAATTCCTCGGTCAGATGCTGGGAACGCGCCGTTCCAGCGTGACCGTGGCCGCCGGCGTCTTGCAGAAGGCGGGGCTGATCGCTTACACCCGCGGCAGTGTCACTATCTTGAAGCGCAAGGGGCTTGAACAGGCAGCGTGCGACTGCTACGGAATTGTGCAGCAACAGCTCAACAGCTGGGAAGCGGAAACGATTTGAAATGTGCGGAAGCGCACAAATATTCGTCCTTCAGAGTACCGACAAGTCAAAGTTCTTCTGCATATCCTAAGCGAAGCATTGAGAATGCTCACCTGCCGGCTCCCAGGTTGACGTAGGATGCGGAGCCGCTGACGGAGTCCACTGATGGCGCCGAATGACGTTTTCTCTCCCTCCGAAAGACGGTTTCCTGGCTGGCAACCTGCCTTTCAAGAGGTATTAAGGGAAGTCGACACCACTAAGCTTTTCAAGCTGGTGGAAGTCGCCGAGGCTGCGGTTCGCACCCGCCAGGCGGAGTTAGAAGGCAGCCTTGACCACCACTCCGAGAGACGAGCCCTTCAGGAGGCTGTGGCGCATTTGCAGATCGTGAAACGGGAACGGCTGAAATACTCACAGCAGTACTTTCCAGATTCGGCCACATCGGGTAGTGGGCTACTTTGAATTTTGCAATTGATTGCACTGGTGCGATATTCAAAGTAGCCCACTACCGCCACATCGAGTGGCCGCGATGGAGACTACACTTAGTGGTATAGTGGTATGACCGCTAGGATTCTTTGCTCCCATAGTTGCATCGGAAGCGAAATCAATTTCCAATTAGCGCGGAATCGACGAGCGCGGAACCGAAGCGGCGGCGAAGCCGCGCCCGCTTTCTGACTCAGAAGAAGGAACTGCCATCATGGCCATCGCGACGATTAATCCTGCCACGGGCGAAGTGATCAAGACCTTCCAGCCACTTTCAGATGCTGAGATCGAGAAGAAGCTGCAGCTTGCCGTAAGCACGTTCAAAGCTGAGCGCAAGACGCCGTTCCCCGTGCGCGCCCAGCGCATGCTCAAGGCGGCTGAGATCCTGGAGCGCGACAAGGAAAAGTTCGCGCACCTCATGACGCTCGAAATGGGCAAGCCCTACAAGGCCGCCGTGGCCGAAGCGGTGAAGTGCACTACCGCCTGCCGCTACTACGCCGAAAACACGGCGCGCTTTCTGGCGGACGAACCGGTCGAGGTGGGAGCGAAGAAGAGTTTTATCCGCTATCTGCCGATAGGACCAATTCTGGCGGTGATGCCGTGGAATTTTCCTTTCTGGCAGGTGATCCGTTTTGCCGCTCCGGCGTTGATGGCCGGCAACGTCGGACTGCTGAAACATGCATCAAATGTGCCGCAGTGTGCGTTGGCGATCGAAGAAATTTTTCTGGAGGCCGGATTTCCTGCAGGCGCGTTCCAGACCTTGCTGATCGGCTCGGGACAGGTCGATGCGCTGCTGAACGATCCGCGGGTCGTGGCAGCGACTCTGACCGGCAGCGAGCAGGCGGGCATTCAGGTGGGCATTGGAGCGGCCAAGCGGATCAAGAAAGTTGTGCTGGAGTTGGGCGGCAGCGATCCGTTCATCGTCATGCCCTCGGCCGATCTGGACATGGCAGTGAAGACGGCGGTCGAAGCGCGCATCCTCAACAACGGACAATCCTGCATCGCGGCCAAGCGCTTCATCGTGGCCGAGCCGATTGCGGCGGAGTTCGAAAAAAAGTTTGTCGCGCGCATGGAGAGCCTGCGCATCGGCGATCCCTTTGACGAGAAGACTGAACTGGGTCCGCTGGCCACTGCCGATGCGGTGACCACGCTCGACGCCGATGTGCAGAAGACGGTGCAGGCGGGAGCGAAGCTGCTGACCGGCGGACATCCGCTCCAGCGCAAGGGAAATTATTATGCGCCGACCGTGTTGACCAACATTCCGAAAAACTCGCCGGCGTATGGCGAGGAATTCTTTGGTCCGGTGGCGTCGATTTTCCGGGTGAAGGATCAGGATGAGGCGATCCGCATCGCCAACGACGTGCGCTTCGGCCTGGGCGCGAGCGCGTGGACGAACGATGATCAAGAACGTGAGCGCTTCATCAACGAACTCGAAGCCGGCATGGTGTTCATCAACAAGATGGTCGCATCCGATCCGCGCATTCCGTTCGGCGGAGTGAAGCAGTCGGGGCACGGGCGCGAGCTAGGGGCTATCGGCATCCGCGAGTTCGTCAATGCGAAAACGGTGTGGGTGGCGTAGGGCAGCGGTCAGTTGCCAGTGCCCAGTTGCCAGGATTCAGTACGACTTTGCCAGTCAGATCAACGGGCTGCCACAGAGTGGGGCAAGGGTACGACTTCAGTCGTGCCACAAGGCTATTCAATTACTTATCGGCTTTAGCCGCTGCTGTCCCCAGATTTCTGCAATCATTGCTAGCTCGCTTCGGGAGTTGTTGGGCTGACCGTCTCCGCCGCGTCTGCCTGCTTTTCCGCCAGCAGATCTTTCCAAGGGCATTCATCGAGCGCGAAGCGGTGAACCGCCGCTTGCACCTTTTGCGCGGACCCGCTCTGGCGAACCCATACAACGCGGTAGCGCGCCTTCTTTCCAGCGTAGAGAATTCCAATCACATCTCCGGAGCGGAGTTCGGAGTCGAGCCCCGAGATTAAAGCTCCGCTGCGGCTGAGGTCACGGGCATGGGCTTGCTGCAGAAAGCGCTCGCCCCGGGCGTCAACGCCCCAAACCATGATTGGAAGGTCCGCTTTGATGCGCGGCTCGCGGCGGCGGTCGTGAGTGCTGCTGTCGCGGGTGCTGCCCTCGTCAGTGCTGCCCTCGATATTGTGGAGCGGATCCATGCCGGACTCTTCACCGTAATGGCGGCCAGGTGGTGTGTAAAGGAGCGGTGGGAGGATGGAAGAACGAAGGTCGGGGGAAACGGTCTCGTTTCGGGACGGGCCCGAAACGGCGCTGCTGGGGGCTGTCTCCCCATTTGTTTGTGGCTACTGTCTTAGCGTTAGTGCCTTCAACACGGCCTCTTGCTTTGCGATCAGCGACTGCACGCCTTGTTTGGCGAAGGCGATCATTTTGGCCAGTTGCTGGTCGTCGAAGACCTGGTGTTCGGCGGTGGCCTGGACTTCGACCAGCTTGTGGCCGGCGGTCATGACGAAATTCATGTCGACGTCGGCGCGCGAATCTTCTTCGTAGCACAGGTCGAGCAGGATTTCTCCGTCCACAATCCCTACGCTGATGGCGGCGACGAAGTCCTTCAGCGGAACTGCGGTCAGGGTACCCGCGTCCACCAACTTTTCCAGAGCCAGGCCCAACGCGACGAAGGCTCCGGTGATCGAAGCAGTGCGCGTGCCGCCATCGGCCTGGATCACGTCGCAATCGATCCAGATGGTGCGTTCGCCGAGACGCGTGAGGTCAGTGACGGCGCGTAACGACCGGCCGATCAGGCGTTGGATTTCGTGGGTGCGTCCGCTCGGGCGGCCCTTCGAGACTTCGCGCGGAGTGCGGGTCAGGGTGGCGCGCGGCAGCATGCTGTATTCGCTGGAGATCCATCCCTTCCCCGAATTGCGCATGAACGACGGAACGGTTTCTTCGATCGAGGCAGTGCAGATGACGCGGGTGTTGCCCACCGCAATCAGTACGGAACCTTCCGCGGTGGAGATGAATTCCGGCGTGAGAACGACGGGGCGGAGCTGGTCGGGTGAGCGGTTATCGGAGCGGTAGAACATGATGGAGGATTGTAAACGATGGCTTCTGGCCCTGGCCGGTCCGGGATACACCTGCAACATTTTTTTCGTCGTTCTTTGCAAAATGCTCATGGCTAAGGGTTTGTGGCCGAAGGGTATGGGGAATCCGGTGCAAAATCTTGGGCTGTAAGGAGTTACAGGTAAAGTATTACTAAATAAGGACTTAGCGGTGCGAGCGGCGCGGATGGTGGTGCTGACCGGTCTGCTGGCGGAAACCGGGCTGGGAGGACTTTGGTGCATCCCTCAAGCTTGCGCCCTCCGGATTTCTCGGTAAAGGTTGTCCGTCACAGGATGGGGGAATATTTCAGTGGAAGGCTGTGGAAAAGGACTCGTGCCAGCTGGATTTTGAGCGCTATGGCCTTGGTTACAACAGTTGTGCTCTTCTGATCCGATTCGCTACTGAGTTGCGGAGACTACATGTAAAATTCCGCTCATGCCCGACATAGCCCGGCATTACCGCCTATGGGCAGCCGCCTTACCGAGCGAGGAGAAACGCATTCGCACTTCTTACGTGCCGACGTTAGTCCTGGTCGTGGCAGCCTCTACGGTTGCATCTGTCGTCCTGGGACTCAGCAAAGGGGCCACACCGAAATTGGTGATCGCATACAGCCTCGTGATGGCCGCTTACATGGCGTATTTGGCCGTTTGGTATCCGCGCAGAATGATGCGCCGCTTGGTCAGGTGTTGGGAAACATATGAGCTGGAAATCGGACATGACTATCTGCTGAGACGACAGGCGAACCTCCCCGACCTCCGTATGCAATTCGATGAGGTGCAGACGGTCGAGCATGTTCAGGGGCGATACCTGCGTGTGATCGGCAAGAGCAAGGGGCATGTCATCGCAATATCAGAAGGCATCGAGCAATTTGGCGAGGTCCTGAAGTCGATTTCCTCCGTTTGCCCCGTGCGGGTACGGACGATCGAGCAGTGGCAAAAGTATCGTGCCTTCATGGCGGGCAGCATTACTCCTATTCGTGGTAGTCATTTGGGCAAAGTCACTCGTTGTCGTCATTCCTCTATCTCTGGCGATGGGTACGGTCATCGTGTGGGTCTTCTTTTGGATTCGCCGTAACCCGAGTATTCCCGGAAGTACTAAACGGATCGCGTGGGTTTATTGGCTGTTCTTCGGAGTGTGTGTCCTGAAACTGTTTGCCGCAGTGTCGGAAGGTAAGAGCGCGAATGCGCCCGTGATAGTAGGAAACCTGCTGGCGTACGTGCTCGCTTCCGCGCCCTGCGTACTTCTTGCCTTCGGATGGGTGCGATGGTGGCGGGTCAGTTCCTCTCGGCACTGGCGAAGCTACGCGATTGCGTGGGGCTTGGCCGCCGCTTCGATTTCAACTTTGTGCCTCTATGGCGTTATCTTTTACATACAGCTTGCCCAAATGGCGTCCTCGAATGAGCACCGGCTGGCGATGGCGGGAGTCTATGTGGGCTTTCCATTGTCAGTCTTGTCTGTGATCACAGCGGCTGTAGGCAAGGGTCGTTCTCGTGTGATTGTTTGGCTAGCGAGTGGCTCCCTTGCTCTGGTTTGGAGTATCGCGTTCTTTTACGCCTAGATTCGGATGGAAGACAGACTAAGGGGCAACTTCAATGAAATCGGCTGCTTGATGGTCGCGCAAGCCGACGGTTGGCGAAAAATCGCCATTACACGCAATATAAAAAGGCGCCCACTTTTGCGGTAGGTTGAGATTGTTCGGATCACCAACCTAGCGAAAAGCGATTGACAATAGTTATATCTAACGATATAGTTATAGACAGATCGAACGTTCGGGGATGCGTTTTCAATCAGCGATCAGAAATTAACAGTCAACAATAAATTCTGAACCGACGAAGAAATTGAGAAGGAGCTTGGATATGGATGGAAGATGTGGAAGTTGGTGGCGGGGCGGGATCGCTACGCCGTTTATGGGGGGAGGATTTCCCTGGGGGCGTGGAGGTCGATGGGGTCGGTTTTTTGGGCCGGGCGAAATCAGGCTGGCGTTGCTGTCGATGCTCGAGAGCGGGCCCAAACACGGCTACGAGCTGATGAAGGAGCTGGAGACGAAGTCGGGCGGCATCTACAAGGCGAGCGCGGGAGCGATTTATCCGGCGCTGCAGCAAATCGAAGATGAGGGCTTGGTGACTTCAGATACAGCGGCGGGGAAGCGGACGTATTCGCTGACTGAGGCCGGCAAGGCCGAGTTGCAGCGCGAGGCTGAGACGGTGAAAAAGATCTGGCAGCGCGCCGAGCAAGCCGGCGACTGGGCTCCGTGGATGGGCATGGAGGGCGCGGAGGTGATGCGTCCGGCGGCCGAAGTGATGAAGGCGGCGCTGAAGACGGCGACTCGCGGCTCGCACGATTCGGCGAAGATCGCGAAGATTCGCGAAATTCTGGAGCGGGCGAAGCACGAGATCGAGGGGCTGGAGAAGCCGGCTTGAGACACCGGCTTAAGACACCGGCATCGCCTTGGCTGGACTCGATGAGCCTTAGAAGGGGTTGACCTGGGGAAAGTGAATCTTGAGCCTGTCGCAGATGTAGAGAATCAGGATCGCGCCTAGTGTGGAAAAAATGAGGCCGGCAGGATGATAGCGTTGGTTTGTCGGGCGCCAAAGCATGTGGCTGATGCCGCCGCCGATGATCGATCCGATGACCCCGAGGACGGTCGTCCAGAAGATCGTCATTGAGGCGTGCATCACGGTTTTCCCGATAAACCCCGCGATTAGCCCAATCAGGATATACCAGATTAAGTGAAACATACTTTACCCTCAGCGTTTGACTTCAGAACGTAGCGTTGGCCTTTTTCGTGCGACCCGGCCGCGTGCTGCGGAGGATCGAGGTACGGTGTTTTCTGGGTCAGAATAAAGTTCATTGCGTTGGCCAGTTCCGTCAGCTTCGCAGGATCTTGTTGGGCAGGGCACTGGGCCGCCAATTCTTTCCGCCGCTCAAAGTTTCTCACTACACAGTCCTGATTTCTCTCGATACGACAAAGCCTGGGACGCTCTCCCAGCCGCAATTTTTCGCCCGACCCGGTCCACCTTGTTATCCGAGATCAAAAAGCATGAATAGACAGAGTAGGCCGGAGCTAAACATCCGTCTGTCCAATATTGATCACAGCGACGGGTAATTGCATGGGCAACAGGAAGGGGTTGTTGAAATCAGCGATAGAGCTCATTGACCTTACGATGAGTGACATGGAGATATTTCGCCAAAATGACCTGCGAGGTCTCTACGCGGCCTGCAACTTAGTGCCATGACGCGGACGTGATGCACGCAACGCATGCGGAATGCCTCACCATCGCACTAGACCCTGCGCCGCCCGACCTGCTTTCTGAATTGTCAGCACAATAAGTTGCGCATCGCGATGCAGAGGGCCACCTAAGTGCATCGGACAGGGTTTGCACGCCGCCCAGGAGGGAGCAGATGACCAATCTAACGACAGACCCAGCGGCCTACACAGATGAGGAGTTGAAGCAGGCTCTGGCTCGCGTGATCGCGCTGGCTCGTAGTGAAGTGCTGAACGATGCCGAAGTGGAGAAATTCTGGCAGCTCTACGCAGAAATTCTGCGGCGGCGTGAGCCATCAGGAACTGCCGCGTAGCGCCTAGACAATACTCCGGGCAGGATTCACTGGTTCAAACAAAAGCGCTTGGCCCTAACATTTAAGTTAGGTTAGAGCAGGGCCGAACCAGTAAACTGAGATTTTGCGACAGCGGTCCGACGCTCTCGAGGATCAATTCTCAATAAGTCCCGGTGAACAACCCTGTGCAACAGATTATTAACGATTTGGGTTGGTGAGCGAAAGCAGCGATTTGACTCAATTTAGTAGCGTCCTGCTTTCTACTGCGGCGATTGCAGTTGGGTGGCGAGTTGATTCACGGCGGTGACGTCGTAGAACGAGGAAAGGTCGGCGTGGCCGGCGAGGGTGGCACGCTCCTGGCCGTCGACGAGGATTTTGACTTTCAGAATGCCGGGAGTGTTGGACGAGATGGTGTGGATCAGCGAGGCGACGGTCAGGTCCTCGACCAGGACGCCGGAGCGGTGGGTGTCGGCAAAGGCGGAGTTCACGTCGATGACGGCGACACCGGGGTCGACCAGGAAGACGCTGCGGATGTCGGCGCCGGAGCCGAGCGGGTGGGGCGAGGATTTGTCGAGGTAGTGCGACAGCAGGGCGCGCAGAAGTTCCTCGGCGCGTTGCTGGCGGCCGGAGGGTAGGGGAATGAGGGCGGCTTCGGCGCGGAGGCTGCCATCGTCGTCATGGGCCACGTAGAGGGTGACGCGTTCGGTGGGCCCGGCGACGGGGGGTGCCAGCGGGCGAGTGTCGATGGAAGCGACGGGCGTGGAGACGGCGGTGCGCCGCATGTGCAACGCGTAGATGCTCAGGCCGAGTACGGCAACGAGCAGCACGGCAACCGCGATGATGAGATGGCGCGGGATCATGCTGTCGTCCTCAGGCTCTTTGCCGTCATGATTCGCATCATTTCTTCTTTCGTCTTTTCTTTCATCCTCATTGCGCGGCTCCCAGTTGATCGCGAGTGGCGGCGATTGCGGTGGCCACGGCGCTGGTGACGAGTTGCTGGTAGTCGGGGGCGGTGAGCTGCGAGGAATCGGATCCCTGGGGCGCGACTTCGACGGCGATGGCCGGCCCGGTCAGATTATTGAGCGGGCGAAGGGCGGCGGACAGAGCGCGAACGGGGATTTGCCGGCGCTGCAGTTCGGCGGCTACGGCGGAGGCGGTGGTCTGGCTGAGCGGCAGGGCATCGTGTTGAGCGGTGTTCCAGGAGCGGAAGGTTCCGCGATCATCGCCGTCGTAAGGCAGCAGCGCGGTATAGACGCGGACGCCGTGGCCGCTGGAGGCCGCATGCACGACGATGTAGATGGCGGCGTGATTGGCGTTGGAGACAGCGGCGCGCTGGTCGAGGGCGAGGTTAACGTCGGAGTCGCGCAGCATGAGAGTCGGGATGCCGCGAGCCTCGAGTTCCTGGCGCAGGCTGCGGGCGAGCGCGAGCGTGACATCTTTTTCGAGAAGAGTGCCGCTGAGAGTCTCGCCGTAATCGTCTCCGCCGTGGCTGGCGTCAACCACGGCAAAGTAGCGGCGTGAGGATGGAGCCGGGACCGCTGGGGCTGGGGTTGGTGGCGCGGCGGCTGCGGGTTCGCCGGGAATTCCTGGCGCAGGAGGAGTTGGATTCTGCGCGGCCGGGGCGGTGGGAGAGATCATGACGGTGCGGCGGTCGTTGCTGAAGCTGGCCATTACCGGCACCGAGGCATTCACCGTGACCACCGCCGTGCCGTTGCTCTCGCTGTAGATGGCCGACGGGATAGTCTTGTTGCCGAAGGTGAGCGTGGGCGAGGCGGGCGCGACGACCGGTTCTCGGTTGAACGTCATGCGCAGGGCGCCGGGTTCGGTGGCCACCGTTGGATTCACCGGGGCGGTGAAACGAAAGACGAGCCGCGGACCGTTGTCGGGCGACAACGATAACGCCGCGGTGAAGTGAGTGGCCACGCTGCCGATGAACAGACGTCCGGACTCTTCGTGCAGGGTGACGGGGCCACCGAGAAAACGCGGCAGCAAGGACGCGAGCGCGGCAAGCGGAACGAGCCCGCGATTATTTTCTACGTAGAACCTTCCGGTGAGATCAGCGTCGCGTCCTTGCACGCGAGCGTGAGTCTTATTGATCTGGAAGTCGCCTTCCACATTGTTGTAGCGCAGGCGCCAGCGCACGCCCTCCGTCTTGGCAGTTACTTTGCCTAGGGGTTCGAGCACTTCGAGCAGGCCGATGTAGTTGCGGCCTTCGTGCTGGACCAGGGGAAGGGAATAGTTGGCGGCTACGGAATAAACGGAGAGATGCTTTTCGGGGGCGGCGGCTCCGGAGAAGAGAGTCGAAACCAGGGTAAGTACAGTTACTTGCAGAAGCAGATACCGGAGGCGGGTCTTCCCGCAGGCGTCTTTGAAAAATCCCCACTTCTCGCGCAAAAGGCGCGCGAGAAATGGGGCACCCGGATTCGGGTTCGTCCATTTCCCGTTCATCCATTTCCGGTTAATCCATTTCCCGTTAGTCCAGCGCATAGGCGGTTAATCCACTGAGCAGCTTGGGATAGAAATCGGTGGACTTCTGGGGCATGACTTCGCCGGCAAGGGCTACGTCGCGGACCTGGGCTACCGGGCAGGGGTTCATCAGGAAGGCAATGTTGGCGGCTTTGCCGGGGGTTTGTCCGCGAACTTGATTCAGGGCTTCGGCGGCTTCTCGCAGGTACGAGAGATTCTGCTGGTTGCGGATGGATTCTTCAGAGAGCTGCAGGACGCCTTCGAGCAAACACTTGTGCAGTTGTACGACATCGAGGGAGCGCTGGCGGTCGGAGAGTCCGGTGAAGAATTTCGCGCCTGCGGGCTTGGGAGAATGCAAGAGGAAGGCGCGGTTGGCGGTGACGGCCAACAGGGCAGTTCCGGCGCGGCCCCGCTCGTGCAGCAGGGCGGTGGCGCGGGCGGCGTCGATTGCGGGGTCGACCTCTTCGACTTCGAAGAAGGCGCAGGCGGAGTTTTGAAAGGCGTCTGCCGAGAACGACTCGAGCGAATGCACGACGCGATGCGTCGGCAGGACCAGCAGGCCGGGGTCGTTCATGTTGACGAAGGTCATCATGACGAATTCGTAGGGAGCCTCGGGATTCGATGACGCGCCCGCCGCGGCGCGGGATTCGTTGCGGAAGTTGAGCGCGGTTTCGTAGCGGTGATGGCCGTCGGCGATGACCAGTTTCTGGTCGCGCATTCTGTTCTGCACCGCGGCGATCACCGTGGCGTCGGAAATCTGCCAGACGCGGTGCGCGACTCCGTATTCGTCG
The DNA here is from genome assembly GCA_963755795.1 of uncultured Acidobacteriota bacterium. Classification (GTDB taxonomy): domain Bacteria; phylum Acidobacteriota; class Terriglobia; order Terriglobales; family Acidobacteriaceae; genus Sulfotelmatobacter. The sequence continues at coordinate 30,302 of CAVWLI010000033.1, read as the reverse complement.
ACAACGTCGATGGTGGGCGACTTGCGGCGTGGCCAGAAGGGAATCGATCTGTCCGGAATCTTCATACAGCAGGAAAAGCTGCTCGTAGTGGGCGCGGGTGGCGCGCAGCAGGTCGAGGCGGTCGGCTTTGGGCTTGGAGAGCGTCTGCTCGTGCCGGTAGACGACTTTGGCGGAGTAGTCCTCGATGCGGCCGAGAGCGATGAATCCGCGGCGCTCGAAGCTGGTTCCGGACGGAGCCGTGAAGGTCTGCGAGTACGAGTAAATCGAGGGGGAGGAATCCTGGCGGAGGATGCCGTGGGCGCGCCAGTCGCGGGCATAGGCGGCGGCCCGGGTATAGACGTTCTCGCCGACGTTCTCGTCCGCCTCGTGCCGGCCGAGGATGATCCGCACCAGATTGTAGGGGCTGGCTGCGTAGTAGCGATCCTGCATGGCGGGAGTGATTTTGTCGTAGGGTTGGGTCACGACCTGCGAGGCGGAAACTTTCTGCAAGTCATAGCGAAGAGCGCGAAAAGGATGAATGTCTGCCATTTTAGGTAACCCAAGTATGTAAGCCAGTTTATGTAAGGCGCGGGAGACTTTTGATTGTAACAAGATAGGCGAACTTCATTGGGGCGACTTCGGGTGCGGTCGTAGCCCAATTTCAAAATTATTCAGGCCGATGTCATTCTGAGCGCGGAGACAGCCGGGCGAGGAACCCTACTATAAGCCGACGCTGTGAATGCCGTGGACGGGAATGCCTGTGCTTGATGCGGCCAAGCGTTCCTCGCATCAGTACGACCGATGTCCGGGGCTTCGTAAGGTCCCCGCGGAGCGCTGACGTGCTCCTGAGGATGACATGAGCAGAGGCAACCGTTTCTGCACAAATAACACCTAAGGTTCGGTTCCGGGATTTGTCTGTAAATTTTGACAAAAATGCCTGCGCGGCGGGGCGAAAGCTGTGCTAACATCCGCGGCATTGAGGTATTTATGGCCCGCCTGCCTGGGGACGAAGGGCGCTGGTCACCTCGCCCTGAGGTGCTAGTTCGTGAAGTTCGTAGTGGCGGTTGGGTTTCTCCCTGGGATCCGACTTATGGGTGGCTGCGCAAACTTCCTGCAGGCCTGCGTTGGACGAGCACGAACCACCTGGGACGGTTCGTCGGGCTCGTTTTTACCCTCTTTGTTCTAGCGATCTTGTGCTTCCCCGCGTTTGGGCAAACCGATGTGAATGACGTCCACATCGATCCGCGCGTGGTGGAGAGATCGCCGGAAGCTCCCAAGCCGGATGTGCTTACCGCTACTACTACGGCCACCACCGCTACCGCAGATCTCACCGCGCACGTGCGTCCGTTGAAGGTTGACGTGGACCTGGTACTGGTGCCGGTGACGATTACCGACCCGATGAACCGGCTGGTGACCGGCCTGGACAAAGAGAATTTCCAGCTCTTTGAAGGCAACGCCTCGCAGCAGATCCGGACGTTTTCCGCCGAGGACGCGCCCGTGTCGCTGGGCGTGATCTTCGATTCCAGCGGAAGCATGAGCAGCAAGATGGACCGCGCCAAAGATGCGGTGGTGGAATTCTTCAAGACGGCAAATCCGCAGGATGAGTTTTTCATGATCACTTTCTCCGACGAGCCCGAGGAAGTGAGCGACTTCACGAGTTCCGTGGATGAGATCCAGAATAAGCTGGTCTTCGCGGTGCCGCGGCGGCGCACGGCGCTGCTCGACGCCATCTACATGGGCGTGAGCAAGATGCGGCAGGCCAAGTATCCGAAGAAAGCGCTGCTGATTATTTCCGACGGCGGCGACAATCACAGCCGGTACACGGAGGGCGAGATCCGGTCGCTGGTGAAGGAAGCCGACGTAATGATCTATGCCATCGGCATCTATGACCGCTACGCGTCGGCGATGGAGGAGCGGCTGGGGCCGCAACTGCTGAGCGACATCACGGAGTTGACCGGTGGGCGGGCGTTTACGATTGATAATCCCAACGACCTGGGAGATGTGGCGACCAAGATCGGAGTCGAACTGCGAAATCAGTATGTTCTCGGGTACCGTCCGACCAAAGTCATGCACGACGGCAAATGGCGTAAGATAAAAGTGAAGCTGCTGCCACCGAAAGGATTGCCGCCTCTACGGGTGTATGCCAGGACGGGATACTACGCGCCTGCGGAATAGGACCGCGAGTTTTTTTCTCTTTACGCTGGTGATTTGTGCCGCGGCGCAGCTCGCGCTGCCGGCTTGGCCGCAGGCTGCCGCTCAGCCGGCGGCGAATCACCAGGAGAGTAAACCAAGCGTTCCGCCTGCCGCCGCGCCCGTTCCTCAAGCGCAAGATAAGCCAATCAGCGATCAGGGAGTCTTCGTCTTCCGTAAAGACGTGGACGAAGTCCTGCTGCACGCCTCTGTGGTTGACGATAAGCAGCACATTGTCACCAACCTCGACCAGAGTGCCTTTACCGTGTACGAAGACGGGAAGCCGCAGACGATCGTCTCATTCCATCACGTCGACATTCCGGTGTCGATGGGCATCGTCATCGACAACTCGGGATCGATGCGGGAAAAGCGGAACAAGGTGAACCAGGCGGCGCTGAACCTGGTGCGGTCGAGCAATCCGCAGGATGAAGTCTTCATCGTGAACTTCAACGACGAATATTATCTTGACCAGGATTTCACCAATGATCTGCTGCTGCTGAAAGAAGCGCTGGAAAAAATTGACCCGCGCGGAGGCACCGCGCTTTACGATGCGGTCGTGGCCTCGGCCGATCACTTGAAAAGGTTCGGGCGGCTGGAGAAAAAAGTTTTGTTTCTGGTAACCGACGGCGAAGATAACGCCAGCACCGACAATTTGGAGCAGGCGGTGAAGCAACTGCAGGGCGAGAACGGCCCGTCGGTCTATGCCATCGGAATTCTGGGGGATGAGGAGCATCCCAAGCGGGCGAAGAAGGCGCTGGAGATTCTCGCGCAGCGCACTGGTGGAATCGCATTTTTTCCCAAGACGCTGGATGAGGTGGACGAGATCAGCCGGACCGTCGCGCGCGACATCCGGAATCAATACGCGATCGGATACAAGCCGACCAATCCCAGGGGGAACGGCGGCTTTCGCCAGATTCGCGTCGAGGCCAAGGCCAAAGGACACGGGAAGATGACGGTGCGCACTAAGAGCGGATATTATGCGGGTGCGGACCCGGCTGCGGGCGGCGCGAAGTAAACTACTGAAGTTAAACTACTCACGAGTGCGGCCGCCTGGCTGCGTTCCAGCATTCCAACGAAGTGCAACGGCGGGATTTTCTTGACTTTATAACTTTGACCACAAGCGATGCGCTGGAGGCATCGGAATGAACGAAATCGTGAACGCAGAATTCGATTGGGTAACGGAACGCTCGCTGTGCTCGGCGGCCAGAGTGTTTGAACGCTTGGGCCTGGAAATTCAGCACGATGTCGACATACGCAATGCCATGCGCCCCGCCATTCCGCAGTTTGGGTTTGAGTATGCGTTCGAGATGGTGGGCGATGAGAAGAGCTTCGCCATTCATCTGCATGCTTATAAGGTGCACAAGTCAGTTACGTTTACGCTGACGGACGGGCACATCGAAGTGCGGGACGGCAATGACAAAACGTTTCAGGCGACGGTTGGGCTGAACGATGCGGGCGCGTGCATGTTATATGTCGACGGCAAGGAACGCAGTTCGTGGCATGTGCGAAAACTGGCGCTGGATGATCTTTTCTTCAGCTTTGTATAGAGCGAGTGGATTTTATCGGGGACGCGGCAGGGCACGATCTTTCGTTTTTGGTGCCATTCTTTTGGTTCCATTGACGATTCCATGCTCTGCCCTTACCCTGTAAGGTGACTTCGAAAACTTCTGAAATGTCCCGCCTGCGCGTTGCCGACGACATCACCCAACTGGTCGGTGAAACTCCCATGTTGCAGTTGAAGCGGCTGGTTCCGGCCGGGTCGGCGGATGTGTTTGCCAAGCTGGAGTACCTGAATCCGGGCGGCAGCGTGAAAGATCGCGCGGCGATTGGGATTATCCGGCGCGCCGAGCAGGAGGGAAAGCTTGCGCCGGGTGGAACCATTGTTGAGGCTACAGCGGGCAACACCGGAATCGGGCTGGCGCTGATTGGCGTGAATCGCGGCTACAAAGTGCGGCTGTTTGTGCCGGAACGCTTCTCGGAAGAGAAGGTTACGATCATGCGGGCTCTGGGCGCAGAAGTCTTTCGCACGCCGGACGGCGAAGGGATGCAGGGCGCCATCCGCGAGGCGAAGAAACTTGTCGCCAGTGATCCCTCGGCATTCATGGCCGGACAGTTTGAGAATTCTGCCAACCCTGACTATCACTACGAGACCACGGCTCACGAAATCTTCGAACAGATGAACGCACGCGTGGACGCCGTCGTGCTCGGGTGCGGCACTTCGGGAACTTTTTCTGGAATCGCCCGCTACTTGAAGGAACGGTTGCCCGCCGTGCTGGCGTTTGCTGTAGAAACGCAAGGGTCGACGCTGGGAGGTGGGCAGCCCGGGCCGCATAAGGTGGAGGGGATCGGCACCAGCTTCATCCCGAAAACATTTGATCGCTCAGTGTGCGATGAAGTGATGATGGTGATGGACGACGAAGCGTTCGGCATGGTCAAGACACTGGCGGCGCAGGAGGGTGTGCTGGCCGGGTCGAGCGGAGGAGCGGCCGTGTTCGCGTCGCTGCAAGTGGCGAAGAAGCTGGGCGCGGGCCAGCGCGTGGTGACGATCATTCCGGATTCGGCGGAACGGTATTTGTCGAAGAAAATTTTTGAGGGCGGAATTTAGGGCAGGGAAGCGCGCCGAAAAAATAACGGCTGTCATCCTGAGCGAAGCAAAGGACCTATGCACTCGCGGCAAAATTGCATAGGTCCTTCGCTTCGCTCAGGATGACAACGTGAGTTTATGGTGATGAAACGCACACATGAAAAAAACTAAACAGCCAGGTTTCGCCACGCGCGCCATTCACTGTGGGCAGGAGCCCGATCCTTTGACGGGTGCCGTCACAGTGCCCATCTATCCGACGTCGACGTACGTGCAGCAGGGGATTGGCGAGAACAAGGGGTATGAATATTCGCGAGTGTCGAATCCTACGCGCACGCGGCTGGAAGAGAATCTGGCTGCGCTTGAGGGTGCGGTGGCGGCACGAGTTTTCGGCAGCGGTATGGCCGCGATTCATGCGCTCGTGAGCATGCTGAAATCCGGCGACCACGTAGTGTGTGGCAACGATTTATACGGAGGCACGCCGCGGTTGTTCAACCAGGTGATGGCGGGATTCGGGCTGGAATTTTCCTACATCGATACTTCCGGTGCGGAGAAAGTCGAGCGTGCCATCCGCAAGAATACGCGGATGGTTTACGTGGAGACGCCGACGAATCCGTTGATGCGGCTGAGCGATCTAGCGGCCATCAGCGAGATCTGCCGGCGGAAAAAAGTTTCGCTGGTGGTGGATAACACGTTCATGTCGCCGTATTTCCAGCAGCCGCTGGCGCTGGGCGCAGACATGGTGGTGCACTCGACTACGAAATTTTTGAACGGCCACAGCGACGGTCTGGGCGGAGTGGTAATGTGCGCCAAACAGGAGCACGCCGACCAGTTGGCATTTCTGCAGAAGGCGGCGGGCGCGATTCTTTCTCCGTTCGAATGCTGGCTGGTATTGCGCGGAGTGAAAACGCTGGCGGCGCGCATGGAAATTCACGACCGCAGCGGGCGCATCGTCGCCGACTTTCTCTCGAAGCATAAGAAGGTGAAGGCAGTCTTGTATCCGGGATTGCCGGATCATCCGCAGCATGCGCTGGCGCGGCGACAGATGAGCGGATTCGGCGCGATGATCACCTTCGAAACCGGGTCGCTGAAGAATGCGAACAAAATGTTGAAAAGAGTGCGCGTTTGTTCGCTCGGCGAATCGCTGGGCGGCGTAGAGACACTGATCTCGCATCCCGCAACCATGACTCACGCCGGACTGGGCGTGAAGGGGCGGGCCGCGATCGGCATCACCGACGGCATGGTGCGAATTTCCGTAGGCATTGAGGATGTCGATGACATTCTCGACGATCTGGATCAGGCGTTGAACGCGATCTGAATTGCCGATTCCACGCTGCCTCTGCCAAAGTTTAAGTAGAAGGGATCTCACATGGGCCCAAGAGTCATTGCTTCCCGCTGCGCTGTCGGACTGTTTGCGTTGTGCTGCCTGGCGACATTCAGCTGGTCGCAGGAATACACGTCCTTTCAACGCGAACAAGCCCAGGCAATGCTTCGAGATGTTACGGCGGAGGTTAAAAAACACTACTACGATCCTAAGCTCCACGGTGTCGACTGGGACGCGAACGTTCGGGATGCGAAGGAGAAAATAGACAAGGCGGCCTCAATGAACATGGCCCTGTCTTACGTCGCGGCTGCGCTCGACCGTCTTCACGATTCCCACACGTTTTTCGTGCCCCCGCTGCGGCCATATTTTCACGACTATGGTTTTCAGATGCAGATGATCGGCGACCGTTGCTTTGTCATTCGAGTTCGTCCGGGGAGCGATGCAGAAGCCAAGGGCCTGAAGGCCGGCGACGAGATTCTGACCGTAAATGGGTATACGCCGACGCGTGACGACTTTTGGAGGCTCGATTTTATTTTCAGGGTCCTTCGCCCGCAGCCCGCCCTGCGCCTCACGATTCGGGAGGCAAGTGGGAGTGAGAATCAAATCGATGTAGCCGCAAAAATCATTGAACACCCTCTAACGAAAGACCTCTCCGGCGGCGGCTTTGAGGACCTGATTCGCGAAAGGGAGAATCAGGTCCACTCTCTTCGTGTCCGGTATGTCGAAAAGGGCGATGACTTGTTGATCGCGAAGCTGCCGTCGTTTCTGCTTCCCACTTCCGAGGCGGATTCGATGATTGGAAGAATGAAAAAACACAAAGCGGTCATACTCGACCTTCGCGGCAATCCGGGAGGCAGCGAAGAGTTGCTGCGAAGTCTTTTGGGTGGCGTGTTCGAGAACGATGTGAACATCTTTGCACGTGTCACCAGAGACTCGACCAAGCAGGTTGAAGCCAAGTCTCACCATCACGGTTTCACCGGCAAGCTCGTTGTTCTGATCGACAGTAAATCAGCCTCGGCGTCTGAACTGTTCGCAAGGGTCATCCAAATTGAGAAGCGCGGCGTCGTTATGGGTGATCGGAGTTCCGGCAGCGTCATGGAGTCACAGCTCTACCAGTACAAAACGGGGATGGCCACATTTGTTGTGTATGGCGCGTCGGTCACGCATGCGGATCTACAGATGAATGATGGCCACAGTCTCGAACGAGTTGGCGTCAGTCCGGACGCGCTCATCCTTCCAACGCCCGCCGACCTTGCCGCCGGCCGTGATCCTGTTATCGCCCAAGCGGCTGAAACGCTGGGTGTCAAGATCGCGCCGGAAGAGAGCGGGACGTTTTTCCCATACGAGTGGCCGAAGCAATGAGGACAATTTGCGGCGTCAGCCTATGTGCACCGAGTCCGCCAGCCATTGCAAATACGACGCGCTGCCATCATCAATCGAAATCGCGATGCACTCTGGTAGTTCATACGAATGCAATTCGCGAATGGCGTCGCGCACCGCGGGAAATCTTTCTGCACTCGTTTTGATCAGCAGCAGCCACTCCTGGCTTGATTCCAATTTGCCCTGCCAGCGGTAGATCGATTCAATTTGCGGAACGATGTTGACGCAGGCGGCGAGGTGATGCTCGACCAGATGGCGGGCGAGTTTGCGGGCTTCGTCTTCGGACCCGGCGGTAGACAGGACGATTCGTTTGTCAGTCATATAAAATCAGCCGTCAGCTCTCAGCTTTCAGTTGGCTGACCGAGAGCTTAGCATTTCGTTGCCATGGAATGAGGTCGAATATGCTGACGCAAATCAAGTTTGGCACATCGGGCTGGCGGGCAGTGATGGCCGAGGAGTTCACGTTTGCCAACGTGCGGCGCGCCGTCGGCGGCATTGCGCGCTATGTGGTGGGGCAGAAGCCGAAGGGTGCTCGAGTGATCGTGGGACGCGATCCGCGGTTTCTGGGCGAGACCTTCTGTTCGATGGCAGCGGAGATTCTGGCAGCGCACGGAATCGTGCCGCTGATCGTCGCCGAGCCTGCGCCCACTCCGGCGTTTGCTCATGCCGTGATTCAGAACAAAGCCGACGGCGTTATCAATTTCACGGCCTCGCATAATCCTCCCGAATATAACGGAATCAAGTTTTCCACTTCGGACGGCTGCCCGGCGTTGCCTGAAGTCACAAAGGAGATCGAGGCGGAGATTGTTGCGGGCGATAGCGCTTCGTCGGAAAAGGTTCCAAGTGCTGCGTCGGCTGAACATGGTCCCGCCGTTCACGAGAATCTCGATCCTAAGCCGGCGTACCTGAAACGGCTGGGTGAGATCATCGATCTCGACGTGATTCGCAAGGCGAAGCTGCGCGTGGCGTTTGATCCGATGTGGGGCGCAGCCCGCGGATATTCCGACGAACTGCTGCGCAGCGCCAGACTGCAAGAAGCTACCATTCACGATTACCGCGATGTGCTGTTTGGCGGACACGCGCCCGAGCCGGACGATCATCTGCTGGAAGACCTGCGAAAAAAAATGCGCGAGACCGGAGCGCAGATCGGCATTGCGACCGATGGCGACGCCGACCGCTTTGGCATTGTCGATGCCGACGGAACTTTTCTGCAGCCGAACTACATCATCGCGCTGCTGTTCGACTATCTGGTCGAGACCCGCGGCTGGAAGAACGGCGTGGCCAAATCGGTTGCGACGACCAATCTGATTAACGCTCTGGCGAAACATCACGGCGTCGAGTTGTATGAGACTCCGGTGGGCTTCAAATATATCGGCGAGCTGATTATGCAGGACAAGATCGCGATTGGCGGAGAAGAAAGCGCGGGGCTGTCGATCCGCCATCACGTGCCAGAGAAAGATGGCGTGCTGGCCGGCCTGCTGTGCTGTGAAGCGGTGGCGCGCCGAGGCAAGCCTCTGGGCGAACAGTTGACGGCGCTGTGTAACCAAGTTGGTTCCTATTATCCGGAACGGCAGAACTTCCGCTTGACGCCCGAGGTCAAAGCGAAGTTCACTGAGAAGTTGCGGTCTGATCCGCGGGAGTTCTGCGGGCATCCGGTCGGGCAGGTGGTTCGAACCGACGGATTGAAGCTGGTGTTCAGTGACGGGTCGTGGGTCTGCTACCGCTTGTCGGGAACGGAGCCTGTGGTGCGTGTCTATACCGAGGCGCGCAGCCAGAAGGGTTTGGAGAAGCTGAGCACGGCGGCGAAGCACTGGATTTTCGAGTGACGGCGCTGTCTTAATCGTAGTGCTATGGAATTCTTAGTATGAAGCCCTTTTCGAAGATCGCGAAATTGCCGCGCCCAGAAGATGGACTGCGGGCGGTGGTTGATCGCGCGCCGCAGGCGGAAGCGTTCGCCGCTTCCTGGATCGAGCGCGTGCGGCCGCTGGCGATTCGCATCTACGCATTGCGGCGACGCATCGCCACCATCGCAGTGACGGTGCTGGCCGGGTCGCTGTTTATCCATGTAATGTTCGGCGCGAACGGGATGATTGTGTACAAGCAGAAGCGCGCCGAGTACGAAGCGTTGCAGAAGCAGATCGCGCAGGTCGAGCAGGAGAACGAGCGCTATACCCAGCAGATCCAGGGCTTGAAGAGCGACCAGAAGGCAATCGAGAAAGAAGCGCGAGAGCAGTTGGGATATGCCAAGCCGGGCGAATATGTGTACGTCCCGCCGCCTCCGGCAAAGCCAGCGCCGTCCGTCAATCACTCTGCGAAAAAATAGTCCGACTATTTTCCTGAGGGTGCAACTTCTGAGTGCGGAGGGTTCCCTCTCGCTGACAATTCCGCAGGTTCGGTGTGGTATATTTCGGGTGCCTCATTTTCACAACCAAGCGGAGATTGCTGCTCCCGAGGGGATGGCCAGGATCTTCGAAGCGCTGTGGATTCTTGCGGTGTGGGACCGCAATCTGAAATTCAAAAAGGAGAAAAACCGGCCATGAGAAAGATTCTGGTGATTTGTCTTGCGTTCTGTTTTGTGTTTGCCCTGTCGGCGATGGCGTTGGATGATATGGGCAAGAGCACAACCGTTAACGGGTGGCTCGTCGATGCCAAATGCGGCGCCAAGGGCGCCAACGCAGGAGCCGAGGCGTGCACCAAGAAATGCGTGGCGGCCGGCGAGAAGCTGGTCGTCGTCACCGATGGCGATTCGAAAGTGCTCGCTATCGATAATCAGGACGCCGTGAAAGAACACGCTGGCCATCACGTCGCCGTGACCGGGACCGTGACGAAAGACTCTATTCACGTGAACAGCGTCAAGATGATGTGAGTGAAGAGACGGCTTGCAGGAAGGGCGGCCAATATGGCCGCCTTTTCTTTTTGCGGGGAGACGGCCGGATTGAGTAGTGGGAAATTGAGTAATTGAGAAATTTAGTAATTGGGAAATTGAAAGCCACCCCGGGCGAGTGTTTTCAATTGCTCAATTACTAAATTTCCCAATTTCTCAATTTATTTCACCACGCCTTCCAGCGGAGAGCTCGCTGTGGCGTACAGCTTTTTCGGCATGCGGCCGGAGAGATACGCCTGGCGTCCGGCCAGCACTGCGTGATGCATGGCTTCGGCCATAAGCACGGGATCCTGGGCGTTGGCGATGCCCGTGTTCATGAGCACGGCGTCGGCGCCGAGTTCCATGGCGATGGCGGCGTCGGAGGCCGTGCCCACTCCGGCATCGACAATTAACGGCACGCCTGTGATCATCTCGCGCAGAATGCGAATGTGGGCCTGGTTCTGGATTCCCATGCCACTGCCAATCGGCGCGCCCAGCGGCATGATTGTCGCCGCTCCCGCGTCGATGAGACGCTTCGCGAAAACAATGTCATCGGAGGTGTAGGGAAGAACCGTGAAGCCTTCCTTCACCAGCACGCGCGTGGCTTCGAGCGTAGCCTGCACGTCAGGATAGAGCGTGGCCTGATCGCCGATGACTTCGAGCTTCACCCAATCGGAGAGGCCGACTTCGCGGCCCAGGCGGGCGGCGCGGATGGCCTCGTCGGCGGTGTAGCAGCCGGCGGTGTTGGGCAGCAGAAAATATTTTTTGGCGTCGATGTAGTCAAGCAGGGATTCTTTACTGCGGTCGAGATTGACGCGGCGCACCGCGACCGTGACCATCTCCGCGCCGCTGGCTTCGAGGGCGCGCGCCGTTTCCTGGAAGGATTTGTATTTTCCCGTGCCCACGATCAGGCGCGAGCGGAAGGAACGACCGGCAATCATTAATGAGTCCGACATAGACCTATTGTAATGAAAGGCGCCCTAGGAAAGTACCAGAGAGCGTGCTAGGGTATCCGGCTATGCGTACTGCAACTTCCTTACTGTTCATCGTTTCCGTTCTCGTTTCCGTTCTCTTCGCTCACACTTCGACTGGGCAAACGAACTTTGCCGAGCGTCGGCGGCGAGCTGCCGACGCGCTTCATGATGGCATAGTGTTGCTGCATGCCAGTTCTCGTCTCGATCTACTTGGCGATGGATTCCACCAGGATCCTCACTTCTATTACTTCACTGGTCTGGAAAATACCGTGGGTGCGGTCCTCGCCATTGAGGGCAAGTCCGGCGAAAGCTGGCTGTTCCTGCCCTCCGACCCGCCCTACGGCAAGGCTGGATTGAAGCCCGAGGTGCGCCCGGGATCAGAGGACGCGAAACGATTGGGAGTGGAACACGTCGTCGATTGGAGTGACTTGAGGGACTTTCTGTCGAGTCGATCCTCGCAGGGGGCAGTTTTGTATTTCGCCGCCGGTTGGGATGAGTTCGGTCAGCTTCCACAGTCATTGCTCAATTCCAAGGCTCCTGGGGCGCCTCTGTGGCTGCAGATTGTTCTGCAGAGATGGCCGGCGTTTGAAGTGAAGGACGCCACGCGTCAACTCGAAGCGCTGATGGAAGTACAGGATGCGGAGGAGATTGGTGCGCTGCGGAAAGCGGCGAAGACAACCGTTTCGGCGCTGATGGCGGGGATGCAGACAATTCGTCCGAACGTGTCGCAACGCAGCGTAGAAGAGGTGGTCGCAAGTGCCTGTTGGAATCAGGGCGCGCACGGAGTGGACTTCTGGCCGTGGGCGATGGCAGGAGAGAATGCGGTGTTTCCTCACCCTTTCTTCTCGGGTGCGCGGTATGACCACCTGAACCGCACGATGCTTGCGGGCGAACTCGTGCGACTGGATGTGGGGTGCGAATGGGAGCATTATCAGGGAGACCTGGGGCGGACGGTGCCGGTCTCGGGTCATTACGACGACGCGCAGCGGGAAACGTGGACGATATTCGTCGCCGCGTATAGGGCTGGCGCGAAGGCGCTGCGTGAGGGAGTGACTGAGGATCAGGTGTTTGATGCGTGGCAAAAGGAGTTGGTGAGTCATCGGATGTCGGCGAAGAGCACGCTGGCACAACATGCGATCGATTCGTGGTCGGATCGCAAGAAGATTCCGTTCTGGCAAATACATACGACGAATCTGACGGAAGGCTATGTGTCGGGGGCGCTGCGCGCTGGAACCACGATCAACTTCGAGCCAATTGCATCGGTGGATGGGCAGGGATTTTTTTTGGAAGACATGTATCTGATCACGAAGGATGGGGCGGAGATACTTACGGGGGGCGTGCCGTATTCGGCCGACGAGATAGAAAAGGCGATGCGCGAAGCTACGGCACCGTAGCGGCTTCAGCTTGCGCATACAGGTCGTCGATCTGCTTCTTGTAACGTTCTTCAATCACGCGCCGTCGCAGCTTCATCGTCGGAGTCAGGACGCCGTTGTCGGCGGTGAATTCGTCAGCCACCAGCAGGACGCGCTTCAGCTTTTCGAAGCGCGCCAAATTTCCATTAACGCCCGCGACGATGCCTTCATAGAGCGCTTGCACCTTAGGATCGGCGATGAGTTCAGCTCGCGAGGCAAACGTGATTTCGTTTTCCCGCGCCCATTCCTCCAGCGCCGCAAAATTGGGAGAGATCATGACGGAAGCGAACTTGCGCCGGTCGCCGAGGATGGCGGGGATGCCGACCAGCGGATTCAGCTTGAGCGAATTCTCGATGGGCTGCGGGGCGATAAATTTTCCGCCAGAAGTTTTGATCAGATCTTTTTTGCGGTCGGTGACGGAAAGATATCCGTCGGCGTCGAGGTTGCCGATGTCACCGGTCTTGAACCAGCCAGTTTTGCCCCAGCCATCCACGAAGGCGGCTTGCGTTTCTTCCGGCCGGTTCCAGTAGCCTTTGAAGACGGACGGGCCGCGCACCAGGATTTCACCGTCTTCGGCGATGCGACCTTCGACGTTCGACAAAACTTTGCCAACCGTGCCGATGCGATGATGGACCGGCGTATTTAGCGCGATCACCGGGGATGTTTCGGTGAGCCCGTAGCCTTCGTGGATGCGGATGCCGACCGTGGCGTACCACTCAGCGATTTCGCGACCGAGGGGTGCCCCGCCGGAGGTGAAGATTTCGACCTTCCCGCCCATGCCTTGGCGAATCTTAGAAAAGACGAGTCTGTTGGCCAGTTTCCAACTGCGCGATGTGGGAATTCTTCCTTCAAGAATTTCCGGCTTGTGTGTTTGCCCGATGGAAAGAGCCCAATCGTAGAGTTGGCGCTTGCCAAGGCCTTTGGCGGTTTGTTCCACCTGCGCATAAATTTTTTCGTAGACCCGGGGCACGGCAACGAAAATGGACGGCCGCACCTCCAGCAGGCTCGCGGGCAGGCGGTCCATGAACGGGCAGTAGGCCAGCGTCACGCCGTGATAGATCATGGCGAAATCCACGTGGCGGGCGGTGATGTGGCAGAGCGGCAGAAACGAAATGCTGATCATTCCAGGCCGCATATTGAAGCCTTGCAGCGAACACAGCAGATTGGAGGTGAGGTTGCCGTGAGTCAGCATCGCCCCTTTGGAAGTGCCGGTTGTTCCGGAAGTGTAGACGATGGTGGCCAGGTCGTTGGGGCCGATCGAGTGCGCCTGCGCTTCGAGTTCAGGGCCGAGAGTTTCGGGGCCTTGCGAGGTGAGTTGATCCATGGTGACGCACTTGGCCGCGAAGGGAGCTAGATCACCGATGAATTCCACGGGATCCATGACCACGATTTTTTCGATCTTCGTGTTGGACAGGATCGACAGGACCTTGTGCAGTTGCTGGTCCGACGAGAGAAAGATGGCGCGGCAGCCGGAGTCCTTCAGCACAAAAGCAGTTTGCTCGGCGGTGAGCGTGGTATAGAGCGGGACGGTTACGGCCCCGAGCAACAGGCTCGCCATGTCGGCGATGGGCCACTCGGGGCGATTTTCGCTGAGGATGGCGATGCGATCTCCGGGCTGAATGCCCCAGGAGTGCAGCGCGCGCGCCGTACGGGCGACGCTGCGGCCAAACTCACGGGATGTCACGGGCAGCCACTTGCCGGAGTCGCGGTAGAGCATCATGCGGTCGAGATCGCGTGCGACCGCGGCGAAGAAAATATCGTTGATCGTGGTAATGGTCGTAAGGCTCATTGCGTTTTTCAAGGCCCATTCGCGAACCGGACTCGGGGAACGCAGCTTGGCCGAGCGGAGCGCGAAACTGCTTCGATTGAACTTTACTGTTTTGGAAGCCGTTTGAGCAATGTGTAAGGTCGGCTTTCTGGGTACTATCGGGTTTACCGCCGCGCCCACGCAGGGTATGCTGGGTCATTACTCCAGTGGGAGGAGTTCAATGCGTAAGAGACGAATAGGAATTCTGGCGGCGGGGTTGCTGATGAGTACGCTGATTGTGACGGCGGCATCCCCGTTGTGCGCGCAGGCGAAGACGGGGGATCCTGGCATGCCGAAGGTCGGCGACATGGCTCCGGACTTCACGCTGAAACATTTTGATGGCAACGATCTCAAAGAGGTGAAGCTGAGCGATTACCGGGGAAAGAAGAATGTCGTGCTGGCGTTCTACATTTTCGCTTTTACCGGGGGTTGAACGCAGCAAATGAAAAACTTCCAGCAGAATTTGAAAGCGCTGGAAGCAACCGACACCCAGGTCCTGGGTGTGAGCATGGATAGTCCGTTTGCCAATAAAGCCTTCGCCGACCAAATCGGAGTAACGTTTCCCCTGCTGAGCGATTGGGGCGGAAAAGTTACCCGCGAGTACGGCATCTATAAAGACCAATACCAGGCCGCGCGCCGCGTGAACTTCCTGATCGGCAAAGATGGAAAAATTCTGGAAGAGCAGGTGGATAATGATGCCATTGATCCCACGAAGATCGTGGATGCCTGCCAACGTCCGAAGCTGAAAAACTGAACCTCCTAAAGCTGCCGTAGAGACGTAGCTTGCTACGTCTCTGCCGGCGGCATTTCGAATGGTGGCGAGAGAGACGTTGCAAGCAACGTCTCTACGGCGAGGGTGCGTCTGCGCCAGTGGCATTGCTGCCTACCACTTCCCGCTTCGAGTGAAACTAAAGTACCTCTATTGTGTTTACACCGATGTCGATAAAATCGACGCATACGGATGTTTATTCCGTCGGGGCGAGATTATGAAAACGCGAAAGTTGTGGTGCTGGATACTTCTGTTGGTCAGTTTGGCATTTGTGCTGCAAGTTTCGACCATCGCGAAAGCGCAGGATAATGCCAACGACAATGCCGACGCAGACGATCAGGATCAATCGCAGGATCCTCCGGCCCGCGTGGCCCGGCTGAATTTCTCGCAAGGCGATGTTGAGTTTCGACCGGCCGGCGAAGACGACTGGGTTACCGCGGTTCCTAATCGCCCGATGGTTACGGGCGACGACCTGTGGACCGACGAGGACTCGCGAGCTGAGGTGCACGTGGGCTCGGCGGCGATCCGCATGGCAGCGAAAACTGGAATCACGTTCCTCGCACTCGATGACCATACCACGCAGATTCGGCTGGCGCAGGGATCGCTGATTCTGCGCGTGCGGCACGTCGATGACGACGACACCTACGAGATCGACACCCCGAACCTCGCGTTCAGCTTGTTGCAGCCTGGCGAATACCGCGTGGACGTGAGCGAGGACGGAAGTCAGACCATCACCACCGTTTGGCACGGCCGCGGCCGCGTCACTGGCGGTGGGCTTACTTACACGGTGGTCGCCAATCAGACTGCGACCTTTACTGGCACAGATCACCTGGATTACGACCTTGGGCAGATTCCCGGCCAGGATGATTTTGATGGCTGGGCGTTTGACCGCGACAGCCGCGAAGACGATGCCGACTCCGCGAATTATGTTTCGCGCGAAATGACCGGCTACGAAGACCTCGACGACAACGGCGACTGGAGTTATGTGGCTGGCTATGGTCCGTGCTGGCGGCCGCGCGGCGTCGTCGTGGGCTGGGCTCCGTATCGCTTCGGGCACTGGGCCTTCGTCGGCCCGTGGGGCTGGACGTGGGTCGAAGACGAGCGGTGGGGATTCGCTCCTTTCCACTACGGGCGCTGGGCGTTCGTGAACAACGGATGGTTCTGGGTGCCGGGGCCGGTGGTGATCCATCCGGTGTGGGCGCCGGCGTTGGTGGCGTTCGTGGGCGGTGGTGCGGGGTTCCGCTTCTCAGCGGGAGTGGGCGTGGGATGGTTCCCGCTGGCTCCGGGAGAAGTCTACGTGCCTTCTTACCGGGTGAGCCGCGCCTACGTCAATAACGTGAACATTACCAACACGACGGTGAGCGTAACAAGGGTGACCAATGTCTACAACACGGTCGTGATCAATCGAACCGTGAACAGCATCACCTACGCGAATCAGCGCACGAATGGCGTGACCGTGGTGTCGCACGACGCGTTTGTGAACGCGCGGCCGGTGGCGCGGAACGTGATGAGAGTGGATGCGAAGGAAATCGCGGCCGCGCCAGTGAGTCGCGTCGTGGCGGCAGAGCCTGTCCGCACCAGCGTGCTGGGCGCGGGACGGGCAGTATCGGCCAGGCCGCCGGCAGCGGTCATCAGCCGTCCGGTCGTTGCGGTTAGGACGCCGCCGCCTCCGCCGCGCCCGATCGAGCAGCGGCAAGCGCAGGCGGGTGGACATTTGAATCAGCAGGCGCTGGTTCGTCCGGCGGGCCCGGTGCAACCCGCTCCCAATCAAGGCAGCCGGCCTGCGCATACCACAAGTCAACCAGGCTTCAGGCCGTTTAGTCAACCCAACAACGGGCAGACTAACAACGGCAATGGTCAAGTGCGGCCGATGCAGCAAGCGCAGCCGCGTGTGTATGAGCAGCAGGGGAGTTCGCAGCCTGAAAACCGGAACGCGCAGCCCGAGCCCAGTCGGAATGGGGAGTCGAATCGGAATGTGCAGCCGCAGAATCGCTATGGGCAGCCGGCGAGCCAGCCCAATCCGCAGGCGACGCATCCGCTGGTTCGTCCCGTGCCGCCGGTGCAGGAGCGCAGCCCGCAACAAGAACAACAGCAGGAGCAGAAGTTTAATCAATGGCACCAGCAGCGGCCTGCGACTCCTCCGCCTGCACCGAGGCCGGCTCCAGCCCCCAAGGCTCCGGAGCCGCCGAAGGCGGAGAAGCCAAAGAAGTAGCGTTGACGCTGACGCCGTTCTTGCGGTCTGATAAGGTTCGCGAGGAGATGCGTTTGCGCCAGATGAGACCAACAGCAAGCCAACGCCGGGAGAAGCGCGAGCCCTCCCGGCGTATTTCTTTGGCGGCGCAGCGCCTTCCCTGGCGAAGCTGTCGTTGAAGTAAAGTGATTGAAGCCCAGATGATTGAAGCCAAGCGCCCAACGATTAACTGGATGGATGTGCTGTGGCTGGTGCTGCTCGCTGCCCTGGCCCTGTTGCCGCCGATCGAGGAGTACCACAAGCAGCTTATCCTGGTGGCCTTCGGCATAATCCAGTTGGGCGAGGGATGGCTGATTTCCCGGTTGCCCCATCGCGGCCCGGCTTACCTTGTTCTGTTGAAGATTGGACTGGCAACGCTGCTGTTGCTCCACACCGGCGAAATCCCCATCAACAGCTACTACTATCCCATTTACTACCTGCCCGCAGTTACGGCGGCAGAATATTTCGGGCCATGGGGAACCCTGTTCTGGACGTTTCTGTGCTCCGCTGCCTACTGCTCCTATCTTTATCCCGCGTTGCAGGAATTTGAAATTTCTGCAGAGGATTACGGGCGGCTCGCGATCCGCGTTGTCTTTTTCTTTCTGGCCGCTATGGTGGTCAACCGCTTTGTAATTGAGAGCGGGCGCCAGACGCAGCGCTATCAGGATCTGGCCGAGACTCTGGCCGAAACCAATCGCCGCCTGGAACAGGCGCAGGCCGAGGCGCGCCGTTCCGAGCGGCTGGCTGCTCTGGGCGCGCTTTCCGCCGGACTCGCGCACGAGATTCGCAACCCGCTGGGAGTGATCAAGGGTTCCGCGGAAATGTTGACGCAGAAACTGGGAGAGTCGAATCCGCTGGCGATGGAGTTGGCGGGATATATTTCGACCGAAACCAACCGACTCAGTGCGCTGGTGACGCGCTTCCTCGATTTCGCGCGCCCGTTGCACGCCGATCTGACGCCGCAAGACATCACTGGCGTGCTCGACCGCGCCCTGAATGATGTTGCGCAGTTGTGGAAGGGCGTGCCGGTTCGGGTGGAAAAAGAATATGAGCCTGGTCTGCCGCTGGTGCCGCTGGACGAGAGCTTGTGCGAGCACGCATTCGTGAATATTGTGCAGAATGCGTATGACGCCATGAGCGCCGCTGGTGGGACGCTGCGGGTGAAAGTTCAGAAATGCGCGGGGCGGAGGCCGTGATGGCGGCAACTCTCGCGGCAATAAGGTGGACGGAGTCGAAGTGCGCATCGAAGACACCGGGCCGGGCATTCCGCTGGAGCTGCGGGAACAGATTTTTAATCCGTTCGTGACCACGAAGAAAGCCGGCGTCGGCCTGGGGCTCTCGATCGTGTCGAAGATCATTGACGGGCACCATGGGAGTATTCGAATCGAAGTTGCGGATGGTTCAACGGGTGACCGCGGTTCAAGCTCGAAATCCGGCTCAACATCGGGGCCGGGCGCGCGTTTTGTAATATTTTTTCCTGCCGCCACTGAGACCGACGCAGTGGGATCATCCGCTCATCTGGTGATCTCGTGAGACGCCGAATTCAGAGAGGCAAGGAATCGAGGAAGACGAGCAAATGCCGGCAATTCTGATTGTCGAAGACGAAGCCAAGATGCGCCGCCTGCTCGAGTTGAACCTCGGCGAAGACGGATTCACCACGTTCTCTGCCGGCGACGCCGAAACCGGCCTGAAACTGCTGCGCGAGAATTCCATCGATCTGGTGCTGACCGACCTGAAGCTTCCCGGTATGAATGGCCTGGAATTTCTGCAAACCATCAAGCGCCAGAACGCTGCTTTGCCCGTGGTTGTCATGACCGCGTTCGGCAGCGTCGAAACGGCGGTCGAGGCCATGAAGGCCGGGGCCAGCGACTATGTGCTGAAACCGTTTTCGCTGACCGAGATGCGGATGGTCATCCACAAGGAACTGGATGTCCGCAACCTGCGCGAAGAAAATCGGACTTTACGAGAAGCCTTGGGCAAGCGGTATGCGCATCCGAACGTCGTTGCCCGGAGCCCGAAGATGCAGGAAGTGCTGGCCACGGTGGAGCGCGTTGCTCCCACGAACGCGACTGTGCTGCTGGGCGGGGAGAGTGGCGTCGGCAAGGATTTGATCGCGCGTGCGATTCACGAAAAATCGCGGCGAGCATCAGGTCCGTTCCTGAAAATCAACAGCACCGCGATCCCCGAAAATCTGTTGGAGAGCGAATTGTTTGGCTTCGAGAAAGGCGCGTTCACCGGAGCCGTCGCCAGCAAGCCCGGCAAGTTTGAACTGGCGGACAAGGGAACGCTGTTTCTCGACGAGATCGGCGATGTGCCGCCGGTGACGCAAGTGAAACTATTGCGCGTGCTGCAGGAGCGCGAGTTCGAGCGGCTGGGCGGCACACGCACGGTGAAGGTCGATGTGCGCTTGATCGCGGCCACCAACAAGGATTTGCGTGAAGCGCTCGAGCAAGGCACATTCCGCGAAGATCTTTACTATCGGCTGAACGTTGTGCCCATCGATATTGCGCCGTTGCGCGAGCGCAAAGAAGACATTCCCGATCTCGCGAATCTATTCATCTCGCGCTTCATCGGGGAATCGGGCAAGCCCGTGGAAGGCATTACGCCGGAGGCGATGCAGATTCTGGTGAACTATCATTGGCCGGGAAACGTCCGCGAGTTGCAGAACATTGTCGAGCGCGCCTGCGCGCTGGCGAAGGGTAGCGTGCTCACGCCGGCGGACATTCACCTGGATGTGCGTCCTGCGAAGTCGGCGAACGGCGGCGGAGGTTTCCTTCCCGAGGGCATGACGCTGGAACAATGGGAAGATGAAATGGTGCAGGAAGCGCTGCGCCGCGCCAACGGCAACAAGAGCCAGGCTGCTCGCCTGCTGGGCCTTTCGCGCAACGCCCTGCGCTACCGGTTGTCGAAGATCGGCATCGCCGATGAGGGCGAGAAGGCCGAGTAGCGGAGTCCAC
Source organism: uncultured Acidobacteriota bacterium (assembly GCA_963755795.1). Lineage (GTDB taxonomy): Bacteria > Acidobacteriota > Terriglobia > Terriglobales > Acidobacteriaceae > Sulfotelmatobacter. Next base: position 9,836 of record CAVWLI010000033.1, on the reverse strand, counting down.
TCGGGCCTCTCCTCGATGATATTGACTCCAGATATTGACTCTGTCGCGAGGTATGGTCTACTAGTCGGCGATGAATCCTCCACGGATTTTCCGGTTGCTGCTGGTTGTGTTGCTGTTGTCTGCATTTGAACTACCCGCGCAAACTCTGGCCGATCGACTGGGCTATCCCGCCGGCACGAAACTCATCATCGTCCACGCCGATGACCTGGGCGAAACTCACGCGGTGAACGCCGCGGCCATGAAAGCCCTGCAAGGCGGCACGATCAACTCTGCAAGCCTGATGGTGCCCTGTCCGTGGTTTCCCGAGATGGCCGATTATGCCAAATCCCACCCGGACGCCGATCTCGGACTACACCTCACCTTGACCAGCGAGCGCGTCTATTACCGCTGGGGCCCGGTCGCGTCCGCCGACAAAGTGCCGAGCCTGGTGGATGAAAACGGATACTTCCATCATGACTGGGAACACGGCGAGCACATCAACCCCAAGGAGGTTGAGCTGGAACTGCGCGCCCAGATCGAGCGAGCGCTGGCCATGGGTGTGCGCCCCACGCATCTCGATTCGCACCAGTATCGCCTGATCATGAGCGGGAAGGAACTGTTCGATGTGTTCCTGCGTGTGGCTCACGAATACAAGTTGCCGGTTTTCGTGAATCGCGATTGGTTCGCGGCCCACCCATATCTGCAGGCGAGCCTCGGTCCCGGCGATATCGTGCTGGATCATACTGTGACGATTGAGCCGGAAGTTCCGCCCGAAAAATGGGCGGAGTTCTATCTCACGGCGCTGAAAAATCTTAAACCTGGAGTCACCGAGTTCGTGATTCATCCCGGTTACGACGACGAAGAACTGCGCGCCGCCACCCGCGAACGCCCTTCGTGGGGCGCAGCCTGGAGGCAGCGAGATTTCGACTTCTTTACCAGCGACCAGTTCCGCGAGACTCTGGCTCAGGAAAAAATTCAGCTGATCACCTGGCGAGAACTCGCGCGCGCAGCCGCGACAAAGTGATTTCAAATCGATAGTTAAGCACGGAGCTGAAAATGAGAATCTGGCTGGCGGTGGTTTTGATGTGCGCGTTGGCGGTGCCGGGCGTCGTGGCCCAGACGGCGAAGAGCGATTTTTTCACAACGTCGGATGGCATAAAAATCCACTACCTTGAGGCGGGCAGCGGACGCGCCGTCGTTTTTATTCCGGGATGGACCATGCCGGCCTGGATCTGGCAGAAGCAAATCGACGAGTTCTCGAAGAAGTATCACGTTGTCGCCGTCGATCCTCGGTCGCAGGGCGAGAGCGACAAACCTCCTTACGGCCACATGCCCGAAACGCGCAGCCGCGACTATAAGGAACTGGTCGATCATCTTGGCCTGAAGCAACCGGTGCTGGTCGGCTGGTCGATGGCATGCGGCGAACTGGTGAAGTATGCCGAACAATTCGGCAGCGACAACGTCGGCGGCTTCGTGCTGGTCGACGGATTTCTATCCGACAAAATCAGCCCGGAAATGTTCACCGGAATCTCAGGATGGATGAACATGCTCCAGGAGGATCGCCACAAGCAAGCCGACGGCTTTGTCCGCAGCATGTACAAAAAGCCGCAGACGGACGACTACCTGAAGCGCGTGACCGATGCGTCCATGCAGACCCCGGCTGACACCGCGGCCGTGCTGATTTACGACATGATTGCAGTCAAAGATTTCTCACCCGGCCTGGCCAAGATGACTCGCCCGGTGCTCTTTACCTACCAGCCTGACTCGCAAACCACCGCTGACTTTCTGAAGTCGAAGCTGGGCGACAAACTGCGGCTGGAAAAATTCGACGGCGACGGTCACGCGCTATTCGTCGACGATCCGGAAAAATTCAATCGCGTGCTCGAAGAGTTCATAAAAAGCTTACCCAAGTAGTCAACAGCGGCGTGCTCAACTAGCCTCTCAACTAAATGAGCCCGCCCCGTCAAAGGAGCGCCCATGCTTCGAAAAATCACAGTCGCTTTCTTCCTGCTGACTATCCGTGTGAGTATCTGTCTGGCGCAGGACAACGTTGCCCGCATGGACGAAGTCGTGCGCTCCTACGTCAATGCCAAACAATTCATGGGATCGGTTCTCGTGGCTCGCGATGGGAAGGTCATCCTCAGCAAAGGTTATGGATCGGCAAATCTGGAGTGGGGTGTTCCCAACTCACCTTCCGCCAAGTTTCGCCTTGGCTCCATCACCAAGCAGTTCACGGCAGCCTGCATCCTGCTGCTGGAGGAGCGCGGCAAACTGAAGGTGGAAGATCCGGTGAAGAAATACATGCCCGATGCGCCCGCCGCATGGGACAAGATCACAATCTTTAATCTGCTGACGCACACTTCCGGCATTCCGAGTTTCACTGGATTCCCTGACTATCATTCCATGGAGGCGATCCCCGCAACTCCCGAGCAGTTGGTGGCGCGCTTTCGTGACAAGCCGCTCGAATTTCAGCCGGGAGAAAAGTGGAACTACAGCAACTCCGGCTATGTTCTGCTCGGCTACCTGATCGAGAAGATCAGCGGGCAGAGCTACAGTCAATTCGTGCAAGAAAACATTTTCAATCCTCTGGGGATGAAGGACTCGGGATACGATTCGAACACGGCCATCATCGTGCACCGCGCTTCAGGTTACTCGCCCGGCGCCAAAGGCATCACCAATGCCGGTTATATCGATATGAGCATCCCATTGTCGGCCGGGGGGCTCTACTCGACCACGGAAGACTTGCTGCGCTGGGAACAAGGCCTGATGGGCGGCAAACTGCTGTCCGCGGCCTCCCTCCAGAAAATGACTACGCCATTCAAGAACGACTACGCGTTCGGGCTTGCGGTACATACGGCAAATGGCCATAAAGTGATTGAGCACAACGGCGGCATTGAGGGTTTCAACACTGCGCTCGCCTACTATCCCGACGACAAGCTGACGGTCGTAGTGCTGGCGAACTTGAACGGACAAGCGCCGGATTCGATCGCCAGCAACCTGGCCGCTTTGGCGCAAGGCGAGAAAGTTGTATTGCCGTCGGAGAGAAAAGAAATCACAGTTTCGCCTGCCATTCTCGAGAAGTATGTGGGTACCTATCAGTTGACGCCGACCTTCGACATCGCGGTGACTCTCGAAAATGGTCAGCTAATTACGCAGGCGACGGGGCAGGGCAAGCTTCCGATGTTTGCGGAATCAGAAACGAAATTCTTTTTGAAAGTCGTCGATGCCGAAGTGGAGTTCTTCAAGAACGATAAGGGCGAGGTAACCTACCTCATCCTTCATCAGGGCGGACAAGATATGAAGGGCGCCAAAAAATAGATTGCTGGCGTGGATCGTCCGCAAAGCAACCGGCTGGCTGAAAACCACCACTCTTGGCTGAGGTCGGCCAACTTCGACGAATTTGACCGATCGCCTCGGGGCATTCTTCTAGTTCCGCTCTGAAAACAAATGACTTGTAAATGCTCGTTCTTGCCCTGTTTGGCATGGCAGTTGCGATTGCTTCTACAGACGGACTGATCTACGTGCGTCTTGTTCGGTCATGTGCGGTTCGAAGAGGTGGTCATGAAAAGCAGATCCATCACGAGATTTGCAGTCTTAACGTTGGCGCTATCCGGTGCGCTTTCGATCAGCGCAGTGGCACAGACGACCGAAGAAACTCCGGCACCCACCGACCAACCGAGTGCGCCGATGGAGATTGGGCAGCCGGGTCAGGATCCAATGGCGCCGCCTCAACCGGGGCAAGATCAGTCTGGGCCACAAGCGGAGCCTACCGAGGCAGAGCCGGGTGGGCCGTCGGGTGAGGCTCCGGCGAAGACGGACCAGGGTGTGGCGCGCGTCAGCTTGATTCACGGCGACGTGTCGACGCAGCGCGGGGATTCTGGCGACTGGTCGGCGGCGGTGTTGAACCAGCCGGTCATGACCGGCGACAAGGTTTCGACTGGCGACAACGCGCGCACCGAATTGCAACTCGACTTTGCCAACATCTTTCGTCTGGGCGCGAACTCCAAGGCCAACGTCGCGAACCTGACGCATCGCGACATTCAGATTCAGCTGAGCCAGGGCCTGGCGAATTTCACGGTTTCGAAAGAGAGCGAAGCCGAGCCCGAGATCGATACGCCGAACGTTTCAGTGCATCCCGCGCATCAGGATGGCGTGTTCCGCATCGAAGTGCAGCCGGATGGCGACACGCTGGTGATAGTGCGGGAAGGCGAAGCGCAGATTGCCACGCCGCAGGGCAGCGCCGAAGTTCACACTGGCGAAATGGCGACGGTGCGCGGCGACAGCCAGTCTGCACAATACAAGATTTCTCCGGCGCCGGATCGCGACGATTGGGATCGCTGGAATGCGATCGCGATCACATGATCCGCAACGCCAGTTCGTGGCGCCACACCAATCGCTACTACACCGGATCGCAGGATCTGGATGCCTACGGAAACTGGCAAAACGTGCCGGACTACGGCGATGTGTGGGTGCCGAATGAGCCGGATGACTGGGCTCCGTATCGCGACGGCAACTGGGTTTACGAGCCCTATTACGGTTGGACGTGGGTAGGCTACGAGCCTTGGGGATGGGCGCCGTATCACTACGGGCGCTGGTTTCCCTATGGCGCGGGATGGGCGTGGTGGCCTGGTCCGATTTACGGGGGCGGGTTCTACCGCCCGTTCTGGGCGCCGGCTTATGTGTCGTTCTGGGGATGGGGAGGCGGCTTTGGGTTTGGAGTCGGCTGGGGCGGTTGGGGCGGATTCGGTTGGCTCCCGATCGGACCTTGTGACTATTACCATCCGTGGTGGGGTGGATACCGCGGCCGATTCGGTTGGGCCGGCCGTGGCGGCTATAACCGTTACGGTGGTTTCGCGCCCTTGCACAGCGGAACGCGGTTCTCGAACATCGCGCACATGAATGACGCGCGCATTGGCCGAGGGATGTCGACGGTCAATGCCGGACGGTTCGGCGCGGGCCGGGTTACGGCGGCGGCCGCGACTCGCGAGCAATTGGGCGGGGCGCGCATGATGGCCGGCAATCTGCCCGTGGTTCCATCGCGGGCCAGCTTGTCGGCGAGCGGACGCGCGGCGGCGCCCTCCACGGTGCGCAAGGGTTCGGAGCATTTCTTCGGATCGGTGCATAACAATGTTTCGCGGCCACAGTCGTTCCAGGCAGAAACTGCCAGTTTGCGGCAGAGCATGGCCCAGAATCATGTGGGCGCGATTCCCGCGGGAGGCCGAGAAGGTGCCCGTGCGGGCGAATCCGCGAGGGGCATGAGTGGGGGTGGAACGCGAGCGGGTGCTGGTACCATCCGTGCGTTCACGCCACCGAGCAGCGCGCGTTCGTCCTCTGGCTTTGGGTCAGAGCGGAGCTCGGAGAACCGAGGCTCGTCGAATTCTGAAACGCGCAACGCGCAAACACAGCGCGGAATGAGTCAGTCGGCTGCTGGTGGCAATCGGGATGGGTTCCGGCCATTCACGCCGCCATCCCACAGCGACATGGCACGTGGAGCGTCGGGGGCGTCGTCGAGTGGACCAGCGCAGCGCGGCAGCAGCGGCAGCTACTGGAACCGGACGGCGCCGAGCTCGGCGGGAGCGCGTGGGTCGTACTCGGACGGCTACGGGCGGGGATCGTCGTCGCGTCCGCAGTTGGATATGCGGCAGCCGATCGTGCGTGGGCCATCATATGGCGGTTCACGCGGTAGCTACGGAGGCTACGGAGGATATGGCGGCGGCTATCGCGCTCCGGCGTACGGTGGTCCGACCTATCACGCTCCGAGTTACGGCGGATCGCATGGCTCGCCGAGCTACGGTGCGCCGAGCCACGGTGGTGGCGGCGGCCACGTGAGTGCGCCGAGCGGCGGCGGCCATGCTTCCGGTGGCGGTGGCCACTCTGGTGGAGGCGGTCACCGCTGAGGCTAGTCTCGTGATGGGTTTGGGAAGGGCGCGGCTTCCAGCCGTGCCGCTCCCGATCAAAACATGATGCGGGCTTTAGCCCCTGAGGCCGAGGTGATTTAGACGAGTTGATGTAAACGAAGTGAAGATAGAGTCAGAGGCGGAAAGGGGCGTGCTTAACGGCACGCCCTTTTTCATGTCTGCGAAATTCTGCAACTACGGCCGCGCGTAAGCCGGACTGTCGGGGTCGGGGCGATCGTAATCCCGTCCGTATTTATTTTTGTGGGCGAGCGTGACGTTGGTTTCCGACAGAGTGAGACTTCCGATCGAAGTGTCGGCTGGACCGACGGTAATCTCGCGGCTCATGGCGCGGAGGGCGTCGGGCGCCACCGAAGAGTGAAAGACCTGCAAACGGTAGCGGCCGGGCGGAACATCGGGAACGCTGAGGTCTCCGCGCGCGTCGGAGATCGCATAGTAGGGCGTTGCCAGCGCGATGACGACGGCGCTCATCTGTTCATGAATGTTGCAGAAGATGAATGAGATACCGGGTTTGTCGAACTGGACGAAGCGCGTAGTTCCGCTCTCGTAGAGTCCGAGATCGAAGCGTTTGCCTTCGAACAGCGAAAACACATTGTGGAAGAACGGATCGTGATTGGGAAATTCAACTTTTCCGCCCACCGGGATCACGACGAGCGAAGGTTGAAAGCTCTTATTCTTCTGCACCAGTTGCGGAATGTGGGCCGGGTCTTGTTGAGGCGCATCGATCGTAGCGCCGACCGGTGTGAGCCATACGACCGCATTCGATGCGTTGGGTAAGGGATGACCGTTCCGCGTGAGTTGCACATGACCCTTGAGTGCCTGCTGGGCAGGCGCGCAGACCGCTGCCAGCAGCACGAAGAACAGCGAACATTCGTAATGGAGCGAGCGAATTTTCAAAACAGAATCCCCACGGACAGATTGACCTGATTAGTCGCGCTACCGGTGTCATAGACGGGGAAGGTGTGCAATCGTCGGAACTCCGCCGACAGCAACAGGTCGGAGCGGGGACGGAAGACAACATTCCCCAGCGCTCCGCGATTGCGCCCCAGAATCGGACCAAAATTATTCGCGTCGGTGGCGAAGCCGCGCACGTCGCCGGCGAAGGCATCGTCTTCGGCAAAGACGCCGTTCAACTCCAGCTTCGGAGTTAACTGAAACTTCAGTTGGGTCCACCCGCCGGCAGTGTCGAGACCGCGGATGGGACTATAGGGCCCAGGAGCAGCGCCATACAGAATCGACGTTCCAATCGCGCCAAGACGTAGAATTATTTGGGCTCATTCGCTTCAAGGCGAAGAAATTACAAGAGTTACCATGGATGATTCCAGGACTATTTCCTTCAGCCCTATGCAAGCAAGTTTTGTAGCCCAAGATAGAGTAGAAGGGTCTCTTTACCATTCTTTGCAGAATTATAAGGAAGCAGAGGTTCAATATTTAAAGGAATATCTTTCATTTGAAGAAGATGCTACAGTAATAACAGCGCGAATTTTGAATAGAACGAATCATCAGGAAGAAATTGTAAGAACCCAATATTTAATAGCTGCAGATGGAGCGCATAGTTCAATAAGAAAACATTTGGGCATTGTTATGAATGGGCCGGATAATTTGGGTCAATTCTGCAGTGTTTATTGTGAAATGGATATTTCACAATGGACAAAACATCGCCCTTGCGGTGGCTACTTTTTTACAGACCCTAAACGATCCGGCCCTTTTTTAGCATCTGTTGATGGTGCTGATAGATGGATAATAATGCAACGTTTTGCAAAAAATCATTCGAAGGAGAATTTTACAAATGAATATTGCATCAATGAAATAAGACAATTAGTTGAGTTGCCTGACTTAACTGTCAATATCATCAATAAAAGCTTTTGGATTATGGCTGCTCAAACAGCGAATCAATATCGAAAAGGCAGAGTGTTTTTAGTAGGTGATGCAGCCCATAGATTACCACCCGCTGGGGGATTTGGGATGAATACGGGTATTCAAGATGCACACAACTTAGCTTGGAAATTGGCACATGTTATTAACTATAATTTTTCTGATAGGTTATTAGATACTTATCATGAAGAACGTGCACCCCTTGCTGAACAAAACATAAAGTGGAGCTCCGAGAATGCAGAAAGTTATATTAAAATCAACGAAGCAATACATTCAGGCAATATTGAAAATTTAAAATATCAATTGAACGATCAACAGAAAAACCTCAATTATGCTGGACTGGATTTAGGCTTTATCTATCATTCGCGCGCTGTGCTTTCAGAAAATGATCAACGGCTAAGCGTGACACCATCCGTATATATCCCTACGACCTTGCCAGGGAGTCGTGCGCCTCATATTAATCTAATTAAAGATGGCAATAAAATTTCCTCTTTAGGATCTATTTGAAAATGAATTTGTTTTACTCATTGGTTCAGAGGGACAACCATGGAAAACTGCAGCAAGTGAATTAGCTGAACATTTAAAGTTTCCAATAAAAATATATCGAATAGCAGACGATGGCGACTTAGCAGATCCCGAGAATTCTTGGTATCACACTTACGAGATGACCCCCACAGGTGCGGTCCTTGTCCGGCCAGATGGACATGTTGCTTGGCGCAGTAAAGCAATGGTAGACCAGCCTAACGCAGTTATAGAATTTGTTTTGAATAAGATATTGATTGAATGATATCACATCTCTGATGTCTGTCGCCGCTAGCGCGGCTCATGGCTGATTGCATCTGACCACAGGCTCACGCCTGTGGCTACATGCTTTTGCCGCATTCGCGGCTCAGAAATAGATATTTTCCGATCGAGGATGACTTTTCCGGATTTCCTGACAGCATTACTTGGAACCCCTGTTCGAATTCCTCTAGGGGAAACGATGAGTGATTATCGGCTCAAGGTCCAATCCGCTTTCAAGCATATGCACCATTTTGTACCAGGTTGAGAAAATCTCACGTCCATAAATTCCTTTAATGGTGAGGCCTAAAAATAACCAAATCCAATTGATGGCGCATCCAGGAGGTAATATTCCCAATAATGCTATATTTGCGCCATGCTGGGCGGTTTGCAGGAGTTTAATAATGCAATGGGGTTGCCGGACATTTCCATGCCGACAGTAAATCCATGTTCAATTCCAATCGATTTCATCACCTCATGAATGCTGACTCTGCTTATGTTGACAGCGCACGTCGCTCCCATTTTATGGGCAAGTTAAGCTGGTATTCATTCATATCGGTGATGACGACATTGCGAGCCCCTGCTTTGCGTGCTATCGCGGCTGCCATGATGCCGATGCCAGCGCCTGTGATAAGGACGTCTTCTCCGACAAGATCCGTGGAGAGCGCAGTGTGCGTAGCATTACCATAAGGGTCAAAATATAGCTGCAAGTTCGTCTTTGACAGTTTTTGGCAATAAAAATACATTTTCAGCAGGCAGATTGAAATACTCAGCGAAACAGCCATGCCGGTGATATCCCAATCCAATCGTTTTCATACAGATCTGTTTTTTTCCCTTCCTGCAGTTAGGACATACCCCGCAGGTTATATGACCTTCGCCGCTTACTCTATCGCCAACCTTAAGCCCTGTGACATTTTTGCCCACTTCAGCGATCTCGCCCATAAATTAGTGCCCGATTACCAAAGGGACGGGAACATTTTTTTGTGCCCAGGCATCCCATTTGTAGATATGGACATCTGTACCGCAGATCGAAGTTTTATGCGTTTTGATCAGGACTTCGTTATCATTAATTTTTAGGGATGGGAACGTCATCCAGCCCAATATCCGGGAGCTTTATTCTTTTTTCTAGACTTTCATAGGTACTCCAACATTCATTAATACGGCTTATAGATGTAAAGATTTTATGTTTAGCAGCGAATTTTACAAAGGGAATTTCGTCTGGGCACCTAGATACAGCATTTTGGTGCCAAGTGTGTGTAATAATTAAACACAGAGACGCGGAGGACG
>CAVWLI010000032.1:0-182162 GCA_963755795.1 uncultured Acidobacteriota bacterium | reverse complement strand
GCCGTCGGCGGATGGAGTGGCCAGGGAAATGACGCCGTCGAGCGGAAAGTGGACCTACTCGATCGCTTCGCCAGGCTCGAAGAGCACCGTCTTTGCGGACAGAGCAGTCGGGCGAAGATGGGCAAGCAACGTATCCCGTTCCACGGGGGGCAGTGCCTGAAGGAGAAGGTTCCTGGACGGTGCGTAGAGGACGCTCATCACGTTCAACTCGGGGGGTGTGGTCAGGAGCGCGCAGCGTCGCGCTGGCGCTCCTGCCGGAATCAGTTGGAGGTGGGGGCGAAGGCCCCGAGCTGATTGAGAGCGGCGACCCCAAACTCGTACTGCCACTCGACAAACTTGGTGACGATGTCGAAGTTGCGATCCACCACGGTGTCGATGGCCGGGATGAGCTTCTCAGAGTTTGGAAGCATGAATACGGTCAGCGGAACCAGGACGGAGGTGATGCCCTTGAGGACCTCGGTGGCCGCGAGCTTGATCTCCGTTGTTTGCTGGAGGCCTTCTGCGATTGCGGCGTTGGCGGTGCGGGTCTTGTCGGCGTAGTCGGTCATGACTGTTTCCTCGTCACCTCCAGGTCCCGTTGGGGGTCCTACTTGAGAGGCTGTGCTAAGTATACCAAGCAGATGCTAGGTTGTCAAACCAAACTTGCTCTGGGGATTCCACCTCTGCCAATCCTCTGACGCGTGCAGGGAGGACACGTCCCGTGCTGGGCCGCCTCATAGAGAGCAATCTGCGCGGCGTGAGTGCTACCATCATGAGAGAGCTACCATCAACTGGAGGTGACCGTCATGAAGACGCCAGGCGCACGGAGGTGGTGGGCACTCGCAGCGGTCAGCCTTGGTGTCCTCGCGGTGGGGCTCGACGGCACGGTGCTTACCGTGGCGCTGCCGACGCTCGCGAACGCGCTGCACGCCTCGGAATCCGATCTCCAGTGGTTCACGTCCGGATACTTCCTGGTCCTGGCTGCGTCGATGTTGCCGGCCGGCCTGCTCGGCGACCGCTTCGGCCACAAGAAGGTGCTGGTGATCGCGCTCGCCCTGTTCGGTGTCGGGTCGGTCGCCTGCGCGTATTCCGCGTCGGTGGGGGAGTTCCTTGCAGCGCGGGTGCTCCTCGGTCTCGCGGGTGCCGGTGTCGTGGTCATGGCCATCTCAGCCCTCACCTTCCTCTTCAGCAAGGAAGAGCGGCCCAAGGCGGTTGGGATCTGGGCGGCCGCGAACTTCCTGTCGCTGCCGGTTGGGCCGATCCTCGGCGGGTGGATGCTCTCCCACTTCTGGTGGGGATGGGTGTTCCTCATTAACGCGCCAGTCGCCGCGCTCGGCGTGTTCGCCCTGGTCACGCTGGTGCCGGAGTCGCGCTCTCCGGAACGCCCGGGGTTCGACTTTCTAGGCATTGCGCTCTCCGTCGCTGGGCTGGTATCGCTGACCTACGGTTTCATCGAGGCCGGTGAGAAAGGATGGAGCGACCCGACCGCCCTCGTTTCGATGCTCATCGGTGTGGTGGTGCTGGTGGGCTTCGGCGCCTGGGAGCGCTTGCTCTACCGGCGCCCCAGTGGGCAGCCGCTCCTCGACCTCAGCCTGTTCCCCTCGGCGTCGTTCACCTGGGGGGTGATCCTGGCTGCGTTCGCCGTGCTTGCCATGATCGGCGTGCTCTTCACCATGCCCCAGTACTTCCAGGGCGTGTTGGGCACCGACGCCATGGGCTCCGGACTCCGGCTGCTGCCGGTGATCTTCGGCCTGGTGCTGGGAGCGGTCCCTGCCGAGCGGATCGTGCGTGTCGTCGGGGCCAAGCTCGTCGCCGCGGCTGGATTCCTGCTCCTGGCGATCGGATTGTTCATCGGCTCGACGACCGGCGTCGGCTCGAGCACGGTGTTCGTCGCCGTTTGGATGGCGGTCGCCGGCATGGGCCTCGGCCTGGCGCTCTCCACGTCGACCTCGGCGGCTCTCGTCGAGCTGTCCGAGGAGCGCAGCGGCGTCGGGTCCGCGGTGCTGCAGGCCGTAAACAAGGTCGGCGGGCCTTTCGGTACCGCCATCCTCGGCAGCGCGTTGAGCTCCGTGTATCTCTCGAGGCTCGTCCTGACAGGACTGCCCAACGCCGCCGCCACAGCCGTCCGGCAAAGCGTGTTCGCGGGCGTCGCGGTCGCGCAGCAGACCGGCTCCGCGTCATTGCTCCAGTCGGTGCGCAGCGCGTTCACCGGCGGCATGGATGTCGCGCTGGTCGTCTCCGCCGGGATCGCCGTCGCAGGGCTTCTGCTCACACTGCTCTTCCTCCCGCGCAGCAACGCGTTGCAGGACAATCAGGCTGTGCAACCGGACATGGGGCGTGAGCTTGCAGGCATCCGCTAACGTCCGCGCGCCGGGTCTTCGCGAGCGTAAGAAGGAACGCACCCGCGAGATGATCCGTGCACACGCGATGCGCCTCTTCCGGACCCAGGGCTACGAGGCCACGACCGTGCAGCAGATCATCGATGAGGTCGAGATCTCGGAGAGCACGTTCTTTCGATATTTCCCGACGAAGGGCGACGTCGTGCTCTCCGACGACTTCGACCCGATCATCGTTGCCGCGTTTCAGCGCCAACCTTCGGAGTTGACGCCGATCCAGGCGCTGCGCGGCGCTTTTCACGAGGCATTCGGCGCTCTCCAACCCGATCAGATCGCTGAGCAGTCGGACCGCATGGACATGATGCTCGCTGTCCCCGAGCTGCGGGCCGCGATGCTTGAGCAGTTCGCGGCGGCGTGGCGGCTGCTCTGCACCCTGTTCGCTGACCGCGCTAGGCGGAGCCCCGACGACATTGCGGTGCAGACGCTCTCCGGGGCGGTGGTCGGCGCCGCCATGGCGGTGATGTTCGCGATGATGGGCGATCCGAAGGCCAACCTCGCGGCACTACTGGACGAGGCGATGGCGCACCTCGAAGGTGACCTGACACTCTGACCGGTTTGCGCGTACCCACGGCTGGCCGCCCCCTTCGCCATTGCGGCCTCAGCCAGAAGGCCGCCTGCCATCGACGGTGAACTTCAACGTCGAGGAGTTGTAGCTGCAGATCAGAGCGGGGCCGAGCCGACCGCGGCCGTCGCACGCTTCCGCGTATGTGTCGAGCCGCCTTTGCACCCGTCCTGAGCCCAGGCCACTCGGGCTGAGTTTGGTCGACTAGCTGTCTTGGCGGCCAGACGCAACCATTGGAGTCGCGAATTTCACTATGCCGTACCGAGAGGATGGAATCCACCCGAGTGCGTTGGGGCCATCTCGGGCGACAACGCCGCGATATACCAAGTCAAAGTGGTGGACCCAACCAACTAGGAAAGGAAATAGCAGAGACGCAACGAAAAGGCGGCACGCAATGCGCCGCCCTCCGTTGTTCCTGCGAGCTTACTAGCTGCTCAGCAACTCGACCGCCCACTCATCGCCCGTAGCCACGGGACCACCCGTTGCACCAGGCCATGTGCTGACACCCTTGTTGGTGTCGTAGATGCCATCGCGGAGGCCCACGAACGAGCCCGACCGCGAGGTCATGCCGGTGAGCGTCATCGCGTCCACATTGGCGCTCGCGCTACCGAACAGACCGATCACCCACGACGAACCCGACGTGTTGGTCAGCGTGAGTGCCGGACACGCCAGCGCCACGCTGCCGGGATCCCCGGCGTAGCCCAACTCGGGCGCAATACCAGCGACGCCACGGTAGACGGCGACCGCAAGGCTGGCACCCTGGTTGGCAGGAACAGTGATGCTCCCGTCGCCAGATCCCAGGACCTTGTAACCGATCTTCGACTTGCCGTAGTTGCCGAACGCGCCTCCGATGGCGGTATACCCGGGTGCCTGTGCCGCACCCGTGCCGACGTTGATCACCAGGGCTGTGTCACCAACGTGCCAGCCAGAGGGCAAGGACAGCGTGGTGGACGAAATCACCTGATGGACGTTGGAGCTTCCTGGTGTCACGCTGCCGGTGGCTGACGACGTGTTCGTCAGGCCGGTGAAGGCGTTGTACGGGCTGCTCTGGACGCCTGTGTAGGTGACCGTGGCCGTGCCGCCGCTCGCCAAGACGGTGAACGAACCACTGGTGGGCCATGTCGAGAGGCTTGCGCTCGCCGGGAAGGTGTTGTTACCGCACCACTGCGCGGTATTGGCGCTCACCCACGGGTAGTAGCCCGCTGCCGGTGATCCTGCGGGACAGGCGATCGAACTCGCTGTCTTGGCCGTGCCGCCAGCCACCAACGTGTCGGCGCTCCCGACGAAGCTGATGGCGGATACGGGTGCCTCACCGCACGTTGCGTGGTAAGACACGGAACCCGAAGTTCCAAGGTCGGCGTTGATCAGCGTTGCCCACGAGAACCCGACGTTCGTGTAGGTCTGCGCTGCGCCGCTTGCGAGCAGGACCGAAGCAGGGGCGGTGTTCCCCGCGTTCGACGGCGTTCCTGCCGTGTACCCGATGCGTCCGACCGGCTCCCATACGATGGTGCCACTGGTCGTCACGTTCCACGACACGAATGTCGGGATCGTCCCCGAATTGTGGATCGTGAAGTTCGAGTACGGGAAGCTGCTGCTCGCTGAACTCAGGATGGGTCCCTGCGTCACGGTCACCGAATGGCCATCAGGACTGATGACCGCATTCGGATCGGTGGATGTCAGGGTGCAGGCGAAGGTGCCGACGTGCTGGGTCTCAGTCGCGGTGCCACTGTCAGAGTACGAAGCTCCGACTCCTGCACCGATCAGAGCCAGCGCGCCCAGCGCACTCAGCCCGACACCCCATCTACGAAGGTTCATGATCGTGAATCCTTCGTCGATCAGCCAACGGCACTGATCGTGTAAACCACCGTGGCGCTCGCACCAAGATCAGCATTGCTCAGCACTGGCCACGACAGACCCACGCTGACGTTCGCCGAGGTCGCACTACCGTTGACCACGAAGGCCGCAGGCCCAGCGATCGCGGTGAAGTTGCTGTCGCCACTCACGGCACCCGCTGTGACCGTGATGGTTGCCGGGATTGTCCCGGTGTTGGTGACCGTGAACACCATGGGCGCACTGCCAGCCGCCGACGATTGCAGCGCCGGGATGGTGAGCGCGATGTGATGGCTGTCGATGACGGTCATGCCCGCCGTGACGGGGTTCAGCTGAATCCCGAAGGTGCCAACGCTGATGTTCTCGGTCGCGGTTGCCGAATCAGTGAACGAGGCGCCGACGCCAACGCCGACGAGTGTGAGTGCGGCGCCGCCCATAGCAAGCGTCACCGCTGCCTTACGAAGGTTCATGGTTCCCCCCGATGCCGCCTGAAGCGGCTGTTGTTGTTGACCGGCCTTATGCCGGGTTGCGTGAAACGGCCAGATGAAGATTCAAACGGCACCCCCTCCCTGCATCGCCGGATTCGGCTGTTTGCTGGCCGGCCTGCGCCGGAGGTCTTGCAGGGTTGCAATGCCCAAGAGCACACCTGCGGCGATGAGCACCAGAGGAATCCACCAGCGCCCGAGCGCGGCTGTCCACCCGAGAAGGGGGACGACGGCGACCATGCGGTAGGCGGTTGTGCCCTTCAGCACAACCTTTCCCCACGGGTCGGCGATCCGATTCGCGTCGCCCTTGGTTGTGATGGTGGTCTTGTCGCCGGCACGCGCCAGCACGACGATGCGGTGCATCTTCGCGACCGACGTGTCCCCTGGCGGATAGAAGGTGACGACGTCGCCGACCTTGAGACTCGATGTCGGCACTTGCCAGAGGACAGCTAGGTCGCCGGTGGGTGCCGTCGGCGCCATCGAACCCGAGAGCACGGGCATCAGGCTCAGGTGACCGGTGCGGACCGTGATGCCCAGCCCAACCAGGGCGAGGATAAGGATGGTTCCGATGGCCGTGATCGACTTCCTGATGCGACCATGCATTGATCAAGGCCCCCCTTGCGATCGGTCCGTTTGCGTTGTACGGTGAGCTTGCCAATTGACCGGACGGCGCAAACAGAGCAGGAAGGCCCTTCTTCGGGGGCCAAAGGTCATCACGCGACCGCTACCAACCCGTGACCAGTTCGCGAGAACGCCATTGGCGCGTCACGGACGCTCTACCCGTGGTGGCCCGGAACTTCAGGGTCCCACGTGACCCACCGGCTCCTAAGCCGGAGGGTCATGCGTTATCTCGGCCAGCGCTTCCGCGATGCCAGAGGCGGTGATCAGGAACACGACGTCGGGTTCGTCTACCGATTCACCTGGTATCGGAGCTTTGAATCTTGCGTGTGACGAACATCAGGGACGCCATCGCTAGACCGCGGAAGCCCTGAGGCGATGGCCCTCGATGACCCCAGCGCGCAATTAACACACCTGAGCCGATCTTGGATTGGGCGTCTCCGGGTGGCGCGGTTGTCTATGTGGTCGTGGCCAACATCCATCGCCGAGCATTCGACCGCTACTCGGTAGCCGTCACGCCTCAAGGCGGCTGACGGGTTGGCAGGGCTCGGTCATCCGGACATCACGGCCGCCGAACGGCACGCGCATATCACCGCCGAGTCCGGCAACCCTGCCACCAAGGGGCCATCTCGATCTCCTAGACCGAAAGCAGGGCTGCAGCATCGACTGCCGGCGTCGCGAGGAACTGGCTCGAATACAGGTCGTGACATACGCGAATGAACGCGACGGCCCGTGGTGTTACGCAACCGTGACGTAGTGATTGCACAGAGGGCATCCTCGGCACACTGGTCGAGGAAGGCCCTCTATCGAGGCGCCCGTTTACGGAGGCTTTGGTGGCCGTGCAGAGCCGGGTGATGCAGCAGAGTGCTCGTCTCGGCTTGGTCGTCTTCGCCTCGGCGTCCGCCATCGGCTTCGGTGCAGCGATTGTCGCTGCGCCCTACGCTCGTCCCGACCTGACAATGGCCGGAGCGATCGTCGCCGCGATCACCGTCGCGATGGCGCTTCCGGTGTTGCGTCGTCCGCATCGGGTGCCCCTCGCTGTCGTGGTCGTCCTGTACTACACGGCTCTGACACTTGTCCTCCTCGGGGAATCCGGGCAGAACGAAGGCCTGCTCGTCCTGACCGCCATCCCGGTCATCGCAAGTGCGCTCTACGGACCGCGTAGCCTCACCGCGGTCGCGCTGGTCGCTGCCAGTGCCACACTCGTGTTCGACGGCCTCAACAGCGCCCTTAGTGTTCCGGATTATGCCCAACTCCTTGTCGTCTGGCCGGTGACCGGAATGGGTGTTGCCTACGCAGTGCAGCAACTGCGATCACGGCTGGAACAGACGATTGTGGCGCGCGAGACGGCCATCGAGCATGATGCGACCTTGGCCTTGATCGCCGACGAGTTGTATTCGATGTATGACGGCGATCAGGTTCTCAACCTTGGACTGCAGAGCGCGGCTCGTCTCACGGATGTCCCCGGGAGGCCGCCATCGAGCGCAGTGTTCTTTCTGGTGGAGGGTGATCGCGCGACACTCGTCGCCTCGTACTCGCCCGACGAGAGCGCCGGCAGCGAGCGCGACCCGCGCATTGGGCGTCTCTCGGTTCCGCTTGCGCTGACACGCAAGCTGCGTGTGGCCGTGGCCAATCATGAGGACCGGTTGTTCGTGCTCAGCCAGAGGACGCCGGTACCGCCCGGGATCGCTGCGGTGCTCGCCGAGCTTAAGATCGAAAACGCCATCGTGCAGCTGCTGAGGGTGGGCGATGCTGCCAGCGGACTTCTGGCGGTCTTCAACACCGACCCGGCGGCTACCGAATATGACCTCGCGCAGCGTGACTGGCTCCAGGGCTTGGCGCCGTTGCTCGAACTTGCCCTGTCGAGAGCCTTTGTCTTTGAGGCTCAAACAACCACCGACCCCCTAACCGGGATCGCCAATCGCCGCGAGGTCGACCTCCGCCTCGAGCGAATGCCACGGACCGCGACCTACTCGTTGCTCGCGGTCGACATTGACAAACTCAAGTCCATGAATGATACCTATGGCCATCAGGCCGGTGACGAACTTATCCGACTGGTCGCAGATGCACTCAAGCGTGCGGTCCGACGCGGCGATGTCGCGGCGCGGGTCGGCGGCGACGAGTTCTGCGTCATCATCGCGGACGCGGACGGCCAGCGCGCTGAGGTCGTCGCCAACCGAATCCTGGCTGACCTCGGGGAGCGGACCGTTCGTGGCGAGCGGCCGCGCATCAGCATCGGCATCGCGCCCTTTGCTAGTGGACGTGACGCCGGAGCGCGACGAGTGGCCGCAGACCTGGCTCTGTACCAGGCGAAACGTGCTGGCGGCAATCGTGTTGCTCATGCCTCGATTACCGACGCTGTCGGCGATGACGAGCCGGACCAAGGTCCCGCAGACCCGACACCATCCCGCTCGTCGGCACAGGTTCCAGAAGGCTCAGTTCTCGTGTGATCAGGCCCCCGCCCTCGGCGCTTGACGATTTGAGTTTCAGGTCCTACAAGCGGCCCTGTTCCAATCGCAAGAATCGTTCGGCCGGTTCATCAGTTGCGCCGAGGCCCGGCGTTCTTTGGTACTGGCCGCCATTGACGGCGAGCTCGCGACCCTGGCAGCTGCAGCGACGCATTCCGCAGTCGTGGAGCGCATAGTCGACCAGTTGCAGACTGCCGCGCACGCGCACCCGTGTTGCGACGACGACTGAGCATCTCAGCAGGCACCGGTCGGGAGTGATGGCGGGCTAACGGCAACGACAGCTCTTGGGCGACGGTCTGGATGAACGCGGACGCTCTCCGATGCCGGCACGAAAGCGGCCTTTCAATGGCGATCAGATCCGAATCAGGACCTTTGACACTGGGGACGTCGCTTCGTTTGGCGACCTTTGACCCTAGGCGATCGGAGCACCCGACGCGGACCATCTGGGGTATGGAGAAACCACCGACCGGAGGTGCGGATCCGATGAGCGACGATCTCTTTGGCCTGGCCGAAGTTCACGGTTGTCGCAGTTACACGAGGCGGACGATCGCTTCCCTCCGTGACGCGGGACGAATCCCGGACGCCGGGCCTGTGGCGGCACTCGCCGACGACTTGCTGGCGCTGGCGTCGCTTCTCGACCGCGCGTACACCGGCCCAACACCTGCGTGGCACGGAGCGCGCACAAACATCCAGGCGACCACGCTTGTACAGCGCGCATACGACGCGATCAGCGGCGAGTTGAGGGGCCTCGATACCTACGACTGGAGAAATGATTCCGAGGTAACCGCATTGCTAGGCTACCTTCGCTCGCGCGACGGGGTGCCAACGGCATCGGCCAGAACCTCGGACCGCTGATCTCCTCGGAAGGCGATCGGCTGTCCGCCGCACCATCCGATAAGAGAGCAGAGCCACCCGCACCCGGCAACCCAGCGCGTGACAGGTGTTGCCGGCCCCCGCTATTAACCTTCTAGTGGATGACTAGGTCGAGCGAGACGGCTAACCGAAGGACTCAGAATCGACAACCCTGGCCGACCGAGCTCTATCGGTAACTTTCGGCACACTCGCCCACCCGAGCGTACACCGTTGTTGCTTGAGTGCAAGGCCACCACCGGCACTACTTTACGCCGAGCCGGAGACGGTCCCGCGTTTGTCTGTATCAATTGTGACTTTCGGCTCTCGACGTACACGTCCAGTGGCGAGATGATCGAAACCGCAGGCCGAGCATGGCCGATCTCTCCTGGGCGAACTCCACGGCCCCCTCCGCGTCCGCTTGGAACCGTGCTCGGTCTTCCCTGCTAGCGCAGCTTGCCAAGGAGATCGTTCGGCGGGCCGTCTAGGTGTGCAACTGACGATGGCCGATTACACAAGGGCCCCGGTCTTTTGGCGTAGTCGCTCGTAGGGAGTTTGGCCACCCAAGCCTCCATGCGGGCGGTCGAAATTGTAGAAGTCCTCCCACTCCTGGAGCTTGGTGGTGAAGAGCCGGGCGTCGTCGAGCACCACGCCATCGAGGAGCCGGTAGAACTCGTCGGCGTCGATCCGGTGTGACCGCTCCACCTTGCCGTTGAGCCGGGGCGTGGCCGGCTTGATGTACACGTGCTGGACGCCACGGTCGAGGACGTGCCAGTGGAAGGCGGACTGGAACTCCGCGCCGTTGTCGGTCTGGATCACCTCGACCCGGAAGGGCAGCTTCTCGAACACGTAGTCGATGAACTGGATCGCGGTCTTCTGGTTGAGGTGGTCGTAGACGCGCAGCACGCGGAGCCGGGTGCAGTCGTCGATGGCGGTGAACTGGTAGTGCTTCCTGCGCGTGCCCCCGATCGGCGCCACGAACTTCACGTCGACCTGGACGCGATGCCCGGGCTGAGGCTTCTCGTAGCGCTTCCAGCGCTCCTTGTGGCGCTTGTAGCGCTGCGACGCCGGCAGACGGCTCATGTCGAGGCGCTTGAGGATCCGCCAGATGCCGGAGGGGCTGACCTTGATCTCGTGGTACCGCTCGAAGTACATGGCGATCTTGTGCGGCCCGAAGTGGTAGTTCTGGCGCAGGTAGATGATCTTGCCGACGACCTCCTCCCGAGTGGTTTTGGGGCTCACATGCGGCCGTGAGGAGCGATCCCGAAGGCCCTCGACCCCGAACTCCTCATAGCGCCGGAACCAGACGTAGTAGCACTGCCGGGTGATCCCGTAGTAGCGGCATGTCAGAGCGACATTGCCGGTGACTTCCTGGACGTGGCGAATGATCGTAAGGCGTCGAGCAGCTCCCCTGGCCAGTTCTCTCTCGGTCACGGGTGCCTCCTCGTGAATTGGAGGCCCAAGTGTCAACGAACTCCGTCAGTTTTATATCGATGACGGCGCGCTGGCGATCGTCGCCATCCTCGCCATCTTCGGAGTCGCGCTCTTCGCGGCTCATTATGGCGATGGCCACTCGATCGGCGGCGCACTGCTGATTGTCGGCGTCCTCCTTGCGGTGTGGGCGGGGCTACACGACGCCTCCAGGTCCAGCCGCAAAGCTCCCTCGACCTCTGCCTCGTCACCCCTCGTTGCGGCATCGTCGTCAACGCCTGTCAACGACGGGGCGCTGGTGGCGCCCGCAGCCGATCACTGACCACCGCGCGCCCGGCGCCGCGACGCTCCAGACTGTGAGGCTTGTCGCAATCCCTCCTGCGCATACAGACCCCCAAGCGCCGCACCACGAGAGGACAATGTACCCGTGGCAGATCGCGTACCCGATACGAAACCCCGACACACCTTCAACGTGGAGCCGATCCGCGACGCGAATGTCGTTGCGACGATCGACTTCCACCGGACGCTGATCTACCCGCTCGGCGAAGCCGGAGCTGAGACCCCAGAGCGCATCGAGGACGTGGACGCACGGGGCCACGTCCACGAGATCGCCCACAAGGCCGGCAATCCCAGGGGGTCGTATGAGGCCGGGAATCCTGACTACTGGCGGGAGATCAGCGAGGCCCTTGCCCCAGCCCGCGCGATCCTCTTACTTGGCCACGGAAATGGGAAGGCAAACGCCTCTCACCAATGGGTCGCCTGGGCGGAGCGGCATCGCAAGGACGTGGCGGCAAAGGTCATCGCCGACGTTCGCGCGGATATCGATGACCTCACCCCCCACCAGGTCGTCGAACTTGCACGTCACTACTTCGAGATCCATCGACTCTGGAGCGGGGGCTGACGCCTGCTGCCGCCTCGGCAAACGCCGCGGGATCTGCGTCGAACGACGACTGACAGCCGCTGGAACAGAACACGTAGTCGGTACCTTGGTAGACGGAGCGGTGTCTGGTGGATTCGGGATCGACGCTCATGCCACACACGTGGTCCTTCGTGGTTGACTGCTGATCGGGTGGCATTTCCATCTCTCGAAGCATCGCCACCCCGCCCGTGCGCAGGAATCGCACGCCGAGTCCGGTGATCAGCACCAGAAAGGCGATGTTCAGAAACGTGTCGTAGTTCCAGCTGATCGTGGTGTCGAAGATGAAGATGTTGCGGTTGGTGGGCACGACTCCCGCGACGTTGAACACGAGTCCAACAATCAGCCCGGCGAGCGCCATGGTGGCGTAGGAAACGACGAAGAGGTAGACGGTGACACCGGCGCCGTAGTACTTGCGGTAGATGTTGAGGATCGGAAGGATGATGAGATCGGCGAAGATGAAGGCGATCACGCCGCCGAAGCTGATTCCCCCTCGCCACAGCACCGCCGCCAGGGGGACGTTGCCCACCGAGCACACGAAGCTGATCACCGCGATGAGCGGACCGATGAACGCTCCCCAAATCTCAGTCAGTCCGCCGTGCCCGGTGAGGAAGAGCGCCGACCAGACGGAGCTGGGAATCCAGGCGCCGAGCGCACCGGCGATCAGAAAACCGAGCAGCAGATCCGTCCACAGACTGACGATATTCATGAAGAAGTAATGACTGATGGAGGTGAAGGCGCGTGCCGAGAACAGGCGGCGCGCGAACGAGCCGCCCGTCACGGACATGTCCATCGCCCCGTGTCCCTCCATCCTGCCAAGCAGGCCGCGATCCGCTTGCGTGCGCGCTTGCTCGACGACGGTTCCCCGCAAGGTGAATCGGAAGATGACGGCGAGCAGGACAATCATCACGAGCCCGCCGCTGAACTCCGCCACGACGAACTGCCATCCGAGAAGGATCAGCAGGACGAGCCCCAGCTCGAAGACCAGATTGGTCGAGGCGAACTCGAAGATGACCGCATTGCCGAGAGTCGAGCCCTTGCGAAACAAGGTCCGAGCGACCGCCACCGCCGCATATGAACACGACGACGATGCCGCGCCGAATCCGGTTGCCAGAGCCACAGACCTGGGCGTGTCCCGCCCGAGAAGACGAGAGACTGCCTGTTTGGAAACGAGGGTCTCCACAATGGCCGAGAGCAGGAAACCAAGGGCGAGCGGCCAGAGCACCTGCCAGAACATCGTGAACGAGAGGCGCAGTGCTGACCCGATGTGTTCAAGCACGAACACGACCACGATCAGCCCTCGACGAAACGGCCGATCGCCTGGCTGAGCTCGTGAAGCTTGTCCGCGCCATCGCCTTGCCTCACCGCATCTGCGACGCAATGCTCGACGTGGTCGTCAAGGAGGAGCAGCGCGACGCGATCAAGCGCTGCCTTGATCGACTTCACCTGGGTGAGGATGTCGATGCAGTAGCGTTCGTCGTCCACCATCCGCTGGAGCCCACGGGCTTGCCCTTCGATGCGAAGGAGTCGCCTCTGTATATCGTCCTTGTGCGCGATGTAACCTGCCATGAGTGAAGGATACCCCTAGCGGGTATCCGTATGTCAGCTAGGGAACAGCGGGCAGGGAGGCGGGGTGGCTGCTCATCTGGTCTGCACACTGCGGACGCTGCCCTTGGTGCGCTTGGACCGCTGGACGCTGACCCGAAGGATGACGATGACGACGAGCGGGATGACCAACCACGCCGGGAACCGCACCTTGTTGAGCAGGAACGTCGATACGAGGCCGATGGCAACCGCCGCGGCCACCGTCCAATCGTCTCCGATGATGAACCGATACCAGAATCTGCCAAAGGCGACCAGCCACGACACGACCCACATCATCGCGCCACCTTGTTCAGATTCAGGGTTGCTCTGCCGCGGCGCGCACCACGGCGCTCGACGGCGATGTTGATCGCGGCGGTGACTACGTAGAGGGCCAGCAGGACGAGGATGGCCGCGTCACCTCCAGGCCAACTCACCCCGAGACCCTCGGTCGCCCAGAACGAGCCGAAGGTGGTGAGGAGGAGGCCCACGACGAGTTGCAGGAAGCTGCGCGGAATTCGTGCCACGAGACTTGAGAGGATCGCCCCGACCGCGCCAACCACCAGGAGAGCGGCTGCACCACCGACGACGGAGACTCCCAGCTGCCCGGCGGTAGCCCCAACCGAGACGACGATGAACGCGACCTCGAGTCCCTCGAGCAACACGCCCTTGAAGGACAGGACGAATGCGGTCCAGTCGACGCCCGTTCCGGTCCACACCTCGGCGTCCTGATTCGCGTCGACGTGCATGCCTGCGAATCCACGCGCCGCTACCCGGACGACGCCTTTGCGAAGCCACTGCAACCCGAAGACCAGCAGCAGCGCGCCGATGACGAGCCTGAGCGGAGCGATCGGAATCGCGCTGAGTGCCAGGCCGAAGACTGCGACGATCACCACCAGCACAGCGAATCCGGCCGACGCCCCCAACAACGTGGAGCGCCAGCCACGGGTCGCCCCGACCCCGACCACGATCGTGACCATCTCGATCGCCTCGACCGCCGATGCCAGGAAGGCAGTGATCAGAACGGGCACGAATCCGGTCATGCCGGCATCCGCGCTCCGTGCCATGCACCTGGACCGGTGATAACCGCAGGTTCGACCAGCCCTGACCCGGCGCCGACCGTGGTGAGCGCCCGGACGATCTCTCCGAGATCCTCCGCCGACAACCGGAGCCTTGCGGCGTCGATCCAGCCATCGACTTGCGCCGCGTCGCGAGCGCCAACGATGGCACCCGTCACCCCCGGCCACGCCAGCGTCCAGGCCACCGCCACCGCCGACACGGAGGTGCCATTGCGATACGCCACCGGCCGCAGCGCGTCGCGGAGGGCGAGGTTGCGGGACAACCTCGGCTCCAGGAACTCCGCGGAGCGGCGACGCCAGTCGTTGTCCGCCATCGCCGCAACGCGGTTCACCGAGAAGGTGTCAGTGAGGATGCCTGACTGCATCGGGCTATACACGATAACTCCAGTGCCGTGCGCGGCCGCCCAGGGGATGACGTCAGCTCCGGAGGCGCGGCGGATCAACGAGAAAGGAGGCTGCACCGAATCCACGTGGCGCACCGCCTCGGCGCGCTCCAGGAGCGCGACGTCAAAGTTCGAGACGCCGGCGGCACGGACCTTCCCCTCGTCGACGAGCTGCGCCATCTCGCCCCAGGACTCTTCGATCGGCGTGCCGGTCTCGTCGGGCCAGTGAAACTGATACAGGTCAATTCGCTCGACGCCGAGGCGATGGAGCGACGCTTCGACCTCACGTCGAATGGACGCAGGCGTGAGGTTGCGCTGCGGCTCCTCGAACGGCCTGGCGAGATCGCGAATCATGCCGCCCTTGGTGAAGACGACCGGTCGCTCCGCTGCCGGGATCTCCCGAAGGGCGCGGCCAACGACCTCCTCCGAATGACCAAGACCGTAGATCGCTGCGGTGTCGATCCAATTCACGCCGCGATCGACCGCGTGGAGGATGGCTGCGACCGAATCCGCATCGTCCTGGGGTCCCCAGCCATACGCCCAACCTCCGCCGCCGATCGCCCACGCCCCGAAGCCGACGGTGGTGAGTACGAGATCGGTCGATCCGAACCGCCGAGTGGTGAGTGACTGATTTGCTGTTGGCATGGCACCTGCTCCATGAACGTAGGTACTTCGATATGAAGATACTTGACGGCGTACTATGCTGTCAAGTATCTTCATATCGAGATATAATCTGCATATGCAAGAGGATGCCATCGATCGGATCGTGCACCAGTGGAATCGCGAGCGGCCCCTCCTTGACGTTTCCGTGACTTACGTCCTGCAACGCATCTCGCGGCTGTACCTGCTCCAGTCGGCGACCTTCGCGGAAGTCTTCGATCGCTACGACATCACCTTCGGCGAATTCGAGGTGCTGGCCGCGCTTCTCCGATCAGGGCCTCCATACCAGATGACTCCCACCCAACTGGTTGACTCCGTCGTGCTCTCGTCGGGAGCGATGACCAACCGGATCGATCGAGTTGAAGCGCTTGGGCTGGTCGAGCGTCTTCCGGATCCCCACGACCGGCGGGGCACGCTCGTCGCTCTCACCAGGGAAGGACTCAAGACCGTCGATGCGGCAGTGGTCGCCCACCTGGCGAACGAGGAGCGCCTTCTCGGCGCGCTCTCGCCGGCCGAGCGCGGAACGCTTGCCCGCCTGCTGCGCAAGTTGCTCCTGTCGGATCCGTTTGCTGCGCACGACACTCCCCGGACCGTCGACGATGGCGCCCGGTCGGCGCGCCGGCGGCGCGGCAACAACAGGCTCAAAACGGCACCGGCGGTTCGGGTCGGCAAGGCCCCCAGGTGACCTCACCGACACCGCCGCCTACAACGCCGCTACGCGTCCCTCGCGTAAAGGGTCACGAGTAGCGTCGAATCGGCCTGATCGTGTGGCCTGTGACCTCGGTACTAGGCTGCCATTGTCGACCACACTCGACGCACTCATAGCTGGCGACGAACGTCCGGCCCGTGGTACCGGACGCTGCGACCTCGCGCGTATGCACGACCACTTCCTCAGATCTGCACTCGATACACTCCGGGAGATCGTGATCACGCATCATGGCCACCTTGCGCTGACGTGCCGGGAAATGCCCGCAACCTACACCTCGACCTCCGTTCGGATGTTGCATCTGTGTCACGGCTGCTGCCGCTTCACCTAATCGATTTGACCAAAAGGAGATCCACCATGGCCTGGCAACACCAGTGGGGCAAGCATCCGACGGTTCGTGGTAGCGACCAACTCTCACTTGGCGAAAGAGCCGCCGACAAGATGCGCAACGGCATGGGGTCATGGCCCTTTGTGTTCGTCTTCTTCGGCGTCATGATCGTCTGGGCGGTCATCAACGGCGTCCTGCACGTGGGTGGTGGCTCAGGCTTTGATCCGTACCCATTCATCCTGCTCAACTTGTTTCTCTCGATGCTGGCAGGAATTCAGGCCGCCGCCCTGTTGATCGCCGCGAAACGCGCCGACGCGGTTGCGTCCGAGGTGGCGCTGCATACCGAAAACAACACCGACGATATCAAGACGTTGCTCGCAGAGAACACAGCCCTGACCGCGCAGGTGAAGAAGGCCACCGACCTCCTCGATGAGATTCACCTCCACGTTGCCAACATCGGCAAGAAGGTAGGTGCTGAGATGGGTCGCTTCGCTCCCGGCGAGATACCGCCCACGGATACATGATCGACGAGACCCGACACACGCTGGTCCCCGCCAACGACAGCGCCGGACCTGACGGCGTTCCGGTGGATCAGGCGGCGGTGCCAAAGGGCGCGGCGACGGTCAGGCCGGATGCTCAGGCGCCGAGCGCGACGCCGGCGATGGCGAGTTGTGCCGTCGTCGGCTCGGCGCAGCAGAACCAGGGCTCACTCAGACGAGGCGGAGCGTCACGTTCCGGAAGCAGCGGCATTTCGGCGTCGGGCCAGGGGAGCCCTTCGTCGAGTGCAGCTTTCGCGGTGAGCCGGCGATGGCAGTATGCGTCGACCGCGGCGATACCCCGGCGTCGGCGTCCGCTGCCACGAGCTCGGCAATCGACGTCTGGAGCGCATCCATCAGGGGATCAGGATGCTGCCAGAGATGACTGAAACCTGCGCTGTCGTAGCCGCACAGGTGTTCGCGCATCTCCGGCAGCGCCAGCAGCAGTGACCCGGGCGGAACCAGGAGCCGGATGCTCAGCTGGACCGGGTCCACACTTTCGATGAGATCGTTGGTCGCGATGAGGTCGAGCAGATCGATCTGGTCACGGAGCGTCGTCCACGGCGTGAACGGCAGGAGCGAAGGCCGGAGCTCGACGCCCAGCGCCCGGCAGAAGCGCAGTGCTACCAGGACGTCCTCAGCCGAATGTCCCTTGTCGAGAAGCTCGAGCACGCGGGGGCTCGTGGACTCCACGGCGGAAACGATAAAGAGAGGCCGAGCCGGCGCAGCTCGGCGATGACGTGAGGGTGCTCGAGAATGTGCTCAACCTTGGTCGTGATGTCGAAGGTGAGACTGGGGCAGCGCTCATGAATGGCGCGCACGATTGCGATCGCATGCGGGACGGCGTTCAGGAAGTCTGGATCGCCGAAGGTGAGGTGGCGCGTGCCGTCATCCCAGAGCTGGACGACGTCGTCGACAAGTACGTCGCGCTGCCAGACGCGAATCCGCCCGTCGTACACCGCGGGCACGGGGCAGTGCCGGCAGCGGTGCACGCAACCGCGCGATGCCTCGACATAGCCCGTAACGCGCTCCTCGCCGCCAATCCTGAGGCGTGTGTACCGATCGAGCGAGGGCAGAAGATCACGAGCGGGCAACGGAAACCGGAGCCGGTCCAGCACGACCGAATGCCGGTCAGGTGAACCGTTGGCCACGCCGACCAGGGCGTCCTCGTACTCGCCGCCGATCGTGGTGTCCACGAGCCCGGGTTCAAGGGCTGGGCCGCAGAGCGGGGCATAGAGCCCGAACAGCACGATGCGAACGTCTGCCCCGCGGCGGGATCGAACGGCTCGGGCAACCGGGACCGCCATGCGCATTGCCGTGTGCATTGGAACAGCGATGGCGACCAGGTCGGGGGTGTCGAGATCTGCCTCGTCGAGGGGTTGAACCGAGAGGTCAACAGCGGTGACGAGATGACCCGCGCCACGCAGAAAGGCAGCGGCCGAGGCAACGTGGAGTGGTTGATGGCCGAGCTCGTAGCAGGAGACGAGCAGAACCCTCATTGAACCGAGGATACGGGAACGCGCAAAGTGGAGCGCAGCCCTTCGTGGCGGCCGCCGTCTAAGCTAGGAGCGATAAGTCGATTCATCGACCTCAGCCACCCCGTGGTTGAGGGAATGGAGACGTATCGACCGCTGCCCACACCGACGGTCGAGGTCCTCAACGACTCTGACGCGTCCCGCTATGACGGCAAGTCGGAGTTTCTCATCGCGTCCCTGCATCTGTGCAGGGAACACTGGAACCTACGTCGACTCGCCCCGACACCGGTATCGAGCCGGCCTTGATCTTGCGGGACTTCCACTTGAGAGCCTCGCGAACCTTCCAGTAGTTGTCGCCGACGCCACCGACGCGGGTCGCGCGATCGGGCCTGATGCACTGCCCGCTCGGCGACCTCCATGGCAAAGCGTTGCTTGTCCGCACGGATTTTTCACGCCACTGGGGCACCGACACGAGTATTTCTCCGACAACCCGTTCTTGACCGCCGAATCATGCGAGCGGCTGGTCGCGGCGGGCGTTGCGTTCGTCGGCATCAACTCACTGAACATCGACGACATCGCCGACATGGCGCGGAAGCCCCGCCCACTCGGCGCTGCTCGGCGCCGGCGTGCCGATATGCGAGCACATGGCAAACCTGACCGCGATCAGCTCGGGCGGCCGCCTCCATGCGGTTCCCATCCCCTGGGTCGGCGGGGCGACCTTCCCGGTGCGGGCGTACGTCATCGCAGACGACTGACTGAGACGCGATTGACGACGCCCGCGTCATGAACGTCCTTATGAAGTGATTAAGAAGCAGCGTGCTCGCTGGCGTTCAACGCTCGCTTTCCGATGGTGCTTACCGGTTCACAACCGTGTCCGAGCGAGTTGTTAACTGTGGACTTCTCAGGATTCGTGATGCCGCACGGACCGGCTCCGGCCGGTACCGGCCAGTGTTCCCGGTGTCACAGGGAGAGGTCGACATGGAGAGACATCGCGTTCGTGCAGCGGCGGGAGCCGTTCACAGAACTCCGTGGAGGATTCATCGGGGCGGCCGCGGTGCTCGCTGCCATTCCCGCATCGACCGTGCTCCCCATCGGCGGGACGGTGGCTGCAGCTGCGAGTGCACACGTCTCCGCTGGAGGCTGCGTGCTCAACTCGCCGTCGGGAACGATCAAGCATGTGATCAGCCTCGTCTTCGACAACCTGCACTTCTCTCAAGACAACCCGAACGTGCCGTCAGATCTCGCGCAGATGCCCAATCTGCTCAACTTTCATCGAAGACAACGGCGAGGTGCTGTCGAACGAGCACACGCCGCTCATCGCTCACACCGCGGATGACATCCTCACGACGCTCACCGGCGTCTACGGGGACAAGCATGGCCAGCCGGTCGCCGAACAGCTACGGAGTGTTCAACACGAACGGCACGAGCAGCTTCGCGAGTTCGTTCGCGTACTGGACCGACCCGGTGGCCACAACCACAACGGACACATCGCCAACGATGGTGGATCCCAAGGGAACGATCGCGCCGGCCCCGTGGGTACCGTTCACCCGAGCCGGCTGCGATGTGGGCGCGATCGCCACCGCGAACATCGAGGTCGAGAACTCGGACCCGGATCTGAAATCGATCTACGGCGCGAACAGCCCGCAGTGGAAGGAGGTCCTGGCCGAGGAGAGCAAGTACGGGTATGCCGATCTCTCCGACGCGGATTACGAGGGCATCGTCGTGCACTGCGCGCGCACCTCGTCGTCGGTCTGCGCGCAGAATCCGTCACTCGCAGCACCGGACAGGCTGCCCATGAGCCTGGCGGCTACAAGATACCAGGCGCTGTACGGCAATGTGAACGTCGGCAGGCTGATCGGGGAACGCCGGTCGCGGGACAGGGCGTCAGGGTCAGTGACCTCAACGGTCAGCCGCTCACGAGCTTCTACGCCGGCGGAGACATCGGTAAGACGTACTACGGGTTCCCCGGATTCGATGTCAGCGCCGCCCAGACGCTGGGGTACATCGCGGACATGCAGGAGCACGGTCCCGATCACCTACGGATCCATTTTTCGTGGAGAAAGTGCGCGACA
Source organism: uncultured Acidobacteriota bacterium (assembly GCA_963755795.1). GTDB lineage: Bacteria > Acidobacteriota > Terriglobia > Terriglobales > Acidobacteriaceae > Sulfotelmatobacter. The sequence continues at coordinate 161,808 of CAVWLI010000032.1, read as the reverse complement.
TCGTGGGACTGTACCTGCATCCCCCGGAGAACGCGGTGGTGCTGTGTGTGGACGAGAAAAGCCAGATTCAGGCGCTGAACGCACCCAGCCGATGCTGCCCATGGGACTGGGCTACGTCGAAGGCGTGACCCACGATTATCGCCGCCATGGGACAACCACTCTGTTTGCGGCGCTGGACACGGCCAAGGGCACGGTGCTCACGCGCTGTAGGCAACGTCATCGGCATCAAGAATATCTGGACTTTCTGCGGCAGATCGACCAGAACGTGCCGCCGGATTTAGACGTGCATGTCATCGTGGACAATTACGCGACCCACAAGCATCCGCGCGTCAAGCGCTGGCTGGCAACGCGACCGCGCTTTCATGTGCACTTCACTCCGACTTATGCCTCTTGGCTCAATCAGGTGGAGATCTGGTTTAACCGCATCACACAACGAGCGATCCGGCGCGGCACCTTTCGCAGCGTGAAGGAACTGGTGACCAAGATCGATCAATTCGTCGAAAACGACAACCGAACGCCCGACCCTTCGTCTGGACGGCAACCGCGGATTCCATCTTCGCTAAAGTCCAGCGACTATGTGAACGTATTTCCGGGACAGCACACTAGTTCAGCGCATGAGACAGGTACGTGAGATACACGAGTGGGAGCTTCGGGGTTACCGGGGCCAATTCCCTTCGTTGTTTGATGAGGCTCCAAGTCGTCAATGTCAAAACTGTAAACGCGCTTACATTGACTACATGCAACAAGTACTAAATCGGCATCCGTCTCTGACGGTTGTGGATTCATGCCTGGTATCAGCGGCTTGGAAGGACGGATCGCGGTTAGTTGGCCGCATGTACAGCGGGCAAAATCCACAAAGTACACATTGTTCATCGTGTGCTCCAGTGGGCAGCAATTCTATGCTGCCCCAAGTAGTTCAGCAATCGACCAGACGTGATCCGTCAGCCCCGCTTCCATCGCGGGAGTGACTCTGAGACTCGAATGAATACGGCAGAAATTGTAAAACGCGAAGTGCAAAGCGACAGCAGCTTTCAGGTGCGACAGCTTCTTGCTGAACGCATTCGTGAGCCGCGTAAAGCGCCGCATCGCCATTCGCATGGTCAAGTTCTGCCGTTCCACAAACGAAGTGCTGATGTGTCTGGGGTCGGGGTCGCCCTGTCGGACTTTGGATATAACCCCCGAGATGCTTGGTGGGGAGTACCTCCCGCCGGGACCGTCATGCTGTCCGAAGTCCCCAAACAATTTCACGAGCTGCGCGAAGTCAACGTCGGTTCCAAAGCACTCGGGGACGCTGACGGTGTAGTGGTTCAGACCGTCCGTGGTGAGCTGCACGCGATTCGCAAGCCGATGGTACAAGTCCCACAAGAAAGCGGCGGTATCAGGACGGAAACGCTTGCCAACCCGGAACGACGGCACCAGTTTGGTTTTCGCGTCAATGGCGACGTAAATCCACTGGTCGCCGAGTTCAGGAGAGTCTCCGCTACGCACATTGCGCCGTTTCTTGCCGACGTAAGTCCAGATTTCGTCAACCTCCAAATACCTGGTGTTGAGTCCGCGCATTCTGGCGTCCATCAGACGGTCGCTCCGTTCGCCAGCGATGAGCAAGAGGCGCATGACCGTATTGCGGTTCAGTCCCGTAAGCCGTTCGGTACTGCGGATCGAACAGCCTTCCAGAAGGCAATGCAGCGCACGTTCTGCCGCTTCGGGACTGGTACGCATCGCCCCAAGAGGCGAAGCGGGCTGCGGTTCTCCAAAGGTCGCGCTACAGGAATTGCAGCGCCAGCGTTGGACTTTACGCTTGCCGTAGGTACCGAATCTTTTGCAGGTTTGGTGCTGGCATTTGATGCAAGTCATGGCTTTTCTCCGCTTGATTTCTGCGGAGAAAAGCCACATACTCACTTTGGGTCTGGAGTGCGGCTTACCCCGCGCTTTGGATTAAGCCCCGCTCTTCCTGTTTCCGCAGGGAGCGGGGCGCTGAATGTTAGCTACGCTCTAGGGTGGTGGTTCGACCGTGATTTCCACGGTGTGACCGGCAGCGAATGTGAGTTTGATTCGGATTCTCATGCTGTGTCCATCCTTTCTGAAAGCCCCGTTCCTGCGGGGCTTTCGCATTTAGGTGAAAAGTCACAGGCCCAACTTCTTTCGCATCGCAGGGGGAGGGACGGGCGCTTTAGGACCCGGATCCAACTCTCTAGTTGCCTGATAAACGACGCGATCTCCGAGAGTCATTCGCCGGTAAGTGCCATCTTCCAAAAGTCTGATTTCCCCGGCTTCTGCCAGCCGTTTCAGTACGGTATGGACGGACGCCAAGAGGTTCTTTTGTTCAGGGAATCCCAAGGTCTTGATTCGGTCTCTTACCTCAGACGGGTAGAGAGCTTTGCCAGCGCCAATTACAGCCGTCTTGCAGGCATCGGTAATCCCCTTCACCAATCCGACAGGAGGTTGAGACTCCTCCGCTATGTCGTTCAATTCCGTAAGGGCAGCGATGACGCGCTTTTGCTTTGCGATCCGCATCTCAAGCGTGTCCATTTCGACAAGCATCTGTTCAAGAGCTTGTCGAGCTTCGGTCAGCTCTGTGCTTCGAGTAGGAGTGTCTTTGGGTGTCATAGACAGGAGTATTAGACAATATGTCACATCACGAGTCAAGGAAAATTTCAGGGTGGGACCAAGTTATTTTGGAGTCTCAGGAAATGCTTGGACGGGTCGAAGCAAAAGCAACGCGACTCAGGGCCAATATCGAAGTCGCAAAAGAAGCTAAGGAGACTGGCGAACCGTGGCCGGGAGTGCAATCCCCTGACCAAAAATCAGAGGCAGCAACACAGTGTTAAGACAGTACCGAAGGGAGCTTACAACGTGGCAAAAACCCCACAGAGGCACGAAAGGTCATCTCGAAAGAAGTTATTGGAATAATGCAAATATGCATTACAATAAGGGTGATTGAGGATTTTTATCTATGGCCACAATTACTGTAACCACAAGAGGGCAAGTGACCTTTCGGAAAAAAGTGCTGGAACACCTGGGAGTTAAGGCTGGAGAAAAGATTGAGCTCGATTTGCTTCCTGACGGCCGGGGCATGATCCGCGCAGCCAAGCGTTCGGGAACGATCGAGGACTTCATCAGCCGGCTCGCCGGAAAGACGAAGAAAGTTGCAACCATCGACGAGATCAACGAAGGCGCGGCCAATGGCTGGGCCGGGATAAACGGCCGGAAATGAAAGTCGCAGTCGACTCTAATATTCTGGTGCGAGCGGTCGTGCGCGACGACAAGGCGCAAGCAGAGATCGCGGCCAAGTGGCTGCGGAATTCCAGCCTGCTTATAGTCGCCTTGTCGGCTCTTTGCGAGCTCGTATGGGTGTTGCGTCGGGTCTATGGCTTCAAGGCTGCGGAGGTGGCTGACACGATCCGGTCGCTCACTTCGGCCGACAATGTGGAAACGAACCGGCCCGCGGTAGAAGCGGGGTTGGCGATGCTGGATGCGGGTGGAGACTTTGCGGATGGCGTGATTGCGTATGAGGGAAGATGGCTGGGAGCCGAAACGTTCGTGTCGTTCGATAAGAAAGCGGTGGAGATGTTGAAGGCGCAAGGAGTAGCGGCGCGGGTTTTATAGGCAAGATTTTCAAACAATCAGCTCCCGGATCAGACGCTCCATTCGAAAAGCTTCCCCGGTTCTCTGACTATTGCGAGCATTCGCGGAAGTTCTTCGCAGCGCGAGGCTAATGTTTCCTCGCACAGCGGCAAATCTTCATGGATTCCAAGCCATTCGCGCGTTACTTCGCGTAGCGCCTATGCTCTACTGCATGAACCCGCCCGGATCCTTCCTCGCGGTCCCGCCCACGGTCAGCCGATCGATCTTCAGCGTCGGAATGCCCACGCCCACCGGCACGGCCTGCCCGTCTTTGCCGCAGGTTCCCACGCCCTCGTCGAGTTTCAAATCGTTACCCACCATCGAAACCCGCGTCAGCACATCAGGGCCGTTGCCGATCAGCGTCGCACCTTTGATCGGTGCCGTGATCTGTCCATCTTCGATCATGTACGCCTCGGACGCCGAGAACACGAACTTCCCGTTCGTTATGTCGACTTGCCCGCCGCCAAAATTCACCGCATAAATCCCGCGCTTCACCGACCGGATAATATCTCCCGGATCATCCTGCCCCGCCAGCATGTAGGTATTCGTCATGCGCGGCATCGGAATGTGCTCGTAACTTTCCCGGCGTCCGTTGCCGGTGTCAGAAATTCCCATGAGCCGGGACGAGAGCTTGTCGCTGAGATATCCCTTCAGAATTCCATTTTCGATGAGCACCGTTTCCTGCGTCGGCTCGCCTTCGTCGTCTACGTTGAGCGACCCCCGCCGCCACGGCATGGTCCCATTGTCGACCACGGTGCACTTCTCGCTTGCGACTCGCTTACCCACGAGCCCGGCAAAAGCGGAAGTTTTCTTGCGATTGAAGTCCGCTTCCAGCCCGTGTCCAACGGCCTCATGCAGCAGCACTCCCGGCCATCCCGGCCCCAACACCACTTCCATTTCGCCCGCCGGAGCTTCGCGCGCATCGAGTTGCAAAATCGCCTGCCGCGCCGATTCCTTGGCAAAAAATTCCGGAGTCTTCTCGCCGAAAAAGAAATCCAGCGCCACGCGTCCTCCACCACCAGAAGTGCCGCGCGCCGAGTTCCCCTCCGTCTTCGCAATGCACGAAACGTTCATGCGCGCCAGCGGCTGCGAATCTTCCGCAAACGTTCCATCCGACCCAACCACTAATATGTTGCGCAGTTCGTCGGCGTAGCTGGCCCGCACTTCCTGAATTCGCGGATCATAGGCTCGCGCCGCCTTATCTGCGCGCATGACCAGTTCAACCTTGGCGCTGATTTCCGCATCCACCGAGGGGAGCGTCACCGGATACAAACTCCGCGCCGCCGCTTTCTGAAATCCCGCCACCGTCGTTTTCGCCGGAGCGCTCGCAATCAATGCCGCCGTCTTCGCCGCGTGCAAGATGCGTTCGGAAGAAAGGTCGTCGGTATAGGCGTACCCCGTACGCTCGCCAGAAACCACGCGCACTCCGCATCCCGCCGAAATTCCCTGCGACGCCGACTTCACCATCGACTCATCCACCATCAGCGAAGTCGATGAAAGATATTCGAAGTACAGGTCGGCATAATCGCCGCCGGCTGAAAGCGCAGCCGCCAGGTAGCGTTCCAGATCGTGCTCGGTCACGCCGTAGTGTTCGAAGAAAAAGCGTTGCCGATCCGAAATCTGTTTACCCGAAAGATGTTTATCTCTATTCTGAAGTTGTTTGTCCACGTTGATTAGATGCCGTCGAGTCCTGCAGGACTCGCCAGCAAGCTTCTCCATTTAGACCGGCAAAGAATTGATGATCTTGGGTTTTGGGTGGCGCAGCGCTTTCAGCGCTGCGATAGGGCTCTTCAGTCGTTCGCGGGGCTTTAGCCCCTGAGGAACTCCCCCCTCGTCGCCCAAAGCGCATTCCTGACCGGTTCCTTCATTATCCCATACCGCGCCACCTCCGACTCGTCCCGTCCACTTCTTCCACACTCTCTCCCGTAACCATGGTCACTCGTCACAGACACCGCCACGCCCAATGTGGACAATCCGCTCGTGACCCCAGACGCCCTCAGCCGCACCGTGCAGGACTTCCTCAGCGAGGCCGCCGGAGCCGTCGTTCTCGAAGACGGCGCCGTGGCCTTCGACCTGGCCCAGGCCAAGTACTCGATTTCCGGCGACTACAACAAATGCCTGCTGCACCTCTGGTCGCCCGAGCGCAACACGGTGCGCCGCGTGCTCGATGCCGAACTGAAAAGCGGCACGCTGCGGCTATTTGTGCAGCGCCTCGGCCAGTCGCGCCCCAGCAAGCTCGAAATTTGCCGCGAGCACGACCGCCGATCGCCCTCCGCAAAAAAGCTCGCCCGCGCCGGCTACGAGCAAAAGCTGCGCCACATGCTCGATCGGCATTTCCCCGGCTTCACCGTCACCCGCCTCACGACGGCCGTCGATCTCGAAAAATCTTTCGGCCCCGTTTATACCCGGGGACTTCTTCGCCAGGGCCAGTCGGCGTTCGCGGTTCTCGGCGTGAACGCCTCTGAAACTCAGTCGTCCATCGACGCCGCCCTAACCTTCGGCATTCTCTGGCTTGAAGCCTGCCGCCACTCTTCGGCGGGAAAGTTCCTCGTGGAGGGCCTGCACCTGTTCGTGCCGCACGGTTGCTCCGCTCTCGTCCGCGAGCGCATGGCCAACCTGAACCGCGCCGCCGCCAAGTGGAGCCTGTTTGAACTGGACGAACGCCACGACGCGCTGGTCGAAATCGACTGCACCGACCGCGGCAACGTCGCCACCCGCCTGGTCCATTCGAAATTGGTTCACGCCGCCAACGAATCCGCCGCGCTCGAACGCTTCGCCGACTCCATCGCCCGCATCAACTCGATTCTGCCCAACAGCGAGGTCGCCGTGCTCTCCGCCGCCGAGCTGGCCTTCCGCTGGCGTGGTCTTGAATTCGCCCGCGCCCGCATGGGAGCCGAAGCCGCAACTTTCCGCAGCAAACAGGAAATCGTGTTCGGCGTCGGCGCTGAAGAGCGCATCCTCGAAGGTCAAAATAAAGACGACTCCAACTTCCCGTTCTTTCTGCGACTGCTGACGGCGATCCGCGACACCCGCCATCCCTACGGCCCGCGCCAGCATCCGCTGTTCCGCCTGCGCCCCGAACGCTGGCTCGAATCGCTCGTCGTCGCCGACGTCAGCGTAATCGACGAGCGCCTGCAGCCGCGCCAACTCTATTCGCAGGTTCCCGCGTTCTCGGCCTCCGACCGCGCCATGCTCGACGTGCTCACCACCACCCGCGACGGCCGCCTCGCCGTCGTTGAACTCAAAGCCGACGAAGACATTCACTTGCCGCTGCAAGGTCTCGATTACTGGTCGAGGGTCGCCTGGCACCACGCCCGCGCAGAATTTCCCCGCTTCGGATATTTTTCCGACCGCGAACTCTCGCCAGAAAAGCCGCTGCTCTATCTCGTAGCGCCTGCGTTCCACGTCCATCCTCAAACCGATGTGCTGCTCCGCTATCTCTCCCCCGAGATCGATTGGGAATTCGTCGGCATTGACGAGCACTGGCGCGAGGGAGTAAAAGTCGTCTTCCGGAAACGCCCTGAGAGCTTCTGAGGTGTCAGCCCCTCCACGCTCCCAGCAACCGCCGCACATCCAGCATCTGCCCCAGGTGGTAGGCATTGTGATCGGCCAGCAGCAACGCCTCCCGCAGAATCGTCTGCCCATCTCCCCACGGAATCGGAGCGAACAAATCCGTATTCTCGTTTGCCACCAATTTCTCCATCGCCTTCAAATCGCGCCGAAATTGCTCGACGCTCTTATTCCACGCCCCCGCATTCGCCGGACCTTCCGTCTTCGGCCAGTACCCGCTCGGCCACGGCGGAGAAACGTGCTTCGGATTGCGGCTGAACTCGAGAATGTCCCGCTGCGCCAGGCGCATATGTTCCAGCAGCATCCACGGAGAGTGCGGAAAATTCGCGGGCTTTGCCCCACGCAGCTTCGCCGGCAGATTCTTTATTACATCGTCGAACTTGGCATGAGCGCTCCCACCTTCCAGCAACTCAAGCAAATGTTTCCGCAGCGACTTCTCACGATCTTTGGTCATTCATTCCTCCGCCGCACGGCGCTTTCCAGTGTAGCGCGGCATCTGCCAGCCCAGGTTCAGGATTGGAGAAATTGAATTGGGATTGCGAAAGTGACTCAGGACGGATTCCTCTCGCTGCCGGGCTGATACACGAAACGCGATCGCGGCGCCACCGCCGGTTCGCACGACCGTGGAAGAGCGGCGCTTCAGCGCCGCGTAAAGCGCTGATATGGATGGGGGCTTCAGCCCCGGTGATTGTTGTTTAATCCGAACTCGAAAGCCGCGCCTACTTATTCTGTGCGCTCGCAGTTTGCGACGCGGGCGCTTCGTCCATCACGTTCCCAATCGCGTCCCCGGAAAGCACCAACTCCACCCGCCGGTTCTGCTGGCGCCCTTCCGCCGTATCATTCGACGCAATCGGTTCGCTCTTGCCAAACCCGCGCGCTTCGACCGCGCTGGCCGAAATTCCTTGCTGCACAAAATAATCCCGTACCGCCTGCGCCCGATGCTCAGACAGATCCTGGTTGTATTGATCGCTGCCCACGCTGTCAGTGTGGCCTTCGATGGCAACATGCAGGCTGGGATAGGCCAGCACAATCCCTGAAACCTTGGCCAGCCGCTCGCGCGCTCCCGGCAACAACTCAAAACTTCCGCTGCGGAACAGCACGTCCGACATATTCGCGACCAGCCCGCGTGCCGAGTCGCGCGTCGCCAGAATCGAATTCAGCTGTTGCAGCAGCCGCGCCCGCAAATCCTGTTTTTCCTTTTCCGCCTGCTGCCGCAGACTTTCCGATTGCGCGGCGGCCGCGCGAGCCTTGTCGGTTTCGGCCGCCAGCACCTGCTGCTGCGCTACAGCTTCAGCTTTGGCCTTTTCGGCCTCGTCTTTCTGGCGCGCCGCTTCCTGCGCGGCGGCAACAGCTTCTGCCTTCATGCGTTCGGCTTCAGCTTTCGCCTGTTCGGCTTGGGCGCGCGCTTGTTCCGCCTGGGCCTGAGCTGCTTCCGCATCCTCACGACGCTTGGCTTCTGCTGCCGCATCGGCGCGGGCTTTCGCTTCACGCGCCGCAGCCGCCGCCTGCGCTTCGTCTTCCGCCTTCTGTTTCACGGCCATCAGCCGCGCTTCCTCTGCAGTCTCAGTGGCTTCCTTGGCCGCGGCTTCCACCGAGGCCTTGTTTTGCTTCTGCCGGTAGATTTCTTCCGCGTGCATTAACTGCTGCCCAGCCTTCGAAAGAATCGATGCCGCGTATTTATCAGCCGCGGCAATATGCGCGATGCGCACCGCGTTCCGCGCCTCAAACAGTTCCAGCGGAGTCTTGCTGTCGATGCCGAAAATCGCATCCTGAATGTGCGTGTTAGTCGACGAATACGTGCCCCGCGTCACCAGCTCATACTTCGCGTCGATGACTTCGCCGCCGCCGCCGTTCACCGCAGCGCTCTCCATCACCACCATGTTGCCCGGCTGCGTAACCGCAAAATACGGCTCGGCCGTTACGATCATCCCGAACGTCTGCAAATCAGTGTACGCCTTCAAATGCGCGCTACCATTGTGATCGAGCGACAGCTCGCCCAGATTCACCGGACGCCCCTGCGGCGAAACCGCCCACGCCACGTAGGTCAGAAATTCCAGACCAAATTTCGTCGCGTCTTCCATGCCCTCGAATTTCGCGTCGATTTCAAAGTTGGTCTTCTTGCCTTCGACTCGCGCTTCGCCCGAGGCACGCTGCAGCTGGTCCGTCCCGCGGAAGTTCACCTTGGTCGACCCGCCCTGCAGCCGATAATGCACGGCCTTGGTTGTGCGCGACACCGTCATCGCATCCGCAGCGCCAGTATTCGTAGGAACGGAGGTCTGCGACTGCGACAACGCCGCTGTCATCGCGGCAAGCACGAACACAGAAATGGCCAGAGATAGTTTTTTCACAGTGTTCTCGATCTGGAGGAGATGAGAGCTGACTAATCTTCTTTATCTTCGTCGATTGCGCCCGGAACGCAAAGAACAGGAAGATATAGCCCTTTAGTCACCATCAGACTTCCCGAGGCAAGGTTTTGCGATGGTACGAAGCTGACTAGGCGAACAGCCGACAAATGGGTGCACAACCGTGGAAGAGCGGCGCTTCAGCGCCGCGCAAACCGGTAAGATGATCGCGGGCTTCAGCCCCCGTGGTCGTTTTCCCAGCCAGCGAACCTGCTACGCAGACTACGGAATCACCGCTATGCTCCCCTTCGGCCCCACCACCAGCACTCCACCCCCCGGATACGCACTGGCAGCGTTGAACTCAATCCCCATCTTCTTCTTCCCGTTAATGCGCCGAGGATTCCTCGGCGGCCGAAAATCGAACACAAAATCCATCCCCACAATGAGAATCCGCTCCGGGGCAACCGCCCTCACCCGCATCGCCTTCTCGACCGCGGCCTCTCGCATCGCCTGGTCATTCACTTTTCGGTCATAAGCGACGGCCGAAAAATATGCCAGCGGATGCAGCGGCGAGATGGTCCACGTCTTCCCCCCGTCGTCGGTGAACGCCAGGTTTGGACCGTCGTCGTTGGGATGCTTGTAATCCCCTCCGGCAATCACGCCATGCATCGCGTCGCGAAACGCGATGGAAAAAATTCCCGCCGAATCCGACCCATGAACCATCGGCGTGTCGACCACGTCCCAGCTCTGTCCACGATCGCCGGAGTGAAACACGCGCGCCGTCTTGCCGCCCGTGGCGAACCACAGGTTCTCATCCAATCCCCCTGGCACGATCGCCAGGCACGTGTTCGACGCGGCAAATGCCCCCTCGCCCGCTTTTGCCGCCGGAAGGCGCGCAGGCGGAATCTCCCGCCAGTTCTGCCCATCCTCCGTCAGCAAGACTTCGAACTTAAGCGCCCCTGACTCATCGGCGATGGGGTCCCCCAACACAACCCCATGCTTCTCATCCCAGAACACCATCGAATCGAAGAAGCCCTTCGGATTCGTGTTCGTAAATTGCAGTTGCCAATGATTCCCCGCGTCGCTCGTGTGGTAGATCCTCGACTGTGCTCCGGGCCCAGCCGACATCAGAAAAGCTTGGTCGGCAGAAAATGCAACAACGGCCCGAAAATCCAGCATTTCGGCGCCAGGCACTTGCGCCGGAGTCCACGTGCGCCCGCCATCCGTCGTGCGCAGATAAGTTCCGTGCGTTCCGCTCGCCCACGCAACTTCCCGTGACACCGCACTCACCCCGCGCAAACTTTCCGTAGTGTGCGAAATCTGAACCTGAGACTGAGATGCGGCAGCCGCCTGCAGCGTAGGAGATAAAAACGTAAGAGATAAGAAGACAACCAGAAGCGCGCGCATGCTGAGATTGTAGCGCCGGCATCCCATCCACTTCGCTCAGGGCTGGCCTTGCCGGGTGTCGCGGACCTGCCATAAGCTTGCCGATAGGGAGCGTTCGCTCCCGCAGCCCTCAACTCTTCACTTCGCCATGAAGTCCGCAAACGACGCGGCTTTGCCCATATAAATCCGCAGCGTGCAGCGAGTGCCCACGTGCGCGAAGGCCAACTCCAGTCCGTCCGAAGGCTGATCCACTTGCGCCGTTTCCATCGCCGCGCGCGCAATGTCCTGCTTCTCGTCGTAGGCCGCGCCCGGGGTCACATTCTTGTTCACGGCCACCGTCCAGTGATCTTTCGCCGGTATGGGATACAACGTGTAGGCACCCACAGGAATCACCGAACTTCCCAGCGTCAGCTGCGCTTCGGTGAACAACTGCATGGGCATTCCACCCGGTGTCCAGGGCTTGCCGTTAGCCGGCTTCTCTTTGAGGGACGCTGCTTTGTAACGCACGTAGACCTGCCGCCCGTCATCCAGATTGCACGTAGTGGTCGAGGTCGCTTGCGCGCTCAGCCAGGGCGTCCACAATAGGATCGACAATAACGATAGGAGTACAGCTCTCCAGATGAGTGAGCCGGACATGGTGGGAAAGCCTCCGCGCAGAAGTGTAGCGCCGCAGAGCCTCGAAGGGGAAGCGTTTTAAGCAAGACCATTGCATCCTCGCGTCCGCAGGTCGTCGCATTTCTTAGGCACGAGATCTGGTCTCACGAACGGCTTTGGCCAGGGCACGGCTTCAGCCGCGCCGTTAGAATTCCACGAAAGATTGGGGCTGAAGCCACTGAGGGCCGCAGGCTTGCCTGCCAAGTCCCGTTCGTCGTGCGTCTTCGGTGACGTTTCCCCGGACCCCGCCGGTTGCTACCGTCACTTGCAGGTACTGGTGCGTCAGGTACCAAGAACCACGATCCAATCGAGGGGAATCTAATGGCGAAATCGAAACTAAGAATTCTTTATGGCGAAGGGGACGAGGAAGTTCTGGCCGCGCAGGCCGCTGCCATGGAAAAGGCCGGACACATCGTCGCCCCGGCCGTCGGACGCAAAGCCGTCGACGAAGCTCTCAAGAAGACCTCATTCGACCTGGTCGTGTTGGGCTCAACCCTCACCCGCAACGATCGTCATCACCTGCCCTACATGGTGAAGAAGGCCAACGCCGAGACCAGCGTGCTCGTCATGCACGCCGACGGCAGCCGCCATCCCTACGTGGATGCCTGCACCGACACCGGCGCCAGCCTCGAGTCCGTCCTCAACCGCATCGAATCTATGAACATTGCCGGCATGATCCCCGCGGCCGCAGCCGCTGCCGCCGGCCGCTGAGGTTTTTAAAACTGTAGGGTATGGAAAGGGCACGGCTTAAGCCGTGCCGCTACGCCCACAAAACGGAACAGGGGCTTTAGCCCCGACGAAGCGATGGTGTGTCGAACCGGCGGACTAAATCGGCCGCCTTTTTTTAGCCACTCGGCGAACCTGCGCCAATACGAATCGAGCTAATTAACACGTGGGAGCGGCGGCCTCCCTGCGCGCGTCATACGCGATCTCGGCAACAGGAAATCCGCGAAAAGTGGGAGGGCCCCTTCGGCGAAACAAATCCTCCACGAAACGACGGAGCAAAAGAGGAATGGGAAAAGGTTTTTCTCAGGATTAGATTTTCAGCTGCGACGGGACAAAAAACGCCGCCCACGCGGCGGCCTGCTCGTAGAGGCGCGATTGAGGATCGAAAGCCCCGAAGTCGCGAAAGCACCCGCGAACCAGAGTAGTAATAGTGGATTGGTATCGCGGTTCCCGATGCAAAGACTAGTGAACTCCTACCGGTTAGACCCGGCGAAGTGGGCTAAGGGATCGTCCGCGGCGCCGGCTGCCCCGCCGCCTTATAATCCTTGGGATACACCACCAAACACCGTCGCATCCCCTCACCCTCGCTCTCGGTCCGCAGGTCTGCCTCATCGCGCAGCGCCAAGTGAACAATCCGCCGCTCCCGCGACGACATCGGACTGAACTGGTACGGCATGCCCGTCTTCCGCACTTTCTCGGCGGCGACCGTAGCCGCAGTCCTCAGCTCCTGAATCCGCAGCGACCGGTGATTCTGGCAGTCGAACGAGATCTTTTCATGCTCGCCCGAAGGCAGCCGCAACATTTCCAGCGCGATCAGTTCAAGCGCCCGCAGCAGTTCTCCGCCCCGGTCAAGCAGCAGGGCCGAATCCGGCCCGGCAAAGTCCACCAGAATTTCCGGCTTCTCCCAGTCGCGGTTCTCCGGCAGCGGAGGATCCACGACGATCCGGTATTTCAGTCGTAATCCGCCGTGAGTCACGACGGCCTGCAGAAACTCATTGATCTTATTTGCGGCGGCGAGTTTATCGGGAATGGACATGAATTCAGCTCTTAGCTATCAGCCGTCAGCTTTCAGCTTGGGCCGATGTAGGGTTTGAAGTTGATTGCTCTGCCAAGAAATCGTACCGCACAACTGCACTTCGAAAATCGAAACGCGCCAACTGAGAGCTGACGGCTGACGGCTGACAGCTTATTTATCCTTCTTTCGCGCCCGCTTTGCCAGCATCTCGCGCATTTCGCGTCCCAGCGACGTACGGTTCATCACCGCCTGCTGCCCGATCGAAATCAAGTTAGCTTCGGCGTAATACAAGTTCAGCCCTGCAGCCAGCCGGAAGAAGATGAAGCCCATCATCAGCGGCATCATTACCGTCATTATTTTCTGTTGCGATGGATCCATCCCGGCCTGCGGCGTCATCTTCTGCACGACCAGCATACTCACAATCATCAGAATCGGCAGGACAAACGGAAACGGCTCAGCCGCTGACAAATCGTGAATCCACAGCCAGTGCGCATGCCGCAGATCGAGCGCAGCTCCGAGCATTCGGTAATAGGCAATGATGAACGGGAACTGGATCAGCATCGGCAGGCACCCTCCCGCCGGATTCACGCCTTCCTTCTTATAGAGCGCGCTGATCTCCTCGTTCATCGGCGCTTTGCGCGGATCGCGCAGGCTGTACTTCTTATATTTTTCCTGGATCGACTTGATCTGCGGCGCCACGCGCTGCATCTTCAGCATCGACTTCATCTGCGTGATGCGCAGGGGCAACAGCGCCAGGCTGATGATCAGCGTCTGCAGCACGATCGCCCATCCCCAGTTGGCCACCACGTGAAGGTACGTCCACTTCAGCCACAAAAACAGCGGCTTCGCGATGATGCCCCACCAGCCGAAATCCACCAGCCCGTTCAAATCGTTGTCGGCCCCCGCCACTCCCGGCACCGAAACTTTTTGCAGAACCTCCAGTTCCTTGGGACCTACAAAAACCCGCTCCGAGGTCGCACCGTGCAGGTTGCCAACCGCCGCCCCCAGAACATCGACGTTCACCATCTCTTTCGACTCCGGCTTTGCCGGGTCGCGCGCCACCGACAGCGAGTTGCGCAGCGTTACCATTACTGCCGAATTCGGATCGTCGGGAATAAACACCGCCGCGAAATACAAGTCCGTCGGCCCCGCCCAGTGAAATGGACCCGGGATCGTGCCCCCGCCGCTGATGTCCTTGCACTTCGAGAACACCGTAAATCCGCACCGGATCGGCAGCCGCACAATATCTTTGTTGAACTGGTAGTCGATCAGACCGGCAGCGTAAAACGCGGGCGTCGTCTGGCTGCCAAATCCCGAAGGCCACGCCGGAAACGCGGCAACTACGCTTCCTTTGTAGGTGACGCTCGTGTCGACAGTCACAATGTATGTGCTGTCGAAACTAAACTTCTTGCTCACCACAAGATCCTGGTCGGCGTATTCGAAGGTCACTGTCGTCGGCGAGGTCTGCCGTCCTTCGCTCGAAGCCACATAGAGCGCCGAACTCAGCCGCCCGCGCAAGCTCTCGTCATACGTCCACAGCGACAGCGGATACCCATACTTCTCCGCCGCCGCCGGATTCACCAGATCGAGCGGCCCGTTCTGCGCGTCGTTATCGTACTTTTTCAGAATCCACGATTTCACCTGCGCCCCGCGGTTGGTGAACGTGATCCGGTAAAGATCGTTCTCAATAACCGTCTCGGTCTCGCTCGCAGCCTGCTTGGTCACCACGTTGGCTTTCGCGGTGGCAGGAGCAACGACCGGCGCAACCGCTGCCGGGGTCGTAGCCGGCACTGTCTGCGGCTGCACAGCCTGGCTCTGCTGCTGCTGCGGCGCAAACGCTTGCGGAAAATATTTCTTGAGCAACGGTTGCATCGCCAGCATCACGATGAACGCCACCAGAAAAACCAGCATCAGCCGCTTCTCGCTGCCGGGCTCGTGTTGTGGATTTTGAATATCTGGCAAAGTTACCGTTCCCTCAGAGAACCGCCGGGTGCCCCATTTCTCGCGTACTTTGCGAGAAGTGGGGATTTTGATCCTGCTTTGAATTGTGATCCTGCCTTGAAACGGCGCGGCTTCCAGCCGCTCCGTCCAGCTCCTGACAACATTGGGGCTTTAGCCCGTGCCGGACCACCGGGTCATATCCCCGATGCGCCAGCGGATGGCACCGCAACAACCGCATCAAAGCCATCCACCCGCCGCGCAACGCCCCATACCGTTCCACCGCTTCCATCGCATATTCCGAACAGGTCGGCACAAACCGGCACGCCGGCGGAAACATCGGCGAAATCGCCCACTTATATCCGCGCAACAGCTGCAGCACGACGAATTTAGGAACTTGGCGCATTCTGGATTCCGGGTGCCGGTTTCTGGATTCTGCGTGCCGCTTTCTGGATTTTGGGTGGCGCAGCGCTTCAGCGCTGCGATCATCCTGTATTTACCCTATGGGCTTTAGCCCCTGGGGCATTTGCCGACGAACCTCAGTCCCTACCACCTTCCCCGCCAGCTTCTGTTCAATAACTACGAAAGCGCGACTCACTTCGTTCACCACCGCCGCGAACTCTACCGTCAGGAGCGACTTCTTCGGATTAATCACCACATCCGCATCCGGCCCCGCGGCCGGCCGCGTTATCCGCACCGCCTCGCGCAAGCGCCGCTTCATCCGGTTGCGGACCACCGCTCCGCCCAGAGCGCGACTCACCGTAAATCCAATGCGCAGTCCCGGAGCTACCGCAGTCTTAACCGGCGACTTCGCCGGCGCACTCGCGCCCGCCTCCGCCCGCTGCCAATAAAACACGGTCATCGACGCAGAAAAATGCCGCCGCCCCAGTTTGTACACGCGTTCGAAGTCGGCATGACGCAACAGCCGCGCCGTGCGGGGAAAGGTCGCAGTCACAGGGACTCTAGTTTCCAGATCGCTATTTCCAGATGTCTGAAGCAACATGGCTGAGACAACATGGCTGAAGCAGCAGGTCTGAGGCAACATGACTGGCGCAACAGCGGATGGCGCTTACGGTTTACCCGCGCCACTGGATTATTCGCGGAAACCGGGTTTTACCGAGACCCGTTTGCGCCCCTTGGCGCGCCGGCGGGAAATTACCTTCTTGCCGCCCTGGGTCTTCATGCGCGTGCGAAATCCGTGTGTCTTCGATCGCTTGCGCCGGTTGGGTTGGAATGTACGCTTGGGCATGAAAAGTACTTGCTCCTGATTCGTTCGACAGTGTTAGGGCAAACCGTAAGTATAAATCACTTACCGCATTACCTACAAACGCCGGCGGATAAAAGTTAGTAGCAAAATCTGAAGGGGAACGCTTACAGATTCACTGACCGATGTCATCCTGCAGGAGCGCGCCAAGCGCTCCGCAGGGACCTTACGAAGCCCCTACCTGGGTATTCTGGTGCGAGGAACGCCTGCGCTGCATGAAGCGCGGGCTCTCCCGTCCACGACACGAACGGCGCCGGCCGGCTTCACCGCTACTCACGATGACACCAGGAAAATCTACGCACGGACAACCCTGCACCTACTCCGCGGCAGTTACCTCCGCGCCACTTGACAGCACTACATATTCGGGTTCTGAATAGTACTTCGCGGAAAAATTCCAGCCGAAGTTTTCCACACAACAAAAAATTTTGTGCTAGTATGCCGATCTGATCTTGCTTTCGAAATTCTTAGTGCTTCCGCAGCCGCGCACTAAGACTCCGATCGCATTCCGCAGTCAACTTGATGGTTCCGGCTACTTCGTAAAAACGGCAGTTTTAAACAGGCGCTCTCTACCAGCCGCCGGAGCGCCGCGGTGAACATTTCATATATGTCAGTCCCCAGCACAACTCTCTCCCCCAATCCGTGGGCGCGCATCCTCGATGCGCTGGAAAAGAAAATCAACCGCCATTCCTACGACACTTGGCTCAAGCCCACCCGCTACAGCCACGCCAGCGGAGGCATTCTCTTCGTTCGCGTTCCGACGGTTGAATTTCGCCACGCCGGCGACAAATACGCCGACCTCATCCAGGAAGCCATCGACAATCTCGGCCTCGGTTTCAACGACGTAAAGTTCGTCACACCTGAGGACGATCCCGCCGCAACTCCGGTCCGCCACGACGGAGGCCTCTCTGCCGCGACCACCACCGCGGGCCCATCGCAGTCCCGTTTCGACTGGGACGGCGCCGCACAACTGAATCCGCGCTACACTTTCGACGCCTTCGTTATCGGCAGCGGCAACCAGTTCGCCCACGCCGCCTGCCAGGCCGTCGCCGAGCGCCCATCCAAGGCCTACAATCCGCTCTTTCTGTACGGCGGAGTCGGCATGGGCAAGACTCACCTCATGCAGGCCATCGGCCACGAGATCAAGCGCCGCCAGCCGCAAACCGCTATCTGCTACACCTCCAGCGAGAAGTTCACCAACGACATGATCAACTCGCTGCGCTATGACAAGATGACGACGTTCCGCGACAAGTTTCGCAACGTCGACGTCCTCCTCATCGACGACATCCAGTTCCTCACCGGCAAAGAGCGCACGCAGGAAGAATTCTTCCACACCTTCAACGCCCTGCACGAGTCGATGAAGCAGATCGTCATCGCCAGCGACCGCTCGCCCAAGGAACTCGCCGAGATCGAAGACCGATTGCGCAGCCGCTTCGAGTGGGGACTGATCGCTGACATCCAGCCACCGGATCTCGAAACCAAAGTTGCCATTCTGCAGAAAAAAGCCGAGCAGGAAAAAGTAACCCTGCCCACCGACGTTGCACTCTACGTCGCCTCCAACATCCGATCCAACGTTCGCGAACTTGAGGGTGCTTTAATCCGCTTGGTCGCTCACTCGTCCCTCATCGGCGCCGAAATCACGCTCCCCTACGCGCAACAGGTTCTGAAAAATTTCATCGATTCTCAGGCCCGCAAGGTCACCATCGAGTCGATCCAGAAAATGGTCGCCGAACAATTCGGACTGCGCCTGGTTGAAATCAAGGCCAAGAACAATTCCCGCGCCATCGTCTACCCGCGCCAGGTTGCGATGTATCTGGCCAAACATATGACCGAGGCCTCGCTGCCGGAAATCGGCCGCCAGTTCGGCGGCAAGCATCACACCACGGTCCTGCACTCGGTCGAAAAGATCGAAGAGCTCCGCAAGACCGACAAAGATTTGAACAGGCTGATCAATAAACTGACCGAGCAATTAGGCGGATGAATTTAGATACGTATAAAACGCATTGTCATCCTGAGCGGAGCCGCACTTCAGGCGAAGCGAAGGATCTCGGACTCATCTGCAGCATCGGGAACACACGACTGCGAATGAGAGCTTTTCCACGAACTCACACAGTTTTCCTTAGCACAAGCTGTGAGCGACCTGTGGAACTTGTGTAAAGCAGGGAAGAAATCGGCAGCACGGCCAAGTTTTACCGCCCTCACCGCAGAGTTCGGGACCGATTTCTAACATCAAGGGTTCAACGGGAACCCGGTGACAACAGGCGAGTTGTCCCGGTTTTCCACTTCTGCGAACGCCCTACTGTTACTGCTGGTTTAATAGGTTTTATATTTGATATAAGCTTAGTACTAGAAGTAGCAGGGCAGCTTTGCAAAGCTGTGACGTGTAGCCGAGTGAGACCTTGCGTGGGTTTGGATTCATAGTTTTGAAAGGGCTCGGCTTTCAGCCGCGCCGTCAAGCCGCATCAAATGTAGGCCGGCTTTAGCCGCTGAGGTACCGCCGGCGAGTAGCAGGGGGAGAGCGTATTATGCCGGTGGAGGCCGCTGTTGCCGTGGAGACCATGGAGATTACGGTCAGCAAGGTCGAGTTGCTGCGAGAATTAAGCGCCACGCAAGGTGTGGTCGAGCGCAAGACCACAATTCCAATCCTGTCCAATTATTTATTCGAGGCCGCCGGCGACCGCCTGGCCATCACTGCCACCGACCTCGACCTGAGTCTGCGTACTTCCTGTAACGCAAAAGTAAAAAAAGATGGCTCCTGCACCATTCCCGCCCGCAAACTTCACGACTACGTAAAACTTCTGCCCGACGCCGACATCACCATCAAGCTGCTCGAAAATCATTGGGTCAGCATTCGCTGCGGCCGTTCCAACACAAAAATGGTCGGCATGGCGAAATCAAATTTCCCCAGCCTTCCAGCATTTCCTACCGCCGGCGCAATCACGATTCCCGCTCAGGTTCTGCGCGGCTTGATTGCCCGCACCGGCTTTGCAATTTCCAACGAAGAATCACGCTACACCCTCAACGGCGCTCTCATGCTGCTGAAGCCCGAATCCATCACCATGGTCGCGACCGACGGGCATCGCCTCTCGCACTGTGAACGCCCCGGTGAAAAATTCGAAGGCGTTTCCGGCGAGCTGAAAACTCTCGTCCCGAAAAAAGCCATGGACGAACTGAAGTCGCTCCTCGACTCGACCGATGCCGAGACTATCGAGTTCGCGAAAGATGATTCCACGCTCTTCTTCCGCATCGGCAGCCGCCTGTTAACCTCGCGCCAACTCACCGGACAATTCCCCAACTTCGAAGCTGTGCTTCCGAAAGACAACACGAAGATCGTCCCGCTGAACTCCGACGAACTGAACTCCGCCATCCTCCGCGTGGCCCAGTTCGCCGACGAGCGTTCGCGCGCCGTCCGCCTGCGCCTGGAAAAAGGCGAGCTGAAAATTTCCGCATCCTCCACCGAAGCCGGCGAGTCCGAAGATTCCATCGAAGCCCCCTACACCGGCGAGCCGCTCACCATCGGCTTCAATGCCCAATACCTGGTCGACTTCCTCAAAGCCGCTGGCACCAGCGAAGTCCGCCTGGAGCTGAAAGACGCCCAATCCGCCGGCCAATTCCGCCCCGCCGAAGGCGACGACTACAAATACCGCTACATCGTCATGCCCATGCGCATCTGAGAAAGACCGAGCGGGACGACTCAGCACAAGGAATTACGCGGGTCACGTGGAAGAGCGGCGCTTCAGCGCCGCGTCAAGCGTCCAAAGAGGAATGGCCTTCAGCCCCTGACGACCTGCAACGCCCCGAAAAGCCCCGTCGCCTCTTGACCTCCCGCCGCCCCTGCCTTACATTGGCGACACTTCATTTTCGGGAGGATCACCCCTCATGTTAGACGGATTCAAGAAATTCATCCTGCGTGGAAATGTTGTGGATATGGCCGTCGGCGTCGTCATCGGCGCCGCCTTCGCCAGCGTAGTCGGAGCCTTCACCAAAGATTTACTCACCCCGATCATCACGGCGCTCGTCGGCAAAGGCGAGCAGTTCGCGAACCTCAAGTTCACGATTCATGGCGGCGAATTCAACGCCGGAGATTTCATCAACGCCGCCATCACCTTCGTGCTGACCGCCGCCGCCGTCTACTTCTTCGTGGTCCTCCCCATCAACGCCCTGGTCGCCCGCATGCGCAAAGACCCCGCTCCCGCTGATCCCACGACGAAGAAATGCCCCGAATGCCTCAGTGAAATCCCCCTCGACGCCCGCCGCTGCGCCTTCTGCGCCCAGCCCGTCCTGGGCAAGGCCGCGTAAAGGCATCAAGATTCTGGAAATGAAATTCGGGTGCCCCATTTCTCGCGCGTTATTTGCGCAAGAAGTGGGGATTCTTGAACTCGCGTAACATGAAAGCATGATTTCCGGCCGCCATCGGCGTTTCCTATTCCTGTTAGCCTGCTGCGCGCTCCCGTCACTCGTGCTGCAAGCGCAAACCAAAACGCAATCTCCTCCCTCATCCCTTGCGAAGCCTGTCAAGCCCACCGCCCCCGACTCCGCCCTCGATCCCGGCGCCATCACTAACAACGTCTACCACAACAAAACCCTCGCACTCTCCTGCAAGATTCCGACCGGCTGGGTCCTGCGCACCGACGAATTAAACGCCCGCGGAGAGGAAAAAGAAGAAGGGAAAAACGAAGAAAAGAAAGACGCAGACAAGAAAGACGCCGCACCCGCCGCTTCCAGTGTGGGCGCCAAAGTCCTGCTAGCCGCCTTCTCCCGCCCACCCGAGGCCCATGCCGACGACGTGAACTCCTCCATCCTAATCGCCGCTGAGGCCGTCGCCGCCTACCCTGATCTAAAAGAAGCCGCCCAATATTTCTTTCCACTCACCGAAGTCGCCAAAGCCCAAGGCTTCACCCCCGACGAAGACCCCTATGCAATCGCCGTCGGCACCAAAACTCTCATCCGCGGCGACTTCCACAAAGACCGCGGCAGCCGCGTCATGCACCAGTCCACGCTGGCCATGCTCTCCCACGGCTACGCCATCTCAATCACCGTAATCGGCGGCACCGACGACGAAGTCGAAGACCTCATCGACGGCCTGACCTTCACTCCAACCGCAAAATAGCTAGGCAGGTAAGGCAGAGGCGAGGAGTGGCCACGACAGAAAGATACGACCGTGGAAGAGCGGCCCTTCAGGGCCGCGTCAAAGGGTCAAATTGCTTACTGGGCTTTAGCCCCCGTGGGCATGCACTTCCAAGGGGCCAACTTTGTTTCGCAAAAATCTCATCTTACTCCAGCGACTCCGGATGCAAACTCAAATCCTTCTCTCCCGCCGCCTTCTTCTCCGCATACTTCTTCATCCACGCTTCCCAGCTTTTCCCCGCAGCCGTGTCGCGCCCGGAAAACTCGAGTGCCGCAATCTCCGCATACGAAATCGAAATCTTCTCCGAAGAATTCTTGGGATAAAGCCGCACCACCGAATCCTTCAGCGAAGTCCCCGGCCGCCGGTCAAATAAATATCCTTCAATCTTCGACCCATCCTTGCGCGTAATGGTCACATCCCCGCGATAATCAAACGCCTTCTCCAAAGCCGCCCGCAACTCGTCTTCACTAGCCAACTCCGGAATCCATCCCTCGAGCCGCTCATGAGCCGTCCCCGGCGCCACTTCCAGCGAATCAGGATTCACCACGTCAGCATGCGGCGCAGCCTGCGCCGCCGCGTGATCAACATGCCCGCCCTCTTTGCCAGTCATAAAGTCTCTCTTGGAATCAAGAATTCGATCTTGAAATGAAAATGTGGAATAAAAAAAGAATTGTCATCCTGAGCGAAGTGTGAACGCCTGAAAGGCGTTCACGCGCAGTCGAAGGATCCCTACCTGCGATCGCCATAGCCGGCCTCTCAGGGAATTTCTACCACGGCTACGCTCTGAGGACTCACGGTTCTCGCCCGCTCACCCAAATCTCAGTTCCTTCGCCGATCGCATGACTCGGGAGGTCGACAGGCAGCAAGAACGCAGCCTGACAATCGGGCCCAGCTTTTTTTATGAGTTCGATCCCGTTTATGCGGGTGTCCCGAAGTTGCCCATCGGCAAACCGAAGCTGCACCAGATCGCCGACCTTAACGCGAAGATCGGAAAGCCAGATTACCGCGACCACGGACCCGCGGCCGCGAATACTGAATACGCTTTCGACCTTGGCCAAAAGCCGCACACCCTAAACCCGCGTCTCGTGCAACGTCTCCGGCGCCGCAATCTGCACCAGCGGATGCACCGCCGCCACCGGCTCCTCCAGCATCCGCAGCGCCTCTTCATCGCGATACCGCGAGAACAAAGTCCCCTTCACGGTCGCCAGAAATCCGCCCAGCGAATTGAACGTGGCATTCACCGCCGACGCCTCATACCCGCTATGCACCATGCAATTCGCGCACGCCGGATTCCCCGACTCCGTCCCATACTTCGACCACTCGGTCGTCTCCAGCAGCTCGGCAAACGTCTCCGCGTACCCGTCCTGCAGCAGGTAGCAAGGCTTCTGCCACCCAAACATGTTATAAGTCGGCATGCCCCACGGCGTGCACGGATACGTCCTCTTCCCCATCAGAAATTCCAGAAACAGCGGCGACAAATTAAACTGCCATTCCTTCTTCCGGTTCGACAAAATCGCCCGGAACATCCGCCGCGTCCGCGCCCGCCCCAGGAAATGTTTCTGATCCGGCGCCTTGTCATACGAGTACCCAGGCGAGAGCATCATGCCCTCCACGCCCAGCTCCATCATCTCGTCAAAAAACGCCCGCACCGACTTCGGATTCGCCCCGTCAAACAGCGTCGTATTCGTCGTCACGCGGAACCCGCGCTTCAGCGCCTCTTGCACCGCCTCGACCGCAATGTCGTACCCGCCCTCGCGGCACACCGCCAGATCATGCTCTTCCCGCTGCCCATCCAGATGCACGCTGAACGTCAAATACTTGCTCGGCTTGAACAGGTCAATCTTTTCTTTCAGCAGCAGCGCGTTCGTGCACAGATAAATATATTTCTTCCGCGCCACCAGCCCCTCAACGATCTCCCCGATCTGCGGATGCATCAGCGGCTCGCCGCCCGGAATCGACACCATCGGCGCGCCGCACTCCTCCACCGCCCGGAAACACTCCTCGGGCGACAAATCCTTCTTCAAAATGTGCGCCGGATACTGAATCTTCCCGCATCCCGCGCACGCCAGATTGCAGCGGAACAGCGGCTCCAGCATCAGCACCAGCGGATACTGCTTCCGCCCCGCGAGCTTCTGCCGCAGCACATACGTCGACACCGTCCACATCTGTGACACAGGAACTGGCATGAAATTGAGGAACCCCTTATCCCACTATTTTAACAGGATCGCTCCCCCGTAGCTCGCCCGCGGGGACCACCCCGGTCACCACCCCAGTCGCCTAGTCGTCGATAATCCCGTCCGTCAAAAATCCCTGTCATCTCGAGCGAAGTGAGGCGATAGCCGAACGCAGTCGAGAGACCTCGTGTTCTTCCTCCGTGGGTGCAGGGAAAGGGGTGGGGATTTTGATTTTGAGGGAGTCCGGTTTCAGACCGGGGTGCCCCATTTCTCGCGCATTTTGCGAGAAGTGGGGACTTTGATCTTGAAGTTTCAACCAACGCGGGTCGGGTCGGAGCCTTCCCGACCGAAGTCGAAGGAACCCGTCCCAGCCGAGCCGAAGCGCTGCCTCCAAAAACTCTCTGCAACCCTTCCGCTCCGGGCGCCTCTAAAGGTCATGCTCCTCCGCTCCCACCCCGGCCCGAAAGTCCTCTTGTCGCCACCCCGGAAACCGGATACCCTTATTCCCACTCGTTACTATGTTTAACCCTCACCCCAACCTAGCCGACGACGTGAACCGCGGCATCGTCCAGTCGGAAATCGAAGGCGGCGTTTTTCTCAACGACCTTCCCCCGTCCACGGTCCTAGAAATCCAAACCATGCACCATCGCTACACCGCCGTTCTTCTCGGCGGCAGTGAAGCTCTGCTTTCCGGCCATCCCGAATTCTGTCCCAAGCCCGTGCAGGTCGCCATCGCCGGTTCCACCTGGGGAGGCTCCATGCTCAAGCTGCAATACGTTGGCCGCGGCATGCACCTCGAATTCCGTCACCCGCTCTACCCCACTCCCATCATCACCTCACCCATCCAGGAAATTCGCGACTGCGTCCCACTCGCGCCTCTGGAACTCAATTCCCGCCCTCAAGGCGCCCATTCATAAATAGCTGTCGCAAGAAGTATCCTGAAAAAAGTTGTCATTCCGACCGAAGCCGGGCAAAGCGACGGCATCAGTGGAGGGACCCGCTTTCCAGCTTTCCAGCTTTGCCAGCACCTACTTCGCCTTCTCGTGGTTTTCTTCGCACGGCACATTCTTAAGCGGCGCCCGTGACGTATCTTCCGCCGCATCCACTACCAACCGCACCTGCACCAGCCCCTTCGGACAATCCTTGGCAATCTTCACGTCTTCCCGCGTGAATCCCTCCGGCAGCAAATCCCGATTCGTATCGATATACTGATCCAGGTAACTCGCGTCGTACACCGCTCCCTCCTCCAACTTCCATTCCACCCGCAATCTGGCAGTCGATTCTTTTTTCCCGACAAACTCCACCTTGTCCAGCCTGTACTGCGGCCCTTCTTGAAACGTAATGTTCAGACTCGCCGTCGCGTTTGAGCCGAACCGCGTATCCGGAATGGACGTATAGTCCAAATACCCCTTTGTCCCATAAAGCTTTCGCAAACTCTCCAGCCCGGTCGCCACCTTGCCCCGCTCAAACACCGCTCCAATCTTCAGCGGAAACTGTTGCCGCAGTTCATCTGCACCGAACGCCCGATAACCCGCGAACGTAATCTCCCCGACTTTGTATTGCAGACCCTCCGCAACTTCCGCCTCCATCGTCACCGGTTTCGGAATGCCCAGCGGATCCCCCGCCTTCAATCGCACATTTTTCACTTCGACGGTGAAATATCCCCGATCCTGAAACAGCGCCCGAATCCGTTCCCCCATCTCCTCGGTGTCCTCATCAAAGCATTGTCCGATCAATTCTCCCGTGATTCCCGCCAGGTCCGTTTCACTCATCGCTCGTGTGCCCGTGACCGTAAAATCCGTCACCAGGATTCCCGCATTCTTATTCTCTCGATGATCCTTGGCACACTGGCCCTGCATCCAGCCCGTCAGAACGACGAGCGCTAGACTAAGCAAACCACTCACCACTCGAACCCGCTGGCTAGACATAACAGCCCCCTCCTCAAGTCCAAATGTTTTCGGAGATCCCTCTTCCCAGATTCCACTCTCACCTCCAAGGTTGCCCCGCCTCGCCGGTGTCCACTCCTGCCCAAGTTGTCATTCCGACCGACGCCGGAGCGAAGCGACGGCGCAGTGGAGGGACCTGTTTCTTCACGCCGGGTGCCCGATTTCTCGCGCGTTCTTTGCGCGAGAAGTGGGGGTTTTGACGAGTCAATCCGACCCCGGAAGCCCCATCCCGCGCTTCCCATTTGACTTGCCCCTCCCCACCCACTACCATTCCGCCCATCGGTCCACGAAACGCAGACCGCGCCCCTGATCATGCCCCTAACCATCGAATCCCGCGAAGTCGCTCACGTCACCATCCTCGATATCACCGGACGCATCGTGCTCGGCGACGAAATCGGCGACCTTCGCGACGCCGTCCGCGACCTCATCGCCCGCGGCAAAAAGAAAATCATCCTCAACCTCCAGGGCGTCGATTACATCGACAGCTCCGGCGTCGGAGAACTCGTCGGCAGCTTCACCACCGTCCGCAGCGCAGGCGGCGAACTCAAGCTCCTCAACCTCACCCAGAAAGTCCAGGACGTCCTGTACGTCACCAAGCTCTACACCGTCTTCGACATCAAAGACGACGAATTCACCGCCGTCCGCTCCTTCGACTACTTCTTCGCCAAGTGATGTGGCGCATCCATCCACTGCGTAGATTCCGTGCAAGCTGCGTGACCGTGCTTCTGAGTTGCGTGCCATTTATCGCGCAGCAATCCCCGGAAGCTCACCCGGCAGAATCCACCGAAGCACAGGGGCCGGGCGCGGGCATGCCGACATTCAAAAGCAGCTCGAATCTCGTTCTGGTGCCAACTGTCGTCCGAGATCGCCAGGGTAAACATTTGGCTGGTCTTACGAAGGACGCGTTCCGTCTGGAGGAGAACGGAAAGCAGCAGACAATTTCCTTCTTTGAAGAGGTTCACGCAAGCGAGGGGAATTCGACGCCCTATCCGTCGCCTGAACTCGGGTACTCGAACCTTCCATTCGACCATGCTTCCCGACAAAGCCTTGTGATTATCGCGCTTGATCTGTTGAGTACCAGGGCCATTCAGCGGGAGGATGGAAAACAGCTGCTGATTAAATTTCTTTCCAACGGGCTGCCTCGCGGCCAGATGGTGGCGATACTTTCCATCACCAGCAAAGGCCTGCAGTCGATTCATCCTTTCAGCAGCGACACCAAATCGCTGATCGAGGCTCTGCGCAACACGCCGACAGGCGCCGAGACGATCATGGCGAGGGCGAACGTGGTCGACACCACGATTGGGGCGATCACGGAACTCGCGCAGGCCTATGCCGGGATCGAGGGCCGAAAGACGATGATCTTCGCCGCCGGCAACATTTCTGAACTGCTCAGCGAAGATCAGATCGTTTCGTCCAGCGCCAGTCGCAGGGCTCGTTGCAGCGGATGTGGCGGGGCTTGATTGAGGCCAACATTTCCGTCTACCCGATCGGCCTCATGGATTGGGCCGGGCGCCCAGACGAGTCACCGCACGACGGGAATTCTCAGTCAACACCTTTGCCGACGCCACCGGAGCCGGCCGCTGCGTTGAGTCCAACGATCTAATGGGCTGCCTGGCCGGGGCGGTGGAAGATTCCCGCTCCTATTACATGCTCGGATTCTCCGTCCAGCCGGATGATCGCAAGCCCGGTTGGCGCGATCTGAAAGTAAAAGTTTCTGTCGAACATGCCAACGTTTCCGCGCGAAATGGTTTCTACTATGGCACGCCTCCGGTCGAGCAGGCCAAGCGCCCCGACGAACTCAAGGCCCTTGCCTCCGCCCTACCCCAGAGCGCCGTGCCCATGTTTGTAAAAGTGCTAGCGCCGCCGCCCTCAACCCGGCGCCGAACTCCGCGCCCGCCGCTGGAGAAAAAAAGAAGATCGCGTTCCGCATGACAATCCCGCTAAGTGGTCTGTTCATCGATCCCTCGAGCCGCAGTGCTCTCGATCTGGAGGTTGGCGCCATCGCGCTCACGCGAGACAAAAAAGGTCCGAAAGAAGCCGGAGAATTCATTCAACCGATCAAGGGCAATCCCAAGCCAGAGAATCTCCAGGCGTGGGCCAAGGACGGAATCCGCCTCCCCGCCACCCTCGATCTCGCCCCCGGTTCCTACGACCTCCGCTTCTTCGCTCGCGACAACAACTCCGGCCGGATCGGCACCGTCGTCTTCCCGCTGGAAGTCAAGTAATTGATGTGAAGTAATGACGAAGAAGTGATACCCCCTGTCCGCCCCCTCAGGTTGTCATGCCGACCGCAGCCGGAGCGAAGCGACGGCGCAGCGGAGGGACTTGCTTCGTTTGCCGGCGAGTATCTTTCACAAAAATGTACTTCCGGGCCGTTGACCGAATCCCGCATCCATCCTAGAGTTCTCCGCAATGTTCGATCCTCTTTCCTCGCCTGAGGAAAGAATTCCCAGTGGGATTCCGCTCCCATAGTGCTGTTCCGTTCGCGGTAGGCACGGTACCGGCTCCTGTTGCCGGGCCGCAGCTCTAGCCGAACAGCGAAGGCCAACCCCGCGCCGCCCGTCGCTCCAACATCAAGACAAAACTCGAAGTGTGTCTCACCCTGCACGGAGGTGCATCATGAAGGGTCACGCTCTCCCCGTCTCAGTCGTCTGTCTCGCACTCGCGGCCTTCGCCGTTTCCCCTGTTCTCGCGCAAACCGATCCCGGGCCACGGAAAGGTCCGGCGGCTGCGGGAAGTTTCTATCCCACACTCAACTCCAACGAGCAGGGCTTTTTCAACCAGGCTCTGCTTCGTTTTCAGGAGGTGGATTCGGTTTCCGGCGCCATCGCCGGCGAATCCGGATCGGGTCTCGGCCCCACCTTCAACGGCAATAGCTGTGCCCAGTGCCATGCCCAGCCCACCATCGGCGGAGCCAGCCCCGGCCTGGCCAGTCCACAAAACTCGATCGCCAATCCGCAGGTAGCACTCGCCACTCTCGACGGTGCCACCAACGCGGTCCCCTCATTTATCACCGCGGATGGCCCCGTGCTCGAAGCCCGCTTCGTGAAGACTTCTACCGGCGTACTCGACGGCGGAGTCCACGACCTCTACACCATCGCCGGCCGCTCCGACGCCACCGGCTGCACCCTGGGCCAGCCCGACTTCGCCACGGCGGTCTCCACCAACAATGTGATCTTTCGTACGCCCACGCCTCTGTTTGGCCTGGGTCTGGTCGAGGCCACGCCCGACGCCACTCTGCAGGCCAACCTCGCTGCAACGGCATCCGCTCGAGCCGCGCTGAAAATCGCCGGCGTCTTTAACACCAGCGGCAACGACGGCACTATCACCCGCTTTGGCTGGAAAGCTCAGAACAAGTCGCTGCTCATCTTTGCCGGCGAGGCCTACAACGTCGAGCAAGGCGTTTCCAACGAGAATTTTCCCAACGAGCGCAGCGCCGTCTCAGGCTGCGTCTTTAACGGCTCTCCGGAAGATGCCACCAACCTGCTCAATCCCAATGCCGGCAGTTCCAACTTCGGTATGCCCCTGGGCACTGAATCGGAAATGTCTTCCGACGTCGTCAACTTCGCCGCGTTCATTCGTCTTTCCGCCCCGGCCACTCCGGCTGCTCCAACTCCATCCACACAAAACGGAGCCGCTCAGTTCAACGCCATCGGCTGCAATCTCTGCCACTCGCCCACTCTCACCACCGGACCTTCGGCCTTCCCCGAAATGTCCAACGTCACCTACAATCCCTATTCCGACTTCGCCCTGCACAACATGGGCACCCTGCTGGCCGACGGCATCCATCAAGGCGCAGCCGGACCCAACCAATTCCGCACCGCGCCACTCTGGGGTCTCGGTCAACGTCTCTTCTTCCTCCACGATGGCCGCACCACCGATCTCATCGAGGCCATTCAAGCCCACTCCAGCAGCGGATCCGAAGCCACCCAGGTGATCCACAAATTAAACACGCTGAAGCCAGCGAACATGCAGGACCTTCTCAACTTCCTGCGCTCGCTGTAAATAGAAGGTCGACGGCAGCAAACAGGAACATCCGGGTGCCCCATTTCTCGCGCGCTCTCTGCGCGAGAAGTGGGGGTTTGTGCCGCGGATTGCGTTCTGTGATGTGGATGTGTGTGAAGCGGGCAACTCGCGTCCGCCAACGCCTGCACGCAAAACCGGCCCAGCCGCAGAGACTCGTCCCCGGAACCGTTTTTAACACGCCCCAACCCTCTCCGTTCCAGCTATCATTGCGAAAGCGAAGTTCGCGTGAGCCACGCAAGTTGCGGGTAGGAGCCGTGTCGCTCGTGGACAATCACACTGCAGATCACCGCAAGCTGGAACAAAACACCGCGCGCCAAATCATCTGGACGTCCACCCACTCGTTCCAAGGATGGACCTGCTCTCAGTGCGATTGGAATTATCCCATCCCCACATTCCTGAACGATCCCGACGCCCGCACCGCTTATGACCGCCTGGCAGCGGCCAAATTTCGCGACCACAAATGCCCCGAACACTCTAAGCGTCAAGGTTCCCCCGACGACGCCGACAGCTTCACTCCCCGCATCCGCAAACTCGTAACCCAGGGCTTCAAACCCAAAGACGCCGTCGAACTCTTCCTCCAGGAAGTCGCCCTCGAATACCGCAACCAGCCCAAAGTCCTGGCCCAGGCCAAATCCGACGCCGAAGACTTCCTCCGCCGAGTCCGCGCCGGCCTGATCTAAAAGGTGCGCCCATCAGCGTAAACTGAAATTGTCGTCCCGCTGAACTTAAAATTGTCATCCTGAGCAAAGCGGAGGCAAGGGAAGCGCAGCCGCCGCGCAGTCGAAGGACCCCGTGCTAGTGTCCGTCACCACCGGCCAAAGAAGGGAATTCTCCAGGGGTTTCCTAATTCCCAATCCCCATCTCCCTCAATATCCAAGCATCATCAAACGCCGCCTCCTTCAACCGGTCATATCTCCCCGAAGACCCACCATGCCCCGCCGGCTGCATATTCACCTTAAAGATCAGCGTATTATGATCCGTCCGCAGCGCTCGCATCTTCGCCACATACTTCGCCGGCTCCCAATACATCACCTGCGAGTCATTGAACGAAGTCCGCACCAGCATGTCCGGATAATTCTTCGCCACCACATTGTCATACGGCGAATAAGTGATCATGTAATCAAACGCCGCCTTCTCCTTCGGATTCCCCCACTCCTCAAACTCACCCACCGTCAGCGGCAAAGTTTCATCCAGCATCGTATTCATCACATCCACAAACGGAACCCCCACCAGCGCCGCATGAAACAAATCCGGACGCAGATTCAGCACCGCCCCCATCAGCAGCCCGCCCGCGCTTCGCCCCTCAATCACCAGCCGGTCCTTCGATCCATATCCATTGCTCGTCAAATATTCCGCGCACGAAATGAAATCGGTAAACGTGGTCCGCTTATTCATCATCCGCCCCGCATCGTGCCACGCCTTCCCCATCTCGCCCCCGCCGCGAATATGCGCCACCGCCGTCACCACCCCGCGATCGACCATGCTGAAAATATTTGAATTAAAAAACATGTCGATCGAAATTCCATACGATCCATACCCATACAAATACAGCGCCTCCTTCCCGTCCAGCTTGATCCCCTTCAAATGCATCACCGAAATCGGAATCTTCACCCCATCCGCCGCCGTAGCATAAATCTGCTCCACCTGATACTTCGTCCGGTCATATCCGCCCGGCACCTCTTTCTGCTTCAACAGCGTCGAAGTCCCCTTCTCCATGTCGTACGCAAACACCGACGCCGGCGTAATCGGCGACTGATATCCATAGCGAAACTCCGTAGTGTCGTAAACACGATTCAAATACGGATACGTCCCATACGCCGGCTCCGGAAACTCAATCCGCCGCGACTGCCCGCTGCGCAAATCCGTCACCCGCATCTGCGGCAGCCCGCCCTCGCGCTCATACAACACGGAATAATTCTTAAAGAAATCCATGTCCTCAATCATCACCTTCGGATCCTGCGCCACCACTTCCTTCCAGTTCGCGTTCCCCGGATTGCTCACCGGAGCCTTCACAACCCGAAAATTCCTCCCCGTATCATTCACCCGAATATAAAAACTATCCCCATTATGATCGGGATAATATTCCACTCCCTGTTTCCGCGGCTCCATCACCTTGAACTCCGCCATCGGCTGGTCCGCCGGAATATACCGCGCCTCGCTAGTCGTATGACTTCCACAAATCAAAAAGATATAAGCCTGACTTCGCGTCTTCTGCGCCCCAATTTCAAAGCGCTCATCTTTTTCTTCATACACCAGATCGCCTTCGCCCGCCGTTCCCACTGTGTGCCGGTACAGCCGGTACTGCCGCTTCGCCACCGCATCTTCCTGCGTATAAAAAATCGTCTTGTTATCGTTGGCCCACACCACCGACCCCACCCGCTCTGCGTGATCCACCAAAGTTTTCCCCGTCCGCAAATCTTTCACCGCCAGCGTGTATTGCCGGAACCCGGTATTGTCGTACGTATAAGCCAGCAGATTCCCGTCCGGACTCACTTCATAAGCCGCCAGCGACATGAACGCCTGCCCCTTGGCCAGCTCATTCACGTCAATCACAATTTCTTCCGGCGCCTCCATGCTGCCCCTTCGCCGGCACCGGATCCCATACTGCTTCCCCGCCTCCTCGCGCACGTAATAAAAATAGTCGCCCTCTCTATAGGGCACCTCGACGTCCGTCTCCTTCACACGCGACAGCATCTCCTCATAAAGCTTCTTCTGAAATCCCTCCGTCGGCTTCATCACCGCATCGGTATAAACATTCTCCGCCTCCAGATACGCCCGCACCTCCGGATTCGGTTTATCGCGCAGCCAAAAATAGTTGTCCACCATCTTGTGCCCGTTAACTTCAGTCACATGCGGAACTTTCTTCGCCACCGGCGGCTTGGGCAGAGAGGAAGAAGACTTGTCCGCCGCAGTAAAAACAAAAACCGCAACCAGAGCAAGAACACCAACCTGAACCCGCCGCAGCCAACTCGTTTTCATAATTCCTCCAGGAATTGCGGATCAAAAAAGCCCTGTCATCCTGAGCGAAACGGCGGCAAGCGAAGCGCAGCCGCCGCGCAGTCGAAGGATCCCTACCCCTCTGTCGAGGTCCTGCAGTCAAGAAAATCCCGGTTCGCAGCACTCGGGTGCCCCATTTCTCGCGCGCCCTTGGCGCGAGAAGTGGGGAAGTCCTCGACAGCGAGCACAATACTCCGCCCCCATAGCCATTTGCAACGAGGGAACGAATCGTGGAAAGCCAAAATCGGAGCTCGGAAAAAGACGCCTGTCATCCTGAGCGAAGCGACGGCAAGCGAAGCGCGCCGCCGCACAGTCGAAGGATCCCTGCAATCCCGCCCGAGGCACCGCCTGGGGAAGGAGTTCGCCCGATGTCCCAGCCCGCTCCGCGATGAACCAAAGCAGTAAACACCGAATCGCGGCGCAGCCGTCCCGTTCCCACTACGTCAACCAATTCCCATCAGGTCCGTGATTCAGTACACGGTCTCGGGCCGAAACACCGCCCGCTCATCCCACGCGTTACCATCCAGGTTCCCGGGACAGCAAAACAAAAAGGCGGCCGTAGGGCCGCCTCCGAAAGCTGAAAACTGAGAGCTGACAGCTGACAGCTTACTTCTTCCCCCTCAGCATCTCCACCACCCGCTCATAATCATCCACGGTGTGATACTCAATCACAATCTTCCCCTTACCCTTCCGATCGCGAATCCGCACCCTCACTCCCAGCATCCGCTCCAGGTCCGTCTGCGCCGCCCGCACATTCGGATCCACCCACCGCGCCCCGCTCTCTTTCTTGACCTGCCCCGGCATCCCCGGAAACGGATCCAGATCCCCCTTCATCGACAGCACCAGCCGCTCGATCTGCTCGATCGTCAGCCCCTTCTTCACCGCGTACAGCGCCGCCTGCGAAATCTGGTCGTCGGTCTCCAGCGTCAGCAACTCCCGCGCCTCGCTGAACGAAAGTTTTTTCTCCGCCAGCAACTGCATCACTTCCCGCGGCAATTTCAGCAGCCGCATGTAATTCGTCACCGACGCCCGCGACAGCCCCACCCGCTCCCCAATCTGCTGCTGCGTCATCTTAAATTCGTTACTCAAAACGCGAAACGCTTCCGCCTGTTCGAGCGCGCTCAAATCCTCGCGCTGCAAGTTTTCGACAATCGTCATCTCCGCCGCCTGTTGCAGCGAAACCTTCCGCACCAGGGCCGGAATCGTAGTCTTCCCCGCCTTCTTCGAAGCCAGCAGCCGCCGCTCCCCTAACACTAATATGTAGCGCCCGTCCTCATCCCCCGGACGCACCATGATCGGCTGCACCACCCCATTCGCGCTGATCGAATCCGCCAACTCCTCCAGCGCCTCATCATCATCGACATACCGCGTCTGAAACGGATTCTTGTCAATCGCAGCAATATCGAGGTTGACGACAAGATTGCCAGGCATCCGGGACTCAGCCTGCGCATAAATCGTTATGGTCTCGTCAGCAACGCCGCCGTGTATCTCATTCGCGCCGGGTGCCCCATTTCTCGCGTCCTCCGCGAGAAGTGGGGGTTTTGGTTCGGCCCCCGCCTCTTCCACCACAGCCTGAATCGAATCGATCCTGTGAGGCGTGGGCACATGTGGCGCGGGCACTCCTGCCCGCGTGCCTGCGTCACCACCGCCGCCGGTCGTCGATCCATCCCCAATACTCTTGTCATTCCGAACGAAGTGAGGAACCTGCTGTTTGTCGCCAGCGCCCCCACTCTGTCCCGGCGCGACCACCCGCGGCCCCGGCAGCAACGACTCCAATCCCCGCCCCAAAGCCCGCCGCTTCTCCACCTTCTCTTTATCGACAGCCGTATTCGTCATTCACCTCTCCGTTCTTCTCTGTCATCCTGAGCGAAGCAGCGGCCAGCGAAGCGCAGCCGCCGCGCAGTCGAAGGATCCCTATCAGTGAAACCCTTCCGCACCCAAGCAAGGAATTCTCACGCAGCCCCCGACGTCTCCCAACCATATATCGATATCCGTCGATCTAATATATCGACGGATATCGATATACAGTCAAGCCGTCTTATCCATCTCATCCGCAGCCGCAATCTCCTCGACATCCGAGCCCTCAAGCTGCTCTGCCCTCTCGGTGATCGGAGCCTCAACTGACGGCTGAGAGCTGACAGCTGAAAGCTGGTTCCCAATAATCTCCTTGGCCAGCTTGATATAACTCTCCGCCCCCTTCGACCGCGGATCGTACACCAACGCCGCCTTCCCATGGCTAGGCGCCTCAGCCAGCCGAATGTTCCGTGGGATCGTTGTCTTGCACAGCTTCTCCCCAAAATAATTCTTGAGTTCAGTCATCACCTGCTGCGCCAGGTTGGTGCGGTCGTCGAACATGGTCAACACCACACCCTCAATCCCCAACTCAGGATTCAGCGCCGCGCGAATCCGCTCGATCGTATCCAGCAACTCGCTCACGCCCTCAAGAGCAAAGTACTCCCCCTGCATCGGAATCAGCACCGCGTCTGCTGCTACGAGCGCATTCAACGTCAGCAGGTCAAGCGCTGGCGGGCAGTCCAGCACGATGAACTGAAAGCGATCACGCAACGGCGCGAGCGCCTCGCGCATGCGAAACTCGCGCCCCTCTGCATCGACCAGCTCAATATTGGCGCCGATCAGATTCTTGTGGGCAGGAATCAGCCACAGCTGCTCGAGTTCAGTAGTGAGCAGCGCCTCCTCGGCTGTGGCCGCGCCCATCAGCAGGTGGTAAGAGCTGATGCGCTCAGGATCCTTGGCGAATCCCAGGCCGCTCGTCGTGTTGGACTGCGGATCGCAGTCGACCAGCAGCGTGTTCACTTCTGCAGCCGCAAAGGATGCGGCCAGGTTGATGGCAGTCGTAGTCTTACCCACGCCGCCCTTCTGATTGGCAACAGCGATGACGCGTCCCATTGAATTGTCTAGGAGAACCAGAGCTACACGGCAGCATAATCCGCATAGCATTTCAATTGCAATGAAGAACTGCTGTGCATGCGCGTGAATTCTTGTGCAAAACGCGTCCAATGTTCCTGCAGGAACATTCTGTCAGACGACAGCAGCCTCTAAGGCCTCCGCCGCACATTTTTTGCGCCAGGCGTGGGACGAGACTTGGTCGACTCGACACCACGCATATGTTCCTGCGGGAACATATCTTCACTTGTGGGCGCGTCGGCTGCGACCTTGGGCCGGTTGCTCGTCGAACTCCGGGGCTTGAGTGTGCGCAGGAATCGGGGCGAATTGGCGAAATGTTCCTGCAGGAACATTGTGGAAAACTTCATCGGGCGTCACGGTGTGTCCGGGAAGGTTCGGGACGATTCTGGCACAATTTACCACTTCGATCACACTAATGCGGTTGATCGCTACTGTGCAAAGATGGATTATCAGCTTAATCATGCGATGCGGTCCACTTTTACTATCTTGGTTACTACCAAGGCTGCTCATCGCTGCGACGTGGCTGAAGTCCTGGGGCGCGTTAGGTTGGATCTTGGCTATTTGATGAGAATGATCAACCTTTTTACCACTTGGTGCCTTGACTCGGGCGGATGATAGTGGTCGATCATGAAGATCTTCCAGCTATACACGGGTCACAGGACCACTTGTTGGCTTGTTTGGTTCTGGCAGTGGTTTAAGCCTCGAGAGGACGACAGGCTACCAAGAGGATGCGGGAGCGGGATTGAGGGACTGGGGCGGGGTCGGACCAGGCGAGGTCGGGAAGAGCGGAGCGGGCTTGGGCTTGTTGGGCGGAACTGATCAAGAGTGCCAAGCGGCCCCCGGGGGCGACCAGGGCGGCGGCGGTGGGGAGGATGGATTCGAAGCGTTCGACGGCGCGGAGGGTGACGACGTCATACGCGAAGGGTGTTAGCAATTCAGCGCGGGTGTTTTGTATATTGACGTCGGTCAATGTTAGGGCGCGGGTGATTTCGCGGAGGAAGGCGGCCTTCTTGTGGTTGGATTCGATCAGGGTGAGGGAGATGTGCGGAGCCCAGAGTTTGATGGGGACGCCGGGGAATCCGGCGCCGGAGCCGACGTCGGCTACCGACACCCGATCACTTGGTGCCGATCGTTGTTCGCCGACGATACCATCAGGGGCTAAAGCCCATCCTTTCTCCGTGCTGGTTTCGGCACGGCTGAAGCCATGCCCTTCCCGGATTTTCTGCAGACTCATGGGCTGAGGAAATAGATGGCGAGCCGCGAAGAGGTTTTCGCCGAAGTGGCGGGTTACGATTTCTTCTGGGCTGCGGATGGCGGTGAGGTTGATGCGGGCGTTCCAGCGGAGGAGTATATCGATGTACGTCGATATACTTTGCAGTTGGGCGGGGGACAGGACAGCAGGTTCCTCACCGGGCCTTTGGCCCGGTTCGGAATGACAAGAGCTTGCCGTGCCGGGCATCCGGAGGAACGGCTTCAGCAGTTGGGCGATGTGG
Source organism: uncultured Acidobacteriota bacterium (assembly GCA_963755795.1). Taxonomy (GTDB): domain Bacteria; phylum Acidobacteriota; class Terriglobia; order Terriglobales; family Acidobacteriaceae; genus Sulfotelmatobacter. The sequence continues at coordinate 124,603 of CAVWLI010000032.1, read as the reverse complement.
GCGGTGTCCATTCCGTGAGAGTCCGATTGTAGAATACGTGGAGCCCCCGGACGGCCCGTCTGGGATTATGTCCAAGAGGGGTGTGGGGAGACGCCTCGGCGGATGAGGGCGTACGCGGACTCTATGATTTATCCTTGTCGGGATCGAAGGGGCTACTACCACTGAACCGTTCCCAAAACGGATTTGAGTAGCAATGAATGTTAGCCGCGTGGGAAGATTGTGCATCTAACAACGCTATGAAGAAACCTGCCGTGGCGATCTTCGACGAGAAGTACCGGGTGGTCTCGGTGCAGAGTGATTGCCTGACCATTCGAGGGATTCGCAGCGGCAAGGTGCTGACGATCGTGAATCCTGACCCGGAGACTCCTCTGTCGCCGGTGGACTATCCGCCGGGGAAGCTGATTGCGTTGAGCGATCCCTCGGCTGCGCCGCTGAACTAAGGGCGCGCCTCATTTTTTCCATGTGAATGCTCTCTGCCAGGGTCGTTAAGCAAATTTGCCTCAAGATTTCGTCGCCTGTTTCACGAAAACCCTGAAAGCGAATGAACGCGCGTTCCTGTTCGTTCCATCCCTCCGGGACTCCGTTCCGGTTTCTGGGCTATTGCCTAGCCTCGTTCCGCGACTAGCAGGCTGCGGAAAACTCATTTTGGGGGGCAGAGGCAAACCTCCGGCGCTGAAGCGCGGCCGATTTTAGGGGGACTTAGCGGCACGACTAAAGTCGTGCCCTTCCCAAAACCTGCGTGCAAGGCGGTTTTTCAGCAAACCTGTTAGAGCTTGATGGCTCCAAGGACGTGAGAAGGGTAACGGCTTTAGCTCCTGGCGTGGCCGGACAGCGGCTAAAAGCCCTGGTGTGAACCGTGTGACGGAGCGGCGTGCCTGAAGGCATGCCCTGATACGAACCTTCTTCTCAAGCCGCACCACCGCTCGACCCTGTCTGGCTTGACAGCCAGCGGAATATTCTGTATATTCAGTTTGTACTGAAATAAACGTTACGAGCGAATTTTATGAGTGAACTTACTGGAGTGCAGAAGCAGTACATCCTTCACTGGGGGGAGATGGGGACGCGGTGGGGGATTAACCGGACGGTGGCGCAGATTCATGCACTGCTGTATTTGTCGCCCAAGGCGCTGCCAGCGGAGGTGATTGCGGAGACGCTGAGCGTGGCGCGGTCGAATGTGTCGACGTCGATTCGGGAGCTGGAGACCTGGGGAATTGTGCGCGCGGTGCATGTGCTGGGCGACCGGCGGGAACATTATGAATCGATGAAAGATGTGTGGGAGATGTTCCGGCTGGTGATCGAGCAGAGGAAGCGGCGGGAGATTGATCCGACGCGGGAGATTTTGCGGACGTGCCTGGCGGATCTGGATCCGAAGGAAGCGGGAGCGGACTATACGCGGGAACGTCTGCAGGCGATGGCGGGATTCTTTGAGGCGGTGACGGAACTGTATGACCAGATGAAGCGGCTGCCGACGGGGACGGTTCGGAAATTGTTGCGCATGGGGACGAAGGTGCGGAAGAAGGCGGGGTAAGGCCTTTTTTTTTGGCTCATGCGTTCTGTTCATACAGAACTGTCTGATATGCGAGATCGGTGAGCGGGTAGGGATGCTTCGACTGCGTCAGGAGGATCGCTTCGCGCTCCTCCTCGCTCCGCTCAGCATGACAAGGCGTGGGTGAATGCTTGAGGAGGATTGATGAGTGCCACGGTGGTGATCACTGGAGCCTTCAGCTACACGGGCAAGTACGCAACGCGCCTTCTGCTCGGGCGCGGATATAAGGTTCGCACGCTGACGAATCATCCTCCGACGAGTAGCCCTGAGCGGGCGAATCCCTTTGGGGATGGCGTATCCGTCTTTCCCTACAATTTTGAGCGGCCTGACGAATTGCGCCGGAGTCTTGAAGGCGCGTCGGCTCTGATCAACACCTATTGGGTGCGGTTTCCGCGCGGGGCGACCAACTTCGAAAACGCGGTGCGAAACTCGCGCACTCTGATTGAGGCCGCCGAAGCCGCGGGCGTGAAACGGATCGTGCATGTCAGCATCGCCAATCCGTCTCTCGATTCTCCGTTGGCTTACTACCACGGAAAAGCTGAAGTCGAGCAGGCGGTAATCGCCTCCGGGCTCTCGTATGCGATCGTGCGGCCGACCGTGATCTTCGGGGCGGAAGACATTCTGATCAACAATATTGCCTGGTTCGTGCGACATTTTCCTGCGTTCGGAATTCCCGGGGATGGGCGTTACGGCGTGCGTCCGATTTATGTTGAGGATATGGCGCGATTGCTGGTGGACGGCGCGGAGCAGCAGGGAAATTCCGTGATCGATGCGGTTGGGCCGGAAACATTCCGTTTTGAAGAGTTGGTCCGGCTGATTGCGGAGCAGGTGGGACGGCCAGTGCGGACGATTCATTTGCCCACGGCGTTGGCCTATGTGTCGACGCTGGTGACGGGCTGGATGGTCGGCGACGTTGTTCTCACCTGGGAAGAGTACGAGGGGCTGATGAGCAACCTGCTTGCGCCGGAGGGGCCGGCGACAGGGCAAATGCGTTTGAGTCAATGGCTTGCGGAACATTCGGAGCGGGTAGGCAGGAAGTATGCGTCGGAAGTGGCGCGGCATTTTGCAAAGTCAAAATCCTGAACGACAGAGGTGCACAGGGGTTAACAGGGAAAGTGCGGAGGTGGGGGATGAACGCGGAGTGGATGATGCGGGCGATCTGGGGAGCTGGGTGCGTGCATGTGGGGATCATGGCGGCGAATGTGCCGTTGCCGGGGCGGTTGCGGGTGCGAGAGCGGCTGGCGGGGGTTCCGCGATTTGTGCGGCAGATTTTCTATGTGCACTGGGGGTACATCGTGATTGTGCTGGGGATGTTTGCCGCGTTGTGTTTTGGGTTTGCGCGGGAACTAGCGGGGGCTAGCGCGCTGGGCAGATTTCTCAGCGGGTTCATGGCGGGGTTTTGGTTGTTGCGGATTGTTTTGCAGATTTTTTATTACGATCGCGAGATTCGGCGGGAGAACTGGGGGCTCGACCTTATGTATTTGGGATCGCTGATGGTGCTGGTGGGGGTGTTTGGGGTGGCGGCGGTGATGCCGGTGAGGTGAAGGAACAAAATCAAAGCCAAGGGTCAAAGCCCCCACTTCTCGCGCAAAGGGCGCGCGAGAAATGGGGCACCCGGCTGGAAATGAGGTGAGCGATGACGACGGTTTGGCGACGCAAGGAAGAGCAGGTTCCTCCCTTTGGTCGGAATGACAACAGAGTGATTGGTCGGAATGCCGACGGAGTGGTTGGTCGCGATGAGAAGCAGGACCTCTGGGCGCAAATTTCTGCTGCGACGGGGGCGGCGGTTTGGGCGGGGATGGCGGTGCTGGCGAAGATGGGGTTGGCACGAATTGGGGCGATTGAGTTGCTGTTTCTGTTTGGGCCGCTAGTGATTGTTCCGCTGGGAATGGAACTGGGGAGGGTGGTGGGTGCAGCGGGGCGGGTTGCGGAAGTGGGGCGGCGGCTGCAGCCGGTGGGCGCGGCGATGGCGGTAGTGGCGATCTGGATGGCTCCGGGGAAATGGGCGGGGAGCGTGGCCCTGGGGTGGTTTGTCGTGTGTGGGCTCATGGCGGGAGCGGGGGTGATGGAGTTGATCCGGGCTCCGTGGAGAGACGCGGGCAAGAGTGCCCGCGCCACATGGACTCAAAGCATACTGGCTGTTGCACGGATTGATCTGGCGGTGGGTGGGGCGTGGCTGGTGGCGTCGCGGTGGGGTATGCGGCCGATGGGGATTCAGGAGCCGATTGGGCTGCTGACGGCGGTGCATTTTCATTTTGCGGGATTTGCTACGGCGACGATTGCGGCGGCTACGTTGCAATTCGCCGAGCGGCGCGGGGAGGTTGGACGGTGGTTACGCGTGGTGGTGGGGCTGGTGATTGGGATGCCGATTGTGGTGGCGGCGGGATTTGTGATTTCTCCGGGGCTGAAGATGGGGGCGGCGATTTTGTTTTCGGCGAGTGTGGCTGGGCTGGCGATTGCGGTGCGCGCTTGCGGCACGAAGGCGGAGGACGGCACGGCGCGGTTGCTGCTGCAAGTGGCGGCGGGCGCGGTTTTCGCGGGGATGGTGCTCTCGGGATCGTATGCAGTGGCGGATTACTTAGGCAGCGAGGTGTTGACGATTCCGCAGATGGCGAGGACGCACGGGGTGCTCAATGCGGTGGGATTTTGTCTTTTGGGATTGCTGGGATGGTTGGTGGAGAAGAGCCGTGGGGGCGGAGAAAATCCCGACCCTCTGGGCTCGTCGCACTCGTAAACACGAGGTCCCTCCACTGCGCTCGCTTTTGCTCGCTTCGGTCGGGATGACAGAGGAAATTTGGATAACAGAGAAATTGAGTCAAAGTCGCGGTCAAAGTCAAAATCCCCAGTTCTCGCGCAAAGGACGCGCGAGAACTGGGGCACCCGTCAAAGTCTGAAAGTCAAAGTCCCGACCCTCTCGCAGAAAACGCGAGAAGGGCGGGGCCCCCGCTTGCTGCTTTCCGAACGCTAGGGCATTAGGGAACCTGTACACTACTGCAAGACTGAGTGAAGATGCCGGATCTGTGCCGGCAGGTTTCCATGCAGGAAAATCCTCAACCCAACAAGATAGCGGGAGCCGGCGAGGCTGCCCCGGAGAGCGCCGTTAACCGCGAGCTGCGGCGGCTGAACCGGTCGTTGCATGCGCTGAGTGGGTGTAATCAGGCGCTGGCGCAGGCCAGCAGCGAGCAGGAACTGCTGCACCAGATTTGCGACATTATTGTGCGCGTGGGGGGATACCGGATGGCGGGCATTGCCTACGCGGAGCAGGACGAAGAAAAGACGGTCCGGCCAATGGCGCATGCCGGGCACGGCAGCGGGTACCTGGAGACGATTCATGTGAACTGGTCGGACACGCCGGCAGGGCGGGGGCCGGCGGGTAGGGCGATTCGCGAGAACCGGATTTGCGTGATCACGGATACGGCGAACGATCCGACATTTGGGCCGTGGCGCGAAGCGGCGCTGCAACGGGGATATGCGGCGGTGATTGCATTGCCGCTGCGGGTGGCGGGTGCTGCGTTTGGGGTGCTGGCCATTTATTCGGAGCAGGCAGGTTCGTTTGAAAGCTCGGAGGTGGAGCTGCTCAGCGAGATGGCCAACAATCTGGCGTTTGGCATCACTGCGATCCGGGCGCAGGAGGAAGGGCGGCGGGTGACGGCGGCGCTGCAGGAGGCGGAACGAAGATACCGGCAGTTGGTGGAGCAGGTACCGGCGATTTCCTACATCGCGGAACCGGGCGAGGCGGGAAGATTTCACTACATCAGCCCGCAGGTGGAGCACATACTGGGATTTACGCAGCAAGAGTGGATGGCGGACGATCACACCTGGTTCAACGTGCTGCATCCCGACGACCGGGAGAAGACCATTGCGGCTGAACACCGGCGGGAGGGGGAACTGTACCGCGTGGAATACCGCACGCGGACGCGGGATGGGCGGGAAGTGTGGCTGCGAGATGACGCGGTGTTCGTCCGCGACGTTGAGACGGGGCAGCTGTTGATGCGCGGGTTGCTGGTGGACGTTACGGAACGGAAGCGGGCGGAGGAGGCGCTGCGCGAGAGTGAAGAGCGCTACCGCGCGTTTGTAGAACAAAGCTCGGAGGGAATTTTCCGGATGGAGTACGACCCACCTGTACCGTGCGATTTGCCGATCCCAGAGCAAGTGGCGATGGGCCACAAGAACGGATATGTGGCGGAATGCAACGATGCGATGGCGAAGATGTACGGGTTGGCCTCCGCGAAGGAATTGATGGGGAAGCCGCTGAGTGACTTTCTGGTGCTCCAGGATCCGGTCACGCGGGAATTTATGGAGAGTTATATCGGCTCGGGTTACCGGATTACCGACCAGGAGTCGCGAGAGGTGGATGCCCAGGGGCAGAAAAAGATTCTTCGCAACACCATGATGGGGACCGTCATCGACGGACACTGGGTGCGGACGTGGGGTATTTCGCGGGACGTGACCACGCGAATGCATCTGGAAGAACAGTTGAGGAATGCGCAACAACTGGAGGCGATTGGCCGGCTGGCGGGAGGTGTGGCGCATGACTTCAACAACATTTTGAGCATCATCATGGGGCACGGCGAGTTGCTGCTGGCGACTGCAGGAGATGACGAGCGGGCGCGCAACGGGCTGGAGCAGATCCGGCGGGCGGCGGACCGGGCAGCGTCGCTGACCCAGCAACTGCTGGCTTTCAGCCGGAGGCAGGTGCTGCAGCCGAAAGTGTTGGATCTGAATGAAGCGGTCGCGGATGTGCAGAAAATGTTGTCACGGGTGATTGGCGAGGACATTGAGTTGGTCGCGAGCCTGCATCCGTCGCTGGTGCCGGTGAAAGCGGATCCAGGACAGGTGGAACAGGTGCTGATGAATCTGGCGATCAATGCGCGCGATGCCATGCCGCACGGCGGCAAGCTCACCATGGAAACTTCCAATGTGGATGTGGGTGGGGAACAGGGGCGCGATCTGGATCTGGCGCCGGGAGGATACGTCATGCTGAAGGTGACGGATTCCGGACACGGGATGGAAGCGGAGACGGTGCTGCATATCTTCGAGCCGTTTTTCACGACCAAGCCGATGGGCAAGGGGACGGGACTTGGGTTGTCGACGGTGTACGGGATTGTGAAACAGAGCGGCGGAAGCATTCAGGTGGAAAGTGAAAAAGGACGCGGCACCACGTTCCGTATTTATTTGCCGGTTGCTGAGGGCGTCATGGGCAAACGGCAGGAGTTGATTGTAGGCGAGAAGATCGCGGGAGGAACGGAGACCATTCTGCTGACGGAAGATGAACCGGACCTGCGCCAACTGGCGCGCATTTTTCTGGAAGGATATGGTTACAAGGTGCTGGAAGCGGCCAGCGCCGAGCAGGCGATTCAGACGGCACGTTCTTTCCCTGGGCAGATCGATCTGCTGTTGACCGATGTCATCATGCCGGGGATGAGCGGGAGCCAGCTCGCGGAACGCATTTTGAAACAGCGTCCGCAAACCAAAATCGTTTACATGACGGGATACACCGACGATATGGTGGTGCAGCATAAGGTGCTGGAGCCGGGCGTGAAGCTGTTGCAGAAGCCTTTTGGCAAAGCGGAGCTGGCGCTGAAAGTGCGCTCGACGCTGGATGGGAAGTAGGCAGAGCCTCTAAAATCTTTAACCACAGAGGACCCTGAGGAATCGCACACAGAGACAAGAGAAGAGGGATGCTGACTTTATGACTAAGTTGGAAGAGAGTGGCGGGATGGTGGACGAGGCGCGGGCGGCGGCGAGCGCGAAAATCTGGGTGACGCTGAAGGGGTTGCCGCTGACGATTCGGCTGGAGTGGCCGTTTCACCAGTCGACTTCGGGGGCGGATTTTTTTGTGCTGCATGGCGACCTGCGGCTGGAGGGTTCGGAGGGGCTGCACGCGCCAGTGGCGGTGAATCTTTCGCAAACGGTGCGCGAGGTGATGCCGTCGCTGGAGCCGAAGGATGCGGAGGCTCCGGTGATCAACGCCCTGCGCAAGGAAGTCGACCGGCGGCAGATTGAGTTTGTGAAGTCGGGGAAATTGTTGCCGGTACCGTTTTCCAGCCGGCATTATGACTACAAGCGGCAGCAGTGGGTGTTTGGTAAGGCTACGGATGAGGCGATGGCGGAGTTCATCGAAAAGAAAGTTTACTGGCAGACGGTTCTCTCGGAAAAATCCCCACTTCTCGCAAAGGACGCGAGAAATGGGGCACCCGTTCGAGTGTGGATTGGCGATCCGGCGGAAGCGCAGTATGTGCAGACCACGCCGGCGCACTTGCTGGAAATTGCGGGGCGGCTGGTGGCGGCGCAGGGGTTGCTGCGGATCGAGGGCGAGTGGGCGGAAGCTACGCAGGGGCTCATGATGCAGGCGGAGCGATTTGAGAATGCGCGGCGGGCGGCGGTGGAAGAGTTGGAGAAGAAGCACGCGTTTGAAAGAGGGTAGAGTTTCGAGTCGCGAGTGGTGTGGGCTGACCACCACGCTTTAACGATGGAAGTCTACTTGTACCGCGATCTTCGTCGGCATAGAATCTCCGTCGCACGTGGCCGGTTTGAACCGCCATTTCTGGACCATCTTCAAGGCCTCATTGTCAAAATCCTTACCTCCAGACCGAAGAACCTCCAGGTCTTGCGCCCTGCCTTGCGTGTCGACGATTAACAAGAGAGTAACGTATGAACTTTGCTGACCTCCCGATGGGTAATTGGGCGCCGGGTTCACGGACGCGACAGGCGGTGATAACGTTCCCATGCACCTGCCGATCTCCATTGCTCCGGCGGGCGGCTTGAAGAGAGCTGAGTCGGGCGACGGCTCGGCGATGAGCTCGTCGACTTTGGCTTCGAGTTCGCGATGCTTGTCTTTGAAGCAGGCCATTTCGGTCGGAAACCAGGAGACGCCGAGCCTGTGAAAAACGCCATAAAAACAGGTGTAGTCCGAGGTGCCCTTGGGGCGGATATCGGGTGACAGTTTCGCCAGCAAGGCACCGCTCTCTGGGTCGAAGCAAAATCGGTACCGTTCGTGTTGGGAACCGGGTTTAGTGGTCGCACATATTTCTGGCGGCTTCGTGTCGGTGTCGGTGACGGACTCGAACTCAAACTTGGCAGGCTGGGACGGGAAAATGTTCATCAGGGCCGGAAGCTTCGTGGCGGTTTCCGGAAAGTCTTTGGAATTATCGAGGGTCCAGGCCCGGTTTGGGGTGCCGACTTCAATGCGATGGAAGTCTTTCACGACGGTCTCACGGCGCCACTGCGAATCCGAGATCCAAGTCTCGGTGAAAGTGCCTTGCACTTTCTCAAGATCTTTTTCTACAAAGGAAAACGTCGCTTTGAGCCGGAAAGCGGGAGCGTTTTGAGCGCGGATATCGGAAAGATGACGGGCCTTATCCATGAGCGCTTCAGCGCCGGCCTGGATCTCTGATTTCTGGAGCGTCGGCGCCTGCGGCTGTTGCGCGAGCAGCCGGGCGGCAGAGAACGTGATCGAGACAGCAAGGGCGCGGACGTTCATGGCGGCAGAACCTCCGAAGATGGTACTCCTTGGCGGGGACCTGCTGGCGCATCTCGAGTCTGGGGCGGACTTCCGTGGGTCGCTGGGCGAAACTTAGAGCCCTCAGGGGCTAAAGCCCGCGAATTCTTGAATGTCTTTACGCGGCGCTAAAGCGCCGCTCTTCCACGTTACGGCCTAAGGTCTCGGCTTTATCGGCATAGCTGAAGGCGTGCCCTCTCACGAACCCCTTATGCGAATTTTTCACAAACTCACAATCCTTCCACGAATCCCCTTACGTGGCTGTCTCCCTGGACGACTTTCGCAAAAATAATCCCCAGCAGAATCTGGGGGCGATGGCATAGTTTATCTGGACCAGGACGATGGCGGCGATGCTGTAATAGGTGTTGAAGACGCACAGCGCGGCGCCGGCGGCGTAGAGGGATTGCGCGATTACGATGCGGCGGACGATGGCGGAATGAATTTCTGCGGGCACGTCTTCGGCGAGCAGGCGGGCGCGGGTGGCGTAGCTCCAGCTCCAGTAGAGCGCCGCTCCGAGCAGGACGATGTTGAACCAGTAGACCAGCAGCGCGACGCGGTAGTGGATGAACTCGGCGAGCAGCGACGTGGAGAACGGCGTCAGCGTTATGGCGCAGAGGAAGGCGATGTGAATCCAGGCGAGGTTGCGGTCGGCACGGGCGAAGTGGTTGAGCTGGGTCTGCTGGCCGACCCAGAAGATGCCGTTGGTCATGACGCTCATCAGAAAAATGAGAATTCGGGGCGAGAGCACGACCAGGGCATGCCAGAGGTCGCGCTCGGAGTGAATGGCTTCGGCGGCGGGGACGCGGAGATCAAGCACGAGCAGGGTCATGGACACGGCGAAGATGCCGTCGCTGAGGGCGGCGAGGCGCTCCACGCTTTAGCCTGCAACTTGGTTGTAGAGGGAGCGCATCGAACAGAGTCTAGCGGGTTGCAGGGGAGGCGGGCAAAATTTTGACCGCGTGCACACCGCAGGCGGCGAAAAAGCGGAAGGGTGAGAGCCTTGGGGAGAGAACGTCGGGAGTGGGGCGGACTCTGCGTTGTTCTGTTTGCCGGTTGGCTCGCGATCGGTTCTGCGGCTTTGGCGCAGAGTGAGCCCAACCCGCCGCGAAGTTCGCCGCCGGAACAATCTCAGCAAGCACCTTCGCAGAGTCAGAAGCTGCAGGATCAGAAGCCACAAGAAGAAAAGCCAGACAACAGCGCGAATCGTGCGCCGGCGGCTGCCGATAAGACGAAAGATTTGACAGTGCAGGCGGCTGAGGCCACCGAAAAACTTGGAGAGGAAGCGCTGGACCGGGCGCGCGACTGGGAGAACGGCTGGTTCGTGGGCGTATACGTGGAAAAGGGCCGGACGCTGGTTCCGATGACGGTGGAGCAGCGGCGGGAGATTTACCTGCAGCAAACGCTCACGACACCGGGCGCGTACTTGAAGCGGATGTTTGCGGCGGGCATCGATCAGGCGCGCGGAGTGCCATGGCAGTGGGACGACGGTTGGGGCGGATATGAAGAGCGGTTTGCCTCGCGTGAAGGACAGTTCATTGCGTCGAACAGCCTGGCGGCGCTGGGAAATGCCGCGCTGAAATACGAAGTGCGCTACGATCGGTGCCGTTGCCAGAGTTTCTGGGCGAGGACGCGGCATGCGATCGTACGCAACTTTCTTACTTACGACCAGAGTGAGCAACACCTGCGGCCGCAGTGGGCGTTGTACGGAGGGTCGTTTGGCGGGGGATTGATTGCGAGCGCGTGGAAGCCGCATCCGCGGAACGCGTTTGCCGACGGAGGGCGTGCCATGGCGGAGCAGGCGGGATTCGGAGCGGCGCTGAATATTTTCATTGAATTTTCGCCCGACATTAACCGAATGATCGGGGCGAGGAAGAAGTAAGAATTTTCCTGCTGGCGATGGGCGAGTTTTCCTGACCTGAAACTCAGGTCTGCACCTGATAGCGAAATGTGGTGATGTGTGTTTGAAATGGGGTGGGCTGGATCGGGTGGACACCAGGCATGGGGATCGCCCCCTCATGCTGTGGCGTGCCACCCGCCAGCCCATTTTTTGTGCCTGAAATTCGCGCCGACCAAAAGAACTTGTTCAGGCTGGTGACCGCTGGCGGACGAATTGCGCGACGACCGTTCCGAGGGTGAGAAGCGACATCAGCGAGATCACGCCCAGCGAAATGACGCAGTAGACGCACCAGACGCCGAGGACGTGGGCTTCGATGTTGGCGAGGTAGAGCGAGAAGGCGAGTCCCGCGAACGTGGGGACTAGCAATAGGCGGTACCAGCGGCGGAACGCGAGCGCGCCCATCAGAATGTAGCCCACGATGCCGAGGGTGGCGACAGGAATTCCAGCAATCATGGCGAAGGGGCTGTGATTGACCACGCCGCAGTCCCAGCGCTCGTTGATGCTGCAGGGAGAATCGCCATACTCGCGGTAGTGTTCGCGCAGGGCGAGAGAAGAAGCGGTGATGCCGAGCAGGGCCAGGATGATCAGAAGATATCTCATAGATTTCCGCCGAGGCTAAAGCCCCTTCATTTTATCGTCTTTGTCGCGGCGCTGAAGCGCCGCTCTTCCACGGTAGTGCACGCCACGGTAGCACGCGCCCTGTAACGCAGGCCCCGGAGCGCGGAGCGGAGGCTACAGAGCACAGGCCGCGAAGCGCGGGTCATGAACGCACGAAGCTTGCAAACAGCCGTCAGTCAAACGCTAAGAAAAACGGCCTCGGCCTTGCGGTCGAGGGAGTTTACTCCCCTTTGGGAGCACTCGCAGCGTCTTTTATTAAATCAGAAACTTGCCAATCGCTGCCGTGGTACCACTTCACGATTTTGCCGTCGGGGCCGATGACGGCGGTGCTGAGGGTGTGGGTGATGAGTCCGCCTTCGGGCTTGACTGTGAGGGCGAAGAAGTCAGCGATTTTGGGCAGGTCGGCGGCGGCGGGCGCGGCGAATTCCCAGCGGGCGAAGAGTGCTGGGTTGTGGGTGTGTGCCGAGGAGTAGCCGTAGTCGCGGAGAACTCTCGGAGTGTCGTGCTCGGGGTCGAAGCTGAGGCTCAAGAGGTGAGTGCCGGCCAGCGCGGGATTAGTGGTGAGTTGCTTGTAGATTTCGGCGAAGTTGGTGGTCATGCGTGGGCAGAAATCGGGGAACGGGCAGTGTGTGTAGATGAAGGTGACGAGCAGGGTCTTGCCGCGATACTGCTTCAGGGAAATGCGTCTGCCGCTCTGATTGGTGAACGAAAAATCGGGGACGTCTTCGCCGGGGGCGGGCAGGTGCGGCGTGTTGGCGGCTGCTGGCGCAGCCTCGACGTGGCCGGTGACTTTGACGTTCTCAAGCCAGTAGTCGGGGACGGCGTCTTCATTCTTGGGATCGGCTGGAATCACCACGACTTCGGCGGAAATGGAATCGCCGGGGTGGAGGTGAGTCAGCGTATCCTCGGGCTTGATTTTGTAGGCCATGGCCATGGCATCCATGAAGCCGGGGATGTCGTCGCCGGCAATGAAGGCCTGGTGGGATTGGGTGTCGATAGAGATGACGCGGCCGGTGAAGGGATAGCGTTTTGTGGCCGATGTCTGGGTGCGATGACATGCGAACGAAAAAATTGTGCCGGCGAGGAGCAGGGCGATCAGGAACGTGTGTCGAGCAGAGTTTTTCACAGTGTATTTACTTTAACTCGAATCGGGATGGTTCGGCCACGGCGAGACGAGCGCATATGTGCGCGCCAGCTTCGACAAACCTCAGCGGCTAAAGCCGTACATCCTATCGCTGCTAACGGCACGGCTGGAAGCCGTGCCCTTCCCAACCCCACGCTGCGTCTGCCTTGTTGCGATGCGGCTTTTGTGAAATGCTCGGGCGGTAAACACAAGGTCTCTCCACTGCGCTCGCTTTCGCTCGCTTCGGTCGGGAAGACAGCGCGCTGGTGCATGGGGCAATTGTGTCGAGTGTGCGTGGTTGAGATTTCACACGGCGAGGGATTTTCATGGCGTGCAATCCTGAGGTATTGAAACATGTTCCGCTGTTTGCGCTGCTGGATGAGGAAGAGACGGCGGTGCTGGCGGCGCAGGTGCGGTTGAAGACGTTTGCGGCGCGGCAGCGGATTTACAAGATTGGGGATTCGAGCGGGCAGGCGTATGTGGTGGTGTCGGGGCGGGTGCGGGTTTCGACGGTTGATCAGGATCATCAGGAAGTGGTGGTTGATGAGCCGTCGCATGGAGAGTTCTTCGGATTTGCGTCGATGCTGGAGCAGACGCCGCATCAGACGGAGGCGGTTGCGATCGATGAAGCGGTGTGCCTGGAAGTCGACCAGAAAGATATTGCGGTGCTGTTGCAGCGCAAGCCGCTGGCGGGGATGGATATGCTGCGGGTGCTCGGTCGGCAGTTTCATGCGTCACAGCAACTGGTGCGGCTGCGGGCGAACCGGCATCCCAATGACGTGATTGAGAAGGATGCGACGTTTGGCGAGCGCATTGCCGACGTGGTCGCGGGGTTTGGCGGGTCGTGGACTTTTATTATTGCGTTCAGCATTGCGCTGGCGATTTATATGACGATTGACGCTTCGCTGGGACGCAAGGCGTGGGATCCGTATCCGTATATTTTGTTGAATCTGTTTTTGTCGATGCTGGCGGCGGTGCAGGCGCCGATTATTATGATGAGCCAGAACCGGCAGGACACAAAAGACCGGCTGCGCGGCGAACTCGATTACGACGTGAACCGGCGGGCGGAGGCGGAGATTCAGGGGCTGGCGCGGAAGCTGAATTTGCTGGGAGAAAAGATTGGGGATGTGGAGGAGATGGTGCGGGAGAAGACGGCGCGGGGTTAGGGCCGCGACTGACGAAAACCCCACTTCTCGCGCACAGGACGCGCGAGAAATGGGGCACCCCGGATGCTGTTTGACGTTCTTTATTTAGCGTTCTTTATTTGACGTCGGGATTATTGTGGCGCCAGTTCCAATAAACGGTCTGCTGCCGTGTGTTCAGCTCAATGAAGGCGCGCTTCTCGTGGTGATCGGTCTGGTAGCGTTGGTACGCGCGGTCCTCATTGTCGTCCCAGGTGTGATAGTCCTTATGTTGCTTGTCGTAGTAGCGCTTGTGATCCTGCTTGTCTTCATGGTGCTGGTCGTCTTGCGGGATAGCGGCGGCCATCATCGCCATCGGCGCGGCGAGGGCTGCGGCCAGGAACAGCGAACTGAGAAATCGGGATCCACGATGCACGTTGTTCTCCTTTAAGGCGAGACTCACACTTCCGGAATCCCGCTTTCATCATTCTGCATTCATGGCCTGCCGAAATCTGATCAATACAGCTCTAGTAGTGAAACCTGTAGCGAAGCTCTGCGTAGATTTGGCGCGGGAGGTTCCAGTGGAATCCGCCGTAGGTGACGCTGTTGTCGTACTCGACGCGGCGATTGGCTACGTTGAGCGCGGTGACGGACGCGGTGAAACGTTCGCCGAAGTCCTTACCGAGTGAAAGGTCGAACGTGGTGTGCGAAGGAAGATAATCGCCGGGATAGGGCTGGCCGGAGAACGCGTTGGTGAAACCGGAGCCGTAATAAACGTTGGTGGAGGCGTAGGCTCGCCAGGGCAGAGTTACGTCGCCGCCGACGTTGAGCGTGTTGCGCTGGTCGTGGTCGAGCGGGCTGAGGGCGGGAGAAAACGTGAAGTCGGTGAGTCCGCCGGTAATGGTGCCGGCGCCTTCGGCGATCTGGTTGGAGTAGGCGAGGTGCAGCTGGCCGCGATGGGCGATGCGCGGAGAGCGGAGCGTGAGTTCCCAGCCGCGAATTACGGCTTGCGATACGCTGATCGGGAAGAAGACGCTGGAGGCGCCGATATTGTTGTGGTCGAGGAAATTCTGGACGTTGGTTTTGAAAGTGTCGGCGTCGAGGATCCAGCCGCGGTAGGGGATGGTCACGCCGAACTGATGTTCTTCGTCGCGCTCGCCGCGAAGCGTGGCAAATCCCAGACCTTGCTGCCCGGTGTAGCTGAGCAGCGCGGGGCCGGAAACGGTCTCAATCGGCGGAGCCTGGTAGTAGTGCCCGTAGAAGGCGCGGAAGGTCCAGTGCAGGCGCGGGACCGTGACGGTTGCTCCGAAGCGCGGTTGGATGGCGGACTCGTCGACGGGCGGGGCGGCGGAAGTTACGGCGAAATTTCCTTCTGAAAAGCGGGTGGGGCGCATGCCGGCGGAGAGAGTGAGCCAGGGAAAAGGATTGAAGCGGTCGTCGATGTAAAAGGTTTCGAGGTTGGCGGTGGGATGTTCGGAGTCGGCGATGGGCGACGGCACGGGATTGTAGGTTAGCGGGTTGAACACGGCTCCGAAGAATTGGTTATCGCGCTGGTAGAAGCTGAGGAAACCGACCTGCAGGTCGTTCATTTTGTAGTTCGCGGCGATGCTGGCCTGAGCTCCGGCGTAGGTGGAGCTGCGATTTTCCGTGCTGGCGACGGGATTGTCGTTCGGATTGCTGGCGAAGTCTCCGGTGTTGTGGTGGTAGAAGGGCGAGACCGTGGTGAGGAGATGAGAATTGAAAGTGTGCAGCCAGGTGAAGAGGACGCCTTCGTCGTTCTCGGTTTGGGCGTCGCGCAGGCCGATGCTGGGATATTGCGGGGAGAATCCGTTGGCGGGGATGGATCCGTTTTCGATGTCGTTGGGATTGGGATCGTAAGGAATCTGATAGTAGTCGCGGCGGGCGGAGGTCATCAGGCGCAGTTGGTTCGAAGGATCGAGGTTGTAGATGAATGATCCGAAGCCGCCGACGCCGTTTTCGGCATCGTGAACGACCTCGGGAACCGGCGGCTGCAGGCCGAGATCGCTGCGGTTGCCGTTGACGCTGGCGTAGTAGGCGAAATTGTTTGTGTGGCTGCCGAAGCTGAGGGCGTCGTCGGTCTGCAGGAAACTGCCGGCGGTCAGGGTGAGTTCGGCGTCATTGTTGCGCTCGAAGCCGGTGCGGGGCACGACGTTGAAGACGCCGTAGGTGCGGTCACCGAACTCGGCGCTGTAGCTGCCGCGATTGACTTCGACGTAATCCATATCTTTGGGATCGAACTGGGGGCCGAGATTTTGTGCGATGGCGGTGTTGATGACGGGAATGCCGTCGAGGAGCCAGGTGGTCTGGTGGCCGCCGCGCATATGCAGCATGTCGTGGGTGACGTAGGCGCCGGGGACGTAGTCGGTGATCATGGCCAGGCTGTTGGTGCTGTCGGCGCCGGGCGTGCGTTCGATGTCGAGGCGGCTCGACGACCGTGGTGGGCGTGAAGCTGTCGGTGGCGACGACCTCTGTAGTGGCGGAGACGGTGACGTTTTCTTTTGTCCCTGCGACTTGCAGTTGGAAGTGAACTACGGGCACCGAGCCGGAGATGACCATGACGTTCTGCGACGCCTGCTCGAAACCCTGGCTGGCGACGCTGATGGAATATTCGCCGAGCACGATGGCGTTGAACTGGAATTCGCCGCTGGCGTCGGTGGTGACGCTCTTGACCCAGTCCGACGATTTGGCGCGCAGCATGACCATCGCCCCTTGCACGGGGCGGTGTTGGGGATCGTGGACGACGCCTCGGATGGCGCCGTAGTCGTTGGCCAGGGCGGCGATGGATGCGATGGCGAGGAATGCGAGCTGCAACGGGATGCGGGTGATGCGCATGGAATCTCCTGGGACCTGGTTGAGTGGGCTGCAAGAGTCGGCCGGGCTTCGCCCGGCGACCGGGTTCCTTCGGCTTCGCTCAGGACGGGCTACGACCCGGACCCACACGCGTATGTTTCGCGTGCACTGATGAGTGCGGGAAGTTTCCGTGAATGCTCAGGCGATGGAGATTTGCGGCGGGGCGCGGGTGGATTGCGAGGAGAATCGCTGGGTGGCCGGAGAGGAGATGCGAGCTTCCAGGATGCGGGTTTCGATATTCGGCGCGAACGGCGCCGTCACAGGCGGCTGTGCGTGCGCCCACTGCGAGGTGGTTGCGGCGCGGCAGCAGTCGTGGTTGCAGCAGCTGGTATTGCGAATGGAACGCTGATCCGATTCCGGGGCTGAACCGTGGCACTGGTGAACGCCTTTGCGCAGGCAGCAGGCGTGTTCCGGAGCAGCGGTGGCCGCTAGCGCGAGGGGAGCGAAGCTTCCGACGAGCGCGAGCAACAGCAGGAATCGTGCGGTCAGGCGGTGCATTTCAGTTGCGAATCAGAACCCCAAGGTTGCGGTCAGCATAGTACAGAATCGCGAGCGTGTGCAAGTGCGGCGAGTCTGAGCGCCACGTTTCAAAATCTCCACTTCTCGCAAAGTGGGCGGAAAATGGGCACCCGGGCGCTCATTCGTGAATACGAGCGACAACAGAAAACGGATTGCTGACGAACCTGGCGGGCAAGAGTGCCCGCCCCACACAATCAGGCGCTGCCGCGTATTTTGGCCCACCACCAGCGGACGCCGACGAAGAGGAATCGCCAGTCGCTGAAGAATTCCGGAGGCTTGCCTTCGAAGGCGTGGCCGACGAACTGGAGAATCCATCCGATCACGAACAGTGCGAGCGCGACGAACCAGAGGCGATGGAAGAAGAATCCCGCGACGGCGACTGCGACTGAAACTAGGATCGTCGGGATGCCGAGGGTGTGGCAGAGACGATTGATGGGGTGCTGGTGGCTGGTGGAGTATTGCGCGATCCACTGCTCGCTGGTGCGGTTGCCTAGCATTGCTGGGGATGATACTACGAAGGGAAGCCCGTTCGCCACGGATCGCTTCCGATCTTACTTGGGCCCTCAGGGGCTAAAGCCCTTCTCTTCGTCGGTCTGAGTGGCACGGCTGAAGCCGCGCCCTTCCCAGTGCGATTGATGCGACATGTTCCCCAGTCACGTCTTCCGGTGGGGGAAAGCAGGTCCCTCCACTGCGCCGTCGCTTCGCTTCGGCTTCGGTGGGATGGCAAGGGAAGTAAGAATGAATCGGCATCCGGTTGAGGCTTCCGCGCTCCGCGTGGTAGCATCCTAAGTTTTGGCAGGGGATGCTGGGTTGGCCTGCTGCTGTCCTCATCTTCTTCACGTTTACGGCTGTTTCCTTCCCACGCCTGCCGAAGGGAGCCCAACTTGAAAGTCTATTCGGGAGCAAACATAAGGAATGTTGCGATGGTCGGACACGGGCATGCGGGGAAAACCTCGCTCGTGTCGGCCATGCTGTATACGGCGGGAGCGACGCAGCGGCTGGGGCGGGTGGATGACGGTTCGGCCACAACCGACCACGACGAGGAAGAGATCGCGCGCAAGATGTCGATTTCGACGGGCGCGGCCGTGGTGGAGTGGGCGACTTCGGCGGGCAACACCAAAATTAATATTCTCGACACGCCCGGATTCAGCATGTTCGTGCACGAGGCCAAGATGGTGCTGCCCGTGGTGGATGCGGCGATCGTTGTGGTCGATGGCGTGGCGGGCGTGGAAGTCGTGACGCAGCGGGTGTGGAATTATTGCGAAGAGTACAAGACGCCGCGGCTGATCGTGGTGAACCGCATGGATCGCGACCGGGCCAACGCCGAGCGGGTGCTGGAATCGCTGACCACCGCGTTTGGCCGGGACGTGATCCCGATCGAGCTGCCCATTGGCGCGGAGAAAAGTCTTACGGGCGTGGTCGATCTGGTACGCATGAAGGCTTACACCTACGAACTGGGTGGGAATGGCAAGGGAAAAGAAACTGAGATTCCCGCGAACATGCGGGCGCAGGTGCAGGAAGCGCACGAGATGCTGGTCGAACTGGTGGCCGAGGGCGACGACAAGTTGATGGAGAAGTTTTTCGAGGCGGGGACGCTGGGCGAGGAAGACTTGATTCCGGCGCTGCACAACGCGATTCGCGAAGACAAGATTTTCCCCGTCATTTTCAGTTCGGGGCTCGGCAACATCGGCGCGGACCGGGTGATGGATTTTATTGTCGACTACACGCCCGCGCCTTCCGAGCACGAGTGGGTGCAGGGCGAAGCCGGCGGGAATGGCGACGCGCCGAAGCGGCATGAGTCGGACGCGGAGCCGGTTTCGTTGTATGTGTTCCGCACGGTGTCGGACGCGTTCGCGGGGCGGATTTCGTATTTCAAAGTTTTTTCCGGCGTGTTGAAGAACGATGCGACGCTGCAGAATTTCAGCCCGCGGCGGGGCAGGAAAAATTTGCGCACATTCAGGCTATGCAGGGAAAGACGGCGAGTTCCGGTGCCGGAGATGCACGCGGGGGATATTGGCGCGGTGGCGAAGCTGAAAGACACGTTGACCGGCGATACGCTGGGAGACAAGGCGGCGCCGATTCAGTATCCGCGGGTGAAGCTGCCGGAGCCGGCGATTACGTTTGCCATTGAACCCAAGAGCCGCGCCGATGAAGACAAGCTGGGGCCGGGCATCCACAAGCTGATGGAAGAGGATGCGATGCTGCGGTTCTTTCGCGATCCGCAGACCAAGGAATTTCTGATTGCGGGCACGGGGCAGCAGCATATTGAAGTGATTGTTTCGAAGTTGAAGAAGCGGTATCACACGGAAGTGGTGCTGAA
Organism: uncultured Acidobacteriota bacterium; assembly: GCA_963755795.1. Taxonomy (GTDB): domain Bacteria; phylum Acidobacteriota; class Terriglobia; order Terriglobales; family Acidobacteriaceae; genus Sulfotelmatobacter. Next base: position 105,087 of record CAVWLI010000032.1, on the reverse strand, counting down.
AGCGCCGAAGGTGCCGTATCGCGAGACGATTCGCGGCAAGGCCGATGTGCAGGGGCGACACAAGAAGCAGACGGGCGGGCACGGGCAGTATGGCGACTGCAAGATCCGGGTGGAACCGCTGCCGCGGGGCGGCGAGTTTGAGTTCGTGAACGATATTTTTGGCGGCGCGATTCCGAAGAACTATATTCCGCCGGTGGAAAAAGGAATTCGCGACGCGGCGGCGCGCGGATATCTGGCGGGATTTCCGGTAGTGGATTTTCGCGTGGTGCTGTATGACGGTTCGTATCACGATGTGGACTCGAACGATTTGTCGTTCCAGATGGCGGGCCGCATTGCGTTCAAGAAGGCGATGGAAGTGGCCAAGCCTACGCTGCTGGAGCCGGTCATGGCGGTCGAGATCACGGTGCCGGACGATTTTGCGGGATCGATCATGGGCGACTTGAACAGCCGCCGCGGACGCATCCAGGGCATGGACAACAAGGGCGGCAACACGGTGGTGAAGGCCGAAGTGCCGATGGCCGAGATGCTGACTTATGGCGTAGAACTGACGTCGATGACGCAGGGGCGTGGTTCATTCAACATGGAAATGCATCACTACGACGTGGTGCCGGGGCAGTTGCAGGAGAAGATTATCGAGAAGGCGAAGGCGGCACGGGGCGAGGTGAAGGAAGAGGAGGAGTAAGGCGCGGCTGCAGGGTGCGAACGCCTTGCTGCGGCTGGGATTGGGTCGGCTTATAGGGATCCTTCGACTGCGCATGAACGCCTTTCAGGCGCTCATGCTTCGCTCAGGATGACAATTTTTGAAAGTGAGGATTGGGATGAGGGTGATACCGATGGTTGTGGGCTCTGCGTTTATTTTTCTTCTTGCGATGGCGGATGGTGCGCACGCGGCGGCTCAGACACAGGAGTTTTCTACTTCGGCGGGGCAGGTCAAGATTACTCCGCTGTACCATGCCAGCACGCTGATTGAGGCGGGCGGGAAGGTGATTTATCTCGATCCGGCTAAACCGGCGAAGCTTACGGGGCTGCCTAAGGCCGACCTGATTTTGATTACCGACATTCATGGGGATCATATGGATCCCGATTCGATCAAGGAGATCAGCAAAGCGGGCACGGAGATTTTCGCGGCGCCGGCCGTGGTGCAGACCGTAACCAGTGCCAAGCCCATTGCCAACGGAGAAACGAAAAACTGGCAGGGTTTGACCATTGAGGCGATCGCGGCTTACAACCTGAAACGCGGGCCGGCTGCGGGGAAACTTTTTCACGATAAGGGACGGGGCAATGGCTACGTGCTGACGTACGGCGGCAAGCGGTTTTATTTCTCGGGCGACACCGAGGGAGTGCCGGAGATGCGCGCGCTGAAGAATATTGATGTGGCGTTCGTGTGCATGAACCTGCCATACACCATGCCGCCGGAAGAGGCCGCGGAAGCGGTGAAAGCCTTCCATCCGAAGATCGTCATCCCTTACCACTACCGCGGGTCTGACCTCACGGTGTTTCAAAAAGCGTTGGAAGGGACGGGGATCGAGGTGCGGTTGCTGGAGTGGTATCCGAAATAAAGGAGGACAATCTTCCTTCTTTTGCGCAAAAGAAATCGGGGCCGATCCTGAAGGATCGGCCCCGACGTTGTTTGCAGCTTTTTGGTTTACGGTTCGCCGAACAGGTCGGTCATGGCCTGGGTGCTGGCGTCGCAAGCGTGATTCAGGCAGGGCAGTTTGAAGCCCCCCTCGATCGAGCGGAGCAGGGAGAAGTGGGTGTAGAACTCGTGGCTGGTGATCTCGTGGAAGCCGTAGTTGGTGTCGACGATGGCGGCCACGCGGTTGACGGTCGGAGAGACGCTGTAGTCATCTTCGTCCCAGATGGTGATGATGGCGTTGTGGCCATTTTTCCATGCCGGGGAAGCGTGAATTGCAGTCACGATCCTCTCGAGTGCCTGGTCGCCGAGCGCCATCAATCCCGGATTCAAGCCAACCTGAGTGCCGTTGTCATTGGGATCGAATTGACAGAATTGGGTGCCGTTGCTGCGACCGTGCTGATCGTTGCACTGGTTGGGAGCGATGAAGGAGTAGTTCGGCGCTTTGCCAGAAGCCAGGTCGCTATAGAGGCCGCCGGCCCCGTCAAAGGGAGCCACATTGGCCAGGCTGTTTGCCGGGTCGGTACCTTCCTGAGTGGATTGGAAATAGACAAACGGATTGTGCTTCACGGCGTATAGCTGAACGATCTCGCCGGAGCTGAAGGTCGGAGGCGTCGCGGGCCACAGGGAGTTCAGCAGGGTGAAGTCAGTGAGGTTGGTAAAGTTGCCGTCGCTGTAGTTGATGAGGTCGGGGCTCCCAAGCGGGAGGCTTTCCTGATAGCTCTTCCAGGTCTTTCCGGCAGCGACGAGTTGATCGGCAATGCTGATACCCAGAATATTGGGATCGGCGGCGTACGACTTTTTGCCGTCAATGTTGTTGACGCCCGGAGGTCCGGAAGTCTCGTTGCTGTAATCAATGGCCGGGGTGGCGGCGTCGATACCGGTACCGGCGATGGGGCAAATGGGTGTAGAAACCGCTTCAGAATTGGTGACGCCGGTGGCCAGATTCGGCGAGCAATTCGCGTCGTGCCAGTCGGGTGAATTGTCATCCAGAATCCCGAAGTTCGATCCGCCATTGGTTTCCAGATAGTTGGTCAGGCTGGGATGCGCCACCGCGAAGTAGTTCGTGGCAAGGTTTGCCGAGTGGGCATACTTAGTGGTGAATGGCGCTGCTGGGTTCTTGAGGACTTGGCTGAAACCATGATTCTCCATCATGATCACCCACACGTGGTTGAGAGGTGGAATCCCCTTGGGAACGGCGCCCTCCTGAGCGAACATGGTTGCCGTCAGCGAAAAGAACAGGCTTAGAACGAAAGTCTTCTTTGTCATAGTCTCCTCGAATTGAACCGGTACGAAACGTTTGGGGCGGCAGCCCCCTGGTCCGTTCCGCTTCGGACTACAAATGCCGTGAACGCGCGGACAGACGCGGCTTGCCGCGCAAGCAGTCCCGAAGAAATTAGCGGCTTTTTGTTAAGGGTCGGTGACGGCGAGGTTAAGATTCCGTGAATTCGATGTGAACAGCATAAGAATGCGGAGCTTGAGTGGCTGCAACTGGCGGCGAGGCGTCGGCTGCCTGGATCCCATATCGAGTCGCGGTTGCAAGGGGATTCGGGGAGCTTTAGTATCGCCATAGCGTGGCTACCGCGAAAAACAATCTCGACCTCAACGCCAACCGCGAGCGGCTGGTGTCGGCGGCACCGGTGGAGGACGATTCCTCGTTTGAGTTGAAGCTGCGGCCGCAGCGGCTGGCCGAGTTCATCGGGCAAGGAAAAGTCAAAGAAAACCTGGCGGTGGCGATTGAGGCGGCGCGGTCGCGCGGCGAGGCCATGGACCACGTGCTGTTGTATGGGCCGCCCGGCTTGGGCAAGACCACGCTGGCCAACATTATTGCCAACGAACTGGGCGTGCACTTTCAGCCGACGGCGGCGCCGCTGCTGCAGATCAAGGGCGACCTGACGGCGATCATCACCAACATGCAGGATAAGCAGGTGCTGTTCATCGATGAAATTCATCGCCTGCAGCCGGTACTGGAGGAATTGCTCTATTCGGCGCTGGAAGATTACAAGCTCGACATCATTATTGGGCAGGGGCCGTCGGCGCGGACGCATACGCTGGAGGTGAAGCCGTTCACGTTCGTGGGCGCGACCACTCGGGCGGGGCTGATTTCGGCGCCACTGCGGTCGCGGTTCGGCATCGTGCTGCGGCTGGAGTTTTATACGCCGGCGGATTTGCAGGTGATTGTGGAGCGGTCGGCGGAAATTCTGGGGGTTGAAGTCGATGATGCTGGCGCGAAGGAAATTGCCGGACGTTCGCGCGGCACGCCGAGAATTGCGAACCGGCTTTTGCGGCGAGTGCGCGACTATGCGCAGGTCCGCGGAGCGGGCAAGATTGACGAGTCTACGGCGAAGGCTGCGCTCGAAATGTTGGAAGTCGATCAATATGGATTCGATGAGGTCGACCGGCGGTTGCTGCTGACCATCATTGAGAAATATCAGGGTGGGCCGGTGGGAGTGAACACGCTGGCTGCCGTACTGGCCGAGGAGCCGGACGCGATCGAGGAGATCTACGAGCCGTTCCTGATGCAGGCTGGGTTTTTGAACCGCACTCCGCGCGGGCGTGTGGCAACGCAGCTGGCGTATGAGTATTTTGGGATTACGCCGACGCGAAGGCAGACTTCGTTATTCTGATAGTTAGGCGACTTTCGCGCGGAGGTCGGCGAGCGGCGCAGGGCCGGGAGAAGCAGGTTCCTCACCGGCGCTTTGTGCCGGTTCGGAATGACACTGCAAAGCAGCGGCCACTGCCCGCTATTCCTAGCCTGGCTGCGCCTTCGAGAGCTGGCGCTTATTCAAATGCAATTTGGCTGTCGGAGACGTATCCGGCAGGGATTCGATCCCATACCGCGTTGCCGTCGATGATGTCGCCTGACTGAATCTGGTCCAGGACCTGGACACGTGTTCCCAGGAGCGCCAACGTTGCGACCACACCGTTGGTGCGTCCGGGCCCGGAATAGACCTGCACATTCGCATCTGTAGTCTTGGCCCATCCGACTTTTTTCTTCCGGCCTGGCGCCCACCACAAAAACGAACCGTCGGAGGTATCGTCTTCATCCATGTCGTCGCCAGTTTGCGGCATCTGGTAGCGGCCGAGAAATCCGCGGTAGATATTCATCTGCGTCTTTTTCGTGTAGGTCTTTCCCAGATACTGCCAAGTGTAAGACTCGGGCTTACCGCGGATCCCAGGAGCGTAGATGACGCAATAGAATTCCTCTGGGCTTTCGAAGGGAGTGGCGATTTTGAAGTTCTTGATCACTCTTTGCAGATAGGGCCCGACGTGATCGAGCTGCTCAATCGGAGTCATCTTCTTAAGGTCGGCAGAAAACGGAGTGAACCCGATCAGGCCTCCTCCTGCATCCGAGGTGTTGGTTCCCCAGGTGCCGGTGTCGGGGTGGTAGGCAATGTATTGAGTTGTTTCCCAACTCATCGCGGCGAGGAGCCACTCGACGGGAATGTCGAACTTGTGGGCAACCGTTCGGGTTTTTGCCACGAATTCGTGGCCAAAACCCTGCTTCTGTTCGGCTTCACTGATGAAGGACGGCATTCAAGTTCCTCCATAATTTCGAGCGGCAAAATCGTACCACAAGTTTTGCGAAGCGTTTTACTCAGGCAGGGCTGCCGAGGCAGGCAACCTGCATTCGCGCAGGTTTCTAAATTCCACACAAAACGTTGTTTTCTGTCTTGTTGTGGGGCAAATGGTGTATCTTGCTCGATTCCCTCCCAGCGCCAGGCGGCCAGGGGCGGGAGCGCGCGTGAGGAGCTCGGTCTGGGTCTTCTTCTCAGAGTGCGGCGGAAGGTGTTGATTACGGCAGTGGTGCTGGCCGGGTCGGCGACGTGTCCCTCGCTTGGCGCCCAGCAAAGTTCTCCGGCCTCTGCGGCGACCACGCAGTTGGGGCCTCCGGTGCTGACCATCCCGCGGCTGCAGCGGCCGCCTATGCTGGAAGATTTCCTGAGCATGCAGCCGCAGGGAGAAATCGCGCGCGCAATGGCGAAGGTTACCGGCTTCACGCAGCGCACGCCGCACGACGGAGAATCGGTTTCCGAGCCCACCGACGCCTACCTGGGCTACGACCAGAGAAATCTGTATGTGGTGTTCGTGTGCTTCGACGATCCGCGGCAGGTGCGCGCGCGCATGTCGGTGCGCGAGGATATCTACGACGACGACCAGGTGGAGATCATCCTCGACACGTTTCACGATCACCGGCGCGCATACGCTTTTCAGACCACGCCGCTGGGCGTGCAGTGGGATGCGATCTGGACGGAGGCTTCGCGGGCGGAGGTCCACGGGAATTTCGATACGTCGTTCGATACGGTTTGGAATTCGCGAGGCAAGGTCACCGGCCGCGGGTATGTGGTGATGATGGCGATCCCGTTTAAGAGCCTGCGCTTCCCTTCCACCAAGCAGCAGCAATGGGGAATCATTCTGTATCGCGGCATTTATCGCAAGACTGAGGATGCGTTCTGGCCGCAGATTTCGCGAAAAGTGGAAGGACGGCTGGGGCAGGAGGCGACGCTGTATGGGCTGGAGGGAATTTCGCCGGCCCGCGATCTGGAGCTGATTCCTTACGGCGTGATGCGCGGGTTTCGGGCTCTCGACACGCGCGACCCATACAACCCGTTTTTTCAGAGTGCGACCGTACAGGGCCAGCCGGGCCTGGACGCGAAATGGGTGATCAAGGACCACTTTGTGCTCGATATGACTGCGAATCCGGATTTCAGCCAGGTGGAATCGGAGGATCCGCAGATCACGGTGAACCAGAGATTCGAGGTTTATTTTCCTGAGAAGCGGCCGTTTTTTCTGGAGAACGAAGACTACTTTCGCACGCCCTTTGATTTATTTTTCACGCGCAATATTCAGGACTTATCGGCGGGAATCCGGCTGACCGGGAAGGAAGGGCCGTACTCGGTCGGTCTGATGGCCACTGACGACCGGAGCCCGGGGCTGGCGGTGCCGAGCCATTGCCCGGCTACGTCGCTCGTGTGTTCGAGCGATTTGTACGGCGTTCGGTCGTACTTCGCGATCGCGCGGGTGAACCGCGACATTTTCAAGCAATCGAGTGTGGGCGCGATTTATACCGATTGGCAGTGTCCCACGACGGGAGAATTCAATCGCGTGGGCGGAGCCGACACGCGGCTTAAGCTCACTGACAATTGGACCATGGAAGGGCAGGCGGTGGTGAGTTCGAGCAGCCTGCTGGGACTGACGGCCGCGAACCTGCAGAATACCTGCGAGGCGGGGCTCTTCCCTTTCAGTTCGGGCAACGCCGGCAATGGCAGTTACTATGCAGGCGCGGCGGACCGGCTCGATCTGCGGCACAACGGCCTGCATTTGATCTACAGCGGTTCATATCAGGACGTGACCCCCGGCTTTGTCACGGTGCCGGGATTCGTAAACCGGGTCGACATCCGCGACAGCGAGCAGCACGCGGGTTATGTTTTTAGGCCTAAGCAGGGCTGGGTCGTCGCCTGGGGTCCGGCTGTCTATAACCGGTATGTGTTCGACCACGAAGGAACGCGGCTCGATACCGCGTACACGCCGTATGTGTTCGTGGAGGGGCGAGGCCAGACGAGTTTGCGGTTCCTTCCCTACGAGGAGTCGCGCGAACGGTTACGGCCGCAGGATTTCGCGTTCCTGGGGCTGCCCGGTCTGACCCAGAATCAGGACTACCACGAGCACCGCAGCGGAGCGTCGATCGCCAGCGGCTATTTTTCAAAAGTTATGGCGAAGGCAAGCTACTACTGGGGAGACGGACCGAACTTTGTGCCGGCCGCGAACGCGGCGCCGCAATGGCTTCTGGGGCGGCTGGATACGGGAGATGTGACCTTGACGTTCCGTCCCGTTAAGCCGTTGAAGATTGAGAATAGTTATCTTTTCGAACGGCTGCGCACGAGGAGCGGAACTTACCTGACCGAGCAGAGTCAATTTCCTGGAGCCGGTCGGGGAATCTTCAACGATCACATCGTGCGCAGCAAGTGGAACTGGCAGTTCACGCCGGAACTTTCGGTGCGCGTGATTCTGCAATACAACGGGCTGCTGGCGGGGACGCCGGGCGTGGGATCTCCCTATACCTATCTGCCCACGCAAAAAGAGTTCAACGCCGACTTCCTGGTGACATATCTCGTGCATCCGGGCACGGCGATTTATGTCGGCTATAACAGCGACCTGCAGAATCTGGACGTTGAGCCGCGTATGGGCGTGTTCCCAACGCCGCGAGGCTACCTCAACGACAGCCGGCAGTTTTTCGTGAAGGCTAGCTATTTGTATCGATTCTGAAGAAGCTGTCAGCTCTCAGCTGTCAGCTTCAGCTTGGAACTCTCTGATTCCGAGGGTGTTGCTGAGAGCTGACAGCTGATGGCCGAGAGCTGCTTGAGATTGCCGAATCCTGTGGATATCCGGTAGAATCTAATAATTCGAATCGAGGTTGGAATTGATATGAAAGCTGCTATTCATCCCGCATACAACGAAGTGCGCGTGCATTGCGCGTGCGGCAACGCGTTTGTGACCCGCTCGACCCACAAGGGCGATATCTCTGTCGAAATTTGCTCGAGTTGCCATCCGTTTTTCACTGGCAAGCAGAAGCTGATGGATACCGCGGGCCGCGTGGAGCGCTTCCGCCGCAAGTACGCAAAGGCCGAACCGGCGAAGAAGTAATTTTTGCCACGGATCTTCACGGATTGGCACAGAAATTCAGCCAGAAATTCAGCCCTCGCTCCGGCGGGGGCTTCGTTTTGTGGCGGAAGGTAGAATACAACGGTGAAGAAGTTCTGGGACAACTCGGCTGGCTCGTGCGTGCTGACGGCGGACGCGGGCAGGAGTGCCCGCGCCACACGGGTTGTTCCGACTGAGCTGTCGATCGGGAACGTCACAATCGCCCCCGCGACCGTGCTCGCGCCTATGGCAGGCGTGACCGACACGGTGTTCCGGCGCTTCATCCGCAACCTGGGCGGGTGCGGGCTGATCATGACCGAGTTCACTTCGGCCGACGGCGTGCTGCGCAAGAAAGACCAGAAGGCCAAGCGCTATCTGCATTTCTACGAAGACGAGCACCCGATTTCGGCGCAGCTTTTTGGCAGCGATCCGGGCGTGATGGCCGAGGCCGCGCGCATGGTCGAGGGCCTGGGCTTCGACCTGGTCGACCTGAATCTGGGGTGCCCCGCGAAAAAGGTAGTCAAGTGCAATGGAGGCTCCGGGCTGTTGCGCGATCTGCCGGCGATTGGGAAAATTTTCGAGGCGGTGCGGGCGGCGGTGAAAATTCCCTTCACGGTCAAATTTCGCGCAGGATGGAGCGACGAGGAGATTGTCTGCGTGGAACTGGCTCGCATGGCGGAGTCGTGCGGCCTGGCCGCGGTCGCGCTGCATGCCCGCACTCGCGAGATGGGTTACAGCGGGCAGGCCCGGTGGGAGTGGATTGCCGCCGTGAAAGATGCAGTGAAGATTCCGGTCATTGGAAACGGCGACATTCGCAGTCCGGAAGATGCCTGCGCCATGGTGACGCAGACCGGATGCGATGCTGTGATGATTGGGCGCACGGCGCCGTCGAATCCGTGGATCTTCCGCCAGATCGAACAGTATTGCGGGGCGTTGAGAGATGTTGGATCGCGAATGAATCGGGAAGGGCACGACTTCAGTCGTGCCGCAGACGCGGAGCCCTTGCTACAGGCTTTAGCCGCTGAGGGCCGCTTCCCCGAGCCTACCGATGCGCCCCCAGGGGCTAAAGCCCACGCGAGTTGGACTGCTGATGGCACAGCTGAAGCCGTGCCCTACCCGTCCGTGCCCCCGTCCAGAGTCTTGCCTGCGGAAGCCCTGTACGACTCACCCAGCGAAGCGGATCGATACCAGATGATTCGTACCTACTTCCAGATGCTGATCGAGGAAGAACTTCCTGACGCGGTGGGCAAGATGAAGCAGTTCGCTTCGTGGTTCAGCCACGGTGTGCCCGGCGGGGCAGGGCTGCGTAAAGCGATCTATGAGTCGAAGAGCTCAGTGGAAATTCTGGGGCGGGTGGAAGAATTCTTCGAAGCCAGGCTGTGTGCGGCGGAAGCTCTTGCCCGCGAAGTTTGAAGATCTGAAGTGGCGACTCGGCTCTTTCTGTTTCGTATCACACTCCTTTCGCCACCATCTTACCCGACTCGTCTTTTTCAATATACGCCCAGGGCGTGTTCGCGTCGTGCGTGAAAACCGTTAGCCATTTTTCCGGAATTGACTGCGCGTAATAGAGCTTCTTGCTCGCGATTGTTTGCAGAGGATAGAGGTCGAAGCCCATGCCCCAGGTGAGGTCGATGTGCGCCGCGGTCGGGATCAGGTCGGAGATGTAGCAGGCGGTTGTGCCCACAGGGGCTAAAGCCCCGGCGTCTCTGGCGTCTGATGGCACGACTGAAGTCGTGCCCTTCCCGTCCGTGCTCTTCCCGTCCGTGCTCTCCACGCTCGGGCTCTGCCGCGCGATCTTTCCACCACCGCGAATGATCACGGCCTGCATGTGCGCGGTGTGGCCGGAGAAGGTTCGCACCGAAATGCCAGGAATAATTTCGATTTCTTCGCCGCCTTTCAGCAGAGTCATCTGGCCGCTTTCGACCAGAGGGTCGTAGTTTTCGGAAATAAAGCTGATGGCGTCGCGTTCGCTGGGGTGGCGCGCGTACTGCCATTCGCCTTCGGGAGCGTAATATTTGGCGCGCGGAAATGTGGGGACGATCTTCCCGGTCTTGTCCCGGATTGTGTTCCATCCACAGTGATCGAAGTGCAGGTGTGAGTTGATGACGACGTCGACGTCGTCGGGCGCAATGCCGGCAGCCGCGAGATTGTCGAGCAACTGCGCGGGCTGGCCGTAGAACTTGATCATGCGGTCGGAGAGCTTGTTGCCTATGCCGGTTTCGACCAGCACGGTTTGCGTGCCACGCGGGCCTTCCGCGCGAATGACGAGCGAGTTGAGTCCGGCGGTGACGTAGTTCTTCTCGTCGGCCGTGACTTTGCGCGACCACATGACTTTCGGCACGACGCCAAAAAACGCGCCGCCGTCGAGCGGGTACGTGCCATCAGAAAAAACGCTGAGTTCAAAGTCGCCGAGCGTGAGCCGGTGCATGGAGCTAGTGTGCCACAGCCGAGCCCAGTGCTCTGTTATCCTTCCCAGATGCGCCGGCCATTCGGAGTTACTTTGATAGGGGCTCTTTTCCTCGCCGCTGGCTTCTGCCTCTGCTCCATAGGCCTAATGATAGTAATTGCACCGCGTGCGATCTCGTCGTTGAGGAACGCGCCATTCGTTTACGGCCTCCGCCTAGTCAGCCCTTATCTGACATTGCTCGTCGGAGTCGTCTGGTGCTGGGTCGGGTGGGGGCTGCTCAGATTAAGAGATTGGTCGCGTGTAACTGCGATGTTTTTTCTGGGGGCTGGCGCAGCTTGGGCAGTCCCCATGCTCTTTCTGCAACATATGCACTTCGGCAGAATCTTACTTGCGAGCATCGAAATCGTGCTGAGGTTTTCCGCTGTGTTGTACCTACTCTCATTCAAAGTGATCGACGCGTTCCATCAACCTAGCGCGGCCGCAGGGCGCTCCTCTACTCGTTCTCTTTAAAGCTTGCTTTTGGCCGGTTCTTTCTCGCCGACGCGGCGGCTGACTTCGAACTTCACCTTGCCTGCCTTCTTGTCGGCGTCGACGATGATGTGATCGCCGTGAAGAACCTCGCCGTCGAGGATCTTGAGAGCCAGCGGATCCTGCACCAGCTTTTGGATCGCGCGCTTCAAAGGGCGCGCGCCGAAGTTCGGGTCGTAGCCCTCGGTGAACAGCAGGTCTTTGGCGGCGTCGGTCAGCTCGAGCGAAATCTTGCGGTCGGCGAGCAGGCGGCGCACGTCTTCCAGGCGCAGCTCGATGATGTGGACGAGCTGTTCCTTGCCGAGCGGGCGGAAGATGATGATGTCGTCAACGCGGTTGAGGAATTCGGGCTTGAACTGCGCGTGCAGCGCATTCAGCACCTGCTTCGAGGCTTCTTCGAACTGCTGCTCGGATCGCTGGCTCTCGCCTTGCAGGAACTGCGAGCCGATGTTCGAGGTCATGATCAGGATCGTGTTCTTGAAATCGACCACGCGGCCTTTGCCGTCAGTGAGGCGGCCATCGTCCATCATTTGCAGAAGAACATTGAAGACGTCGGGATGCGCTTTTTCGATTTCGTCGAAGAGCACGACCGCGTAAGGACGGCGGCGCACCTGCTCGGTGAGCTGTCCGCCTTCTTCGTAGCCGACGTAGCCCGGCGGCGCGCCGATCAGGCGAGCGACCGAATGCTTTTCCATGTACTCCGACATGTCGATGCGGAGCAGGGCGTGTTCGTCGTCGAAAAGAAATTCGGCGAGGGCGCGGGCGAGTTCAGTCTTACCGACTCCGGTTGGACCTAGAAAAATGAACGAGCCGATCGGACGCTTGGGATCGCTGAGTCCGGCGCGGGAGCGGCGGATCGCGTTAGCCACACGCTCCAGAGCCGCGTCCTGGCCGACCACGCGCAGGCGCAGGCGTTCTTCCATGGTGACAAGTTTTTTGACTTCGCCTTCAAGCATCTTCGAGACCGGAATGCCGGTCCACTTGGAGACGATGCGCGCGACGTCTTCCTCGTCCACTTCTTCCTTGAGCATGCGCTTGCCGCCCTGGTTTTCCATCTGCTTGCTGAGCTTGGCGAGTTCCTGCTCCGCTTGCGGAATGAGTCCATAGCGAATCTCGGCGACGCGCTCGTTGTTGCCTTTGCGGAGCTCGGATTGTTCTTCGGCTTTCAGCTTCTCAATTTGTTCTTTCAGGGCGCGGACGCGGGCGATAAGATCTTTTTCTTTTTTCCAGTTGGCTTTGAGCGTATTGGATTTCTCGCGAATCTCGGCGAGTTCTCTTTCAATCAGCCCTAAACGCTCTCTGGAGTTCGCGTCATCTTCTTTCTTCAGCGCTTGCTTTTCGATTTCGAGCTGCGTGGCTTTGCGCTCCAATTGATCGATGTCGGTAGGAAGCGAATCGATTTGAATGCGCAGCGAAGACGCGGCCTCGTCGATCAAATCGATGGCCTTGTCGGGCAGGAAGCGGTCGCTGATGTAGCGGTGCGAGAGCGTGGCTGCGGCGACTATCGCCGAGTCTTTGATGCGGACTCCATGGTGCACTTCGTATTTTTCTTTGAGGCCGCGCAGGATCGCGATGGTGTCTTCGACGTTAGGTTCGCCGACAAAGACGATCTGGAAGCGGCGTTCGAGAGCGGTATCTTTTTCAATGTACTTACGATATTCGTTCAGCGTGGTGGCGCCGACGGCGCGCAACTCGCCGCGGGCCAGCGCGGGCTTCAGCATGTTCGAGGCGTCGATGGCTCCCTCGGCGGCTCCGGCGCCGACCAGCGTGTGCAACTCGTCGATGAAGAGGATGATCTGGCCCTGCGAATCCTCGATTTCTTTCAAGACGGCTTTGAGGCGGTCCTCGAATTCTCCGCGATATTTTGCTCCCGCCAGCATGGCGCCGAGGTCGAGCCCGACGACGCGCTTGTTCTTCAACGCTTCGGGCACGTCGCCGGAAATGATGCGCTGGGCGAGGCCTTCGACGATGGCGGTCTTGCCGACGCCGGGCTCGCCAATGAGTACGGGATTATTTTTCGTGCGGCGCGAGAGCACCTGAACCACGCGGCGAATTTCTTCATCGCGTCCGATGACAGGATCGAGCTTGCCGCGACGCGCCTGCTCGGTCAAGTCGCGGGCGTATTTGTCGAGGGCCTGGAATTTGGCCTCGGGATTCTGGTCGGTAACTTTTTGCGAGCCGCGGACGACGGCGAGCGCTTTCAAAATTGCGTCGTTAGTTGCGCCGTGGGCGGCGAGGATCTGCTGGCCGGGGTCACGCTTGAGCTGGGTGATCGCGAGCAGCAGATGCTCGGTCGAGACGTATTCGTCTTTGAAGTTGGAGGCTTCTTTGAACGCCTGCTCGAGCAGCTTGTTGACTTCGTTCGAGAGCCCGACCTGCGCGGCTTCGCCAGAGACCTTGGGAAGCTTGTCGATTTCTTTATAAACTTCGGACAGGACGGCCTGCGGACCGATGCCGATTTTTTCGAGCACCGGCGGGACGATGCCTTCTTTATCTTCGAGCAGCGCTGCGAGCAGATGAAGGGGACGCAGCTCGGGATTGCCGTGCTCGGAGGCGAGCTGGTTCGCGCGCTGGACGGCTTCTTGCGCTTTGACGGTAAATTTGTCCCAACGGATGGGCATGGGGAACCTCGTAGTAATTGAGAGATTTGGTAATTGAGTAATTTGATAGCGCGAGCGTGGCTTGCGGTTTCAAATTAGTCGATTCCGAAATTTCGTGTCTGAAATTGTAACGGGAGGCGGGCATTGCTGCCGCCTCCCGCTGACCTCAGGGGCTGAAGCCCCAGCGTTCTTATGCCTTGACGCGGCGCTGAAGCGCCGCTCTTCCACGGTCGCTTACGCGGCTTTGCTGGGAGCCTTGGCTTCAGTTGTCTTGGCTTCGATTGGCTTTTCGCTGCCGCTGACCCCGCCGACGTTGACCTTGATCTGCTTGGGCTTGGCTTCGGCTTTCTTGGGCAACGTGATCTTCAGCACGCCCTTGTCGTAGGTGGCCGAAACTTTCTCGGTGTCTACGGTCTGGGGCAGAGTGAAGGTGCGGGTAAAGCTGCCGTACTGTCGCTCCACACGGCGGTAGTTCTCTTCTTTTTCTTCTTTCTCGATTTTGCGCTCGCCGTGCACGGTCAGCACGTTGTTCTCGACCTGGACGTCGATGTCTTTCTCGTCGATTCCGGGCACTTCGATCTTCAAAGTGACCTGGTGCTCGTCTTCGTAGACGTCGACGGCGGGGGCAAAGCTGGATGTAGTCAGGGATTCGTCGTGGCCGGCTCCAGAGTAAGACTCACGGAAGGCGCGGTTGATGCGGTCCTGCAGGGTGGAGAGTTCACGGAACGGTTCCCAACGGGTTAGTACGGTCATGGGTAAATCCTCCTTCAGAAATAAGTTTGATGTAATGTCCGCCAAGAGCGATCGAGCTACGCTCGATGACCTGGTCCGAAACCCGGTCCCAGACGGGCTGTGCGGGTTCTGTCGCGGCTACTTCATTAGACGCTTGGTTAGCGTAAAGGAAGCATAAAAGTTGAGCGTATTACTGTCAACAATAGAATTATGCTTATTTTCATCAGCTTACGGACGCAATCACGCACTTCAAGTAGGCTGTTTCGGGGATGTTCAGCAACACGGGGTGGTCTTTGGCCTGTCCGCGAACCTCGATCAAACGGAGGGTGCGGTGAGCGTCGAGGGCGGCGGTGGCTAGCATTTCGAGGAAATCCTGCTGGCTGACGTGGTAGGAACAGGAGCACGTGACGAGGATTCCGCCGGGGCGGAGCATCTTGAGGGCGCGAAGATTGAGTTCTTTGTAGCCGCGGAGCGCGGCGTCGAGATCGCGCTTAGATTTGGCGAAGGCGGGCGGGTCGAGAACGATGGTGTCGTAGCGGCGAGGTTCGAGGGGGCGAGCCGGAGAAGCGTAGTCCTTAAGCAGGTCGAAGGCGTTGGCTTCGATCCATTCGATCTCTTTTGAACCCAGAAGCGACTTGTTCAGCGCCCCGTTCTGGTCGGCGACTTCGAGGGCGGGGCGAGAGCTGTCGACGCCGGTGACGTGCTGGCAATGCTGGGCGAGATGAAGGGCGAAGCCGCCCTGGTAGCAGAAGACGTCGAGGGCATCGCCGTGAGCGTACTGCGCGGCGGCAGCGTAATTTTCGCGCTGGTCGAGGAAGGCTCCGGTCTTCTGGCCTTCGAGGGCGTCGAAGTGGAACTGAATCGAATTCATGGTGAACGTGGTGGAAGCCTTTTCGCCTTGCAGCAGGCCGGAGGCGCGAGGCGGAAGAGTTTCGAGTTCGCGGACGCGCGGGTCGACGCGCTCAATGATCGAGGCCGGGTGCAGGCGGGCGGTGAGTTCCGCGAGGATCGCCTGCCGGACAGGCTCGGCATCCATGGCCTGGGTGAGGATTTGCAGGGAGAGAGTGTCGTTATAGCGGTCGACAATGAGGCCGGGGAGGAAATCGGCTTCGCTGAAGATGACGCGGTAGGCTTCGGTGTCTGTTACGAGAGTCTCGCGGTAGGCGATCGCGGCGGCGATGCGCTGGCGCAACAGAGCAGGGAAATCTGTAACGGGCTCGTGCGAAATCATGCGGATGGCGATTTGCGAGGAACTTGAGTAGAGCGCAGTGCCGAGCGGCTTGCCACGTTGGTCTGTGACGGCGACGACGGAGCCGGGGAGGACGCCGTCGGCTGAGACGATGTCGGAGCGGTAGACCCAGACGTGGCCGTCCTTTAGTCGAGTCGTGCCGCGGGGAGAGATCCTGACTACGGGTTGGTGAGGCGGTTTTGGACTCGGGGGCATGGGGACATGGTAATGCCTTAGCTTTCTAAACGGGACTCGTCGCGCGATGAGGCCTGTTCTCGACATTTGACCCGCTTAGAGGCGAAAATCACATCCATGGAACGCACCAGCGAACACCTGCTTAAATGGGAGCCGTTTCCCGGTCTGCCCCGCAATCTGGATACGCCATCACTAGCGACTGACTACCACAATGGGTTTCACTTGATTCTGGCCGAACCACGCGCAGACGGGCGTGCCTTCAGGGTAGAGTTCAAGCAACCGCTCGCGTTCCGTTCCAATCGCTGTTTCGCCAAGAATCGGTAGACCGCAAGCAACGAGGGAGGACGCCACAGCGGAGCGACGTCATTCGGTCTGACCGACTACCAAGTACGGCCTCGTTTTGTCAGGGAACAGGAACTCGTAGACTTGGACGGAGTCGTACGCGGTCGGGTGGTCGTTCTGAACGAGCTTCGCTTTATAGTCGCCGAGTGCAAGTAGGTGACCAATGGACAGCTCAGACCGCAGTTCATACTTCTTTGCATCAATGACTACGTCCAACACTTGATGACCGGCAAGGTCTGTACTGGACAAACTGACGTGGACATTGACGGTGTAGTCGGCCGAATGGGAGCCTCCCCCCGCCCAGGCCAATGCGGAGAAGAACAGTACAGCAAGTGGAATCATCTTCACGGAGTTCCTCGTTTCGATAACGCGAATGGACTGCAGCACGACGCTAACTCGACACATTACATTTTAAGATTCCGAGCGGCGGTTTTGCGTTCTCACGTCGTGTGATTCTACCAATTAGATCAGCTGGCGAAAGATCCCCATAGCACTCGGATGGGGTCTCACTGATGGACCGTGCGCGGGGTCGAGCTGCGCTCGACGACCGTGTCTGAGACCCATTTCCACACGAAACTCTTAGCTGGCGGCTTGTTCCGTTGAGGCTGGTGCGGGCTGCTGTTTGACGTGGGAGCCTGTGGCGGCTTCGTGGCGGGCTAGATCTAGATCGAAGCGCAGGGAGTCGAGGGCGACCATGGGGAGTTCGTTGCCGAAGGCGTCGAGTTCGGCTTCGCTCCAGCCGCCGTTCAGGCGCATGGCGCCGGTGATGTCTTCGGGGAAGGCCTGGCGATAGTCGCCTTCGCGGATGAGGATGTCGCCGATGAGGCGTCCGGTGTGGACGTCGTAGACGCGGCGGCTGGACTGGCCGCGGGTGGTAGTCAGGCAGAGGAAGACCTCGCCGATTTCGTTGAACTCCGCGCGGTAATACCAGGCCTGGGGCGCGTCGATTTTAGGATGATGGCGCTTGGCGCGCGTGGTCGAAGGCTTTACGTCGGCCATTTCGTCGGCGGGATTGAAATAGAGAATGCGCTGGCAGGAGTCGCAAATAATAGTCTGCGTGCCGGAACGAATTTCGTTGTAAGTCTGGGGCCGAAGCATGACGCGGCAAGCCATACATTTCTGATCGCGGACTTCGGACATGCCGCTGCCGCGAAATTTCGAGACGCGCTCGTAATGGCGCAGCAGGTCTTCGTTGACGCTGGTGCGGATCTGGTCGCGCTTGGCGCGCCACTCGGCCAGCAGTTTTTCGTCTTTGGCCGTGAGCTGGCGGGCTTCTTCTTTTTCTTTTTCGATTTCGGCGGTTTCGGCTTTCAGTTCGGCCTGCGCAGCTTTGACTTCCTTGTCGCGGGCGTCGGCGTTGAGCATCAGCTCGAGAATCTTGTCCTCGTTGGCGGTGATTTCCTTTTCCGCGAACTGGATTTCGTGCAGCAGGGCTTTGTATTGGTCGTTGGTTTTTACGTCGAGGGACTGGTCGCGGTATTTGGAGATTTTTCCGCGGAGGTCGCTGATGGCGGTGTCGTACTTGCGGCGGGAGGCTTCGTCGGCCTTGACGGCGGCTTGCGCCTTTTCCAGCTGGGCTTTGGTGTCCGCCAGTTTATGTTCGATGACCGCGACGCGCTTGGGGAATTCGGCGACTTCGTCCTGCAGACGGCGGATTTCTTTGTCCGTGTCTTGCAGTTTCAGCAGGTTTTCGATGTCAGGAAGCATTCGGCATTGGACTCTATTGATTCTAGCATGTTGCGGGGCCTTGATTCGGCTCGAAAACCTTAGCCGCAGAGGGCACCGGGTTCCAAAGAGGAACTTGCGCGCAGCCGTGCAGGTGCGGGTTGGGCGGTGTACACTCTTTCCTTCGCCCAATTTGTGCATCTGCACGAACTTCTCTTCTGCGAGGCTACTTCGTGAAAAGACAGATTTCCCTGGTTGCATGCTTTGCTCTGTTGGCCTTCATTTTTGGCGTCCTCTCGCCGGCGGGAGCGCAGACTGCGCCCACCAAGCCGCTCACGATTGAAACCCTCTATCAGCCTGGCGGACTCACGGGGCGCGGGCCGGAAACCGTGGAGTGGAGTCCGGACGGGACCAAGCTCACGTTCGTGCAGCGCGACGAAAAAGGCGAGAAGGGTGAGTTGTGGTACGTCGACGCGACTACGGGCGAGAAGAAGGTGCTGGTCAGCGCGGAGAAACTGGCGTCGCTCGATCCGGATGTGAACAAGGTGAAGAACGAGCGCGAGAAGGAGCGGCGGACACGCTACCGCGTGGCAGCATATTTGTGGGCTCCGGATTCAAAGCATCTCATTTTCGATTCGCAGGGACAGCTCTGGCTGTATGACCTGGGAACCGAAACGGCGGTGCAGTTTACGTCGGCGCCCGATCCCAGCGGCGATCCGAAGTTTTCGCCCGATGGCGAGCATCTGGCCTACGTGCGCAAGCACAATCTGTATGTGCGTCCGGTGAGCGGCAAGGATGAAAAGCAGCTGACCAAAGATACCGGGGACGATCTGTTCAACGGCGACATCGACTGGGTTTACGCGGAAGAGTTGGGCGTGCGCAGCAACTATTTCTGGTCGCCCGACAGCAAAGAGATCGTCTTCCTGCACATGGATGAAAGCAAGGTGCCGACCTATCCCATCACCGACTGGCTGCCGACGCACCCTACGGTCGACAACGAGAAGTATCCCAAAGTGGGTGATCCGAATCCTGTAGTGAAGCTGGGCGTGGTGGACCCGGAGAGGGACAAGGTGCGCTGGATTTCGCTGGCCATGGACAAGGACGAAGAGTCATACGTCCCGCGGTTCGGCTGGGTCAAAGAGGGAGTGATTTGGGCGGCCTTGTTGAACCGGACGCAAGACAAGATGGAGCTGTTTTTCGTCGACGCGAAGACCGGCAAATCGAGACTGATGTTTACTGAAACCACGCCCGACGCGTGGATCGATTTTGAGAACGTTGAAATTCCTTTTCTGAAGAGCGGCGGCTTTCTCTGGCGCAGCTGGCGCGACGGCCACACCCACATCTATCTGTACAGTTTTGACAAGCAGAATCCCATGGCCGCCGACGCCAAGCTGGAGCGGCAACTGGAGAGCGGCGACTACGAAGTGCAGGGAATTGAAGGCGTTGACGAGGCGGCGGGAACTGTATTCTTTGCCGCGAATAAAGGTGATCCGCGGGAAGAGCACATCTACTCCGTGAGGTTGGATGGGTCAGACTTCAAGAATCTCACGCCCGAAGAGGGGATGCACCAGGGGAAGTTCAGCAGCGATGGGAAGCACTTCACGCACATGTATTCCAGCCCACACAGAGCGCCTTCGCTCATGCTCTGCGCGGTCGAGGGTGCGTGCAAGCCCGTGTGGGAGGCGCACGATGAAATCGCCGACTACGGGCTGCGGGCGCCGAAACTTCTGGAGTTTAAAGCGGACGATGGGACCACGCTGTATGGGCAGTTGTTGCTGCCTCCGGACGCTCCCGCTGGCGGGAAGATTCCTCTGATCGTCTACCTCTATGGCGGGCCGGCAGGGCAGCTGGTGAGAAAAGGAACGCCCGATCCGTTCGACGAAATTCTGGCGCGCAAGGGCTTTGCGGTATTCACGGTGGATAATCGCGGCACTCCGAACCGCGATCGCAAGTTCCAGACCGCGATCCGGCACGAGTTTGGCGCGATTGAATTGAAAGATCAGCTCACCGCGCTCGATCAGCTCTATTCGCAATATCCGCAGCTCGATAAAGATCGCAGTGGAATCTGGGGCTGGTCGAATGGTGGGTCGATGACGCTGTATGCCATGACGCATTCGGACCGCTTTCGCGCAGGAGTGGCTGTGGCTCCGGTGACCAACCAGGTGAACTACGACTCGATTTACACCGAGCGCTACATGGGCCTGCTCAAAGACGACAAGGCCGGATACGAGCAGTCGGACTGCACGCGCGACGCGGCGAATCTGCACGGGGCGCTGTTGCTGGTGCACGGCACAAGCGATGACAACGTGCATTTTCAGAACAGCATTCAAATGATCAACGCGCTCATCAACGCGGGCAAGCCCTTCCGGCTGATGATCTATCCCAACAAGACGCACAGCATCGCGGGGAAAGACGCGCGCGTGCATCTGTTCAACATGATTGTGGATCACTTTGAGCGGGAGCTTAAGTAGGGCAGTGGTCGGTTCATCCGTCATTGTCATCCTGAGCGAAGCGAAGGACCTATGCACTTTGCCAGGCGCCGGCAAGGTGCATAGGTCCTTCGGCGCAAAGAACGCGCCTTAGGATGACAGCGAAATTTAAGGTGCGAGTTATTTACGTCGGCCTGAGCCTTTGCGCGGAGTTTCTCTGGCAGAGCTTTCTTTCGAGGAGCTTTCCTTCGACGAGCTCTCTTTGGACGAGTTGTCTTTCGAGCCGCCCTCGGACTTGGATTTTTCTTCCTTCTTATCTTTTGATGACGAATCTGAAGACGAATCGCGCGACGAGGAATCGCCACTGCCGGAGGATCCGGGTGAAGAAGACTTCTTGGCGTAGTCGGTGACGTACCAGCCGGAGCCCTTAAACTGCACGGCGGGCGCGGAGATCATCTGCTCCACCTGGCCGCCGCATTGGGGGCACTTCTTGACCATCCTGTCAGAAAACTTCTGGATTTTTTCGAAGCGGTGACCGCACTTCTTACATTCGTATTCGTAAAGTGGCATGAGTGTGAGACGGTTGGGGAACAACTGCGTCTGCTTGATTCTAGGGGCGGCCGCGGGGTGGCGTCAATTTGGCCGGGTCATGGCCGGGCGCGCCGGAAGTTGTCGCTGACCGCCGCGCATCCTGCGCACGCATTATTCTTGATGTAACGATAGAAGCGCGCCTGCCCGCGATCGACCCAGTAGGAAGCTTCGTAATCGTCGATACCGGGGCCTGCGGTCATGAAACTGAAGAAGACATGTTTCGACGGCCGGACCACGATTCCTACATGCCCATGCCACACAATCAAATCCCCAGGCTGAGGCTGCCTGATTCGACGGAACTCCTGCACTCCGTCATAGAGATCGTCGGAGCTGGCGTAGGCATAAGGAAAGCCGGCGCGTTCGTAGATGGCGTGCACCAGGTGAGAACAGTCGTGTCCAGCATAGCGGCGCACTTTCGGATCGAGCGCGGCTGAGATCACGCCCAGGCCATCGTCTGGCGTAAGGGTGCGAGTCGGTTTTCGCCGGTGGGGTTCAGACTTGGATTGACGCCCGGTGTCTGAGGTTGCGTCTTGGCGAGGCACCGGCTGCGCCGAGCACACACATAGCGCAAGCCCACAGAGCAGGGCGGCGATCACGGGTTTCGCCGGAATCCGCATAGTCCACAGTTTGATGCGAAATCGGCCTTTGAGGGAGGTTACGGTGGGGCAGGGACCGAATCGCAGGGTACAGCGCAGACCGTAGAGCGGGCGCCGCCAGCCGATGTCTACGATTTCACGAGCCGCCTCGGCGCGGTATTGCGCCATGCAGCTTCGAGGGCCTTGCGCAGGATATCTTTCTTCGCCGCTTTAAGGTGCACGCTCGTGGCGCCGCGGCGCCCCCATGCGCCTTTGACTGGCACGAACGCACCGGGATAGTCCTTCGCAAAATAATGCTGGTCTTCGGGCGAGAGCTTGACCATGCCGCACGACTTGTCGGGATAGCCGAGCGTGGCGAAGATTTTTCCGGCGACGCGGAAGTCGGGATGATCCATGTGGGCGCGCTCTTCGGTCTCGGGCAGGGAGAGCGCGATCTGGCGGAAGTCTTTGGCGGTCATGAGGATTTTAGATTTCAGATTGAAGATTGCAGATTCCGGACAACAGAATCGTTCCGCGCTATCAATCTACAATCTACAATCTGAAATCTGCAATTCCGGTCTGGTGATAGACTCCCGCCATGAGCGATGCTGCCGCTGGGCCCGCGCTTTATCTGGTCGCGACGCCGATCGGGAATCTTGAGGACATTACGCTGCGGGCGTTGCGCGTGCTGAAGGAAGTCGACGTGATTGCCTGCGAAGACACGCGGCAGACGCAGAAGCTGCTCAATCATTATGCGATCGCGACCCGCACCACCAGCTATCACGAGCACAACGAGATGACGCGCTCGGCCGAGCTGGTGAAAGAAATGCAGGAGGGCGCGAGCGTCGCGCTGGTGACTGACGCGGGCATGCCGGGAATTTCCGATCCTGGGTACAGGCTGATTGCGCTGGCGATTCGGCATCGCGTGCCGGTGGTGCCGGTGCCGGGCGCGTCGGCGTTTCTGGCCGCGCTGGTGGCGAGCGGCCTGCCCACAGATTCGTTTCGCTTCAGCGGATTCTTGCCGGCGAAGCGCGGCGAGCGGCGGGCGGCGCTGGAGGCAGTGAAGAGTTCTCCGCGGACGCAGGTGTTTTATGAAGCTCCGCATCGGATCGTCGAAGCTCTGACCGACATTGTCGAGGTGATGGGAGAATCCCGGCATGTCGTGATCGCGCGCGAAGTGACGAAGGTGCACGAAGAATTCCTGCGCGGCCGCGCCGCCGAGGTGCTGGAGAATTTAAAGTCGCGCGAGACAGTGAAGGGCGAGATCACGCTGCTGATCGGCAAGGCGGAAGAGAACGATGCTCGTGGAGCGGCGGACGCCTCGTCCGCCCGGGTTTCCATCCGGCAGCGGGTGGAGCAGATCATGGCCGAAGAGAAAGTGGACGAGAAAGTCGCGCTAAAAAAAGTGGCGAAGGAGCGGGGAGTGTCGAAGAGCGAAGCTTACAGAGAGTTGCAGCGGCGAAGGTAGCCGTCCATATTTAGCGAGGTTTTCGGAGCAGAAACAGAACCACCAGACGGCGTATTAAGCCTACTCTTCTAGCAGTTCTACGTGCTGGACGTAGATGTGGTCATCGTCGTAGGTAAACCAAATTCGGATGAGGGGAATGTCAGGCGGAAATGCTTTCATGACTATCCTGCTCCATCCAGTCTCTGGTTCTCTTGCAAAGATATCGGGGCGCGTGTCAATGAGAAATGAGAAGCCGCCTATTAGGTCGTCCAACTTTCGCGCCGAGACGCCAAATCCCGACAATATTTCGGATAGTCGTTCCTCTTGAACAATCTCGCGGATGTGCGGATGTTGGGGATTAGGCGGTTCTGTCGTCACGGCGCTTAACATCCTTCACGCCTTCCGGTTTCGCTCTGGCTTTGGACGCCTTCAGTTCCCTTGCACGGTAGATTTCAGCCTGGCTCAACGGCGGGTTAGAAAAATAGATAGTGTTGTATGGAATTGTTTCGCCTTCGTCCACGGCCATCCAGCCGACCAGAGTGTGACTCATCTCGCTAACGTCTTCGGCGGTCACGCCCTGCATTGACTCAATCAGCCGATCCACCATTGCAATTTCCGCCCCGGTGAATATCTCGAGATTTGGATTGCGAAGATTGACAGTGCGCTTTTGGGTTTGACCGCTCTTCAGAGGGACCTCTTGCATCGCCAGGTCACCATTCTCAATCAATTTGTCGCGTACCGGAATCAACCGTCTAGGTGCTGGACCGTTGGGGAGTTTCTGATATTCGACGTTCGTGATGCCGCGGTCGTTGTAAGCGTAGAACAGAAAATCGGAGTAGCAGAGAATCTTGTTGAGTTTCGTAGCCCCAAAGGTTGGGTCGTTGGCGCATTTCTGGCTGACGTACAGAATCAGTTCAGCTAGCTTTCTCTCATCAGCAACCACTTTCGCCATCATGCTCCCCCTCCCCTAGAGCCTGAACCTTGGTAGGTGACTTCGACAAGCTCTTTCGTTACGTCAAATATATTTGACCCGTGTATGCATAGTCAAATATATTTGACCAACTAGGATATGGCATCTATTGGCAACGGCGATTCCGGTCTCGGTTTTGCGCGTGCGTTTGGGAATGCTCTAAGGGGCTTCCTCAACGAGAAAGGCATGACGCAGGTTGAGGTCGCCTCTCAGTTGGGGCTGAGAGACAGGAAGACCGGCAAACCCAGCAAATCACGACTTAACAGCTACCTGGCCGATTCGCCCTCGATGCCAAAGGCCGAGGTCCTTTACTTAGCATGCACGAAGCTCGATGGTTTTGAGTTTGCGTATAATGGCTATAGAATCAATGCAGAAACGCTAAGCGGGAACGGTCCGAAAGCAGCTGCGAAACCGGCCGAACAGCTTCCCCTAGAATTCAATCGTCAATTTAATTTGACCGACAATAAGGGAATTGTCACCGAAACAGGGGCGTTCGTCGTCAAGGTAAAGCGACCACCCGGTCGCATCGAACTGTCCGTCTCCTTAAAGGCCGCAAGATCGCTCTGAGCGGCCATCTACCCAAATCTTCTGGGAGATGTCACTTCCCCGCCAACTCTCTCTTTACGATCTCGCTGACCATCTTCCCATCCACGCGCATGCCGGCGGCGTTGAACTTCGCCATGGCGTTCTTCATCACTGTGCCCATTTCTTTCATGGTGGGCGCGCCCATTTCGGCGATGGCGGCTTTTACTCCGGCGACGATTTCCGCTTCTCCGGCGGATTTGGGCATGTAGGTTTCGATCAGGACGATTTCGGCGGCTTCTTTGTCGGCCATTTCCTGGCGTCCGCCCTTGGTGAACTGCTCGACGGATTCTTTGCGCTGCTTGATCAGCGTGGCCAGCACGGCCTGGGATTCTTTGTCGTCGAGCGGCGCCATTTTTTCGACCTGCTTGAGCTGCAGGGCGCTCTTGACCATGCGCAGGGTGGAGAGGCGGGCTTCGTCCTTGGCCTTCATGGCGGTGACGATGTCTTTTTGGATCTGTTCGGTCAGGCTCATGAGGGGATTATAGACGGATGGGTTGGGCGACGGTGCGTCGACCGAAGTCAAAACCCCCATTTCTCGCGCAAACGGCGCGCGAGAAATGGGGCACCCGTCGACAAAGGAATCGAGATTCATCGATCAAATCCGCTACTAATTTTTCTGCGGTGCATCTGATGCTGTGGAGGGAACCACTATGAGCAAACTCGCGATTTGGGCACAACTGGAAGCTCGACCCGGTAAAGAGAAAGAAGTCGAGGAATTTCTAAAGTCGGCGCTGCCGTTGGCCGAGTCGGAAAAAGAAACGGTCAGCTGGTACGCCATAAAAATGGGGCCGGGCAAGTACGGCATTTTCGATACGTTCGCCGACGAACACGGGCGTAACGCTCATTTGACTGGTGCCATTGCCAAAGCACTATTCGCCAAAGCGGAAGAATTGTTTGCCAAGGCTCCTGAAATTGCAAAACCCGAAGTTCTGGCGGCAAAAACCGCGGAAGTAATCTCATCAATTGACCCCATAAATTGAGTCCATAAAACGCCGCGTTTCGCGCCTCCTTGCGGGCGCGAAATGTGCTCGCCATGCGATCGAATCATGCCCTCTTCCGATAGAATAGTAGGGCAGTCATCATCCCATTTTTTCAGGACATTATCGACAATGTTGCATAAGAATCGTCTTTTTACTCCCGGGCCAACGCCGCTGCTGCCGGCGGCGCAGACGGCCATGGCTTCGTTTACGGCGCATCACCGCACGGCCGACTTCAAGGCGTTGTTTCAACGCGTGCTGGCCGACATGAAGGAATTTATCGGCACGAAGAACGATGTGCTGGTGCTGGCTTCGTCGGGCACGGGCGTGATGGAGGCGTCGGTGTCGAACCTGACTTCGCCCGGCGACAAAGTGCTCGTGCTGACGGCCGGCAAGTTCGGCGAGCGCTGGACGGGGCTGGCCAAGGCGTTCGGCTGCCATGTGGACGTTCTTGAGGTTCCCTACGGCCAGACGTTTTCGCTCGATGACGTTCGGGCGCGACTAAATAACCAGGTGCGCGCGGTGTATGTGCAGGCCACGGAGAGCTCCACCGGTGCGCGGCACGACATTGAGGGCATCGCGAAAATCGTGCGCGGGCACAGGGATGAGACTCTGCTCGTCGTCGATGCGATCACCGGGCTGGGCACGACGCATCTCGATGTCGACGGCTGGGGCGTGGACGTGATCATCGGCGGATCGCAGAAGGCGCTGATGATGCCTCCGGGCCTGGCGTATTGCGCGGTGAGCGAGCGGGCGTGGAAGCGGATGGATACGACTACCTCGCCGCGCTATTACTTCGATCTGCGCAAGGAGCGTAAGTCGGCGGCCAAGGGCGAGACGGCCTACACGCCGGCGACGTCTTTATTCGCGGCGCTGGGCGCGGCGCTGGAATTCATACGTGGCATGGGCAATGGCGATCTGGCCAAGGGACGCGAAGAACTCGTCAACAACGCCGAGCTTTGCGCGGAGATGACGCGAGCGGGCGCGAAGGCCCTGGGATTGAAACTGTATGCGTCGGCACCGGCGGCGGCGCTGACCGCGATCTGCGCGCCCGAAGGAATCGACTCGGGCAAGATCGTAAAAGAATTCCGCGAAGCGTTTGACGCGGTTGTCGCCAACGGGCAGGGCGAGATGAAGGGCAAGCTGTTCCGCATCGCGCACATCGGGTACTACGACTATCTCGACACCATCGGCATTCTGGGCGCGCTCGAACACGTGCTGGCCAAGGTCACCGATCGCAAGGTCGAATATGGAGCGGCGGTGCGGGCGGCACAAGAAGTCTATGCCCGCACCCAGTCCGACAAACAACTAGTCGGCGCCTGACCGCTGCGCCGAGCCGGCGCGCGACCAGGCGTTAGCCGCGGCCAGTCGTCCGCTCTTCGTTGACCGATTCTCAGTTAACGGTGAAGCCCATCACTGTCGACGTTTCGGCCAGCGTTCCGCCGCTTCCGTACTGGCCGGTACCGGCAATCGCGGGGTTAGTCACGGTAATCTGAATCATGCCCGAGGCCGCGATGGCCGAAGCCGGAACGGTCACCATGAGCTGGCTGGCGCTGACGTAGGTTGTGTTTGTGGTTTGCGCCACGCCGTTCCAGTTCACCACGGCTTTTGAGCCGAAGTTGGTGCCATCGACGGTCAGAACGAACGCCGCGCCGCCCGCCGTCGCTGAGTCAGGACTCAGTTGCGAGATGGCAGGCATGGTTCCAGCGACGGGCGGAGTGGTTTTGGAACTGTACCCGCAAGCCGCGCTAAGAGCGATCAGCGCAGCGAGCACGATTGTGTTGACGCGCTTGCGTGTTTGAAACTTGTTCATAGTGTTCTCCCAAGGGCCGCGGCCCAGTGAGAGCGAGTGTAGAAAGTTCGGTTGCGGGGAGTGTCAGCGGCACGTCACTTTCCGGTTAGTTTTCGGTCATGTCCTTGTCATGTTGTGGTCAACAGTTTGTCAGCGAAAGTTCTGTCGTGGGATCTTCATTCAAAGGAATCATTCGTGAAAATTATTGTGGCGGAAAAGATTTCGGCGTCGGCCGTGGCGCAGCTGCAGGAGCCGGGCTGGACGGTGCTCACTGCGGATCAGCTGGAAGGCAAACTGGAGGAGCATCTGGAGACCGCAGATGCGCTCATCGTGCGGTCGGCGGTGCAGGCCGACGCGAAGCTGCTGGAACATGCCAAGAAGCTGCGCGTCATCGGCCGGGCCGGCGTGGGCGTGGACAACATCGATCTGGAGGCGGCGACGCATAAAGGCATCGCGGTGATGAACACGCCAGGGGCCAACGCCGTCGCCGTGGCCGAGCAGACGCTGGGGATGATGCTGGCCATGGCGCGTCATTTATGCCGCGCCGACGCGCTCATGCACGCGGGCAAGTGGGAGAAGAAATCGCTGCAAGGGACGGAGCTGCGCGCCAAGACGCTGGGCATTATCGGGCTGGGACGGGTCGGTATGGAAGTGGCCCGGCGGGCGCGCGCGTTTGGCATGGAACTAATCGGGCATGATCCGTTTGTTTCGGTTGCCGTGGCTAAGGAACAAGCGATCCGGCTGGCGGGGCTCGACGAGCTCTACGCCGCGGCGGACTATATCACGCTGCACGTGGGGCTGACGCCGCAGACTGCGGGCATGATCAACGAAGCCTCGATCGCGAAAATGAAGAAGGGCGTGAGGCTGGTGAACTGCGCGCGCGGCGAGCTGGTGAATGAGGCGGATTTGGCGCAAGCCCTCAAGACGAAACATGTGGCCGCTGCGGCGCTGGATGTTTTTGCCGAAGAGCCGCTGAAGAATTCTCCGCTGACCGCGCTGGAAAATGTGATCCTCACGCCGCACGTGGGTGGCTCGACTTTCGAGGCGCAGGAGGCTGTGGGCGTCCAGATAGCGCAACAGGTGAAGGAATATCTGAAACGCGGAGTGATTCAGAACGCGGTGAATGTTCCGTCGGTCTCGGCGGAAGAGTATGCCACCATGCAGCCCTACATTGTGCTGGCCGAGCGCATGGGAGGATTTCTGGCGCAGGTTTCGGAAGGCAGCATTGAAGAGATTTCGATCCGCTACGGCGGGCACATCGCGGAATGGAAGACGGAACTCATCCGCAACGCTGTGATCAAAGGCATTCTGAACGAAGCGCTGGAGGAGAAGGCGAATCTGGTGAACGCGGCGACCATTGCGGAAGAGCGCGGATTGCGCGTGCTGGAATCGCACAAGCCGAAATCGTCGACTGGAGGCGCGGGCAGCGTGCTCTCGATTTTTCTGAAGAGCTCTTCGGAAGAACACATCGTGAAGGGTGCGGTGCTGCACGGGGACGCGCCGCGGCTGCTGCATGTGGATGGCATTGACGTGGAAGCACCGCTTGAGCGCAACCTGATTTACCTGCGCAATCGCGACGTGCCGGGTGTGATCGGCAAAGTAGGCACGATCCTGGGCGAAGAGTCGATCAACATTGCCGACTTCTCTTTGGGCCGGCGCGCCGAGAAAGATTCAGACCAGCCGCGTGAAGCAA
The DNA here is from genome assembly GCA_963755795.1 of uncultured Acidobacteriota bacterium. GTDB lineage: Bacteria > Acidobacteriota > Terriglobia > Terriglobales > Acidobacteriaceae > Sulfotelmatobacter. Next base: position 76,056 of record CAVWLI010000032.1, on the reverse strand, counting down.
TCGCCGTCGTCCACGTGGACGGAGTCGTGACCGACCAGGTGCTGGCGAAGCTGCGAACGATTCCGGCTGTGCAGAAGGCGAAAGCGGTAAGGCTGTTCTAGAGATTAAGGAATTGCGAAATTGAGAAATTTTCTCCGCAAATTACTCAATTACCAAATTTCTCAATTACTCAATCTCAGGATTCCGCCTCGTCCCGCCGCAGTTTGCGGGTTTCGGCCAGCAGGGCCATGGAGTGCATCAAGTTCTGCAGGGTGACGATGCCGATCAGGCGCTGGTCTTCAACCACGGGGATGATGCTGGAATTGCGGGAGGTAAGCTTGCGAAAGGCTGATCCCAGCGATTCCTGGCGCAGCGACGCTTCGAAAATCTTGTTCATCACCGCCTGCACGTAGCCGTTTCCTTCGGCGCGCAATGCGTCGAGAATGCGCTGCTTCGAAATCACTCCCACCATATCGCATGCCGCGAACCACCGGGAAATCATCCTGCAGGGAATGCACGGCTTTTTCGAGCGCGTCTTCCAGAGTGTCGGCTGGAGAGAGCGTGGCGAAGTCGGTGAGCATGACTTCTTCCAGGCGAACGTTGTCGAGCACCGACTGGAAGACGAGCGCGCGCTCCTCCAACTGAGCGGCAGAAAAAACGATGACGCCGACCATAGTCAGCCAGTTGTCACTGAACAGTCCCGCGATCATCAGCACCATGGCGATGGCGTTGCTGATGGAAACAGCGCGTCGCGTAGCCGTGGAAGCGTCGAGTGTGCGGGAGAAGATGGCGCGCAGGACGCGTCCGCCATCAAGGGGATAAGCGGGCATGAGGTTCAGAACCGCCAGGTAAAGATTTGCCCACACCAGGCTTTTCGGCAAGTTGCGGGCCTGGAGGAACGGCCATTTCCAAAGATCCCCTCCGTGGCCTGCTCCAGTTACAACGGCGGCCGCCAGGCATGCGAGCGCGAAGCTCGCCAGCGGCCCAATCAGCGCGAGACGAATTTCCCGCTGCCACAGCACCGCCGCGGGCTGCGGCTTTTCAACGCGCGATTCGTCATACAGGGCGACGCCGGTCAGCGGCAGCAGGATCACCGCTTTCGGAATAAGGCCGACGCGGCGCGCGGCCAGCATGTGCGCCGCTTCATGGGCGGCAACACAAGCCAGCAGGATGCCCACCAGCGTCAGATCGCGAGGTCCGGTGGTGTTGTCCTTGTTCAGCGCATAGTCTGTATAGAAAATAAACATGGGCAGGATGAGGAACGTCAGGTGGATGCGGACGTCGACGCCGAACAAGCGCCCAACCGGAATAGACCAGCTTCGCATAAGGCTTCGCTACTTTTATTCTACATGGATGGATATAGTGAGTGCGGGAACCGAGAGTACAGAGCCATGCGCGTGATCGCGGGGAAATATCGAAGCCGGCCGCTGCGCTCGTTGCGCGGGATGGATGTTCGTCCCACGTCAGACCGGCTGCGGGAAACGCTCTTCAACGTGCTGACGGCGGGGAATCCGGAGGCGCTGGAAGGCAGCGTCTGGCTTGATCTGTTCGCGGGAACCGGAGCGGTGGGAATTGAAGCCCTGAGCCGCGGAGCCAAGGAAGTGCATTTCGTGGAGCACTCGCCGGTGGCGGCGGATGCAATCCGCGCCAATCTCGCAAGCCTGGGTATTGCCGACGGCTTCAAGATCCTGCAGGAAGAGTTGCCGCGTGCCTTCTGGCGGATGGAGCGGCAGCACGTGGCCGCCGACGTGGTGTTCATCGATCCACCGTACCGCATGCAGGACGCCTATATGAAGACGCTGCGGGCGCTGGCGGATTCGTCGCTGGTCTGGGCGATGTCAGTGGTGATTGCCGAGCACGAGAAGAAATTCGATCCCGGCGAGGAATACGGCCCGCTGCGCAGATTTCGCAAGCTGGCGCAAGGCAGCGCGGCGCTCAGTTTCTACCGCATGGGAGGCGCGGGGGATCTGCGCGTGTGAGCGGCCGCCTGACTCGGCACTACATGATCAATTCATTGGCGCGGCGAACGATGGGATGCTGCATTTCTTCCAGATCGTTCTTCACCATGTTCAGCCCGTACACGCATTCTTCGAAGTTCCTGGAGAGAGTGGCGAACAGGGGCGCGACCTTGGCGTACTCGAAGTGTTCGAACTTGGAAACGATGTAATAACTCTCTTTGCCGGCCTTCACCCACTCGATGAAATTTTCCAGACGCTGGCGGCGCAGCCGGAAATGATTGATGCTTTCGGGGAACATGCCCGCGAGGAACAGAGTGTAATCGCCAATGTGTTTGCGCACCTGGCGCTCCCGGTCAAACGAAGGCGCCGGACCGTAGACCGGGTCGGATTCGAGCAGCATCTCGCCGACGTCGGCCAGCGGACGATCAGTCGCGTCGTGAACTTTGAAAAGTTGATCGACTTCGCAGAACTCGGCCAGCAGATGAGAAACGTAAGCGACGATCTGCGGATCGCGAATGCCGATTTGTTCGGCGTAGTGCCTTCCAACAAGATCCTGAAACAACTCCTGCAACGGATGCGATTCCGGAATCATTTTGAGCCCCCTGAACTCCGCGGTGCGCACGGAGTTTCAGCCACATGGTTGTGTTGATACCTCAGTTCGATCGTGCAACGCAAGTGACTTTTGTTTATCGGCATGATTCGTTTTTCTGATCAGTTAGAGTGCGGCGTATGGAACAGAGTTGTCAGTGCGATTTTGCTGGCAGCCGGACGGGTCGGCTGCTAATTCCGGCGTCTCAGACCGTTATTCCCATTTAGAATGAGCAGCCACGAGAGGGGAATCGAATGGATCAACAGAAGGTGGGCCATCAGAATTTGAAGCACGAGCATTTCGAGCGGCCAGAACTTTTCCAGCGGCACCGCGTGGGAGCCCATAGTTGGTTACTCCCGTGCGGTGAAGATCGGATCGTATGTGCACGTTTCGGGCACCACCGCGACTGGCCCGGAAGGAAAAATCGTCGGCGTGGGCGACGTATATGCGCAAGCGGTGCAGACGCTGAAAAACATTGAGAGCGCACTGCAGAAAGCCGGTGCCGCCATGAAAGACGTGGTCCGCACTCGCATGTATGTCATCAACATCGCGGACTGGGAAAAAGTTGGCAAAGCCCATGGGGAGTTTTTCCGCGACATTCGCCCAGCCACGTCGATGGTGCAGGTCAGCGCGCTCATTTCTCCCGAGATGCTGGTCGAGATCGAGGCCGATGCGGTGGTGGCGTAGTTCCCCCCGATTTCCCTCCTCGTGGACTGGCCGAGAGCCGGTGGGGAAGCCGGGAGGGCATGCGTACGTAAATTTTCTTGACAAGCGCTTCGGCGCGGGCATAATGCGTCAATCTGGTTTCGAGGTTGGAATTCGGTTGCCGGTCGGTAAGCGCCGAAGGAGGGTTGTTTATGAGCGTGCTCGAGCTTTGTGATCGGGAAATTGCCGCGGTGGGGCTCGAAGCCACCGTGGCCGACGCCATTCATAAGATGCTCGACCACCACGTGGGAGCCGTAGCCGTGGTCGACAGCGAGTACCGCGTGGCAGGAATTTTTACCGAGCGCGATGTCCTGCGAAAAATGGCGCTCAGCCACGTCGATCCGAGAACGACTTCGGTGCGCGATCTGATGACCACGCCGGTCGAGATGGCGACCCGGGCCACGGGCGCTGGCGAAGCTCTCAGCATCATGCTGGAGCGCCACTTCCGCCACCTGCCGGTCGCCGATGACGACGGCAAGCTGCTGGGAATTCTTTCCATTCGAAATCTGCTGGAGTGGCGTGTAGACGATCTGAGCCGTGAACTGGAATCTCTCGAGCAGTATGTTTCCAACGATGGGCCCGGGGGCTAGCGGCACGCTCGGCAGGGGCTGAAGCCCGCGCGCTTCTGTCCGCTTGACGCGGCCCTAAAGGGCAGCTCTTCCACCGACGAACTGCCTTACAGAGGCGCCAGGCTGCGCTACCCACCCGCGCGCCTCAACGTGCTCGGCGCTGTACTTGATCATCTGCCGCGTTTCCTGCTATTCATCTTCGCGGCCTGCCCCGTACGGACTGTGGCGTCTCGGCCCGTCGGCGCAGTTGGTCGCTTGCGATGAGTCGCCGTCTCAATCCAACAATCTGGGGAAAGGGAAATTGATGAGGAAGATCTGCATTGCGGTAGTGGCAGTTGCTTTGGGTTGTCTGGCGAAGCAGGGGATCGCACAAACTTCGCGGCACGTCGTGGTTCACGCGGGGCATGTGCTCGATGTAAAGAACGGCAAGCTGCTCGCCGACCAGACTCTGGTAATCGAAGACGGGCGAATTGTGAGCACTGGCGCCGCAGCCGACGCGAAAATTCCGGCTGATGCGGTGCGCCTTGAACTGCCCAATGCAACCGTGCTGCCGGGATTGATTGATGCACATACCCACCTCACCATGGATCCCAATTTCGGCTACCAGGAGCTGGGAATTTCCGTCGCGCGCCAAACTCTCATCGGCGCCAAGAATGCGCGGCTCACGCTGCTGGCCGGCTTCACTACGGTACGCAACGTGGGCGCCGATGGATTCAGCGATGTGGCCCTCCGTGACTCCATCAACGCTGGCGAAGTGCCCGGGCCGCGAATGTTGGTGAGCGGGCCACCGTTGGGCATCACCGGAGGTCACTGCGACAACAACCTGCTGCCTTACGAATACCACGCCGTCGGCGATGGCGTGGCCGACGGCATCGCAGCGGTGCAGCACAAGGTTCGCGAGAATATTAAATACGGCGCCGATCTGATCAAGATCTGCGCCACCGGTGGCGTGCTTTCCAAAGGCGACGACCCGCAGGCCTCGCAGTACACACTGGAGGAGATGAAAGCCATCGTGGCCGACGCGCACCGCCTGGGACGAAAAGTTGCCGCCCACGCGCATGGAGCGCAGGGCATTTTGTGGGCGTCGGAGGCCGGAGTCGATTCCATCGAGCATGGTTCCTACATCGACGACGCTGGCATTGCAGAAATGAAAAAGAATGGCACCTATCTTGTGCCCACGCTCTACCTGGGAGACTGGTTTCTGGAAAACGCCGAACGAAATCACATCCCGGATTTCTATCTCGCCAAAGCCAGGGCGGTCATGCCGATCGCGCGCAAAAACATTGCGCACGCGTTTGCCAGCGGAGTGAAAGTTGCTTTCGGCACTGACGCCGCGGTGTATCCGCATGGCTTGAACGCTCATGAATTCGCCGTGATGGTGAAGCTCGGGCTCACGCCGCTGCAAGCGATTCAAGCCGCGACCGTGAATGCCGCCGATCTCCTGGGATGGGCCGGCAAGGTCGGCAGCCTGGAGCCGGGCGCATGGGCAGACATCGTCGCCGTAGATGGCGATCCCTCGAAAGACGTGACCACCCTGGAGCACGTGAAATTTGTGATGAAGGGCGGCGAGGTAGTGAAGAACGAATACGCGAAATGAAGTGTCATCCTGAGCGAACCTGACGGTCGCAAAACATGAAATGTCATCCTGAGCGAAGCAGACCGACGAGCGAAGCGAGCCGGTCTGCGTAGTCGAAGGATCCCTACATTGCCTGAATGGCGGGGGTCTCTAACGCGCTCGTTCGGTAACCCAATCCGTCCAAAACGAAGACGCTCCGCCGGCCAGCAGCGGGGCGTTGCCCTCCACAGCATCCACAAAATTTTCCAGCATGGGATAGTGCAGGTTAGCGTGCGGCGGGAGATTCTCGCGGCCTCCGGGCTCGCCTGCACGAGCATAGACGAGATCGGGTCCGTTCAGCGGAGATAATTCCATTTCGCCGTCGGTGCCGCGGATGCGGCATTCGTCGCGGCTGACTTTGGAGTGCCAGCGGACATCAACCACGCCGCGCACTCCGCCCGCGTATTCGATCATCACGGTGGCGTTGTCCTCGACCGCGTAGTGATGCACCACATTCGAGAGCTGGCCACTGACGCGTAGCGGCTGGCCGAAAAGAAAGTTCAGCACGTCGATGCGGTGCGAGGCGATGTCGTAGAGCGGTCCGCCTCCGGCCTTCGCGGGATCGACCAGCCAGCTGCGGCTGCCCGAGCCGTCAAACCAGTTGTGGCAGGTCAGTTCGGCGAGGACGGGCTTTCCGATCGCGCCCTCTGCGAGCAGCTGTTTGGCGCGCTGCACCTTGGGATAACAGCGACGATAGTACGCGACGCCAAAAGTCTTGCCACTCTCATCCGCAGCCTGCAGCATGGTGCGGGCCTCGGCCTCATTCATGGCCATGGGCTTTTCACAGATCACGTGTTTGCCCGCGCCGAGCGACTGGATCGTCTGCGGCGCGTGCAGAAAGACTGGTGTGCCCACATACACCGCGTTCACGGCCGGATCGGCGAGAGCTTCGTCAAGCGTGGCCCACGCGCGCACGCCGTAGGGTGAAGCTTTCGCGGGGTCGCGCGTGACCAGGCCATACAAGCGGCTGCGCGGCTCGGCCTGGATGGCGGGGATTACACGGCGGATGGCGATATCGCCGATTCCAATGACGATCCAGTTGAGCATGAAAAAAATTACTTCCTAACGACCAGAGCACCTGACCTACAAAAGGAGCCCTTCCCGCCAGACCACACGAACCTTTCGTAAACGATGGTAAATCTCCCTCCGCCCCGGACGTCGTATCCGCCACTAGCCAGAGAAACATCCACGGTTGCCGACGTCCCCGGATCAATTTGCAACATATCCTCCGGCCGTGGCTTTCTTTTTACCTCAACCCCTCGATACTCGACTGGAGAACCGTCTCGATCTATGTGGAACAGGCTGTCTGAAAGGTTGCTCGATTTCGGCAGATCCCATTCGTACATTCCAAGCGGCGCCTCGGTGGGGTTCGCGACCGTGACCTTCACCTCAATATCTGCCGGTGAATCTCCGCCAAGCGCAAGTCGACAGTACGGAGAAGATCCTTTTGTTATCGCTATCCGACTGGTTGAAATTCGGTGGGCTAGGACGATGTACAACGTAATGAGCAGCAGGCACAGTGCGGCGATCCATATCCCCGTCAATTTTCTCATGATGCTAGGCCTGCCCGGGCAGCCGCATAAAATCAAAGGCCGACCTGAGCCGGCCTTCGATTCAATCTCGACCAAAACTACTTCTTGGGCGCGATCGCGTCCTTCGCGGCTTTGGCGACGCGGAACTTCACGACGGTCTTAGCCTTGATCTGGATGGGTTCGCCGGTCTGCGGGTTACGTCCCACGCGAGCCTTGCGGTGCGCCTTCACCAGACGGCCCAGGCCGGGCACAACGAAAATGCCGTTCTTCTTGGTTTCTTTGATAGCGGTGTCGGCCAGATGCTCCAAAAACGCCGCCGCGGTTTTGTTAGGAAGCTCAGTTTTCTCGGCGAGATGCCGGATGAGCTGTGTTTTGGTCAAACCTGCAGCCATGTGTTTCCTCCTCGAAAAAATCGGTTTAATACCAGCGGGGCCTATCTTATACCTTCTTGGCTGTGGAAAACACCTTATTTTACAGGGGTTTTCTAATTATCGAGCGCGGAAGAGTCCATGTTTACAGGGCTTCCCAGCCGTGCCCATGCCGGCGTCAGCCTGTCATGCGTACCAGCGTGGTAACCGGGCAAGCAATTGCTGATTTTTGATTGTTGATTGCTGATTGAAAACCAACCCCCCGGCCGGTTTGAATCAACAATCAGAAATCAACAATCGACAATTTTCGCGATGACGTCTCCTGCCTCCGCGACGATTCCCTCGCCCATGCCATAATGCTTTCAGGAGCCCGCTCTTGAGTTGTGCGATTTGTGAAATCCGCAAGGAGAAACGCTTTTGCCCCGCGGTTCACGGGCGCATTTGCCCGCAGTGCTGCGGCGAGCAGCGCGAGGTGACGCTCGACTGTCCGAGCGATTGCCCCTATCTGCTGCAGGCCCGTGAGCACGAAAAGCCCCGCTCCCTGAAACCAGACCAGATCGACCCGGCGGGATTATTTCTGCAGATCGAAGTTTCCGATCAGTTCATGTATGAGAAAGAACATCTGCTGATGGGCCTGACCTATGCGCTGGCGAAAGCGGCCCGGTCCGACCGGGGTCTCAACGATCAGGATATGCTCGCCGCGCTTTCTGCCCTAACCACGAGCTACGAGCGCCGAGTGAACTCCGGCCTGCACTACGAACAGCCCTTGAGCAGTGAGGCGCAGCGGCAGGTCGCCGCTGAAATCGAGACCATGGTGAAGGAATACCGCGAGGCCGAGCAGACGCATGCGGGCCATTCGTCCCTGCGTGATTCCGATGTGCTGAAGGCGCTGGTGTTCCTGCTGCGCCTGACACACGGCCGGACTTCGGGCCGCCCGAAGTCGCGGGCTTTCGTGGAATTTCTGTTCGCCCAATTTCCAGAGAAAGAGCCCGCGCTGGTTGCGCCTCAAGACGCGGGCAGTCGGATCATCCTGCCCTAAGAACCAGCCGCGCAATTTCGTGGATTCACTCGGATCCGAATTCCTTTCCTGATCCGTCCTTTTTTCTGATCGGTGAAGATCCGCGTGATCCGCGGCTACGCTTTTTGCAGTTTCCGTACCGCCTGCCCTGCTGGCAGCGAATCCAGCAGTTCGCGAATGGTTTTCTTCAGCACCGGATGCCTGGCTCCTGGCGCGATTTCCGCCAGCGGCTGCAGCACGAAACGGCGCTGGTGCATCGCCGAATGGGGGATGGTCAATTGCGGCGAGTCGGTGACCGCGTCGCCGGTGAGCGGATCAATAAAGAGCAGGATGTCGAGGTCGATGGTGCGCGGGCCTTTCTTCTGGACGCGCTGGCGGCCCATGCGCTGCTCGATAAGAAGCAACTCCGTCATCAGTCGCTCGGCGGTCGCGGTCGTCTCCAGAGCGACGGCGCAGTTCAGGAACCATCCCTGCTCGGTAACCTCCACTGGTTCCGTCTCGTAGAACGAAGAAACCGACAGGACCCGGCCCGCGGCCTCCAGCCGCGCGATCGCGTCACGGAGTTGCGGCTCGCGGTCCCCGACGTTCGATCCCAGCGAAAGATAGGCAAGGTTCGGCATTTTGCTCGCCGTTCAGTTGTACGCTGCAGAATTGCGGGGCACAACCCTCGCCTGTTTTCCGAGTTGGAAAGAAGCTGAGTGGCTCACCCGCACCCGAAGGGTCCATTACCTTGGTGACTATCGGGCCTCTTCAGCGCACCCTAAAATCTCCGTATGACGTTGGATTCTCTGCTTCTGAGTAAAGATCCGGACTTAGTGCGCGTCATCCGGCCGACGCTCGAAAAATTGTCGATTGACGTGGAAATCTGCCACGAAGCGCGGGCTGGTGTCGACATTCTGATCTCCGATAAATTCGACGCCGTGATTGTGGATTGCGACGATCTGAATGGCGGCCTCGAAGTGCTTCAGGGTCTGCGAAACACTCCGAGCAACAAAAACTCGGTCGCCTTCGCCATTCTGAACGGCAAGAAAACGACTACGCAGGACGCCTTCGGCATGGGCGCGAACTTCGTCCTGCAGAAACCGATTAGCGCGCTCAACGCGTCCCGTTGCTTTCATGCGGCCCTGAATTTCATGGTGAAGGAGCGCCGCCGCTACTTCCGCCAGCCGGTGAAGATGCAGGTGAAAGTCGTTTACGAAGGCAAGACTCTGACTGCGACCAGCACCAACGTCAGCGAAGGCGGCATTGCGCTCATGCTGCGCGAGGCTCCGCCCAAGGGCGCCGCGCCTCATCTGAAATTCACTCTGCCCGAATCGGGCATCAGTTTCGAAGTGGAAGCCGAAGTCGCCTGGGTTGACGTGAAAGGTCTGGCGGGGTTCCGCTTTCACAATGTTCCGAAGAGCAGTCAGGCCCAGCTCGAACAGTGGCTCGACGATCAAATCGAAAAGGAATTCCCGGGAGCCAAAGAGCGGTTGACGGCTGCGGAATCTGAAACCCTGCACTAGATTGCTTCGAGTATCGCGAACTCACGGTCCCTTTAGAGTTTCACCAGGGCTGAAGCCCGCGTCGTTGTCCTCGCTTTACGCGGCGCTGAAGCGCCGCCCTTCCACGAAAAGGCACGCCCGCTCTTGCACCCGCACTCAAGGAATAGGACGCTACGCCCGTGCGCTTGCCGCCGAGGGGGTATCTCTCTTTAGACTTGCGCGTCTCTGTAGTCGTGGCACTCTGATCAATCGACCGGATCACGCTCGGAGATCCGCTTTTCGAAAATCACGGAGAGAGAGAAATGGTAACCAACGACTTCCGTATCGCCAAGGTGCAACGAACCCTGCGCTGGTTTGAAGAGGATATCCCGCTGCTCAATATGCGGGTACGAGAACTGTCGCAGGAACGGCAGGAGTCGGCGCGAAAGTTTGCGGCGGCCCTGATTGATCAGACTCGCGCCGAGCTGGAAAGACTGCTGCGCGAGCAACCGCGCGAGGCTCACGACACGAGCGAGATGCCCTGCCAACCCGCGGACTGATTTAGATTCAGAGGTCGCCCGCGAAAACAGCAGGTTCCTCCACTGCGCCGTCGCTAGCGCTCCGGCTTCGGTCGGAATGACAAGCTAATTTTTAACTTGGAATTTGCGGCCGGCTCACAGCGGAGATCCTGCGGCGGCTTCGGCGCTGGAGTGCAGGCTGGCGCGATCTTCGTCGGGGAAAGTCACTTCCTCCCACAAAGTCTTGTCGCGCAGGATGCGCGAGACCAGCGCGGTGTGCATGGCGTGACCGGCGCGGTCGGCTACCACATTGCCCAGAATCTGTTTTCCGAACAGCGCCAGGTCGCCAACCAGGTCGAGAACTTTGTGGCGCACGAATTCGTCCGGAAAGCGCAGCGGGCCGTTCTCCACTCCCTCGCGTGTGAGCACAATGCAGTTTTCGCGTGAAGCGCCGCGAATCAGTCCCATGTTGCGCATGGCCTGCTCGTCCTCGCGCGAACCGAACGTGCGCGCGCCCGCAATATGCCGCAGATAACTGCCGTTAGTGAGTTCCACCTGAAAGGTTTCTTTGCCGATCAGCGGATGAGGAAAATTAATCGAATAGGAAACGGAATAGGTATCGGAGGGATATACGGCAATAAATTTGTTGCCTTCGCGCATCTCAAACTCGCGGCGAATCTTCAGATACTGCCGCGCCCGCCTCTGCTTGCGGATGCCCGCCTTGCGAATCATCTCGACAAAAGGCCGCGCGCTGCCATCGAGAATCGGCAATTCCAGGTTGTCGAGCTCGACGATCGCATTATCGATGCCCATCCCGATGAACGACGAGAGCACGTGCTCGGTCGTCGAAATGAGCACGCCCTTTTTCATCAGGCTGGTGGCGTAACTGACGCGAGCGACGTTGCGGCTGATAGCCTCGATTTCAAACCCGTCGAGATCGGTGCGCCGGAACACGATGCCCGTGCCCGAGGCCGCCGGCAGGATGCGCATGGAGACAGGAGCGCCGCTATGCAGCCCGACGCCGCTGCACTCCACCGCGGAGCGGATTGTCTGCTCGTGGGTCAAGAATGAATCAGAAGTGTTTCTGTGAATGCAGTAGATTACGCCACGGTTACTAAAACTGTCTGTGGCAAAAAAGCCACAGTCCGTGGTCAGCTGAGGCCAGCACCCGGGGGCTTAGAGGCTCGCAGGGGAGTTGCCGCAAGCGGTTCCATTACAATAATTTACAATGCCTTCGCTCGAATCCAAGTAGATGCAATGCCCCGCCGCTTAGAACGGAAATGGTATTCCTTTATCTTTCAGCTTTTCGAAGTTTGACGCCACAAACTCGTACAGCCGCGCAGGCCGCCGTCCGGCCCGACGATATTCCCGCGTGGGCCGCAACACTTTGAGCAGGGCCAGCTTTCGACGGAAATTCCGTTTATCGAGCTTCTTATCAAGGATGGCCTCATACACTTCCTGCAGTTCGGTCAGGGTGAACCTGGAGGGCAGCAGCTGGAATCCGACCGTGGTGTATTCGAGCTTGTTACAAAGACGCTGAACGGCGTAATCCAGAATCTTGCGATGGTCAAAAGCCAGCGCTGGCAAATCAGGAATCGCGCACCAGCGGGCATCGGCGGCATCCGTCCCCGCCAAAAGCGGCGAGCGATCGGCTGCGATCAGGGCATAGTAGGCGACGGTGATGACACGCCCGCGTGGGTCCCGCCCAGGATCGCCGAAAGAATAGAGCTGCTCCAGGTAGACGTCGTGCACCCCGGTTTCTTCTTTCAACTCGCGGAGAGCGGCCTGGTCAAGACTTTCCTGCTCGAGAACGAAACCTCCCGGGATGGCGAACTCTCCTGCAAAAGGCGGAATGCCACGCTTCACCAGCAAAACCCGCAGTTCTCCCGAGTGAATGGTGAAGATTACGATGTCGACAGCTACTTGCACATCTTGCATCCTAACCAGCCTTGCCTCCCTGCGCCTAGTCACCGACGACGAGCCGAGCCCGCTGTTCGGCCGCGCGGACTTGTGCGCTGGCGCCCGAGTTGAAGTTCAGGAAATCGGCCTCCATGCCGTCGCTGAAGATGACGCCGCCAGAAGGCATGAGCGATTGCAAGGACAAATCCTGGCCCGGGTTCAGCATCCCGGCGACTATGGTTGCCTGCGAATGGCGGCTGATAAACGGTTCACGCACCACGTAAAGCAGATGGCGATCTTCCCATGGCAAACGAATCGCCAGCCCCGGCTTTCCCCCGCTGAATTTGGCCAAGCCCGCAGCCATGTTAAACGCCGAAGAAATCCATCCCGTCGATCCGGCGCCGGTGGAGACCAGTACGCCGCTCGAGGAGTGGGTTTCCGATCTCTGGTCGCAGACGATACGGTACAGGGCAGAGACATGGCTGCGGGCGCCGATGAACAGATCGTTGAATGCCAGCAGCCGCTGTCCATCGTTCAGAACCACTTCGGCCAGGGTGACCTCGCGAATGCTGGCTTTCGCTTCCATCGCCCTGGCGACCGCGGTGCGCGCCTGGTCGGGACCGAACGGCAGCAATACGCCATCAAACCGCGAAGGCTCGGGGTTGACGGCAACAATCGGCTGGCAGCCTACATACTTTGCCGTGTTGGCGACCAGGCCGTCTTGCCCCAGCGTGACCACCACGTCCTCCTTCTGGAATTGGAAGGTTGGGACCAGACCGCGATCCACCAGCTGCTGCGGCAGTTCGAAGTCCAACGATCTTCGAACTATGTCCAGCGACCGTTGGTAGGCCTCATCCTCGCGTTCGTAGTCCGCGAAGTCGCCGCCAGCATGTTCGATGTAGAACTTGGCCTGCGACCGGGTATTGAATCGCTCGACCAGCGCCTGCAGGCGCGTTTTCCGAGTTACGATAATCAGCTTTTTGTACATGTCGGTGTCGATCGTTACCTCGCGGCCGTCGCAATCAGCGACTTCAGCAGGTCAGGAGAAATATTCAGTTCGCCGATTTTCTGCGCGTTGCCCGCCATTTCCTGAAATGCCATCGCGATCATGGCCTTGGGATCGGCTCCTTTCCCGCCGAGCATCATCAGGGTCTTCCAATCGAGATCGCGCAACGGCTTCAACGTTTCGGTGATCACGTAGGCGCGGCTGTCTGCGTCCTTGCGCTCGTTCTCGACGCGGCGATCGATCAATTGCGCCCTCTGTTGCTCGACGGCAATCTCAGCCGCCATTTGCGTCTCGCGAATCTGACGCTTCTTGGTTTCCACCGCGATTTCGGTGTTCAACTCGCTTTCCTTGATGAGCCGCTCCTGTTCGACCGCGGCGTTGCGCCGGGCGTAGATAGCCTCATCGGCGCGCTGCTGCAGGGCTTCCCGGGCGTCTGCTTCTAACGCTCGCGCGGTTTCGGGAGTCGCCTGGATTCCAAGCAGCGACAACCCCAGAATCTCAATGCCCAGTGTCGTAACCGCTTCGGATGTCTTGAGCTTGCCCAGCACCTCGTCCACGATCGCGTCGGAGCTCACCAGCACGTCGCGCAGGAGCATTCTCTGGGTTACCGCGCGGGTCAAGGCTTGCATGGTGTGGACCAGGCGTTCCGGCAGCTTGCGCGGATCGTCCGAACAATAGATGCGGCGCTGGTCCACGCTGAAATCCAGCAGCGTGGCCAGACGCTTCGGGTCAGCGACGCGGTAGGTGAGTTGGCCCTGCAACGTAACCGATTGAAAGTCGGCGGTCGCTTCCTGGAACACGAAGGGCACATCGGCGCTGGCGACCGGGATGGCGACAATAGTCGATGTCGGCACAGAGTAGATGAACGAGAGCCCCGCGCCTGCGCGCTTTACCTTCCCGCGTTTGAATTGCAGGACGTAGGTGGTGGGTGGCACTTTCATGAAGCTCAGCATGGCGCCTCCTATTAGTGTCTTACTGACACCAATAATAGTGTATGCGAGACACTAATGTCAAGAAGAATTCTGCGGCGCAATACAACCGCTGAAGAATCAGTGGTTGTCAGTGCTTGCCGCTTTGCTTCCCGGCTGGCTTGTTGGGGTCGTATCCGGAGTTGGGGTCAAACATTGCCTGGTTAAGCTCCTGATTGATGGTGACCGAGTTCAAGAAGCGCTGGCTGGCCATGTCGCCGTTGAAAAAGCGGGTGACGTTGTAGGGTGCCATGATGCCTGAGACGGCGCGGTAGTTCTCGTAGACTTCTTCTTCCAGATTTTTCTGCCGGTCGACCGGATCGCGCCAGGTGAAGCTCTTCTTGACGGGCAGGTGCGTGTCGCTGTCGAAGTAGAGCGTGACGCTTTCATCCTGCGCGTTGATCAAGGTCACCTGCTGCGACGGATGTTGCGCGGCGATGGCGAAACCTTCAAACAGCAACACCACGCCGGGATCGTTTACCCAGTTGCGCAGCATGGTGTCGAGCGAGAAGCGGCGGCGGCTCAGATAATCTTCGAGGTCCTGTTTCTCGCTGGGATGCACGCCTTTGTAGGTGATCTCGTATCCCTTGTTGCCGACGTAGAGCTCGGTCACGTCGCGCTCTTTGGTGAGTTCGATGCGCTCCTTGTCGGGATACTCCGAGAAGCCCCAGAAAATCACGCCTCCGTTGCTGGGCCGGCCGTGGTGGAAGCTGTAGCTGCGTCCCTGCTGCTCGCGATCGCGAATGTTGAGGTAGTTCTGCCCGCCCAGCGCCTGAATGGCCTGATCGATAACCGCTCTCGCCTTGCGGGCATTTTCCTGATCTGCGGAAATCGCGGGCGCCGACATAGCAGCCACGGATGTGACGGGCGCAGAGCCAGCAGCGCCGGAGGCCGCGGCCTGGGCGCTTTGCCCGGAAGCGGGCGGCATCTGAGGCGCGGCCGGACGCGGCGGTTCACCAGCCTGTGACCAGGCTGAACACACCAAAACCAGAATCGGGAGAAACTGTTTCATTCCACTCGAGGAAGTGATCGCGTGCAATCAGAATTGTAGCGTTTCTTGTGGATTTTCCGCCTGCGGCAACGAAAGCTCCTTTCCTCTGTTGGATGCAGGAAACGGCGGGAGCGCACCCTGGGGCCGGGCGTTTTATTACCAGGAGCCTTCGCCATCTCGCAATCGTTTTGGGAGGGGCACGGCTTCAGCCGTGCCGTAAGGAGCCAATGAATTGTGGGGCTTTAGCCCCTGCGGAGATGCTTCGGTTCTATCAGGTTTCGCCATGAGATACGTCGATCTAAATCTGGCGCGCTTACCCCACCAGCACCGCGCCGCCGTTCACGTTGAACACTTCCCCGGTGATGAAGCCGGCGTGCTCGGTGCACAAGAAAAGTACCGGCGCAGCGATCTCCTCAGGCCGGCCCGCACGGCCCAGCGGAATCGTGCTTCGAATTTTCTCGCCAGTCTTCGGATCGGCAAGCGCCCCGGCACTCATGTCGGTATCGACCCATCCAGGGGCAACGCAGTTCACATAGATGCTGGAAGATGCCAACTCGCTCGCCAGGCTCTTGGTCAGACTGATGATCGCGCCCTTGGTCGCGGAGTAATCGCAATGAAAAGCCTCGCCGCGTTGTCCGCTGGTGGAGCTGATCAGCACGATATGTCCCGCAGGAGAGCCTGTGCGGCTCTGCGATTTCATCTGTGCGACCGAGTATTTCGCCAACCCGAACACTCCGTCAAGATTAATGGCCAGCGTGGAGCGCCACTGCTCATCCGACATGCGCTCGATCGGCACATCCTGCTCCGGCCACACTCCATGGTTGGCGACCAGAATGTCGAGCCGCCCGAAATGCCGCACAGTCTCGGCCACCAGCGCCCGCGCAGCTTCAGGGTTATTCAAATCGGCAGCGATGGGATAACAGACGTCGGCGCCACATTCCTTAGCCAGCGCTTCCGCCTCAGACCGCGCGCTGCGATAACTGAATGCAACCTTGGCGCCCGCCGCCGAGAACATCCGCACCGTAGCCGCGCCAATCCCGCGCGACCCGCCAGAGACAAGAGCAACTTTACCGGAGAGAGAAAGAGGGATGGACATAGACGACTAGTGTCCGGTTTCCGGACCGCCGTTGCAAGTGGTGGAGGGTCAGTTCCCCGAGCCCGAGGGCGTCCGCTCCGACCGCAGCCCGCGCAGCAGCAGCCGCACCAGCATGCCGTCGAAGCGCGTGCCGCTCATTTTCGAGAGTTCGTCGAGGGCTTGTTCCGGCGTCCGCGCGGAAGCGAAGGACTGTTCAGTCACCATGTTGGCATAGGCGTCGGTCAGGGCGATGATGCGCGCCCACAGCGGAATCTCTTCGCCGCGCAAGCCGTCGGGATAGCCCGAGCCGTCGAAGCGCTGGTGGTGATGTTCGATCGCATCGCGCATCGTCTGGCCGTGCGGAATGACGCCGACAATCTCCGCGCCCACGTGGGCGTGCATCTTCACCTGTTGGAATTCGTCTTCACCGAGCGGGCCCGGCTTGTTGAGGACGTGCTCCGAAACAAAAATCTTGCCGACGTCGTGCACGCGGCCAGCGTAAACCAGGTCGGCCGTTTCCTCTGGCGACAAGCCTAGCCCGCGGGCGATCACCTCCGTATAACGCGCCACCAGGTCGCCGTGGCCCGCAGTCTGCAGCTCGCGCGACTCGGCGGCCCGGCTCAGCGACTCGATCGCTTCCTTCAGCAGCGGCACGTTGCAGTCCTCCTCGCCGCCGCAAAGCTTGTGCAGCGTGGAAGTCAATTCCTCCAGTTGCTCAGGCCCGGCGCGTTCGCGCTGCAGAAAGCCCTCGATGTATGCCGAAATCTGCTGACGCTGCCGCGCGAAGTCCTGGCCTTCTACAAACTCCTGCGCGGTCGATACAGAATTCCCGCCCGAGCGCTTGGAAACATACATGCCCGCGTCGGCCACACGAATGATGTCCTCTATGGAGAAGCCGTGCATCGGAAAACTCGCAACCCCGAAGCTGCCGCTCACATGGTGCTCACTCAGCATTGGATCGGCGGCCAGCCACTGGCGCAGGCGCTCGGCCAGTACCTGCGCCTGCTCGGCGCCGGTATCGGGCATCAGCACGATAAACTCATCGCCGCCATAACGCGCGACCACGTTCGATTGCCGCGACTTTTGTTCGAGTAGCCGCCCCACGCGGGCCAGCACCAGATCGCCCTCGAAGTGGCCCATGGTGTCGTTGACTTGCTTGAACTTGTCGAGATCGATCAGCACCACCGAGAACGGCCGTCCCGATCGCGACGCGCGCTTCCACTCCGCCGACAATGCTTCCCAGAAAAAGCGGCGAGTCTTGATCCCGGTCAGGCCGTCGGTAATGGACTGCTGCTGCAGCTTCTGGAAAACGAACGCATTATGCAGCGCCGTGGCCAGTAAATCGGCCAGCGTATTGAGAATCAGAACGTCCTGCGGCGCGAACGCATTTTCCGAGCGGTTTTCGATGTTGAGCACGCCCAGCAGCGACTCGCCGTAAGTGATCGGAATGCACAGCACGGCACGCGAATCCGGCAGAATTCCCGTAAGATTGCCGGGCAGCGCGTTCTGCACCAGGGCGCGTTCCCCGGTGCGCGCCACGCGGCCCAGAATGCCGCTTCCGAGCGGAATGCGCTTCCCCATGGCGTGCGCGGTCACGCCCGCTTCAGCCTTGATTTCGATCTCTTTGGTCCCGTAGTCGAGCAGGCCGACGCCAATGTGATCGAAACTGAAGTTCTTCTGAATCTCGCTGGCGATCTCGCCCAGCATGTGTACCGGATCGTCACTGGAGATGGCGGTGCGGGAAACATTGTTGAGGAAGGCCAGTTGCCGCGAGCGCCGCAGCTCATCGCCAAACAGGCGGGCATTTTCCACTGCCACCGATACCTGTCCTGCAGCCGTCATCAGCACGTCGAGGTCGCGTTGTTCAAAAACAAATTCCTTGTCCGGATTCATTGCGACCATAATTCCGGATGCCTTGTTGCCCGCCGACCGGCTGCCCAGAAAAATCGGCGCGGCAATCAGGCACTTCGCCGGCCGTTGCGGAACATGCGTGATGCCCAGACTCTTCCGGGTGTTTTCCAGATCGGAGCGGATCAGCAGCGGTTCGCCGTTGCGGATCACAAATTCGGTAAACGCGTTTCGCAGCTCCCGGCTGCGTTTGGGCAGCACGCGATTGTCCCGGACTTCGAGCTCGAAGCGAATCTGTTCTGACTCCTGAAAGGCGATGTAGAAATGGCTGGTATCGAAGATCTGCCCCAGTTCGACCTGGATGGTGCGGAGAATTTCGTCCTGATCAAGGCGCGAGCTGATCGCCTTGCCAATGTCGGTCAGCAGTTCGTACTCTTTGGTTCGGCGGTGCGCATCGTGACTGACCACATAATTTTCAAGTGTGAGTCCCAGCTGCAAAGCCAGACCCACCATCAGCCGCGGGCCCGACGAACCAAACGCGCGGCGTTCGGCGTGGGGCAGCAGAATCACTCCGAAATTATGTTCGCGGGTTTGCAGGTTCACCGCGGTCAGGTTGCGAACGTTAGCCTCAGTGAGAATCTTTTTGAACTCGGCGAAAGTTCCCAGGGACGCGATCGGCAGAGGCTCGGTCATCTCGGCGAGGTCGTGGATGGTGTAAATTCCGTTTTGCCGGTACGCGAGTTCGCAGATGTAGTCGCCCGCGCCGGTCTTTTCCAACGCGGCAAGAAACTCCGGCGAGAAACCTTGCTGCACCGAGGGTAACAACCCCCGCCAGCGTTCGGTGATGACAATGGCGGCGCGATCCATCGGCAAAGCGCTGCGTAGGCGCTCCAGCGCAGCCTGCATGTTCGGCACCAGTTCGTCGGCGAAAAGCAGGCGGCGCGGGTCCACGCCCAAAGTCGACAGGGCCAGCGTATTCTCCTGGACCGCATTGCGCTGGTTTTCAAACAACACCATCACCATGGCGATGCCGAGCAGCATCTGCGGCACCGGCCCAAACAAACGGCTGGCGCTGCCGAACGGCTCGCCCAGCGGACCCTGCAATTGCCCCACGGCCAGCAGCGCTGCCCACAGCGCCAGCGAGACGGCGAGCACCTGGAACGCCAGCGATCCGCGCCTCTGGCTGTTCACATAAAAGACCGCCGAGCAATACAGCAGGATTAAGGCCAGGCCCAGGCCCAACCGAATCGTCGGTTGTGCGTCCGGACGGAACACTCCGTTGACGAGGTGTCCGCGCAAGGTGAGAAGTGCGAGCGTGACGCCCGCCGTTCCCACCGCGGCGTCGTACCAGCGGAAGCGATAGGAGCCGCGCATAAGCCGTGTCGAAACAAAGATGCACAGCGCCATCGCGACCAGGAAAAGCTCGCTGACAAAAAACGCGATTGCCGACGACGGAACCGCATCGAGAAAGTAGTGCAGCGAGTAAGCGGCCCAGGCCCATTGCCACGCGCGGAAGTACGGCTGCCGGCTTTGCTGGTGGAGATAATAAAAAACGAGAAACAGCAGTACCGAGACAAAGCCGGGAATCAAAACCGTTGTGATGAACACGCTGTTCATAAATTCATTGGCCGCTGAGGACACCTCTGGCCAAACCTGCTGGCTCAGCTTTGGGTGGGGAAAGCGTGATTCAATGTTTTCACAACCGCCCCCCGAAGACAATAAGATTTAAGTACAGGGTCCGTCTTCGATTTTCTCCTGCATCAGGCTGCGCGAAAAATCGTTATGGCGCGCGGCTTGACGATGTTTTTAGCTTGCCCGTACCATCGAGAGTCAGACAGGCAAGTCAGACTGGCAACGCTCGATCATCCTCAATGCACGAATCCATCCAACCATTTTCGTCTGCCACGCCGAGAGTGCGTTTCGCCCCTTCGCCCACCGGATTTCTTCACGTAGGCAGCGCCCGCACGTTCATTTTCAACTGGCTCTACGCCCGCCACAACGCCGGCACTATGATCTTGCGGCTCGACGATACCGACGTGGAACGCAATACCGACGCCTCCGTCAACTCAATCTTCGACGGCTTGAAGTGGTTGGGCCTGAGTTGGGACGAAGAGTACAAACAGTCCGAGCGCGGGGACCTGCACCGGCAAATGGCGGAGGCCATCTTTCAAAAAGACCTCGCCTATCGCGACTTCACTCCCGCGCACACCGGAGACAGCGAACGCTCGGGCGCGCAAGGGACATGGTTGTTCAATCCCGGCATGCGCGAACTCTCGCGCGAAGATAGCGACCGCCGCGCCGCCGCCGGCGAGCCGTTTGCGCTGCGCTTCCGCGTGCCCCGCGACCCCGGACAAGTTGTGCGCTTTACAGACGCCGTATACGGCGAGCAGCTGAAGTCTGGTGCCGACATCGAAGATTTCGCGCTGCTCCGCTCCGACGGCATGCCAACCTATCACCTGGCCTCGTGCGCCGACGACGCCGACCTGCGCATCAGCCATATCATCCGCGGCCAGGACCATCTCTCGAATACCTACAAACATGTATTGATTTTCGAAGCCGCTGGTTTCCAGCCGCCGCAGTTCGCGCATCTTCCGCTCCTGGTCGCGCCCGACGGAACCAAGCTTTCCAAGCGCCGTCACGGCCCGGTCGTCAGCGTCACGACTTATCGCGACGCCGGATTTCTGCCCGAAGCGTTCATCAACTTTCTGTGTCTGCTGGGCTGGTCGCCGAAAAATGATCGCGAGCAGATGAGCCTTTCGGAGCTGACGGAGGCGTTCTCGCTCGGAGGCATCAACCGCGCCAACGCAGTCGTGAATTTCAAAGAGGATAATGTGGGGCGGGCACTCCTGCCCGCCAACTCTGTGCCCGAAGATACGTTCGACCCCAAGGCACTCTGGCTTAACGCCGAACACATCCGCGGCCTCGCCATCGACGAGCTGAGCCAGCGCTTGCTGCCAGTCGTGCGCGAGGCTGGATTCAACGTCACGCCCGAAAAAATGCTCCGCATCACGCCACTGATCCGCGAGCGCATCAAACTGCTGCGCGACGTGCTCACCGCGGCCGACTTTCTCTTCGTCGATCAACTTCCGCCCTACGACCCCGCCGAACTGATCCCGCAAAAGGGAGACGCCGCCATGGCCTTAAAAGTTCTGACGCGCGCAAAAGAAGTCCTGGCCAATGTCGAATTCAAGCACGACCCGCTGGATCAGGCTCTCCGCGGCGCCGCCCAGGAGCTCGGAGTGAAAGCCGGACAAATGTTCCAGCCGATTCGCGTTGCCGTCTGCGGCCGCAAAAACGCCCCACCGTTGTTTGAAACCCTGGAAGTGCTGGGCCGCGAAACAACCCTGGCGCGGGTCGAGCAGGCCATTCAGAAAGCCGGCTGAGGGCGGATAGAAACCGCCGCACCTTTAGATGTCAGGCGGAGCCTCGGACGCCGCGTCCAGGCTGTCAGCTCTAACAATTGTGACTGCGGGGAGCTCCGGCACTTTGAGAGGGATTGACATGAAGTACTTTGTAATATAAAGTACGTTCATGATCGCGCCCCACGAACCGTTCCTTCGCCCGATTCCCAAGCGCTGGATTCCACAGGAAATGCTCCATGCGCCCGCGCTCGATCCCGCCGCGCCCCACGGATTCCTCGAGCGCCGCTACGCTCTGCTGATCAACCCGTTCTATCCCAAGGATGCGAATGCCAGCTTCGGCAAGCACGTGCTCACCCCCACGCTGGCCCTGACCAGCTTCGCCGCCACCACCCCCGCGCGTTGGCGTGTCGAATATTGGGACGAAAACCTGCTCGACGGCCGCCCGCCCTTCCAGCCGCTGCCGCATGTGGTCGGCATCACGGTCCATCTCACCTTCGCCCGCCGAGCATTCGAACTGGCGGACTGGTACCGCGCTCGCGGATCGAAAGTGATCTTCGGCGGCCTGCATGTTCTCTCCTGTCCTGACGAATGCGCGCCCCACGCCGACGCCCTCGCGCTCGGCGACGGCGTCCAGCTCTGGCCGAGAATTCTCGACGACGTGGAAGCCGGCACGCTCCAACCGCGTTACGTCGCGACCTACGAAAATGACTACTGCGACGACCCTCCGCCGCGCCGCTCGATTCTCCCGCGCCGCAGTTTTCTGACCACGACGAGTCTCATCGCTACCCGCGGATGCCACAACCGCTGCGGCTTCTGCTATCTCGCCACTGACGGCCTGCGCATGCCCTACCGCATGAAGCGCCCCGAACAAATCGCTTCCGAGTTTCTGGAAAACGACCAGCCCTATGCTGTCTTCATCGACAACAATCTCGGCTCGCGTCCCGATTATTTGCACTCACTCTGCGCTGCTCTTCGCCCACTGAATAAGATCTGGAGCGCCGCC
Organism: uncultured Acidobacteriota bacterium; assembly: GCA_963755795.1. Taxonomy (GTDB): domain Bacteria; phylum Acidobacteriota; class Terriglobia; order Terriglobales; family Acidobacteriaceae; genus Sulfotelmatobacter. The sequence continues at coordinate 53,590 of CAVWLI010000032.1, read as the reverse complement.
GTCACCATCGACGTGACCGACGATCCCAGCTTGATCCGCAACATGGCCCTGGCTGGATGCACCGGCGTATTCATCGGCTTCGAATCGCTATCCGACGACAATCTCTCTGACTCTCACAAAAAGACGCCGAAGACGTCCGACTATGCCCGCCGCGTGCGCATTCTGCACGACTACGGCATCCAGGTGAACGGATCGTTCGTCCTCGGCTTCGATCACGACCGCAAAGACGTCTTCGCCCGCACCGCCGACTGGATCGAAGAAAACCGCCTCGAATGCTCCACATTTCACATCCTCACGCCCTACCCCGCCACGCCGCTGTTCCGCCAGATGGAGGCGCAAGGCCGCATCCTGCACCGCGACTGGACGCTCTACGACACCGGCCACGCCGTCTTCCAGCCGAAGCACATGACTCCCGAAGAACTCGAGCAGGGTTATGCCTGGATCTACCGGCACCTGTTCTCGCACGCATCGATCTGGCGCCGTCGTCCGCATCAGCTGCAAGCCATCCCGCTCTATCTGGCGATGTCGTACCTCTACAAACGCTCCAACCGCTTCTGGCACCTGCTGATCAAGCACGATCTCGTAAACCCCGTCTGGAAGCCGCTGGTTGAGATGACGCGCTGGCGCCATGTTCATTACCGTCGGCGGCTGGCTCAACGAGAATCCCTCAGCGCCGCACCAGGGCAGGTCGTGTCGGCGGGCGTGTGAGCCCCAAATCCCCGACTCTCACAACACACATAAAGATTCTCAAGCCCACATGAGGGAAAACCGCCTCCATCGTCGCTTTAGACGGTGGAGGCAATTTCCATGACCAACCGCCGCTCCGTCTACACATTCGCATTAATGCTCCTCGCTCTCACCTTCTCGTCTTCCTTGGTAGCCCAAACCAGAGGCAGCGGCCAGGGGCCGGGATACGGCCAGGTCACGATCGGCACCAGCCTGCATCACGACCTCTCCCAGCCCCTACGCGAACTGCTGCCCGCAATCACACCGCGGCACGAGGAGCTGCGATCATTTCCCGTTACGAGGGGCAGCCGATCGCCTCAGCCCATGCTTCGTCAACCCATCTCATCGCAGTCAGCCTCCGCCGGCCAGGATTCTGTCAGCCCGCAAGAAGCTAACGGCGGCACCGGTGTCGCGACCACTCTGGGATTCTTCAACCTTCTGGGAGTGGGCGAATATTTCAACGGCCCGAACGGATCATTCACTCCGCCGACCACTCCATCCGACGCGACCGGCGCCGTCGGCACCACCCAATATTTCCAGTGGGTCGACGACGCCTATGCCATTTTCTCCAAGGCAACGGGCCAAACTCTGGTGGGACCGATGCCGGGCAACACACTCTGGAGCGGCTTTGGCGGTGCCTGCGCGACCGACAATGACGGTCAGCCTACAGTCAATTTCGACAAGCTGGCGAACCGCTGGGTGGTCAGCCAATACGCCATGTCCAGCGGGGCGCCGTATCTACAGTGCGTGGCCGTCTCCACCACTGACGACGCAACCGGCACCTGGAACCGTTACTCCTTCCAGATCGGGTATGGCAACACTGCCTGGATCAATCGAGACGCCGAGTTGGGAGTGTGGCCCGACGGGTACTACATGTCCTTCGACATGTATGCGGGAACCACGTTCGAAGGCCCGAAATTCTGCGCCTTGCAGCGCAGCAACATAATTCAAGGGCTGTCGGCGAATATCCAGTGCATTCAACTCGGCACGGGGAACATTGGCGCCATCGTTTCCGATTTGGACAGTTCGACCCCGCCGCCCGCTGGCGCCCCAGCTTATTTCGCTGCCGACGACCTGAACTTCTTTGCTTTAGATTTATGGAAGTTTCATGTCGATTGGACCGATGCTCAGAACACGACCCTGAGTCTGCCGGTTCGGCTCGCGCAAAATCTCTTCACGCTCGATTGTCCCAGGGCGTGCATTCAGCAACCGAGCGGAGCGCTGCTTCAACCCTATGGCAGCTTCGTCACCGGCCGCATGCCGTACCGCAATTATGGCGATCACCAGTCGTTGGTGGCTGCTGAAAACATCAATCTAGTTACGGGCATTCAGTTCTACGAAATTCGCGTTGCCTCCCGCGGCGACCTCTCCATGTATCAGCAGGGACAATTCCAGCCCGACCAGTCGAACTACCGCTTCAATCCCAGCATCGCCACTGACCAGGCCGGCAACATCGCACTCGGCTACAACCTGTCGAGTTCGCAAACCTTCCCCGGTCAGTACGCGGCCAGCCGAGCGCCCGGCGATCCAGCCGGTACGCTGGGGAACGAGACCCTGCTCAATCCCGGCAATGCCTCGCAGACCACGCCGATCTGGGATTCTCGCGCCAGCCTGACCGTGGACCCGGTCGACGACTGCACCTACTACTACACCCAGCAATACCAGCCGATGGACGGAACCAATAATTGGACAACGCAGATCGAAGACTTCACCCTCGCGGGATGCGGCGATGCGACGATCACCTTGCTGACCGCGCCTACGGGCCTGCAGGTTTCGGCGGCCGGGTCGTCCGAAACAGCCCCGTTCAACGGCGAGTACAAAATCGGTAGCACGCTGGCCATCGGCACAACCTCGCCCCAGGCGGGGCAAGTCGGCGTCCGCTATGTCTTCAAGAACTGGTCCGGTGGGGGCGCGATCAGCCATAACATCACGGTGCCCGCCAAGGGAGCCACTTACACCGCAACCTTCAACACTCAGTATTCACTGAACACCTCGGTTTTTCCGGCGGCAAGTGGAAAGATCACGCCCGGCTCCGGCCGCTACTTCAATTCCGGCACCGTCGTGAAGTTGGTCGCGACCCCAGCTACTGGGTACGCCTTCACCAGCTGGACCGGAAACGTCGCCAACCCCGTCAGCGCTGCCACGACGACCACCATGATCGAGCCCGAGGAGGTAACTGCGAACTTTACGCCGTTGCCGACTACGGTGACGGCGGCGCTTGCGAGCAAGTCTGGCACATCCAACGATCGGGTCTGGAATTTCAGCTTCACCAATGCCGGACCCGGCCAGGCCAACAACATTCAGATCAACTCCTTTGCCCTGACCCAGACCGCCGGAGCGCCTTGCAGTCCAGTGGTGGTCTCGACACTTCCACTCACCGTCGGAAGCGTTGCTCCGAAAAAGGTCATCGATGGAAAAGTGTCGATCGACTTCACCGGGTGCACTTCCACCGTCCGCTTCTCGCTGGCCATGGGCAGCTCAGAAAACGGCGGAGCCTCTTCTTCCGTGCTGAACCTTACGGCCTTGGCGGAATAGTCGTTTCGCACGCAAGGCTGAGCAACAAAAAGCGGACGCCCCGAAGGAGCGTCCGCTAATCGAAAGGCCTATGCGAGACCGAAAGTTATTTCGGGAGCACGCTCGTTCCCTCAGCCACAACAGCGCTAAGGGACGAAGGATTCAAACCCAACGACTGGAGGATGGTCGGCGCAACCTGGACGGTGCCAACGGAGGCGCGGATGGTCTTGGCTTTGTACGACGGATTTGACAGCAGCAGAATCACGTTCGTGTCATCATGCGCGAACCCGCCGTGCTCCGCTAGTTTCGCCGTGCTGCCCGAGTACGTAACGCCCACGTTCGGGGTCACGATGATGTCGGGCGTGCGCGGGTCAAAAAGCGGATTGTTATAGTTCAGCGTAAGTGAGGGGCCGTAATAGATCTGCCCCAGTTCAATTCCAGCGGCAGAGGCATTCGCTTCTAGCATCTGGACCGCCGGCAAAGTGTCGGCGGAGTTCGACAGCCACACCAGCGAGACGTCATCTTCGGTCGGGCCAATGCCGGTGGGGTTGTTGGTGGATTCCGACCACGGAATATAGCCCGCATTCGACAGCAGCGTGACCGGCGACGTGCCGCTGATCTCCTGAGAGACGTAGCGGCTGGGGTCGATGGGCGACTGCCCGTGCTTGGCAGTGATGATGATCAGAGTCGAATCGTACAGACCCTGTGCCTTCAGTTCGCTGACGAATTCCGCTATCGAAGCGTCGACAAACTGGAATTCGGTCAGCAGCGCCGGACCCGGCGTGCCCGCTGCATCCAGGTATCCGCCGTTCGTACTAATGCTCTTCTCGATCAGCTTCTGGCCCACGCTCAGCGCCTGGAAGTTCATGCCGAAGATGGTGGGTACCTGGGTCTGCTTGGTGCCCAGGTGGCTCTTCCCATCGATCCAGTTGAGCACCGCATTCACCTTCAAGGTGTCGTAGCACTGAATGTTCTGGAAGCTATTGGTCCAGGCCGTCAGGTCCGAGCCCGGATCGCGAATGGGGTCGCAGGCTGCCCCGAGGGGCGTTACCACCTTGGGCAGGGCGATCACGTTGGAGTTGATTTCCGGCGCGTAGAAGTCGTCGAGCGCCACCGGACCCATGCCAGACGCCACCGAGGAATACGCAGGGTGTTTGTCGGACCACGCGGTGTATCCGCCAGCGCCGTGAATCACGCTGAAGATGCTGTTGGCGCGAACGAAATCCCACGGCCAAACCGGGTTGCACCCATTATTGGGATCGCGGATCAATCTCTTCGGGTCGATCGACGCGATGCCGCCGTCGGTCAGCGAAGCGCCCGGAGCGCCGCCATTCAACCTGGCCTGGTTAATGTCGATGCCTTCTTCGTATTCCGTCGTGGTGCCGGTCGGCGCCGCGAAGGGAGTGCAGGGGCCGGCTCCAAGGCCGTTGCCCGTGGTTTTCGCCGGCGCGTCATAATTCCGCGAATAAGCCACGTCATAGTAGACACCCGTATAGGCCGGGCTTCCGCCGGTAATGATCGCGGTCAGGCCGGGAAACGAATCCGAAGTTTTTGACGTGCTGGCGGCCACATAATTCACGCCAGTCTTGCCCAGGGCAGCCAGCGCCGGGCAAAAGGGTTCACCGTTGTTAATGGTGCTGATGCCTCGGGCGCAGTTCTCGAAATCCACAGCGTGCATCCCGTCGACGCTGATCAGCAGAACGCGTTTGATGTTGCCTTTCAAAAAGTTGTTGTTGTTTTGGGCGATTGCGGTGCCCATCAAACATGCAGCTGCGAGGGAGAGCAGAACAATTGTTTTCTTCATGGTTGACCTCAACCGGAATCCTAAGAAAGTCCGGCGGTCGAAATGTTACGGGACGTTGAAATCTTCATTAAAATTCGTTGACAACGAAAAAAACTGTGGAGCCCCGGACGCCCTCGTCCGGGGAGCAGCCCCACAAACGTATCCCATCCAGAGCCGTGCCGCTGCCAGGGCTGACGAGGCGTCCGCCCTCGATGAGACTCCTAGGTTTTCTTGCGGTAAGATCAAGAGCTATGAATCCGTCACCTGCCGAGGCCAAAGTGGACGAACCCTCCGCCCCCGAGCCTCGCCCCTCCAACTTTATTCGCGACATTATTCTCGACGACCTGAAGACCAACAAATACAAGGGCCGTGTGCAGACCCGTTTTCCTCCCGAGCCCAACGGATATCTCCACATCGGCCACGCCAAAGCCATCTGCCTCGACTTCGGCCTCGCCGACGAATTCGGCGGACACACGAATCTGCGTTTCGACGACACGAATCCCGAGAAGGAAGACACGGAGTATGTCGAATCGATCAAGGCCGATGTGCTGTGGCTCGGCTACCGCTGGGACGGCCTTTTCTACGCCTCGGATTATTTCGATCAGCTCTACGAGTGGGCGCTGAAACTGATTCGCGACGGCAAGGCCTACGTTGATGATCTCTCGGCCGAAGAGATTCGCAAATACCGCGGCACGCTCACCGAGCCCGGCAAAGACAGCCCGCACCGCAACCGTTCAGTCGAAGAAAATCTCGATCTGTTTCAGCGCATGAAGGCCAAAGAATTTCCCGACGGGTCGCGCGTGCTCCGCGCCAAGATCGACATGAGTTCGCCGAATCTCAACCTGCGCGATCCGGTCATGTACCGCATCCTGCACGCCGAGCATCACCGCACCGGCAACAAGTGGTGCATTTATCCGATGTACGACTACGCGCACGGCCAGTCTGATTCGCTCGAAAAAGTTACGCACTCCATGTGCACGCTGGAGTTTGAAGATCATCGCCCGCTCTACAACTGGTTTATCGAGCAGCTGGGCATCTTCCCTTCGCGGCAAATTGAATTCGACCGCCTCAACCTCACCCACACGCTGCTGAGCAAGCGCAAGCTGCTGCAGTTGGTGCAGGAAGGCCGCGTGCGCGGCTGGGACGATCCCCGCATGCCCACGCTGAGCGGCATCCGCCGCCGCGGTTACACGCCTGAGGCGATCCGCAATTTCACCGCATCGATCGGCGTCTCGAAGACCACGGGCTCGATCGAGCTCGCAATGCTCGAACATTTCGTGCGTGAAGACCTGAACAAGCGCGCGCTTCGGGTGATGGCGGTCCTGCGCCCGCTGAAAGTTGTGATCGACAACTATCCCGAAAATCAGATCGAAGAAATGGACGCGGTGAACAATCCCGAAGACGCGTCCGCGGGAAGCCGCAAAGTCCCGTTCTCGCGCGTGCTCTACATCGAGCACGACGACTTCCGCGAAGTTCCACCACCGAAGTATTTCCGCCTCACGCCCGGACGCGAAGTTCGCCTGCGCTATGGCTACCTCATCACCGCGACCAGCGTAGTGAAAAACGACAATGGCGAAGTCGTCGAGGTGCATTGCACCTACGACCCCGCCACGCGCGGAGGCAATACCCCCGACGGCCGCAAGGTGAAGGCGACCATCCACTGGGTCTCAGCCGCGCATGCGGTCGACGGCGAAGTGCGCATCTACGAAAATCTGTTCCTGAAGGAAAATCCTAGCGACGTCGAAGAAGGCCAGGACGTTCTCGACAACCTCAACCCTAACTCGTTGGAAATTATCGCCGAGGCGAAAGTCGAGCCCTCGCTGGCCAATGCCGCTGCCGGAACACGTTACCAATTCGAGCGTCTGGGATATTTCAGCGTCGACCCCGACTCCAAGCCCGGCAAGCCCGTCTTCAACCGCACGGTGGCGTTGAAAGACACGTGGGGAAAGTTAGAGAAGAAACAGGGCGGGAAGAGCTGATGCCGTTTCCAGAAGGCATTCGCTCGATCCTCTTCGTGGTTCCCACTATCAGCGATATCGCTCCAGAGACCATTCCGAATGCCAACAGCGACACCAAGGATGCAGTTCACCTCCACGAAGACGACTGGAGGCAGATTGAGTTCATCGCAGCGTCGGCACTGCCTCAGGTGGACCGCGAGATGGCCGAAATCGAGCGCTTCAAGCGCGCCAATTGGACGGGTGTTGGGTTCAAGAGCGTGTACATTCGGAAGGAGCGACCCGACGGTTTGTATCCCAGCCGCTTTTCATATGGTCTGATCGATTCCATTCCACATGATCCGATCCAGCGACTTATGATTGGCACAATTGGGACGCCGCAGCGCGAACAGATCGTTAAGGGCGGGCTCGCGTGCCGTCTGAGCCCGTCCACGTTTCTATATGGCCGTCACTCGAACGGGATTATTGTGGATCTTGGGCTTGCCCGACTGCCTAAAGAGCCAGATGTACTGCAGAGTATTCTGACATTTTGCGACAAAAACAAACTATGCCTTGCTGACTGGTGCGCGGGCAGTGTAACTGCCCGGCCCGCTGGGCAGTCCTCGTAGAAAGCGAAACCCCGAGCGCATATTCCACTCGGGGTCGCACTTCAGCCTGTCAAGCTCGACACGATTATCAAATGGCCACGAATCGGAAGTCAAGGTTACTTGAGGAGTCCGCCTGTCGGAGACTCCTCGTCAGATTCCCTACCAAACCAGGGAATGCTGTGGATCCGACGGGACTCGAACCCGCACCTTCTCGCTTGACAGGCTGATATGCTGCCAGTTACACCACGGGCCCACGAACACTTTACATTTCAGACGCGTCCCCGCCGCCAGCCGTTTCGCAATATTTGGATGCGAGGTCTAATTCTGGAATTATGTTCGCTACGACGCTAGGGGATGGTCGGCGCATAGAACCGACTGTTATGTTCAGAACGCAGTCGCGCCTCGCAAACAAATATTCTTGTCTACTCTTCAAGTAGTACAATCTTCGCCGCGGTGGTACGCCGCGATCTCCCCATGCACATCACCATTCTCCTCGCATTTTTCGAGCTCTCGCGCACCGTGAACTCGATGTGCGCCGCCGGAATCCTGCTTTTTCTGGTTGCGCTATGGGCTGCAAGAACCGATCTCGCGCAGGCCCGCGGCCTCGACAAAGTCGTGGCCCTGGACAATTTGTGGTTCGCCGCACCCTTGGCAGTCTTCGGCGCCCTGCATCTCTCGGCCGCCCACGGCCTCATGACCATGGTGCCCGCATACATGCCGTGGCGATTGTTCTGGGCATATTTCTTCGGCTTCGCCCTGCTGGCCGCGTCGTTGAGCATTGCCACAAAAATTCAGGTGCGCTGGTCCGGCCTGTTGTTCGGAATCGCCATGTTTCTTATCGTGGTGATGCTGATGATCCCGGGAGTTATCGCCAGCCCCAGAGACAGGTTTACATGGACTCTCGTCTTCCGCGAAAGCTCATTCGGGGGCGGAGCCTGGATTCTCGCGGGAAACGCCCTGCGCGAACAAAGTCGCAAGCAAGGCCGCGGGCAAGGTGGAAGCAAGCTCATCAGCATAGGCCGCGTGCTGGTCGCGCTCGCCGCTATATTTTTCGGCGTTCAGAATTCTCTGCACACCGCAAACGTTCCCGGTGTCCCGCTCGAAAAACCCATGCCCTCATGGATTCCGGCCCACGCGCTCATTGGCTGGCTGACCGGCGCAATTCTCGTGGTTGCCGGCGTATGCATGCTGCTCAACAAGAAGACGCGCATGGCGGCAACGTATCTCGGTACCTGGCTTGTGCTGCTGGTCGTGTTTATCTATGGTCCGATTCTGATCGCGGCGCTGGCCAACCCCAGCACCGATGTCAGAGTTGAGGGAATCAACTACGTCTTCGACACGATGCTCTTCGCCGGAGCCGTTCTCGCGCTAGCCAGCGCGACCCCGCGCACCGACTGACTCGGCCCACATCTGTCATGCTGAGCGAAGAACGACCGTCGCGAAGCGAAGGTCGTTCGCGGTCGACGCATCCCTAGCAGCGCCAGACGGCCGTTTGAGTCGGTGCCAGGGCTGATCGGAAATCAAACGTGGAACGTGCGGCCTGTGCCAGTTATAGGGATGCTTCGACTCCGCCGCGAGGATCGCCATGCGATCCTCACAGCTCCGCTCAGCATGACAAGTAGGGCTGAGAGCTGACGGCTGAGAGCTGAAAGCTGGCTTTTAGTTATGCACGTGCGGGCTCTGGGCGGGATTAGCGTGGTGCCCGGGCGGTTCCCTCACGACTTTCACTTCGAAGCTGACGGGCTGCGTTTTCGGCGGAAAGCATTGCGCGTTATCGCAGGCCTGGTAGCGCAGCACCCCGTGCATAATGTATTTTCCCGGTACCACCGAGTGCAGCGGATGCACCGCCACGGTTACCGTGAAATCTCCGCTGTACACGCTCAGCATTTCACTGGGCGAAAACGGGAACGCCAGGTCCTGGCCCGCCGGATACTCAATCTTGCCCAGCACGATGTCGGTGGGCAGGTCCATTTTCAGAGCCGTTGGGATCAGAAACTCCGACTTCGGCAAATTCGAATTGATGTGGAATCCCGAGGACACGCGGAAGTTCAAATTCACCATCGTCTCCACCGTGCGCATAGCCGTCACCAGCGCCACAGGTGCAAACGTGACTGAGGGCGCTCTGCCCGAAGTGCCGTGGGAAGGCACGATCGGAGTGTACGTCACCGCAGGCTCCTGGGCCTCCTGGGCCCGAAAATCTTGGGCGAGTGCTGTGCCCGCGACCAAAAGCAGCGTGACGAGCATGCTCGATTTGTGCGCCCGGGAAATCATCTTCGCAAAATTCGATAGTAGAGCAATCGCCGGCCGGTTTCTATTGTCATGTTTGGGCAGCGGTTTGGGAAGTGGAGCAAGCAAAAGTGCGGCGGCGTCAGATTGATCCATTCGTGATTAGATCCTAGACGCTTAACAGGCCCACGCCAACGTTACTTCAGAACATGTGCCGTGCTGGCCGTAGCGGCGGCCGCTGGCGCGTTTCCGGCTGGCGTGTCGAGCGCCTTTTTGATCGAGTCCTCGATTTCGCCCTTACCCTTCAGCCCGATAATCTTGTCCACTATCTTGCCGTCGCGCCCAATGAAGAAAGTCTCCGGCAATGCCGGAACGCCGCCATAGGCCTCGCCCACCGCTTCCTTGCCGATCAGCACCGGATAGTTCATTCCCATATCTTTCATGAACTTCGTAATCTCGTCCTTGCCGTCGTCCCCCATCTCGACTCCGACGACCTGCAGCCCGTCATGCCCGTACTGATTCTGCAGTTCGACGAGCCACGGCGTTTCGATCTTGCACGGCCCGCACCACGTGGCCCAGAAATTCAGCAGCACAGCTTTGCCGCGCAGGTCTGACAGGCGCAGGCTCTTGCCGTCCAGTTGCTCCAGCGTGAAATCCGGAGCATCCGACGACTTGGTGAGCAATGTCCCCGCTGCCGCCGTTCCCGGGCGGTGCGCCATGTGCATTCCGAAGTACAGCATGGCAGCAGCCACCACGGCTACTACGACCAGCGCCAGCGGATTGCGATTCCCTTGCGCGCCTTGTGGAACCAAGCCACCACCAGCGAAATCCGATGGCTGAAACGTCGTGCCGCAAGCGCCGCACGTTACCCCACCGACTGTGTTAGGAGTGCCCTCGGGCGCCGTAGCCGCGCCCTGATTCAACGCAGCCCCGCATTTTGGACAAAACTGAAATTCTTCAATCTTCACAACGACCTCCGACAACTACAAAGCAAACCGATTCAGAAACGACAGCCAACTCGAAATCAGAGTAAATCGCCCAATCACCAGCAACACACCCAGCGCGATCATCAAAGCGCCCGAAGCCACTTCCAGCGCGTGCATGTGCGAGCGGAAGCGGCTGTAAAACTTCAGAAAACGCTCCATCAGCAGCGAGGTCAGCAGAAACGGCACCGCCAGCCCCAGCGAATAAACTGCCAGCAGAAGCACTCCCTTGACCAGCGTATCCTGCTCGCTGGCCAGCGTCAGGATCGCGGTGAGAATCGGCCCCAGGCACGGGGTCCATCCGAACGCGAAGGCGAATCCAATCACGAATGCGCCAATCGGCGTACTGCTGCCCTTCACGCTATGCAGACGCGCGTCGGTGTAAAGCGCCTTGATCTTAAAAATGCCCGTCAGGTGCAGTCCGAAAATAATAATCACCACGCCCGCCACGATCGACAGCGTGTGTTTGTAGCGCGCCGCCAGTTGCCCAATCTCGCTCGAGATCGCCCCCAGCGTCACGAACACCACGCTGAAGCCGAGGATGAACCCCACCGAATTCACCATCACCCGCCGCATCAGCTGGCCCTGCGGCGCTTTCAACTCCTCCACGCCCGCGCCCGAGATCAGCGAAACATACCCCGGCACCAGCGGAAGCACGCACGGCGATAGAAACGAAATCAGCCCAGCGAAGAACGCGGCAATCGGAAGTGGAAGGCTCGACATCGGCTCTTATTGTACCTGCTGGTTGTACAGGCTGGTTCGTGCACCCGCTCGCCTGCGGGGGGCTCGCTACCTCATCACCTCCACCACAATTAAGACGCGCGGAATGAGATTTAGTTGCAAGCCACCGGGAACGCCGCAGGCAGCGCCCTATTTGCTCGGCTTATTCGGCTTGACCGGAGTTGGTGGCTCGGCGGGCTCAGGCACCGTGTCCGGAGACTCCAGCAGCTTATGAAAAATGCTAACCGGTACCGTCGCAACCAGCACCGCCCGGCTGCCTTCCTGGCGTACCCGCAGGCTGTCAAAAAGAGTTTTCACGTCGGCGTCGGCGGTTGGCGAACCTACCGACGCTTCCGCGCTATGAAACATCGTCAGCAACACCGAAACTTTGTTCGTGATGTTCAGCGCATCTTCGGCGCTGTCCGTCGAAGCCTCCGCCCGCAGGTGCAGCACGTCGACCCGCAGCGGCAGATGCAGTGGGTTGTAGCTGGCGGAGACCACCAGATCGGCCGGCTTCGGAAACATGCTGGCCCAGGTTTCGAATCCCGGCGCTTGCGGTTCCACGTGGGCCACAATCCAGATCGGGCTGGCCAACTGCACCCGCTTGTAATAATGCCGCAGCAGAGCCGGACCTCCAAACGGCGACGCCAGCCGCTGCGAACGGTCGATCATGCCGCGGATCACCGCCGGGTCGTCGTGATTGGAAGCGGCCACCGTATCTACTCCCAGAATTGCGATGCGAAACGATCGTCCATAAATCGGAATCGTAAAAATGTCGACCGAGTTATAGTTCTCGACCGACTGCGCGGTGCGCTTCAGGTAAGCCAGACACCGGCTCTGGTCAAACCTGCCAGTGAAGACTTCCGAAAAGCGAGCCTCCGGCGCTGGCCCGCCCGTTCCGCCTCCCGGCCAGTATTGCGGGTAATGGACGGCGAAGGCCACGGCATTCAGGTCGCGCTCGAAGTCGAACCCGGTCTCCTGGATAAAGCGCTCGTACTCCGGATCATGCGAAACGGGATTGTGCGAGACGGAATCGTGCGAGTCAGGACTATGTGAGTCTGGGTTTCGCGAATCAGGACCATGTGAAGCTGCGAATAGCGACTTTCCGGCGTTCGCCTTGCGCACCCAGCTGAAATCGACATAGACGAACGCGTCAGCCCCGGGCAGCAGCCGCGCGGGCTCCGGCGGAGCGGCCTTCCGCAGCTCCACGGTCAGAGTCACCGCCGCAGCCACCACGACAACCACCAAAGCGATGGGGAAGGTTCGCCTTATTCGCATGAATTGCGGATCAGAGATGAAATGATAGCACTTACTGAGGGAATGGCAGTTCGGGAGCCTTCGGGGGGGCAGCCGTGTCAGGGTCCTTAAAGAAGTCCCTGATCGACGAACGGAAGGGGAGCGCAACCAGCATCGGGGCGAAAAGCGCGACAAGCACAGCGAGCGGCGCACCGCGGAACGACCGCCATCCGAACACCATCAGGATTCCGAAGAAAGCCCCTGCAAAGAGAAGGCTGATGCAGTGAGCCAAGAGCATTCGGTTCCAACGGAGGTGAAATCTGCGCACGCCGCCCCAACCATCGGTAAAGGCCCACCTGCCGATCTCGACCAACTCCATCAACGCGATGAAGATCGTTCCTTGGACGAGAACGCTGCGCCATTCGTTCACACCTGGAATTGTACTCTTCGATTTGTCCTCACGTCCTTGCGCCCGGAATTCCCCTTGTGATACCTTAAATAATTGTCCCGGACATCTGGCAGGGATCTGAGGGATGAGTTTGCGCGAAGGCGCGTCTTCTCCTCGAATTTGCTGGCGTAGCTCAGTCGGTAGAGCACCTGATTTGTAATCAGGGGGTCGGGGGTTCAAATCCCTTCGCCAGCTCCAGTAAATGAACCAAGAGATGTTTTACCGGCTGTTCGTGGCACTCGGTTAGCGGCGCAACAGGTTTTTCCAACGCACTCCATTCGGATTCTTTTCCCGGCGTGCTGTGATCTTCGCGGTGTCTGGCGCGATCCTTGGTTTCCCTGGTTTGCGAATCTGGTTTGCGAAAGTGAAAGCTGTGCTGCGTTTGGCCGGCGGGTTTCGCGTGTGCTTTTCGAGCGGCCCTGGTGGTGCAGTCTGCTGGACGAAGCGCAACAGCCGCATCGCCCGAAAGTTTTTGCACAGGTGGGTGAGTGGTTAAAGCCAACAGACTGTAAATCTGTCCCTCCTAGCGAGGTACGAAGGTTCGAATCCTTCCCTGTGCACCATTTGATTCTGAGTTGCTTGATTTTTTGAGTCGCGGATCTGTGAACGGCTGATTTTTCGAACCGCAGATTGTGAACAGACTGTCCATCGCGCTGGTCTGCTACGTGGTGCTGGGAGCACTGTCTTGGGCCACGCTGACCGACCCAAGAATTCGGGCCGGAACGCTGGTAATCCTGGCGCTCTTCGCGGTGAAGTCAGTGTTGCGCCGCAACGACGTGCTGCACGCCGACAAGGACGCGGAGTAGGTTCGTTGGGTTAAGGGGTGAGGACGTGATTTGTCCCGTCTCGAGGCGTGCGAAGGCCGCGGGGTCGTGGAAGGGCACGGCTTCAGCCGTGCCGCCGGGAGCAGAATGACAAGCGGCTTTAGCCGCTGAGGCTTTGCTGAGAGCTGAAGGCTGATAGCCGACAGCTGGTTTTAGAGCCGATGTAGCTCAGTTGGTAGAGCACTCCCTTGGTAAGGGAGAGGTCATCAGTTCAATCCTGATCATCGGCTCCAGATTGTTTGTCGCGGATAGGAATGGTTCGGGAAGCAGGGTTTGCGGGAGGGCGTGGCATTGGCCACGCTGCTCGGCTTTGTGGAAGGGCCCGGCTTCAGCCGGGCCGTCAGGAGTCACAACGAAAGCGGCTTTGGCCGCTGAGGTTTGCTGAGAGCTGTTTTTAGCCTGCCCTGAGCCGAATGGCGAAGGGGCTGATAGCTGAGAGCTGGTTTCAAGCGGGAGTAACTCAGTGGTAGAGTCACAGCCTTCCAAGCTGTTGGTCGCGGGTTCGATTCCCGTCTCCCGCTCCAGAATTGTTTTACGAACGAGCACCTTCGAGAATGACAGTGAGTTTTGAGCGGGTTCCGATCAAGGTTGAGAACGAGCAAGAATTTGCCAGGCTCAAAGCGGCAGTCGAGCAGGCGTTCGTGCCCGCGAAGGTGGAGCAGTTCCTGAAGCAGTTGGACCGCAAGGGAATTCGCGTAAGGGATTTCGACGCAGTGCTGTCGCAGCGTTTGCTGGAGAGCGTCGTCGGCGAAGCAGTGCTCGAAGCGAAGCAGTTGTACGAGTCGCTGCCGGTATCGGATCAAGCGCAGATGCGCGAGTTTTATCTGTCGAAGCTCGAAACGGTAGATCAGGCGCTGCGCCACAAGTTTAAGAAGCTGTATCAGTATTACTGATCGCGGTTTGCGGGCGTGAGCGAAGCGGGAGCCCGCAGCGATCATCCTGAGCGTTCTTTGCGAAGGATCTCAAAAAGGTTTAGCTAGAAGCTAAGAGCTAGGAGCTAAGAGCTGAGTTATGGCGAAAGAAAAATTTGATCGCAGCAAGCCGCACTGCAACGTTGGGACGATTGGTCACATTGACCATGGCAAGACCACGTTGACGGCGGCGATCACCAAGGTTTTGTCGAAGCACAATCCGAAGAACACGTTCCGGTCTTTCGACAGCATTGATAACGCTCCGGAAGAAAAGGCGCGCGGCATAACCATTGCCACGGCGCACGTCGAGTATGAGACGGCGAACCGGCACTACGCGCACGTCGATTGCCCCGGCCACGCCGACTACATCAAGAACATGATCACGGGCGCGGCGCAGATGGATGGCGGCATTCTGGTGGTCGCGGCGACGGATGGTCCGATGCCGCAGACGCGCGAGCACGTGCTGCTGGCGCGCCAGGTTGGTGTGCCGTATCTGGTGGTCGCGTTGAACAAGGTTGATGCAGTCGACGATCCTGAGCTGCTCGAACTGGTCGAGCTCGAAGTGCGCGAGCTGCTGAAGTCGTACAAGTTCCCCGGCGACGATGTCCCGGTGGTGCGCGTGTCGGCGCTGAACGCGCTGAATGGCGATGCCAAGGCGGAGGCGCAGATCGACGAGTTGATGGCGGCGGTGGATAAATATATACCGCAGCCGGCGCGCGAACTGGATAAGCCGTTCCTGATGCCGATCGAAGATATTTTTTCGATTCAAGGCCGCGGCACGGTGGTCACGGGACGCATTGAACGCGGCAAGGTGAAGGTTGGCGAAGAAGTAGAAATCGTCGGCTTCCGCGAGACCCGCAAGACGGTCGTGACCGGCGTTGAGATGTTCAAGAAGCAATTGGACGAAGGCATGGCGGGCGACAACGCTGGCCTGCTGCTGCGCGGCATTGCGAAGGAAGACGTCGAGCGCGGCATGGTGTTGGCGAAGACGGGATCGATTACTCCGCACACCAAGTTCAAGGCCGAAGTCTACATTCTGACCAAAGAAGAAGGTGGACGGCACACGCCATTCTTCAAGGGCTATCGTCCGCAATTTTATCTGCGCACCACGGACGTGACGGGCGTAGCCGAGTTGCCAGCGGGCACCGAGATGGTGATGCCGGGCGACAACGTCAGCCTGGTAATTGAACTGATCACGCCGGTGGCCATGGAAAAAGGCCTGCGCTTCGCCATTCGCGAAGGCGGGCATACGGTCGGCGCGGGAACGATTGCAGAGATTGTGCAGTAAGGAAGCCGTCAGCTCTCAGTGAGAGCGGAGTAATAGCAGCGAGTTGCATAGGTCCTTCGGCGACAAAGAGCGTCGCCTCAGGATGACAAGGATTTAACTGAGAGCTGACAGCTGAGAGCTGACAGCCAGAAGCTAGGAGCTGTTTCATGCCCCGAGAAATTGTGACATTACAATGCGGTGACTGCAAAGAGCGGAACTATTCGACGACCAAGAATCGGAAGACGACGACCGAGCGGCTGGAGTTCAAGAAATTCTGCCGCCGTTGCCGCAAGCATACGCCGCATAAAGAAGTGAAATAATTGAGTAATTGGGAAATTTTGTAATTGGGAAATTGAAAATCCAACGCCGAGTGTGGCGGTTTTCAAATTACCCAATTACTCAATCACACAATTACCAATGAATTCAGGGGCGTAAGCTCAACGGTTAAACTGTCGGTCTCCAAAACCGAACTTGGGGGTTCGAATCCCTCCGCCCCTGCCAGAGTTTTTGGAGAGAGCAAGCGAAGCCAGGAGCAGTGATGTCAGTCGAGACGAAGAAAATGTCGAACTCAATTATGGCAGCCGGTGGAAGTTTTGGCGACCAGATCAAGTCCTGGCCGGAACGCATCAAGACGTTCTACAACGACGTGCGCGCCGAAATGCGCAAAGTCACGGCGCCGTCGTGGAAGGAAGTTCGTGCCACGACCACGGTGGTCGTGATCACGGTTTTCCTTTTCGCGCTGTATTTTGCCGTGATTGATTTCGTCATTCAGCATGGCGTAACCGCCATGTTCAACTATTTCCGGGTTCACTAATCAAGACGAAACGCTGGCCGAGAAGAAGCACCCCATATGCCGGACGAAGAAAAAAACGAAGTGGCAACCACTACAGCAAGCGAACCCCAGGCCGCCGGCGCGGATGGCGCTACCGCCACCGCCGAGGCGCCGAAAAATCCGAACATGAAGTGGTACATCATCCACTCCTACTCGGGCTTTGAGCGCAAGGTAAAAGAATCGCTCGAGTCGCGGGTCGCGGCTTTTGGGCTCCAGGAAAAGATCGGCAAAGTGCTGATCCCGACCGAGTCGGTCACCGAAGTCCGCGGCGGCAAGAAGTACACCTCCGAGCGCATGTTCTATCCCGGCTACGTGCTGGTTGAAATGGACATGGACGATCATGTCTGGCACGTCGTGAAATCGACGCCGCGCGTCACCGGATTCGTCGGCACCGGCCAGCAGCCCACGCCGCTGTCCGAAGAAGAAGTCCAGCACATCGTCTACAAAGTTGCCGACAGCCGCGAGAAGCCGAAGCTCAAGGTCAAGTTCGAGAAGAACGAATCGGTCCGCATCACCGAAGGCCCTTTCGCCAGCTTCACCGGCATCGTCGACGAAGTGAACGAAGACCGCGAAACGCTGAAAGTCATGGTGACAATTTTCGGCCGCTCCACCCCGGTCGAACTCGAGTTTAACCAAGTGGAAAAGGTCGCGTAAAGGTGTGGTTTGTGTGGCCGCGGGCGACCCGCCCGCGCAGGTTTGCGAAAGGCGGCGTTAGCCGCAAGGATCGTGGAAGGGTACGGCTTTAGCCGTACCGTCAAGGCCCTAAAAAGAAATAGGGCTTTAGCCCCTGAGGGCGCAGGCAGTTTCGAGAAACGAAAAGTTCGCAGACGGTCGAGCCGAAAATCCTAGACTCACCCTGCCGACGGAAGAGAGCTTATGGCAAAGAAAGTTACAGGTTACGTGAAGCTGCAAATCGCCGCCGGCAAGGCGACTCCGGCGCCCCCGGTCGGTCCCGCGCTCGGCCAGGCCCAGATCAACATCATGGAGTTCTGCAAGCAGTTCAACGCCAGAACCAACCAGAAAGAAATGGAAGGCCTGATCATCCCGGTGGTCGTCTCGGTCTACAGCGACCGCTCGTTCACCTTCATCACCAAGACGCCGCCGGCCTCGATCCTGTTGAAGCGCGCCGCCGGCATCGCCAAAGGATCGGGCGTGCCCAACAAAGACAAAGTCGGCAAAGTCACCGCCAAGCAGGTCGAGGACATCGCGAAACAAAAAATGCCCGACCTGAACGCCGCCTCGGTCGAAACCGCAATCAAAAGCATCCGCGGCACCGCCCGTTCGATGGGCATTGAAGTAGTTGGATAAGAATTGAGTAATTGTGGAATTGAGAAATTGAGTAATTGAAAACCGCGTGTCGGGAGATTTTCAAATTACACAATTACTCAATTTCCCAATTACCAAATCGTCAAATGCACCACGGCTGATCGGAAGCTGATCCGCGGTGGGAGACAAAGGAAAAGCAATGAAAAAAGAAGGAAAGAACATCGCCAAGGCGCACTCCGCAGTCGAGAAGCGCCCCTACATTCTGCAGGATGCGGTTCCGCTTCTGCAGAAAGTGAAGTTCGCCAAGTTCGACGAGACCGTCGAAATCACGCTGCGCCTGGGAGTCGATCCCAAGCACGCCGACCAAATGGTGCGCGGCACGGTCGTTCTGCCGCATGGCCTCGGCAAGTCGAAAAAAGTTCTGGTCATCGCGACCGGCGACAAAATCAAAGAAGCCGAAGCGGCCGGAGCTGATTTTGCCGGCGGCGAGGAAATGGTAGAAAAGATCACCAAAGAAAACTGGACCGACTTCGACGCCCTGATCGCCACCCCTGACGTGATGAAGTCCGTCGGACGCCTGGGCAAAATTCTCGGCCCCAAGGGCCTGATGCCCAATCCAAAAACCGGCACGGTCACTTTCGACGTGGCCAAGGCGGTGCAGGAAGTGAAGGCTGGCAAAGTCGAATTCCGCACCGACAAAACCGCGCTGGTTCACGTTCCGGTGGGAAAAATTTCGTTTACGCCCGACAAGCTGATCGAGAATGCGACGGTCGTGATCACCAGCGTGATCAAGGCCAAGCCGTCAGTGGCCAAGGGCAAGTACATCAAGGGTTGCTTTTTGAGTTCGACGATGGGTCCTGGAATTTCTCTCGACGTGACTCCGATCGAGACTGCAGCCAAGGCTTAGCGCGGCGCTCAAGCGCTGGAGCATACGACAACGGACGGGCGAGTCGCCCGTTTCCACGTGAGTAAAGGATTGCGAGGAATTGGAACATGCCAGTTACGAAAGCCAAGAAGAAAGAGCAAGTCGAAAAGCTGAGCAAGGACCTGAAGAGCGTTTCGAACGTCGTGGTGGCCACCTACACCAAGATGACTGTGGCCCAGGATTACGAGTTGCGCAAGGTTCTGCGCGGCGCCGGCGCGAAGTACCAGGTCGTCAAGAACACGCTGGCCGAAAAGGCCGCGAAGGGCACCAAGGTCGAAGGCGCTCTCAAAGATCTGGCGGGCGTGACCTCGATCGCCTACACCACGGGCGATCCGGTGGCGATGGCCAAGGCCCTGACCAAGTACGCCAAAGACACTCCGGAATTCACCTTCAAGATCGGCGTGGTCGAAGGCAAAGTTATCAACCTCAAAGAGATCGAAGCGCTGGCCACGATGCCGTCGAAGGAAGAGCTGTATTCCAAGCTCCTGTTCCTTCTGAATGCTCCCGCGCAGCGTCTGGTCACCGCGATGGGCGCGGTAGGCCGCAACCTGGCCGTAGTCGTCGACCAGGGCGTGCAACAGAAGAAGTTCAAAGAAGCTTAGGGCTTCGATTGAGTAATTGGGGAATTGAGAAATTGTGTAATTGAACACCTTCGCAGCGGCTCTCGCGGGTTTGTCAATTACCCAATTACAAAATTACTCAATTGCACAATTCTTAGAAGTTTGGTTGTCCGCAGTTCAGGGGTTGCGCGGTCCGATCCGGGCGTTGTCTGGCGCCAGGAACTGGAACCTGACGCACTGGAAACCGTGACCTGGGGATGACGAAAGCGAGACGCGCAAATCGCGTCTCTCGAAAAAAGACAAAGACTAAACACTGGAGAAATAACATGGCAGATCTCGCACAACTGGAAGAATCAATCGTAGGCCTGTCGCTTCTGGAAGCGGCGGAACTGGTCAAGAAGCTGGAATCGCGTCTGGGCGTGTCGGCGGCGGCAGCGGCCCCGGTTATGGTGGCGGGCGGCGGTGCTGGGGCGGGCGGTGCAGCGGCTCCGGCCGAGGAAAAGACCGAATTCACCGTCGTCCTGAAGGAAGTCGGCGCCAATAAGATCAATGTAATCAAGGCCGTTCGCGAAGTCACCAGCCTGGGCTTGAAAGAAGCCAAGGAACTGGTCGACGGCGCTCCCAAGAACGTAAAAGAGGGCGTCTCCAAGGACGAAGCCGAGACCATCAAGAAGAAATTCACTGATGCCGGCGCGGTTGTCGAAGTAAAGTAAAGGGTTTATGTGGAGCGGGCACTCCTGCTCGCTAGCCGGCGGCGATAGAAGGCCTGCGGTCAAGAGGGCCCGCTCCACACACCCAGCTCAGTACCCAGATTTTCGCACCCGAATCGGTGCAAAATCGATTATCTTGCACGTTCCTACTTGTGAACCTTCGGCGGCGATGGTAGCATCTATATTACGTCGCCTCCCAGGGCTTCATTCGAGCGCGAGCGAGCCTCGCGAGAAAAGTTTTGGGCAGGCTGCTCCGCGGGCAGGCGGAGCGGAAACAGGCCGACGAACTGGCGCGAAAGAGTTCAAATCAGAAATGGCGAAACGCCTTGCTTGGCGTCTGCGGGAACGACTGTCCCTGCGGGCGCCCCGCTGTCTTTTAAGCTCGATGTATCACAACGCGCGGTCGTTGCAGGTTCTGCCCACGGTTTCAAACACGGTCTTAAACACATAAACACCCGCGGCGCGGTTTTGCGAGCAATGACGCGCCCCACATTCCGCGGTTCTAGCGCGGCCTTCGGTCGCGCCTGAGATTGGGAGTTTCTGACGATGAAAAATGCCTTCCGTAAACGTTTCGACTTTTCCAAAATTCCGGCCACCATCCAGATCCCGAACCTGATCGAGGTTCAGAAGCGTTCCTACGACCGCTTCCTGCAGATGGACAAACTTCCCAGCGAGCGCGAAGACGGCGGCTTGCAGGCAGTCTTTCAATCGGTTTTTCCGATCACCGACTTCCGCAACGTATCACAACTTGAGTTTGTGGATTACGCCATTGGTAACTGGGAGTGCAAGTGCGGCCACCTGAAAGGCCTGCATCACCTCCGGACCACTTGCAAAAACTGCGGATCCACCGTCATCACCGATCCGTTCCATCCCGGCGAAGTTCTGTGCGGCAAGTGCGGCACCTACAACGCCAACACGCCCGACTTCTGCAACAAGTGCGGCGACCCGGTCGGCCTGCAGCTGAAATATGACGTGGCTGAGTGCGAAGAGCGCGGCATGACTTACTCCGCGCCGCTCAAAGTCACCATGCGTCTCACCATCTTCGACAAGGACGCGGAGACCGGCAACCGTTCCATCCGCGATATTAAAGAGCAGGAAGTTTTCTTTGGCGATGTTCCGCTAATGACGCAGAACGGGACGTTCATCATCAACGGAACCGAGCGCGTCATCGTCAGCCAGCTTCACCGTTCGCCCGGCGTGTTCTTCGAAACCGCGAACAACCGCACCTATTTCCTCGGCAAGATTATTCCTTACCGCGGATCGTGGGTCGAATTCGAATACGACCAGAAGAACGTGCTCTACGTCCGCATCGACCGCAAGCGCAAATTCCTGGGCACGATTTTCCTGCGCGCCCTCGGTCTGCGTTCCGGCGAAGATATTCTGAAAGCCTTCTATACCACCGACCGCATCGCCATCCGCGACAAGAAGCTTTTCTGGACGCTTGATCCGGCCAGCGAGAAGCCCACCAACCTGCTGGGCATGAAGCTCGCCCACAGCATCAAGAACAAGTCGGGCGACGAAATCGCGCACTCCGGCCGCAAGATCAACGCCCAGATTCTGAAAGACATTCAGAAGGCGAAGATCACCGAAATCGAAGTCGACATCACCGACCTCGAAGGCGCGTGGACGGCCGGCGACATCGTCGACACCACCACCGGCGAAGTCATGCTGGAAGCCAACTCCGAGCTCACCGCCGACAAGGTTTCGAAGATTCTCGATTCCGGCGTCGTCGAAATGAGCCTGTTCTTCCCCGAGCGCGACGATGTGGGCACGGTCATCAGCCAGACCCTGAAGCGCGATGCGGTGAAGACGCCGCAGGAAGCCCTGATCGAAATCTACCGCAAGCTGCGTCCCGGCGATCCGCCGACGCTCGATACGGCGACTGCCCTGTTTCACGGCATGTTCTTCGATCCGCGCAAGTATGATTTCTCGCGCGTGGGCCGCTTGAAGTTCAACATCAAGCTGCACGAGAACCAGGATTTCACCTCGCTCGACAAGCGCACGCTTGATCCCGACGATTTCTACGCGACCATCGCGTACCTGCTGAAGCTCCGCAAGAGCATTGGCGCGGTCGACGACATCGATCACCTCGGCAACCGCCGCGTCCGCGCGGTCGGCGAGTTGATGGAGAACCAGTTCCGCATCGGCCTGGTCCGCATGGAACGCGCCATCAAAGAAAAAATGTCGGTCTACCAGGAAATGTCGACGGCCATGCCGCACGACCTGGTCAACGCCAAGCCGGTGATGGCCGCGATCCGCGAATTTTTCGGATCGTCGCAGCTCTCGCAATTCATGGATCAGACCAACCCGCTCTCCGAGATCACGCACAAGCGGCGTCTCTCGGCCCTTGGGCCGGGCGGTCTCTCTCGTGAACGCGCTGGATTCGAAGTCCGCGACGTTCACCCCACGCACTACGGCCGCATCTGCCCGATTGAAACGCCGGAAGGTCCGAACATCGGCCTGATCTCGTCGTTGAGCTGCTACGCCCGCATCAACGACTACGGCTTCATCGAGTCGCCCTATCGCAAGATCAAGGGCGGACGCGTCATCGACTACGTCACCGTCGTCAACGTCGGCGACAGCGACCACAAGGTCGGCGATCACATGGAGAAACATGAGATCGAGAAGATCAACAACGAGCTGAAAGAAAAGCGCAAGAAGCCGGCGACGATCGAGCCGTTCTCGTTCTATCTCTCCGCCTGGGAAGAAGATCGTCACACCATCGCGCAGGCCAACGTCGAACTCGACGACAAGGGCAAAATCGTTGCCGAACTCGTCAACGCCCGCAAGGCTGGCAACTTCGTGCTGGTCAGCCGCGATGAAGTCGACTACGTCGACGTCAGCCCCAAGCAACTCGTTTCCGTCGCCGCCTCGCTGGTTCCGTTCCTCGAGCACGACGACGCCAACCGCGCGCTGATGGGCGCCAACATGCAACGCCAATCCGTGCCCTTGCTTCGCGCTCAAGCGCCCATCGTCGGCACCGGAATGGAAGGCGTCACCGCTCGCGATTCCGGCGCAGTCGTTCTCGCTCGCCGCAACGGCATCATCGATTCGGTCGACTCCGAGCGCATCATTGTTCGCGTCGAAGGCGAGCACCATCCCACGCAGCTATCGCGTGAAGTGGGCAGCGACATCTACCAGCTCACGAAGTTCAAGCGTTCCAACCAGAACACTTGCATCAACCAGAAGCCGGTGGTGAAGAAAGGTCAGCGCGTTCTGAAGGGCGAGATCATCGCTGACGGTCCGTGCACCGATCACGGCGAGCTGGCTCTGGGACGCAACGTCCTCGTCGCCTTCATGCCGTGGCGCGGTTACAACTTCGAAGACGCGATCCTCGTTTCCGAGAAGATGGTGAAAGAGGATTACTACACCTCGCTGCACATCGAGGAGTACGAGATCGAAGCGCGCGACACCAAGCTCGGCCCGGAAGAAGTTACGCGCGATATTCCCAACGTCAGCGAATCCATGCTGCGCAATCTGGACGAAGCGGGCGTGATCCGCATCGGCGCCTCATCAAGCAGGGCGACATCCTCGTCGGCAAAGTTACGCCCAAGGGCGAAACCCAGCTCACGCCGGAAGAAAAACTGCTGCGCGCCATCTTCGGCGAAAAAGCCGGCGACGTGCGCGACGCGTCTCTCTACTGCCCGCCTGGAATTGAGGGCGTCATCGTCGATGTGAAAATCTTCTCGCGCAAAGGCCAGGAAAAGGACGAGCGCGCGAAGGCCATCGAAGCCACCCAGATCGCGAAGCTCGAAAAGAACTTGTCGGACGAAATCCGGATTCTCACCGACGAGCGCCTCAAGCGCCTGGAAAACATCCTCGGCGGCAAAGAGGTGCAGGCCGACTTGCACGACGAGCGCACTAACAAGCGCCTGCTGGTCAAGGGCAACATCCTCAATCGCGACGAGATCGAGCGCATCTCCACTCGCAATCTGAAGCGCATCAAATATGCCGACAAAGATCCGCGGGTGAACGAGCAGATCGACGAGATCGAAGAAATGACGTCTCGCCAGATTGACGTGCTCAAGAAAATCGTCAACGAGAAGAAAGAAAAACTCACCAAGGGCGACGAGTTGCCGCCCGGCGTCATCAAGCTGGTCAAGGTCTACATCGCCATGAAGCGCAAGCTGAGTGTCGGGGACAAGATGGCCGGCCGCCACGGCAACAAGGGTGTGATCGCGCGCATTCTGCCCGAGGAAGATATGCCGTACCTCGAAGACGGAACGCCGGTCGAAATTGTCCTCAACCCGCTCGGCGTGCCTTCCCGTATGAACGTGGGCCAGATTCTCGAAACCCACCTCGGATGGGCGGGCTTCGTGCTCGGCGAGAAGATCACGACGCTGCTCCAAGAAAACACGCGCACCGAAGCCATCCGCCGCGAGTTGAAGGTGTTGTTCAAAGACTCGCAGCTGTCTGACATCATTTCGGAAATGTCCGACGACGAACTGGAATCCGTGGCGCCAACCCTGGCCAAGGGCGTGTTCATGGGCTCTCCAGTATTCGATGGCGCGAAGGAAGGCGAGATCAAGGCGCTGCTCGAACACGCCGGTCTGCCGACCTCCGGCAAAACCACGCTGCACGACGGCATGACGGGCGATCAGTTCGAACAGCCCGTTACCGTCGGCTACATCTACATGCTGAAGCTGTCGCACCTGGTGGACGACAAGATTCACGCTCGCTCCATCGGGCCGTACTCGCTCATCACCCAGCAGCCTTTGGGCGGCAAAGCGCAGTTCGGCGGACAGCGTTTCGGAGAAATGGAAGTCTGGGCGCTGGAAGCTTACGGCGCAGCGTTCATCCTGCAGGAGCTTTTGACGGCGAAGTCCGACGACGTATACGGCCGCACCAAGATTTACGAGGCCATCGTCAAGGGCGAAGCCGCCATGGAGCCCGGCGTACCCGAATCGTTCAACGTGCTGATTCGCGAGCTGCAATCGCTCTGCCTCGATGTGGAACTGATCAAGGCCGGCGAGAAAAAGCCGATCGCCAGCGCGGCAGCAGATTAAGAAGCGAGTCCTCAGTTCCCGGTCGTCACTTCTCAGTTAACGCTGAGTCGGGGCCGGGAGCTGGGAACCCTTAAAAGATTTTGAAATACACGCCACTGCGGCATCAAGACCCCAATGCCGCATGAAGGGCGAGAGTTCGATCTCGGTTTTTCTGAGAACTGGTTTTACTGAGAAGAAACCGAGAACTGAGAACTTGATTCTGGGGCCCGTCGGCGGACGCGTCAGAACCGCAGGAAGCGGAGGACTACCTTGTTTCGTTCGAGCCCTTTCGAAATGGCAAATGTGATCGCGGACTTCGACGCCATCCGTATCAGCCTGGCGTCTCCGGAAAAAATCCGGAGCTGGTCGCACGGCGAAGTCACCAAGCCCGAGACCATCAACTACCGCACCTTCAAACCGGAGCGCGACGGACTGTTCTGCGCCCGCATCTTTGGCCCGGTCACCGACTGGGAGTGCCTCTGCGGCAAGTACAAGCGCATGAAGCACCGCGGAGTCATCTGCGACAAATGCGGCGTCGAAGTCACGCTCTCCAAAGTTCGCCGCGAACGCCTCGGCCACATCGAGCTGGCGTCGCCCTGTTCGCACGTGTGGTTCTTCAAAGGACTGCCCAGCCGCATCGGGCACCTGCTCGACATTTCTTTGCGCGACCTTGAGTCCGTGCTCTATTTCGAAGCCTACGTCGTCGTCGAACCTGGCGACGCGCCGGTGAAAGAGCGCGAAGTCATTAAAGACGAAGCCAAGTTCCGCGAACTCGACCAGCAGTACCGTCCTGCCGGCTTCAAAGCGATGATGGGCGCTGAGGCGATCAAAGAATTGCTGAAGCGCGTCGACATCGACGGCCTCTCCGTCGAGCTGCGCGAGAAGATGAAGAACGAGAGCTCGCTGCAGAAGCGGCTCAAGTACGCCAAGCGTCTCAAAGTTGTCGAGGCCTTCCGCAAGAGCGGCAATAAGCCGAACTGGATGATCCTCGACGTCATCCCGGTCATTCCGCCCGAGCTTCGCCCGCTCGTTCCACTCGACGGCGGCCGTTTCGCCACCTCCGACCTGAACGATCTCTATCGCCGCGTCATCAACCGCAACAACCGGTTGAAGAAGCTGATGGACCTGCACGCGCCCGAAGTCATCGTTCGCAACGAAAAGCGCATGCTGCAGGAAGCCGTCGACGCCCTGTTCGATAACGGGCGCCGTGGCCGCGTGCTGCGTGGCGCCAACAACCGTCCGCTGAAATCTTTGTCCGACACGCTGAAAGGCAAGCAGGGCCGCTTCCGTCAGAACCTGCTCGGCAAGCGCGTTGACTACTCCGGACGTTCCGTCATCGTGGTTGGCCCCGAACTCAAGCTGCACCAGTGCGGCCTGCCCAAGAAAATGGCGCTCGAACTGTTCAAGCCGTTCATCTATCACCGGCTCGAGCAGACCGGCAACGTCACCACCATCAAGCAAGCCAAAGAAATGGTCGAGCAGCAGGAGCCGATCGTCTGGGACATCCTCGAAGAAGTCATTAAAGACCATCCAGTGCTCTTGAACCGCGCTCCCACGCTTCACCGCCTCGGCATTCAGGCGTTCGAGCCGGTACTCGTCGAAGGCAAGGCCATCAAGATTCACCCGCTGGTCTGCACCGCGTTCAACGCCGACTTCGACGGCGACCAGATGGCGGTTCACATTCCGCTGTCTCCCGAAGCCCAGGTCGAAGCCAGCGTCTTGATGCTGGCCTCGCACAACATTCTTTCGCCCGCCTCCGGTCACCCCATCACCGTGCCCACGCAGGACATGGTGCTCGGACTCTATTACCTGACCAAAGCCAAGCCGGGCGCGAAGGGTGAAGGCCGCGCCTTCGCCAACATTGAAGAAGTGCTGATGGCCCTCGATGCGGGCGCAGTCGAAACCCTCACTCCGATCCGCCTGCGCTACTCGGGCGAGCTGATTGACCTGACCACCGCCTACGACGATCAGGACATCATTCACACCGAGCCGGTTCGCGTCGAACGCGCCTTCATCAACACCACCGTGGGCCGCGCGATCCTGAACGATCACCTGCCGAAGAACATTTCCGGCAGCAGCGACCGCATGCCCTACATCAACGGCCTGCTCAAGAAAAAAGGCATTGGCGCGCTGGTGAACTATTGCTATCTGCGCTTCGCGCTTGAGACCACGGTCAAGATGCTCGACGAAGTCAAGACTCTGGGCTTCCAGTTCGCGACCCGTTCCGGCTTGTCCATCGGCATCGACGACATGGTCATTCCCGACAGCAAGAAGGGCCTGGTCAAAGACGCCGAGAAGCAAGTCGTCAACGTGCAGCAGCAATATCTCGACGGCGCCATCACCAACGGCGAGCGCTACAACAAGGTCATCGAAATCTGGTCGGCGATCACTGAAAAAGTTGCCGACGAAATGTTCGGTGAAATGCAGCGCCGCGACAAAGAAGGCGACCTCAATCCGATTTACGTCATGGCCGACTCCGGCGCTCGCGGATCGAAACAGCAGATTCGCCAGCTCTCCGGCATGCGTGGATTGATGGCCAAGCCTTCCGGCGAAATCATCGAGTCACCCATCACGGCTAACTTCCGTGAAGGCCTCACCGTGCTCGAGTATTTCGTCTCGACTCACGGCGCCCGCAAGGGACTGGCCGACACGGCGCTTAAAACGGCCGATTCCGGCTACCTGACCCGCCGCCTGGTCGACGTTGCGCAAGACGTCATCATCAGCGAGTACGACTGCGGCACGGTCGACGGCATCTACGTGCAGGGCATTGTCGAAGCGGGCGAAATTATCGAAGCGCTGCGCGACCGCATCATCGGCCGCGTCTCGCTCGAAAAAATTAAAGACTATGACGGCAACGTCATTGTCGACATCAACCAGGAAATCACCGAAGACCTCGCGGGCGCGATTCAGGCGGCCGGCATCGAGCGCGTGAAAATCCGCTCTGTGCTGACGTGCGAATCGAAACGCGGTGTCTGCGTCATGTGCTACGGCCGCAACCTGGCCTCCGGTCGCCTCGTCGAACTCGGCGAAGCTACCGGCGTCATCGCGGCGCAGTCCATCGGCGAACCTGGAACCCAGCTCACCATGCGTACCTTCCACATCGGTGGTACGGCATCGCGAGTCTCCGAGCAGTCGCGTCTCGATGCCAAGAACAACGGCAACGTGCGGTTCATCGGATTGCAGACCGTCAAAGCGAAGTCGGGAAACCTGGTCGTCATGAACCGCCAGGGTTCGATCGCGGTGGTCGACGAAAAGAACCGCGAACGCGAGCGCTACTCGGTCGTGTACGGCGCGAAGCTGCTGGTCAACGACGGCGATCCGGTCACGCAAGGCCAGGTCATGGTCGAGTGGGATCCATACACTTTCGCCATCCTGACGGAAATCGGCGGCACCGTGCAGTTCAAAGACTTGCAGGAAGGCGTCACCTTACACGAAGAAGTCGACGAAGTCACTGGCCTCTCGCGTCACGTGGTCGGCGATTCACCCGACGAGAAGCGCCAGCCCGCCATCGTCATCAAGGGCAAAGCGAGCAAGCGCTACCTCATGCCTTCGCGAGCCCACTTGATGATTCAGGATGGCGACACGGTTACGCCCGGCGACGTGCTGGCAAAGATTCCGCGCGAGACCACCAAAACGAAAGACATCACCGGTGGTCTGCCGCGCGTCGTCGAATTGTTCGAAGCCCGCAAGCCGCATGAAACCGCGGTCATCAGCGAAATCGATGGCACGGTGAAATTCGGCGAGGTCTCGAAGGGCCAGCGCAAGATCTACGTGGTCGCCGACAACGGCACCGAAAAGGAATACTCGGTTCCGCGCGGCGTCCACATCAATGTGCAGGAAGGCGAGCGCGTCAAGGCCGGCGAGCCTTTAATGGACGGCCCGCTCAACCCGCACGACATTCTGGCCGTGCTTGGCGAAAAAGAACTGCAGGCTTACCTGGTCAACGAAATCCAGGAAGTCTACCGTCTGCAGGGCGTCAACATTTCCGACAAGCACATTGAAGTGATTGTCCGTCAGATGATGCGTTGGGTGAAGGTCGAAGACGTGGGCGACACCCGGTTCCTGCTTGAAGAGCAGACCGACAAGTTCGCCTTCCGGGAAGAGAATGAGCGCGTGATTTCGCAGGGCGGCAAGCCGGCTACCGGCCGTCCGCTGCTCCTCGGCATCACCAAAGCATCGCTCTCCACCGACTCCTTCATCTCGGCGGCGTCGTTCCAGGAGACCACGCGCGTGCTCACCGAAGCCAGCATCAACGGCAAGGTCGATCACCTGCGCGGCCTGAAAGAAAACGTCATCGTCGGCCGCCTCATCCCTGCCGGAACCGGCATGGAGTACTACCGCAACGTCCGCCTCTCACCAGAAATGGAAGAGGCCGCTGCGAAGGTACAGGCGGAAGTCTCGGCAGCTTACGAAGAAGCCGAGCGCGCTCTCGAAATGATGCGTCACGAGGGCGAAACCGACGATCTGCCCGCGGAACTTCCCGCGGCCGAGTAGTCAATTCTGAAGCCGGTTTCGGGGGCGAATCATTTCGCCCCCGAATCTGCTTCTGGAGACTTCGAACGAACCAATGCACGCTACCCCCCAGCGATTGCGTATCGAGGAACCTGCGCCACTTCCTTCTTTGCGTCCAGTGCCTCCCGGCCCTAAGCTAGAGCAGCGCAAACAAATGCTACGCTTCTTCCGTCTCCTGCGGCTCGCCTTCTGGCGCGCCTTTGTTCACGACGCCTTCGCCACCGCCAAGGCCTCCGCCTATTCCATGATCCTCACTTTCTTCCCGGTCCTGCTCATCATCGGCTCGGTCCTGGCCAACTGGCGCAAGGGCGCGCCCTATCTGCGCGAAATTTCCTACGCTCTGGGCAGCATCCTTCCCGCCGGCGGCAACACCGTGTTGAGCTATCTGAAAGCGGCCGGGCAGCATCCCGTCGGCTTCCTCACTACTACCTCGGTCATCACACTGTGGACCGCATCCGGCGTCATGATTTCCTGGATGGACGGCTTCCGCCGCTGTTACGAACTCCCTAAAACCTGGGGCCTGTTGCAGGAGCGCCTCATCGCCTTCCTGCTGGTCGTGTTCGCGCTGATTCCCATGACCTTCTCCACGCTGCTGGTGGCTGTGGGCAGCAAGTTCGAAGCGCGCCTTTTGCCCTACGTCGACCCTGATTTCAGCGTTTACGTTTTCCTGCTCTGGGGCGCGATGCGCTGGCTCATCGCCACTCTCACCAGCATCGCGGTGATTGCCTTGATCTACCATCACGCGGTCCCGCGCACTCAGCCCTGGCACAGCGTGATGCCTGGCGCCATGCTCGCCACCATTCTCTGGTTCACGACCACGGTCGGCTTTCGCGCCTACCTGCAGCACTTCGGCGACTTCGCCACCATTTACGGATCGCTCGGCGCCGCCATGGCCCTGCTGGTGTGGATGTATCTGATTTCGCTGGTCGTGCTCGTGGGCGCCGAATTCAATGCCCTGCTGTTCCCACGAGCCATGCTGGGCAAAGAACTCACCGCGATCCACGACTCCAAAGCGTAGAGATTGAGGCACACTCATGACGACCAACCAACCGATCGTCGATAATCGTGTCCGTCAATGGGATCTCCCCAATTTGGGCGGAGCCCCAAGCGAATCCATCACCGTGAAAGAGCGGCCCTTCAGGGCCGCGTGAGCGCGCGAGATAAAATGGGGCGTTAGCCTCTGGGGTAGACGGGCTCTTTGTTCAAGACTCGATAAGAGGCAGATTGTTGTACCCTTCAAACATTCCTGTTAAGCCCGGAGCGAAATTGACACAGATGCAATCACCCGCCACAGGAGTTCCTGCCTCCGCCTCCCGCCGCGCGAAAATCATCTGCACCATCGGCCCCGCCTGCAGCACCGAGGCCGCCATGCGCGACCTGCTCCGCCGCGGCATGGACATCGCCCGCCTCAACTTCTCTCACGGCACCCACGAAGACCACGCCCACAACATCCAGCGCCTGCGCCGCGCCGCCGAGCGCGAAGGCCGCACCGTCTGCATTCTGCAGGACCTGCAAGGCCCGAAAATCCGCACCGGACCGCTCGATGGCCACGAGCCCGTGATGTTGAAGACCGGCTCGGTCGTGACTATTACGCCGCAAGAGACACTCGGCACCGCAACCCGCATCTCCACCACGTTCCCCGCACTTGCCCGCGAACTCACACCCGGCGCCCGCATCCTGCTCAGCGACGGCCTCATCGAACTGCGCGTCCGTTCCGTCCGCGGCAAAGATGTCCTCTGCGACGTCATCAACGGCGGCCTGCTCGGCGAGCACAAAGGCATCAACCTTCCCGGCATCGCCCTCTCGATTCCCGCGCTCACCGAAAAAGATCGCAAAGACCTCGAATTCGGCCTCACCCACGGCGTCGACGCCGTCGCGCTCTCCTTCGTCCGCACCGCCGCCGACGTCAGCATGGTCAAACAAATCATTGCCGCGCACAACAGCGACGTTCCCGTCATCGCCAAACTCGAAAAGCCGCAAGCCATCGATCATCTGGAAGAAATTCTCGAAGCCGCCGACGGAGTCATGGTCGCCCGCGGCGATCTCGGCGTCGAAATGGCCCCGGAAAAAGTTCCCGTCATTCAGAAGCACGTAATTCGCCGCGCCTCCGCGTGGCGCAAGCCCGTCATCACCGCCACGCAAATGCTCGAGTCGATGATCGAAAACCCGCGCCCCACGCGCGCCGAAGCCAGCGACGTGGCCAACGCAATTTTCGACGGCACCGACGCCGTCATGCTCTCCGCCGAAACCGCCAGCGGCCAGTATCCCTGCGAATCGGTTTCCATCATGTCGCGCATCGTCGTCGAAGCCGAATGCAATATGGACGACTTCGTGCAGTTCCGCCGCCGCCGTCGCGAGCACCGTGGACTCTCCGTCGCCGAAACCATCTGCGAGTCCATTGCCCACGCCGCCGAAGATTTGCCCATGGGCGCGATCGCCGTCTTCACCGAAACCGGCAACACGGTGCGCATGATTTCAAAATTTCGTCCGCCCGTCGCCATCTACGCCTACACCCACAGCGCGCCCGTGGTGAATCGCATGAACCTATACTGGGGAGTCCATCCCGTGCGCTGCCGCCAGGCCCACTCCGCCGAACAAATGGTCACCATGGCCGAGCAAGACCTGGTTCGCCGCGGTCTGCTCAAGCCCGCAGACGTGCTCGGCGTCGTCGCTGGCACGCGCCAGGCTTCCGGTTCCACCAACCTGATGCGCCTGCACGTAGTCACCAGCGAAGAAGCCGACCGCATCAGCCATCCTGCAAAGAAAGCCGCGAAGCGGCGCAAGAAGGCAGCCCACGGCGCAAGTCGTGGGTAGCTCCAGCAAGAAGGGCCAAGCCCCGAAGGGGCGAAAGAGATGATCGTGTCCTGGCCGGTTGCCCCAATTCTCGCGCGGTGTTTGCGCGAGAAAGCCTGCGCTGAGTGAAGTCGAAGGCTGGGATTTTCGCCGCGTCCCGCCCGGTCCCGCAAGTTATAATCCCGGCTTACCGGTTTGCTGGGAGCCGATTTTGGGTGGCGCAGCGCTTTCAGCGCTGCGATAGACTCTTTTTTGTGCGTGTGGGCTTCAGCCCCTGAGGCTTGGCGGACCGGAGTTTCCAGCCGACTGCTGAGAGAAAGAAGAAAATGCCGCAAGAGATACTTTCGGTGGCTGTCTGGGAACCCGTCCCCGGCGAGGAATCCGCGTCGCTCGCGACCCTCCGCGAAATCAGCTCCATCGTCACCGCCAAAGGCTACGGCCGCGACCTGCTCTACCGCGACCGCGAATCGCACTACGTCCTGCTGCGTCACTGGAAGTCCGAAGAAGCCCGCCAGTCCGCCCTCGAAGATCCCGAACTGCAACGCCGCTGGTCCCGCCTGGGCAACGAAATCCAAATTGTGAAAGTCTACGAAACCCTCACCGAAGTCCCACTCGACGGCGAGAAATAATCCGTGCCGGTCATCCCCAGATCATCCCCAGGTCATCCGCAGATCACGCGCTCTTCGCACCACTTCACTGCGAAAGTGCCCTTCAAGCTCCCGCCGTCCTTGAATTGCAGTTCGTACCGTCCTGTCGCGCTGGAGCGCTCCTGATAATTCTCGAAAATGATCGTGCCTGATTGCGCGGGTTTGCAGTCACCTTCCTTGGCGCATCGGGCCGCCCACCCAGCGTCTGAACCCGAACCAAACTTGACGATCTGGCCCTCATGGATGGGCAGCCCCCGCCAGATCGCGAGAGAGAGGTAAGGTCCGGCGATTCGTTTGCACTGCGCAGGTTCCGTGGTCAGTGTGATCGCGATGGCGGGTCCGTCCCATGGCGCACACGAACTTTGCATGGTCCCGTTAGAGAAAGAGGACCCGTCTGGGGAAGCGATCGCGGCAATCACAGTCAAGGCGACGGTGGCGACCATGGCGACCTGTTTTCTAACGCGCATACAGCCGTTCTCCTTCTTCCTGGGCAAAACGATAGCACACGCGCCGTCGGCCAAGTCGCACCAAGGATTTCGCGCCCTCACCGACCGCAGAACGGCGTACGGAGTTTGCCGAAAGTTAGAATTTCGTGCTGCCTGCTGCTATTACCTCCGGGTGCCCCATTTCTCGCGTACTTTGCGAGAAGTGGGGATTTAAACTAGCGAGGACATGTCCGCCTCCATCCGCGAATTCGCCGACAACGCCGTTGACCCCAAAGTCCGCGGCTATCTCCACGTTCCCGACTCACCCAACAACTACGCCCTCGTCCTCTCCCACGGCGCCGGCTCCAACGCGCAGGCCCCGCTACTCATCGCCCTCGCCGAAACTTTCACCGCCGCCGGATTCACCGTCCTGCGCTGCGATCTCCCTTATCGCCAGTCCCGCCCCTTCGGCCCGCCCGGCCCCGGCGACGCAGCCCGCGACCGCGCCGGTCTGAAGAACGCCCTCGCAGCCATGAGAAAAATAATCCCCGGCCGCCTCTGCCTCGGCGGTCACTCCTACGGCGGACGCCAGTCCAGCATGCTCTGCGCCGAGCTCGCAAAGGAATCTCCAGAAAAAGCCGCGAACTTACCAGCCGCCCTGCTCCTGCTCTCCTACCCGCTGCATCCCCCGCGCAAACCCGAGCAGCAGCGCACCCAGCATCTCCCCGACCTGCGCACCCCCGCGCTCTTCGTTCACGGCACCCGCGACCCCTTCGGCACCATCGCCGAACTCGAACAAGCCCTGAAAATGATTCCCGCAAAAACGAAGCTGCTGACGATCGAAGGCGCCGGCCACGACCTGGGATTCAAAGGGAAAGCGAAGCAGGAAGAATTACCCAGTCTGATCCTGTCCGAATTCGCCAATTTCCTAGCTCTGTCATCCTGAGCGAAGCAGCGCCTTCGCGAAGCGAAAGCGCTGCGCAGTCGAAGGATCCCTATCAGCGCGCATCACCGTCGTCACCTCAAGGAGTTTCCACCGGACTGCCGAAAAAAGAACGCTGGATCGTGGACACGACACAGGAAAGAGATCCTTCGACTGCGCGCGATCGCCCATCAGGCGATCACGCTTCGCTCAGGATGACACACGAGCGCTAATTCACCCACCCCGACTTCCCCCCGCCGTTCCCCTTACGCGGATCGTCATCCGGAGGAATGTAATTGCCATGCTCGTCGAAGTGGACCTGGCGGTCATGCTTCGACATATAGACTTCAAATTTCTTCGCTGCCCGCCGCCGCTTCCAACGGTAATACGAATTGCGCATCCCGTAATAACGTTCCGCAAATCCCACATTCACCAGCGCCGCTTTCGGCCCCCGCCGCGTATAAAGCCAGCCAAAGAACAGCCCGCCCAGATGCGCCACATACGCCACGTTCCCGCCGCCCGACATCGACAACGCCACCTCTGCCACAATCAAAATGCCGATGAAGTATTTGGCTTTAATGAGAAACGGAAACGGAATCAGCATGATCTCGTTATCGCCAAACAACATCCCAAACGCGATAAGAATGGCGAACACCCCGCCCGAAGCGCCAATCGTGGGAACGGTCGGATTTCCCAGCACGTGCGAATACGAAAGCACAACCGTCGTTACCCCGGCGCCCACGACTCCTATCCAATACAGCTCCAAAAAACGTCGCGTGCCCCATGCACTCTCAATGGCCGCCCCGAACATCCACAGGCCCAGCATGTTTCCGAACAAATGAAGGAAGCCCGCATGCAGAACGCTGTAAGTGGCCAGTTCCCAGATCCGGCCATGAACCACGTCGACCGGCGTCAACGCGCAGTAGTCACCGATATAGGCCGCGACGATCCCCAGCCGAAGCAAGGGCAACAATTCCATGAGCAG
The DNA here is from genome assembly GCA_963755795.1 of uncultured Acidobacteriota bacterium. GTDB lineage: Bacteria > Acidobacteriota > Terriglobia > Terriglobales > Acidobacteriaceae > Sulfotelmatobacter. The sequence goes on along the minus strand of CAVWLI010000032.1, from coordinate 17,848 downwards.
AAAAACGCCGGTATTAATCCCCAGCAGCCACGTCACCGCCTTGGTGAACGGGGGCAGGCTCAACGTCATCGGTTCGCCGGTTCGCCGCACTGATTCACCTCTCGTCCAATTCTACTCGCGTGTCTGCCCGGGTGCCCCATGTCTCGCGTAGTTTGCGAGACGTGTATTTTGCGCAGTCCCGACCGCAGTCCAGGCCAAGCCTCGAAACCGCAAAAAACATTGCGCCGAGGCAACGTTGCCGCCGGGTCCCGCCTCCCAATACTATCAGCGTGAAGTTAAAGTAGATGCAAGGTCGAGCCCGATGTTTTAAGTTAAAATCTCGTCTTCCCGCTGATCGAGACGTAGCCTACAGGAAGGCCAAGGGAGCCAGTGATGAAAGTACGATTCCTGCTGCTCTGTGCTGTCCTGTTCTCTCTATACGCCACCGCCCAGAACTCAGACCGCATTGAGGTTTTCGGCGGATATTCCCATGTAGGCTATTACTACTACCCTGCCTACACCGGGCCGTGGACGCAGGCCAGCTTTAACGGCTGGGAGGCCTCGGCCGCGTTCAAAGTCGTTCCGCATCTATCAACGGAGGGCGATTTCGGTGGACTCTACGGCCCGGCAGGCAACAGTTGCTGTCCCCGAGACAGGATTCAAACCTACATGGGCGGGCCGCGGGTGAGTGCCAAGCTCGACAAAGCAAATTTCTACGCGCACGTTCTCTTTGGAGGCCTGCGCTACCGAACTACCTATGGCGGTCAGGGTGTGCCACTGACCGTGAATGCCGACACCACCTTCGCCATGGCCGTTGGCGGTGGCGCCGATCTCTGGGTGACGCGCCGCTTCGGCGCCCGCTTAGTGCAGGTTGACTATCTCCGAAACAATAACCGCATCCCCGGATACTTTGCCCACCCCGGCCAGCACGCCAACTTCCGCATCTCCACCGGCGCAGTTTTCCGGTTCTGACGCACGGGGGCCGGGTACCCCATTTCTCGCGCGTTCTGTGCGCGAGAAAGCCTGCCCTGAGCTTGTCGAAGGTGGGGACTTGCAACCCCTCACCGCTCCGGAACCGGCACCACCGGCAAACTCCGATGCCCCGCCTTGTCCACTGCCCGCACCGCGAAAATAACATTATCCTTCGACAGGTTCAGCGTCGCGCGAGTCGCATTCCCTACATTCTTCGCATGCTCCCACTCCGGGCTCGTCGTCGCCCGCCACAGCACTTCATACTCCGCCGCCCGCCCGCCCGGGGACGCTTCCCACGTCAGCGTCGAATCATTCTCCAAATCTTTGGTCAGCAGATGCACATTCGCCGGAGGCGCCGGCGCCGCCGCCAACGACGCCAGCGTCGCCGCATTCAGCCGCGCCACGTGTGCCACATAATCGAAGTCCACAAACTTCAGCGAATCCCCATATTCCACGCCATTCTCCACGCGCACGTTCTGGTGCTGATGATGAAAGTCCTCGCGGAATTCCGTGAACCGCACCGCCGCAAATCCCTGCTGGTTGAACGAATAATGGTCGCCGCCCCGCAGGTAGCGATCCAGCCGGAACACCAGCATCGGCTTCACTCCCGCATCGTATGTGCGCCCCACCTCGGCGATATACCTTGCCAGTTGCCGCGACCCGGAATCGCTTTCCCCGCCCAGCCCGCGAATGCGCCGGATATCCTGCTCGGTCGCCGCTGCTGGAACTCCCTCGGAAAAAATTCGCACCACGGAATGATCCTGCTCCGCGCTCTTGTCCCCGCCCACAATGTCGTTATTCAGCACGGCTTCCAGATCCCACGCCTGATCCTTCGCCATCTTTGCAAAATGATGGCTGCCATTCAGCCCCTGCTCCTCGCCCGCGACCGTCAAAAAAATAATCGTCGCCGGAAACTTCATTTTGCTCAGCACGCGCGCACATTCCAGGCTCACCGCGGTTCCGCTGCCGTCATCGTTAGCCCCAGGCGCATCCGCGGTTACATCGTTGTTGTCGCTGTTGCGCGAATCGTAGTGCCCCGTGACGAGCACGATGCGCTTCGCGTTCGCCTCATCCGTGCCCTTCAATACCGCATAAACATTGGTGATTTCCGTTGCCTTCGGAATCCGCTCCATGGGCTCTTCGGTGAAGCTGTCGGTCTTCACCTCCAGGCATCCGCCGCAATCTTTCGAATAGCGCTCGAACTCCGCCTTGATCCACTCCCGCGCCGCGCCGATCCCGCGCCCCGCGGCAATCGACGCCGGATCCTGCGCCGACAGCGTCGACCGCGTTCCAAAGCTGACCAGCTTCTCAATGTTCGCTTGAATCCGTTTCGCGGAAATCTGCTGCAACGCCGCCGCAATCTGCGGATCCGCTGCCAGCTTCGGTTCAGAGGCAGACTGGCCGACACACCCCATCGCCAGCAGTAAGATTGCGGTCACACTCGCAGTGACGTGCGTTGTTGCGCGGAAATGGAGCATGCCCTAGTCCCCTCCGTCCAGAAGAATCCCACTGCAGCGAGCGATTCCCGGTCCCCCAGAAATTCTCTCGTTCCCCGCCTCTCCCCCTTGACCGAACAGCCGGAAAGAATCTAAATATTATCAGGAGGCTCTAATCGGCTGGGGAGGCTTTATGGTTCTGTGTCCCGAATGCGAAACCAATCTGGATGTCGATGAGGACGGCGTCGACGAAGGCGAAATGATTTCGTGCCCCGAGTGCGGCACCGACTTTGAAGTCATCACCACCAGTCCGCTCGAACTGAAGGCTGTGGAAGCCGGCTACGTCGAAGAGGAAGAAGACGAAGCCGAAGAGAGCGAAGACGGTGACTACTCCTAGATTTCGGACACAAGTTTTCGCCAGTCTGTCCTCCGTCGTTTTCCTCCTCCTGATCGTAATCCTCCTGCCGAACTTCAGTGCGACGTTCAGCTCAACGTCAAGTTCGAAAAATGAACTCCTCGCAGCCCCCGCGCCCAAGGATAAGGGTAAGAACAACTACGCCGTCATCGCCGGCACGGTTTGGGGACCGAACGACCATCCCGTCTACGGCGTCCCCGTGAAAATCCGCCGCGCCAAAGACAAGAAACCGAAGTGGGAAGTTTACTCCGACCACATGGGGGAGTTCGCCCAGCGCGTTCCTACCGGCGACTCCGACTACATCCTCACCGCCGACCTCAAAGGCTTCAAGACCACCGACGGCCGCCCGCTACGGCTGGTCAAGGAAGTCACCGTCCACGTTTATAACGACGAGCGCGAAGACACCGGACTGCATCTAACCGTCGACGAGCCAACTGTAGGCAAGACTGGTATAGACAAGGCTGGTGCTCCCGACTCCGGTGCGGCAAAGCCGTGAGACAATAGCACAGCATGACTCGCAAACAATTTGGGATCACGGCGGTCACTCTAGCCTGCGTGCTGGTTGTGGCGCTAAGCGCAATGTCGAGCGCCGGGTTGGCCGCCGGATTCGATAAGAAAGACAAGACCGTAGGCCGTCTGCTGTTTGGCAAAGTGCTTGACCCGCAGGATAGTCCTCTTCCCGACGCCGTCGTCTACGTTACGAACACCCGCACCCGCGCCGTGAAGTCCTACATCGTCGGCCCCGACGGCACCTACCGTTTTCCCGCGCTCTCCAATGCCGTCGACTACGAGGTCTACGCTCAGTACAAGGGCCACAAGAGCGATACCAAATCGGTCAGCCAGTTCGACGACCGTTCCCAGGTCTACCTCGACCTGAAGATCAATATCCACTAACGTCAACACCGAGCCTTTCTTTTCATGCAACTTTCTGCGCCGTTTCGTGTTCAATATACGAATGGGTGTTTGTTTCTGGAGGATACAGTGAACGCTTTGCATGCATCTCATCAACCCACCCGCACCGCCCTGGCTCTGTTGGCATGCGTAACGCTGCTTTGTGCCGCATCCGCCTTTGCCCAGCAAGGCGCCATGAGCCCTTACCAGGGTGAAAAAGACGGTGTCAGCGCCGGCGGCAACTGGATGGAGTTCCAATCCGAAGACAAGATGACCGGCGCCAAGAAAGTCCGCTTCGAACTACTCTCAAATAACTTTTTCAAAGAAGATCCGGACTACAAGCCCAGAGTCGAACTCGTCTGTTCTGACGGCAAACTCACCTTCTCCGACTTTAACCCCGGCGTGCGGCTGCCTCCGCCCAATCGCCCCGGTTTTTGGGGTCAACCTCAGCTGGAGGTCGAGGTGCGCGTCGACGACGTGCATAACTTTCACGGCTGGAACTGGGAGCGCGGCCGCTTCCTTTCCATGGACAAAGGCACCACCCGCGGATTGATTGGCGCGCAAATCTTTAATATTGCCTTGCCAACCCGAAGTGGACGCCAGATCGCCGAGTTCTCCCCCGCCGGCTTGAACCTCGACGAAGTTCACAAAGCCTGCGACCTGACTCCAAAGAAACCCAGCAAAGATTAAAGACTAACGAATCACAATGCCAATGTGGGGACGGACGCCCTCGTCCGTCTCCGCCATAGTCTATCCGGACCGGCCATGGAAGAGCGGCCCCCGCCAGAGCAGCCCGTGGAAGAGCGGCCCTTCAGGGCCTGCCCTGAGCCTGTCGAAGGGGCCGCGTCAAAGCTCAGGAATTCGCGGGCTTCAGCCCCTGGGAAAGCTGCCGCGCCCGACGCAACCCTTCTGGCACTTGCCTCCGCGTCCCGCTGCTGGCACTTTAAACTGGAAGGCCAAGGCGCAATGGATAGCAGCATCATGACCGGGCTGGCATTCTTCCTGTTCGTAGCGGGCGTTCTCATCTACACCGCCATCCTCTACAACGGCCTGGTGCGTCTGCGCAACGAAAACGACCGCGCCTGGGCCAACATCGACGTCCTGCTCAAACAGCGTCACGACGAGATCCCCAACCTGGTCGAAACCGTCAAGGGATACATGCAGCACGAGCAGCAAACCCTGCTCGCCGTAACCCAGGCGCGCTCCGCCTCCATGAACGCCGCCAGCATCCCCCAGAAAGCGGTAGCCGACCTAAAAATGGAGACCGCGCTACGCAGCCTGTTCGCCGTCGCCGAAAACTATCCCGAACTCAAGGCCAACGAAAATTTCCTGAAACTCCAGAACCGCATCACCGAGCTCGAAGAGCGGATCGCCGACCGCCGCGAATTTTTCAACGACGACGTCAACACCTACAACACCCGCATCGGCCAAATCCCCGACGTCTTCGTAGCCAGCTTCCTCAGCCTCAAGCCGCGCCAGATGTTCCAGGTCTCCGACGAAGATCGCAAACAGGTAGAAGTAAAGTTCGCGTCCGGCCAAAGTTCAGGCGCCTAGAGGAGGGTTTTGGGTGGCGCAGCGCTTTCAGCGTTGCGATGGATGCCTCTCTTTTTCAACCTGGGCTTCAGCCCCTGAGGAACAGGTATGCGGCGGTTCCGTCCTTCGCGCTTTTTTGCGAAAGGCTGGGGATAACAGACCGCAGAATCTTTCGAGCTTTTTGCGGAAGAGCCGCCGTGGAGGAGATGTCGTGGAGGAGCTGCCGTGGAAGAGCCGGGCTTCAGCCCGGCGTTCGGCGCCCAATTTCTTTTGGGGCGTCAGCCCCTGCAGCACTTCACCCCAGCAGCTTCGCCGCATCCTTCGCGTAATACGTCAAAATAATGCTCGCCCCCGCCCGCCGAATACTCACGAGCGACTCCATCATCACGCGGTCGCGTTCGATCCAGCCATTGCGCGCGGCAGCTTCGATCATCGCGTATTCACCCGACACCTGATACGCCGCCAGCGGCAACTCGAAGCGCTCGCGCGCCGCGGCGATCACGTCCAGATACGGCATCGCCGGCTTCACCATGATCATGTCGGCGCCTTCTTCAATGTCGGCTTCGATCTCCCGCATCGCCTCTCGAACATTAGCGCCATCCATCTGATACGACCGCCGGTCGCCGAATTGCGGCGCCGAATCGGCCGCCTCGCGAAACGGCCCGTAGTACCCCGACGCGAATTTCGCCGCATACGAAAGAATCGGCGTATTGATGAAGTCCGCTTCATCCAACGCCCCGCGGATCGCGCCCACCCGCCCATCCATCATGTCCGACGGCGCAATAATATCGATCCCAGCTTTCGCCAGCGAAACCGAAGTCCGCGCCAGCAGTTCGAGCGACGCATCGTTCACGATTTCGTAGTCAGTGGTCGCAGCCGCAGCCGGAGGTGCTGCAACCGCGGCTCCCAGCGATTGCGCTGCAGCCTTCACAATCCCGCAATGCCCGTGCGACATGTATTCGCACAGGCAAACGTCGCCCATCAGGATCAGCCCAGGCACTTCGCGCTTCAGCGCCCGCGCCGCCTGCTGCACGATCCCGTCCTCGGCCCACGCTCCGGTCGCCACTTCGTCCTTCTTGTCCGGCAGTCCGAACAAAATCACCGACGGCACCCCCAGCGCATGTGCTTCCTGCGCCTCTTTCACCGCTTCGTCCACCGACAGGTTGAATACCCCAGGCATCGAGCCCACGGCCTTGCGCACGCCTTCTCCGGGACACACGAACAGGGGATACACAAACGCGTCGGGCGTAAGGCGAGTCTCACACACCAGATTGCGCAGCTCCGCAGTGCGGCGCAGGCGGCGAAGGCGGGTTACAGGGAATGCCATGGCAAGTCACCAGAAGGAAGGTTGAAGTCGGCGCCTTCCTGCCTTGATTCTAAAACATTCTCCGATTCCAGAAGTAGTTCTGGTAGCGGCTCAACCTCGAAATTAGTTCGGTCCGCTGTCACACGATGTCATCCTGAGCTCGGCGACAGCCGGGCGAGGGACCTTACGCCGGTCGACACAGCCGATGCCGTAGATGGGAACGCCTGCGCTTCATGCGGAGCAAGGGCCTCGCATGAACGGTTAATGCTCTCTTGCCGGAAATACCCGCCTGCCTCCCGCAGGTGTAACCGAAGTAACCAGCCCGCCTCCAATCCCTCCTCCGAATCCTCGATTCAGTCCCATAGAATTGAGGTCGGATGAGTCTTTTCCAACGACACCGCTGGTTTATCGCAGCGGCCGGAGTCACTCTGGCGTTTGCCGCAGTGTGTCTGTTTTCGCACCGCAGCCTCGCCCTGACCGCATTCGCCGATATCGCCGGTCTGGTTCTAATGCTCGCTGCCGTCGCCATCGCGCTGTACAACGCTTCGACGCGCCCGGCCCAGGAGCACAGCTTCTGGCTCTTGATGACCCTGGCATTCTCGCTGTGGGCCTGTAATCAAGCCGCCTGGTGCTATGTCGAGGCCGCGCTGCGTCAGCCCATCCCCGATCCTTTCATGTTCGACATCATCCTGTTCTTTCATGCCTTGCCCATGATCGCAGCCGTGGCCTGGCGTCCTGACCTGGTGAAGCCGGAAGGCAGAATTCATCTCAGCGTTTTGAATTTTCTCATGCTGCTGGGCTGGTGGATCTTCCTTTATGCATTCATTGTTTTTCCTCACCAATACGTCGTCCGCAACGCGCAGCTTTACGGCCTCTACTACGACCGCCTTTACGGCCTCGAGAACGGAATGCTGCTCGCCGTTTTAGGGATGGCAGCCTGGACCAGTTCCGGCGGATGGCGCCGCCTCTACCTGCACTTCTTCGCTGTCGCCTTGTTGTACGGCGTTAATTCGCAGCTCCTCGACCGCGCCGCCGCCAATAACACCTACTATTCCGGCAGCCTCTACGACGTGCCCCTCATCGGCACCGTCGCCTGGATGGCCGCCACCGCTTGGTCGGCGCGGGATTGGGCGCTCGAAAGCCGCAAATTCAGCCTGAACCCGCGCTTGAAAAAAATAATCCCGCAACTCGCCATGCTCGCGATCCTGTCGTTGCCGGTGTTGGGCGTGTGGACCGTGCTGGCCGACAAATCGACCGGACCCACTCGCGCCTTCCGTGTTTTCACCGTGCTCTCTGCCATGCTCGTCTTGGGAGGGTTCGTGTTCCTCCGGCAATATCTCCAGGATCAAGAGTTGATGGCTCTGCTTCAGGAGTCGCGCCGAGGATACGAAAGCCAGAAACGCCTGCAGAGCCAGCTCGTCCAGAAGGAGAAGCTGGCTACCCTCGGCAACCTGGTCGCGGGAGCCGCTCACGAGATCGACCATCCCCTTTCTGCTGTCATGACGTATTCCGAACAACTCTGGGCGAAGGAGCGTCTCACCGACGAACAGAACGCGCTGGTCCGCAAAATCGTGAATCAAGCCCGCCGGACTCGCGACCTGGTCACCGACCTCTTGCGCTTTGCCCAGCAATCGCCCGGCGAACAAATTCTCGTCGACCTTCGCGTCTTGCTGCAGCGCGCCATCCAGATGCTGGAACTGCGGCGCCCCGGCAGCAATATCCGTATCGAACTCGCGATTGCGCCAAATTTCCCCGAGGTTCGCGGCAACGCCAACCAGCTCTTCCAGACCTTCATCGAGATCATCGAAAACGCGATGGACGCTCTCGCCGACGCTGGCGGAGGCTCCCTCGAAATCACCGCCCATCGCCTGGGCCCCGATGCGATGCTCCAGTTTTCCGACACCGGACCGGGCATTCGCGAGCCTGAGCACGTCTTCGATCCCTTCTACACCACCAAGCCCGTCGGCAAAGGCACCGGCCTCGGTCTCAGCGCCGTCTGGGGCGTGATCCGCGATCACAACGGCCAGATCACTTGCCAGAACAAGCCCGAAGGCGGAGCCCTCTTCATGATCCGTATTCCCGCCGCCACCGAATCCGCCGCGCAAGTCGCCGGCGCCGCCGCCAACTAAACCGCGTCCGCTCCTATTCCCAATGCTGCGTCATCCCGACCGGAGCCGTTCTTCCGGCGAAGGGAGGGATCTCCCAAACCACCACACCCGCCCAAACCCCCACTCCCTGCTACCATAATTTCCGATGTCCCCCGAACCAATTCCCGCCGAGCTACAACACAATTCCGCGCGCGTGCTCGAGTTCGATTCCCTCCGCGAACTCCTCCGCGCCTACGCCCAATCGCCCCTAGGCCAATCACGCATCGCCGCTCTAGCCCCCTCCACCGACCGCACCTGGATTGAAAGCCAGCAACAACTCGCCGCCGAAATCCGCGAATTCCGCCGCGTCGGCGGCCGCTTCGATTTTTCCTCACTCCTCGACATCTCCCTGCTCGTCCAGAAATCCCGCATCGCCGGCTCCGCACTCGAAACCATCGAAATCCGCGACGTCATCCTGGTCGTCGATCGCGCCGCCGAGTGGCGCGAAATCGTCCTCCATCCCCCTGCAAGCATGAAGTCCGACTGGCAGCGCGTCCACGAACTCTCCACCCAGATCGTCGACTTCACCGATTTCCTGCGCGCATTCCGCAACAAAATCCAGCCCGACGGCACCCTCGACGACAAAGCCTCCCCCGAACTCTCCCGCATCCGCCGCGAAATCGAAAAACAACGCCGCTCCATCCAGGAATCTCTACAAGGCTACCTGCGCCGCCTCTCCGAAGGCGGCACCGTGCAGGACGAGCTCGTCACCATTCGTGGCGAACGCTTCGTCATCCCCGTAAAAGTCGAGCAGAAACGCCGCGTGCAGGGCGTAGTCCACGGCGCCAGTTCCAGCGGCCAAACCGTCTTCGTCGAGCCCCTGGAAACCATCGAACAAAACAACGAACTGGTTCGCCTGCTGGAAGAAGAACTCTCAGAAATTCACCGCATCCTGCTAGAGATGACCCAGCGCATCGGCGCCAGCGCCGCCGAAATCCTAGCCTCAGTCGATGTTCTAGCCGAACTAGAACTCCAATTCGCCAAAGCCAAATTCGCCGAGGACTACAACTGCGTAGCAGTAAAGTTAAGCGGCGCCCCGCAAGATTCGTCTGGCAGCAACTCAGGTGGGGACGGGCGACTCGCCCGTCCAGCGAGCGCAGCGAGCCTCCTTCTGCATAATGCTCGCCATCCCCTCCTGGAACGCAACCTAAAACTGAAATCCATCCCCATAGTCCCCGTCACCGTCGAACTAGAAGGTGAACGCCGCCAGCTCATCATCACCGGCCCCAACACCGGCGGCAAAACCGTCACCCTAAAAACCGTCGGCCTGCTCGCCCTGATGGCCCAGTCCGGCCTTCCCGTCCCCGCCGATCGCGCGATCGTCCCCGTCTTCGACGCCGTCCTCGCCGACATCGGCGACTACCAGTCCATCGAACAAAATCTCTCCACTTTCTCGGCGCACGTTACCAACATCGATTTCATCTCGCGCACCGCGACCGCCAACTCGCTCGTCCTGCTCGACGAACTCGGCTCCGCCACCGACCCCGAAGAAGGAGCGGCCCTCGCCGTCGCCATCGCGGGACACTTCGAAGCCATCGGCTGTATCACGATCATTTCCACGCACCACACTTCGCTCAAGGTCTACGCCGCCAACACGCCCGGCGTCCTCAACGCGTCGGTCGGTTTCGACGAAGCCACCTTGCAGCCGACCTACGAATTGAAAGTCGGCGTCCCCGGAGCCTCCGCCGGCATCAACATCGCGAGCCGTCTAGGCTTGAATCCCGAAATCATCACGAGCGCCCGCTCCCGCCTGGGCACCCAAGCACGCGACGTCGGACAATTTCTCGACAAGCTCCACGCCGACCTCCGCGAAGCCGAAAAAGAACGCCTGCGCCTGCAGCAAGGCCAAAAAGAACTGGAAGACGAAAAGAAACGTTTAGCGGTTGAAGGAAAGAGCGCCCAGCAAACCAAAATCCGCGAGATGGAAAAGAAGCTCGACACCCTCCTGCGCGATTTCGAATATCACGCTCGCGAAGCCGTCACCGCCATTCAGGATCGCGCCGCCGCCCAAAAGCTTTCGAAAGACGCCGAGAGAAGAATCGCCAAACTCCGCCGCGAATTTCGCGAGCAGTTCGATTCAACGGTAGTCGCCCACTCCACTGGAGCCGACCATGGCGACCCGCACGCCCAGCCGCAAATCGTAAGGCACGTCGCCGACGGCGACACCGTCAAGCTCAAATCCACGGGCCGCCCCGCGCGCGTAGTCCGCAAACTCGACGACAACCATTTCGAAGTCGAAATGGGCGCAATGAAAATGAAGATCGCGCGCGACGACATCGCCGAAGTCCTCGCCAGCGCCGCCCCAGCCGCGGATACTCCGGTCAAAGCCGCCCGCGCCCGCGGCATTTCCGTCTCCCTCGAAAACGAAGGCGGGAACGTCCCCACCGAAATCAACGTGATCGGCCAGACCGTCGACGAGGCCTCGCAAAAGGTCGAGCGGTTCGTCGACCACGCATTCCTCGCCGGCCTGCCCCGCGTCCGCATCGTGCACGGCAGCGGCATGGGCATCCTCCGCAAAGCCCTGCGCCAGCTTCTGCAGCAGCATCCCCACGTGTCGTCAGTGATCGAAGCCCCACAAAATGAAGGCGGCGGCGGCGCCACGCTGGTCGAGTTGAACCTTTAGGCTTTCCTGGAAGAGCGGCCCTTCAGGGCCGCGTTAGCCGGCCCGGTCCCCCTTAGCCCTGTCATCCTGAGCGAGGACTCTGCTTCGCGAACGCGAAGCAGAACCGCAGTCGAAGGACCCCTATCAGCCTCGCACAACCACCGGCCCCGAAGGGAGTTTCCACCCAAGCCCCACCTACCAAATAATCTTCTTCCAATTCTCGTCATACAGCACGCTCCGCGCCGCCTTGGCGATCGCCTTCTTCTGCTCTGCCGAAAGGTCGTTCGACAGAATGTTCTCAGGATTGGCCGGGTCTTTCACCACCGCCTCCTCAAACCGCCCCGAAAGATACCGCAGCAGAGCCAGAACATTGTCCGCCAGTTGTCCAAATCGCGCGCCATCCAGCGCGCGCAGCACCGTCAGCTCCAGATACAGCGACGGGAACTCCAGCGCCATCCGTTCCCGCCATATCTTGAGCGCGCAAATCTCCTGTTGCCGTCCCGAACTCGCCACCAGTTGCACGTGCCGCGCCACGTCGGTATGCACATCGTGCCCAGACCGCTTGTTGAACAGCACATTCCCCGCCCCGGACCGGTCGCGGCGCGCCGGGATCAAATCCACGTTCAATTTCTTGTTCTGCAAGCGAATCGACACGTCCCGCGTGTGCGGATGCAGGTTGCGGTCGCTCAAGTATTCGAACAGGCTCCAGAAAACCGACTTCATTTCCATCCCCGGCACCGGGCTCAGCGCAATCAGTATATCCACGTGCGACGACAGCGTAATCGCCGTGTTCTTGGCGTAGGCCCCCGACAGCGTAAGCCCCAGCAGATATTGTTTCCCCCACTGCTTCAGCAGCGGGAGCACTTCGTCGGCGGCAATGTGCGACGTGGACGTCGTGTCCGGAATCACCCGGTATTTTTCCACGATCGAAGCAGCGTATTGATCGACTGTAGTACTCATATCCCAGCACCCAGCTCTCAATCGTTCCATCGGCAAAATCCCAAGAGAGTTGAGCAGATTTAACCCTGTCATGCTGAGCGCAGCAGGATCGTCCAAAGGACGATCCTGCGGAGTCGAAGCATCCCTACCCGTACCACGGCTCTCGATATGCGAATCGCCGAAGGCTGTCCGACCCACCGAATAAATCCCACCTTTTACAACCCCGTCAACCGAATCCTCCCCTTTCCCACAACTTCTCCACAACAATCCCGATCCGCTATATTCCTTTCAGCCGCTTTCTCCGTCACAATTCCAACGGAGATTTCTGCCCCGAAATAAAATGGCCAACCCCGGCGATTTCGCATACACCGTCAAGCAGCAGGCGGATATCGTCCGCATCATCGGCGACTACATCAAGCTCAAGAAAGCCGGAGCGCAGAACTACTCAGGCCTCTGCCCGTTCCACGGCGAAAAAACGCCCTCTTTTTCCGTGCACGCGACCCGCCAGTACTACTACTGCTTCGGCTGCCAGGAAAAAGGCGACGTCTTCACCTTCATCCAGAAAATCGAAAACATTTCCTTCCCCGAATCCGTCCGCCTGGTCGCGCAAAAGCTGGGCATTCCCCTTCCCAAGGCGAACTATTCGACCCCCGGCGAAGCCAAGGAAGCCCGCGTGCGCGGCCAGTTGCTCGATGTCCACGAACGCGCCGTCGCATTCTTTCAGGAATGCCTGCGCCGTCCTGAAGGCGCAACCGCGCGCGCCTATCTCGCCGGCCGCGGCTTGAACGAAGAAATGATCGCCCGCTTCCGCATCGGCTACGCCCCCGATTCCGGCTTCCTCCTCCGCGATCGCCTCAAACAGGAATTCCCCGAAGAAGTCCTCCGCGAAAGCGGCCTGTTCTCCTGGAAGCAAGAAGATCTGAAGCAGGAAGAAACTCCGAGGCGGGAAGAAACTTTGGAGCAGAAAGAAGCTCTGTCATCCCGAGCGCAGGCGGGACGCTCGGAATCGAGCGTCCCAACGGAGTCGAGGGACCTTGCGTCTAGCTCGAAGCTCGAAGCTCGCGGCTCGCAACTCTCCGCCATGTACTCCAAATTCCGCAACCGCGTCATGTTTCCCATCTCCAGCGAAGCCGGGAAAGTAATCGCCTTCACCGGACGCACCCTCGCCGCCGACGAAAAATCCGGCCCGAAATATCTAAACTCCCCCGAAACCCCGATCTACTCCAAAAGCAAAGTCCTGTTCAATCTCGACATCGCCAAAGAATGGATCAAGAAATTCGACTACGCCATCCTGGTCGAAGGCCAAATGGATTGCATCTCCGTCTACGCCGCCGGATTTCACAATGTCATCGCCAGCTCCGGCACGGCCTTCACCGAACTGCAAGCCAAGCTCCTCGGCCGCTTCAGCAAAAACGTCGTCGTCAACTTCGATCCCGACACCGCCGGCGCCAAAGCCACTGAGCGGACTCTAGGCCTGCTGGTCGAAGAAGAATTTCAAATCAAAGTACTCACGCTCGAACAAGGCTTCGATCCCGACCTCTACATCCGCCGCAAGGGCAAAGAAGCCTACGGCGCCGCGTTGAAGACTTCACAAAAATATTTCGATTACCTCATCGAGCGCGCCCGCACCCAATTTCCCGTCCGCAGCGCCGAAGGCAAACACAAAGCTGTAAATTATTTGCTGCCGCACGTTCAGCGCATTCCGAGCAGAATTGTCCGCGATGAGTTGGCACAAGAGATCTCGCAAAAGCTGGGCATCGATTCCGCCGTCCTGCGCCAGGAACTGCGCCACGCCGCCGCCACGCGTGCCACATCCGCTGTCAAAGCCCCGGCCGAGGCCCAAGTCACCGACGCCGAAAAAGTTCTCATCCGTGCCCTGGCCTCAGCCCGCCAAATCCATCCCGTCGACAACCATCTCTCCGCCCGCGACGGGGCATGGGTGGACAAGGAAGCAGAATTCGATCCCGCGGGCCAGGCCCGCTTCGTCCTGCAGAACGAAGCCCTGCACCGCGGCCTGGCCACCGAGTCGCTAGCCGAGTCGTTATTAAATGCGGGTCGCGAATTTGCCGATGGTCATGGGGATGCGAATGAGGATGAAAATGGGGACGCCTCTTCGGACGCTCCCAAGGATGTTCTCGACCTGCCGGCGACCGAGTCCGATCGCCGCATGCTGGCCCTGATTCTGCTCAAAGAGGACGAAGAACTGACGGCTGAAGTCTTAGAAGCCGCGGTCCGCGCCCTGCGCCGCATTCACCTGCGCCGCCGCCAGGAACAAGTCCAGCAGGAACTGAAGAAGCCCGGCTTCGCCGAAAATCTGGCCGAAAACAAAGACCGTCTCCGCGAGTTGCTGACCGAACTGGAGCGCATCAGCCGCGCCCTGCGCGATCCCGGCTTAGTCGAGAGTGGTCTAGCCGAAAATGCGGGAACGAAGAAAAGCGCTTGAAACAAAAAGCGCCCCGCGACCATCTAAGTATTTAGGAGAATTGAAGATAGCGGCGGGATCAGGAAATCAAGCGGGCAACCGATAGACGCTACAGAACTTGTTTGCTAAAATCTATAGGTTTGCGCGGTACGCGCGGCCCCGCAACACCCAGCTTCCCACCCTTATTAGGAACATTATCACAAGCTCCTGTGGAGCGGATTGAACGCACGGAATTAACGCAGTTCGAGGACACACCTTTTGGCTCTAGAAGATAAGTTCGACGACATTAAAAAGCTGATCGACACAGGCAAAGAGAAGGGATATCTCACCTACGACCAGGTCAACGACCTGATCCCGCACGACGTGCACAGTCCCGAAGACCTGGACGATCTGCTCACCACCATCGGTACGCAGGGAATCGACGTGCTCGAAGGCCCCAAGCTGCCTTCCGCTACGCTCGATAAAAAATTCGAAGACAACGAAGAAGGCGAGGACGTCGAGCTCGATCTCACGCCCGGCGCCCTCGAAAAAACCAACGATCCCGTCCGCATGTACCTGCGCGAAATGGGAACGGTCCCGCTGCTCACCCGCGAAGGCGAAGTTGAAATCGCGAAGCGCATCGAGCGCGGCCAAATCCGCGTGCTCAAGGCCCTGTCGCGCTCGCCCATCGTGATTCGAGAATTGCTCGCCATGGGCGAGGACCTCAAAAAAGGCGTCCGCTCGATCAAGGAAGTGGTCACCTTCGACGAAGAAGAGATCACCGATGAAATTCTGCAAAATCGCCTGAATGAGTTCACCGGCAAAATCGACGACATGGCCAAGCTGTACAAAAAGGCCGCGCTGCTCGAAGAAAAGTATCTCGAAGTTTCAAAGACCAAGAAACCCAAAGACCATCGCCGAGCCCGCCGCAAGCTGGCTCGCGCCATCGTCGCCACCTCGAAAGCGGTGCGCAAGCTGGGATTCACCAACGCCGAGCGCAAGCGCCTGATTGAACGCCTGAACAAGACAGTCGACGGCATGCGTTCGCTCGACCGCCAGACCCAGAACCTCGAGCGCAAGGCCGACGCCACACGCAGCGAGGAACAAAAAAAAGAATATCGCCGCCAGGCCCGCGCCATC
The DNA here is from genome assembly GCA_963755795.1 of uncultured Acidobacteriota bacterium. Lineage (GTDB taxonomy): Bacteria > Acidobacteriota > Terriglobia > Terriglobales > Acidobacteriaceae > Sulfotelmatobacter. The sequence goes on along the minus strand of CAVWLI010000032.1, from coordinate 2,087 downwards.
CGCGGCGAAGTTGAAAAACTCGAACTCGAAACCGGCGTCTCGTTCGCCGAGCTCAAACGCACCCAGCGCGAGATCATCTCCGGCGACATGGACGCCGAGCAGGCCAAGCGCGAGCTCATCGAGGCCAACCTCCGCCTCGTCGTATCGATCGCGAAAAAATACACCAACCGCGGCCTGCAGTTTCTCGACCTCATCCAGGAAGGCAACATCGGCCTGATGAAGGCCGTCGACAAATTCGAATACCGCCGCGGCTACAAATTTTCCACCTACGCCACCTGGTGGATCCGCCAGGCCATCACCCGCGCCATCGCCGACCAGGCCCGCACCATCCGCATCCCGGTGCACATGATCGAAACCATCAACAAGCTGATCCGCACCTCGCGTCAACTCGTGCAGGAACTCGGCCGCGAACCCACCAGCGAAGAAATCGCCAAGCGCATGGACATTCCCGTCGCGAAAGTTCGCAAAGTCCTCAAGATCGCGCAGGAGCCCATCTCCCTCGAAACGCCGATCGGCGAAGAGGAAGATTCCCATCTCGGCGACTTCATCGAAGACCGCGGTGTAGTTTCTCCCGCCGAGGCCGTCATCAACGTGAACCTCAAGGACCAGACCGGACAAGTCCTGCGCACGCTGACCCCGCGCGAAGAAAAAGTCATCAAAATGCGCTTCGGCCTGGAAGACGGCAGCGAGCACACCCTCGAAGAAGTCGGCCAAAGCTTCGCCGTAACCCGCGAACGCATCCGCCAGATCGAAGCCAAAGCGCTGCGCAAACTGCGCCATCCGTCAAGATCGCGCAAGCTGCGCGCGTTCATGGATGGCGTGAGGGATTAGGTTGTGTGTGGGGCGGACGCTCCGGTCCGCCTCTTGCCACTCTGTCATCCTGAGCGAAGAGGAACGATTCGCGAATGCGAATCGCTCCACGCAGTCGAAGGACCCCGTGTCAGTTGGCAGTTCCGGCGCCTCGTCCGGGAGTTTCCACCGCGGCAGCATCGTGCGAATGCCTCTCTGTGCCCGGGGCGCAACTCAGCTGAAGGGGATCCTTCGACTGCGTGACCGCTTCGCTGTGCGAACCGGCCACTCCGCTCAGGATGACAGCTGAGTTTGATCTTCATCAGAAATGCGGCGTAGCGGGCACCGGCAAATCTTCTTCTGTGGCTTACACCGCGCTGATGCGCCGCTCTTCCACGACGCCTTCGGGGGCCAAATCCGGGTGATTTGAGTGAGCCTTTTTTCGCACGACTGACGTTGCCTTACCGTTCGTGTTGTCGGTGGGTCGGGTGGTCATAGCGGCAGCGGAGAAAGGCAACGGCAGCGGACAGGAGTGTCCGCTCCACAATCAGCTGGCGGCCGCGTGCGCGAATCTGCGAACTGCGGGTTGGCGGGACTGGCGGGCGCGCCAAAGGTCGTACTGGGACTGCATGTTCATCCACAGTTCTGGCGTTGTGCCGAGGGCGGCGGCTAGGCGGATTGCCATGGCTGCGGAGATTCCGGCTTTGGCGTTCAGCACGCGTGACAGAGTCACGCGCGTGACCCGCAGATGAGCGGCTGCCGTGGAGACGGCCAGGTCTCCGAGATATTCGCGGAGAACCAGGCCGGGGTGGGGCGGATTGTGCATGCGCATGGACGAACCTCTTATCTAAGCCGTCTGGCTCTGAATGGACCAGCGAACTAGTGGTAGTCCTGATAATCGACGAGGATTGCGTCCTCGCCTTCAAACTTGAACGTCAGGCGCCAGTTCCCGCTGACGCTGATTGCCCAGTGATCCTTGAGTTCCCCGGCCAGCCGGTGCAGCTTCCATCCTGGAGCGCTCAGGTCTCCGGGCTGCTTGGCATTGTCGAGGGCGAACAGTTGCAAGCGTAGCTTGCCGGCGTGTTTCGGCTGAATCCCAGCTTTCGATCCGGTGCGGAAAAACCTTTCCACGCCGCGATGCCGGAAGGTCTTGATCACTTATATAGTGTAACGATACATGTTACAGCCGTCAATCATGACCGTATAGAGTTCCCCGTTTTGGGAATCATTTCCCATTTTTTCTCGACATTTTCTTGCCCCTGACTTTTCATTCCTGTTGAATCGAAACATGAGGCGGC
>CAVWLI010000031.1:0-85491 GCA_963755795.1 uncultured Acidobacteriota bacterium | reverse complement strand
CTTTGTTATGTACACCTGCTTCAACTTCACTGCCGTATTGCTGATGCAAAAATCCTGTTGCTCGATATAGTGTTTCCATTGCACTCGGCGACAATTCCCTCGCTGCTGTTGGACACGACATTCGACGTCACGACGGTGCCGCCAGCACACGCGTTCAACAAAATGCCCCAAAAACCAGTAACCGCACCGTTGTATAGGGCATTCGTCTCGTAGTTGCCGGTCACGGTTGCAGAGCCCGCACCAAACTCGACCAAGATGCCATTGCCATAGGTGATGCCCGGTCCTTCGAAAGTGTTGTTCCTGATCGAGACGCTGGCATCGGCGCCATCGGCATGGACGCACATCCAACCGACGTTGTGGAACGCGCTGTTCTCCACCGTGACGCTGGCCGGAAGCGCGCCATCGCTTTGCACAAACACTCCATCGCCCTGGGGGTAGGCCATAGCGCCGGCAAAACCGGTGAAATAGCAGGTAGAGAGATGATTTCTCAACAGCACGTGGTTCAGCGTGCCGGAGGAATCAGAGTAGTAGATACCCATGGGAACTGGTCCGCAGTTCGGGAGATTGTTGTTAGTGGCGTCTAGGGTGATGTCACTGAAGCTGACTGTCATGCCTGGACTCACGATTACCTGCGCCGCTACTGCTGCGTTCTGCAAAAACCCGCTCGTTACGTTGTAGGTTGTGGCATTTTGCACCAAGCCTCCAGCGGGCGAAACGATGGTTGGAAGTTGGCTGTTCCCGCTGGAGATGCCGTTGATGGTCAAGTTCTTGTTAATGACAACCTGCTCGGTGTAGCTGCCGGGACAAACCTGGATGGTGCCGCCATCCGGGGCTCCCGCGATCGCAGCCGTCAGAGTTGGATAGTTAGGCAAGGTGGGCTTGCAAGAACCCACGACAATTGTCGAGGCCCCTGCCTGGAAGGACGAAAGTGCCAGGACGGCAACAAACAGCGCATAAGGATACGACGTGATAAACATGTTGGTTTTCATTTCATTTCCCTTTCTGAGCGCAAATTGAAGATTCCTCCCAAGGGGAACTTCTTGTGCTCTATCTCTAACAGCGCATTCGCGCGGCAAATCACATCACGCTTCAGAAAAAACTCCCGCCTTTCGCGGGCACTCAATATCAGCAGCCGCCGCCGTTGATCGTTCTCACGTTGTTAATACGAATTGGGGCTAACTGGGCTGCTTGTGAAGCTCTGAAGGCTCGGTTGCAGGTGCCTACTGCGTAGGTGATCGTAGGCGATACCAGCGGCGACTGCGCCAGCGCAAGGAGAACCAGCAGAGAGTTGATCCGCACATGGTTCTGCCCTCCATTCTCTATTTGCTGGCGCCACAGCATGAATCCCGATCTCAGCAGGAGCCACTGGGTTTGATCTGGCTTACGTTGTAATAGGTGTTAGTCGAAACCGCTCCGCTCGGAACGTCGTTCAGTCCAATCACCGCGTCCAGAATCGTATTGGAGTGCACATTGTTGCCGGCAAAGCAGTTGAACTCGATGGCAAAGCGAGACGACTGAACGATGGTGTTGCCCGTGACCAGGGCGGCTGTCGAGAGCACAGAGATGCCAATGTTGCTGGTGTTATAAATCGTGTTGGAGGCCACAGACACGCCATCGGCCTCGATAGTGATTCCGTTCCCCGTTTTGACAAATTTGTTCTTTGAGACGGAGCCCCCGACGTTGCTAATAAAGACACCGGTGGAGCCGCCCGAAACCAAATTGCCAGTTACGTTGGCAGTCACTCCGCCGCTGAGATTAATTCCGGTTGCGTTGCTGCTGGCCAAGTCATTCCCTGGATGGTCGCAGTGAGTTCGGAAGTGCTGGAATTGGTTTCCACATTGATTCCGTAATACTCGAAATTTTGCAGGTTGTTGTTCTCCACAGCGACCGAGGGATTGGCGGGGCCTCCTGCCAACCAGACTCCCACACTGCGATCCCCCGGCGCGGTCTGATTCTGGACCGTCAGGTGATTCAGCGTGCCCGCAGCATTCAGGTAAAAGATGCCAACCATGAAGTTGGGGAAGGCGACGGTGTTGTTGCTTCCGTCCACGGTGAGGTTGCTGAGATTGACCTCGCCGCCGGGATTCGAGACGAGCACCTGTGGCGCTAGCGAGTCGCCAAGATCGTCGGCGACGGTCACAAGCCCGGCCGAGGGCACTTTGATAGTAGCCTGATCCAAATTGCCGGCCGAAATTCCTTCCACGATCACCGGAAAGGTGATCACGACCTGCTCGTTGTAGGTGCCGGGACAGACCTCGACCACATTGGGCGGCGGGGTGGTTTGCAGCGCCTGCGTGATGGACGTAATCGGATTGTTCGAATTCTTGCAGGTGCCTACTACGTAGGTGACAGTAGCCGATGCCAGCGGCACTTGTGCCGCCAGGACTAACAGGAACAGCAGAGATTTGATGCGTGACATCTTCTTATCCTCCATCTCTGAATTTACAATTCGTTTTTTCTTACGGCGCAAATTACTTACAAAACTGATCGCCCTTTCCTAACGTTCGGGATCTGGGCCGATCCCTTCTTGCTGCAATGGCCCAGGGCGGAGCGTGGCAGGGCAACCGCAGAGGATTCCGAGGCCTAGCCATACTGGCCCTCGGCTCTACGGGCATCCGCCGCTGCGGATGGTGCCCACGTTGTAGTACGTGTTGGTCGTAACCGCGCTGGTCGGAACGTTGATAAGTCCGCTCCCGGCACCCATGATCGTATTGGAGTGCACGTTGTTACCGGCAACGCAATCGAAGTCGATGGCATTGAAACCGGCAGACTGCACGATGGTGTTGCCTGTGACCGGCGCAATGGACGACCGGACAAAGAGGCTGTCGCGATTTCCTGCCGAAGCCAAAGTGGTGTTAAAGATCGCGTTCGAGGTTACAGACGCGAAATCGGTGAAGATTCCGTAATAGACCATCGCGAGGACTGTGTTCTTGGAGACAGAGCCCTCGAAGCCGTATATGCCGACTTCGGCCCCCGGCGCAATCAGATTGCCGCTCACAGAGATAGTCCCTCCCATTCCGCTACTAATCCCGGTCGCATACCCCCCGAAGTTAGGGGTTCTGGCCAGGTCATTCCCGTCAATGGCGGCAGTGAGTTCGGAAGTAGTGGAGTTGGTTTCCGCGAGGATTCCGGTACTGTCGAACCCCTGGACGTTGCTGTTTTCCACGGTTACGGAGGGATTGGCGCTGCCTCCCTCTAAGTAGACTCCCACACCCCCAAGGTTCCCGTTCTGATTCTGGATGGCGAGGTGATTCACGGTACCGGGAGAGTTCTGGTAAAAAACGCCAACGATTAAGGCATTGCCGTGGACATTGTTGCCGGTTCCGTCCACGGTCAGGTTGCTAAGAGTAACCTCGCCGCTGACATTGTCGACCCACACCTGCACGGCAAGTAATTCACCGAAAGTGTCGTTCGCGTTGATGAAAAGCCCGCCCGACGGCACCGCGATAGTGGCCCCTGACGAAGTACCGTTCGAGATTCCTTCCAGGGTCACTGGTTTCGTGATCACGACCTGCTCGTTGTAGGTACCGGGACAGACCTTGACCACATTCGGTGACGGCGTGGCATCCAGCGCCGCTTGGATCGACGTGTAGAGCGTTTTCTGGCAGGCGCCTACCACGTAGGTAACCGTCGCCGATGCCAGCGGAACCTGCGCCGCCAGCGCCAACAGAAACAGCAGAGACCTTATGCGCGACATAGTATTTGTCCTCCATTGAGCGAAATCTGAAAACTTTCCCAATAGGAACTTCTTGTGCTCTACCTCTAACAGCGCAATGGCGGGGCAAATCTGATCATTCCCTGGTCGAAGTTTTTCTTCTGCCTGAAGTTTTCCGCGAGTGGGCAATTCCTGATAACAAATTCCCTAATCGCGATTGACATTCAGAGCCGGGATGGCTACGCTAGCGCGGAAATGCTTGGTCTGGAGGCGTCTTGGTGGGGCAACCGTCCAGTGATCAGGTTACGCAGCTTTTGCGCGGTTGGCACGGCGGCGATCGCGAAAGCCTCGATGCCTTGCTCCCCGTGGTTTACAAGGAGTTACGTCGGATCGCACACTTCCAACTGCGTAGAGAGCGCGAAGACCATACCCTGCAAAGCGCGGAGTTGGTGAACGAGGCGTATCTACGCCTGGCTCGGATGAATCCTCCGCAGTGGGAAGGCCGCACCCATTTTTTTGCCATCGCTGCGCAGCTGATACGGCAGATTCTGGTCGACTACGCCCGGCGCCACGGTGCATGGAAGCGGGGAGCAGGTCAGGGTGCACTGCCCCTGGAAGACGCATCCCAGCTCATGCGTGGTAAAGATGTTGACGTGGTGCTGCTCGACGACGCTCTGAAAGCTCTAGCCGAAATGGATCCACGGAAAGCGAAAGTAGTCGAGCTGCGTTTTTTCGGAGGATTGACCTTCTCGGAGACGGCCAAGGTACTCGACGTATCGACAGTGACTGTATCTCGAGACTGGAGCACCGCGCGAGCCTGGCTCCATCGTGAAATGAATCGTGGATCGTAATGGATGCTGAACGCTGGAAACGTGTAGACGATTTACTGCAGGCGGTTCTGCGTTTGCCAGCGGAGCAGCAAGAGGCTTTCTTGCACCAAGCTTGCGCTGGCGACGATGTGCTTGCGGAGGAAGTCAAGTCCCTATTGCGATCTCACGGGGAATTAGGCAATTTCTTGGAAAAACCCGCGCTGGAGGGTCGGACACAGAACGTCACAAGTAAGGAAGCGCCCGATGCCGGCGCCCTCGTCGGCCAAACGGTTGCACATTACAAGGTCCTCTGCCAACTGGGCAGCGGCGGTATGGGCGTGGTGTACGAAGCGGAAGATATCCGCTTGGGACGCCGGGTCGCTTTGAAATTCCTGCCAGAGAAGCTCGTCTGTGACGAGAGAGCACTGCGGCGGTTTGAACGCGAAGCCCGCGCCGCCTCTTCCTTGAATCACCCCAACATCTGCACTATCTACGAAGTTGAAGAGCATGATCATCAGCCGGTCATCGTGATGGAGTTGCTTGAAGGGGTGAGCTTGAAGCAGCGAATCCAACAAGGGCCGATTGCAACCGATGAGCTCTTGGATTTTGGGATTCAGACTTGCGACGCCCTGGCAGCGGCCCATGCCAAGGGGATCATCCACCGGGACATAAAACCGGCAAACATGTTGATCGTCGGCCACGGGCGGATAAAGATCCTGGATTTCGGGCTGGCCAAGGTGTGCGGCCCTGATGTCGCGGCAGATCAGTCCGAGGAGGAGCCGCTTACCCTGGACGGCGTTATTCCGGGCACGACCTCTTATATGTCTCCGGAGCAGGTGCGTGGAGAGGAGATTGACGCGCGCAGCGATCTGTTCTCCTTGGGTGTAGTGCTTTACGAAATGGCCACGGGACGGAAGCCCTTCGGCGGCAGGAATCGAGTGCTGCTGATGGATGCCATTTTGAATGCGAAGCCAACCCCTGTCACAAAAATGAATCCGTCAGTGCCGGCCGCTCTGGAAACAATCATTGCCAGAATGCTGGACAAAAAACGCGAGAGGCGCTTCCAGCAGGCCGCCGATATTTGCTCGGACTTGAAGCGACTTAAGGCAGAACCGTCGGCTGTTGCTAATGCCGCACCCGTAATGCCCAGCTCCCGCCCGGCAGGTAATATCTTTACTCGATATCTGGCACGGGAACTTGCAGCCATACGCGAGCGCTTCTCGGAGAAGCCCGTTAAACGGGTGGAGGCGCGTTCCGCGAATCTTCCTGTGCAGCGAACCGGGTTCGTGGGGCGGGAGAAGGAGACAGCTGCCCTCAAAGAACTGCTGCTGCGTCAGAATGTGCGCCTGGTCACGGTCACGGGTCCGGGCGGGATCGGCAAAACGCGCCTTGTGGTGCAGGTGGCGATCGGACTTGGCGAGCGCTTTCCGGGCGGCGTTTATTTCGTTCCTCTCTCCTCCCTAAGCGATCCGGGCTTGATCGCTTCCATGATCGTTCAAACGTTGGGAATCCGGGAGGCCGGAGGTCAGTCGGCGCTGGAAATACTCAAGAGAAATTTACAGGACACATCGTACCCCCCCAGGCTGCTTCTTCTGGACAATTTCGAGCATCTGGTTCAGGCAGCGCCTACCGTGGCCGATCTCCTGGCGAGTGGTCCCAATCTTAAAATCCTGGTAACCAGCCGTGCAGCGCTGCACGTGTACGGAGAACATGAATTTCCGGTGCCACCGCTGGCGCTGCCGGATTCCCGGTCCAAGCTCTCAGTGGAGTTCCTGTCCCGCTGCCCCGCCGTCGCGCTGTTCGCACAACGGGCCGTCGCCGCCAAGCCAGATTTTGAACTGAATCAAGAAAACGCGCTCACCGTAGCCGAGATTTGCGCCCGGCTCGATGGTCTGCCTCTGGCGATTGAGCTCGCTGCCGCCCGGGTCAAAGTCGTTTCGCCCTCTTTGATGTTGACGCGGCTGGCAAACCGGTTGCAACTATTGACCGGAGGTGCGCGGGACCTGCCGCAGCGGCAACAGACGCTTCGTGCCGCCATCGATTGGAGCTACGATCTGCTGAGCCCCGCCGAGCAGAAGCTTTTTCGAAGACTATCGGTCTTCGTGGGCGGGTGCAATCTGGAAGGGGTGGAAGCCGTTTGCGACGCCAAAGTTGATCTCGATTTGGACCTGCTCGACGGTATGGCATCCATGGTGGACAAAAGCCTGGTGCAGCAAGTCGAGCCGGGGAAGGGAGAAACGCGGTTCGCGATGCTGGACACGATTCGCGAGTACGCCCTGGAAAAGCTGGAGGCGAGCGGAGAGCAGCCCTTGACGAAACGCGCACATGCCGCCTACTGCCTGGTGCTGGCGGAAGAGGAGTCTACGGAAAACGGTGCGCAAACAGCGGAATGGCAGGAACGGTTCGCGCTCGAACACGACAATTTTCGCGCCGCCCTGGACTGCCTGACAGAAACCGGAGATGCGGAGTGGGGCCTGCGGCTCGGGACAGCGCTGTTTCGTTTTTGGGAGATTCGAGAGTATCTCGCCGAAGGCAGGGACAGATTGGGTAAGCTGCTGAAGCTTGCGGGAGCGGCAGCTCCCACGAAGGCGCGAGCACGCGCGCTTTTTGCCGCCGGCGTGCTCGCCGGCGGGCAGGGAGATTACGCCTCTGCGGATGCGCTGCTCGGCGAAAGTCAAGACATTGCGCGTCAGTTGGGGGACAAAATGGGTGTCGCCGTCTCTCTGAACGCGCTGGGGGTCGTCGCTTGCGGCCGGGGTGACGTGGCAACTGCGTGCGCTCTATTCGAAGAAGGCCTTGTGCTGTGGAGAGAATTGGGCGACCAGAAGGCCGTCGCCCGTGCTCTCAGTAACCTGGCCAATGTTCTCAAGGTAGAGCGAGAATATGACCGCGCCCACGCCCTGCACGTGGAGTGTCTTTCGATTTTCCAGGGACTAGGAGATCGAACAGGCGTCGCCTGGTCGCTAAACTACCAGGGTGATATCGCACGCGATCGTGGGGATACCGCCGCCGCCCGGAAAATGTATGAACAAGGCCTGGGAATCTTTCGGGAACTCGGTGACCGCTGGGGCATTGCTGGAACCCTCGCTGATCTTGGGAGCTTGGCGAGAGAACAGGGAGATTATTCCGCCGCGCACTCTCTGTACGCCGAAAGCATAAAACTGTTTCAGGAACTGGACCACAAACGCGGAATTGCGCGTCTGTTAGAGTGCTCCGCATGCTCAGCGGCTGCGCAACGTGAAGCAGAGCGATCGCTGCGGCTGGCAGGTGCCGCGGCTGCGTTACGCCAGCATATTGGCGCTCCGCTCACGCCGGCGGAACAAGCCAAACTGGAAGCAAGTCTGCGCGCGGCACGGGAGGCGTTGACCGACACGGTAGGGACAAAGGCGTGGTTAGAAGGTTGGGCTTTACCGGTCGAGCAAGCCATTGAAGAGGTGCTGATGCCCGAGACTTCATCTCCCTAGCGGTGGTGCGAAAGGGCTGGCGCCGATCGCGAAAGTATTCGATCTGCGCTTACCCAGCCATGGTCGGGTCGAGAAGTCGCCGCAATGGAATTCTTGTCATGACCGGTTCCACGCGGAGCCGGATTGCCGCCATTTATCTCCTCTTCGACAGGCTGTCCTCAGCCATAACCCAATTCTGGGATTACTTCCGAGTGCGCGGTGATAGGCTCGGAAATCAGAACTCCGTGAATCTTTCCCACCCACTCCTCATGGAACCAAGGGCAGATCCATGGTCGGATTTTTGGTCAGGAATTGATAGGGCAGCAGCGTAAAGGTATGCCACATGATCGGCATCTGGGGCCAGTCCTCAGGACGTGGCACATGGTGGAAGCCCATCGTGTACCAGGCCACGATGTCGGTGTTCATGATGTTGCGGTTCTGCTTCACCCATTGTGGCAGACTGTCTTCGCCCTTGCTGCCCACCACGTAGACGCCTGATGCATAGCGCTCCGTGGGGTCGTAGGGAGTTACCCAGAGATTGTGCTCTGAGAAGCCGGCGCGCCGCTGCGGCCATTCGCTCGGGGGCAGCAGGCTGATGCCGGTTTCGCCGGGCATAATGGCGAAGCTGGTCGACTGGCCGAGCGCGTTCTTCACGCCCTCGTTGGCAAAGCGCCACATGGCCGGATGCTCGACCGAAACATCGAATTGTGCGTCACCCTCGGTCTTCACCATCTCCGGTTTCATCGCCCATATCCAGTGGCGGCCGGGTGCGGAGTCGGGCAGCTTGTAAGGTACCAGTTTATCCACCATCAGCGAGTTGTTGACGCCGTCCACATCCAGGTCCAGCCGGAAGCTGAAGAAGTGATCATGATCGACGGCCGAAATGCCGGGGGCTACCAACTGCCCGAAGTGTACCTCCTGGCCGTCCGGACCTTTGGCCGCCATGGCTTCAGAGAGCGTCCCATCCGTGCGCTGATCCTTTACTGCCTTCACTTCCGGAATGCCGGTTGCGCCCACGCCGACGACGATGGAAGCATCCTGCTCAAAGCGCCAGTCGAAGACATAGTCGTAGTTGGCCAAGTTGGCCACAGTGCGGAAAACAAGCTCCCTGGTGGGCCGGCCGGAGATGGCTGCCGTGGAATACTCCCAGTGACGCCACACCGGATCGCCGCTGACGCGCTCAAACATGCAAGCCAGCCGGGGTCGGACGTAGGGTGTTCCGTCGCCGCGATAGAACGTGCCGCTGAAGAAGGAGGCGTAGACCGGGCAATCCACTCCGGCCTGTAGCGGCTTGAGGATGCCGCTCGAGCCAGGGATGGCAAAAGACAGGCCTGCGTCCAGAAAGACATGCGCCTTCCAGCTCTCATCCGGATCCTGGTAGGGCACGTATATTTCGGACAGCGAGCCCTCGTAGAGAACTGACCGGCGCTTGCCGGCATCCTCGTAGGTGACCAGGTTGATCACCGGACCAATGCGGGGATCCAGGCGGAAGCGGAAATGCCAGTTCTGCCAACTCACTTCGCCATCCTTGATCGTGAAGCTCGGCCCTTCAGGCTGCGAGGTTACGATGGGCCTGGTTCCGGGCGCAGCCGGACCGCCGTCTGCGTCGTAGATGCTTGTGGATGGGTGCATGGGCACCGCGCCAGAATCGGAGAACCGGAGGATCTTCTTCGTGTCCATGTCGACGACAAAGAATATCCCGGCAATATCGTCATCCCAGGCGTATAAGGTGTTGGCTATGTAATCGCAACCTCCCCAGCCAATGTGGCGGCCTTCGGTCTGCTCGGGCAAGTCCACAAAGCCGGCCTGCACGACGGCGCAATCAACCAAGCGCAAATCCGTTATGCCACGCGACTTCAGCGCCGCCAGGACCCTCGGATCCTTCTTGAGAACGTCGTCAAAGCCACGCCCCGAAACCGGCGTTTGATCTTTTGTAAGTTCGGCCCAGGACTCGAGCTTGCCTGAGCTGACATCCACAACAGCGGCATAGGACTTGCCCTCGGTGAGCAAAACCACATCCACTTTGCGCACCAAGGGCTTGCCCGGCTTCCATGCCAGAACTTCAGCTTTCGGCGGTTCTTGAAGGAGAATGCTGGAGAATTGAGTCTTCTCGGCCAGCTTGCCGGCGGCGATCAGAGTGTTGTAAACCTTCCAGTACTCATCCGGCGTGAGTCCATCCAAGGGATGGTGCACTGCGGGTTGAAGGGCGCAACAGGTTCGAAATGTGAAGACGAGAACAACGAAAACGAGAGCTTTTGTACGAGCGGGCATGCACGACCTCCGCGGGAATAGCAGCACCGATGGAAACGTGGACATGTGGATTTCGTGTACCCATAAAGGCATCTACCGCAAAACAGGGGCAACGTTGGACTAACCCGATCTTTTGTGCCCTATCTCTAACAGCGCAATGGCGCGGCAAATCTGATCATCGGTTGACAAGTTTTGCCCCAGCTTTGGATTCCTCCAGGATGCCAATGATCTGCCTTGTTGAATCGACCCGTCCCGGTTTGGTCAGTCTTCCTGCACAATATCTGGCACGCCTGGGGCTAGTATCTATGGGGAAAAATTCGGCTACTCCCCAGCCCCATTGAGGAGGTGCCGATGCCCGAGACGTCATCTCTAGTGGTGGTGCGAAAGAGCTGGCGCCGATCGCGAAAGTATTCGATCTGCGCTTACCCAGCCATGGTCGGGTCGAGAAGTCGCCGCACAGCAGAGATGCGGTTGGCAGGAATGCCTACGCGCTTGGCGTGTTCTTGGATGATAGCCTCGTCTGGGGCGAGGTAAACGCAGTACACCTTGTCGCCGGTTACATAGCTATGGAGCCACTGGATCTCGGGGCCCAATCCTTTTAGAACTTGGACCGACTTTTGGGAGACCTCCCGTAATTGGGCTTCAGTCAGATTTCCGGCGCCTGGGATTTCCCGCTCAATGACAAATTTAGGCATAGCCTCTCCAATGCCCACAGATGCTACCATGCAGGTGCAGCGCCTTCAAGACGGCATGGCGGAAGCCGTCTGAGTCACCGGGAAGTGGCCCTGAATGGAATGAGGTTGCCATGGATATTCGATCGCTTCAGAAGCCGTTGAAAGAGCAATACCGCAATGACCCGAAGGCCTCGAAAATCACCATCCGCGCGAAAGGTGGACAGACCGATGTTCCCGTGGCGTGCTCCGTCGACATCGGACGTGCGATCTACCAAGCCGAAGCACACAGGGGAGTTGGAGGCGCCGGCGCCGGCGCCTGTTCGGGTGACCTTTTGCTCGGAGCTTTGGCCGCTTGCGCGCAGATCACCTGTCAGATGGTTGCCGCAGCCATGGGCATACCTACCGACCGCATTGAGGTAACGGTGGAGGGAGACTTGGATCTGCGAGGTACTCTCGGCATATCAAAAGACGTCCCGGTGGGCTTTGAAAGCATTCATCTTCATTTTGATGTTGCTGCGCCTACGGCAACACCGGAACAAGTGCGCGCCTTGCAGGAGAAAACAGAACAGTATTGCGTAGTGATGCAGACCTTAATGCGGCCGCCAAGTCTGCACACCAAGTGGGCGGGCCACGATTCGCGCTAAGCTTTCAGATGTCTCGACGAGAATAATCAGCAATCAAGGCCTCAACCCAAAGCAAACCGGAGTGCGAGCGCGGCAAGCCGTTCCTTGACGGAGGCTGCAGATTGCCGTTTTGCAGTGGGGCGTCAGATGGACCCAAACCAGCTCCACCTGCCAGGCGCATAGTACGGTGATTTACAACAACTTCCGAAGTGTTGAGCCAAGCGGTAGAGAACATCCAAGTGCGCCTTAACTGGCGTACAACCCCACCGGAGTCTGCGGCCTAACTATTTCGAGTTCGGCAGGCCCATCCACAGACGGAAGCGGGATGCGGGCACGGCCGAACTTGTCAACGGCGCGCCAACCGTGACTTCGTTCACTCTCCGCGCCGGCTTGCAAACGTTAGAGCAAACGCCACGTTGTTGCCGGACTTCCAGGGAGGCCTGAATGGTTGCGGTCACCAAAATCAGCAATTCGATGATCAGATCAGCAGATCTCCTGATTCACCAATCTATTTTGCGATCCGTTTGGTTGTCTATCAGCGCTTTTCATATACTTCGGTGCCATCCGTGGCCCTGAATGTCGTTGAATTTACGTTTCTAGGCGGTAATCGAATCCCTCCCTCTCCGCCAGGCAGTGGATCGGATTGTCGAACGCTGCCGGCGCGACGAGGTTTTGTTAGGGGTTCTAAGGAGCCGCCTAGTGAGGCAGAAATCCCGCTCCATTTCTTCCGCGACCGTGGCGTACACTCTGACTTCGTCATCGACTCGGTACCCAGACGGCGCGGCGGCGGGTATCGTTCCGGTTTACGACCCGGCACACCGGGGATTCCGGGCACGAATTCCGAGTCACGGACCTTGGCTTAGCCAGTGATTTGTTCCATGCGGTGGACGGTCTCGACCGAGTGCAACCCACGCCCACTTCCCATCGCGCTTGACTCGCTGATAGTAATAGCCGTCCGAGTGGAATTCTTCGATACCTTTTGCAAGGCACCCAGAAAGGGCGTATTCGGGACTTATTGTCGAAGAGAGCACGGTAGTAGGGGGACTGCTTGCCGTCCGGTTGGCGAAACCTGCGGTACAGCTTGAGTGTTGCTTTGTGGCGCATCCTGATTTTCTTCCCTCTCTGGTTAATCCCAAGGGAGTCCGGAAAATCAGTGCGAGATTTGTAGCTCTATCGCAAGTTCTTTGTTCTCAAAGACTGGCGGAGAGGGAGGGATTCGAACCCCCGGTACCCTTTCGGGTACGCCGGTTTTCAAGACCGGAGCCATCAACCACTCGGCCACCTCTCCGGCCGTTGCCAGCTGTGAAACAACACGATTCGCTTTCGGTCGCTTCTGGCTAGTTTACAACATCGGCGACAAATCTCAGTGTTGGACAGAAGGCGGTAGTGGGTCAGTTACCCGAGCCATCACCCAGAAGGCCGAACGCCTTGGAATGAAATTCCATGACCTCGTCGAAGTGCGCCATAAAGTAGGACAGTGAGTGGTCGCCGGGATACGCATGGTATTCGTGTTTTACCTTTTCTTCTTGCAGTTCGTCGTGCAGGGCTGCCGCTCCTTTGTCAAAACCGTAGTTGTCATCCTGCCCACAGTTGAAATAGATTGCCGTCTTTCGCAGGGCTACGGCATTTCTTTTCACCAGAACGAATGGGCTGTTTTCATTCCAGTGCGGCAGGTTGATCGGCTTCCCGAATACAGCCCCGAGAACTCCAACCAGGGGGGATCCGGTTTGCGAGGCGGCGTCCAAGTCTCGCGGGGACTCGGTGATCAGCGCGGCGCTCTGCGCACTCACCGCTGAGAACAGTTCCGGATGCGCGAACGCGAAGCGCAGCGCCCCGTAGCCGCCCATGGAAATTCCACTGATGGCGCGGCCGGCGCGGCCGGCACGAATCCGGAACTTGCTCTCGATGTGCGGTAGAAATTCCCGCAGAAAGAAGTCGCTGTAGAGAACCGAACCGTCGGCGGAGTTGATGAAGAAGCTGCGCCGGCCTTCCGGCGCAGCTATGAGGAAGTCTCCCATTTTGTGCCGGTTGCGCAGATCGTCGAGCAGAGTCCAACCGCCGCTGTTGAACAGGGTTTGCTCGTTGTCGCCGAGGCCATGCAAAAAATAGAGCACCGGATATCGCTGAGGAGGATGCCGCGCCGCCCCCCCATCGTAACCGGCCGGCAAGTAGACGCAATAGTGAACCACTTGCTTGAGGATGCGGCTGTTCATCGCGCCGCAATCGATGCGGCTCTGCGCGGCTGCAGAGACCGCAGCCAGCAAAAGAAAAAAACAGCCAAGCCTGAGGGCGCGAATCATTTTCGGTCGATCACTCGCGTCATTTTATTCGTAGCGCAGCGCCTGCACCGGATCGAGCCTGGCGGCGCGTCCGGCGGGATATAAGCCGGAAACCAGGCTGACGAGAAACGAAAATCCAATTGCCAGCCCAACCAGCCACCATGGCACCGCCCAGAAATGTTCGGGCGGAAACGACTGGCTCTTGAGATAAATGTTCGTGCCGAAGTTGATCAACTGTCCGATTGCCCATCCCAGCACAACTCCCACGATGCCGCCCAGAATTCCCATGGCGCCGGCCTCGGCGAAGAAAAGTTTCTGCACATCTCCGTCGCTCGCGCCGATGGCTTTCATAATGCCGATCTCGCGTCGACGCTCGAGAATCGCCATCACAAGCGTATTCACGATGCCGATGGAGGAAACGATCAATGCCAGACTGCCGAAAATGCCGAGGAACGCATATAACACTCGGAAGACCTGCTGCAGACCACGGCTCGCATCAAGAATCGAAAACGTGCCGAACCCCATCTTCTTGACCGCATCCTCCACAAGCTGAACCTGCGCTGGGTTCTTCACGCGCACGCTGACGGAGGAATACACCGGTTGATCGCTCCCGGATCTAGAAACTTCACGCAGGTCAGTAGGCTGCATCACATGAAGACTTTGCGCCAGCTTGAGCGGCAGAAACACCTTGGCGCGGGTAGGACCTCGCATGCTTTCAGGATCTTGATCGGAGATGCCGACAATCTTGAGCTTCAGTTCGCGAGACACTACGGAGTATGTAGATCCGATTAGGTCTCCCTCTCCGGTCGTCCCCGCACCTGCCGCTGGGGCCAACGGCGGCGTCGAACTAGGCGCACGTTGCGAATAAAGCATCGTCAGTTCCTGGCCCAGCAGCGGCTTTGCCAGATCGGCGACATTGGTCTCATCGACTCCACGAGCCGGAGTCTTGCCGAGCAGTTCTTCCGCAAAAGTCTTTTGCAGAATCACTTCGGGCGCTGTGTCCGAAGAAAAAAAGCTGCCCTGCATCCCATCAAAGGCATCGTTCGATTTGGCCGACTCAGGCAGCGCCGAAATCATGGTCAGATGCGGCTTGTCGTCGTAACGCAATTCGGTAGGGAAGCGAATGTCAGGATACGCCTCCAATACGTTGGGAAGACGTTCGATCTCCTTGCGCGCGGCTTCGTCAAGCACGCGGCTTTCGGCAGAAGTAGTCGTCGCGTCGCGATCGCGGCCCATGCCGCGCAGATCGCGCCGTGACGTGACCAGGACCGTATCAAACAAGCCTGATTTTGCTAGACGCCGCGAGAATAACTGCTGCAAGCCAATGCCCAGCGAAAGCATCGCCACCAGTGAGGCCACACCCACCGAAATGCCAACGGTGGTTAGCGAATTTCTTAACAGCGACTCGCGTAGGTTCCGTAGCGCGAGCTCGGTCAGATCTGGAATCTTCATGGACGTTCTCCTTGCTCGCGCGAATCAACTACGGTGGACGCGTTCGTTCGATCATCAATCAACTTCCCGTCCGCCAGGAAAATCATGCGTTGCGCGTAGCGTTCGGCCAGGGCGCGTTCGTGAGTGACCATCACTACGGTCATCCCCAATTCGCGGTTAAATTGCCGAACCATGTCCATGATTTCGGTTCCGGTGTGGCTGTCAAGATTCCCAGTCGGCTCGTCGGCCAGCAGAAGCTTTGGACGGTTGATCAGAGCGCGCGCCAGCGCGGCCCGCTGCTGTTCACCGCCCGAAAGCTCGCTTGGCCGGTGGTTCATGCGTGTCCGCAACCCCACGCGCTCCAGGGCCTCACGCGCCAGATTCGCTCGGAGACTGCGATCGACCTCGGCAAAACGCAGCGGGAGTTCCACATTCTCCGCGAGCGTCATGCTGGCGATCAGGTTGAAAGACTGAAACACCATCCCCACGATATGCAAGCGATATTTGGCCAGCTCTTCGCGCGAAAGTTTTGCCAGGTCCCGATCCTGCACAACCACGCTTCCGGATGTCGGACGGTCCAGCCCAGCAATCAGGTTCAGCACCGATGATTTGCCCGAGCCCGAACTCCCCAGAAGAGCCACAAACTCCCCCGCATGAATTCCGACCGAGACCCCGTCGACCGCACGGATCAGAGTCTCGCCCATGCGGTAGTGACGGCAAAGATTTTCGATTCGGACCACGAGAGTGCCGCGCGCCGAAGTCACTGCGGGAGTCGTTGTCATGGGCGCTAGCGCATCTCTCCCCGCAGCACGCGAAGAGCGTCCGCTGCTTTCACATCGCCATTCTTCGAGCCTGCACTGTTTCCCACGACCGCGACCGCGTCTCCTTCGCCCGGAGCCAAAAATAAATTCTCCTCGACTCCGTGTTGTCGCGTGTACAAGTCGTAGTAACGGCCGCGCGCGGCGTAGAGCTCGGCGTGCGTGCCTCGCTCCACAATCCGGCCCTGCTCCATCACCATGATCTGATCCGCCCGGCGAATCGTCGACAGCCGGTGAGCGATTACGAACGTGGTGCGTCCCTGCATCAGATATGACAGGCCCTGTTGGATCATCTGTTCCGATTCCGAGTCCAGGCTCGAGGTTGCTTCGTCCAGAATCAGGATGCGCGGCTCCGCCAGAATCGCCCGTGCAATCGAGATCCGCTGGCGCTGGCCACCCGACAACTTCACGCCTCGTTCACCCACGACGGTGTCGTACTTTTCGGCAAACGAGTCGGCGAACTCGTCGACGCGCGCGATCCGGCAGGCGCGCATCACTTCCTCTTCGCTGGCGCCGGGCCGTGAGAAGGCGACGTTATCGCGGATCGTCCCGTCGAACAGAAACGATTCCTGCAGCACGACACCCAGCCGAGTGCGGTAGGAATCCAGCCGCACCGTGCTCAAATCGATCCCGTCCACGCGGACGGTTCCCTTCGAAGGAACATAGAAAGCCGAGACCAACCCGATCGTCGTCGATTTTCCCGAGCCCGACGAACCGACGAGCGCGGTCACCGTTCCTGGCTCCGAGAGGAAAGAAATGTTGTGCAGAACTTCGTGAGTTCCGTCGTAGCTGAAGCTCACATCTTCGAATTCAACCTTGCCCACGATGTCGCCAAGTTCTACGGTGCGCTTCGGGTCCTGATCCTCCGGCCGCTCGCCCATAATCTCCTGCGTGCGCTCCAAACCAGCCAACGCTTCCGTGATCTGAGTGCCAATCGAAACCACCTGCATGATCGGCGCGATCAAGAAGACCAGGTACAAGTTGTACGAGATGTAACCGCCCGGAGTCAGAGTGTGCGCTACCATCTGTTTTCCGCCAATGTACATCGTGGCGGCGCCCACCACTCCCAGCAGCACGCTGGCGGAAAGCCCCATCAGCGACGTCGCTGTCAGCGTGCGCATGACGTTGTCGAGCAATCGCCGCACGCCGGCCGCAAAAATACTCTCTTCGCGCTCCTCCGCGTGATACCCCTTGATCACCCGGACGCCGCCCAGCGATTCCGTCAGACGCCCGGTAACTTCGGCGTTAATCTTGCCGCGTTCGCGGAAAATCGGACGGATCGTCGCAAAAGCCTTGTTCAACGCGAGCGCGAAACAGCCGAGCGAGCCGACGGCGATCAGCGTTAGCGGAACGCTGGTACGAAGCAACAACACGACCGCAATGCCGGCTGCGACCAACCCTCCGGCAAAATCCACTAGCCCGGTTCCCAGGAGATTTCGCACGCCCTCCACGTCGCTCATGATGCGAGACACCAGCGCGCCCGTCTTATTGGCATCGTAAAAGGCTACCGGCAGCCGCGAGATGTGGGCTTGCACTTGCTTACGAAGGTCGGCGATCAAGCGCTGCGCAGCTTTCGACAGCAGTTGCGTCAGCGAAAAAGAAGTGACGCCCTGGATGAGCGTCGCCACTAAAACTGAGAACACCAGAGGCCGCAACAGCCCTATTTGGCCCTTGCTGACAACATTGTCAATCAGGAATTTCGACGAATACGGCAGCACAAATCCTGCGACCTTGTTGATTACCATCAGAACGAAACCCAGCGCGAGCAGCCCGCGGCGCGGACGCATCAGCTTCCAGACTTCCGGCCAAACGGCCTTCAGTCGCTGCATCTTCGGGGTTTTCGAGGCTTCGTTGGCTGGGGTACTCAATCTCCCGTTTGACTCCGTTGGGTCCGGATTCGCTTCATTATTACTGCATTGTCACACATCCGACGGGGGCTCGTCCGGCGGACGAACGTTCGGCGATCGACCGTCTGTGACAGGCGGCCTGCCCACGTTGTATGCTCGGGACGTGTCCCGCCCGTCTCCGCTGGACCCTTCACCGACCCTGGGCCTGTTGCTGGGCCTGCTGATCACGCTGTCCGCCGTCGTGGCGTATTCGGCCTACATTACCTGGCAGGTGACCGGGCTGCGCAAGTTGCAGACCGAACTGGTCGATCGCAACCGCAAAGATTCGCTGCAGTTACTGCGAATCCAAAATGATCTCAACCTGCTCGCCGTGGCCATGCGCGACATGGTGAGTGGCGATGAACCATATCCCCTCACCGCTTGGTCGGCACAGTTCCAGCGGATTCGCACCGATCTGGACGACGCGATGCGCTTGGAAGCCGGATTCGCCGCGTCCAGCCGGACTCCGGAACAGAGCGCGTTTCTCACCAGCAATTTCAGCCAATTCTGGGATGCGGTCGACCGGGTCTTCACACTCGCGAATAACGGCAAAGAAAAAGAGGCCCGCGAGCAGATCCAGCTTTCTCTGCAGGAAAGGCAAGCGGCGCTCAGCACGGCCGTGGCCCGCTTGCTGGTGCAAAACAGTGAGAATGAAGAACAAGCCGGACAGCGCATCGTTCAGATCTACGACCGGGTGCAGAGCCGGGTCTACGTTTTTTTGGCGGCCACGCTTCTGGCGATCCTGCTGAACGGACTCTCGGTGATTCGCTGGAACCGGCGCTTGTTCGCGCGCCTGGCCGAGGTCTCAGAGCGCCGCAGCGAACTGGCGCAGAAACTGATTGCCACTCAGGAATCCACGCTGCGTTACATTTCGCGCGAACTGCACGATGAGTTCGGTCAGATTCTCACTGCGGTCGGATCGATGCTGCGCCGCGCCGGAACTCACGCTCCCGAGGGTTCGTCGCTGCGCGCAGACCTGCAGGAAGTGCTCGAGATTGTGCAGACCACTTTGGAGAGCGTTCGCAGCCTCTCGCAGGCACTGCATCCGGTCATGCTCGACGAGGCTGGACTCGAGAGCACGCTCGACTGGTATATTCCAACCATAGAAAGACAAACCGGAATTGCCATATCCTATGAGAAGCAGGGCGCGCCGTTTCCCGTGGATGGCGGCGCAGGCGTGCATGTCTACCGCGTGCTGCAAGAAGCGCTGAACAATGTGGCGCGGCACTCGGGCGCCAAAGCGGCGTGGGTGCGCTTGCGTTTCTTGCCCGCCGCTCTTGAACTGGAAGTGGAAGACCACGGAGTTGGGCTCGCTGAGCGCCCCAACAAGCACGGGATTGGCCTGGTAGCCATGCGCGAGCGTTCTGAGTTGATGGGCGGACAGATTATTTTTTCCCGTCCGCCCGAAGGTGGAACCCGGGTGCATCTGGTCGTTCCCAGGGAGAAAGCGGAGTCTTATGGAAAAGAAGATCACAGTGTTGCTGGTGGATGATCACAGCCTGGTGCGGCGCGGATTCCGTCGCATGTTGGAAGATGAGTCCGACATGGAAGTGGTCGGCGAAGCGGGCAGCGGCGAGGATTCCGTCAAACTGGCGAAAGAGCTTCATCCCCAGGTGGTGGTGATGGATTGCGCCCTGCCCGGCATGAACGGCCTGCAAGCCACGCGGCAGATCATTGAAGATTCCCCGCGCACTGCCGTTCTTATGCTCAGCATGCATACCGAGAGCACGTGGGTGCGCCAGGCGATCGAAGCCGGGGCCAAGGGATATATTCTGAAGAACGCCCTCGATCTCGAACTCGGCGCCGCCATCCGCAAGGTTGCTGCTGGAGAAACCGTGTTCGATCCGCAGGTCGAGCAGAGATCCGTCTTGAAGGGCGAGCGCAACGCCGCCCTGACGCATCGCGAACTGCAAGTGCTGCAGATGATCGTCGACGGCAAGTCGAACAAGGAAATTGCGACCGCGCTCGATCTCAGCGCCAACACCGTCGCTGTTCACCGCGCCAACATCATGAACTCGCTGGGAATTCATAAGACTGCGGAGCTTGTGGTCTACGCGATTCGCGCCGGGCTGGTGAACGTTCCGTGAAATGTTCCGTGAGTCGCAGGTCTTTTCTATGGGGACTGGCGGGACTGGCATCGTGGTCGCAGTTGCCTCGCTTGCAGGCTCTGACGGCGCAGACCGGTCCCCTCACCTCTCCGGGCTTTCGATTTACCGACGTGACCACTCAGGCAGGAATCCACTTCCAGCACAACAGCGGAGCGTTCGGCGGAAAATTCCTGCCCGAAACTCTGGGCTCCGGATGCGCGTTTCTGGACTACGATCGCGACGGCTGGCAGGACATTCTCCTGATTAACGGCGCCGATTGGCCGGGCCACAAGAAGAGCCGCTCCACGCTTCGTCTCTATCACAACAATGGCGATGGCACTTTTACCGACGTGACCGCACGCGCCGGACTCGATGTCGAAATGTACGGCATGGGCGTGGCCGTCGGCGATTACAACAACGACGGCTTCCCCGACATTCTGATCACATGCGTGGGACAGAACCGCTTGTTCCGCAACACTGGCAAAGGCACGTTCGTCGATGTCACGACTTCCAGCGGCCTGGGAAAGCGCGAGGGCTTCAGCACATCCGCATTATGGTTCGACTATGATCGCGACGGCCTACTCGATCTCTTCGTGTGCAACTACGTGAAGTGGTCGCCGGAGCATGACGTCTTCTGCAGCCTCGACGGAAAACACAAATCCTACTGCACTCCCGAAGCCTATCGGGGCGAGACTTGCTGGCTGTTTCACAACCGCGGCGACGGCAGGTTCGAAGATGTCACCGCGGCGAGCGGAATCTTCGATAGCAGTTCCAAGTCGCTGGGCGTCGCCCTGTTCGACGACAATCACAATGGCTGGCCCGATCTGCTCGTGGCCAATGACACGCAGCCCAATAAGCTGTATCGCAATCAGCACAACGGCACATTCAAGGATGCTGCCGTCGAGGCCGGCCTCGCTTTCAGCAGCGAAGGCAAGGCCCGCGCCGGCATGGGCGTTGACGTCGCCGACTTCGATAACTCGGGAACTCCGGGCGTTGCCATCACGAACTTCGACAACGAAATGATCGGTCTTTACCGCATGAGCGGCAAGAGTTTCGAAGACATCGCCTCGCAATCCGGAGTGGGCATTGCGTCGAGAAATAGCCTCGGATTCGGCTGCTCCTTTCTCGACGTCAATCTCGATGGCTGGCTCGACTTCGCCGTGGCCAACGGACATATCGATGAGACCGTGCGCAACATTCGCGGCAACGTGGGATACGCGCAGCCTCCACAACTTTTTCTCAACAACGGCAAGGGAAGCTTTCGCGACGTTGCGGCAGAAGTTGGCGGAGGCTTCGACCAGCCGAAAGTTGGCCGCGGCCTGGCCTATGCCGACTTTGATCGCGACGGCGACCTTGACCTGCTTCTAACCACCAACAACGGCCCGGCGTTTCTGTACCGCAACGATCGACTTACCGGCAACCACAGCATCCGTTTTCGCCTAGTGGGAACAAAATCCAATCGTGATGGAATCGGCGCGAGCCTGCGCGTGTTCGCCGGCGGCATCACGCAATCTCGGGTGGTGAAGGGCGGCTCCAGCTACTTGTCGCAGTCTGAACTTCCGGTGACGTTCGGGTTGGAGAAGCGAGACCGCATCGACCGCGTGGTGATCGATTGGCCGAGCGGACGAACCGAAGAATACAAGAATCTTCCGGCGGGCCGCTGCTATGAGTGCACCGAAGGCAAAGGCATCGTTCCGCAGGACGGCTACTGAGACGAACCGGCGCCAGGGTTTGCTACGACGCTTCCCGCCGCAACCAAGTCAATCTCGACGGTATCGTTGACTCGCAGAAACAGCGTGCTCGGATTCTTCATCCCCCACTTCGCATACGGAACCGTGAAGTGAACCGTCGCGGCCCAGTGATCGGGGGACATTTCCACTTCTGCCGGTACCATGATCTCGCGGTCGACCCCGTGAATACTGAACATGCCGTGAACCTTTACCGAGGATTTTCCCTGGTTTGCCACCGCGCCCTCAACTTTATCGGGACGAAAAGCGATTTCCGGATAGCGCTCGCTCTCCAGGATTTCCTTGTGCATCTTGCGGTCTCGCATGCCGCTGCCACTCTCGCCACTCCTGGCATCGACCACAATCTCGCCAGAAAGTTTTCCCGATGCCGGTTCGAGCCGCAGCGCTCCCCGCTTTAAACGAAATGTTCCGTGCACGGTGTGGAGAACATCTCCCAGCGTGAACCGGACTGTTGTTTGCGACGGATCCAACTGCAACGATGCCTGCTGCGCCGCCGCTGATACGGCAAGTCCGACCAGAACCGTCACCACCGTCAATCCAATTTCGCGCCAGGGAAAATTCTTGCGAGCCTTGTGGCTGGGGACATTCATGTTATGCGGTTAACAGCCCCCACCCCAAAGTGAGTCCGTCCCTCACCACGTACAGCGGCGGCAATGCTCCCACGTGTAATTCGAGTAACCGGCGGAAGATCTCCGGACGCCGCCGGAAAACCTGCAGAGTACGCCGCTGCAGCCACGGACGTTGATCGAGAGTGAGCATCAGCCGTGCCATGCAGAGCGGACGCAGGCCCAGCTTGCGATGCTCAGTCTGGTAGCTTCTCAGATCGCCAGACTCCAGGCATCGAGCCAAGACCGCCGCCTGACTGAACGCAAGTCCGAGCCCTTCTCCCGTGATTGCATCGACGGTTCCTGAAGCATCGCCAATCAAAGCCACATTTCCTCGCCACACGCGCCTAAGCTTGCCGTTTCCGGTGAGGGCTCCACGTTCCGCAGAAACCGTCTCGGCTCGGGCCAGTCGTTCACTCAGCCTGGGCAAAGCCCGCAGCCCTTCCTCCAGCCGCAGATCGGAATCATGCGAAGCCACGGCCACGCAGACTTCTTCGCTGCTCACCGCCGTAGCATAGCCCTGGCAACGCTCGCCCCAGTAGACCTCCATGTGGTCGCTCCAGGGCGTCACTCGATAATGCCGCCGAAACGCATAGCGCATGCTCGGCCGCGAAACATGATCGAGACCGGCCCAGCGCCGCACGCGCGAATTCGAGCCGTCGGCGCCCACAATCCAGCGCGCGTGAACCAGACGATCGCCTACTCGATCGCCCACTCGATCATGAAGAAGAACTCCGTCTGATGTAATGCGCGTCACCGCAGTCCGCCACAACAAGCCAGCCCCGAGCTGCGATGCGCGTTCGGACATCAGGCGATGTAGCACCGTGCGGCGAACCGCAACGCCGCGGCCGGCATCCGGAAATTGAGCCTCGGCCGACAACTCCGCGCCAACAAAACGAATGCCCCGGAACGGCAGCGCATCAGACAGTGGCACGCGGATCCCAAGCCGCTCCAGCGCCGCCCGCCCATCCGGCAGCAAACCTTCGCCACAGGCTTTGTCGATCGGCGGTTGCGCACCGTCCGCCATCAGCACACGGAACCCGCGTTCACGCGCAGCGATCGCCGCCGCCAATCCTGCAGGGCCGCCACCAATTACGAAAACGTCGGTCGAGTCTGGCACGTTCGGACTCATACTCTTAACTTTTACCAGCGCAGCAGCAGCAGCTCCGAACAGAATCCCGGGCCCATGGCCGCGAGCACGCCCAGCGTGCCCGGCTCCGGACGCCGGTTCTTCATCACATCTTCCAGCACCACCAAAACCGACGCCGACGAAAGGTTCCCGACTCTTTTCAGGCAATCCCAGGAAGCGTCGAGTTGGCCGTCGTGCAAATCGAGCGCCGCCGCCGTCGCCTCCAGCACCTTCGGCCCTCCGGTATGCAGCACCCAGCTTCCAATGTCGCCGCGCTCGTGTCCGTGGTCTCCGAGAAATGCGTCCACATCATGCCCCAGGTGTTCGCGAATCAACACCGGCACCTCCGGCGAAAGTGTGATGCGAAATCCCTTCTCGGTAACTTTCCATCCCATCATCTCTTCGGTGTCAGGATAGAACACAGATCGAGTTGCCAGGATTTCCGGACCGGTAGCATTCAGATCGTTCCCCGTAACGATGACCGCTGCTGACCCATCTGCAAAAAGTCCCGAGGAAATCAGATTGGCCACCGAAAGATCGTCGCGTTGAATCGTCAACGAGCACAGCTCCACCGATACCAGTGCGGCCGCCTGCGACGGATAGGCCCGCACATAATCCGCTGCGCGCGCAATTCCAGCCGCTCCGGCAACACAACCCAATCCAAAAATCGGGACCCGACGAATGTTTGCCGGCAGTCCCATGCGGTTTATTAGCATGGCATCAATGGAAGGACTCGAAATGCCAGTAACCGACGTAAAAAACAACGCACCCAGTTCGCTCGCGTCGAGCCCGGCATGATGCAACGCCCGACAGAGCGATTGCTCGCCTAATTCCTGGGCGACTTCAATCCAAACGTCATTCGCCTGGCCCCAGGTCGTGATCTCATAATATTTTTCAGCGGGCATCGCCAGGTGGCGGCCTTCCACGGCGACGTTGCGGTGCAGACGCGCCAGCAGTTGCGGATTCTTCAGCTTGTCGCCCCAGTATTCCTGGAGTTTCTCCAGCAGGACTTTCTGGGAATAGTAATGTTTAGGAAACGCGCTGGCGGCACTGGCAATTTTCATTTACGGATCCTGATCCCGGCACGAAGTCTGCAATCCCCGGCTAGACGTCGAAGCTCGCCACTCCGATGCCTGGCACCCGCGTGTTTCGTGGCGTTCAGCCTATTCTCCCAATGCTCGCGGGACGGATTGTCACCTGCTTGTTAAATCAAAATTGCTAGGTCAAATTCCTAAAATCAAATCCGTCCTCGCGAGCCGCAAGTCTCTAGAACGTCGTTGCAATCGAGGTCGGCGCGTTCGGAACCGGGTAGGGGTTGATAGAAGTCAGCGCGCCGCTGCTGGTGTTGAGACTGAAGGACTGAATTGTATAAGGGCTCTTCTGCGTCCCCACAAACAAATACTTGCCAGCAGGGTCGCTGGCAATCGCGCCAGGCTGTGCCCCGGTGACAAACGGAGAACTCGTCTGCAGAGAAATGCCGCCGTTGGCGTCGATCAAGTACCCCGTAATATTCGGCGAGCCTTGATTCGCAACGTACAGATATTTGCCCGTCTTGTCGATCAGCAGGGCAACCGGCGTCGAAGTTCCCGACTGCTGGCCGATCGGAGAATTGGCAAGCTGAGTAAGAGATCCTGGATTAGGGGAAGTGTTAATCGTGAATTCCGAAATCGAGTTGTCGACGTTGTTGGCGGTGTAGAGAAAACTGCCGTCGGGAGAAATTGCCAGTCCGTAAGGATTCGTGCCCGTATAGAAGAATGAGGCCGGATTCAGAGGGGTAAGCACTCCCTGGTTGAGGCTAAACACTTCAATGTAGCCGGGCCGTCCCGCTCCCGTAACGTAGAGATATGTTCCCGACACTTGCATGTTGATCGGAGTGATCCCGAGCGGAACCGTCGGACCTGAAGGCTGGAGGACCACACTCAGCGTGCCCTGTGTCGGGTCAATGGAAAGCACTGAAACGCTCGCCCCTCCCGAATTGGCGACGTACAGGTAGGCGCCCGTTGAGTCCATGGCAAGCACTGTAGGGTCGGCGCCCACGACCGTACGGGGAATCTTTTCGGTGAGCGCGCCCGAAGGCGAAATTGCGTACAAAGAAACGTCGCCCTCACCGGCGTTCGCAGCATACAAAAACTTGCTGGAGGGATGGATCACAAGCGACGTAACCGAAGGACCGGCGGTGATTGGACTGACCGCCAGTTGTGTCAGGATTCCCGAGTTCGGGTCCTCGCGAAAAGCAACGATTTCGTCAGCGGTGGGAAGCGCCGCATACAAATACCGGCTGACGGTAGGACCGCAACTTACACATAGCGCCATGCTTGCGCAAACCAGAAACAAAGCCGCTGCTTTCTGTAGCATCCGTAACTCCTGAGGAAGTTGTCGAAAACGAAAAAATCGCAGACTCGCTGGCTCCCGGCAAACCCGGGATGAAAAGTACCTCTCGAGCAGTACTATTGTTGATCCCCTATCATACGGGACAAGGTGTCCTAGCGCACGCTGCACACCTCTCCTGGCTGCTGCGATGCAGGATTTCTCCAGACAGGTTGCATAAGCTTCTTAGTGTAGTCGACTGCCTTCGGTGGGGCCAAGGAGGTTCGTCCCGGCAAACCGCTCAGTGGGCGGGACTGGGGCGCTGCGTAACCGGCGATGAGGCTGCGGGAGGTGTTTCTTCCCCCTCGCCCCGCAAGGCCAATCGCAACCGGTCAAGGTAGACATAAACCACGGGCGTGGTGAACAGCGTGAGCATCTGGCTCACGATCAACCCGCCGACAATTGTGATTCCGAGTGGCCGGTGCAGCTCCGACCCGGTTCCCGTCCCCAAAGCCAGCGGAAGCCCGCCCAGCAGCGCCGCCATCGTCGTCATCATGATCGGCCGGAAGCGCAGGATGCAGGCTTCGTAAATCGCATCGACGGGCTTTTTTCCCTGAGTTCGTTCGACGTCGAGAGCTACGTCGATCATCATGATGGCGTTCTTTTTCACCAGCCCAATCAGCAGGATGATTCCAATCATCCCAATCACGTTGAGCTCGTTGTGCGTCAATAGCAGCGCCAGCAGCGCTCCCACGCCGGCCGAAGGGATGGTGGAGAGAATCGTAATGGGATGAATGTAGCTCTCGTAAAGCATGCCCAGGACAATGTAGACGGCGGCCAGTGCGGTGATGATCAGGACCAGCATGTTGGAACGCGAATCCTGATAGGCTGCGGCGGTTCCCTGAAAGCTGGCCTGGATCGTCGGCGGAAAGCCGATCGTGCGCTCGGCTTTCTCAATGGCGTCCGTGGCCTGGCCGAGAGAAACGCCCGGCGCCAGATTGAACGAGATAGTGACCGAAGGTACCTGCCCCTGGTGACTCACAGACAGGGGCGTGTTCGAAGGTTCGTAATGCGTAAACGTCGCCAGTGGTATAGGCGTTCCCGTGGTCGAGCGAAGATAAATATTTTGCAGGGCTTCCGGAGTCTGCTGGTATTGCGGCGCAACTTCCATCACCACGTGATACTGGTTGAGCGGCCGGTACATGGTCGAAACCTGCCGCTGTCCAAACGCGTCGTAGAGGGCATTGTCCAGAGTTTGCGCATTAATGCCCATGCGGCTCGCGGTATCGCGATCAATAACCAGCTTGGCCTGCAAGCCTTTGTCCTGCTGGTCTGAATTCTGGTCGCGCAGTTCCGGCAGGGTCTTCAGCGTGGTCAACAGACGCGGCGCCCAATTGTTCAGGTCATCGAGATTGGCGCTTTGCAGAGTGTATTGATACTGAGCATTGCCATATCTGCCGCCGATGGTCAGATCCTGGTACGCCTGCATGATCAGCGTCGCTCCCGGCACAACGCTAAGCTTTCCGCGCAAACGATTGATAACGTCATCGGCGGTGACATATTGGCAGGTCTCCCAGAAGTGTTGCTTTTTGCAGGCACCGCGCTGCTCCAGCGCCTTCAGCATCACGAAGAAGCGGCCCTGATTCAAAGGCGAGCCGCCGCCGGCGAATGCAACGACCGTATCAACGGCGGGATCTTTCATCACGATGCTTACATACTGATGCATCTTGTTGCTCATGGACTGGAACGAGGTATCCTGCGCGGCCACGACCGCCCCTCCGATTCGCCCCGTGTCCTGTTGCGGGAAGAAGCCCGTGGGCACGATGGTATACAGGTATACGCTCAGGCACGCCACCAGTATGGTCACGGTGAGCGTGGCGGGCTGGTGCCTCAGCACCCAACGCAATGCGTAATCGTAAGTTTTCAGCAGCCGGTCGAAAAACCATTCGCTGTAGCGATAGAACAAGTTGTGCTTCTCGTCCTTCTGGGGCGGCCGCAGAAACTTCGCGCACATGGTCGGCGTGGTGGTCAGCGAAACCAGCAAGGACACGCCGATGGCGATGCTCAGCGTCACGGCAAACTCGCGGAACAACCGGCCCACGATTCCGCCCATCAGCAGCAGCGGAATGAACACCGCTACCAGCGATGTGCTCATTGAGACCACGGTAAATCCAATCTCCGCGGCTCCCTTGAACGCCGCTTGGACGGCCCCCATGCCACGCTCAACGTAGCGCGTGATGTTCTCGAGCACCACGATCGCATCATCGACCACGAACCCCGTCGAAATCGCCAGCGCCATCAGCGAGAGGTTATCCAGGCTGTAGCCCAGCAGATACATCACGCCGAATGTTCCCACTAGCGACATAGGTACGGCGATGCTGGGAATAATGGTGGCGCGAACCGTTCGCAGGAACACGAACACGACCATGATTACGAGGAAGATCGAAATCAGCAGCGTGGTTTCGATGTCCTTCACTGAAGCCCGCACCACGACGGTGCGATCCATCACCACTTGCAACTTGATGCTTGGAGAAATGGAAGATTGCAGATACGGCATAAGAGCGCGCACTCGGTCCACCGTGTCGATGATGTTCGCGCCCGGCTGCCGGAAAATCGGCATGAGGACGCCCGGACTTCCATTGGCCAGACCGATGTTGCGCACATCCGCCACCGAGTCCGTCAGGTCGGCCACGTCGCTCAACCGCACCGCCGCTCCGTTGTGGTAAGCGACAATCAGCGGCCGGTATTGGTCGGCCGTAAAGAGCTGATCGTTGTCGCTGAAGGTATTGTTCCTCCCGTAGCCTGACACCTCCCCCTTCGGAGCATTCGCATTCGCCGCGCTGAGCGCGTTCCTTACTGTGTCGAGTCCCACGCCCAGCTTGTTCAGCAGCGTCGGATTCACCTCGACCCGCACGGCGGGTTGCGACGAGCCCCATACGAACACTTGCCCCACTCCGTTCACTTGCGCCAGTTTCTGCGACAGAATGGAGTCGGCCACGTCGTACATCTGCGCCACCGTCGCGGTGTCCGACGACAAAGCCAGAATCAGAATGGGTGAGTCGGAGGGATTCACCTTGCGGTACGTCGGATTGCTGGGCAGGTTCGCCGGGAGCTGGCCGCGGGCCGCATTGATCGCCGCCTGCACGTCACGGGCCGCAGCATCGATATTCCGATTCAGATCGAATTGCATGGTGATGCTGGTCGAGCCCAGCTGACTGGAAGAAGTCATCTGATTCACGGCCGCAATTCGTCCGAACTGCCGCTCCAGCGGCGTAGCCACGGCCGAGGCCATGGTCTGCGGGTCCGCTCCAGGCAAACTCGCCCCCACACTGATCACCGGAAAATCCACGCTCGGCAGCGAAGCTACAGGCAGGAAGTTAAAGGCCAGAATGCCGGACATCAGCAGCGCCGCCGCCAAAAGCGACGTGCCAATCGGGCGCCGGATAAATGGAGACGAGATACTCATGCGTCAACAGCCCAGTTCAAGCTACCTGTTCAATGCCTCCACATCAATCCGCGGACATCGGCTCGTCCTTCGGAATCGGATTGCCAATGGCGTATCGCGAGAACCTGTGCGCCAACCGGTCAAACCACAAATAGACCACCGGCGTGGTGTACAGCGTGAGCAACTGGCTCACCAGCAAACCACCGACGATCGTGATCCCCAGTGGCCGCCGCAGTTCCGCGCCTGTACCCGACCCCAGCGCTAGCGGTAGCCCGCCCAGCAGCGCCGCCATCGTCGTCATCATGATGGGACGGAAGCGCAACAAACACGCCTGGTAAATCGCCTCTTCCGGCGGCTTATGCTCGACGCGCTCGGCCTCCAACGCGAAGTCAATCATCATGATGGCGTTTTTCTTCACAATGCCGATGAGCAGTATTATCCCGATGAGCGCCACCACGGTCAGGTCATTCCCCGTGACCATCAAAGCGAGAATCGCGCCCACCCCCGCCGACGGCAAGGTCGAGAGAATTGTGACGGGATGGATATAGCTCTCGTACAACACTCCGAGCACAATGTAGACCGTGATGACCGCCGCCAGAATTAAATACGGCTCCGAAGCCAGAGAATTCTGAAACGCCGCGGCGGTTCCTTGAAATGACGCATGGATACTCGGCGGCAACTGGATTTCCGTCTCCGCCTGCTCGATCGCCTTGGTGGCGTCGCCCAGCGAAGCGCCTGGTGCAAGATTGAATGAGAGTGTCACCACGGGGAATTGTCCCTGGTGGTTGACCGCCAGCGACGCGCTGCTTGACTTCATTTTCGTGAACGTCGAAATCGGAACCGGTGCGCCGCTGGTTGTAATGGACGTGCCGTTGGCCGTGGGTGCCCCCGCATTCGCCGCGGTTGTGCTGGGGCGGATGTAAATATCTTTCAAGGCCTCGGGAGTCAGCGCAAAACTCGGGAGAACTTCGAGCACCACGTGGTACTGGTTCAGCTGCGTGAATATGGTCGAAACCTGGCGCTGCCCGAACGCGTCGTACAGCGTGTTGTCGATAGCCTGCGGAAAAATTCCCAGCCGCGACGCGGTATCGCGGTCGATCGTAACGTTGGTCTTGAGCCCGTTGTTGAGCTGGTCGGTCGCCACATCGGTCAACGCGGGCAGGGTTTTCAGCTTGGCCACCAGTTTCGGTGTCCACTGCGCCAGTTCCTGCACGTCGGCATCTTCAATCGAATATTGAAACTGGGTGCGGCTCACGCGATCTTCCACCGTGAGATCCTGCACCGGCTGCATGTAGAGCGTAATGCCGTCTACCTTCTCCACTTGCGGCTGTAGTCGCCGGATAATGGCGGAAGCATCGTCGGCGCGCTCGTCGCGCGGCTTCAGATTGATCTGGATGCGGCCCTCATTGGGCGTCGTGTTCGTGCCATCCACTCCAATGAATGACGACAGGCTGTCGACCGCTTTGTCCTGCAGAATAATCTTCGCCAGCTCCTGCTGCCGCTGCGCCATCGCCTCAAACGAAACGAAATCCGGCGCTTCCGACACGCCCAGGATGACTCCCGTATCCTGCACCGGAAAAAATCCTTTGGGCACGATCACGTACAAAAAGAGCGTAAGCACAAGCGTGCCGAAGGTCACTATCAGGGTCACAGTCTGATGCCTCAGCACAATTTTTACGGTGCGCCCGTAGAACGCGATAATGCGGTTGTAATAATCTTCTGTGACTTCGTAGAATCGCCCCTTTTCGCCTTCCTTGCGATGTTTCAGCAGCTTGGCGCACATCATCGGCGTCAGCGACAGCGAGACTCCTGCCGACACCAGAATCGTCACGGCCAGCGTGACCGCAAATTCGCGGAACAATCGCCCGACAATGTCGCCCATGAACAGCAGCGGGATCAGCACCGCGATCAACGAAACGGTCAGCGAAACAATCGTGAACCCGATTTGCCCCGCACCTTTCAGCGCCGCGTCGAGCGGTGAATCTCCCGCCTCCAGGAACCGGTCGATGTTCTCGATCATGACGATGGCATCGTCCACCACGAAACCCGTCGAGATGGTCAGCGCCATCAGCGTCAGATTGTTCAGGCTGTAGCCCAGCAGGTACATCACGCCAAACGTTCCGATCAGCGAGAGCGGCACCGCCACGCTCGGAATCACCGTGGCAGCCAGATTGCGCAGAAACAGAAAAACCACCAGCACCACCAGCGCGATCGCCAGCATCAGCTCAAATTCCACATCCTTGACCGAAGAGCGAATGGTGGTGGTCCGGTCGGTCAGAATCTGAACTTTTACCGCCAGGGGCAGCGATGCCTGCAGCTGGGGCAGGAGCTTCTTGATGCGGTCGACTACGCTGATGATGTTCGCGCCTGGTTGCCGCTGAATGTTGACGATCACCGCCGGCGTCAGATTCATCCACGCCGCCAGCCGCGTATTCTCCGTCCCGTCGATGACGTTCGCGACATCGCCGACCCTGACCGGCGCGCCGTTGTGATAGGCGATCACGATCGGCTTGTACTGCTCGCTGGAAAAAAGCTGGTCGTTGGCGCCGATCGTGTAGGACTGCCGCTGGCCATCGATCACGCCCTTGGCTTGGTCCACATTGGCCTGGGCCAGCGCCGCGCGCAGGTCCTCCAGGCTGAGCCCGTAGGAAGCCAGCGCGGTTGGGTTGGCCTGAATGCGCACCGCCGGCTTCTGCCCGCCGCTGATCGAAACCAGCCCCACGCCCGGCAGTTGCGATATTTTCTGCGCCAGCGAAGTATCGGCGAGATCTTCCACCTTCGACAAAGGCAGCGAATCCGAAGTCAGTGCCAGCGTAAGAATCGGCGCGTCCGCCGGATTCACCTTGTTGTAGATCGGAGGATTCGGCAGGTCCGCTGGCAGGTACGTGGATCCTGAGTTAATCGCAGCCTGTACCTGCTGCTCTTCCACGTCAATGTTCTGATCGAGCCCGAACTGCAGCGTGATCACCGAACTGCCGAACGAACTGGTCGAGGTCATCTGGCTCAGGCCGGGTACCTGGCCGAACTGCCGCTCCAGCGGAGACGTCACCGACGAAGCCATCACGTCGGGATCGGCCCCGGGATAAAACGTCACGACCTGAATGGTAGGATAGTCGACCTCCGGCAGCGCCGAAACGGGCAGTTGCATGAACGCAACCCAGCCCACCAGCAGCACGCCCACCATCAGCAGCGTGGTCGCGACCGGCCGGAGAATGAATAACCGTGAAGGACTCATGAACCCGATGTTCCTGAACCGGATGCTTCTGGACCTGACGTCTCCGAACCCTCCGAACCAGACATTCCCGAGTTCGGCATCTCAGCGCGATGGATCGGTGACACCCCGCGCCCGTCGCTCGCGCCGCTGCTCGGTGTCGCATTGCGCACATTAATCAGGCTGCCTCTTTGCAGCTTGTCCTGGCCGTCGGTGACCACCGTATCCCCGGGATTCAGTCCGCTTGTGATCACGGTGGTGTCTCCCTGCGTCAGCGATACGGTGACAACCTTATCCTGCACCGTCTTGTCGGAGTTCACCGCGTAAACGAACGTACCCTGCGGGCCGCGCAAAATCGCCGCCGTCGGAACCACCGTGCTGTTCTTCCGCGTCTCCAACAGCAGGCTGGCGTTGACGAACTGGTTCGGCCAGAGCTGGCTGTCTTTATTTTCGAAAACTGCTTTGAGCTTTGCCGTGCCAGTCGTTGGATCAATCTGATTGTCAATAGTCAGCAACTTGCCCGTACCCAGCTTGGTTTGATCGTCGCGGCTGAATGCTTCAACCACGAGCGTGCCCTGCTTCATATGGCGCGACACCGTCGGCAGCACGTCTTCGGTGAGCGTGAAAATCACAGCAATCGGCTGCAGCTGCGTCAAAATCAGCATGGGAGTGGTATCCGTCGCGTGGATAATGTTGCCTGGATCGACTTGCCGCAGTCCCACACGCCCGCTGAACGGCGCCGTAATGTGGCAGTAGATGATGTTCAGTTTCGCCGTTTCGATCTGCGCCTGATCGGTGCGCACGGTGCCATCCAGCTGGTCGACCAGCGCCTTCTGCGTGTCCACTTGCTGTTGCGCAATGCTGCCTGACGGAATCAGCGCAGTGTACCGGTCTAGATTGAGCTTGGCGTCGCGCAGTTGCGCCTGGTCGCGGAATAACTGTGCCTGCATCTGGTCCAGTTGTGCTTGGTAAGGCCGGGGGTCAATCTCGATGAGCGACTCGCCCTCTTTGACATTCTGCCCTTCCCGGAAGTTTACCTTCATGATCTGCCCATCAACCCGGCTCTTGATGTTGGCTGTATTGAACGCGGTGACTGCCCCCAGGCCGGTCAGGTACACCGGCACATCCTGCCGCTGCACCAGCGCGGTCGCCACCGATACGGCGTGGGGTGCGGCTGCCTGCGCCTTCTGCTGTTTGGAATCCGCGCTGCTGCATCCGATCAAAAACGCACACCCCGCCGCCAAGGCGAGGATCGTCATGATGCGCGACACAGATATCGTCGTCACGCAAGGTGTTCTATCGAAGAGATTACTCACTGGAAGATCATTCATAAATTCGCAGTTTTGTGGGCCGCCTTTGTTCTCGAAACCGGCCCGGCAAGAGGCGTAAACGTTAGACGTACGCATTGTAGGCTCGGTTGCGACAACTTACCTTTGGAAGGCGGGAATTAACTAAAGACTAAACACTTCCCACTGGACTTTCTCGGGCAGGAACCGAACGCAGTGGCTATGGTAAAACCGCGCCTTACCAGCATCAACTGAGGTCTGGGAGCGGGTCAAGACCAGAGGCGAAGGTTTTACAAATCTTTACTCCTCTTGACCTTCCGTTAACCTCAGGAGGCTTGCAGCGCCCGCGGCGCCGGATGCCCCGCCTCATATGCCGCAATCTCCGCCTCTTGCTGCAGCGTCAGTGCAATGTCGTCGAGCCCGTTCAGCAGACAATGACGAATGAATTCATCGACCAGAAACTTTGCGCGGAAGTCCTGCTCGTCGCGCACTTCGCACTTTTCCAGGTCAATCGTGACCTGATAGTCGTCGATGTCCTGGGCGCGCTGCATGAGCTGCGCAACTTCGTCTTCGCTCAACCGCACCGTGAGAAATCCATTCTTCGTGCTGTTGTTGGCGAAAATGTCCGCGAACGAAGACGAGATCACCGCCCGCAAACCAAAGTCCGCCAGCGCCCACACCGCATGCTCGCGTGAGGATCCACACCCGAAATTCCTGCCAGCAACCAGAACGCTTGCTCCTTCGTAGCGCGGCTCATCCAGCACGAAGTCGGCATTCTTCTTTCCGTCGGCGCTAAACCGCCAGTCATAAAACAGAAACTGGCCAAACCCCGTCTTCTCAATTCGCTTCAGAAACTGCTTCGGAATAATCTGGTCGGTATCCACATTGACCCGATTAAGCGGCGCCACGCGCCCGCGATGCACCGTGAATGGTTTCATTGCGTTGTCCTCTGGACAGTCTCGATATCTTCGAAACTCTGCCATTTCGAGCGGAGCGGAATTGCCCGTTTTTGCGGACATCCCGCGTAGCCGAGAAACCTGCTCCTGCGATGCGCAGAATTGCTTTGGTCGGCTACTGAAACTTCCAATTCCGAATGTCGGTGAAATGTCCCGCAATCGCCGCCGCCGCCGCCATCATCGGACTCACCAGATGCGTCCGCCCTCCGCGCCCCTGCCGCCCTTCAAAATTTCGGTTGCTGGTCGAAGCGCAGCGCTCTCCCGGCTGCAAAA
This sequence comes from uncultured Acidobacteriota bacterium, assembly GCA_963755795.1. GTDB lineage: Bacteria > Acidobacteriota > Terriglobia > Terriglobales > Acidobacteriaceae > Sulfotelmatobacter. The sequence goes on along the minus strand of CAVWLI010000031.1, from coordinate 50,576 downwards.
TATCGGGATTCATCCCCAGGCACATCGAGCATCCCGACTCGCGCCACTCAAACCCGGCATCCTGAAAAATCCGGTGCAGCCCTTCCTGCTCCGCCGCCCGCTTCACCGTCTGCGATCCCGGCACCACCATCGCCCGCACCTTCGCGCTCACGCGATGTCCCTTCGCCACCCGCGCCGCCGCCCGCAAATCTTCAATCCGCGAGTTCGTGCACGATCCAATGAACACCCGATCGATGCCGATATCTTCAATCCTCCGTCCCGGCTCCAGCCCCATGTACTGCAACGCAAGTTCCGTGGCCCGCCGGTCCGCATCCTGCAACGATTTAATCTCCGGCACGCGCCCCGTCACCGGAGCCACCATCCCCGGATTCGTCCCCCAGGTCACGAACGGACAAAGCTGCGCCGCATCAATCTCCACAACTTTGTCAAACGTCGCACCCTCATCGCTCGGCAGGCTGCGCCATTTCGCAACGGCCTTCTCCCACTCCGCATCCCGCGGAGCGAACTCGCCTGCCTTTCACATACGCGATGGTCGTCTCATCGGGCGCCACCATTCCCGCGCGCGCTCCCGCCTCGATGCTCATGTTGCACAGCGTCATCCGCCCTTCCATCGAGAGCGCCGCGCACCGCCGGCCCGGCATATTCGATCACGTGCCCCGTCGCGCCGTCGGTCCCGATCTGCCCGATAATCCCCAGCGCCAGATCCTTCGCCGTCACGCCGTCCGCCAGCCGCCCGCGCACGTCGATCTTCATCGTCTTCGGCGTCTGCTGCGCCAGGCACTGCGTCGCCAGCACATGCTCGACTTCCGACGTGCCAATCCCGAAAGCCAGCGCACCAAAAGCCCCGTGCGTGCTGGTATGGCTGTCGCCGCAGACGATCGTCATCCCCGGCTGCGTCAGCCCCAGCTCCGGACCAATCACGTGCACGATCCCCTGTTCCGGCGAATCCATGTCAAACAGCCGGACGCCGAACTCTTTGCAGTTCGACTGCAACGCCGCAATCTGCTTGGCGGCAATCAGATCGGTAATCGGAGTCCCGCGCGGCTCGGTAGGAATGTTGTGATCGACGGTAGCGACGGTGCGCGCAGGCTGCCGCACGCTTCCTACCGGCCGCACGCAAGCCGTCGAACGCCTGTGGCGACGTCACCTCATGCACCAGATGCAAGTCGATATACAGAATCGGCGACCGCCCCGCCGGCTGCGCCACCAGGTGATCGCTCCAAATCTTCTCGAATAATGTTCTCTTCTGTGCCATGAATTCTCGACCTGCAGGTGCCCACACTCGGGTGCCGCATATTAACGTCGCGTTCTCTGCGATGTTAGTGTTGGGATTCTGACTCTTCGCGCTCTTCAGCGCGGTTGCGTGATCGCCCCTTGCGACGCCGACCACACGAGCGCCCCATATTTCGCGAACACTCCTGTCGGATAGCGCGGCTTCGCCGGTTTCCACTCCGCCATCCGCTGGCGCAATACTTCGTCGCTCACTTCGACTGCCAGTTCGCGCTTGTTCACATCGAAGCGAATCATGTCGCCGTCGCGCACGCCCGCAATGGGACCTCCTAGCGCCGCTTCAGGAGAAACGTGTCCCGCCATCAGCCCGCGGGTCGCGCCGCTGAAGCGCCCGTCGGTCAACAGTGCCACCGAACCGCCCAGTCCCTCGCCCACAATCGCCGCCGTCACGCCCAGCATCTCGCGCATTCCCGGACCACCCTTCGGTCCTTCGTTGCGGATCACGACCACATCTCCAGCGTGAATCTTCTTGGCGGTGACCGCGGCCATCGCCTCTTCCTCCGACTCGAACACCCGCGCCGGACCGCGCTGCTCCAGACGTTCGTGCCCGCTGATCTTCGCGACGCAACCCTCGGGCGCAATATTCCCCTTGAGAATCACGAGGCCGCCAGTCGTCTTCAGCGGCTTCGCCAGCGGAGCAATCACTTCTTGCCCCGGAGTTTCGACAGCGCGCTCGGCCTCGGCTCCAATCGTAAGCCCGGTAACGGTCTTCGCCGCTGGATGCAGATATTTCCCATCGAGCAAGCGCTTCGCCAGCAACCCGATCCCGCCCGCGCGATGCATATCCGAGGCCACGAATCGCCCCGAAGGTTTCAGATCGGCGAGCAACGGAGTACGCGCGCTCACGGTTTGAAAGTCATCAATCTCCAGCGTGACCCCGGCCTCGCGGGCAATCGCCAGCAGATGCAGCACGGCGTTGGTCGATCCGCCGCTCGCCGCGACGGAAGCAATCGCATTCTCGAAAGCCTCCCGTGTCAAAATGTCGCGAGGCTTGATTCCGTTCTGCAGCACGTTCATCACAACCTTGCCGCAATCAAACGAGATCTGATCTTTTTGCGGATCCATGGCGGGAACGCTGTTAAATCCCATCGGCGACAGCCCGATCATCTCCATCACCGTCGACATCGTGTTCGCCGTGTATTGCCCGCCGCACGCGCCCGCGCCCGGACACGCCACATTCTTCCAGTTCGCGCAACTCCCCATCGCTCATGTTTCCCGCGGCGTTCGCGCCCACCGCTTCAAACACATCCTGAATCGTCACGTCTTTGCCGCGATAGCTGCCCGGCGCAATCGTCCCGCCATAGAGCACAATGCCCGGCAGATTCATGCGAGCCAGCGCCATGGCCGCGGCGGGAATCGTCTTGTCGCAGCCCACCACGCACACCACCGCGTCAAACATCTGCCCGCGGCAGACGAGTTCAATCGAGTCAGCGATCAGTTCGCGGCTCACCAGCGAAGCCCGCATCCCCTCAGTGCCCATGGTCTCGCCGTCGGAGATTGCAATCGTATTGAACTCCATCGGCGTGCCGCCGGCCGCGCGAATCCCTTCCTTCACCTTGGCCGACAAGCGCCGCAAATGAAAATTGCACGGCATGGTTTCAATCCACGTGTTGGCCACCCCGATCAGCGGACGCGCCAGATCGGAGTCGGTGAATCCAATCGATTTGAACATCGCGCGCGCCCCGGCCCGGTCGCGCCCGTCGGTAATTCCGCGGCTGATGTGCTTCAGATCCATAGTCAGAGATTACAGGACGTGCTACGCAGATGTGAAACGAGAAGCCCGCGAGCTGCGGACTTCCCATCGTGAACTTTAGAGGCCAGAGGCCTTTGTGGTTTTGTTAGGGCAAGAAGCGGCCATGCTCGCCAGTCGAACTCGAACCTACGCCCGTGCCGCGGCCCGCGACTCTTCCATTGTTACAGTCACGCTAACCGGAGGATGCGCGGCCGTCCACTCCGTAGCATGCCCAGCACCAGAACTCACCTTGATGACATCGGCGATCGCGTACCATTCGCGATAAAGCTGCCCTACCTGTTTCTGATTCACCTCCAGCGTCAACGTCACCTGGTGATCGTGTTCGGCCGGCTCGGCCTGCACCACCGGCAGATCGAGCGCGCGTCGCGAAGCCGCGTTCAGAATGCGCATCAACGTTCCCTGCGTATTGCGATAGCGAATGTGAAAACTCTGCATGTGTCAGCTCCCCAGTTATTGCGTCGGTTCTTCTTCCAGCAACATTTCCGAAAGCGCCGCGCCCGCCGGAACCATCGGAAAAACATTAGCCTCCGGCGCGCAATCAAACACCAGCAATTCCGGCTCCGGCGACCGCAGGAACCGGTCGATCTCATCCCCGGTTTCCTTCGATACCGGAAACTCGCGCATCGCGTCTTCGTTCAGCCGGAAGCTGTGAATCTTGTAAGCCTTCGCAATCTCCACGAAATCCGGATTGTCGCTCAAGTCCGTCTCGGCATAATTCCGCTGATAAAACAGCTGCTGCCATTGCCGCACCATGCCGAGATATTTGTTGTCGACGATGACCATCTTCACCGGCAGTCCCAGCCGGTGAACCGTGGCCAGTTCCTGAATGTTCATCTGAAATCCGCCGTCGCCCGAAACGCAGAGCACACATGTGTCGGGTTTGGCGAGCTGAACTCCCACGGCAGCCGGCAGAGCGAAACCCATAGCCCCCAGCCCGCCCGACGTAATAAATCCCCGCGGCGATGACGACCGGTAACGCTGCGCCGCCCACATCTGGTGCTGTCCTACGTCGGCGATCACCACGCTATCCTGCGGCAGCCGGCTGAAGAGTTCATCGAGAAAGCGAATGGTCGGCTGTGCCAACCCGCGCGGGTCAAGCTCGGCGCGTTCCGCTCCGCAAGCGACGGCACGCCAGCCGCTGAAGTCAGGCACAGAATGCCGTCGCAGTTCTGCCTGAAACGCTGGAATCGTATCCGCCAGATTCCCAATCACCGCCAGTTCGCACGGCCGCACGCGATCCAACTGCGCGGGATCAATCTCAAAGTGAACGATCTTTGCGTGGGGCGCAAACCGCGTCGGATCGCCGGTTACGCGATCATCGAGCCGCGCGCCAAATACCAGCAGCAGATCAGTCTCGTGTAGTGCCGTGTTCGCCGCGCGCGTTCCGTGCATGCCCACCATGCCCAGGTAATAAGGCGCCTGCGGCGGAACCGCACCCAATCCATGCACGGTGGCAAAGGTCGGAACATTCAAATCATCGAGCAATCGCCGCAACTCCGGAATCGCTCCCGACAACTTCGCCCCGGCGCCCACCAGCGCAACCGGCTTCGAAGCCTGCTGCAGCATGGCCACAATTGTGTCGGTGAATCCTCCGTCGGCCTTCGCGTCCGCAGGCCGCGCATGCGGCGTGAACTTGACTGGCCCGGAAAATTCCTTCTTCGCCTTCAGCATGTCGGTCGGGATATCAATCACCACTGGCCCCGGACGCCCGCTGCGCGCCCAGTAAAATCCTTCGGCGATCGCTGCAGGAATCTCGTCAATGGTGCGCACCAGCCGGCTCCACTTCGTCAGCGAGAGCGTCACACCGAAAACGTCCGTCTCCTGAAACGCATCAGTGCCAATCAGCGCGCTCCGCACCTGCCCCGTAATACAAACGAGAGGAACCGAATCCATTTTCGCGTCGGCAATGCCGGTGACCAGATTCGTCGCGCCCGGCCCGCTGGTCGCCATCGCAACGCCCACTTCGCCGGTGACCCGCGCATAGCCCTCCGCCGCAAACACGGCGCCTTGCTCATGCCGCGTAAGAATGTGCCGCACTCCGCTGCCCTCAAGCGCGTCGTACAGCGGCATAATCGCGCCGCCAGGGTAGCCAAACACCAACTCCACCCCCTCGGCGCGCAAGCACTGCAAAACGATGTCGGCTCCCTTAATTTCCATCGCACATTCCCATCACAATAAGACCTTGTCATCCTGAGCGAAGATTGTTCTTCGCGCCCAGCGCGAAGAACTACCGCAGTCGAAGGATCCCTTCCCCATGTACGCCACAAGTGCCCTTAAGAGGCGTTCGTTGCAACTCCCGTTACGCATTCACCACCTGTTTAGGCGCGGGAGCCTCCGCCGGCTTTTTGCCATCCTTCGGCAGCCAGCTCATCATGCCTCGCAACTGCGCCCCCACAATCTCAATCGGATGCTGCTTCTCTTTTTCCCGTAGCTTGTTAAAGTTCGGACAGCCGGCCTTGTTCTCGGCAATCCACTCCCGCGCGAACTCTCCACTCTGAATGTCGGCCAGCGTCTTCTTCATGGCCGCCCGCGTGGCATCGCCCACCACCTGCTCGCCGCGCGTCAAATCGCCATATTCCGCCGTGTTCGAAATCGAATAGCGCATCCGCGCCAAACCACCTTCATAGATCAGGTCGACGATCAGCTTCACCTCATGCAGACACTCGAAATAAGCGATCTCCGGTGCGTAGCCAGCCTCGACCAGAGTCTCGAATCCCTTCTTGATCAGCGACGTCAACCCACCGCACAGCACGGCCTGCTCGCCAAACAAGTCGCTCTCAGTTTCTTCCTTGAACGTCGTCTGCAGGACGCCCGCCCGCGTCGACCCAATCCCGTGCGCATAAGCCAAAGCCAATTCGTGCGCGTGACCGCTGGCATCCTGGTGAATCGCAATCAGCGACGGTACTCCCCGCCCCTCGCTGTAGACGCGCCGCACCAGATGGCCCGGACTTTTCGGCGCAATCATCACCACATCCACATCCGTGGGCGGGACGATCGTCTTAAAGTGAATGCTGAAGCCATGCGACACCCCGAGGACTTTGCCGGGATGCAAATACGGCTTGAATCCGCTTTTCGTAAAGCTCGCCCTGGGTCTCATCGGGCGTGAGCAGGTGGATCCAGTCGGCGCGCTTGGCAGCCTCGTCCGGCGCCACCACGACCATGCCGTCAGCCCGCGCCTGCTGCGCGCTGGGGCGAGTGGGGTCGAGCCCGACGATCACCTTATGTCCGCTGTCGCGAAGATTCTGCGCCTGCGCGTGTCCCTGGCTGCCGTAACCGATGATGGCGATCGTCTTACCCTTCAGCGCTTCAGGCTTGGCGTCGCGTTCGTAAAAAATAGTAACCACCGAGTGCTCCTCTCGTATCACAAGGGGAGGAAAGAAGCCCTTGCTTATCAGGGAAATCTGGCTTTATCGCGATACCGACCGGTCGGTCGGTGCATGAGAAATGCTACCTGTCCCGCCCTCCGGGTGTCAAGGGAGAAGTCTGGTTCGCGCCTTGGTGGCCTGCCGGGCCGTGACCGTTGGCTTTCCAGCCCACAACTATTTACCATGTCCCCCGATGGCCCGCGAAGCTCTCGTCGATTCCCGGCAGGAAATTCTGCGCACCGCTGCTCGCCTGTTCCAGCAGCGCGGCTACGACGCGACCTCAATGAACGACGTCGCCGCCTCGCTCAAACTCAGCAAAGGAGGCCTCTACCACCACTTCCAGAGCAAAGACGAAATCCTGTTCGAGATCATGAACCACGCCATGGAAATCACGCAGGAGCGCGTGCTGGCTCCCGTGCGCGCCATCGCCGATCCCGAAGAGCGCCTGCGCGCCCTGATTCGCCGCCACATGGAGGTCGTCCTCAGCCCGCGCGACCGCGAGATCACGGTCATGCTGCACGAGAACCATCCCCTGCCGCCCGCGCTCCGCAAGCGCATCAACCATCGCAAGAAGGAATACATTCACTTCGTCGAGAGCCTCATCGCCGAGGTGCAGAGTAACGCGCAAAGCAAAGCCCAACGCACCCGCCAGACCAAGTGCGCCGTCAGCCCGCGCGCCGCAGCCTTCGCCCTGCTCGGCATGATCAACTGGATTTACCAGTGGTATAAGCCCGAAGGCGAACTGCAGGCCAACAACCTCATTCCGCAATTCACCGAACTTCTGTTTGCAGGAATTCTCGCGTGAAGGCTGGGCTGGCATGAAAACTGGGTCCGGCGAGACATGGTTCGGAACGGTCGCTGAAATCGACGAGCAGCGAGCCCAAAGCGGCAAACTATACGGCGAGTTCCTCCGCGTGCCCGCCATGAGCGCCGGGCTCTACGTCCTCGCTGCCGGAGCGACCGACCAGCAACACCCGCATCACGAAGATGAGATGTACTACGTGATCCGCGGGAAGGCGCGTTTCAAGGCCGGAGACCAGGACCAGCCAATTTCCGCAGGCAGCGTGCTCTTCGTCGCCGCAGAAGTTGAGCACCGCTTCTACGACATCGCCGAAGAACTGGCAGTGCTGGTTTTCTTCGCGCCCGCGGAAAGCTAAATCGCATGAAGCAACTTCCAAGAACCGCGAATCCTCTAGTGATCCGCACTGACTTTGAGAATCAGGAAGCGTGGGAGGCGATTTGCGCGTCGCTTCGCTCTCCGGTTCGCGAGGGCCGCTATACGTCCTATGCGTACGTGGAGCTTCTTGAGGAGACCGAATATCGTGATCGCACAAAGGAGGAATTATTGGCAGCTGTCCCTGAGGACTACGATCACTCGTTTTTCCTGGTCGTAGACAGGATTGCAATCGCCAATCCGGAGTTGCCGATCCTTATCGTGGACCTGCACGACACGCGCGGCCGCAGCTTCCGGGCGACTCCGTCCCAGATTCAGGGCATTCAGAACAACCTGTCTATTGCCAACATGGGCATTGAAGAGTTCGCGGAAGCCGTGGACGATGACGGAATCTTCCGAGGCTTTCCGACCACCTGATCTCCTGGGCGAGTCGCAAGAGCCGAAGAGCATATGCAGTTCGCCCGCCGTCTACTTATGCGGCGGAATCCAGTAAACCTCTTCCTTCACCGCTCCCTTGTCGGTGAATCCGCGCCGCTTCAGAATTGCTTTGCTGTGCTCGATCATGTCCGGATGCCCGCACAAATAAGCCAGCGTGTTGCTCGCATCCAGTTCCCAATGATCCGCATACTTGCGCAGAATGTCATCCGCCCGTCCGATTTCCCCCGGCCAGTCGGCGTGGTCCCACGGACGGCTGACCGTCGGCACGTATTTGAACCACGGCAATTCTTTGTCAAAGTGATTCAGTTCATCGAGGTACCCGAATTCCCAGGGACGACTCGCGCCATTAAGCAGATATAGCATGTGGCTCCCGTCAAATCGTCCTTCTTTCCAGTCTTTGTATAGCGTGCGCACGTAGCTCACGAACGGCGCCACGCCCGTCACCGTAGAGATCAGCAGATGATTCGTGCGTTCGGTCTGAAGGTCGAGCGAAAATTTTCCCTTAGGAACTTTGCGCATCAGCAACTGGTCGCCGGGCTGCAACTTGTAGAGCAGTGGGGTCAGCGCGCCTTCCGGCACCAGTTCGAAAAAAAACTCAACTTCATCTTCAAAAGGCGCCGACGCAATCGAATACGGCCGCTCGACGCGCTTTCCATTCGCCTCGACTCCCAGCGTCGCATACTGCCCCGGTACAAAATGAAACTCCCCTCCGCTGCGGATACGGAACATCCACAAGTCAGGAGCGAAGTCGACGCGTCGGGTCACCTCCGCGCGGTAGAACTTCTCTTCAGGAATCGTCATGTCATCTGGCCCTCGGCCGTTCAACTACGGTATCCAACAATGCGCAGCGTCCAATTTCCAACCGAACGGTCGTACGGCCGACCGGAGTGGCGATATCCTAGCGGGAACCCGCTATTTTGTGAAGGCCTGCTCGCACTTCACCGTCTGAAGTGGGATCCAGGCAATCCTCTCTCCGAAACGAAATGCGGACTACTTCCGCACTTTACTTCGCAACAACCAGCACCACGAAGCTGTCCGGAACCATCGGCGGCCGAGGCCGAGGATTGTCCGCCGTGGGCTCGGGCCGGGGCCCGAACTGCGCCGTCACCACGAACACGTTGTGCGTCTTCGCATCCAGCGCCAGCGTGCGAGCGCCCTTCTGGGTCGGAACGTTCTCGGCAGTAAATTTGCCCGGCGATTCCTCTTTGACAACCGTGAGCACTCCATCCGCGCCACAGGATGCAAAGGCCAGCCCGGTTTCAGCGTCAAACGTCGTCGCATCCACGCCGTCGCCAATCGCCGGAGTCGCCAGCACCTTGCCGCTGTCCGCATCCACGACAGCCATCATCTTGTTGTCGCACCCTACGAATAGTCGCCGCTTCTTCCGATCGATCGAAAGCCCGCTGGGCTCCGTGCACGGCGCCAGCGGCCACGTCGCCTTCACTTCCATCTTGTTCGGATCAATCTCCGTCAACTCACTCTTGTCCTCGATATTGACGAAGATCTTTCCCTTCGCGTCGCTGGCCGCAAACTCCGGCTTGCCGTCTAGCTTGATCGTGCCCAACACTTTGCCACTGGCGGCATCGATCACCGTCGAATCGTGGCTGCGCCCATTGAAGGTGAAAACCCGCTTCGTCGCCGGATCATAAAGAATCGCGTCGGGATTCTCGCCAACCTTCACCTTGCTGCTCGTCGCCAGTGTCTTGATATCGAAAATGCTGACCGTGCCTTCCCGCCCGTTGCTGGTAAATCCGCGTCCCAGTTCCGGCACCAGTGCGATGCCATGCACGCCCGGCGTATCGGCGATGTCGCCAACGCTCTTGCCGGAATCCGCATCGAGCACCATCACGTGCGTGCCGCGAGAAATGTAGACGCGACGCGACGTCGGCGTCTGCAGTCAGATAATCCCAGCCGCCGTCGCCGCCCACTTTGTATGTCTTCACGACGTGGTATCCCGAACTAGCCGGCCAAAGCCACCGCCGCCAGCGACACACTCATAATGAATACCAACCATCTCGATTTCATAAGATCATTACCTCCTTGGAATGTCGTGGAATCATCGGTCGCGCCGCCTTGTTTACACCGCACTCGGTGGGATTCGACCCGAAGTAACTTTACCTCATTTCAGCCGTGATCCTAGACTCGTTACTATATGGATGTTTCCCAGCCACCACTTTCGGGGCCAGACCCGCAACCGCAACCCGCGAATACTGTGGATCCGCGCCTGCAGCCGACTCCGGATTACGGTCAGCTGAACTCCGATATTTCCGGCGGCGATTTCGGCGGACCCATATCGATCCCTTCGCCCAGGTCCGAGAACATCCGCCGCTTCGGTCCGCTGTTTGCCGTTGCGATTGGAATTCTCCTGGCGCTGTTCGTCGCCAAAATCGGCAGCGCCTATGCGGGTTGGTCCAAGTTCAACAACCAGCTCGGCAGTCTCTTCTCGCCGCATTCCGACGCCGCTGCCCCGGCTTCCGCCAAAAACCCTGTCTCACTCGACCGCATGAAGCCCCAGAACCAAGCCGAGGCCCTGCTCGAACAGGCCGTGGGCCGCAAAGACGGGGCGGTCGAGCAGATTTCTTCCCGGGTCGACCACTGGCAAGGAAAAGTAAGTTGGAATCCGCAGATCGCAAGATTGACGACCGCCGCGCTGAACTCCAGTGATCTCCGCGTGCGCGAGTCCGGCATCGAAGTCGAACTAGCTGCCTACGGCCTGGCCAAGAATTCCGCCAGCCTCGATTATTTGCTGAGCACCGTCGAGTCTCCCGACCACGCGCAGAAAATCTGGGCACTGTGGGCGCTCGGCCTGATCGCGAACCGGGGCGTCGAAACCGACCGCGTCGTCGAGGCCTTAACCGCTCACCTGAAAGATGCCGACGCCGATTCACGCCGCTGGGCCGTCGAAGGTCTCGCGCTGTCCGGCTCCAGTCAAACCATCGAGCCTCTGCTGAACGACGATGCACGACGACCCTTCGCCCAGCGTCCGCGAGCGCGCCGCCTGCGGCCTCGCCGCAGTCGGGCATGTACACTCACGAGCAGCGCCTCACCGCCGTCCCGCAATTGTTGACCTACACCGACGATCCCTCGCTCGATGCCCAGACGCATACTTGGGCCTTTCAGGCACTGGGCGACATTACCGGCCAGCGCCTCCCCAACGACTCCAGCGCCTGGCGAAGTTGGTACGAGTCGACCCGGAACAACTAACCCAATTCGCAACCGTCGATCAGTTTGGTTCCCGGCAAAGAAGTTTTTGGTAAACGCAATTGTCTGTGAAACAATCCGGCACACAGGGAACTCCGCGTCGAGACTCCATGGAAAAACTAAATGTAGTTGTTGCTCTCACCACGCGAGAGAACGATTACCAGGCAGAACAGGCAGTCGCCGTCACCGATATGGCAACCCGACTCGGCGTCAACCTTCAAATCATTTACGCCGACAACGACGCAGTAAATCAGACGCAGCAGCTCATCAAGATCATTCAAGACGCAGCGCAGCGGCCCACCGCCATTCTCGTCGAACCGGTCGGCACTGGAATGCCGCAGGTCGCGAAAGCCGCAGTCGGGGCCGGCATCGGCTGGGGAATCATTAACAGCGATCCCGAATACGTCAACGAGCTTCGCCGAGGCGGCGAGGTTCCGGTCTTCTCGGTCAGCACCGACCAGTCCGAAGTCGGCCGCATCCAGGGCAAGCAACTTGGCGCGCTGGTCCCCGAGGGCAAGGGCAATGTCCTCTACATCGAAGGTCCCTTCAACAGCACGGCCACGCAACAGCGCACCAAAGGCATGCTTTCCTCCAAGCCGCCAGCAGTCCAACTGAAAATGCTCAAAGGCGACTGGACCGAGCGCAGCGCTCACAACGCAACCAAGTCCTGGCTGTCCCTCGGATCCTCGCGCGAGCTGCAGATTCGAGCCGTCATCTGCCAGAACGACGCCATGGCGATGGGCGCGCGAAAGGCAGTCGTCGACCTCACGGAAAAGGATCGCGAGCATTGGCTGAATCTGCCCTTCACGGGCTGCGATGGCGTCACCAAGACCGGGCAAGACTGGGTGCGCCGCGGCCTGCTCAAGGCCACCATCATCACCGCCCCCGCCGCCGGCACAGCCCTTGAAATCCTGGCAAAAGCCGTCGAATCCGGTTCTATGCCCCCAGACCGCACCTTGATTCCGCCGCGATCGTTCCCCGCGCTCGAAGAGTTGAGCGGAAAGAAAAAAGCGGCCAGTAGCCAACCATTAGTGATTAGTGGCAAGCGAAATCCAGCCGCCGCTTCACCGAACCCATAACGACTTTCTTCTTCACTCCGCCATCTTCGCCACGTGCACGTCGAACCCGGTCTTCGGCAGCAGCGACATCAGCGAGAACGCCTTGAATCCATCGCCGGTCGCTTCCGTCTGACGATAAACTCCCGGCTCAGTCTCAATCGTCTCGTGGCGTCCTTCCATGTCTCCCAGAAAACCCTGCGCCTGACTCACACCGACCTCAATATCTTTCGCGCGTGTGACAACGGCTTCCGACGCGTACGAGCGCACTAGCTTCGGCCAATATTTCTCGAGCAGATCGGTGCTGGCAAACACGTCGGCCCAAATGATGCGCCCATTCACTGCCACCACCACGCCCACCGCATTGCGATCACGCAACTGCCGGATCAAACTCTGATAATTCTGCTCGATGGGCTTCGCGACCGCATCTACCTGCCGCTTGACTTCCGCATTTTCATTCACCTTGGCGTACGAAGACGTGCTCGCAATCTCCGTCGCCACAGGCGCCGCGCCCGCCGACACTTCGACCGTCTCCATCGCCGACTGCTGCTTGCGCACCTCCGCCCAAACCTGGCCCTGATCCTTGTCGGCCATGGCCTTGGCCCGCACCGACGGCTGCGCCATCATCGCCATCGGAGGTGGCGCAGACTTGCTCGAGCCGTGATAGGCGTTGTCATACATCGCCTCCGACGCTCCAAAATTATTGCTGGTCTCGACCCACCGCCCCGGCTCCACGCAAAATACGCTCAGATCCACCGGATCGCTCTCCGGCGGAACGATGCGATCTTTCCCAATCACCCGATCCTGCTTTCCTCCACTCACAATTTCCCCCGCCAGCAACAGAAGCGGCCGCTTGGAATTATTCACCAGCACCAGCCGGTTCACCTGCGCGCCGCCACCGTCATTGCGGCCGCCGTCATTGTGAATGGCCGGCACCGTATGCCGCCGAATCAGCCCCTGCACATTGCCCGCTTCGGTGACCACCACATCTCCCGATCGCAGCCCTTCATCCAGCGTCATGAACTCGCCAGTCGGATAACTCTTCGCCGCAACCACCGGAAACACCGTCAAATTTCCATGCCGAATCGGCTCCAGCACCTTGTAACCCGACGCCGGCACCTCACCCGCCTGCGCATCGTGCCGGTCCACCAGCACCACTCCGCAGGAAATCATCAGCACCACCGCCAGAAAAATCTTCGGACTCGCGTTCAAATTCATAAGACGCTCCTCCCCCGCCGGCCGTGCAGCCATCCCAAAAACGGGTGCCCCATTTCTCGCGCGTCTTTTTGCGCGAGAAGTGGGGATTTCGCCCGGTCGCGGCCCCTCTCTCAAATCCGCAGAAAGAACGAATGGGTCCGCATGCCTTGCGGCCAAAATTCACATCGCGTCTGGCAAGCTGGTCGCCAGTCCGCCAGCCGACATTCCCCTGTAAAATCGAATCATCGACCCTGGAGCCACTTCCGCATTGTCTTTTCTCGACCAACTCAACCCGCAGCAGCGCGAAGCCGTCGAAACCACCGAAGGCCCGGTGCTGATCCTCGCCGGTGCCGGCAGCGGCAAGACCCGCGTCATCACCTACCGCATCGCCTACCTGATCGAGCACCAAGGCGTCATGCCCGAATCCATTCTGGCGATGACCTTCACCAACAAGGCCGCCGCCGAAATGGGTGAGCGCGTCGAAAAACTGGTCGGCGGCCTCAGCATCGCCAAGCCCGTCATCTCCACGTTCCATTCGTTTTGCGTGCGCGTGTTGCGCCGCGATATTGAAGCCCTGCGCATCCCATCAACCGTGCCGGGGCAGCCGCCCATCGGCCACACGAAGAACTTCGTCATCTACGACGAGAGCGACCAGCAGGCCGTGGTCAAGGGTGTGATGAAGCGTATGGGGCTCGACGACAAGCAACTCACGCCCCGCACTGTCCTCGGCCGCATCTCCTGGGCAAAAAATCACATGCTCGATCCGCAGGAACTTTACCTGCAGTCAGCCGATCCCAAGACCGAAAAAATCGCGCACCTGTACGAGGAGTACCGCAAGGAACTACGCAAGGCCAACGCCCTCGATTTCGATGACCTGCTGCTAGAAGCCGTGCGCCTTCTGAAATCCGCCGCGCCGGTGCGTGAATACTACAACCGCCGTTTCCAATATCTGCTGATCGACGAATACCAGGACACGAACCGCCCGCAATACGAACTCATGCGCATGCTCGCCGGCCAGCGTCACAACGTCTGCGCCGTGGGCGACGAAGACCAGTCGATTTATTCCTGGCGCGGCGCCGACATCCGCAACATTCTCGAATTCGAGCAGGATTTTCCCGAGGCGAAAATCATCCGCCTCGAGCAGAACTACCGTTCCACGCAAAACATTCTGCAAGCCGCCTCGACCGTGGTCGCCAACAACATCCGCCGCAAAGGCAAGAACCTCTGGACCGCGCGCCAGGGCGGCACCAAAATCGGCTACTACGAAGCCCCCGACGGCGAAAACGAAGCTCTGTTCGCCGCCGACCACATCGCAAAATACTTGCGCGCAGCCGCCGATCACGCCACCAACGAACGTGGCGAAACTCCCCGCGCCGCCGTGCTCTACCGCACCAACTCGCAGTCGCGACTGTTCGAAGAGGCCATGCGCCGCTACGGCTTGAAATATCACATCGTCGGCGGATTCTCGTTCTACGACCGCTCCGAGATCAAAGACATGATCTCGTACCTCAAAGTCATCCAAAATCCCGACGACTCCATCTCGCTCCTCCGCGTCATCAACACGCCCACCCGCGGCATCGGCAAAGGCACCATCGACACGCTCGAAAATCTTGCGTTAGAAACCGGCCTGTCGTTGTGGGGCGCCGTCGGAGAAGCCCTCCGCCGCCAGCTCCTGCCCCCGCGCGCCCTGGTCTCCCTGAAAAGTTTTCAGCAGTTGATCGAAGATGCCCGGGCCATGCTCCTGGGCACATTCGAAAAGCAGCTGGAGGGAAGTGAACGTATAGGCGTGGGCGACTCCCCCGCGCTCTCGACGGAATCCACGGACACCGCCGACGAACAGGCTCCGAGTCCCGAGGACGCCACCGCCTTCGATCCAACTGAATTCGGCAACTTTTCGTTCGACTTCGGTGCTACCGATTCTGAACTCACGGCCCCCGAGCTCGATCCCACGGTGGAGGCGGACCGCCTCCATGACGGCCGGCGAGACGCCGGCGCTACCGACACTCCGCCAGAGCCGCAGATCGGCTCAACGCCCGATTCCTTTCCCACTCCCACCGTTTCCGTGGCCGACATCCTCAAATTCCTCATCGACCGCACCGGCTACATCAAGCTGCTCGAAGAAGAGGACACGCCCGAAGCTTTCTCCCGCATCGAGAACCTGCGCGAACTGGTGAACGCCGCCATGGACTCGCGCGATCGCGCCGAGACCATCGACCAGTTCCTCGACCACGCCGCCCTGGTCGCCGACGCCGACGATTACGACGCCCGCGCCCAGATCACCCTCATGAGCCTGCACGCCGCGAAAGGCCTGGAATTTCCGCTTGTCTTCCTCAGCGGGCTAGAAGAAGGCCTGTTCCCCCACTCCCGCACCATGCTCGTCCCCGAAGACATTGAAGAAGAGCGCCGCCTCTGCTACGTCGGCATGACCCGCGCCATGGATCAACTTATCCTGACCCGCGCAGTCTATCGCCGAAGATACGGCACCGACCTTGCCCGAAGCCAGCGTCCCCTCAAGATTCCTGGAAGAAGTCCCCGCCCCGCTGCTGGAAGAATTAGGCACGCGCCGCGCCGCAGCTATGGGCAGAAGCCATGTGGGCGCGGGCGACTCGCCCGCGCGCTCGCGCAGCGACGACCACACCTCAACTCACTATTCCTACGAAGACGAAGATCAAAGCGCATCGTGGCAAAACTCACCTAGCGACGGACGCATTCGTCCGTCAGGGCCGCAGGTCCGACCAACTGCCCCGGCCCGTCCCTACAACTCCATCGAGAACATCGCCGAGTTCTTCGCCAGCCGCGGAAAGAAATTTACCGTCCCAAAAACGCCCGTCGAAGAGCCGACCGGCAAGCGTGGATTCCGCCCCGGCCAGAAAGTCCGTCATCCCAAATATGGCGAAGGCACGGTCTACCTGCGCGAAGGAGAAGGCGAAGAAGCCAAGATTACGGTACAATTTCCACGCTTCGGATTAAAGAAGCTGGTAGAGAAGTACGCCCAGCTGGAGCGGGCGTAAACAATTGAGTAATTGGGAAATTTAGTAATTGAGAAATCTCCGGACTCGCCTCGCAGTTTTTTCAATTACTCAATTTCTCAATTACCAAATTACTCAATCCAAAAAGGAATCATGGCAAATACATCCAAGCTGACCAAAGAAGAACGCAAGAAATCCAAACGTGCCTCGCGCAAGAAACGCAAAGCCGAAAAGCCGCTCAAGCCCCGCGACTACGCTCGCGGATCGAAAAAGCCCAAAGTCAAGAAACTGGCTCGCGGCCAGGCCAAGCGGTAAAGGCGGAACTCGTGTGGGAGCGGGCGACTCGCCCGCTCCGTCGCGAAGAGACGCAGGTTCTGTAGGTGAAAGCTGTTGTTAGCCTGCCCTGAACCGAATAGCGAAGGGGCAAGTAGCTGAGAGCTGAAAGCTGCACCCAGGAGACCACAACCGCTTGTCACAACCCACGGAACCCGCTGCCGTCATCCGTACCTCCGACAAACAGATTTTCTGCTGCAAGTCGATCGACAAGCTGATCTCCGATTCGGAAGACCCGGAGCGCAGGCTGAAAAAGACCCTGGGCCCTGTTTCTCTCACGGCGCTGGGCATCGGCGCCGTAATTGGTGCCGGAATTTTCACCGTAATCGGAACCGCCATCGCCGGACAGAAATTCGATACCTCGTCGATCCTGAACGCTCCTTTGCTCGATTATCTGATCCGTCACACGGCCACGCAAGGCAGGCCGGGCGCGGGTCCGGCTCTGGCGCTATCGCTGGTGCTGGTAGCGATTGTGTGCGGATTCACCGCCCTGTGCTACGCCGAACTGGCTTCGATGATCCCAATCGCCGGCAGCGCATATACCTACACCTACGCGACCATGGGCGAGTTAATCGCATGGATCATCGGTTGGGATCTGATTCTCGAGTACGCCGTCAGCAACATGGCGGTAAGTGTAGGTTTCTCCGCCCATCTGGTTGCCACTTTTGACTGGCTGGGTTGGCATCCGGCTCTGCGTTGGATCTCGCCGGCCTATTTGCCCGGAGGGCTTTCCGACATCAATGGCAAAGTGCTGTACGCCCCGGGCTTGCATTTTGGCTTCGACTTTCCGGCATTTCTGATCGTAATGCTTCTCACCGTCGTGCTGGTGCGCGGCATTCGCGAATCCGCCGAAGCCAACAACACCATGGTGATCCTCAAGATCTCCGCCATCCTCGCCTTCGTGATTGCGGGGTCGCACTATATCCATCCCGGCAACTGGCATCCCTTTGCGCCGGAAGGGTGGTCCGGGGTTCTGACCGGGGGTTCGATCATTTTCTTCACCTACATCGGCTTCGATTCCGTTTCCACGGCCGCTGAAGAAGCGAAGAATCCCCAGCGCGACTTGCCTATCGGAATCATCGCGACATTGATTGTCTGCACTCTGCTCTATATCTCCGTCGCCATCGTCCTGACTGGCATTGTGCCTTGGCACTCGATGATGGACGATGCCGCCCCAGTCGCCAACAGTTTGAAGATGCTGGTGGCCCGCACCAGTTCAAACACATTGCGCTGGGTCGAACTGGGCGTGCTCTTCGGCGCGATGATGGGGATGATTTCGTCGCTGCTGGTATTCCAACTCGGGCAGGCGCGCGTGTGGTTCTCCATGTCGCGCGATGGCCTGCTGCCGAAGATTTTCGGGCGCGTGCATCCACGCTTCCGCACGCCTTCCACCGCGACCTGGATTGCGGGTTTCGTGGTCGGCATCCCTGCCGGAATTCTGGATATTGGCACGCTCTCGGATCTATCCAACATCGGCACACTTTTTGCTTTTGCTCTGGTATCGATCGGGGTCATCATCCTGCGTTACCGCGACCCCGGACGGCACCGCGGATTCCGCGCCCCCGGCGGCATCACGGCTCCCGTGCTCAGCGTGCTTTTCTGCGTGCTGCTGATGTCCGGCCTGCCGATCCTGACCTGGATGCGCTTCTTCGCCTGGCTGGCCATCGGGTTGACGATCTATTTCCTGTACAGCCGGCACCGGAGCGAGTTTGCGAAGACGCCGGTGAATTGAGCCGGCAGTCTCTGGGGCGTCAGCCAACGATCTGTCATCCAGAGCGACGCAGGCCGATGAGTAAAGCGAATCGGTCCGCGCAGTCGAGGGACCCCGCTGCTCGCATAGACAGCTACCAGCCCCAAAAGGAGTTCTCAATCGAAATCTGGCGTCAGCTCTACTTCTCCCACGCCCCCGCCAAAAATAAATACCGCGCCCGCAACTCATCCTTGTGTGCTTCAGACTTCGCATCCAAAAACATCATCTCCCATCCATCCGCGGCCGAATACACCGGCCACTTCGGCAGCCCAGGCCCGTTCGGATCGCCACTGCGCGCGAAGTTCGCCCAATATTTCTGCATCTCTTCGCTGAGCGCACGATACTCGGGCAGCCACGCGATCCCAGCCTTCGAATCGAGCTGCCCGAATACATACTCAATCTCCGCCGAGTGAAACGCGCCCAACTGCGGCCCCTTCGGATCTGCCGGTGGCCCCAGGTCGAAGCGATAGCGATACACCGGCTGCTTTCCCGTCTTGGCCTGAGCTTCCAGCCACGCCCACGTCGAGAACGCAATAAATCGGTCTCCCGCGAAATCTTCCGCCGAACGCAGCGTCTCCTCCGGCGTGTCGGACGGATAGAGCTTCAGAAACTCCGCCGCCTTGTCGCCAAACTCTTTCTGTGCCATCGCCTTCAAACTCTCAGCCGTGGGCTTCTGCGGAGAGAATGCAATTTCGAAGCTGCCTTCATCGTGGTTCCAGCCCGCCAGCAGTGGCACGTCGTTCTGTTTCCCCGCTGCAAAAATCGCCGGCACCGGTTCCGGCAGAAAATATCCGTCCACATCCGGCTCGAAATCAAAACCGTGCGACTGCGGCGGCGCGAACGCATCGAGCAGTTTCTGCGCCGGAATCGCCCGCAACTCGGCCAGCGTGCTCACTCCCAGCTTCGTGCTGATCAGTTTCACGTCCTTCTCTTCGCGCACCGCCAGCGGATCGAACGACAGACCACCGCTGTAGAACGCTCCGCCACTCTCTCCAATCGCCTTTTGAAACAACCCCTTCGCCAGCGGCGACGCCATCTGCGCGCTCACCGAAAATGATCCTGCGCTCTCCCCGAAAATCGTGACGTTGCCCGGATCGCCGCCAAACGCCGCAATATTTTCGTGCACCCACCGCAGCGCCGCCGTCTGGTCGAGCAAACCATAATTCCCAGCCGCATTGTGCCCCGACTCCTTAGCGAGCTCCGGATGCACGAAAAATCCGAAGACGCCCAGCCGGTAATTCATGCTCACAACAATCACGCCCTGCTGCGCCAGATGCGTGCCATCCTGCCGCGCCTCCGAAGTAGTCCCGGCGACAAAGCCCCCGCCATAAATCCACACCATCACCGGCAGCTTCTTCCCTGAAGCTTTTGCCGGGACCCACACGTTCAGAGTCAAACAGTCTTCGCTCCCGCCGGCATCGCGAAAATTCATGTCGCCATACACTTTTCCCTGCATGCAGTGGTTGCCAAACTCCGTCGCCTTGCGCACTCCCGTCCAGCTTGCCGCCGCCACGGGCGGTTTCCAGCGCAAGTCGCCCACCGGCGGCGCAGCATAAGGGATCCCAAGAAATGCATGGACAGCCCCATCATTTTTGCCCTCGACCATCCCCTCTGCGGTTTTCATTTGCGGTCCCGAGGCCGCGGCGAACAACGCCAACGGCGCGGCCAGCATTGCCCCCACCCCCAACCAACTGCAGACGCTCCTGATTTTCATGCGTGCTCCCTGAGCCTGACGTGAGAACACCGGATTGTACCCGAAAGAGTCGCGGCAAGCAGATCGTTCCTCCCTCGCAAATCCTCGGTCAAGAATCTACAATCAGGCATATGAGCCCCGCCGCGGACCGCCCGCCCCATGCTTTCATCCGTCAACTCCCTAAGGCGGAGCTGCACCTGCACCTCGAGGGCGCCGTCGAGCCGGCCACATTACTCGAACTGCACGCCCGCCACGGTGACCGCTCCACCCTCGCCGAAGTCGAAGCCCTCTACACCTACACCGACTTTCAAAGTTTTCTCATGGCCTTCAAGGCCGTCAGCGCGCACCTGCGCGGCCCCGACGACTACGAACTTATTACATACCGCCTCATGCAGCGTCTGAAAGAAGAAAACATTCTGCACGCTGAGGTCTACGTTGCCGTCGGCGTCTGCCTCTTCCGCAAGCAGGATTTCGCAGCCATCTTCGAGGGCCTCGAGCGCGGACGCGCCCGCGGCGCCCGTGATTTCGGCATATCGCTGCTCTGGATTTTCGACGCGACCCGCCACTTCGGAGTCGAGGAGGCGCAAAAAGTTTTCGAACTGGCGGTGCGTTATCAGGACCGCCAGGTTGTCGGCATCGGCATTGGCGGCGACGAAGTGAAAGCTCCGCCCGAACTTTTCCGCAGCGTCTACGCCTACGCTGAAGATCATGGTTTGCGCCTGACCGCGCACGCTGGCGAGACCGGACCGCCGGAATCCGTCTGGGGAGCGCTCAACCTGCACGTCGAGCGCGTTGGCCACGGCTTCACCGCCGCCCAGGATCCTGACCTGATCGAAGAACTCGCCCAGCGCCAGATTCCCGTCGAGCTCTGCATCACCAGTAACCTCCGCACCGGAGTTTGCAAGGCAATCGCCGAGCATCCCACGAAAAATTATTTTGACCAGGGCGTCATGATCACACTCAACACCGACGACCCGGCGCTGTTCGGCACCACACTCTCACGCGAGTACCAGTTGGCCCAGGAAACCTTCGGATTCACCGATGAGCACCTTCGCGAGCTGGCTCGCAACTCCTTCGAAGCATCGTTTCTGCCCGCGGAAAAAAAGCTCGAGCTCCTGAGCCTTTTCGACGCCGCCGCGGCCAGGTGAGGAATCTTGAGAACCTGGAGGGGGCCATTTTAGATGGGGCGATTTTGGGTGGCGCAGCGCCTGCAGCGCTGCGATAAGGTAGGCATTTTGAGAGGCTTTGGCCGCTGAGGGTTCCGCTGCCATGGCGGTCAAGAACATCCTCCAACTCGGCGACCCGCTCCTGCGGCAAAAAGCCGTCGCGGTGCAGAGCCCCGCAGCAAGCCAGGTCCACGACCTGATTCAGGATCTCGCCGACACCCTCGCTCACTGGCGCTCCAAAACCGGCTACGGACGCGGCATCGCCGCTCCTCAACTCGGCGTCCTGCAGCGCGTCATCTTCCTTCAACTCCCCGGCGCCGAACCCTGGCCGCTCATCAATCCGGAGATCATCGAGCACAGCCAAGAAAAAATCATCGTCTGGGATGCATGCCTGAGTTTCCTCTCGATCTTCATGCAGGTCGAACGCCACCGCCAGATCACCATCCGCTACCAAAATCTCGATGGAGAGACGCTCGAATTCAAAGCCGGAGACGACCGCAATCTTTCCGAACTCCTGCAGCACGAAATCGATCACCTGGACGGCATCCTGGCTATCGACCGAGTCGTCGACCTGAAAACCATCTGCACCCGCGAAGAATTCGAAAAGCGTTACCGCGACGCCAGCCCGTACGCCGTCGCTCCCGCGGAGTGATTGCATGCTCAGAATTCGTAATGTTGATATGCTTCAGAACGTCAGAAGACACGCAGGAGCTCATACGTGAACAAAGGGTTCCAAGTCGACGTTAAGTGGAATGACAATGATCTGCATGAGGTCAGGATCGCAGCTTGGAATGGTGCTTTCGGTGGCGCAGCCGACGTCTATCTCCCGATTGGCGGGCTGAGAGAGACGGCTCAGAAGCTTGAAGGCTTCCCGCGCAGCGCAATCGACAATCGTGAAGTCGTCTTCGGGAACTTTGGTCGAAAGTGGGCCGGCGGAGCCCTGAGCATGAGGTTTTATTGTGCTGACGGAGCGGGCCACGCATACGTGGAGTCGAAAATCGAATCTGACGACCAAGTTGCAGGAGTAACCCAGTCTGTGGTGCTGTCCCTATTCATCGAGCCAGCGGCGCTCGATTCCTTTGTTGAGGATCTGCGCCGGCTCGAAGCTGAAAAAACGGGTACCGCTTATCTCTGTGCACCTTAGTGCTGGGGACAAGCGGGCTCGACAAACAAGAACTGGCAACGGATGTTACACATCGGCATCGTCGCATCCAGCGCGGAGGGCGCCGCGCTCTGTTACCGCACCATCTGCGTTGAGGGTCCGGAATTACTCGGTCCCTACAACCACCCCGAAGTGTCGATGCACGGCCATCCCTTCATCCAATACAAGAATTGCATCGACGCCAACGACTGGGCCGGCGTCGCCGAACTCATGCTCTCTTCCGCCGAGAAGTTGGCCCGCGCCGGCGCCGATTTCCTTATCGCTCCCGTCAACACCGTGCACCAGGCCTTCGACCTGGTCGAGCACCGCTCGCCGCGCCCCTGGCTGCACATTGCCGTCGAGGTCGCCAACGAAGCCAAGCGGCACAATTACAAACGCCTCGGAGTCCTCGGCACCCGCTCGCTCATGGACGGCCCGGTCTACCGCGAGACGCTGAAAGCCGCCGGTATTGAGCACCGCGTTCCGGGCGCCGAACAGCGTGAGCGCATTCATCGCATCATCTTCGACGAACTGATCCAGGGAAAATTCCTCCCGCGCACCCAGGCCGACGTCACAGAAGTAATCCGCACCTTGAAAGATGAAGGCTGCGACGCCGTCGCCCTGGCCTGCACCGAAATCCCGCTGCTCATGACGCAGGAGCAATCTCCGCTCCCCATGCTCGACTCTACCCGCATCCTCGCCCGAGCCGCCCTGCGCAAAGCGGTGGAGGGCTAAGATTTTCCATAGTGGATCACCAACTCAAATTCCGCCAACTCCCGGGTCACTATGCGATCGTACGACTCGCCCCCGATGCGCCCGTCCCCGACTGGGCCACGAAGGGCGACTTCACCTCGATCACCCGCACCGCCGACGAACTCTCCATCGTCTGCGCAACCGAGAATCTTCCGCCCGACGTGCGCACGTCTCACCGCTGGATCGGCCTGAAACTGAAAGGCCCGTTCCGGTTCTCGCTGACCGGAGTGTTGCAGTCGTTCATAGGCCCGCTCTCGTATGGCCAAATCCCCATCTTCGCCATCTCCACCTACGACACGGACTACGTACTCGTGCAAGAGCAGTTCCTCGAGGCGGCTCTCGACGTCCTACTTCACGCGGGACACGAACTGATTTGTTGACGCCTGCGCCGCCTCGGTCACACTCACCCTCGAGGCTAAGAACGAACTCCCGGCTTTAACTCCGAGGAACCACGGCGCGCCATTCACTGCCAAATTTGCGCCATCTGCTGTGGCAAAGCCTGCATTTCGCCGCGCGTTATGCTGTAATAAATGATCACGTCCTAATCATGCCATCCGTCCTTACAACCCTGCGCCGCCGCGCTAAAGCCGTGCACCGCAATATCCGCGGAGCCAGGATGGCCGCGCATGCCCTCGCTTCGACCGACCATCCGCTGCTGGCGCACATCATCCCCATGCGGCGCTGCAACCTGGCGTGCACGTACTGCAACGAGTACGACGATTTCTCCAAGCCCGTGCCGATCGAGGAAATGTACCGCCGCATCGACAAGCTGGGCTCGCTTGGCACCGCGGTCGTGACCATTTCCGGTGGCGAGCCGCTGATGCATCCTGAACTCGACGACGTGATCCGCCGCATCCGCGCCAACGGAATGATCGCCGGGCTCATCACCAACGGTTATCTGCTGGTCGCGGACCGCATTCAGCGCCTCAACCGCGCCGGACTCGAGTGGCTGCAAATTTCCATCGACAACCTGAATCCCGACGAAGTCTCGAAGAAGAGTCTGAAAGTTCTCGACAAGAAGTTACAGTTGCTCGCCGAGCACGCCGATTTTCACGTGAACATTAATTCCGTGGTCGGCGGCGGCATTTCTCATCCGCAGGACGCGCTGGTCATCGGCAAGCGCGCGATTGAACTCGGCTTCACTTCAACCATCGGTATCATTCACGATGGCAGCGGCCAGCTCCAGCCGCTGAACGACGAAGAGCGGCGCATCTACCACGAAATGCAGGCGATGGAAAAGAGCAGCTTCACCCGCATCCACGCCTTTCAAGACAACATCGCCAAAGGCCAGCCCAACGACTGGCGATGCCGCGCCGGCGGCCGCTACCTCTACATCTGCGAAGACGGACTCGTCCACTACTGCTCGCAGCAACGCGGCTACCCCGGAGTCCCACTCGCAACCTACACCCGCGACGAACTCCGCCGCGAATACCTCACCGAGAAATCCTGCGCCCCGCACTGCACCGTTTCGTGCGTACACCAGGTTTCCATCTTCGATTCCTGGCGCTCGCCGCAGCATCCTGCGCCATCGGCCTCAACATCCCACGAACTCGTGCAGCTCAAGTAATTCCGCAGAATTTGCGCCCGCTCCGCTAACGGCGAAACAACATCATCTTCGCAATCAGCCCTGCGACCATCGCCAGCACTCCCAGCAGTGCATTGTATTCGCGATGCTTCAGGTACAGGTCGAAAGAGAATGCACCGGTTGGTTGTTCGTCGCGCGAACGCGACACGATCCTCGGAAACATCCTCGGCACTCGCCGCGCATATTCTTCAAACTCCGGAAACTTCTGCCGCAGGTAGTTTTCCTCGTCGCGAATCACCGGCAGATAAATAGCGAAGAACATCGCCACCAGAATCACGCCCACCCACCAACTACGCGCCGCGACGGCAAATCCCACGCCCATCAACAGCGACCCCAGATACAGCGGATTCCGCGTGTAAGCATACGGCCCAGAAGTAGCCAGCGCTTCGTTCTTGCGCACGTGTCCCGACGCGAGCGCCCGAATCAACACTCCAGGCACAATCAAAATCGCGCCGAACGCGAGCGAGCGCCCGCAGGGCCGCGCCAGCCAGAAGTACAGCACCGCAAACGCGAAGCCCAGCGGCACGCGAATCCGGCGCGCGATCTTCGACCAGTTACCGCCCGACCACTCAGCCATGCGCGCCATCCGTGTGGGGCGGACACTCTTGTCCGCCCCTCTTTCCCTCCGCAAGCAACCCGTCCGCAAGCAACCGGCGCGCCGCGTCCACTACTACATCCACGCCGATCTCCAGCATCCCTCGGTCCGGCTCTGGTCGCCGTGCGTGTGTCGTCGGACTCGCCGGATTTCTCAAAACGACACTGCGGGTCGCGTATGGCCCATTGCGCGCCGGATCGGTCGGCCCAAAAATCGCCGCGACCGGAACCTGCAACGCCGCCGCCAGATGCATCGGCCCCGTATCGCCCCCAATGAACAGCCGCGCCCGTCGAGTGAGCGCGATCAGCTCGGTGATCGAACACTTCATCGCCTTGGCCGCGCCGTCACTCGTAGCCTCCGCCTCGCGCGCCAGATTTTCTTCTCCCGGGCCATAGTTAACAATCGCGCGCACTCCGTCTCTGGCCAGAGCCCGAGCCACGTAACCGTAGCGTTCAGCCGGCCACCGCTTCGCTCCCCACCCTGCTCCGGGATTCAGAATCGCGAACGTCCCAATTCCTTCTTCCGCCAGCCGCTGCTGTATTCGCTGTTCGACCTCCAGATCGCGCGGCAACTCCACGCCCGGCAACATCAGCTCTCGCTGCGCAACTGCCTCAGCCACGGAAAGATTCTGCTCCACTACATGCACTCCGCGAGCCATCACACCGCGCGTGTACCACAAACTCGCGGGAGACTCGCGCGGCTCAGCCCCACCGTATACCATCCCCGCGCCCGACCAGCGGGCCAGCACCGCAGACCGGATCGCTCCCTGCAGATCGACCGCAACGTCATACCGCACTGAGCGCACATCGTTCCAGACTTTCGCCACCTGTTGCAGAGTTGAAATCAGAGTTGCAATCGGAGACAGCGACTTCCCCCACCCCGTCAGGTTGACGGCATGCACCCAATCTGCCAGAGGCCGCCGCGCCGATCGCAGTCCCCGCCGCGGTGTTCCCGGCGCGCACAGAAGTTCGGCCCACCGCTCCTCGATCAGCCAGCCAATCTTTGCGTTGGGAAACGCCTGGCGCAGAGCCTGCGCCGCGGGTAGTGTGTGGATGACGTCCCCCATCGCGCTCAGCCGGACAATTAACAAGCGGTCGATACTCGAGCGACCGCCGACTCCGCGCGCGACGTTGGTACCGCCGGTCTCGCGTTCACTCAAGGCTTCCTCGAAGTGACCTGCGACGCGATCCGCGCACCAATGATCTCGCTGGTGGAATGATCCTTCGCATCGCCGACGATCTCGACCCGCCCGCCATACTCCGCAACCACCTCGCCTTCTGGAACGGAGTCAGCCGTGTAGTCTGTGCCCTTGGCCTGCACATCGGGACGAATCTCGCGAATGATCGCGCGTACGTCGAGCTCCGGAAAAATCACGACGGCGTCCACGTCGGCGAGCGCAGCAACAATTTCAGCCCGCTCCCCGGCAGGCATGACAGGCCGGCCCTCGCCCTTGAGCGCGCGCACCGATTCGTCAGAATTGACGGCGACCACCAACCGCCCGCCCAGCGCCTTGGCTCCGTGCAGGTAGCGCACGTGGCCCACGTGCAGCAAATCAAAGGCGCCGTTCGCCAGCGTGATCCCTTCGCCCGCGCTCCGCCAACTCTCCACGCGTGCGCGAAGCTCTTCCCGGCTCAAGATTTTTTCGTGTGCTTTCAATCTTGTTTTTTCAGTGCCGCCGTTCAATGTGGTCGCGTCGCCGGAGGCGTCCGCTCAATCGCCTGCACCAACTCTTCCCGCGAAACCGTTGCCGTGCCGCGCTTCATCACCACAATTCCGCCAGCGTAGTTGGCCAGTTGCGCCGCTTCTTCCGTCGTGGCTCCCGCGGCCAGCGCGGCCGTGAATGCCGCGATCACGGTATCACCCGCGCCCGTCACGTCCGCCACCTGGTCCGAACCAAAAATCGGAATATCCACCGGCTTATGCTTGTGATCGAAGGCGACCATGCCGTCGCGTCCGCGCGTCATCACCAGCGACTGCAGCTTCATGCGGGCCATGACCCGCTCGCCCGCGGCGATGACCTTGTCCCACTCCTGCCCGATGCAAACCCCCAGAGCCTCTTCGATTTCAGGCTCGTTCGGAGTCGCCGCCGTCGCGCCCGAATACTGCAGCAGCCGGTACCGCGAATCCACCACGATCGGCAAGCCTCCCACTTTTCCTTTTTCCTGCAGAGCCGTCACAATCGCCGGAGTGGCCGCGCCGTAGCCGTAATCTGACACCAGCAACGCGTCCGATGCATGCGCATAATTCCTCGCCGCCAGGTACAACTCCCGCGTGAGATGCTGGTTCGGTGCCGTTTGCGGCTCGCGGTCAACGCGCACCACCTGCTGCCGTGCCGTGTGTGTCATGCCCGCGAGAATTCGCGTCTTCGTGACCGTCGTGTAACTCTTGTCCTTGAGCACGCCGCTGACCGCAATCCGCTTGTGCCGAAAATATTTCAGCAGCATGCGCCCCGGCTCATCGTCTCCCACAATGCCGACCGGGAGGACATTCACTCCCAGATCCGCCAGGTTGTTCGCCGCGTTGGCGGCGCCGCCGGGCACAACCGTGCGCTCGCGGTGCTTCAGGATCAGCACCGGGGCCTCCCGCGATACGCGCGAAATTTCGCCAAACACAAACTCGTCCGCCACCAGATCTCCCAGCACCGTCACCGTGAGCTTGGGAAACTCGTCGAGAATCTTTTTCAGCCGGTCGGCTTCTTTAATGTGCTTAGTCATGTTCGCGACGAATTCAGATTGCCGCCAATCCTGCAGGTTTCGGATGCCCCATTTCTCGCGTTGTTTGCGAGAAGTGGGGATTTTCTCATCTTCGACGACATGCTGCTACGAAAACAGATTCTCTCATGCGCCGCGCCGTCGTTCGTCAATCTTGCGCAGCATGGTATCGACGGCGTTAGCCGCATCCGACAACTCCATTTTCACCGGCAAAATCGCCAGCGGCTCCAGCGCTGCGAGATAACCGCCCAGATTCACCGCATCTTTCTCGGTCGTAACGAAACCGCCGGCCTCACTCCGGCGCTTCAGGTCGAGAAGCTCGCGAACGTCCTTCTCGCCGTACGCATGGTGGTCGCGATAAAAAGCCTCAGCCACTGGCTCAATATTCGCCGCGCGCAACTGCAAAACAAAACTTTGCGGCCGTGCGATGCCGCAGAAAACCACCGGCCGCTGCGGAACATTCTGCGGTACGATCCCCCGCCGCACTCGCCACACCATCCCCCCCTGAACTGGAAACGACTCTGCCGAAGCGCCACTAGCCAGCACAACCGCGTCCGCGCGTCGCAAGGCCGACAGCGGCTCTCGCAACCGTCCCCCAGGAAGCAATCGGTCCTTGGCATCCTGCGGCGTCACCAGCACAATGTCAAAATCCCGTGCCAACCCCCGATGTTGAAATCCGTCGTCGAGCAGATGAAGTTGCCGCCCAAACCTCGATTCGGCGAAGCGACCCGCCTCGTACCGGTCCTCGCCCACGATCACCGGAACCTGCAGCCTGCGCGCAATCAGTAGTGGTTCATCGCCAAACTCCTGCGGCAAGCCCGCGGGATCGACCAGCCGCACGCCTTTGGACCTGCGCCCGTATCCCCGTGACAGCACATCCAACTTGATTCCTCGCGCCTTGAGCAACTCGCTCAGCAACATCACGAACGGAGTCTTTCCCGACCCTCCCGCCGACAGATTTCCCACGCTGATCACGGGGCCGTGTAGTCTTCGCGCCCGCAGAGTCCCCCGGTCATAAAGCGCATTCCGCGCCCCGACCACGCCGCCGTAGATGGCTGAGAGAGGATTCAATCAGAGTTCAATCGGAATCTAATCAACGTGTGCAGCTTTTGCCGGAAGGGCCTGAGGATCGCCTTCGAGCGCGACCAGGCTCCGCAGCGCTTCCATCGTCCGCGATGTCGCGCCCATCTGCGACCGCATCGTCTCCAGCGCGCGCCGCCCCAAGTCTCCCCGTTCCGCATCGTTCGCCAGCAGATGCATCAAAGTCAGAGGCAACTCCGACAGTCCCACGATGCGCACCGCGTCGCGGCTTTGAAACAGCGCCACAATGTCGCGAAAATTTTCCGTATGGTTTCCGGTCACAATGGCCACGCCGTGCTGCGCCGGCTCGATAATATTGTGCCCGCCGCGCGGCACCAGGCTTCCGCCTACGAACGCAATATCCGCCAGAGCATACAGCGCAGCCAACTCGCCGATGGTATCGACCAGGAACACTCCACCCGCCAGCGCTTCTCCCTTCCACTGCGAGCGCCGCAAACTCGGAATGCCCAGCTGCTGCAGCAGGATCGCCACATCGTCGAAACGCTCCGGATGGCGCGGCGCCAGAATCATCACCGCCCGCGGATGCCCCACGCGCAAATTTTCAAACGCTTTCAGCAGCGGCGGTTCCTCGTCTTCCACCGTGCTGCCGCAAACCAGCACCGGCCCGGCGCTCTGCGCGGCCAGCGATCGCCGCAGGCTTTCCACAATCGGCGGCGGCGCCGGCAAGCTCACGTCGAATTTAAGATTTCCCGTCACCTGCACGCGCTCCGCTTCCGCTCCGATCGACTGCAGCCGCGCGCTGTCCTCCGCCGTCTGCGCCAGAAACAGGTCGACGTGCACCAGCATCCTCCGCAGCGCCCACCGAAATCGCCGGTAGCGCGGCCAGGAGCGATCCGAGATGCGCGCGTTCACCACCGCGATGCGCGCTCCGCTGGCATGCGCCTAGTCGGAGAAAGTTGGGCCAGAATTCGGTTTCCGCGAGCACCACCAACTCTGGCCGCAGCGCCGCCAGATACGGCCCGATCGCGAATCGCGAAATCCATCGGAAAATAAAATACGTTCTCTTCGCCAAATCGCTTGCGCGCGAGTTCCTGCCCCGTATCGGTCGTGGTCGAAACCAGTACGCGATGCCGGGGAAAGCTGCGCCGCATCTGCTCCACCAGTCCGCCAACGGCCGCCACCTCGCCCACCGAAACCGCGTGCACCCAGATGACTCGCCCAGGCTGCGAGCCCGCGCCGCCTGCCATCAGCCGCGCCGGAACGCTTCCCATGCGTTCGACAAATCCCGTGCGGTATTTGCCGTGGCGCAGAATCTGGTAGAGCCAATACGGCAGGCTCAAAACCATCCCCAGCGCCAGCACCAGACTGTAGAGAAAATAACTCAAGTTGGCCATTCTAAACCGCCCCATCGGCGACCAGCGCGCCGCCCTTCTATAATTGGGGCCATGCGGCAAATATCTTTACAAACGACGCGGCGCTCGCTCTACAACTCGCTCATGCATCGCTCAGTCCTGCTGGCGCTCTGCGTTGGATTGCTCCTGCCTCCACTGCTGGCGGCGAAGAACTTCGAGAAGCCGGTGGCGAAAGCCGCTATCAACTATCCTGCTCACGATTTTCATCGCGATGAAAAAGCCGCTATCGCCGCCGATCCCTACGACACGCCCGAAAAAGCCAAAATCTTTTCCACGAATTTCGCCGCACACGGTTTCCTGCCTGTTTTCTTTATCGTCACCAACGACGGCGACCAGCCCATCTCCATCGCCAACATGCAAATCACGTTGCTCACCGCCAACAACTCGAAGCTCACTCCCGTCACTCCAGAAGACCTTTACCGCCGCCTCTCCAATCCCCAGGTCAGCACGCGGCCCAGCCCTATTCCTCTCCCGCACAAAGCGAAAGGTGGCATCAGCAAGAAAGAAATGGATGAGATCGAGTCCTCGCAGTTTGAGGCCCGCGCGGTCGAGCCCCACACCACGCAATCGGGATTTCTATTTTTCGACATCGGCGGCATCTCATCGCCCCTGCCCGGTGCAACCATCGACATCACCGGCGTCGCCGACGCCAAAGGTAACGAACTACTCTACTTCGAAATCTCAGCCGACAAATATCTGAACGCCCCAAAGACGAACTAAAAAGCCTCTCATGGATGGGCTTGGGGCACGGCTTCCAGCCGATCAGCGGCGACCCACAAGATGAAACTCGAGGCGCCGGTTGGGAGTTCCTCTGCCTGGCCGTCGACGACCACTCGACGGTCTATCAACTCCGCCGAACGCTTGCGCCATCTCCCTCGCTGGGTCTATCAGTACAACAACGTGCGACCTCCCTTTCCTCTGTGGTTAGTTTTTTCCTTCCCGCCTACAATCCAGATAAATGCCCGTCTCCCCCGCCCGCGCCGCCGCCTTCGACATTCTCCTCCGCGTCGAACGCGAATCCGCCTATGCCTCCGACCTTCTGCACTCTCCCGCCTATGCGCACCTTTCCACCGCCGATCACGCCTTAGCCACAGAACTTGCCATGGGCGTGCTCCGCTGGCGTTCGCGCCTCGACGCAGAAATCGCCACCGCATCCGCGCAGCCGCTTTCGAGGCTCGACATTGAGATTCTCATCGCCCTGCGTCTAGCTCTCTACCAATTTCGCTGGCTTGATCGCATCCCCCAACGCGCCGCTCTCCACGAAAGCGTGGAACTGGTGAAGCGCGCCCGCAAACGTTCCGCCGCTACCTTCGTGAATGCCGTTCTCCGCAAGCTCTCGGCGACGCCACGCGCAAACAATACCGCGGACGAACGCTCTTCGCCCGAAGCCCTGGCCCACACTCTTTCGCACCCGCAATGGATGGTCGAGCGCTGGGCTCACGCCTACGGACTCTCCGTCGCCTACAAGATCTGCCAACACAACCAATCGATTCCCGTCACTGCCATTCGTCTCCGTACGCCGACCGTGGAACAGCAACTCGTTCAAGAGGGAATCATTCTGACCGCCGGATCTCTTCTCGCGTCCGCCCGCCGCGTACAATCCGGCGACGTCACGAAGACGCAAGCCTTTCGCACCGGACAGATTGTCATCCAGGACGAAGCCTCGCAACTCGTCGCGGCCCTCGTCGCCCCCGCTGCTCTCAGCGAAAGCTTCCGTATCCTTGACTGTTGTGCCGCGCCCGGCGGCAAAACGTTGGCCATTGCCGATCACAATCCTGACGCGGCCATCACGGCCGTCGAGCTGCATCCGCACCGTGCGCGACTGCTGCAAAGACTGCTGCACGTGCATTCGTCCGCCGCGCAAATTCAAATCGTCGCCGCCGACGCGCAGTATCTCCCGCTCTCCCGGCAGTTCGACCACGTCCTCGCCGACGTCCCTTGCTCCGGCACCGGCACGCTCGCCCGCAATCCCGAAATCAAATGGACGCTCACTCTCGACGATCTCATCGAGCTGCCGCAGCGCCAGCTCGCAATCCTCCGCTCCGCCTTGGCCCAGGTCGCACCCAGAGGGCGCCTCATCTACTCAACCTGTTCATTGGAAAAAGAAGAAAACGAAGACGTCGTCGAGCAATCCTTGTCTGAGAACAAATCCCTCCGCCTGCTCGATTGCCGTTCCGAACTGAATCGCCTGAAAGATTCCGGCGAGCTCACCTGGCCTGACGCCGCTTTGCTCACCAGCGGCCCATACCTGCGCACCATCCCCGGCGTCCATCCCTGCGACGGCTTCTTCGCCGCCATCCTGGAAAGAATCTAAAGGAACGATAATTGGGTTGCGGCGAGGACGATGGTGGGATAGCGGCTTGATGAAAACCCGCGTTTGGGTGGCGCAGCGCTTTCAGCGCTGCGATGAACCTTTCTCTTCTGAGGGGGCTTCAGCCCCACAGGTTGCTACCGCACTTCAAAATTCACAGCCGCCCCCGCCAACACCTTCTGTCCCGCCGAGGGAACTTGAGACACGATAATGCTCGCCGGCCCCGGCTGCGCTGGAGGCCCGGTTTGTGCCGGCGAAGCAGCAGGCGCCAAAGGCGCATTTCCGGTCGCCGGATTCCCCGCATCCCCCGTGCTCGGGCTCGCCGGCGGCACGGCCACATTCACATTCCCCAGCTTGAATCCCGCATCCTGCAAGCTCCGGCTCACGCTGCCCAGCGGCTGTCCCACGAAGCTCGGCATCACAAACGCCTGCGGCTCCGCGGCCGCCGACACCAGCAAGCTGATCTTCGGCGCGGCCACCTGCGTCTCGTTCGCCGTGGGACTCTGCGCCAGCACTTGGTCTGCCGGAATTCCCGCCTCTTCCACCTCCGCCATCGAAACCACATCCAGCCCGCGCCGCCGGATATTCAATTCCGCCGCGTGCTCGCTCTGCCCCGTCACATCCGGAATCGTCACCCGCGTCTTGCCCAAACTCTGCGCCACGCGCACCTGCCATCCGCGCCGCACCTTGGTTCCCGGCAAAGGCAGTTGCGACATGATTCTGCCTTCAGGAATCTGCGGGCTGTAGTACTGCCGCTCAATCGAAATTTGCAAGCCCAGTCCCGCCAGCTCCCGCTCCGCCTCGGCCGGAGCGAGCCCCACCAGCGGAGGCACCGCGACTTCCTGCCCGTGAATGGCAAACCGCATGGCCGTCAACGCCGACACCATCGTCACAATCACCAGCACCAGCCCCAGCATCGCAAATCGGATTGCCGACTTCATGCTAAGTCCTCGCCAACTTTGTATAGAAACGTAAACGTCACGGCCCGGATTCCCTTTAGCTGCCCTTCAGATAAGCATACACGCCCTTTCAAGGCGGAAATCTGGGCATCCAGCCCAATTCCATTGCAATCTAATTAACTGTAAGGCGTTCTTCCTGCGAGGTGCGCGCCATGGCTCCTGAATTGGAGTATTATCGCAATGCCGTGCGACGTCTAACTTCGGCTCCGCTTGTATTTCTTTGCATTCTCAGTCTGCCTCCAACCAGCGAGGCACAGTTCGGGAGTACCTCCGCTTCAACTTCTTCTTCTGGAGTGGGCGGCCACGCCGCCACTGGCACTGTGCCGAGTGCGACCGGTGCGGTGCGCCCTTTCACCGCTACGGTAGCTCCCGCGACTGGCCCAGTGCGGCCACCGACTGGCGGACCAAATTTCACTGCAGGCGTTCCTGACTCACGGGTCACTTTTCACGGAACTGGCTCAACGACAAGTGAGCACCGCCATCATCATGACCACCCCGGCAAGGCCAGCGCGCCTGTAGCTTATGGGTACGCCATTCCCTACGCATATCCCATCGACACCGGAACTCCGGACGAGAATGCCGACACCGACGATGACGCCGACTACCAGGGCGGGCCCACCGTCTTTGATCGTCGCGGCTCGGGTGCTGACTCCTATATTCCGCCCGTTGAAACAGTGCCTACGCCTCACGCTGACCAACTTGCCGAAGACACTGCTCCCCAACCTGCGACGTTGCTCGTCTTCAAAGACGGGCACCAACTGGAACTCGGAAACTACGCCATCATCGGCGCGATTCTTTTCGATCTGACCCCTGGACACTCCCGCAAAATCGCTCTCGCCGACCTTGACCTTGAAGCCACCCGCAAGCAGAACGACGATCACGGCGTCAGCTTTCAACTCCCGCCGCCCCCGCAGGCGAACTGACCATGCGCCGACTTCTTCTCATCCCGCGCCTCTTTACCGCCCCACTCTTGCTCGCCCCGCTTTTCATGACACTGTTTTTCATTGCACTGTTCACGGCCGTAGCGCCGCAGGCGAACGCGCAACGAATGGCCTTTCACGCTTCTCACTTCTCTCCGCGGTTTCACAATGGCGCCTACTCGCGCTCTTCCTTTTATCCGCTCGCCTTCGCCGACGCTTTCTATTCTGACTATCTCTCCAGCACGGGATACCCCGTCACATCGCAGCCGCCGATGATCGTTCTCCAAGCTCCTCCAGCACCCGCGCCCGATCGTCCGCCCACACCGGTTCGGCCACTGTTGATCGAACTGCGCGGCGACCGCTACGTTCGCGTGAGCAGCCCGGAAACGACCGAAGCAGAGTCGAGAGCGGAGATCATCTCCCCGGAAACAATCGCTCGAATGCCCAAATCGCCGCATACCGAGGCGCGTAACCAGGAACACGCCTCCGCCTCAATTCATGCGGCCACCACCCCAGAACCGCCTCCGGCGATTCTGATTTTTCGCGACGGTCATAGCGAGGAAACATCCGACTACACCATCGCCAACGGCGTCCTCTACACCCGCGGCGACTTCTACGCCAACGGTTCCTGGACCCGAAAAATTGAACTCTCCTCGCTCGATCTGCCAGAGACCCTCAAGTCGAACGAATCCCGCGGCGTCCCCTTCCAACTGCCGTCATTCCCCAACGAAATAATCGTCCGCCCGTAAAAAAACAACGTTGCTCACAACATCTCTCTCGCCGACCGAAAAATTCAGCCAGCGTCACAACCGCGCGCCGGGTGCCCCATTTCTCGCGTTCTTTGCGAGAAGTGGGGTCCTTCCGCATTACTCTCCACGGGCCGCAACCGTGGTATAATGATCTCAGTTCTCAGGGCGCATAACACCCTGCAAATACAACTAGTTACAAGCATTTCGAGGCTGGAGAAATTATTCCGTTGAGCTGACGGCTGAAAGCTGAGAGCGAAAGAATGGCTGACGATCAAAACCCAGAACTCCCACTCACTCCTCCTCCCGGCGGCAGTGACGGTGCCGGCCCCGGCGCCGCGAACATTCAACCCGTCAACATTGAAGAGGAGATGAAGCGGTCGTATCTCGACTACTCCATGTCGGTGATCATCGGCCGCGCCCTACCCGACGTGCGCGACGGATT
The DNA here is from genome assembly GCA_963755795.1 of uncultured Acidobacteriota bacterium. Taxonomy (GTDB): domain Bacteria; phylum Acidobacteriota; class Terriglobia; order Terriglobales; family Acidobacteriaceae; genus Sulfotelmatobacter. The sequence goes on along the minus strand of CAVWLI010000031.1, from coordinate 14,573 downwards.
AAAGCCCGTTCACCGCCGCATTCTCTACACGATGCAGCAGATGGGGCTGCAGCCCAACAAGGCCACGCGCAAGTGCGCCCGCATCGTCGGCGAAGTCATGGGCAAGTACCATCCCCACGGCAACCTCGCTGTGTACGACGCTCTCGTCCGTCTCGCGCAAGACTGGTCGATGCGCTATCCGCTGATCTTCGGTCAAGGCAACTTCGGTTCCGTCGATGGCGATCCGCCCGCGGCCGATCGTTATACCGAAGCCAAGCTCGCGCAGGTTTCGACCGCGCTGCTCGAAGACCTCGACAAAGAGACCGTCGACTTCCACGACAACTATGACGGCAGCGAAATCGAGCCCGACGTTCTGCCCGCGCGCATTCCCAATCTTCTGATCAACGGCTCTGACGGAATCGCGGTCGGCATGGCTACAAAAATTCCGCCGCACAATCTCACCGAGATCGTCGACGCGACTATCACGCTGGTCAACAATCCCAACGCGCAGCTCGCCGAGATTCTGAAGTTCGTGCAAGGCCCCGATTTTCCCGACCGCCGGCATGATCCACGGCCGCGCCGGAATTTTCGAAGCCTACCGCACCGGCCGCGGCCGCTTCATGATGCGCGCCAAAGCCGCCATCGAAACCTTCAGCAAAGATCGCGAAGCCATCATCGTCACCGAAATTCCTTATCAGGTGAACAAAGCGAATCTGATCAAGCGCATCGCGGCAGCTGGTCAACGACAAAGAGATCGAAGACATCTCCGACGTTCGCGACGAAAGCGATCGCGACGGCATGCGCATCGTCGTCGAACTGAAGCGCGGAGCAGAACCGCAAATTGTTTTGAACCAGCTTTTCAAGCACACCGAGATGCAGCAGGGCTTCTCCATGATCCTGCTCGCGGTGGTCAACGGACAGCCGCGCGAGCTGGGCCTGGTTCAGACCATCAAATATTTCATCGAGCACCGCGTCGACGTCGTCCGCCGCCGCACCGCCTACCTGCTGCAGAAGGCGAAAGACCGCGAGCACATTCTCGAAGGCTACCTGACCGCGCTCGATCACCTCGACAACGTCATCACCATCATTCGCGGCAGCGCCAACCGCGCCGACGCCCGCGAAAATCTGGTGCTCTACTTCGGCGGCAAAAAGATCGACATCAACACCACCGGCCGCGCGCCCAAGCTCGACGCCGACAAGCCTTTCACGACGCGCCAGGCCGACGCCATCTTCGAGTTGCAGTTGCATCGCCTGACCAAACTTTCGATCGACGAAATCTCGAACGAGTTGAAAGAGGTTCGCGACAACATCGCCGAATACGAATCCATCCTCGGCTCCGAGACCAAGCTGCGCAAAGTCATCATCAAAGAGTTGGAAGAAGTTAAGAAGCTATACGGAGACGAACGCCGCACTCGCATCGAAGACGAAGCCGCGGAAATCGTTCTCGAAGATCTCATCGCCGACGAGCAGGTCGCCGTCACCGTCAGCCACTCCGGCTACATGAAGCGCACGCCCATCTCCACCTACCGCATGCAGCGCCGCGGAGGCACGGGCCGCACCGGCATGAAGACGCGCGACGAAGATTTCGTCGAGCATCTCTTCATCGCCTCGACGCACGCCTACATTCTCATCTTCACCAACAAGGGCCGCGTCTACTGGCTCAAGGTCTACGAAATTCCCGACGTCAGCGCCGCCGGCAAAGGCAAACACATCGGCAACCTGATCGGCCTGCAGCCCGGCGAAACCGTCAAGACGCTGGTCGCCGTGCGCAATCTGGAAGAAGAAAATAAATATGTCTTCTTCGCCACGCGCAAAGGCCTGGTGAAAAAATCGGAGCTGCGCGAGTTCATGCACGTGCGCTCCAACGGCATCAACGCCATCCACATTGAAGACGGCGACGAACTGGTCGCCGCTCGCATCACCGACGGCAATCAGATCGTCTTCCTCGCCAGCCACGAAGGCATGGCCGTCCGCTTCGACGAAAGCCACGTCCGCCCCATGGGCCGCGCCGCCTACGGCGTCTGGGGCATCGACCTCGAAGAGAAAGACTACGTAGTCGGCATGGCCACGACGACCAAGCCGGACGCTCCCGCGCCAGCCAAGGAAAAAGTCGAAGGCGATCCCGAAGCCGGCGTGCTCGAAACCATCGATGTGGCCGTCAAAGGCACGCTGATCCTCTCCGTCACCGAAAACGGCTACGGCAAGCGCACGCCCGCCGACGAATACCGCCTCACCAACCGCGGCGGCAAAGGCGTCATCAACGTGAAGACCACCGAGCGCGTCGGCAAAGTCGTCGCCATCGCGCAGGTCGACGAAACCAGCGAGGTCATGCTGATCAGCCACTACGGCAAAATCATCCGCATGGACTCAACCACCATCCGCGAATCCGGCCGCAACGCCCAGGGCGTGCGACTCCTAAACATGGAACCCGGCGACCGCGTAGCCGCGGCCGTAGTCATCGCCCCCGACGCAGAACCAAACGGTAGCAACGGAGGCACGCTGATTCAGTAGGTCGGTTGGCATTCTTTTCAAACCCTCGTGGACGGGTGCCTTAGGGGAACGGCATGTCGTTGCAAGAAGAGAGGGGCGAATTTTTCGCCCCTCTCTTGTTTTACGCAGCTCTTAGGTCTTTACGCGGCCGTTTGTAGCTTTAACTCAAAGGAATCTGTGATCGAGTGCGCCCCAAGACAGGAGAGCATCTGAAGCTCATCCGTCTCATCAATGTTGTGTTCTCGGATGAACTGCTTAATTTCGGGCCGCCTCATATCCGGCAGGCGCTCCCGAAAGAACGCAGGCAGTTCATTAAAGGGCACGAATTCGCGGTTCGGGGTCAGTCCTGGTAACGGCGCCAGTTCCAGTGTGAAGAACGGGTCCAAATATCGAAACAGAAACTTCGTCCCTTCTTTTTTCAGCTCCGCGACGGTTTGGTGTTGGTACGACACGACGAGGGTTGGCGGCGGGGCCTTGTAACCCAGACGTGCTCTCCAATTCAGCATTTCGCCGGCCTCCTTTCTAAGTCATCGACACTAAACGGTCGAATCTTGAGTTGATTATGACCATTATCGCCCGCTCGCGTACTCCGCTGAACACATTACGAAAGGGCCACCGATACAGTAGGTCCGATGCTAGACCAACAGTCGATGATGGCAATTTTTGTATGTTATTAATAAGCAACGATTTATGTTTCGTTGCCACATGGGCGAGGAGTTCGAAGTGATTACACCTTCGTGCTGCATGAGGCAGCCCAATGCGCGGAGAAGATCTTTCGATGTACCTTTTGAGATCACTCGCCGAGAGAGCATTTATCTTAGCATCAGACAAATCCCACAGCAACGCTCTTGCTGAGTCGTAGATTGGGGAAAAACGGATGCGGCTCCTACCTTCGACAGCATCGACCGTTTGGGACTCCGGCGCGATTACGCCCCAGTTTCTTGGATGCCTGTCCATGGAGCCGATAAGAGCGTCGAACACGAGCATCGCAACGAATTTGTCGAACACCAGTTCGAAATCAGTGCCGCAAAATTCTCGCATGAACGTTTCAACGAAATCAATGTCAAAAATTCCTTGCTGCTGCGCGATAGTTTTTATTTTTTCCATCTCACGGGAATCGGCCAATCCCAGCGTTTCAACCATGAGGCTACCGTGAACCAGTTTTTCTCCGGGTTTTCGGAATGACCGACTTAGAAAATGCAGCACGCCGTCAAGTTTCGCAATGCCGCTATGAGCCATCTCAAATCCCAACGCTTTCCCGAACTGGTTGTTAAACAATTCAGTGAAGGTCTCGATTTGCCCATTCTTGTGTGCATATTTTGCAATGTACGCTCCCTCCAGTTTGCCCGAGATCGATAAATAACATTTTGTCGCGGCTCCGCCGATTCCCATCTGATGCTGTTCGCTGGCCGCATACCCTTTGAAATTTCTCGGCAGCTCCCAATTAATTCCTCGCCTTGCTACACGCTCAAATCTGGTGGGGAGGCCCCCGCGATATGGCGACGCAGCGTCTCGTTTGCAGAGTCTTTCTTCGGCAGGAGTAGGCATTTCGTCAAGTGCGTGACTTCGGCCCGGCACGAACGTCTTGCGAGGATAATTTACCACCTGTGCTCTCATTCGAAGGGGCTTCATGGCGATTTTGATATTCCTTCACAATGGCGAATGTCGTTATCGGATCTGGCCCCCTAGTTCAGGTCAGTCCCGTTTGGGCCGTGGCTCAGCCTTTTTCACTTTTCTCCGGGCACCATTCCAACGAGGGGTCCTTGCGAAGGACGCGAGCACGGGGCACCCTCAGTTGTGGATGGTGCAGACAAGCACCTTCGAAGCTTATTCCACCCGGCATTCGCCGTTCGCCATTCATTCCGGGGCTTGGATTTCAGCGGGCGCAGCGCGTTAACTCGGTGCGACTCTTAGTGAGCAGGCCCCAGGCTTCGCGGTAGCACTCGTAGCGGTAGCTGGCCTTCTTTGCTGGCGGGGCGACTGGGCTTAGCATCGCCATGGTGAGTCGTCGTGTGCCGAGCAGCAGGGCTGCCGGGATCAGATACCAGGCGTCTACGGGAATGACGTAGGCGGCGAAGAGGTCGATCTGGTCGAGGGAGTAGTCGCGCTTCTTCAGGTGGTTGGGCATGAACATGCAACGATAGCCTGCGCCGGAGCGGGCGGTGGTGGATTTGACCTGCACTCGGAGAAAGTTCGAGCCGTGTTCGATGCCGACGTCGTAGGCCTGCATGTCTCCCCAGGGCTTGCTGACGGCGAGGCGGCGCTTGGCGGCCTGTGCCATGAATTGCAGCTCGACCCATTCGCCGCGCTGTTTAAAGCTGGTGAAGCGCTCCCAATGTTTCATTGTTCTCCACATCTGGTTTTTGCTGGATCTGGTTTATGCCCGTAGGTATCGCTCAGGCGTGCGGACGAATGCGTCCGCCGCTACGTGGCTTGGTGTGGCTCGGACTTTTCGGGCAAAAGAAAAGGCGCGACCGGTGGCCGCGCCTCGCTGAAAAACTCTATATATTCAGGATATCAAATTGAGTGGGGTAAACCGGAAAGGAATTCAACTTTATATTTGCCGTGTTTGGTTGAGGTTAGGCTCGATCGCGTAATTTCTGCCTATTGACAAGATTTCGGTGAAACGCGGCTTTGGCAAGATTTCGGTGGCGAAAGCGGTGGATGCTGCGGTTAATGCGTCTACACTTAGTGCGTCTCCACCATGGTCTGCCCCAACTTGTGCAGCGCGTCCTGATTCACGCTACGCGTATAAAACATGTGGCCGCCGGGAAACTCGTGGACCTGGACGCGGTTCGCGTCACCCATGATCGGCATCTGGTCCACGCTGAGGACTGATCCCATGAACGGGCACGAAAGGTCGTTCCAGCCATGCACGATCAGCACGCGCAGCTTGGGATCGGCAGAAACCGACTGGCGCAGGTCTCTCACCGCGCCCCTGCGCAGGTCGTCATTGCGATCCCATTGCCGGTTGACGTCCTCCGACAAGGCCTCATAGCGCGTATCGGTTTTCCATCCGACCGTTCGCGTGATGAAGTCGACCATGGCCGTGGTCGTGGGCGCGATGATGCTCTCCAGAATCGGGTCGCCGGTCTGTTGCATCGGAGCGTAGGGGAACGGATCGGGTGCGGTCACGTTCGAATCGTACACGCTGCCGAGTAAGCCTTGCGTCCGGTGCACCTCGCGGAGATAGGCTCGAATGTCCAGCCGGCCACCGGCAAACTTCACAAACTTCGGGTCGAGCCCCGTCATTTCGGTTAAATGCGCAATCATCGCGTCGGTGGCAGGCGGATCGCTGCGACCTTTCAGCAGCGCTTCTGCATAGTCTCCGCGGGTGTACGCGATTACCTGCTGCATGGCCGCGTCGGTCAGCTTGCCTTCAGACTCAAGATGTGCGGCCGTGATCGACGGCAGGTCGATCATCCAGGGAATTGGCGACAGGTTCCCGTCACCTGTCTCCGGATTCAGATACGGACTCACCAGCACCAGGCCGTTCATAGCGACGCCCAGCGTTGATTGCAGATAGTGGGTTATCAGCGGGCCGCGATAGCCGCCGTAACTTTCCCCTATCAGATATTTTTTGTCGAGCAATCGATCGTTCTGCACCAGCCACTTGTAGATTACGAGTGAGAGATACTCGATGTCCGGCTTCGGAGCATAGAAAAGTTTCTTCGTCTCCGCCTCGTCCACCAGAGAACGCGAAAAGCCCGTGCCGATGGGGTCGATAAAGACCATGTCGGTAAAGTCAAGCCATGTGCCGGGATTGTCCGTCAGCGTCGCTGGGTCAGAGGGCGAGTCGCCCTCATTCGCAAACGCAAGATGCTTGGGCCCGATCGCGCCCAGGTTCAGATAGACGGACGAGGCCCCGGGCCCACCATTGAGCGCGAACGTGACCGGCCGGTGCCAGCTGCTGTTCGTAGCTTTTGCGTCGCTTTTTGGTTCGTCCAGCGTGTAAGCCGTGTACATCACCACGCCGGTGGGCTTTTCGTCCCTGCTTTTCAGCGTGATTGTGCCGACCGTCGCGGTGTAGTGCATCGTCTTGCCGTTCACGGTGATCATCTGCGGCACAGACTTGTCCGCGGGCAGAGGATTCTTCATGGGTTCGGCGGACTTCGGTTCGGCGGATTTCGGCTCCGCAGATTTTTCTGCTGCAGCAGTCGCGCTGGCATTGGCCGACGGCTTAGCAGATTCGCCATGCTGGGCGAATGCGGGAGGAACGAACAGCACGAGTGCAACAACAAAGTTGGCGCAAGTCATTCTGAATAATGTAATCCACGATCGGGGACTGACGCAAAATGTCGATTACACTCGTTTGGCCCATGTTGCGGATCGCCAGCAGTCCACGGCTCCGATCTCATCGTCCGCATTTCCCCAGCTCAGCTCGGCTTCTAGCGAGCAGGCCCCAGGCTTCGCGATAGCATTCGTAGCGGTAGCTGGCCTTCTTTGCCGGCGAGACGACGGGGCTTAGCACAGCCATGGTGAGGCGTCGTGTGCCCAGCAGCAGGGCTGCCGGGATCAGATACCAGGCGTCCACGGGATGACGCAGGCGGCGAAGAGGTCGATCTGATCGAGGGAGCAGTCGCGCTTTTTCAGGTTAGGCGCGCCAGGCTGCTACCAGTCCAGCTTCGCGGGCAGAAATTCTGCGAACAGATCGTCGTAGTAGGGCTTCAGTTCCTGAAGATTGGGCTTGCTGTGTCCCTTGGAGTATAGATCGTAGGGGTTGAACTTCTTCACCCACTCCAGCATGGCGGCGTCCTTGTCATTCATCAGGTGCGTGTACGCGTCGTGCCGGTGCCACGGATAGAAGGAATGGAAGCGCAGCATATAGAGCGCCTCGTCGGGCAGGTAGGACTTCACGACTTCGTTGATGTAGCCGTCGTGGCCGAATGACATGTGCACGTTTTCCAGTCCGCAGTGCGGCTCGTAGATGCCGTACTTCGTCTGGTACTCGGGCACATTGCGGTCCGGATTATTTTGGAAATATTCCGAATAGACGATCTGATCGGACCATGCGCAAGCAACTGGGAAGGTGTCGCCCACCACGCCCCACTGCGGCTCTCCATACAGGCAAAGGCATTTGCCGAGGTCGTGCAGGAAGCCGACTAACACCATCCAGCGCGGTTGGCCGTCGCGGCGCAGCGCCTCAGAGGTCTGCAGCAGGTGCTCGGTCTGGGTGAGGTCGGTGTCGGGATCGCTGTCATCGACCAGCGTGTTCAAAAATTCCGCAGCCTCCCAAACCGTCTTCTTCCCCTTCTTGAGCCCGAAATATTCTTTCTCTTTGGCGAGGACGTAGTCGAGCGTCTGGTGCGTATGGTTGAGGCGGTAGAACTCAGCCACGCCGGGGTTGGCCTCGGCGTCGTATTGGCGAAACTCGGTCTCGGACTTGCCTTCCTGATAGCGGCGTTCCATGAACTCATCGAGGTGATCCAGATCCAGGTGATCAAGGTCCGCGAGTGGCTGTGCCGAAACCGGTGTAGTCCGATTCATAGATTCATCCTTCGCCGCGTTGGGCTCTACTAACCGCCTACCTTACACAGTCTAAATTGCCATTTCAAGCCTGGATTTCTGAATCAATCCGCTTACACCGCTGAGGAGTTCAAACTAGCAATCGTGAACCCTGCGATTGGGCGAGATTTCGTCCGCACCGCGAGATTTGGCCTGTTCTGACGCGATGCCTGATGTCCTACCCGTTCACCAACGCCATCATATACTCAGGATACCTTCCTCCCGCCGCCGCATCCGCGGGAAACACTTCATCAATCCGCCGCAAATCTTCCTTGCTCAACTCAACTGCATTCGCAGCTGCATTCTCTTCCAAATACTTCCGCCGCTTCGTCCCCGGAATCGGAACGATATCCGAACCCTGAGCCAGCACCCAAGCCAACGCCAGCTGCGACGCCGTGCACCTCTTTTCGCGAGCCATCTCCTGCACCTGCCGCACCAGATCCAGATTCTTCTGAAAATTTTCCCCCTGGAACCGCGGCGAATACCGCCGGTAATCATCTTCCGGCAAATCCTCAAACTTCTTGAACTGCCCGGTCAAAAATCCGCGCCCCAGCGGACTGTACGCCACAAACCCAATCCCCAATTCGCGGCACGCCGCCAGAATCTCGCCCTCCGGATCGCGCGTCCACAAAGAATACTCCGTCTGCAACGCGGCAATCGGATGCACCTTCATCGCGCGCCGCAACGTCGGCACCGACGCCTCCGACAGCCCCAGATACCGCACCTTCCCGGCCTTCACCAACTCAGCCATCGCGCTCACCGTCTCTTCAATCGGCGTGGCCAGATCGACGCGATGCTGGTAATACAAATCGATCGTCTCGACGCCCAGCCGCCGCAAACTGGCTTCGCACGATCGGCGCACATAATCCGCCTTGCCGTTCACGCCACGCACGCCAGGATTCGCCGGGTCGCGGACGATTCCAAACTTGGTGGCGAGCACGATCTTGTCGCGCTTGCCCTGGATCGCCCGACCGACCAGCTCTTCATTTTTGTACGGCCCATAAACGTCCGCCGTGTCGAGAAAGTTGATGCCGAGTTCGAGCGCTCGATGAATCGTCGCAATCGATTCGTCATCATCGCTCGGACCATAAAACTCCGACATCCCCATGCACCCCAACCCCTGCGCAGAAACTTTGAGACCACTGCGACCAAGCTCGCGAATTTGCATGATTACTCCTTAAGTAGCGCCGATGAGCTAGAGCTGCATCCTGCCGGCGTCCCGCGGCTGTCGTACCCTCGGCGTCAATTCTCTTCCTCTAAAGATGTCAGGAATCGTCACGAGGATGCGGCGATCTCCAGGCGGCATCAGATTGAGATCCGAATGCGGGGCTTGGCATTCGGCGAGACTTGGCCGATTTCGACCGCGTTCACTCCCGCATCCTTGAGAGCCCTCGCTAGGTTTTGCCCGTCGGGCGTCGAAATCAGCAATCCTCCCGCGGTCTGCGGATCAAACAGCAGCGCTCGCACGTCCGGCGGAACGCCGTCGTCATATTCGACCAGGCACTCCGCGAAATCGCGGTTGTTCTTCAGGCCGCCTGGGATGTATCCCGCGCACACGCATTCCAGCGCCCCTTCCAGAACCGGAACCGCGCTGGCCGAAATATTGATCGAAACCTCCGACGCAAGCACCATCTCGCGGGCGTGCCCGATCAAACCAAATCCGGTCACATCAGTCATGGCGCTCACCCGAAAATCTCCTCCCGTAATCACCTCCGCCGCCCGCTTGTTCAGAGTCGTCATCGATCGCACGGCCGCATCAATCCACGCCGCCTCGGCTTTACCCTTCTTGATCGCCGTCGAGATCACGCCCGTTCCCAGCGCCTTGGTAAAGACGAGAGCATCGCCGGGCCGAGCGCCGGAATTCGCCAGAATTTTCTTCGGATGCACCACCCCAGTCACGGAATATCCAAACTTCGTTTCCTCATCGCGGATGCTGTGCCCGCCAATCACGGTACATCCTGCCTCGATCATCTTCGACAATCCGCCGGCAAGAATGCGCTCCAAAAGTTCCAGCTCCGCTTTCTCTGGAAAGCACACCAGCGCCAGCGAAGTCAGCGGCTTTCCGCCCATCGCATACACGTCGCTCAGCGAATTCGTCGCGGCGATCTGCCCGAACGTATAGGGGTCGTCGACAACCGGCGTGAAAAAATCCACCGTCTGCACCAGCGCCTGGTCGGGCGCGATCAGATACACTCCGGCGTCGTCGGCATGATCGAAGCCGACCAGAACGTTCGGATCATGTTGCCGGGCTAATTTCCCAAGCACCGTGTCCAGCGCCGCCGGACTCAGCTTAGAAGCTCAACCCGCAGCCTTCACCGACTCGGTCAACCGAAATGACTTACTTTCACTCATGCGCCCATTTTACTGGAACGGATTGGAGAACTCGGAGAGTGTGCAACGAAGCAGTGCGTGATAAGCGAATTGGGAAGGGCACGACTTCCAGTCGTGCCGCAAAAGCCGCAAAATTCACTGTCGGCTTTACCCGCTGAGGGCTTTCGACCGGAAATCTATTTCACCGTCACATCCGTCACCCGCATCTCCGGATACTGCCGATTCCACTGCGCCGAGATGCTATCGAAGGTCAGCCGGAACGGCTGCGTCTGCCCGGGGGCCAGTGGAGAAGCGCTCAGGTCGACCGGCTCCAGGTAGGCGCCATTCGTCCGAATCACCTGCAGCGGCATTTCTGGTTCTAGCTGCGCCACTTGCCCCAGCTCGTCTTTGAACGTGACCTCCACCACAACATGGGTCACGGTCTTGTTGCCGGAGTTGGTCACGTCTCCATCGATATAGCTGACCGTATGCCCAATGAAATTTTCCGCCGCGCTCATCTTGAAATCGGAAAGCTGCACGCTGGCAATGTAGGGAGAGACCGGCTTCGCGACCTTCTCCGGCTGGCGCATCAGGAGCGCAACCGCCAGCGCGCCCCCAATCACCACGGCCATCGCGATCGCAATAATCAAACGGCTGGAGTCGCGTTCCTCGGCGACCGGCGTTGGTTGTCCTATACTGCCCTGTCCCAAGCTACCCATGACAGGAATTGTAGGCCGTTGTTTTTCCCTTGTCGATTTACCCGCTCAAGTCTTGTCATCCTGAGCGCGTCTTTGCGCGAAGGATCTATGCACGTCGCTGGCGACACCGGCGGCACCGAAGAGTGCACAGATCCTCCGGCCCGCAGACAACGCGGACATCAAAATGACAACGACGCGGCGAAATGGGTGCTTTTCGAGAGGTTAAAGCTTTCGCGCGGCCAGCAACTTCGCCGCATTTTCGTGATACACCTGCTGCAGAATCGCATCACTCAGTCCGAGCCCATTCAAGCTCCAGTGGTAGCCGAACTGTTCAATCTCATAAAAATGTTCGTCCAGCGATTCCAGAATTCTGAACGTGACCCGGTACATCGCAGTATCGACTCCCATATCCGTCCCGTAAACCAGCCGGTCGGCGTGCGTTGCATAAAACTGCGCGGCGAAGCGGGGGATCGGCGCCGTCTCCGCATATCGCGCAGAAATGTCGGCATACAGATTCGGATTCCTCTCCAACACCTCGCCCAGCCGCGCCAGATCGTAGTCGAGGTTGGCGAAGTGGCACGCGATGAACGTCGTGTTGCGATGCCGCGCCAGCGTCCGCTCGAGAATGTCGATCATCCCCGACAGCTTCACGATGTCCGGTTGATTATCCAGCCGCCACTCCCATGCGTTCATCAGCCCATCGTTGTGGCGGTCCATCTTTTCGTACATCCAGATCGGGTCCGCCACGTGCAGGCTCACCGGCATTCCCAGCTCGCCGCACTTTTCCCAAACGGCATCCATGCGCGCGTCATCCGGATGCATTCCCACCGCATTCGATTTTCCCGACCGCAATCCCTTCCCCTTGTCGTGAATCTCTCCCACGCCGCGCGCTCCCGCCTGCCGGCAGCGTTCCAACTCTTTCACGGCAGCCGGTCCAAACCCCGGCTTGTCGAAGCCGGCGAAATCAAATCCGCACCACATCTCAAAACGCGCGGGATGCTTCGAATACTTCTTGTAAATGTCGTCAAACTCCGCGCCCGTGGCCATCGTCAGGATGATCGTCTTCTCCACTCCAACCTCGTCCATGTTCCGCACCCAGTTGTCAATCTCGTGCTCCGTCTTCGCGTACGGATGCGAGTGCATGTCGATGATGGGAAATTTAGCTTTCGCAATTTGCGTGACAGGAATTTTGTAAATGGACTTCGGCCGATAGTCCTTGAGTAAGATGGTCTCGGGGGAGTCAAGCTTCTTCGGGGAAGAAGCGTCGGCATGCCCACTAGTCTTCGCGCCCTGCGGAGTGGCGCCAAACGTAGACGCCGAGGGAAGTCCAACCGCCAGTCCAGCCAGTTCAGCCCACTTCAAGAATGATCTTCGATTCATAGCGTTTGCATTTCCACCATTTCATGGAGTGGCGGACGTCCTCGTCCGCCCAAGCCAAGCCAACTTCTCCAGACGGAAGTCGTTCGCGCCGCTGTACCCCGGACGATTGCGTCCGGTGCCCATACGTCCGGGGCTCCATAAATGTCTAAGCCGAAGTTCGAAAGAAGGCAAGCAGAAACAGCACGCCGAACAGCACATCGACTCCGCCAAACGCCAGGTCCGACGCATGAAGTCGCTGCTGCAGGTAGAGGACGAGCAGGGAAGCCCCGTAAACAAACTTTTCAATCACGGACGGAATCATCATCGGCCGCAATCGCACCGGATCGCGCGCGATGAAGAAAAATGCAACCTGCCACGCCAGCCCGACGCTGACAAAGCCATAGTAGAAGGCGGGATGCGTGATCGCCGGAGGATCCTGCCGCCCGATCACATCAAACATGAAATAAAGGGGCGCCAGGATCAGAACACCCCAGATGCCGGCAATCCAAAACACTACCTTGGCGAATTTCATTTCGCACCTCAAGATAAGGCTACCGAAACGATAGCAGAAGAAACTGGGATCTTTGGGCGGCCAGGGCTCTCAGGCAGCGCTTGGTTTTCGGTGGTGTGTGAGCTTGGGTGGCATGTGGCCTTGGGTTGGTGTGTGGCCTTGGGTTGGTGGGTGATTTTGAGTGTAAGTGGGCCCTTGAGTGTACGTGCGATTTTGGGTGGCGCAGCGCTTCTAGCGCTGCGATCAGAGCCGACTCCCCTCTGGGCTTTAGCCCCTGAGGTGCCTACCCTACTCGCCGCCGACGGTCAGCCCATCCACGCGAATCGTTGGCGCCGCGACCGACCCGCGAAACTCCAAGTCATTGGCGATTTCGGAAATATTGAAAAACAATTCCTTCAAATTCCCCGCCACCGTGATCTCTTCCACCGGATACGTAAACTCTCCGCCAGAAATCCACATTCCCGAAGCCCCGCGCGAATAATCTCCTGTCACCAGATTCACGCCCTGACCCAGAAATTCCGTGACGTAGAGCCCTTCCTTGATCCCGGCGATCAATTCTTTCGGCGTCTTCGTGCCCGGTTGCAGAAAATAATTTCCCGGCCCAATCCCGGGCGTTCCCGCCAGCCCGCGCGCGGCGTTCCCCGTCGTCTGCAAACCAAGTTTCTTGGCGGAGTAGGTGTTGAGCAAATACGACTTCAGTACGCCGTTCTCAACCACCACCGTGCGCCGCGTCGGCACGCCCTCGCCGTCGAACGGGCTCGTTCCAAACCCGCCCACGATCGTGCCGTCGTCGATGATGTTGACGTTGTCCCCGGCAATTTTCTGCCCCAGCTTGTCCGCAAGAAACGACGCGCCGCGATAAACCGAGTCCCCGTTCACGCCTTCGAAAATATGCTCCAGAATCGAAGTCGCAACCATGGGATCGAAAATAATCGGCACTTGCGCGGTCTTCGCCTTGCGCGCGCCCAACCGCCGCAGCGTGCGCTCCGCCGCAATCTTGCCGACTTTCTCCGGCGCCTCCAACTTAGTTAAAGTCCGCGCCACCGAGTACCAGTAATCGCGTTGCATCGCGCCATTTTCCGCCTGTGCTATCGGCACCGCAGCCACCGAACAATAAGACCGGCGGAATTCGCCCACAAACCCGTGAGAATTGGCCAGAACCTTGTGGCCCGTCGCGGCGTCAAACGATCCGCCTTCGGAATTCTTGATGCGCGCATCAAAATCGAGCGCCGCTTTTTCCGCGCGCCGCGCGTAGTCGATCCGATCCGCCCCCGGCAGCGAGTACACGTCCTCGTGATAAAGATCCAGATCTCCGGAAAGCTGTCCGAGTTGTGCCGCCTCAGGAATTCCGCCAAACGGATCTTCTGAAGTAATCTTCGCGAGCGTCAAAGCCGACGTCACCATCCGGTCAAGCCCCGCCCGCGAAAAATCACTCGAGTAAGTGCTGGCCGCACGCTGCCCAAAAAATACGCGCACTCCAATCGACTTCGACCCCGACTCTTTCAGCGTCTCAACCTGGCCCAACCGCACCAGCGTGGAGAATTCATCGCCCTCGCGCACCACGCATTCGGCGGCTGTGGCGCCACCGGCCATGGCGCGGCGGACGATATCCTGGGCGATCTCGCGGAGATCGCTGGCGAGCTTCTGGTTTCCAGTTTCGGCTTGAACGGAAGGCATATATTCATTATCCCAACAAATGTGGGTGATTGTCCTGTTTGGAG
>CAVWLI010000030.1:0-152829 GCA_963755795.1 uncultured Acidobacteriota bacterium | reverse complement strand
CAAATTTGCGCGCACATCAAAATAATTGAAAGCCGGCACCACGCGAGGAAAATTACTGGTATTGCTGCCGGGAGGACTCAGCAGAGGGAAAAGTTTGTTGAACCCCAGCGCGGCCAGGCTTTGCGTCTGCACATCTTCCTGCAAGCGGGCGCTGAGGTTGGGCAACAGCTCACTGAGTTCCTTCCAGCGCTCGCCACGGGCCGTTTGGGCCTGGTCCCCGGCCAGCAGAAGGCCAAGGTTATTGCGCAGGCCACGATCAATGGCTTCCTTGAAATCGATTTGCAGGACATCCGCGGTCGCCTTGCCTTCGGGTTCGCTGCCCAGAAACGGGTTCGGCGGACCGGGCAGGGTTACGTTGGGAGCCGAAGTTCCGCCCGCGGCCTGAGCCAGCAGGCCAGGGGCGAAGACAAGCGAAAGAAGAAGAATGAACAATACCCTTCGGGAAACTATGGTCATTCTGAAAATTGTGGCTGTGAGAAATATCAATAAGCAATGCATTCTTGGTCGTAGGAGCGCTCGGCAAGTCCCTTAGGGAAGCCGCAACGTCTTTTTCCTCACCTGTAGCATAACTCGCACGGTTTGATTCGTTTGCCGATCTTTGCGATGCAAACGATTCTACTGTGAAGGGATCGAATTCTCGCTCCGAGCCGTCGTCCCCGGCGACCTAAGGGGAAGCATGAAAGTCTTACCTGCCCGTCAGGCGATTTGTGCACCCAAAGGCCAGTAACCTCGGTGTTTTGCCCCAAAACCAAGACCCGGTTAAGCTGAAGGAGTAAAGGAAATTGAGGCCATGCGGAGTACTCTCCGAATTGTTTTTCTTACGATGGTTGCGTTGACGGCGGTCCTGGGGACCGCTCAGAACACGGCCGCAACGGCCCATGCGGAGCGAAAAGTCGAGTCTCGCGTGGCCCCAAACTATCCTGAACTCGCAAGAAGGATGCACATCCACGGCGTAGTCAAGGTGGAAGCCATTGTACGAGCCAATGGCAGCGTCAAGTCGACGCGCGTGTTGGGCGGGAATCCGGTATTGGTAGACGCGGCCGTCGACGCGATCAACAAATGGAAGTTCGAGCCCGAGCAAAGCGAGACTACTGAACTTGTCCAACTCACCTTTGAAGGTCAGTAGGAAGTCCTGTCGCAAAGAATCAATTTCAGGAACCTGCTCCGGGAACTTGCCCGTAGGTGACTAAGGTCATCTTGAATCGCGGTGACCCTCGGTTCAAGCTATTGAAGCAACACAGTTTTCGGAACCGGATTTCAGAACCGATATTTCACAACGACAGATCTCAGAACGGGAAGACGTTGACTTCATGAGCGCGGCAACAGGAACTGACTGGACCCGAATATTGTCCGATCCGGACCTTGTCCGGCACGTCGGAAAGCTGCTGCAAGCCTACCGCGAAGCTCCCGCGGAAAAGCGCGAACAGGCGCTGCTGGCAGCCATGCGTGAGATTAAGGCCGGCGCGTCGACGGCTGGGAAGTCTGCTCCCCCGGCGGCTCCGACGCCTAAGCCCGTTCCCACCGCCACCGAGGACACCCCTCCTTTTCGACCTGACTTGTTCAGCCCGAATTGGGGGAGCGACCGGCGGCGGCATCCGCGAATCAAGTGCTTCGTCGCGGTCGAACTGCGCGTTGATGACGTTCCCGCTCCGATTTGGGGTAATCTGTCGAACACCAGCGTCGGTGGATGCCTGGTAGAAACCGCCAACCCGGTTAAACCGGGGTCAAAAGTGGAGATCGGCCTCTGGGTGCCCAACGGAAAAATCTGGGTCAAAGGGTTCGTGCTGAATGGAGTGGTCAAACGCGGCGGATCTTCCAGCGGAGTTCGTGTACACTTCGAAGGCATGGTCCCGTCCGAGCGCGACAGTCTGCGCCAGTTCCTTAAATTCGTACAGGACACGACCCGGGCCAATCAGAACGAGAATGGGTACATGCAACTTCTGAAATAGAGTCGGTTCCCTGATCCAGTTACCCAGTCCTCGTAGTTTTTCACCGCAACTCAATCCACGTCTGCACGGAAATTGATACACTTTCTGCGTAGTGAACCCTTTCTGTAATTAGAAAACTCTAATTCGTAGGGAGTTAATCGGCGCGCCGGTTTGGAATTCCGGCTGGGAGGAGCAGAGTCGCATGGTAGCCAGCGAACAGCTATTAGTGACGGGACAGCAACTGGATACGCTGTGCATCAACACGATCCGAACTCTGGCAATTGACGCGGTGCAACAGGCGAACTCGGGCCATCCGGGCGCGCCCATGGGACTGGCACCGGTCACCTACTGCCTGTGGCAGGAATTCCTGCACTACGACCCCGCGGATCCGACTTGGCTGAATCGCGACCGGTTTGTCCTCTCCAACGGCCACGCCTCGATGCTGCTTTACGCCATGTTGCACCTCGCCGAGGTGCGGCGGGTTGGCCAGGACGGGAAGATTTCGGGCGAGCTCTCAGTGCCGATGGAAGAGATCAAGCGCTTTCGTCAGCTGGGCAGCCGGACGCCGGGGCATCCTGAATCCCATCTCACGACCGGGGTAGAAACCACGACGGGACCGCTCGGCCAGGGCGTGGGCAACAGCGTGGGCATGGCCATCGCTGGAAAATGGCAAGCAGCACACTTCAACCGTCCCGGTTTCGAGATCTTCGACTACAACGTCTACGCCATGTGCTCGGACGGCGATCTGATGGAAGGAATTGGCGGTGAAGCCGCTTCTCTGGCCGGACACTTGAAGCTCTCGAATCTGTGCTGGATATACGACAACAATCACATCACACTCGACGGCCCGGCGAGTTGGTCGTTCAGCGAAGATGTCGCAACCCGATTCGTAGGATATGGCTGGAACATAACCCGCGTGGCCGATGCCAACGATCTGCGAATGCTGGCGCGCGGATTCCAGACCTTCCACGAAACCACCGACCGCCCCACGCTCATCATCGTCGACAGCCACATCGGCTACGGCTCTCCGCACAAACACGACAGCAACGCCGCCCATGGCGAGCCTCTGGGTGAGGAAGAAGTCAAGCTGACCAAAGATTTCTACGGCTGGCCGGACGATGCGAAATTCCTGGTACCCGACGGCGTGCGCGAACATTTCCGCGAAGGAATTGGCCAGCGCGGACATGATCTGCACGCCGACTGGTCTCGGCTGTTTGCGGACTACTCGCAGAAGTTTCCCGACCTGGCAGAACGGCTGCGTCTGATGCAGCATCGTGAGCTACCCGCAGGCTGGGATAAGAATTTTCCCACATTTCCCGCCGATGCCAAGGGTATTGCGACGCGCGAGAGTTCGGGCAAGGTGCTCAACGTGCTAGCGCAGAACATTCCATGGTTGATTGGCGGATCGGCTGACCTCGCGACCTCGAACAAGACGACTTTAAAATTTGACGGCGCGGGAGATTTTGAATCCGGCAATTACGCCGGGCGCAACCTGCACTTCGGCATTCGCGAGCACGCGATGGGCGCGAGCGTGAACGGGATGATCGTCTCCGGCATTCGCGCGTTCGGGGCAACTTTTTTCAACTTCAGCGATTACATGAAGGCCAGCATCCGGCTGTCGGCTCTGATGGAGATTCCGTCAATCTTCATCTTCACCCACGATTCCATTGGCGTGGGCGAGGATGGGCCGACGCACCAGCCCATCGAGCAGTTGGCGGGGTTGCGGGCCATGCCGAATCTGATTGTGCTTCGTCCCGGCGATGCCAATGAAGTGGTCGAGGCCTGGAAAATCATTGCGCAATTGAAGCACTCGCCCGTGGCGCTCGCGTTAACTCGGCAAAATCTGCCGACTCTGGATCGCTCGAAATATGCCCCGGCTTCCGGCCTGGCCAAAGGTGCCTATGTGCTGGCTGATGCTCCGGGCGGAAAACCCGATGTGATCCTGATAGGCACCGGCAGCGAGGTGTCGCTGTGCGTGGAAGCCTACGAAAGACTAAAGTCCGAAGGCGTCAAGGCGCGAGTGGTCAGCATGCCTTCGATGGACATTTTTGAGCAGCAGGATGCAGCGTACAAAGAGAGCGTTCTGCCATCCGGCGTGACCGCGCGGGTTTCGGTGGAGATGGCGGCAACGTTCGGATGGGGGCGCTACACCGGCCTAAAGGGACGCAATGTCGGCATGCACAGTTTCGGGGCTTCGGCACCGTTGAAAGATCTGTTGAAGTTTTTTGGGTTCACCGTGGACAAGGTCGTGGCGGAAGCGCGCGCCGCGATTGCAGCAAATTAGCTTATAGAAGATGACGTAAATTGTTACGGCTCTTGCCCGCCACCAAAGCGAGACGTAGCCAGCTACGTCTCTACGAAACGCGAATGGGGAATCATTAGGAGGTCATCATGCAGCCAACTGGAGTTCTGGAAACGTCAAAAGCGACAAAGAATCCGCTGAAAGAATTGCTCAACTACGGTCAGTCGATGTGGCTCGATTACATCCGCCGCGACCTGTTCACCACCGGAAAGCTGAAACAGATGATTGCCGACGACGGACTGCGGGGCATGACGTCGAACCCTGCCATTTTTGAGAAGGCGATCGCCGACAGCTCGCTGTATGACGATTTCCTGAAGTCGCTGGCATCGCGCACCGATCTCGACACCACCGGCGCGCTATGAGCAGATTGCCATTCGCGACATTCAGGATGCGGCCGACGCGCTGCGGCCGGTGTATGACGAGTCCAACTTCCGCGATGGCTATGTCAGCCTGGAAGTCTCGCCCTATCTGGCGCGCAAAACGCAGGAGACGATTGACGAAGCGCGCCGGCTGTGGAAGGCCGTGCAGCGCGAGAATGTCATGATCAAGGTGCCTGGCACGGCCGAGGGACTGCCCGCCATCCGGCAACTGATCGGCGAAGGCATCAACATCAACGTCACGCTGCTGTTCGCGCAGGACGTGTACGAGAAAGTTGCCGACGCCTACATCGCCGGGCTCGAAGACCTGGCGGCCCGCGGCGGCAATTTGAACGGGGGTAATCTCAACAAGATGGCGAGCGTGGCCAGTTTCTTTATCAGCCGCATCGACACCCTGATCGATTCGCTGCTCAACGACAAACTGAAAGCGACCACCGACCCGAACCAGCAGGCCTTGTTGAAGAGCATTCTGGGCAAAGTCGCAATCGCCAACGGCAAGCTCACCTACCAACGCTACCAGAGCATTTTCAGCGGACCGCGCTGGCAGGCGCTCGCAGCCAAAGGAGCGCAAACCCAGCGTGTGTTGTGGGCCAGCACGAGCACGAAGAATCCGAACTATCGCGACGTGATTTACGTCGAGGAATTGATTGGGCCGGATACGGTCAACACCATGCCGCCGGCTACGATTGACGCGTTCCGCGATCACGGACTGCTGCGTAATGCGCTCACCGAGGATGTGGCGGGCGCGGCCAAGGTGATGGACGACCTGGCGCTCTGCGGAATTTCCATCAAGCAAGTCACTGACAAACTGACCAAGGACGGCGTCAAGCTGTTCGCCGACGCGTTTGACAAACTGCTGGCTGCGGTCGCCAAGAGCACGCAGCAAAAAAGCACGTAGCAAAAGGGACGGATTGTGAGCCAACTGACAACTTCCCTGCCGGAATCGCTGGCCACGGCAGTGAAAGCGACGACGGCCGACTGGCAATCGGGCGGCAAGATGCAGCGCTTGTGGCAGCGCGATGCAAAGCTCTGGTCGGGCAGCGACGAAGCGAACTGGCTGGGATGGCTCGACATTATCGACGAGCAAATCGCGCAACACGACCAACTCGCCAAGCTGGCGAAGGAAGTGCAGGCGCGCGGCTTTCAGCAGGTGCTGCTGCTGGGCATGGGCGGATCGAGTCTTTGTCCGGAAGTGCTGCGCATGACTTTCGGAAGAATCACCCACTTCCCCACTCTGCACGTGCTCGACTCGACCGATCCCGGCCAGGTAAAAGCGTTCGAACATCTGATTGACATTCCGAAAACACTCTTCATTGTTTCGAGCAAGTCGGGCACAACGCTGGAGCCCAATATTTTTAAGCAATATTTTTTCGAGCGCACTAAGCAGGCGGTCGGCGCTGTGAAAGTGGGCAGCCAGTTCATTGCCATCACCGATCCCGGATCGAAAATGCAGCAGGTCGCGGAGGCCGATCGCTTCCTGCACATTTTCTTCGGGCGTCCGTCGATCGGCGGACGGTATTCCGCGCTCTCGAATTTCGGCATGGTGCCCGCGGCCATCATGGGCGTGGACACGAAGAAGTTTCTCGATCGGGCTGCAGTGATGGTAAAGGCGTGCGGACCGGCCGTCAGCGCAGACGAGAACCCTGGCACCGCTCTCGGCGTAGTGCTCGGAACAGCGGCCAATGCGGGGCGCGACAAAGTCACGATCATTACTTCGCCCGGCATCGCGGATCTGGGCGCGTGGCTGGAGCAACTGCTTGCCGAGTCGACCGGAAAAATTGGCAAGGGCGTCATCCCAGTTGACAAAGAACATCTGACGACTCCCGACGTTTACCGCAATGACCGCGTTTTCGTTTACGTGCGGCTGGAGTCGGGCGCAAACGCGGATCAGGATGCGAAAGTAGCTGCGATCGAAAAAGCTGGGCATCCCGTGGTGCACATCGCGATGGCCGACATCTATGACCTGGGCGCAGAATTCTTTCGCTGGGAAATTGCGACGGCGGTCGCCGGATCCATCATCGGAATCAACCCGTTCAATCAGCCCGACGTTGAAGCCAGTAAAATCGCGACGCGCGAGTTGACGTCGGCGTATGAAAAGACGGGTTCGCTGCCAGCGGAAAAGCCAGTTGTCGAGGACGCCGGCATTAAATTGTTCACTGACGAGATCAATGCAGCGGAGTTGGCGAAAGCTGCGGGCGATCATCAGTCGCTCGCGGGATATCTAAAAGCTCATCTCTCCCGCATAAAAGCTGGCGATTACTTCGCGGTGCTCGGATACATCCAGATGAATGCCGAGCACGAGCAGAGCCTGCAGACTCTGCGGCACGCGGTGCGCGACAAAAAAGGCGTCGCCACTTGTCTGGGCTTCGGCCCGCGATTCCTGCATTCGACCGGGCAGGCCTACAAGGGCGGACCGAACTCGGGAGTGTTTCTGCAAATCACGTGCGACGATTCTGTAGAGCTGCCGGTTCCAGGGCAGAAATATACGTTCGGCATCGTGAAAGCAGCGCAGGCGCGCGGAGATTTTCAGGTACTGGCTGACCGAGGTCGCAGAGCTCTGCGGGTTCACCTGGGGAGCAACTTGAAGGCGGGGCTGGCAACTTTACAGACCGCGGTTCAGAAAGCTCTTTGAGTCAAGGGCGCGGGTAAGGAGCGAGAGCATGCAATTGGGAATGGTGGGGCTGGGGCGCATGGGCGCGAACATGACGCGGCGGCTGATGCATGGCGGACATCAGTTGGTCGTCTCCGATCTCAGCGCAGACGCGGTGAAGCAACTGGCGGGCGAGGGCGCGGGCGGGTCTTCTTCGGTAGAGGATCTGATCGCCAAGCTCACGCCTCCGCGTGCTGCGTGGATTATGGTTCCGGCGGGCGGTCCGACCGAGGCGACCGTGCAGAAACTGGCGCAGCACATGCAGGCTGGCGACGCCATCATCGACGGCGGCAACTCGTATTTCAAAGATGACGTGCGCCGCGCGAACGAAGTCAAGAGCAAGGGCATCCACTACATTGACGTGGGCACCAGCGGCGGCGTGTGGGGATTGGAGCGCGGCTATTGCATGATGATTGGCGGACCGGACGAAGCGGTGCAACGGCTCGATCCGATTTTCAAAACGCTGGCCCCGGGTCGAGGCGACATTCCGCGAACTCCGGGAAGAGAAAAACTTCCTGGCACCGCCGAAGACGGCTACATTCACTGCGGCCCATCGGGCTCCGGACATTTCGTGAAGATGGTGCACAACGGCATTGAGTACGGCATCATGCAGGCTTATGCCGAAGGCTTTGACATTTTCAAGAATGCGACCAGCAAAGATTTGCCCGAAGACATTCGCTACGACCTGAACTTGCCCGACATTGCGGAAGTCTGGCGGCGTGGAAGCGTGGTCAGTTCGTGGCTGCTCGACTTGACGGCGATGGCGCTGACGGAAAATCCCACGCTCTCGGACTACGAAGGATTCGTGCAGGATTCGGGCGAAGGCCGCTGGACGATTCAGGCGGCGCTCGACGAAGCCGTGCCCGCCGACGTACTGACCGCGGCGCTGTACGTGCGATTCCGCTCGCGGCAGCAGCATACTTTTGCCGAGAAAATGCTTTCCGCCATGCGGCAGAAATTTGGCGGGCACGTCGAAGCAGGGGAAGGCCCGGCAGGCGCGGCAAAAACAAAGAAGACCGGATAGGCGGCTCGATTTTATTTAAACTCCGTTTTCTTAACGACTCAGAGGACTTAAGTATGGCTGAACTAGCGGAACAACCAACGGCGGCGCCGCCGCGCATCGGCAAACAGGGCGACCCCTGCGTCATGGTGATCTTCGGCGCGGCCGGCGATTTAACCGGGCGCATGCTGATTCCTGCGCTCTACAACCTGGCACGAGCCGGATTGCTGTCCCGCGAATTTGCCGTGGTGGGCGTGGCGCGCAGCCAATTCTCCGATGATGAATTCCGGAAAAAAGTCTACGAGGATGTCAAGGCTTACTGCGACGAGTGCGTGGACAGCGATCTATGGGAATGGTTCTCGCGCCGTTTCTACTACTTCGCGGGAGATTTTGGCGACGACAAGCTCTATCCGCAACTCAAGGATTTTCTGAACAAGGTGGACCAGGAGCACTCAGCCCACCAGAACTTTTTCTATTACCTCGCGACCGCGCCGAGTTTTTTTGGGCCGATCGTGCAGAAGCTTTCTGCCGCCGGATTGATGGAGCAGAACAACAGCCACTGGCGGCGCGTGGTCATCGAGAAGCCGTTCGGCCACGATCTGGAGTCGGCCAAGGCGCTGAACCAGCAACTGCTCAAAGAAGTCGACGAGAAGCAGATCTACCGCATCGACCACTATCTCGGCAAAGAGACGGTGCAGAACATCATGGCGTTCCGCTTCGCCAACGGAATTTTCGAGCCGGTCTGGAATCGCCGCTACATCGACCACGTGCAGATCTCGGTGGCGGAAACGGTCGGCGTAGAAGGCCGCGGCAGCTATTTCGATCATGCCGGCTCGCTGCGCGACATGGTGCCCAACCACATCATGCAACTCATCAGCCTCACCGCCATGGAGCCGCCGATTTCGTTCGACGCCAACGCGGTGCGCGATGAGCAGGCCAAGATTCTGCACGCCATCCAGCCCATGAGCGACGAAGACGTTTTGAGCCGCAGTGTGCGCGGCCAGTACGGCGAAGGAACCGAAGACGGCAAGCGGGTCACGGCGTACCGCGCCGAACCCGATGTTCCTCCCGATTCACGCACCGAAACTTTCGTCGCCATGAAGCTGCTGATCGACAACTGGCGCTGGGCCGACGTGCCGTTCTACCTGCGCACGGGCAAGCGGATGCCGGTGCGCAACACCCATATCGTGATACAGTTTCGACGGGCTCCTTTCGTGCTGTTCCGCGACACGCCCGTCGAACACCTGATGCCGAACCAACTGGTGTTGCACATTCAACCCGAAGAAGGAATCTCGCTGCAATTTGCCGCCAAGGTTCCCGGCCCGGTCATGCGTCTGGGCACGGTCGACATGAATTTCGAATATCAGGAATATTTCGGCAAGCAGCCCAGCACCGGCTACGAGCGGCTGCTGCATGACTGCATGATCGGCGATCAAACGCTGTTTCAGCGCGCCGACATGGTGGAAGCAGGCTGGTGCGTGGTCAACCCGGTGCTCGATCTGTGGAAGGCGCTGCCGCCGCGCAATTTCCCCAACTATGCCTCGGGCACCTGGGGACCGAAGGAGGCCGACGACCTGCTGGAACGCGACGGCCGCCGCTGGAGGAATTTCGAGAAATGATTCTGGCCGGCGATATTGGCGGCACCAATGCTAGGCTGGCTTATTTTCAACCCCAGAACGGGCATCTGCGTCTGGTGTCCGAGCGTACGTTTCCCAGCCGCGAGCACAGCGAACTCGGCGAAATCGTAGTCCAGTTTCTGGACGATTCCGGCGCGCCGTCCGGAAGCGGCGTGTTTCGGCATCGCCGGTCCGGTGCGCAATGGGCGCGTCGAAACTTCGAACCTGCCCTGGGTCATCGAGCAATCGCGGCTGGCGAAACAGATTCATCTTCCCGCCACGCTGCTGATCAATGATCTCGAAGCCAGCGCCTGGGGCATCGGCGCGCTGGACGCTGGGGATCTGGTTTCCTTGAACCGCGTAGCTGGGCCCGCCATCGGCAATCAGGGCGTGATCGCACCCGGAACTGGACTGGGGGAAGCTGGGCTGTTCTGGGACGGAAGCCGGCACCACGTTTTCGCCTGCGAAGGCGGGCACACCGATTTTGGTCCGCAGGGAGATTTGCAGATCGAACTGCTGCGCTTCCTTAAAGCCCGCTTTGGACATGTCAGCTACGAGCGCATTCTTTCCGGTCCCGGCCTGGTGAATGTTTACGAATTCCTGCGCGACAAAGGACACGGGAAGGAATCCGACGAGTTTGCCGCGATTCTCAAGAATAGCGACCCGGCGGCAGCGATTTCGCGGGCGGCGCTGGACGGAACTCATCCCCTGGCCGAAAAAGCGCTGGACCTGTGGATTTCGGTTTATGGCGCGGAAGCCGGCAATCTGGCTCTCAAGGTCATGGCCACGGGAGGCCTGTTCCTGGCGGGCGGCATCTCGCCCAAGGTTCTCGCCAAGCTGACGGGCCCCCTGTTCATGCAGCATTTCGTCGATAAAGGACGTCTGCGGCCGCTGCTGGAAGCCATCCCGGTGCATGTAGTCACCAATGAAAAAGCAGGACTGCTTGGAGCGGCGCGATGTGCAGCCGTCCGCGGCAGCGAGATGATTGCAGTTTGAAAGAGTGCGCTTCCAGCCGCTGCTAGAGCGAGGCCCCCTTGAATTCTTCCGTTGAAATTCGGACCCTGACGACCCCGCAGGAGTTGTTCGCCGCGGCGGCGGAAGAAATTGTGCAGGCGGCCAAGGAAGCGGTCGCCCAACGCGGCCGCTTCACCATCGCGCTGTCAGGCGGATCGACTCCCAGAAATCTTTTCAATTTGCTGGCTACCAATGCCCGCACGGTCTTGCCCTGGGATCGCATGTTTTTTTTCTTTGGCGACGAACGCCACGTGCCGCCCACCGACCCCGATAGCAATTACCGCATGGCCGACGAGAGCCTGCTAGCGAAGGTTCCGGTGCCGCCGGGAAATGTGTTCCGGATTGCTGCGGAGAATCCTGACGCCGCGGCCGCAGCCGAGGCCTACGAAAAGACTCTCCAGAAATTCTTCGCGCTTCAACCCGGAGAGTTTCCCATCTTCGATTTGATCTTGCTCGGCATGGGCCCGGATGGGCACACCGCATCTCTGTTCCCCGACACCGCTGGGCTGCAGGAAAAGTCGCGTATCGTGATCGCCAACTGGGTGGAAAAGTTTAAGACAAGCCGGATTACTCTCACTCTGCCGGTTCTGAACGCGGCGCGCTGCGTGACCTTCCTGGTGAGCGGGACGGACAAGGCCCCGGCGCTGCATGCCGTGCTGGAAGGCGATGCCCCGGGCGAACAGTATCCTTCAAAGCTGGTTCGGCCGACGGATGGGAAGCTAATCTGGCTGATCGACCGGGCCGCGGCCAGCGAACTTTCAACCAGGAACTGAGTTCCGGAAAACCTAACCCCGCCAGTCGCCGATTTCCTTCAGGCCTTTGCCCCGCGCGTGCTCAAACAGCCGCACCCGGTGGCGGGAATGTTCGAATTCGTGAATGTCGGCCCAGACTTCTGCTTGCCATCCTTTGTCGTGGGCGGCCGATTCGCCGCAGGTGGCGCAACGCGTGTGCAGGGTAACCGGGATCGACTCAACTCCCACCGGCGTGGCACCGGGCAGTTCTACAAAGATGCAGCGGACTTCCTGAATCTCTTCGCTCTCGCCGAGAATGTGCTCGTAGCGCAGCAGGTACCCGAAGCCGAGCTTCTTGGCTTCCGACTCGGCCTCGGCGCGGGTGTGGAAAGGGCCGTACTCCGCCCGCAGCTGTTCGGTGGAGTCACACGCCATCCAGAAGATCTCTTTGTAAGCCATTGCTGGTTTCGCCCTGGGGTCGCGAAGTCTAGATCGCCAACTCTTAGATCTGTCGCAAATCTCGATCGTCAAATCTAGATCTCTAAATCTGGGTCGCGAAGCCGGCTCGTGGCTGCTGTTAAGCCCGCGCTTCCACGTCAGCTCCGCTAGCGCAATTTCGATGCCGTTGCGCGGAAGCCCACGCACCCCGACAATTGATTGCGGTACAAGGAGTTAGCAGATCACGGGAACGACCTCCGGGGTCGGTGGCGTGAAACGTTTTGCAGACTTTGGAGTTTATGGCAGAGGCGCAGTCGCGCTTCTGCCCCATTCTGAAAATTCTAAAATTGAGTAATTGTGGAATTGAGAAATTGAGCAAATGGAAAAGCCCGGCGGTGGACCGGATGGGTTTCAATTCCCCAATTACCAAATTACCCAATTCCTCAATCGTTCAGTCTCCAATCGGTTCAGTCGGCTCCGACCATATGCCCCGAGGGCATGCCGGGGCGCTCGACCGGAGGAGGCCAGTCCTTTCCGCCGTGGCTGGCCACGTACATGGCCAGTTCCAGGCGGCTCCAGACGCCCAGTTTGTCGAAGGTGCTGCGCAGGTGGTTTTTAATGACCTGCTCGCTGGTGCCGATGATCTTGCCGATTTCGCGATTGGTCAGACCCTCCCAGACCAGTATCGCGATCTGAATTTCTTTCGGGGTGAGGCGCTCGCTGGGGGTCATGACTGCGCTTCCTCCTTGGTAAACATGGCGATAGCCAGCTTCACGCGCTTGCGGCCTTCGCGGATTCCGGCACGCAGGAACAGCGTGCGCAGGTGCTGTTTTACGGTGCGCGGGCTGATTTTGAGCTGGCCCGCAATCTCTTTGTTGCTGCAGCCCTGCACCAGAAGGTTTAACACCTGCTGGTCGCGGGGGGTAACTTTGACTTGTTCCAGATCGATCATGCTTGGTGCCATGGTTGGTGCCTCCTGGCGGCTTTGGCGTTCACGCTCGTCTTCCCATGTAGCACGGCTTTCGCCAATTCTTCGCGCGCCTTTGTATCGCGAGGCTAAGTACTTTAGGGCGCAGTACTTGGGGTCAACGACCGCCGCTTTCATGTGGTTTTCAGGAAGTCCGTGGTAGGCTAGCGAGTTCCAAATTGGTCCGACCTTATGACCCATCCTGAGCGTTCCGGTGCAGGCGCTTATAACGAGGTACCCCGGCAGGCACTCTCAACTCCGGCCACCTCGGGATTGCGTTCCGTCTACCCCGGTTTGGCGATCTGCTTGGCACTCAGAGACTTGGATGGCTGCACAATCGAACACTTGCAACGAGGTACGCTATGAATAAAGGCCTGAGGAAGCTTGCGGAGGTCACGAAGCTGCGTTCCCAAATCGGAAAAGGTTCGCGCGCACAGGTATTCATTTTGGTTTTGCTAGCGCTGGGAAGACCGAGTTTTGCACAGGTGACTTTAACCGAACAGACACAAAGCGCGGCTGCCGCCCCTACGTCCGGAGCCCCCATCACTATCACCCTGCAGGATGCGCTGCAGCGGGCTCGCCTCAACGATCCTCAGTACCGCTCCGCGATCACCGACCTGGGACTGGCCCGTGAAGATCGAGTGCAGGCCCGCGCCGGGCTGCTGCCCAACCTGAACTACAACAATTCGTTCATCTACACGCAAGGCACAGGAGTGCCGTTGGCCGCCGCGTCCAAGTTCATCGCCAACAATGGGGTGCATGAATACATCAGCCAGGCGGATGTGCATCAGGCGCTGTCGCTGACGAATTTTGCGGATTATCGCCGCTCCTCCGCAGCTCTGGCGCAGGCGCGAGCCAAGGCAGAAATCGCCACCCGCGGACTCGTGGTCACCGTGACCGAGTCGTACTACGGACTGGTCGTGACCGAGCGCAAATACGCGACGGCGCAGCGCGCGGCTGCCGAGGCGGCGCGATTTCTCGATATCAGCCAGAAACTGGAGAGCGGCGGCGAAGTCGCACACGCCGACGTCGATCAAGGCGCGCATTCAGGCCCAGCAGCAGCAACGCGACCTGCAGGAAGCTCAACTCGCCATGGAGCGCAGCCGGTTGGACCTGGCCGTGCTGCTGTTTCCAGATTTCAATCAGGACTTCGCCGTGGTCGACGACCTGCAGACAATTGACCCTCTGCCCTCGTTTGCCGAAGTAGAAACCGCCGGTAAGAAAAACAATCCCGATTTGCGCGCGGCACTGGCGGGGTTCGAAGTTGCCAATCACGAGGTGGCGGCGGCCTGGGGCGGGCTGTTGCCGGCGCTGAGCGTCGACTATTTCTACGGCATCGATTCCAACCAATTCGCTATCACCCGCGACGGAGTGCGGAACGTTGGGTATTCCGCGGTGGCGACCCTGCAGATTCCAGTTTTCAGCTGGGGCGCGGATCGCAGCAAGCTGAAGCAGGCCGAATTGCGCCGAGATCAGGCGCACGTCGACCTTACCTACGCACAGAAGCAACTGCTCAGCCACCTGCGGCAGTACTACGGCGAAGCCGAGACGGCACGCTCGGAAATGGAATCGCTCGCCAGTTCCGCGCAATTGGCCGCCGACAGCATGCGGCTCACCACCTTGCGTTACCAGGCGGGAGAATCAACCGTCCTCGAAGTGGTGGACGCACAGAATACGCTGACCCAGGCGCGCAACGCATACGATGATGGCCAGGCGCGCTTTCGCGTCGCAGTGGCAAACTTACAAACTCTGACAGGAACCTTCTAGCCGCATGAGCATGACACACATTGAAACGGGAACTGCACCGCGTCGGGATGGCACGCCCTGTATTTTGCGTCGCCTGGCCGCACTTGCCAGCCTGACGGCGGTAGCTGGCGTGGTGATCATGGGGGGCTGCTCCTCCGACAAGGGCGACAAAGAACCAACGGTCACGGTGCAGGTGGCGGCTGTCGAGAAAACCACGATTCAACACACCATCACCACCGAAGCCATTCTGTTCCCCCGGCAGCAGGCCGCGATCGTGCCCAAGATCAGCGCGCCAGTGCAGAAGTTTCTGGTCAAGCGCGGCAGCCCGGTTCATCAGGGAGAGCTGCTCGCGGTGCTCGAGAATCGCGATCTGAGCGCCGCTGCACAGGACACCGAAGGCTCCTACGATCAGGCGAAGGCCGCCTATGAGACCACCACTGGCGCCAGTCTGCCCGAGGAAATCCAGAAAGCCGAGGCCGACGCGCAGCAGGCCCGGCAGGTCCTCGATGCCCAGGAGAAAGTCTTTCAGAGCCGCCAGCAACTGTTCGATGAGGGCGCCTTGCCCCGAAAAGAGCTCGACCAATCGCGGGTTGAGATCACGCAGGCGCGCAATCAATACGCCATCGCCAAGAAGCACCTCGACTACCTGATTGCCAAAGGCAAGGTCCAGGCGCTCAAGTCTGCCGAGGGACAGCTGGAATCAGCCAAGGGCAAGTATCTGGGAGCGCAGGCGCAACTCAGTTACTCGGAAATTCGCAGTCCGATTGACGGCGTTGTCACCGACCGTCCTCTCTACCCCGGAGAAATGGCGGCGGCCGGCACTCCCCTGCTGACGGTAATGGATATTTCCTCGGTCATCGCTAAGGCACACATTTCGCAGAGCGATGCGGCGGCTTTGAAAGTCGGGGATCAAGGGACCATGACCGTGCCCGGCATCGAAGAGCCGATCGCGGGAAAAGTCACGGTGGTGAGTCCCGCGCTCGATCCTAACAGCACAACGGTTGAAGTCTGGCTCGAAGCCAAGAATCCCAAACACGAATTGAAACCGGGAACCAGCGTGCACCTTGCTCTGACCGCGCAGACGGTGAAGGATGCCTTGGTCGTTCCGACCAGTTCCGTCATCACCACCCCGGACGGGGTGACCGCAGTCATGCTTGCCGGATCGGATGGCCGCGCGCACCAGAAAGCGGTGAAACTCGGCATCCGCAACGGCGACGACGTCCAGATTCTTGAGGGCGTGACGGCCAGCGACAAAGTTGTGACGGCGGGCGCGTACGGACTGCCCGACAAAACCAAAATCAAGGTCGAAGCCGCCGAAACTCCGGCGGAAGGGGCGACTGGATCCAAGGATGGCTCCAAGCCTTCCGGTGAGGGACCGAGTGACAAATAACCGTTGCGGAGCATCCGCGTGAACTCACCAAATAACGGTTCCTCAAATCCTCAGGGCGCGACTGGCCGGAACTCGGGCGACCAGGACTCGCGCCAGCATTGGATTGCGCTGCATTCCCGCCCGGTCATCTTCCTCATTTTGACGGTCGGGCTGCTGGGCGCGTATCTGGCCTTCACCATTCCAGTATCGGTGTTCCCTTCGACAGATTTTCCCCGCGTGCTGATCGGAGTCGACAACGGCGTGATGCCCATCGACCAGATGACGGTGACGGTGACGCGGCCCATCGAGGAGGCGGTGAACAGCGTCCCCGGACTGCTGACGGTGCGCTCGACGACCAGCCGCGGCTCGGCCGAGATCGATCTGTTTTTCCGCTGGGACGTCGACATGTTCCAGACGCTGCAATACGTGAACGCGGCCATCTCGCGAGTGCAGCCGGAGCTTCCGGCCACCGCGAAGATCGAGGCGCATCGCCTGACGTTCGCGGCTTTTCCCATCATCGGCTACAGCCTGACCTCCGACACCATGCCGCAAACCAAGCTGTGGGAGATGGCGACCTATGAAATGAAGCCGCGGCTGAACCGACTGGAAGGCGTATCGACCGTGGTGGTGCAGGGCGGGCAAGAGCCGGAATTTCACATCACGCCCGATCCGGAGAAATTGCTGGCGGCGGGCGTCACCGTGACCGACATTCTGGAGGCCGTGCGTCGCACGAATCTAGTCGATTCCCCAGGACTGCTGGAGCGCGATCATCAACTCTATCTCGGCTTGGTCAACGGCCAGATAAAAACGCCCGCGGAAATCGCAAATGCGGTGATCAAAAATACTCCGGCGGGAATTCCGGTTCGCATTGGGGATATTTCCACGGTCGCGCCCGGGGTGAAGCCCGTTTATACCGTCGTGACCGCGAACGGCAAACCCGCTGTGTTGCTGAACATCAATCGCCAACCCGACGGCAACACCATGCAGGTGGCGCAGGAAGTACACGACGAAATCGAGCGCATCCGCCAGACCCTGCCGCCGGGAGTTCATATCGAGCCTTTTTACGACCAGTCGATCATCGTCGGCGACTCCATTCGCAGCGTTCGCGACGCGATTTTGCTCGGAGTAATTCTGGCCTCGATCATTCTGGTGGTATTCCTGCGCGATTGGGGAACCTCGCTGGTCGCAGGCCTGGTCATCCCGGTGACCGTGTTGATCACATTCATCGCCCTGAAAGTGATGGGGCAGACCTTCAACCTGATGACGCTTGGCGGCCTTGCTGCCGCCGTCGGATTGGTCATTGACGACGCCATTGTGGTGGTCGAGAACATCGTTCTGCATCGCGAGGCCGGACAAGGGCGGATAGAGGCTGTTCAAAGTGCGCTGAAAGAAATTACGGTGCCGCTGATCGGGTCGACCATTACTCCGATCGTGGTCTTCCTTCCCCTGATTGCGATCACCGGCGTCACGGGAGTTTTCTTTCGCGCGCTGGCCGTGACCATGACCGTCTCGTTGTTCACGTCTCTGGCTCTGGCGCTGACGTGGACGCCGACCCTCAGCCAGTACTTCATCAAGGGACGGCACGAGCAAGAGAGTGCGGCCGCGAACGTTCCCGCCGCCTCGCCGACACCCATCCCAACTGATCCCGGAAGAGACGAGAACGCGGTGGATTTGCTCGCGGCGGAAGAAAAGCATTTGAGCGGCTTCTTCCTCCGCATAGTCAATTTCTATGAACGCTGGCTTCGCCGGGCGCTCGAACGGCGGCGGCTGCTCGCACTGTTCAGCGCCGCGCTGATCGTGGTTTCCTATGTCTGCTTCAATTATTCCGGTTCCGACCTGTTGCCGGAAATGGACGAGGGCGGATTCGTCCTGGACTACTTGATGCCCGCGGGCAGTTCGCTGGCGGAAACCAACCGCGTGGTCAGCCACATCGAGCAGATGTTGCGCGACACTTCCGAAGTGGAAAGCACTTCCCGCCGCACGGGATTGCAACTAGGGCTGGCCGCCGTCACCGAAGCCAACCAAGGCGACGTTCTGGTTAAACTCAAGGCGAAGCGCGATCGCGGCATTGATGACATCATGGCTGACTTGCGGGCGCAGATCGCCGAGCAGGAACCGGCCGTCGAGGTCGAATTCACCCAGGTTCTGCAGGATATGATCGGCGACCTGACGTCCGCTCCGGAACCGATCCAGATCAAGTTGTTTTCGCAAGATCCGAAACAACTGGAAGATTGGGCGCCCCGGGTCGCTGAGGCCATTCACAAGATCGACGGCGTGGTCGATTTGCGGAATGGAATCGAAAACACTATCAGCGGGCCCGCTATCACCTTTCAAGTCGACCCCAGTGTCGCGGCCCGAGCCGGGTTCACGGCGGAAGAGCTGGCCGTCGATGCGTCCGCCATTCTGGAGGGCGAACCCGCGTCCACGCCGGTGGTGACCAATGATCGCGCCTATACTCTGCGCGTACGCTTTCCGGCAGCGAACCGGGCTTCGCTGGAAGCCATGCGCGACACTTTGCTGATCAGCAGCACCGGGCATACGGGCACGCTGGGCGCGCTTTCGACGGTGGTGCAGAATCCCGGGCAAACTGAGATTCGCCGCGAGAACCTGCAGCGTGACGTGGCCGTGACCGCTCGCCTGGAGGGCCGCAGCCTGGGCAGCGGCATGGCCGACGTGCAAAAAGTCGTGACCGGGTTGCACATCCCATCCAGCATCCGCGTGGAATATGGCGGAACCTACGAGGAACAGCAGCGCTCGTTCCATGACCTGGTGATCGTACTCATCCTTGCCGTCCTGCTGCTGTTCATCGTGTTGCTGTTTGAGTTTGGAACCTTCGCAGCGCCGGTCGCCATTCTCTCGTCGGCTCTGCTCTCGACTTCCGGCGTCTTCATTGCCCTGCTGATTACGCGCACTACTTTCAACATTTCGTCGTTCATGGGAATGATCATGGTGATCGGCATCGTGGCCAAGAACGGCATCCTGCTGCTGGACGCCGATCAGAAGATGCGCGCCCTGGGCCTGAGTACCGAAGACGCGATGCTGCAAGCCGGACGGCGGCGACTGCGGCCTATCGTCATGACGGCGCTGGCGACCGTCGCGGGCATGCTGCCGCTGGCCTTCGCGATCGGCGCCGGGTCGCAGATGCTACAGCCCCTGGCCATCGCGGTGATTGGCGGCGTTCTGATTTCCATGGTGCTCTCGCTCATCATCACTCCGGCGGTGCACTTTTACCTCAGCGGCAAGACAGCATCTCCCGCTTCCGACTAGAAGAATGCCGTGAGCGCAGGCTGTGAGCGCAGGCTGTGAGCGCAGGCCGTAAGCGCAGGAAGATATCTCGCAAACAGTGTGGTTACTGGAGTGTGGTTACCCGGCGATTGCACCCGTCGGTCGCGCCCTTAAGAACAGCTCGCCAGCCTGCGGCTCCGGCGGTACACTATGGGAAGATTTTGCGGGCCCACCTGCCAGGGAGCCCAAAGCGTTCGATCCCCCTTCGAAACGCATCCCCCGTATCTGCACTTTCCGCTCTTTAGTTGGTATGGGCCGAGCATGGGATTTGCACTAGAATAGGCGCACTCCCGCGCGACGTTTTCGGCCGCGCCATGGGACGGTTTTCCAAACCGGTGGAAAAAGAAATCGTGTCCGAGGAAAAAGTCAAACCAGTCCGCGACGAGCAAACCCTCGCCAAGTTGCTGGAAGCAGCCTACGTGCTGCAGGAGCACAACCGCGAAATGCTGGAGATGGAACTGCGCCTTGATCTGAAGCCAGATCAACTGGACCAGAATCAGTCAGAAAGTCAGTCAGAAAAAGATCAGCTGGAAAAGTATCTGCTGGATGAGGAGGATGAGAAGAGATCCCTCGCCAGCACACGCCCGGGCGCGCCGCAGACACAAGAGGGCCAGCCTCCGGCCAATGCCGACTACAGTTCCACCCTGGCAGAAATCGTCAGCACGCAGCATCAGATTCAGGTTCGTCATCTCGAACTGGACGATGCCATGTCTCTAGTGGCCGAGCACCTGACCCAGATCGCGCGGGCCAGCGGCGCAATGGTGGGAATTCTCAACGGGAAAAAAGTCCGGTACAGAGCAGCGTCCGGACTGGCGCTGCCCGCGGGAACCGAAGTTCCCATGGAGAAGGCGCTGTGCTTCCCGTGCCTTCAAACCGGCCAGGTTTTCCGCTGCGGCGACGTACATCACGAAGACCAGTTGGATACGGAAGAATGCCGGTGGCGCGGCATCCAGTCGCTGATCGCGGTTCCCATCTTTCATGATGGCGAAGTCGCCGGCTCTCTCGAGCTCTACTACCCAAACCCGCGCGCGTTCACCGATCATGACATTCACACCTGCCAGCTCATGGCTGGATTGGTGACCGAAGCGCTGGCGCGCGACGAAGAAGTCAGCTTGAAGAAATCGCTGGCCAGCGAACGCGCGGTCATGCTGCAAGCTTTGGAAAAACTGCACCCCAATCTCGCGGCGCTGGTCGACATTTCGGCCAAAGACGCGGGGCCGAAAGCTGCTGTGCCGTCGTCGGCGAAGGCAACGGCCACCCCAGTTGTTGCCTGCCGAAAGTGCGGCCACCGGCTGGTCGGCGAAGAGCAGTTCTGCGGTAACTGCGGAACCCCTCGCAGTAGCGACTACGAACCTCCGAGCATGCAGAGCAAAGTGGCGTCGCTGTGGCATATGCAGGAGGCGATGCAGCAGACGGTGAAGAAGGCCGCGCCTGTCCCTGCTGCGAAAGACGAGACCGCTCACCAGGAGCCAGCCCCGCATCCTGATCCCGTGACCGCCGATCCCGCGATCTTCGAGAAATCGTCGGCCAATTCACTCGAAAAACATGTGCCCGATTTATCGGCAGCAGCTGAAGTGCCGCATGATCACGAGAATGAGCACGAGAATGAGAATGAGAAGAAGACGGATGAGCCGCAGCTCGACCGCGAGTTCGACGATTCGGATTTTTCGGATCTTGAAATTTTGCTGGCCCCTGCACCTACTGCCCTCGTGCCCGCCGCAGAGGTCAATAAGCCGGGGTCAACTGCCATGGCGCCATCGGTCCGTCCCGCTGCCTGGAGTTCTGCCGCGACGGCGCGAGCATTCCTTGAGCAACTAGCCTCGGCCAATCGTCCTGGAGGCCTGGCCCAGCTGTGGAATTCTCATCGCGGTGACATCTACCTTGCCATCGCCGTGATCCTGGTGATCTGCGTGATCGGCTGGGGAGTGCGATCGACTCATTCGGTCAGCGCGACCGGCAATGCCGCAGCGGCGGCCAACCACCACAAACCTGCTGCTGTTTCTGCTCCTCCTCCTGCCCCAGCTCCTGCTCCCGAAGCCGGTCTGTCGCTTTTCGATCGGGTGCTCATTCGCCTGGGCCTGGCGGAACCGCCCGCAACTCCGGAATACAAAGGCAATCCTGAAACGCAGGTTTGGGTCGATCTCCACACCGCGCTTTACTACTGTCCTGGAGCCGACCTGTACGGTAAAACTGCGAAGGGAAAATTCGCCTCGCAGCGGGATGCGCAACTGGATCAGTTTGAGCCCGCCTACCGCAAAGCCTGCGACTGAGAACGTTTCAGATCGTCCGTCCTTAGCTAATTTTCCGCCGTTTTATTTGGCAGTCGTTTTATTTGACAACCCCTGGCCGCCGGAGTGCAATCGTAGAGTCAGGGTTTCCGATAAAATTGGAGTCACGCTTTCTTCAGACGGGAGAACGCTGTTTGGCGGCGCAAGACGACCATTCCGACGGACCGAGTACCCTGCCGGCACCGGAGTTGAACCCTCTGCTCAATCCCATCCTCGGGCAAAACATGGGCCGGTGGGCCGAGGTTTATTTCACCAGTCCTCCCGAAAGGCGCGAGCAGGCGGTACTCGATCTTTTGCGGGAGCTGCAAGGAGATAATTCCACGCCCGAAGTTGACGCGGCGTCCCCGGTCTCGGAACAGGAATCGCAGTCACTCACGGCACCTGCTTCTCGGCTAGCCGAAGTTCCCGTGGCGGTGGTTCGCTGTCAGGCCTGTGGTCGGGAGAATCCTGCATCCCACCGGTTTTGTGGGATGTGCGGCTCGCCTGTGGTCGCACAGCGCTCCGCAGCCGACCTGAACATTCCTGATCTTCATGTTGCAGAACACGATGTTGCAGAAACTCCCGTTGCCGATTTTCAAAACCCCGAATTTCAAAGCGCCGATCTCGAAGATGGCACCGTTACTCGGGACGGGCTTCGCCGGGAATATCCTCCCACCGAAGATCGGCGAATCGCGCATTTGTTCGCGCAGGAACCAGTTCCGCTGGCGCAGAGCAGCGAACCGCAATTCCCTCCGAGCGCGACCGCTGTCTCAGAGCCGGCATTGAACTCGAATGAATTCCTGTCGGAGCGAGGCGGCCGAGAATTCGACGAACGTGAATACCGGCCGAGGGATCTGTTCGAGCCGGCCCCGGACTCTCGGCCCTATCGGCAGTATGTAGGAATCGCGGTTGCGGTAGTTCTGGTTGTCGCGTACGTGGCGTGGCGCAGCCTGCAGACGTCGCAGCGTTCACCCGTAGCATTGACTCCGCCCGCGGCAACGGCGCAACCGGTTACGCCCGCGCCGGCGCCCCCGAATCCCTCAACCGGTGACACGCCTGATCGCACCTCGGCACCAGCACCCTCTGCGAACACTCAAGCCGCAGTTCCGGCAAACGCCGTTCCCTCAAACGCCTTTCCCACAAACAATGCGGGGGATCCACAACGCGCTGATGCCTTGTCCAACGCGGGCGGCGCTGAGACGGCGAGCCCAGACGCCGCCACTCAGGCTGCGAGTGCCACGTCGATCGACGAGAAGAGCCTGCAGGCGGAAGCAGTATCGGCAAACGGAGCGGAGGAACTCGTCATCGCGCAGCGTTATCTCAATGGAGCCGCGGGTCAGGCGCGTAATAGCGCCGAGGCCGCGAAGTGGTTGTGGAAGGCCATCGCCAAACATAATGCCGACGCCACTCTGCTGCTATCGGATCTGTACCTGAAGGGCGATGGAGTTCAGAAAAATTGCGATCAAGCGCGGGTGCTGCTGGACGCGGCAGCGGGCCGCGGACTGAAAGGCGCGGGCGACCGGCTGCGCCATCTGCAGGCGTTCGGCTGCCGATGAAGCAGTATCCGTCGAAATCTACTGAGTAGCCAGCACCGAGGGTGACCGGCGCGACTCATACCAAAGCGCGAGTTCGACGCGATTCCAAAGCCCAAGCTTGTCGTAGATGACGCGCAGGTAATTCTTCACGACGTGTTCGGTCGTGCCGATGGCCTCCGCCACTTCCTTGTTTTTCAGGCCTTCGGCAACGAGCTGGATGACTCGCTGTTCACGTTCACTGGGGACACGGTTCCCATAACGCCCAACTGCAGACATGTTTGCCTCCGGTATAACAGGGTCGCGAGTTTGACTCGCTTGATACCGCCGTTGATTCCAAATCGGAGGAATAACCGGTTGAAATGAGCTTTCACGGTTCGCCGTGCCATTTTCAGTTCAGTGGCAATTTCCGCGTTGTCGCAACCCTGCAACAGCAGCTCGACAATCTGCTGTTCGCGCGGACCCAGCCGAACAGTCTGCTCCTTCATCCGACCCCCCCTGATTTCTTGCATCGCCTCCGCCAAATTCGAAGCGCGGTCAAACTTACCAATTGTCATAGCATCCATATTGCCATTTTGAGACTTTGTTTGGCTGTGACGCGCGAACATCCTTTTCCACAGAGGCTTGGAGGGAGAGATGTTGCCTTCGAAAGCCGGAAAAAGAGCTCACAAAGAGCAGTTCGTGCGGTCCGATCGCGGATTCTCGACCTGGCGTCGCCAGCATTCCAGGAAGCACGGGCGCTTGACATTGACGAAAAGAATCTACTATTTCACACGAGCCGGGAATCCCCTCGGCGCATTATTCAGGTAAACACCTTAGACGAAACTTCCCGCCCAGACCCCAACTCTTGGCACAAATTACACGATCAGCCTTACAACTCCTTTTCCGTTCGGGTCTGGGTCGAAGCCCGAAGGCTATCAATTTCCACAAGATCAGTTCGGCGTAACACAACTTTCATATGGGATTCATTTGAGAGTCATTCTAGCGAAACAAGTTTTGACGACACTGCGTGCGCTGTAGTTTTCGATTACGCCACTACGAGCTACAGCGTTACTGAGATGTCCAACTTAACTCCCCCTGCGAGCGACGAATTCCGAGTTGGTGCTGGCCTCCCAGGCCACCTGGCAGCAGCGCAGAATGTTCCTGAGAGCGCTCCCCTCACCGACCGAGCTGCCACTCCCCGCGATGTTCTGGTGGCGCTCACTTACGGGTTAGAACTGGTCCGCCACGGTGCGATGTTGGTCGCTGAAAATGGATGCCCGCAGCTGGCCAACCAGACGGCACTCGCAATCCTGCAGAAAAGGGACGGCATCTCGTTAGTGCGAACCGGGCTGGTCGCCGACCGCGCCTCCGATACTCGTCTTCTGCACAAGTTGCTGCAGGAGGCAATCTCTTCGCCGCAGTCCGGCGAACCGAAAGAGTCGCCCATTACGCTCGAACGCAGGTCGGCACACAGTTCGCTGATCGTGCGCGTGATTCCAGGGCCGGGGCTTGAGTGCTGGACTGGTACAGAACAAAAAACAGCGCTCCTGAAACTATATGACCAGGATCTGGGATTGGTGGTGGACGAACGAGCGCTGATCACCCTGTATGGACTGACTCGCAGTGAAGCGGGGCTCGCCACGCATTTGATCCAGGGACAATCCATTGAAGACGCCGCCGCCGGACTCTTCATCAGCGCGCATACCGCTCGAACTCACCTGAAGCGCATCTTCATGAAGACTGATACTCACCGCCAGCCCGAACTGGTGGTGCGCATGCTGCTCACGGTGCTGTAGCGCTCCCATTTCACGAAGTGTAATCCGCATTCCCTTCCCGCACCGTTACCCGCCGTCGCGAACCGAAGAATACCTCATTTGGGGGATTACGCCATTTCTGTCACACCCCATGATGCATGAGAAGTTAAGGAGCAACTTATGCAGGCCCTGGTCCTTCAGTTCGATGACTTTCAAGGCGCGGTCAAGCTAAGTTCGCAGCCGCGCCATAGCTTCTACAGCTACTCCCTCTGGCGCGCACGCACCGGCGAGCATTTGTTTGACGGGGCGGCCGGCGATTTGGTGGAAGCTTTGGAATCCATGCGGGCCCATATCCGCCACATGTGTGCGAAAGAAGGAACGATGGAAAGGGAGTAGTCACAACTTTATGAAGTCAACTGTCGCGCAAACGGCGGCACACCAGGACGCAGTGACCGCAACCACTTCAACGGAATTCGATGTCGTCGATCTCGGTCCGTTCGACAATAACCGCAACGACATGCTTGCCGTCAACGATGTGGGGCAGTGCACGGGCGTGTCGTCCAACCCGGAATCGGGCCGAGTCGAGGCCTTCCTGCAGGAAAACGAAACCGGAAACCGCCGGATGCTCGGAACCCTCGGCGGTTCCTTCAGCATCGCGCGAGGCATCAACAACCGCGGTGAAGTGGTCGGCGGATCCCTGACCGGAGATGACGAGAACTTTCACGGCTTCCTCTACCGCGGCAACGCCCTGTTCGATCTCAACGATTTTCTCGATCCGCACAACGGATGGGAGCTCATTCAGGCTTTCGCCATTAACAATCGCGGGGAGATTCTCGGTATCGGCTCGCACACTGGCCAGGATCGCATTGTGTTGCTCCGGCCCAAAGAAATGGCCGCCACAAAGTGAGACCACGCCCAGTTGCGGGCGCTATCGAAGGGGGACAATGATCGCGCAGAGAAACCTCCACCGCCGCCGCTCGCTATCCTGGCTTTTTCCCTGGCTGATTCGCGCCTTTTCATCTTTCCTGCTTCTTGGGGGGCTGGCTTACGCCACGCCCATCACGGATCTTGGAAGCAGCGATCTGCAGGCTCCATTGCCCTTGGTGCGTGCCATAAAGTCTCAGCTTTCGGACGGGAGCAATCGGAGTTTTGCCACGGGTGACACCATCTCGGCGCCTCGTTTGAGCATCCACTTCATCGCGTCGGCCGAGCCCTCTTCCGATGAATGTGTCTTCAGCAGCAACTGCTCTACGACAATAAAGGTTCCCGAGCCGCAATCGCTGGTATTGGTGGGTTCAGGACTCTTGTCGTTGGCAGGCCTGATCCGGCGCAGGCTGCTCCGTTAGCGGCTTCTGGGCCCGTTTGGGTTTCCGGCTTTTTGTTGACACTATAACGTTGTCCGGGTAGCATCAATTGCCCTTGATTACGATCCTGCAAACTGGGCAATCTGCTGAGGAATGGAGAGTTCCCGTGGCTCCGTCGGACGCCAGCAAAATCAGACGGCACGCCCCAGTTTTTGTGGTTGGGTGCGCTCGCTCCGGCACGACCCTTCTCTATGACACCCTGCTGTCGGCAGGGGGCTTTGCCATTTATCTTGGCGAGTCCAACATCTTCAATTTACTGGCGCCGCGGTTTGGCGACCTCAGCGTACGAAAAAACCGGGAGCGGATGTTGGATGTCTGGCTGGGTAGCCGCCTTTTTCGCGCATCTGGGCTGGAACGCTGCCAGATCGAAAAAAAGATACTCAACAACTGCCAGAATGCCGGTGATTTCCTCAGGATTGTGATGGATGAACTCGCGCATCAGCAAAATGCCTCTCGCTGGGCGGCGAATGCTCCCGAGGAAATTCTCCATCTGAAACACATCAAGGAAACCATTCCCGAAGCTCTGATTATCCATGTGATCCGCGACGGCAGGGATGTGAGCCTTTCTCTCTCCGAGAAGCGTTACATCCGACCGTTCCCGTGGAGAGACCGGGAGACGCCCGAGGGGGCAGCGCTCTATTGGGAGTGGATTGTCGAGAAAGGGAGAGCGGCTGGCTCCCTGCTCGGGAACGATTACATGGAGGTGAGGTTCGAGGAGTTGGTGGGCAATCCTCGAGCGGTTCTTCAGCAACTAAGCGGATTCCTCGATCACGATCTGAATTATGATCGTGTCCAGGAAACGGCCATCGGCACGGTGGCTCGGCCCAACACTTCCTTTACGCGTGACGCCCAGCGAAGCTTTAGCCCGGTCGGGCGCTGGAAAAATCAACTGAGCACCGAGCACCTGGCAAAAATTGAAGATTTGGTTGGCGGCACGCTCTCGGAACTGGGCTACAAGTTAGCTTCCCCGGGCCGGAACGGCGGCAACCGGTTCGATCGAGCACGGAACCGCCTGATTTACCGCCAGTTTTTCGAGCTCAAATATCTCTCGAAAACAAATCCTGTCGTGCGGGCGTTTCGACAACCTCTGACCTCAGAAGAAGTCGACCAGATTGTGATCGTCGACGACAAGGCTGAACCCCGCAAGTGGAGAGTCGCGCAGAATTCGGGAATGAATGCTGAACCCCTTGGCAGAGTGGCCACGGGACAGGCGGTATCGCAACATCAGTAGTCGGAAGGGATTGGCGATGGTAGTTTTCAAAACAGCCGCGGTTGCGGCAGTCGTTCTGGTTTCGATGTCGGCGGGAGCGCGTACGCCCGCAACTCACTCCCAGGTTCACAGCAATTATTATTCGCGCGCGTCGCATTCCCAAAGCCTCGA
The DNA here is from genome assembly GCA_963755795.1 of uncultured Acidobacteriota bacterium. GTDB lineage: Bacteria > Acidobacteriota > Terriglobia > Terriglobales > Acidobacteriaceae > Sulfotelmatobacter. The sequence goes on along the minus strand of CAVWLI010000030.1, from coordinate 125,126 downwards.
AACCCACGGTAAGGATCTGCCTCGCTCGACCGTGGCCCCATCCCCCACGCAGGCAGCCACGGCAGGTTCGGTGAGGACGCACGTTTCCGAAATCGACCAGCTGGAACGGCAGAGTTCTGTACAACTTGCAGCCGAGAGGAAGCATGAAGCCCGGCCGGCCGCTGGCATTTCCCACGTCGCTCGTTCCGAGGGATCTGCCCGGGGGTCGAGTATTAACTTCTCGTATCACTCTCCCCGACGCGTTCACACCGGCGCATCCTCGGGGTCGGGCGGCCGGAGGCCCTGACCTATCGGTATCCCGGAGGCACGGGGAAAAAGCCTGAAATTCAAGATATACTACCCCCTCGGCGGTTAAATCGCCCAGTCGTCCAACCGAAGGTGGGCCGGTAGCGTCGCAAGGTCTCTAGGCGGACACACTGGCCGCTCGAATATCGGAACGACGCTCTGATTTCGGCGGCAGCACAGTAACTCGCTATGCTTTTCGATACCCCGGTCTTTATTTTATTTCTCTGTCTGGTCACCCTCTCCTACTGGTGTTTGAAGTTCCGCGCCCAGAATAAATTTCTACTGCTTGCCAGTTATCTTTTCTACGGCTGGTGGGACTGGCGGTTTCTGTGCCTGATGATTGCCTCCACGGTGATCGACTACCTCATCGCCATCAAAATCGCGGATACAGAAGATAAGCGGGTGCGGCGGTCGTTGCTCATCCTGTCGCTGGTGATCAATTTTTCGATTTTGGGATTTTTCAAGTATTTCAATTTCTTCGCCGATTCTCTGCATGCTTCACTGTCGACTCTGGGCGTTCAGGTCTCGCTGCCCCTGCTGCGAATTATCTTACCCCCGGGCATTTCGTTTTATACGTTCCAGGAAGTTGCTTACATCGTCGACGTCTACGCTGAAAGAATTCCGGCTTCGCGTTCATTTTTTGATTACGGTTTGTTCATCAGCCTCTTTCCGCACCTGATTGCAGGGCCGATCCAGCGGCCTGCGCACCTGCTGCCCCAGGTTCAGAAACCACGGCAGTGGGATTCGAATAAGGCCTTCGACGGGCTGTTGCTGATTCTGGAAGGCTTGTTCCGCAAGTGTGTGATTGCCGACAACTGCGCGCTCATTGCCAACGCCGCGTTTGGCCGAGCGTTCGGCAAACCAAGTCTGCCCGTGGTGATGCTTGGAACCTACGCCTTTGCCTGGCAGATTTACGGCGACTTCAGCGGCTACAGCGACATTGCGCGCGGCAGCGCGCAGTTGCTGGGCTTCCACTTCATGGTGAATTTCCGGCAGCCCTACTTCGCCGACAGCATTCAGGATTTCTGGCGACGCTGGCACATCAGTCTGAGCACTTGGCTAAGAGACTATTTGTACATTCCTCTGGGCGGAAATCGTAATGGAGAAAGACAAACCTATCGCAATCTTCTCACCACCATGCTCCTGGGCGGTTTGTGGCACGGTGCGAACTGGACATTCGTGGTTTGGGGAGCTTTGCACGGGAGCTGGCTTGCGCTTGAGAGAAAACTAACCCGTGATCGCGGCGTTTCGCTGGCATCGATTCCACGGTGGATCAAGCAGGTCTTCATTTTCCACCTGGTCTGCCTGGCCTGGATTTTTTTCCGCGCCGCATCGTTGCGCGAAGCCTGGGGAATGCTGAGAGGGATTACGGTTTGGAGCTGGAGACCGGAATTTCCCGCGGCATTCCTGTTCCTTGCCGTTTTTTCAATTCCACTTCTGATTCTGGACGTATTTCTCGAGACATCGGGCGACGAGTATTTGCTTTGCCTCCGCGCCCGTCGCGCGGCGAGTCGCGTTTGGGCTGGCATGTACACTGATCATTGCATTCTTAGGGGCGAATCAAGCAAATGCCTTCATCTATTTCCAATTCTAAGGGCGTGTCCAATTCCGAGAGCGCGTCCGAAGCCAAGGCCGACATGACTCCAGTTGCGGCGCCGGGCAAAGCTCCTATTAGCTCCAGGACCGGGATCGTTCTGCTGCTGGCGGGATTGGTGGTAATCTTCGCCGGACTGGAAATAACTTCTCCGATTATTCTCAGGCATTTCAGCCGCATCGAACGGCGCATCGACGGGGAGCTCGTCGTGGCGCAGCGGCTGCAACCGGTGGAAGATGGACATCCAACTCTTCTGCTGGTGGGAAACTCCCTGCTGGACGAAGGCGTTCAGCTTGATAGCCTGCGCACCGACCTGGCCTCTGATTACGCGGTGAAGCGGCTGGTCATCGAGCAGACTCATTACCTCGATTGGTATTTCGGTTTGCGCCGCTTGCTGGAGCAAGGAGCACACCCCAGCGTCGTCGTGGTTACGCTCGATCCCAGCCAGCTCGCTTCCGGGTTCACGCTGGATGAATCGTTTGCTCACCGGCAAATGAGTATTCGCGATTTCCCACGCGTGGTGCGCGAGGCGGATCTCGACCGAACCACCGCCAGCACTTATTTTTTCGCTCACTTCAGTAACTGGCTGGGAGACAAAGGTTATATCCGGCAATGTGTGATGATTCTGATGGTGCCGAACTTCCGCGAACTCGCGTCCCGCATCGCCGATCACGGCTCCCACATCAACGACCGTACTAGGCTGGTCGGAATCGCCCAACAACGACTGCCGGAGCTCGCCGAGCTGGGCCAGAAATATGGAGTACGCATCGTGATGTTGTTTCCTCCAGCGTTGCGCGAAAACTACTCGCTCGACATTCAGCAGTTGGGGCCGAGCCTGAATGTTCCCGTTCTCGTGCCTTCGCGTCCGGGCGAATTTCCCCGCGATCTCTACCGCGACGGTTTCCACCTGAATGCGCAGGGAGCGAAAATCTTCACCGCGCGCCTGGGCCAGGAGCTTCGGGCGCTGCCGCCGGTACAGGTCGCCGCCGATCCGCACTAGCAGGGTGCGGAAAAACTCGGTCCAATGCGTCCGTGGAAAGAGTCCTGGCGAATCGCGGTCGAGGTATGGTGTCAGGCCTCAGACTTGGCGGGTGTTCTGATCAAGATGATGCTCACTATGAGGATCCAGCATAGGACGAGGCATGGAGCCGTTGCCGTCGTGCCCCACCCGACTGCGCTGTAAAACTGAGCCGCGTCGGGACCGAAAAACATGGCTGGAACAAACGCGAGGTTGACCACAGCGATAATCCAGGCTAACCAGCCAAGCCAGGCTGGCATGAGGCGTCCGCGCAATATTGCGAAACCCGAGGCGGAGAGAAACAAGGTCGTCATAAGCCGGCCAATGGATCCAAACATGAGAAATTGGCCTGGGGCGAGGACACCATCCACCGTCGGATCGATTGGAATCTTAGACACAATCGCAGTTCCAGCTTCCATCGATTGGGCCACGGAGCTGAACGTCAGCCACATCAGCCCGGAGACGAGTGCAATAGTAGAGGCCCACTCCATTTCCCGACCTGCCTGGCGAATGACCAGCCGGAAGCCGGTCAGAAAAACGATTAAAATCGCGCTGCCGACGATGCTCACCATCACGCGCGTGAGGATATCCCACTGCGGAGGCGCACCCGTGTAGATAAAGTAGAGCGGTAACTGCGTCAGGGAGATGAGCGTGGCTACCAATCCGAAGATGCCCGTGTTGCGCCATAAGCTTAATTCAGTCATGGAATCCTTTCTTTCAATCATAATCCCCAGTGTTAAGGCCGTTCCCGCGATTTGATCGACTCATCTGCAAGAAATCGGTACAACGGGGCTTCGACTCTGTGGGGAGCATAAGAGTCTGAATCAGCAGCATGCATACGATGATACGAATGGAGCGACGGCGGTTCCTTGGTTTTAGACGCATATTCAACCCTGAAGTAAGCTGGCCCAGTGCCAAAAAACTCTCTTGTTTCCACAACACAACCTGATAAGAAGAAGGCATGCGTAGAAAAGACGAGCAGCAGTTGGACGTGTTCAGTTACATCAGTCCCGAGCAGCGAGTTCCGCAGGACCGTCCGCTGCGTTCGCCGCGGGCCATGACTGGTGAAGCACTACAGCGGTTGCAACCTCGGTTCAACCGCCTGTACGCCAAGACCGGACGGCCCTCGATTGCGCCGGAAAAGTTGTTGCGAGCGCTCCTGCTGCAAGCGCTGTACTTGGTGCGCAGCGAACGAATGTTAATGGGACAGCTCGACTACAACCGTTGAACATGGATGACCCGATTTGGAATGTGACAGTGTTCACCAAGAACCGCGAGCGTCTGCTCGATGGGGACATTGCTGAGTCCTTCTTCCAAGCTGTGCTCAGGCAAGGACGCGAGCGGAATTTGCTCTCGGACGAGCATTTCACAGCGGCCTACAGCCTATTCCGCATGCGGAAGCTGGCAGTTCAAGCGGCTTAAGCCAAAGCCGGGGCATGTCCGCTGGGTTCAAAAGAATCTTCTGGCTACCGGCGGAAGCCGCCAAAAGCTCTTCCCTGAGTCACCAATCGTAGAGCAATGGAGAGAATCTAAGTCGCAGCGTACTTTTTCCGCAGCCTGCTAGGGAAAAGACTGGGAACTGTCTCTTCAATCTTTTGCCAGTTTTGCTGATCCGCCTTGCCTGAGCCTCACATAACCATAGCTAAATCAATAAGTTGCGGATGTTACCAAGAGATGACAACGGCCCTGCGCGTGCTTGTAACTTACCGTAAATGCTGGCAATGTAGAATCAGTATTTGGGGCAATTCTGCGCCAATTCATGCCCCCTTGGGAACCCGTCGCCAAAAATGATCTACGGAATCAAAGTCGTAGCCAAATACCTGTTGGGCAGGGATAAGGCTGACCGGAATTTCCGGGTTTACCGGGATGACACTTTTCTCGTGTCCTATCCGCGATCAGGCAACACCTGGACGCGATTTCTGATTGCCAACCTGGTCTATCCGCAGCGCAACGTAAGCTTTCTGAACATCGAGGAACTGATTCCGGACTCATCCTCGCAATCCAACCGCGCGCTCAAGCACACGCCTCGGCCTCGGATTATCAAGACGCACCAGTATTTCGACCACCGCTATCCCAAGACGATCTACATCGTGCGCGATCCACGGGATGTTGCCCTTTCCTATTACGACTTTCAGAGGAAGTACCGGCAGATCGAAGATGGCTACCCGCTCGAGCGCTACGTCGATGACTTTGTCTCCGGCCGCTTGCTCTCGGCGGACTGGGGAACCTGGGGAGAAAACGTCGCCAGCTGGATTTATACCCGGGGAAAGCGGAAGGAATTTCTGCTGCTCCGGTACGAGGACATGATTAAAGACACGCTGTCGGAACTGAACCGGATCGCGCTGTTTCTAGGGATCGATCCCGAGCCGTCGCGCTTGCAGCGTGCCGTGGAATTGAGTTCCGCCGACCGGATGCGCGAACTGGAGAAGCGGGAAGAAGATCAGTGGGTGGGGACGAAGAATCGCCGCAGGGACATCCCGTTTGTGCGCACCGCCAAGGCCGGCGGCTGGAAGACTTCGCTGCCTGACTCGTGCGCCCGCCAAATCGAATCCGCCTGGGGCCCGATCATGACGTTCGTGGGCTATCCCCTCACCCACCAGGCGCCACCTGAAAAAGACTGCCCCGAAGCGATTGAGGTTCAATAAGTCGTCCCCGTTCTCAAATCATGAAAAAGAAAATTGTCATCATCGGCGCCGGACCAACAGGACTGGGTGCAGCCTATCGGCTTCACGAACTCGGGTATGAAGATTGGACGCTCTACGAAAAATCCGATTACGTCGGCGGCCATTCCTGTTCGCACGTCGACGAGCATGGCTTTGTGTGGGATGAGGGCGGTCACGTTATTTTTTCGCACTACCCTTACTTCGACAAACTCGTCGATGACATGCTGGGAAAGGAAGAAAACCATTTAATTCGCGAAAGCTGGATCGTGAAAGGGGACTCGTGGGTTCCCTACCCCTTCCAGAACAACCTGCGATATCTGCCCAAAGCGGTGCAGGTGAGTTGTCTGCTGGGCGCGGCGCGCGCGGCCGCAAGCGGCAAAGCGCAGGAGTCAACCAACTTCCGAGACTGGACTCTGGCCACCTTCGGCGAAGGAATTGCCGAAGAGTTTATGTTCCCCTACAACTCGAAAGTGTGGACCACGCCGCTGGAACAAATGTCGAAATCGTGGATCGCCGAGAGAGTAGCGACGGTGGACTTTCGACGCCTGTTGGAAAACGTCCTTTACGAGCGCGACGACAACGGCTGGGGACCGAACAGCAAGTTTCGCTTCCCGAAGTACGGTGGGACGGGTGAGATTTATCGCCGGATGGTGAAGCGCTTTCCGGAAAAAATAAAGACTGGCAAGGAACTCGCGGCAGTCGACGACCGGCAACGACGCGTATCGTTCGCCGACGGCACGGGAGATACTTACGACGTGCTGATCTCCACCGGCCCCCTCGACCTGCTGACCGGGATGCTGGCATCGAAGGACAGCAAACTAATCGAATCGGCCGGGGATCTCAGGCACAACAACCTGATGGTGATTGGACTAGGGATCGAAAAGAAAATTGAAACCGGCAAGTGCTGGATCTACTTTGCCGACCCCGAAATGCCCTGCTACCGCGCGACCTATTTCTCACACTACTCTGCGTTCAACGTTCCCGGCGGAGATACGGAGCGTTACAGCTCTCTGATGTGTGAAATGTCTTACCAAGTTGGAGAGTCGCCCGATGCGGCGAAGGTCACCGACCAGATCCTCGCTGGGTTAGTTCGATCGGGCATGCTCGAACAGGGCGATCTAAAGCGCATCGTCTCCCGCTATCATCGTTGCGTGCCCTACTCCTATCCGATTCCGACGATCAACCGTGACCGAGGACTCTCCGTTCTTCAACCGGCAATGATGGAAAAAGGGATTTACTCGCGCGGCCGCTTCGGGGCCTGGCGCTACGAAATTGGCAACATGGATCACTCCGTCATGATGGGAGTGGAGGCGGCAAATCACATCCTGGCGGGAGAGAAAGAGACCGTACTCTACAGTTCGTAACCGAACCGACTATGCAGCCACAATCATCGAACTGGACGCCTCTCGTCAGCATCATCATGCCTTCGTACAATACCGCGACTTTAATCGCGGGGTCGCTGGACTCGGTCTTTCAACAGACCTTTCAGGACTTTGAAGTCGTCCTGGTGAACGATGGGTCGCCCGATACGCCAGAACTGGAGCGGGTTCTGGCGCCCTATCTGAAAAATCACGCGGACCAGATTGTCTACATTCGTCAGGAAAACAAGCGCTGCGCGGGAGCTCGAAACACGGCAATCGGGCGGGCCCGCGGCGAATTTCTAGCCTTTCTCGACTCCGACGATGTCTGGCTCCCCGATCATCTTTCGGCCCAAATGCAACTCTTCGAGCAGGATCCGGCTCTGGACCTGGTTTACGCCAACGGACTTCGGGTAGGCGATCCGACGCGGCAAATCGAATTCATGACCTTGTGTCCATCTCGTGGTCCCGCGGATTTTCAAGCCCTGGTCGTGGAACGCTGCCAGATTTCGATTTCCACCGTGGTTGCCCGTAAGAGCGCGCTGGTCCGTGCGGGACTTTTCGACGAGAATCTGGCGCGCTGCGATGATTACGACATGTGGCTGCGGGCCGCTTTCCACGGTGCCAAGATTGCTTACACCCGTAACGTGCAGGCTAGATTGAATGGAGGCCGCCCGGGCTCTCTGAGCGTTTCCCGCGCGCGGATGAGTGAAGCATACTGGAAAATTCTGGAAAAAACATTGCAGACCCTGCCGCTTTCGCCCACCGATCGCGAAGTGGTTCAGAATCGGGCGGTTGAAATCCGGGCCCAATATCTTCTGGATGAAGGAAAGCACCAGCTGCAACAGAAAGAATTCGAACAGGCCCGGACGTCCTTCACCGAAGCCAACTCATACCTTCGACGCTCCAAGGTGAGCCTGGTCTTAGTCGGACTGGCGATTGCGCCCAGAGCGACCCGCAAGCTTGCCTCACTCATGCAAGGACTTCATGACTGGAGCAACCGATACCTGCCAGGCCAGCGATAGTTTCAGAGCACAGCGCAATGCGAAGAAGCGAAATCATTAAGAATGTCAGTTCCAGCTGGTTCAGCCTGGGAGTGAACATCCTTATCGGCATTTTCCTGTCGCCCTTCATTCTTCATCGCCTGGGAAACCTTGAGTACGGAGCCTGGGTTCTGGTCTTTTCCGTAACCGGGTATTACGGACTCTTCGATCTGGGAATTCGATCTTCGATTATTCGCTACGTCTCTACGTATACAGCGACGAATGATGTTGAGGGTCTGTCGCGTTTGATCAACACCAGTCTCGTTGTCTACACCGGGATCGGAGCGCTCGCCATGGTGGTTACTGTGGCGGTAAGCGCGCACGTGGGCGCCTTATTCCGAATGCCAGCCGAGTTCATTCCCACGGCGCGGCTGCTGTTTCTGATTGTAGGTACGTCGGTGTCTCTCGGTTTTACCGCGGGCATTTTCGGCGGAGTTCTCGAAGGTCTGGGTCGGTTTTACGTGGTCAATGCCACGAATCTTGTGGCCTGGCTGCTTCGGGCTGGGCTGATCGTGCTTGCCTTGAATCGCGGATACGGCCTGCTGTCGGTCGCAATCATCACCGTGGTATTGCCGTTCCTTAGTTCAGCGGTTCGCGCCGTCATTGCCTTGCGCGTGCTGCCTGTGAAATTCGGTTGGCGATATGTCGACCGGAAGTCGCTGACCGAGATCGCGCGCTACAGCAGCGTGAGCTTTATCCTGATGATCTCCTACAAGCTCCGCTTCAAGACCGACGAAATCGTCATTTCCACGTTTCTGTCGGTATCGGCAGTAACTTTTTTTTCGAATGGCGACCGGCTCGTAGACTATACCGGCGAGGTGGTGAGCGGTCTCGCCCAGCTCTTTATCCCCATGTCAGGACACTCGGATGCCAAGGGGGACATGGACCAGTTGAGGAAAATTTTTGTGGCGGGCAATCGCGCCTGCGCGTTGATTGTCCTGCCCATTACCGCGACGCTGGTGATCCTGGGCAAATCGGTGATCACAGCCTGGGTCGGGCCCCGCTACGTTACTGCTTCTTATCCGGTGATGGTGATCCTGTTGCTTCCCTTCACCTGCATTCTTTCGCAGGCGGCCTCTTCGCGAATCCTGTATGGCATGGCGCGTCACAAAAGTCTGGCGTGGGTTACGAGCATGGAAGGGATTGCAAACATTGTGCTGAGTATTCTCCTGATCCGGCCCTTCGGCATAATAGGGGACGCACTCGGAACGGCAATCCCACTGTCGTGCACGGCGCTGTTTTTTTTGCCGCGCCATCTGTGCAGGGTGCTCAAGATCCGCGTCGTCACTTTCTTGACCGAAGCCTATACTTTGCCAGTTCTGCTGTGCCTGCCTGTGATTGCGACGCTGCTGGCGATGCGGCACTGGTTTTTTGCGCGCAATTATCTGCAAGTCGGCCTGCAAATTTTGATCAGCCTCATTCCCTACGGAATCGGGCTGGCCTGGGCCTTCTGGACGGGACGGGTCTGGCGAATCCAGAAGCCGCTGGTCGAGCAACCCCTGGACGAAGTGGGCGTCGCGTTGATCGGGACCTATCAGGACGAGCCGTAATCTCCCCCGCCCATGGATAGCGTATGGACTGTGAGAAAATCTTTCTGGCGACGCGCGGACACCGAGATGCTGAACTCAAATCGTAAAGAGACTGAGGAATAATGCCGACGGCCCAAGGAAGCGTGCAAAGGCTGGTTGGTGCGCTCGTGCAGGCTGGGCGTGTGCTCACTGCACGGCAGATCGCGGGCCGTGGGGTCACCGTCTTTCCGGATGACATCTTTCTGGTTTCCTACCCTCGATCTGGCAACACCTGGACGCGATTTCTTCTGGGAAATTTGATCGACCAGAATAATCCGGTTACGTTTTCAAATATCGAGTCCAGGATTCCGGAAATTTATTTCAATCCTGACCGGTTGCTGCGGCAGTTGCCGCGGCCGCGCATGCTCAAGAGTCATGAATGCTTTCAACCGCATTATCCGCGGGTCATCTACATTATGCGCGATCCGCGCGATGTGGCGGTTTCGTTCTACCACCACAATGTGAAGGCGCGAAACATTCCCGACGACTATCCCATGGCCAAGTTTGTGCCCCGGTTCATCGCGGGGGAGTTTGATCCTAAGTTCGGTTCCTGGCGGGACAATGTGCTGAGCTGGACGGCGGTCCGCAAGGACGATCCCGGGTTTCTGTTGCTGCGCTATGAGGACCTGAAGCACGACACGGCGGACGTGCTCGCCAGCGTCGTCGGGTTCCTGAATCGCTGTGGCTTTCGCAAAATCGATTCCAGTCCGGAAACGTTGCGACGGACGATTGAGCTGAGTTCTGCGGAAAACATGCGGGCGCTCGAGAAACAGGATGCCAGCAACTGGGTACTCACAAAGGGCACGCGCAGCGACAAACCTTTCGTTCGCTCGGCTACGTCGGGAGGATGGAAAACACAGCTTGCCCCCGATTCGGTGGAGGCCATCGAATCGGCATGGGGACCCCTGATGCAGAACTTGGGATACGACTTGGTTTCGACTCGGGCCGCGGTCTCCGAAACGGTTTCCCATCAAGGGCGGCCATGACGAAGGAGACTCCGCCCGCGATCACGACAGCGTCGAAGGATGTGTTGCGGAAGTTCATCCCGGATTTCTTGCTCAAGCAACGCAGCATCGTGCTCCGCCTTGGACCCGGGGCCGGCCGGATTTACGCCAGCCTGCGTTTGTTCGACGTGCTGGGAGTGCGAACGGCCCAGCAGCGCTTGGTTCCAGCTTCCGCCCGGTCGTTTGTTTTTGTCTGCTTTGGCAACATCATGCGCAGCGCCATGGCGGAATTTCTGATGAGGCGCGAGTTGAGCGAGGCCGGAATCGAGCAACCAGTCCGCATCGTGTCTGCCGGCCTGCATGCCACCGCCGGTCGCGAGGCGCATCCGTGGGCTCAGCAGGCTTCGGAAGATTTGAGCATTTCATTAGCGGAACACAGGGCCAAGCCGCTGACGCGGGAGATGGTGGAACAAGCGGACGGCGTCCTCGCCATGGATTTTCAAAATAAAGCTGAGCTGCTGACGCTGTATCCAGAGTTCAAGGAAAAGATTTTCATGTTGAGCGCGTATGCCGAGGGTGCGTGGCAATACCGCGAAATTCCCGACCCTTATCTCGGGGATCTGGACACGACGCGGTTCTGCGCGATGCAGTTGCGAACCTGCGTGCACAACCTGACGGCTTCAACTGTCTTATCTTCCCCGGCCCCGAAAGAGCAGGCGATCGCCGAACCGTGATCTTCCTTCTCTCGCCCGTGCAGCCCTAGCTTCCAGTTTTCCTTTTCAAACGAGTCTGGAACCAGCGGCGAATTCCGGCAATTCCCGGCCGCAGGTCCGATAGCCACACATCGTCGTAGCACATGCCCGGAGACCAGGGCACGGCCATGGTGACCAGGCTGGTCCAGAAGTTCGGGTAAGCCCCCGGCCAATTTTGTGGACGCCCCGCGCGAAGATTGCTGAGGTGTGTCAACTCACCGATGACTCGGCGGCACATAACGTTCTCACGATAGGAAATATTCTCTGGTGGGAATGTGCCATCGAGGCACCATTGAATGAGATGCCGGGGGTAGTCGATTCCGCAGGCAATGGGCAGGCCGATCGAACCCCAGGGTCGTCCATTGATCTCCATCAATATAAGGGTGCCGTCGCGGGCCCGCTTATATTCGACCATCGCGATCCCCTCAAAGCCCATTTCCCGGATGAGCTGCACACTGCGCGAGAGTAAAGACCGATCCAGGGCGACGGATTTTCTCGCGCTGCTGGCCGATCCGCGCGGGTCCACTTCGCGGACTCTCTGCCACTGAAACGGCAGAAACGCTTCTCCCCCAGCCATAAAGCACGAAAAACCGATTCCTGCTCCCGAGGCAAATTCCTGGACCAGAACATCGCCCGCGATCGCCACGCGCTCTGCCACTTTCTTCTCCAGTTCAGCGGCCGAATAAGCGTAGGCCACCGATCCAAATACAGCTTTGTCGTTGGCCCAGCGCACAGAGAAGCGATCCTTCACAACCACGGGAAATTTGCCGTCCTGATGCCGTGGCAGGTCTTCAATTGACTTGACTAGCACAGTTTTCGGAACGCTGATCCCGATCCTTTCGGCCACTTGGATCGTGTGATATTTATCGGACGCAAACTCAAGCGCTTCGCGCGACGGCATCGCAATCCGGCAGACTCCGGAAAACTTTTCACGCTGCGCCGAGAGTGGGCCCAGCGTCCAATCGGTGACGGGAATAATGAGTTCGACAGCATGGACGCGCACGAAATCGAGCACTGAGTCCACAAAAGCAGCGGCGGCGCTGGTGGATATGGGGTAGTTAAATGCCGTGCTGCAATATCGCGAGAGTTGTGCCGTGGCGAAAATGCCCTGGTTGGCGCCGACTGCGACCCAGTGCCCGGCCCGTCCGGCGGACCGCGTCACCGCCAATGCGGCTGCGCTGTGCCCGTCTAAAACCAATATTCTTGCCAATCTTCTATCCTTGCCAGTCTTCTATCCCTGCCGATTTGCGGCTGATCCGGTTTCAGTCTAATTAAACCGCTCGCCCCGCAAAAGCGCTTTCGAGGTTCCAGCGCAGGCCGGGCTGCGTTTTGGTGGGACGCAGGCGTTTCAGACAGAGCAGACTATCGGCCCGTCGCGTCAACCCGCTGTCGGTGGTAACTGCAGTCTCGTAGCCCAGGGCGCGGCTCTGCTCAACGGTCTGCTCGCTCCAATGCGGGGAAAGCGCTGGACAAGGATAAGAGAAATGTTTAATCGGCATGCTCAGCTGTAGCTCCAGCCGGTGCTTGGACTCTGCGAGCTCGCGGTAGGCTTCCTCGGGCTTCAGTTGCGCCATATTCGGATGTGTCATGGTATGGGAACCGACAACGTGTCCATGAAGCGTCAGCCCGCGCAACTGCTCGTAGGTCATCATGAGCGCGCCTGATTCGACGGGCAGACAACTCTGCGACTCCTGCTCGACGCGCTTGACGAACTCTTCCTGCACCGCACCGCTGAGTTGACAGCAGGCGTCGCAAGCCGCCAGATATGCCTGTTCGCGATGAATGGGATCCCTGAGGTTCCAAGACTTGGAGCGCGAATCAGTCCACGCGGTCAGCTTTGTGTTGCGAAACGCAAATCGCAAACGGCTGGGCCATGGCAGCCTTTTGTTTTCGACGCAGTCCATCGTCGCATAGAACAGAGCCGGAATGCCGAACTGATCGAGAATGGGCATCGCGACTTCATAGTTGTCAGCGTAGCCGTCGTCGAAGGTGACGACCACAGAACGCTTGGGCAAATCTTCGCCGGCATGAAAACGTTTGACAATCTCGTCGAGACTCAGGGGATGAAACTCACGCGCGAGCAGTTCCATCTGGCCGCGAAATGCGACTTCCGAGTGGATGATGCCACCGAGAGTATCGGCCTGCCGCTTGGGATCGGACAGGACTGAGTGGTACATCAGAATTGCCGCAGCGGGCCCATGCAAATCTCCAGCGAGCCGCAACGCGCCGCTGGCAAGAATCGCTTTTTTGGTCAAGTCTCTCATTGCATACGCCGCGAATGCCTTTTGCCGGACCTGTTTGCAGTTTAACCGACACCGGCTCTCGCCGAGCGCTCCTGGAGCGGAGGACACCCTCGTCCGCCGGGCGCCGCCCCGAACGGGGGCTTCCGGCGCTCCACGAAAATTGTTCACATACTCAGTCCGAGTCGGTTCTCGACGTACCGGGACACTGCAAGATCTTGCGCACAATCCGCTGCGGAGCAGAAATTATTCTCCATTCTGCGCAACGATTTGCACACCAGCACAGGAGTAATACCGAGTTACAGAGAAAACCTGAACCTTTTCCCTATATCCTTATCAATTTACAGTACAATAGCGAAAAGCCTTCCGGCACGGCACTTGCGCTCACTGGTTGTGCAATCTTAGTGGTGTACACTATGGCTAATCAGGGTCATTGGCCCGCAACAAATTTGTAGTCTGTTCCTGTGTTCCCCCCGAATTAGCAGTCCGGAAGTCTTCATTGATTCCTTCTGTGAGACTTAAATTTTGCAGGCAGTAAATCCAAAATCAACGAACCTTGGAGGTTCACGCACTTGTCTGCTTCGACCAGTCATTTGATCGCACCGCACGGCGGCGAACTTGTCAATCTTCTTACCCCATCAGAAAAAGCTGCAGAACTGAAGGCTCACTCGCGCGAGTGGCCATCCTGGGACCTGACTGCACGTCAAGTTTGCGACCTCGAACTGCTCATGAGCGGAGGCTTCTCTCCTCTGCGCGGCTTTATGACCAAAGCCGACTACGAAGGCGTTTGTCACAATATGCGCCTGGCCAGCGGAGTTCTCTGGCCCATGCCCATTACTCTCGACGTGACTGAAGAATTTGCCAAGAAACTCACGCCGGGCACCAGCAAAGTTGCCCTGCGCGATGCCGAAGGCGTCATGCTGGCGGTTTTGCATGTCGAGGAAGTCTGGCAGCCCGACCGGACGGCCGAAGCCAAGGCAGTATTCAACAGCACCAGCAAGGCTCATCCCGGCGCCGATTACACCATGAACAAGGCGAACCCATGGTACGTTGGCGGGCGCATTGAGGGACTTCAGGGTCCATCGCATTATGACTTCCGCACGCTCCGTTTCACTCCTGCGGAATTGCGCGCTGAGTTCGCGAGGCTGGGATGGCGGCGCGTAGTTGCGTTCCAGACCCGCAACCCGATGCATCGCGCTCACGTCGAACTCACTTTCCGCGCGGCCAAGCAAGTTGAAGCCAACCTTTTGATCCATCCTGTCGTCGGAATGACGAAGCCTGGAGACGTGGACTACTACACCCGCGTGCGCTGCTATCAATTGCTCAGCTCGAAGTATCCGCAGGGAACGCAAAAGCTGTCGCTGCTGCCTCTCGCCATGCGCATGGGCGGACCGCGCGAGGCCATCTGGCACGCCCTGATTCGCAAGAACCACGGCTGCACTCATCTCATCGTGGGCCGCGATCATGCCGGACCGGGCAAAGACACTGCTGGCGACGGCAAGCCGTTCTACGGGCCCTACGAAGCCCAGGAAGTCTTCAAGAAGCACGAGGCCGACATCGGCGTCACCATGGTGCCTTTCAGCATGATGGTGTACCTCGAGGATGAAGACCGCTACGTTCCTGACGATGAAGTAAAAAAAGGCGACAAGGTTCTGAATATTTCCGGCACCGAGCTGCGCGATCGTCTGAATGAAGGCCGCGACATTCCCGCGTGGTTCACGTACCCGGAGGTCGTTCAGGAACTGCGGCGGAGCTTTCCGCCACGCGCCAAGCAGGGTGTAACCATCTTCTTCACCGGACTCTCGGGTTCGGGCAAATCGACCATCGCCAACGTGCTGATGACGAAGTTCCTGGAAGTCGGCGGACGTCCGGTCACGTTGCTCGACGGCGACCTGGTGCGCAAGCATCTTTCGTCGGAACTCGGGTTCTCGAAAGAACATCGCGACATCAACATTCGCCGCATCGGCTATGTCGCTTCCGAAATCACCAAGAACGGCGGCATCGCGATTTGCGCGCCCATCGCTCCCTATGACGCGACCCGCAAACATGTGCGGCAGCTGATCGATCCCTACGGCGGCTTCATCCTGGTCCACATCGCCACCACGGTCGAAGTCTGCGAGCAGCGCGACCGCAAGGGTCTGTATGCCAAGGCGCGCGCCGGCATCTTAAAGGAATTCACCGGGATTTCTGATCCCTACGAAGCTCCGACCGATGCCGACGTAACCATCAACACCGGTGAATTGTCCGCCGAGGAAGCCGCGCAGGAAATCATTCTGCACCTGGAGCGGGAAGGCTTCATCGGCGTCAACAAGGTTGGAGAGTAGGGCTGGAGAGTAAAGAAAGGGGAATCGATCATGATGCCTGTAATAGCAGCCAAAATCCTGGCTGGATTTGTTGTGGGCGTCCTCATCGGCATGACCGGGGTGGGGGGCGGCGTTCTCATGCTCCCGGTTCTGATCTTCGGCTTGGGTTACTCTCCGATCGTGGCAGTCGGTTCCGACGCGCTATTTCAATTCTTTACCAAAATCCCAGCCGGACTGCTCCACCTGAAAAATGGAACGGTCCGCCGGAAGGTTGTCCTCGCGTTGGCGCTGGGAAGCATTCCCGGCGCCTTCGCCGGAGTCAAGCTCCTGATCTACATCCATCTCCTCTATGGAAACGGAGTGAACACCTTTATCAAGACGGCAGTAGGCGTGCTGCTGCTGGTGATTCCTACGCTGCTGCTTCTCCAGAGGCGAATCGAAGAGCGAATCGCCAATCGTGCTCCGTCCATGAAGGGTTTTGCGGGGATGGCGATCATCGGCCTCACTGTCGGTTTCATCGTAGGCCTAACCTCGGTCGGTTCGGGCAGCATCATCATGATGCTGCTACTCTTGTTCTACAGTTTTCCTCCCAAAATCAATGTCGGAACTGATGTGGTGCATGCGGTCGTGCTCTTCGGCGTGACGGGTTGGCTTCAATTCAAGGCGGGCCACGTAGATTCCAGGCTGGTCGTTGCGCTACTCATCGGTTCAATCCCCGGCGGCCTGCTCGGATCGCATTTGGCCACGCGCGTCCCCATGCTCTGGCTGCGCCGGATTCTCTGCGCCTTGCTGTTGATTACCGGAGCCCGCATGTTGTGGGCCTGATTTCTTTCGAACCTAATTCGGTCAACATAATTCCAAAAATATGACTTCTTCTTACGCCGATATCGTGCAGCGCATCGCAGCCGCGTTGGAGGCTGCCCGCGCCGTCTTCACCCGCTTTACACCCGGCGCCATTGCGACCGAATACAAGATCGGACATGATCCCGTGACCGAGGCCGACCGTGCCGTCGACGCTGTGCTTCGCCAGAACCTGCTGCGCGATGGCGAAGGCTGGCTCTCGGAAGAAACTGTGGATGACTTTGCGCGCCTCGGCAAGAACCGCGTCTGGGTGGTCGATCCGCTCGACGGAACCCGCGAGTTCGTAGCCGGCATTCCAGAATTCTGCGTTTCCATCGGATTCGTCGAGAACGGCCGGCCGGTCGCAGGAGGTATTTGCAATCCCGCCACCAATGAAACCGTCATCGGCTCCATTGATTCCGGAGTGCTCTACAACGGCGAGCCCGCGCGCGCCAGCCAGCGGACCACACTGCCCGGCTCGTTGATTCTGGCCAGCCGCAGCGAAGTCAACCGCGGCGAGTGGCAGCAATTTCAGAGCGGCGATTACCAGATTCGCCCTATGGGCTCGGTGGCGTACAAGCTTGGCCTGGTGGCCGCCGGGCGCGCCGATGTCACATTCACGTTGACGCCGAAAAACGAGTGGGACGTCGCCGCCGGCGCTGCGCTCGTGGAAAGCGCGGGAGGATTCGTCGCCACGCTCGACAATACGCCTCTCCGCTGTAACAATCGCAACCCGCTTCTGACCGGTCTGATGGCTTGCGGTCCGTTTCTGCGGGAGGAGCTGCTTTCAGCTCTACAGGCTCATCTGCCGGCGCCCACCGCGAACCCCAGCCGCGGTTAGCGCGACCCTCAATCCGCAGGAACGATGTACCTTTGCGATGCCGCCTTCCGCACCGCAACCAGCGAGCCAACGCCGCTGAGCCAGCTTTCAAACTCCGTCTGGCTGCGCCCCGTGGTGTCCACGAATCGGGGAAGTAAGAATGGATTATCATCGCGGCCCGCAAGACCAGCGTCACAGGTCGTGGCCGAGAGGACATCATCCTTCTTCAACCATGCGATAAATTCCTGCCGGTACACGCCGCTCGGATAACAGAAATGGCTCGCTTCCCTTCCCGTCAATGCGCGAATTCTCTCTCGGTTCTCGGTGATCTCGCGACGGAATAAAACTTCGTCTTCGGGCGTTCTGTGGCGATGAGTATGCAGCTGCACATCCACGCCGTTCTTTGCCACCTCCGCCACTTCCTTCGCATTCATTAGCTGCAGCATGCGCTTGCCGGCAAACGCCGAGTAATCGATTCCGAGACCGTCCGCTAATCGATGTGCGATTTCATTCTTCTGCAGGCCAGTCAGATTCTCCGTATCAGATCGATCGATCAGAGTACGGACGATGCGGTGCCGTCCCAGCTCGGTGCTCAGATCGACCGGTTCGGAGAGACCCAGTTCTTGCGCCCCGCTTAACCGCTCGCCCCTCCGCTTCCACAGCATGTAGGAGCAGGTCAGGTTGAAAATTGGCATCTCGTGATCGGTATAGTATGTGGTCTGATAAACAGTAACGGGATACTCGTACTTTCTTAGCAGCGGAAAAGCCTGCTTGTAAAAATCGTAAGTGCCATCGTCGAAGGTGATCGCGACACTGCGCGGCGGCAGGTCGCGGGAACGCAGGCGGGTGAGGGCTTCGCCCAGCGGCAGCACGGAACAACGCATCGCGCGCAGCGTTTCCAACCGCTGTTCGAGCAAGCCCGCAGGCATGTAGAGTTGCGGCCGCCACTGGTGCTCGTCATCGAGCGAGATTCCGTGATAGCACAGGATGAGCAAGCGCTCCCGGCGCCACCGGCTATTGGCCACGAGATGGAACGTCCCTGCGCCGCGGAGCAGGCCAAGGGCGCCGAGCTTTATTTCTCTAAGCATCTACATTCGAGAATGATCTTCGAAATAATTAGTGGTTCATGATTGACGGCGGTGGTGCGACTATCGAGTTCACTATCTCACCGCGGCGTCGGTTTGCGCGGAGATCACAGCCGGATCGATCTCGCCATCCAGAAACACTCTCTGCCACAATTCGAGATTCAGAAGACGCCAGATGCGATTGCCGTGGTCGCGATGTCCCGCGCGATGCTCATCGAAAATGCGCTGGATCGCTTTGCGCTGGAACAGGCCTCTCGCCTGGCTGCGCGGCTCCGATAGCAGTCGCTCAATCTCCTCCAGTTGCGGGCCCGCCAGCCAGTAAGCCCACGGCGTGGGAAATCCCATCTTCTTGCGGTAAACAATCGATTCGGGCAGCAAGTCGGCGACCGCTTCCTTGAGAATATACTTTCCCGCCATGCCTTTGATCTCGTGGCTGGCAGGAATGCGCGCGGTGAACTCCACCAGCGGATGATCGAGAAACGGAACCCGGCTCTCGATTGAAGCGGCCATGCTCATCTGATCCTGCTTCATGAGCAGTTCGATCAGATAGCTGTTGATGTCGGCATACAGTAGCCGATGGAGCAGATCGCCGCGCGACTGATCCCAGGCGCCCATCGACCCGGCATAAGCCTGCCCCGCACTCGCAAGAGCTGCCGGCGTCAGCAGCTCGGAAAATTCGCTGGCTGAAAACGCGGAATAGAAATTGTCGAAATAGAACGACGGCCAGTCCTCGCCATCGCGCATCAGGAACGTGTGTTCGAATTTGCGGTGCAGGCTGGCGGACAGGGGTGCAGAGCTAATCCCGGCATGCAAGGCTCGACGCAGGAAAGCGGGCACCAGGGCGCGGTAGGTGCGATCCATTTTCGAATTTACCAGCGTCCAGGCGTACCGGGTGTAGCCCGCGAGAGTCTCGTCGCTGCCCTCGCCCGTGAGCACCACGGTCACGCGTTCGCGCGCCAGCCGGGCCACGTAATAGAGCGATACGCTCGACGGCCACACGACCGGTTCGTCTTCGTGCCAGATGAGCCTCGGCAAACTAGAGAAAAACTCCTTGCGGCTTAGCCGGACTTCGTGGTGGTCCGATCCAATGTGTTTGGCCACTTGCCGCGCGTAGGGAAGTTCGCTGAACTCTTCTTCGCCTTCACCATATCCGACGGCGAAGGTTTGAATCTGATCCCCGCGAATTTTCGTGGTCAGGGCCGCGACCGCGCTCGAATCGAGGCCCCCGCTCAGAAACACGCCCAGCGGCACATCGCTCATCAAATGCGATTCGACTGCGCTCTCAAGCAATTCCCGGTAGGTCTTCACGTAGTACTCGTGCGATTGCGGCTCGCGATCTACTTCGGCGGTGAAATCCCAGTAACGCTCGATGCGTGGTTCACCATGCTCGGAAAGTTCCAGAGTGTGTCCCGGCATCAGCTTGCGGATTCCCGCGAACATCGTCTCCGGCCCGGTGATGTACCCGAACGTCAGATATTCCGCGAGCGTGCCGCGATTGAATTCCGCGGCCACGTCAGGGTAGGCCAGAATCGTTTTGATTTCTGACCCGAAGAGAAACGACTTGCCGTCAAAGCGGTAATAGAAAGGCTTGATCCCCAGCCGGTCGCGGGCCGCGAAGAGCGAGCGCTTGCGGCGATCCCAGATCACAAACGCAAACATGCCGCGCAGGTGCTTCACGCAATCGCGGCCGTATTCCTCATAAAGATGGACGATGGTTTCAGTATCGCTGCGCGTGCGATAGCGATGTCCCTTGGCCTCCAGCGTGGCCCGCAGTTCCGCGTGATTGTAGATTTCGCCGTTGAAAACGATCCAGACGTCATGATTTTCGTTGGCCAGCGGTTGGTGGCCGCTCTTGACGTCGATGATGCTCAGCCGGCGCATGGCCAGGCCGACATTTTCTTCGATGAAGAAACCCTCGTCGTCAGGCCCGCGATGCACGATCCGGCGGTTCATGTCCGCCAACACGTCGCCCTTCACATGCCAGTCGCGATCGGAAAAGAAGATTCCACAAATTCCGCACATAGGTCAGCTTTTTTCTTCCGTAAACTTGCCCGCAGGTTGCAGACTACTTTTCTCAAGCAACATTCTCCAGCCTTCCCGGCCAACCACAATCGCCTCCGAATCGGAGGATACTACGTCGAATTGATTGGCGCTTCCGATGATCTCGCAGCGCAGGACGGTGCGCTTGGCCGTCACAACCGGCCGCTCCGTCCATTCCACATAAGTTGCGTTGCAGCAAATAAGTGTCTGCGTGGGCGAGTCGCCAATTTGCCCCCAATAGAGAAACTCGGCGTCACTGCTCCACCGCTCGAGCTTCCAGGGCTTGCCCGCGCCGAAAATGATGTGGTGCTCGTCCCGCTCGGTTTTGCAGCAGTATCCAACTGCGGGCATGGAAGCGGGCGCGACAATCCGAGTGAGGCTGTGTTCCGAATGCGAAACATCACGCAGTACCGTGGAGGCCGCGGTCATCGATGGGATCAGCAACGTTACGAACTCGGCGGGAAGGTGCGCGCTGGTGGTGAAGTGCACGACGCTGTGATTTTCCTTCTTGCCGTACGCCGGCGAATTGGGATGCTCTTCAACCCTTTCCGTCCAGCCGTTGCCATTGACAGTCACGAACCGCAAGCCATGGCCGTCACTGAGAAACATGTGCCCTTGACCGCCGACTGCTTTCAGCCCAGGCGCAAGATGCCAGTAGAGATCCAGTGGATACTCTCCGAATCCAAGAGCCTGGTCTCGCACCAGCCAGAAGCCGGACTTGAGCGAGAACACGAAGCGTCGGTGGATAACAGCATTCGGCAACCGCGAGTAGCCGTCATGGCTGCCCGCAAAAAGATCGAAAGTCTGTCCGACAATCCATCCTTCCGCCTCGACCTTGGGCAGCCTGCCCCAACTGAACGGGCCTCTCGGCTCGGCCTGATCCTGGCCGGCTACGGATACCGTGTTGTGAGCGCGAGTACCGCGGAAGCGATCACGTTCATCGCCGGCTCCAACATATTCGAACGTCCCTGAATCGATCAGCAGATCCACGCCGCCGCTGCTGGCCGTCAGGCTAAGGGCATCCGCATGGCCGTGGCCCGCGGAGTGCGCGCCTTGCGGGCCTGCATCGATGACCAACTGCCGACCAACATCACCGCTCATCGCATACAGACCGCTGGCCTGCAATGCAATTGAGTTGCGCTTCGGGGCGATCGCCGGGAGCCGGCTGAACTCTTCGAGGCCGGCCTCGCCCAGCAACCAGAGCGTCTCCTCGCGCGGGCTTCCGGCAATGCTCTTGAAGTCTCCCCGTCCAAACAGGACGGCACCCATCGCCAGTGGATCGAGCAGATGCTGCGTGCGATTTCGCGAAGCATCAAACAAGCGCCCACCATCATCGTCGCCGAACTGGGGCACAGTTTTTTCGCGAGCCAGAACCGACAGAGCTTCCAGCATTCGTTCCAGCGTCCGATCATATTGCGCAGGAGTTGGGATCTGGTTCACGGATGCGAGCACAGCAGAGTGTAAGAAAAAATCCAGAGCGTAGACGTGGTAATAGAGCGACTGCTCGAAATGCAGGCCGTCAGATTGCACCTGCCGCTCTGCCTCCTGTTGCACAATCTGCCATCCGCGCTGCTGCCAGCGCCGCGCCGAAGGAATTTCCGGACATAGCGTGCCGATGAAAAACAGCGCCACGGCTTCTCCCAGCAGATGTGTGTTGGGCGAGAAATAAGTAGATAGATAGCAGTCAATGTGCCGTCCAGCAACTGCCAAGGCGCGAAGCCATGCAGATCGAAACCCTGCCGGCATGCCGGGCGAATCCCCCATTAGAAAATAAACCCAGAGCCACGAAAGGCTGCGAAAAGCAACTTCCAGGCTGCTCGCCCAGTTGATGCCCATGGGATACGGATTCTCCGCATGCCAGTGCTCCCACTGGCGGAACAGCTCCGCAGAGAATTTCTGGTCGCCGGTCAAGCGGAACGCTTTCGCCAGCGTAACCAGATGCTGGTGCCGGTTGAGTTCCCACGTGACTTTGCTGTCACCCACTTCGGCAAAATCGAGGTACTTCATGCGAAACCACGGTTTTCTCGGTGCACGCTTTCCGTGAACGCGGTCGCAATGCCAGTCGATCTCCAGTCCGTAGTCGATGGCGTCATAACCCAGCAGGTCGAAGCGATGCTCGCAGACTCGCTCGGCACGCTCGACGATCTGATCGGCTTGTTCGGGAAAAAGCTGGCGAAGTTTTGCGCACAACCCGGCAACCTGCTCTGGAGAGAAGAAAAATCGAGGCTGTGTCCTCGAGGCAGCGGACTGCATTTTCGGCGCGAAGTCGGCGCCAGCCTTGAAGCGCAGCAGGTCGAGGCGGGTGGTCGTTTGCTGGCGAAGGCGGTCGGCAATTTCCGCGCGGTCCATGGCCAGCACGCGCCGGTAAACCCGCCTCCAACCCGCCAGGGGGGAACTCACTCCACACCCCGCGCGCGCAGCAGTTCGGTGTAGAGCTGGTCAGTGTTTGCAACCATGCGCTGAACGCTGAATTCAGAGGCCACGTACTCGCGCCCATTCTTTCCCAGGCGAGCGGCAAATTCCGGGTCGCGCAACAAATGTAGGACCGCCTCCGCCAGCGCTGCGGAATCTTCTGGCGGCACCAACAACCCGGTCTTTGCATCCTGAAGAATCTCGGCGTTGCCTCCCACTCGTGTCGCGACTGTGGGCAAGCCCGCCGCCAGATATTCTAAAATCGCGTTGGGGAGACCCTCGGCCCGAGAGGGCAGAACGCCAATATCGCAACAGGCGAGAATGCGAGGAACGTCGTCGCGGCGCCCGAGGAACAGAAAGTGCCGATCCAGGCGCAGTTCCGCAACCTGCCGCTCGAAATCCTTTCTCTTTTCTCCGTCGCCCACGAGCACGAAACGGGTTTCGGGAAATTCGCGCACGATCGCCGCCGCGGCCGCAATCAGCCAGGGATGGCCTTTGACATCGGTGAGCATGTTTCCGACCAGCACAATCCACTTTTCTTTTTCCTGTGAACAGCTGCGCTCTAGTGTCCTCCCGGCTGTGAGCCACTCCCGATCGCGCGAGCCGCGGTTGAATTTTTCCAGGTCCACGCCGTTGTAAATCACACGAACTTTTTGCGGAGCAAAGTGGTTCTCCGCCAGCACGGCTTCCCGCACCGCACTTGCATTGGTCAGAACCGCGGTAGAAAGATTCTGCAAACGGCGAAGCCATACGCGGCGCCGAGTCTTGTACAAATCGAGATGAGCCAAATCACGCTGGCTGGAGATGATCACAGGAACCCTCGCGATCACCGCAGCCGGAACGCCCAGTAGATTTGCGTAAAGATCGTGAGCGTGAACGATCTTGAAACCGCCCCGGCGCAGAAAAATCGCCATGCGCAACATCTGATACATCCCCTGGATCGAATCCATCCCGCCTTTGGGATAGAACTCGCGCACCGAGACCGCCGTGCCCGCCAATTTCTCGAGCAGCGGGCCGCGCGCGCGCAGGCAACCGAGGGTCACATCGTAGCGCTCGACGTCGAGCCGGGTGGCGAGTTCCACGGCCTGCGTCTCGGTACCACCAACATTCAAGGAATCCAACAGGAAGAAAACTTTCCGCCGCGCCACGGGTGAGCCCGCCTCAGAGGAATGGCCCTGGGGCGCCGGTGGCCGGTTCTCCACGGTCAACAACTCCGGGCAGGGTTGGTTGGGCGAATCCATGCTCCTTCATACTAGCGACAATTCTGCCTACTGCACAGGCACCAGAGTCTGGTTTGTCAGCCGTGGTCTCGCGCCTGAGCGCGGGGTCGAACATGACCATCGGACATTAACATAAGTGATTGTGCAACAATAATTTAAGTAAATACATGGACCGATGTGGACGGTCGAAGTCTCACCCGGTTTGCCGCATCCGGCGCAGTCGGCTATCTTAGGTGGGCGATCTTAGTTGGACTATATCTTAGGTGGACGATCTTAGAACGTCGCCACTCGATCAGGGGAGGGCAAGGACTGCGCATGAGCCGGGGGATCAGCATTTTTGGTTTGGGGTACGTAGGGACGGTCACCGCGGCTTGTCTGGCGCATCAGGGGAACCGGGTTATAGGAGTCGATCTCAGCGCCGCCAAAGTGGAGGCTCTTGCCAGCGGACGCAGTCCCATCGTTGAGCCCGGAGTGGCCGACCTGATTGCCGAGTCGCAGAAGGCCGGACGGTTGCATGCCACTAGCGAGTCGCAGAAGGCGGTCCTCGAGACAGAAATCTCGTTTCTTTGCGTGGGCACCCCCAGCCTGCGCAACGGCAAGCTCGATCTCGGCCACATCGGCCCCGTCTGCCAGGAGATCGGCGAAGCGCTGCGCAAGAAAAACTCGTTCCATCTGGTGGTGCTGCGCAGCACGGTGCTGCCGGGCACGGCCGAAACTATCGTCGTTCCTACCCTCGAAAAAGCCAGCGGAAAGAAAATGGGACGCGACTTCGGCGTGTGTGTGAATCCTGAATTCATGCGCGAAGGGACGGCGGTCGCCGATTTTCTCGAGCCGTCCATCACCATCCTCGGAGCGGCCGATCCCGCGCATAGCAAGATTCTGCGCGATCTCTACGCCTGGGTGCCCGGCAAAGTTTTCGAGACCTCATTTCGCTCGGCCGAGATGGCGAAATACGTTTGCAATGCCTGGCACGCCGTGAAAGTTTCGTTCGCCAACGAAGTCGGCACCCTGGCGAAGGAATTGAAAGTCGACGCCGAAGCGGTGATCGAGATTTTCACTGCCGACACCAAGCTGAACATTTCCTCCACCTATTTGAAACCCGGATTCGCGTTCGGCGGATCCTGCCTGCCCAAAGATGTGCGCGCTCTGAATTATCGCGCCAAAGAACTTGACCTCGTCTTGCCGCTTTTTGAGTCGATTCTCCTCAGCAACGACGCTCACCTCGATCGTGCGATCGAGATCGTGCTGAGCACCGGCAAAAAAAATGTTGCCGTGCTCGGCCTGAGTTTCAAGGCGGCCACCGACGATCTCCGCGAGAGTCCACAGGTGCAACTGGTGAAGCGGTTGATCGGCGAGGGCTGCAAGCTACAGATTTGGGATGACAACGTTTCTTTGGGACGCCTCATCGGCTCCAACCGCCAGTACATCGAAACCGTGATCCCCCACATCGGCTCGCTGCTCTCCTCGAGTCTGGAGCAAGTGGTCAGCCAGGCGGAGGTGGTGGTCATCGGCACTCGCGGAATTGACCGCAAGATTCTCGACTCTAACCTTCGCCCCGATCAATTCGTGGTGGATCTGGTGAATCTCGAAAAGTCCCGGCGTCCTTCGGCGAGTGCTTCCTACGAGGGCTTGTGCTGGTAGGCCCCTGAACCGGAACGCGGTGAACTGAGCCCCCGAACGGGGCTTCTGAATAATGAAAATACTCTGGGTCAAAGCAGGAAAGTTGTTGCCGGTCGATACCGGGGGCAAGATCCGTTCGTTTAACATCCTGCGACACCTGGCACGGGAGCATGAGGTCACGCTGCTCTCTTATTATGGCGGGCGTCGTGATCCGGAGTATGAGGCTGCCGTCGCCCAGCGTTTGCCAGGAGCCCACACCATCTACACCGCTGCGCCAGACGGAACCTTGGCCCAGTCACTGGACTACATTCTGCGCTTGCCCTCCGCCGCTCCGTATGCAGTAAAGAAGTTCGCACACCCGCAAGTTCGCCAGGAGGTCGCAGAGCGCCTTAGCGATCGTAGCCTGGACGTGGCAGTCTGCGACTTCCTCTCGGCGTCGCTGAATTTTCCCGACAATCCCCCCGCGCCGGTCGTTCTGTTTCAACATAATGTCGAGACCATGTTGTGGCAGCGAATGGCGCAGACGGAAAAATCTGCCTTGCGCAAACTCGCCTACGGCATCGAGGCTCGCAAGATGTCGGCGTACGAATGCCGCGCGTTGCGAAGATTTCAGCATGTGATCGCGGTTTCGGCGCATGACCGCGACGCGATGCTGACGTTGTCATCATCCTCGGCCTCTCCCGTTTCAGGCTGCCCCATCACCGTGGTCCCGACCGGCGTAGACACGGAGCAGTATCAGGCCGCGCCTTCGGTTTCTGGAAATCCTCCGCTGATCGTTTTTACCGGCTCCATGGACTGGGAGCCCAACATCGATGCGATGGAATATTTCTGCCACCAAATCTGGCCGCTCGTCCTGGCCGAGTATCCCGATGCGCGGTTCCAGATTGTCGGACGCACTCCGCACCCGCGCGTACAACGCCTGGCCTCGGCTACGGTCGAAGTGACCGGAACTGTGCCGTCAGTCGCCAACCATTTGCGCGCGGCGACGGTAGTGATCGTGCCCCTGCGCATTGGGGGCGGAACGCGGCTCAAGATCTTCGAAGCGATGGCCATGGCCAAGGCGATGGTTTCCACTTCCATCGGTGCGGAGGGTCTCGACGTGACTCACGGCCGCGACCTGGTGATCGCCGACGATGCCCAATCGTTTGCGGCCGGCATCCTGCAATTTCTGCGCGATCCCGCACTGCGCCGCAGTTGCGAACAAAATGCCGCTGCGTTGGCGGCGCGTTATGACTGGTCGCAGATCGCCCGGCGCTTTGCCGACGTGCTTCGCGATGCCGCAGGCGGCTTTCGCTCCGGCCGGGAGGCAGCGCCCAGCGCGGTGGTCCCGGTGCAGCCGTGAGAATTCTGGTGCTCGATGGCAATCAGAATCAGGCCGTGGCCAGCGTGCGCTCGCTGGCGAACGCAGGGCATCGGGTCCTCGCCGGAGCATCCAGTTCGTGGTCGAAGGCCGGCTGGTCGCGCCTCTGTCACGGCACATTCCAATATCCCGACCCGCATCAGGATGTTTCCGGCTTCGTCGCGCGCATCGCGGAAGTGGCCGCGCAGCAATCGGGTACGCTGGTGCTTCCCATGACAGAGGCGACGACGCTTCCGTTGTCGGCCCAACGCGAAGTGCTGCGGACTGCGGGCGCGAGGCTGGTATTGCCTTCCCACGAAGACGTTCTACGTGCATTCAACAAAGAAGAAACGGTTCGCCTGGCAGCCTCGCTCGGAATTGCGGTGCCGAAGACGACTGTCGTCTGTGGCGTCGACGCAGCCCGCACGGCGAGCGAGAGCACGAAGTTCCCCGTCGTTCTTAAACCACGAAGTTCAGTCGAGACGCAATCCGACGGCGCTCTGCAGATCACCGGACGCCCGCGTTACGCCCGCAACGCAGAAGAACTCCAAACCGTTTATCAAGAGATGAGCCGGAGTTGTTCGCGAGTGCTGGTACAGGAGTTCGTCGATGGAGAAGGCACGGGCTATTTCGCCCTGATGCACCAAGGCGAGTTGCGCGTTGAATTTGCGCACCGCCGCATCCGCGACGTTCATCCCACGGGATCAGGCAGCGCAGTCCGCGTCAGCGTCGAACCCGACCCCCAGGTGCGCGCCGCATCGCTTGCGATCCTGCAGGCCCTGCATTGGCATGGCGTGGCTATGGTCGAGTTCCGGCAGGTTCCGGGCAGCGCTCCGGTTTTTATGGAGGTCAACGGACGCTTCTGGAATTCCCTCCCCCTGGCCTGCTACGCAGCAGCCGATTTCCCCGCGCTGTTGGCGCAGATCGCCGAAACCGGCGACGTGGTACGAGAGAATTTGGAGAAACAAAATTCCTTCCGCACCGGAGTTCGATGCCGCTGGCTGCTGGGAGATTTTCGGCATCTGGTCGAAGTGTGGCGCGGAGCCCCTGCAGGCTATCCCCGGCCTTATCCGGGACGTTGGCGCACCTTGCTGGCCGTGATGACCCCGGTGCCCGGCACCTTTCACGACAACTTCCAGTGCGCCGATCCCCTGCCAGAATTAGGAGACTGGGTGGACTTTCTGGAACGGGCGTTTCACAAGGCAAGATCCTAGGTCAGGGGAAAGTCAGTTCGACGCGAGATATCTTGATGCCAAAGGCCGGCACAGTTTTTCTGATGTATCACGAACTGGCGCTACCCAACCGCGCCATTTGCCACGGCGAGCCCGGATACACGCGCTACGTCGTTTCCGCTTCCGATTTTTGCGGCCAAATGGATCGGCTCAAGCGCGACGGCTGGCACGCCAAGAATGTGAGTCAGGCGCTGCAGTCCTTTGACGGCAAAAGCGTGTGCGTCACTTTCGATGACGGTTGTGAAACGGATTTACTCTCGGCCGCGCCTTTGCTCAAAGAACTCGGTTTCGGCGCAACCTCTTACATCACGGTCGGATTCCTCGGTCAACCTGGATATCTCTCCGCATCGCAAGTACGCAGCCTGAGCGCGCTCGGAGTTGAAATCGGATGCCACTCTGAAACTCATCCTTATCTCCCCGATGTGGACGACGCTCGCCTGCATGACGAGACCGCCGGGGCCAAGGACCGGCTGGAGCAGATCGCCGGCATTCCCGTCGAACATTTTTCCTGCCCTGGCGGACGATGGGATCGCCGCGTCGTCGCCGCCGTGAAGGCGGCGAAGTTTCGATCCATGGCCACCAGTCGCACCGGCATGAACTTCGCCGGCACGAATCCGCTTGGGCTAGCCCGCGTGGCTGTATTGCAGGGCACCAGCGAAGAGTCGATCGTGCAGGCCTGCAGCGGCCGCGGACTCCTCGCAACGCAGATCAAAGAAAAAGCCAGAGAGTCGGTCCAGCGCGTGCTCGGCAACTCTGCCTATGACTCGCTGCGCGCCTTGCTGCTCGGTCGCGAGGGCAACGCCGGATCCGATCAACATTGATTTGCCGCATTTATCCTCATTATTCAGACGACTTGTTCTTCTCGCATCTCACCCCTGTCCCGCTGGCGCATTACTGTGTGTACTTCCGTGCGCCAAGTGGACAGTGCCCTCAGTTATCTATTCCGGTCAGGATTCCCTCTCTAGATTAGAGCGAGTGAATCGCAATCAGATTTCCTTGTGACTTCAATTTGAGAGGCCCAAATGTTCTTGGAATCGTCCCCCGATTACGAGCGCGCCACGGCGTCCTTTAATCTTCCGAAGCAGTTTGGATTTGTCCTTCTTCTTTCAGCGTTGGCCTACTTTTCAACTGGCTGCGCGGGGATTTCAAACTCCGCTCCCACGCAACCACCAACATCTTCGAACAAGATCAGCGTGTCGCCGGCCACCCTGACGATTAACTCAGGCGCCCAGCAGCAATTCACCGCGACCTCAACCGGAAATGCGCTTTTCGTCTGGAGCGCAAGTGCCGGCCGCATCTCGAACACCGGTCTTTTTACGGCCCCTTCTGTAACAACCTCGACGAAGGTAAAAGTGACCGCCACAACTGCGGCAGATACCGCCACCGCCGCGATTTCTGAAATCACAATCGTCCCGCTCAATAAAATTACGATCAACGTTGCGCCGGCCACGGCCACCCTATCTTCCGGCGGAAAGCAGCAATTCTCCGCGACTTTGACCTCCACCAGCAACACTGCCGTCACCTGGCAAGCGAGCAAGGGAATCATCTCAGGCACCGGCCTGTTCACAGCACCTTCCGTGACATCTTCGACCATCGTAACCGTGACCGCCGCCAGTTCGGCCGACAAGACCCTGATCGCAACTTCTCAAGTCACGGTTATGCCTCTGAGCAAACTCTCGTTCGTAACCCGGCCACTGCCCACTGGCACTGCGGGGAGCGCCTATAGTGCGACCCTGGCCGCCACTGGAGGCACCACTCCCTATGCGTGGAAAATTGTGGGCGGATCTTTGCCCCAGGGCCTGTCGCTCGACAAGAGTAACGGAGTCATCTCAGGTACGACCGCACTGTCAGGAACCTTCAGCTTTACCGCCTCGGTGACCGACGCCAGTTCATCCGCCGCCAGCGCTTCGCTCAGCCTAGCGATGAGCCCCCAGTCGACCGCGTCAAATTATGACGGCCCCGCGGAACTGCCGCGAGTTTACGTGCAGAGTGACTTAAGCAGCACGCCCGCTCCCGGCAGCGCAATCTCCGTAGGGAAAGGTGGGGACTTCCAGGCGGCCTTGAACCGCGCCCAGTGCGGAGACACTGTCGAACTCCAGGCTGGCGGAGTTTTTACCGGAAGCTTCACAGCGCCCGCCCTAAATTGTGATGATGCTCATTGGATTATTGTCAGGACCAGCGCCCCTGACAGTAGCCTGCCCGCAGAGGGCACGCGCCTCACTCCGTGCTACGCCGGAGTTTCGTCGCTTCCCGGACGTCCTGCTTTCAACTGCAGTTCCGCCGCCAACGTCCTTGCGAAGCTTCAGTTCCCGGGAATGGGCAGCGGGCCTCTGATGTTGGCGAATGGCGCGAACCACTACCGGTTCATCGGTCTGGAGATCACCCGCACTCCGAATACTGGCGTGGTCTACGGCCTCGTCTCGCGTCAGCCCGGCAATTCCGCCGATCACATCATCATTGACCGAAGCTGGATTCACGGCACTGCTCAGGACG
Organism: uncultured Acidobacteriota bacterium; assembly: GCA_963755795.1. Lineage (GTDB taxonomy): Bacteria > Acidobacteriota > Terriglobia > Terriglobales > Acidobacteriaceae > Sulfotelmatobacter. The sequence continues at coordinate 94,257 of CAVWLI010000030.1, read as the reverse complement.
AAACCACACGCGGGGTCATGCTGACCGGTACCCAGTATGTTGCGGTGGTGGACTCCTACTTCAGTGATTTTCATTGCGTATCGCTAACCGGCTCGTGCGGAGACTCGCAGGCCATCGCAGGAGGCCTCGGCGACATTCCCATGGGGCCCTTCAAGATCGTCGATAACTTCCTGGAAGCCGCGTCGCAATCCATCCTGCTGGGAGGCGGCCAGGCCACGATTACACCCGCGGACATCGAAATCCGCCGCAACCATATGTTCAAGCCCATGACCTGGCTCAAGGGCCAACCCGGATATGTTGGCGGCAGAGACGGCAACCCCTTTATCGTTAAGAACCTGTTTGAACTCAAGAACGCGCAACGTGTGCTATTCGACGGAAACGTGCTGGAAGGCGCATGGGGCGGATTCACTCAGGCTGGCTTTGCCATTCTGCTCACCCCCAAGAACCAAGCCAGCGGCACTGGGAACGTTTGCCCGATTTGCCAGGTCACAGATATAACCATTCGCTACTCCACGATCAGCCACGTGGGCGGGGGCATGCAGATCGCCAACGGCCTGTCTGACAATGGAGGCGCACCCCTGGCGGGCGAACGTTACAGCATTCACGACATCACCTTTGACGACATCAATGCGACCAAATTCAGCGGGTACGGGACTTTTGCTCAAGTCTCCATGGGACAGGGAGCACCGGTTCTGCAAAGTGTGACCATCAACCACGTCACGGCATTCCAACCGAACGTCATGCTGAACCTGGGCGACGACATTTCCACAAACCGCCCTATGATCAACTTCGTGTTTACCAACAACATCGTCAACGCAGGATCGTCTCCCACTCAAACCACCGGCGGCGGCACTACCAATTGCGCCTATTACCCCACGCCGCTGACTTCCCTGGGCGCGTGTTTCCAGCCTTACACGTTTTCGCACAACGCCATCATCGCCAGTCCGGCCAACTTTCCTCCCAGCAAATATCCCTCCGGCAACCACTTTCCCTCGTCAGTCTCTGGGGTTAGTTTTTTGAACTACCGCGGCGGCAACGGCGGCGACTACCACCTGCAGAGTGCCAGTCCCTTCAAGAATGCCGGAACCGACGGGAAGGACTTGGGCGCGGACATCGACACCATCGATACAGAAATTGCGGGCGTCCCCTAGATTTGCTGACATGGATTTGCTGACATAGAGTTGAGACAAAGATTTGCCGCAACGTCTCGACGTTTTGATCACCGGAACCCCGGCCCTGCTCCGCATCTGTTTTCTTAGATTCAGGTTGCGAAGCAGGGCTCTGGCTTTCGGGCTCAGAGGTCTCAACCAGCGGCGACGGTCCCGTCACAGCGGCTCACGCCATTCTCTCCCACGCCCAGCTCGCACGCTTCTCCAACCGTTCGGTAATCTGATAAAGTGAAGTAGATTCCCGCTCAGCTTTACTCTGGTTCGAATGAACCAGACGAACGAAACTAGCGACTCCTCTCTCTCTGACCCATGAAGAACAAAGGTTCCGCACTGATGAAGGTCTTCCGCAGGCATAGAGTCGCAGCAATTTTTGGCCGCGTGCTACTTTTGGGCGTTCTGCTGCTCTGGGCTCATCCCTTGCCGATTCGGGCTCTGGGCGTGCCTCAGAGTGCATCGCAGCGCGACGGCTTCGATGGTCCCGCCGAATTGCCCAGGGTGTACGTCGCCAGCCCTCTGAAGGCGACTCCCGCTCCCGGTAAGGTTCTGAAGGTACTCGCCGGTCAAGATCTTTCCCCAGTTATTTCCCAGGCGTCGTGCGGAGACACGATACAACTGGAAGCGGGCGCCACTTTCGGCGCGCTGGTTTTGCCGGAAAAGAAGTGCGACGACTCGCACTGGATCATTATCCGCACCAGCGCCGCTGACTCCAAGCTGCCTCCTGAGGGCACTCGGCTCACTCCCTGCTATGCCGGAGTTTCCGCTCTTCCGGGCCGGCCTCCTTTGCAGTGTGCCGCGACCGAGAATGTGCTCGCCAAAATCCAATTCAACGGCAAGGGTGGCAACGGTCCCATCGTTCTGGCTCCGGGTGCAAATCACTATCGCCTGATCGGCCTCGAGGTCACGCGCGCGCAATCCCCCGCAGTGGTCTACAACCTGATCGGCCCCAAGCAAGGGCCAGCCGACCACATCATCCTCGATCGCATGTGGATCCACGGAACCGCACACGATGAGACGGTGCGCGGCGTCATGCTCAGCCATCTGCGATACGTGGCTATCGTCGATTCCTATTTTTCCGACCTGCATTGCGTGGCCCGGACGGGAGCATGCGTCGACTCGCAGGCCATTGCAGGAGGGCTGGGCGACGACCCCATGGGGCCTTTCAAGATCGAGAACAATTTCCTCGAGGCGGCTGGCGAATGTATTCTGCTGGGCGGCGGTGAGGCCACTGCCACGCCCAGTGACATCGAGATTCGTCGCAATCACATGTTCAAACCCATCACCTGGCTGAAGGGCCAACCCGGGTTCGTGGGGGGCGCCGACGGCAACCCATTTATCGTCAAGAATCTGTTTGAGCTCAAAAATGCCCAGCGGGTTTTGTTCGAAGGCAACATTCTGGAGAACGACTGGGGCGGATTCTCCCAGGCTGGCTTCGCCATTTTGCTGACACCCAAGAACCAGGCCGGCAGAGGCGGCAGCGTCTGCCCCGCGTGTCTGGTGACCGACATTACCATTCGGAAATGCCGCATCAGCCACGTTGGCGACGGCTTCCAAATTGGCAACGGAGTCTCTGACTCGGGCGGCGCACCCAAAGATGGCGGGCGTTACAGCATTCACGATGTGGTGGTCGAAGACATTCATCCGGAGCTCTACAGTGGTTTCGGCGCGTTCGCCCAGATCTCGACGACGCCCGGCGTTACCGAATCGCCGCGCCTGCACGACGTCGCCATTAACCATGTGACTGCCTTCGCCCCTCGTACCGTGTTCATTATCGGGGGTCCGCGCCTCGACCCCAGGATGTCCGGCCTCTCCATCACCAACAGCATTTTCACAACGGGGATCAAACCCATCGGCACGACCGGTGGCGGCGTCGAAAAAAACTGTGCGTCAATGCCAGGCTCCAAGTCGCCGGAAACGATATTCCATGACTGTTTCTCCTCCTACAGTTTTCACCACAACCTGATCATCGACGGAGGCGGAGGCTGGCCTAAGGAGAACAAAACTCCCAAGAACGCAGCGGACGTGGGCTTCTCAGATTACAAAAACGGAAACGGGGGAACCTACCGGCTAGCGCCGACCAGCAAGTTCAAGCATGCGGCGGCCGACCAGAAAGACCCGGGCGCGGATCTCGACGCCATCGATCAGGCCACGATGGGAGTTCAGTAACGCCAACTGGGCGTCCGCCATGACGTCTCCGCTATGATGAGAACCTGACCCGCATATCTGACCGACATGTTTAACCAACCATGAGAGTACTTGAGCTAGGGCCCTACCCGCCGCCACACGGCGGAGTGCAAACTAATCTGGTCGCTATCCGGTCTTTCCTGCTCAGCCGCGGTGTGCCCTGCGCCGTCATCAATGTCACACGTCATCGCAGGCCCGACGCCGACGAGGTCTACTACCCGAAAGGCCCTGCTCAACTGCTCTCGCTGCTGGCGCGATTGAAATACGACGTGATCCACCAGCACTTCGGCGGCATGCTCACCCGCCGCATTCTCGCCCTGAGCCTCGCTTGTACGTCCCGGCCCGGCGCGAAATCGGTAATGACATTTCATTCCGGCGGCTATCCTTCCACGCCCGAAGGACAAGCGCTCAGCCCAAACTCTCTCGCCGGTTTTGTGTTGCGACGGTTTGATGGCCTGATCGGCGTGAATGCCGAGATTATGAAGTTCTTTGAGAAGATGCGCATCTTACCGCACCGCACCCGGCTCATCTCTCCTTACTCTTTGCTGACCGAGCAACCGGCTGGTTCCCTTCCCGAACCGCTGGCTGCCTTCTTCGCGGCGCACGATCCCGTCCTTATTTCTGCGGGGCAGCTGGAGCCAGAGTACGATCTTCCCCTCCAGATCGAAGCCCTACCCCTCGTCCGCAAGAAATTTCGTAACGCCGGCCTCGTGATGCTCGGATCCGGAAGTCTCCACGATGAACTGCGCGCCAGAATACAAGCGCAACCTTGTGCGGAACACATCTTGATGCCCGGCGATATCGCCCACGCGGCCACCATGCAGGCTATGTCCCGCTCGCGCATCCTGCTGCGGACAACCCTCTACGACGGCGATGCCATCTCCGTCCGCGAGGCGCTGCAACTGGGCACCACCGTAATCGCCACTAATAATTCAATGCGCCCCGAAGGCGTGATTCTCATCCCGAAACAAGATTTGCCCGCACTGCTGCACGCCATCGAGCAACAACTCACACTGCCGGCACGTCCCCGGGAAGTTTCCCGCGGCGACGAAAGCAATTTGCAGGCGGTTTTCGATTTTTATCAGGAATTGCTCGCGGGAAAGAAAATCTGAAATCCAGCCGAAGAGAACCTTCAACGTTTTTGAGGCTGAGCTTTCACACCCACGACAAATCGCGGGTCACCAGCAACTTGCCCAGCGGCGTCTTTGCCTTCAGATACAACTTCGTGTCGAAGTATGCGCGGTAGCTCGAGCGCATCATCCGCAGATCGGCCCTACCCCTGTCGCGATTCTTGCCATCGCCATCTTTGGACCCCAGAGGGTATCCGTTTTCTTCCAGCGTCTGGCCGACTAGCCCTTCGAACATCGCGAGTTCCTCGGCAGAGTAGCCGGTCTGCCAGCGTCCCACAGGCTGGAAGCCTTCCTCCGATTCGCTCGCGAACGATGTGTTCGGGGCACTGACCGACCCAATTCCCACGCGCTGAATCTGATCGTAGTCCAGGTCTTGTTCGATAAACTGTCCCAGTCTGGCCAGCGTTTCTCGCGGCTGGCTGATCAGTTCCTCGAAATGCACCTCCGTATAGTCGTCGCCTAAATCGCGCCCGTCGCGGCGCCCCTTGCTTACCATCCATTCCCAGTAAAGCCCCGCTGCCATCTTTGATGGCTTGCGGTCCCACGGGAGGCGGCGGATGTAGCCCAACTTGTCCGTCGAGAGCGCGACATCCCGCCCGTCGCGAATAATATGGATGATCAGCGCATTCGGAATCGTCTCTTTGATCCGCTGCAGGTAAAGGATGTGTTCCGGTGTAGTGTCGGCCCAGCGGCCGACGCCCTGCTTCACCGCCATTTCCGACATGACGATCCGCAGGAAGTCGCCGCCGTTCCCGCACTCATTCATCACTTTCGTCGTGATCTCCCCTTTATCGAGACCCGACATGGTGTAGAGGCGGCTCTCGCACCACGCCTCCAGCAGTCGCCGCTTGTTGCGCGCGACCGACAGGTCTCCAAATCGCGGCTCCAGCAGATTGAAGACACTCGACTCAGCCCGGTACACGGCGAAGTTCCCGGCCGACAGCAGCATGTGATAGAGCAAGGTCGTTCCCGAGCGAACGCAGCCCAACACGAACACCGGCGCCCGGCTGCGCGCGCTGGATTGCGCGGAACTACTCGATACCGCGGGCATGCTCTGCATCATCGACACCGCCTCGCAGCCCGTGGGCAACGATTCTGTCTGTACTGGGTCAGGGCTGCACCTGCACCGCGTCCGCTGGACGCACTAGCGGAACTGTTTCACTGGAAAAGATTTCGGGCGCCCGGCGCGCAACGCCCCAGCTGGATCGAGCCTCCATGAAGTTCCTATGCCAGAGTTCCAGCACCAGCATGCGCCACAGCATTCCCGAGCGGTTGCGGCGTCCGCGCACGTGCTCGTCAATCAGCGCCCGCACCGCCTCAGGCTTGAAGTAGCCACGCTCAAGCGTACGCGTTTCCAGCAAAATGCCCCAGAACTTGGTTTTCATTTCGTTCCGCATCCACTCCACCAGCGGCAACTGAAAGCCATGCTTTTTTCGGTGCAGCAGCGCGGGAGGAATCCCCAGCCGCTCGGCCAGCTTTTTCAGAATATGCTTGCGGACGCCATCCCGAAATTTCAATTTCACGGGCAGAGAAGTCACCCATTCGACAAGTTTATGGTCAAGCATGGGCACGCGCACTTCGAGCGAGGTCGCCATGCTCATGCGGTCGACCTTGGTGAGAATGTCGGAATTCAAATAGGTCTTGGTGTCGAGATACAACAGCCGGCTTAGCCTGTCCTGCGCGGGCGCGCGATCATACAGCCGCTGCCACTCCAGCAACGGGTCCGGAAGACGCCGCGCACGCTGCAGAAATTCCGGCGTAAACAAATCTCGCTCGCGATGCAGCGCCGGCAGAAATGAGATTCCATCCAGATACCGGTCGCGATCGTTCAGCGACGCATTCCACGCCAGATTTTTCCCGTACATTCCGGCCGGGATCAGGCCATGAATCCGATCGCGGTAGATCGGCCCCAGCCAGCGCTGCAAAGGATCGAACTTCGGCCGCTCCATCGCCACCAGGTACCGGTCATACCCGGCGAACAACTCGTCGCCCCCGTCGCCGGAGAGCGCAACCGTGACCTGCCGTCTCGCCATACGGCAGACATAGTAGGTGGGTAGCATGGAGGAATCTCCGAACGGCTCCTCCATCATCCCCGAAAGGTAGGTCAACGTTTCTTCCAGATCGGGCTCGAGCACGAGTTCGTGATGCTCGGTGCCGAAGCGCTCCGCGACCATGCGCGCGTATTCCGCTTCGTTGAACTCCTCAGCGCGAAATCCGATGGAAAAAGTCTTGACCGGTTTCGCGCTCGTGCGCGCCATCAAGGCGACAATGATGGAAGAGTCCACGCCTCCGCTCAGCAGCGCACCCAACGGCACATCGCTGATCAGCCGGATGCGGACGGCCTCCTCCAGTCGCCGCTCCAGCTCCACCAGGCATTCTTCCTCGCTGATCGGCGGGTGTGTGCCGTACTCCGGCACGTCCCAGTACTGGCGAATTTTGATTTCGCCGTCGTGGAATTCCATCAATTGCCCGGCAGGCAATTTACGGATAGGCTGAAACGCGGTGTGCGGATCGGGAATGTAGCCGAAATAGAAGTACTGCAGCAAACCTTCGTGATCGACCTCCGCCAGTTCCGGACGCAGGGCGAAAATCGTCTTGATTTCGGATCCGAACAGCAGCCAGCCTTGGTGCAAAGCATAGTGCAGCGGTTTCTTACCCAGCCGGTCGCGCGCCAGCAGCAGCGAGTGCTGCTTCTCGTCATACAAGGCAATCGCGAACATGCCGCGCAGCTTCTTGACGCAGTCCGCTCCCATCTCTTCGTAGAGATGAACGATTACTTCGGTATCGCTGTGCGTATAGAACTGGTGGCCCCGGCCTTCGAGGTCGCGGCGCAGTTCGAGAAAGTTATAGATCTCCCCGTTAAACACAACCCAGACGGTGCGGTCTTCATTGTGAATGGGCTGCTTTCCGCCGGCCAGGTCGATGATGCTGAGCCGGCGCATGCCCAGACCCACCGGACCGCGCGCGTAAATCCCTTCATCGTCGGGCCCGCGGTGAATGATGGTCTGACACATCCGATGCACATCGGCCGCGTCAATCGCATCGCCCGGCTTCCCGACAACTCCAGCTATTCCGCACACTGGCCGATCTCCTTTTCAGCGCTCAGAGTGGACAGCGCCCGCGACAAGGGCTTGTGCCCTTGCACGGCGATAGGCTGTTCGATCACTCGAAGATCGTCCAATCCGCAACTCTCAAACCACCGGAACACTTCCTCATACGTATGCTTCGATTGATACCACGGCGAATACCAGTCAAACGTATCGAGGATTCGCCAGGTGCGATTGGGATGAAACGCCATGGGGATCGCGAACGCCAGCGCCCCACTGGCCGGCCTCCCAACCAACGGAATCTTCCGCAGCACCTGATGAATGCCGTAGAGCGGAACCACTCCGTAGCAAAGCCGATGTAGCAGTCGCGGCGACATGCGCCGCGTCACTTTGCGGTACACGTCGCTCATCTTGTACCAGTTGTTGTATCCGCTGTAGAGCCAGATGGCGATACGCCCGCCCGGTTTCAGCAGGCCCGGCAGCATCTTGAACGCCCGCTCGCAGTCCGGCGTGTGATGCAGCACTCCGATGCTGTAAATGAAATCAAAACTCTCTGGAGCAAACGGCAGATGGAAAACGTCCGCCTGGAATATGGTAGCCTCGCGCCCGGCCATATTCCGCGCCGCAACTTCCGCCGCCAGGCTGAGATCGACGCCGACTACGTGCGCTCCCCAGCGCGTAGCCACGTCCGCGAAGCGCCCCATTCCGCATCCCACATCCAGCACCAGTTTGCCCGCCAGATCCTCCGGACGGAAACCGGTGCGCCTCCGGAACGCACGTTCCGAGCGCTTGCTCTCTTCGTTGTCTAACTGCGTGCGGGAGTGCACGTGCCACTGAAAGCCGAAACTGCCGACATACTGCTGCGTATCCACAAAGCGAGCCACTCCGTCCACGACCGGATATTTTCGGCCGCAGCCGGCACACGTCAACTCGCTGCCTCGGTCCTCGAGCTGGCCGTGACAGGATATGCACCTGAGCACTGACAAAACTCGGTCAGCGACTCCAGACTGGTTGCGTTCTACGGATACGGTCATAGTTTGTTTTCGTTAAGCTGGACTTGCTGCCCACCGTCTGCATCAGCGGTTGGCTGATAATCCTGACGGCGGCGCACGTGTACCCCACCATAAAGTAGGGATAAAGGTTGTACTCGGTGGAAGCGAAACATGCTCCCGCCATATACGCTGCCAGGCCTGCCCACAGCGCCTCAGTGAAGAGCTTCAATTCGGGGTCGTCCTTATACTGTGGCGACTTTTGCACGATCGCAACATTCTTGAATGCCGCGGCGATGGCCAAGAGAAACAACACAAGCGCTGGGATCCCGGATTCCGCGGCTATTTCGGTATAGCTGTTGTGAGCCACCACCCAGCCTTTGTCCACCAGCATAAAACAACCAGGCCCCACTCCAAAAAACGGGTGCTGCAATGCCACCATAATGCTTTTCTTCAGCAGCGCTTTCCGTGCATCCAGGGACCCTTTATCCCCCGAGCCTTCTATGTTGCCCATAACGATGCTCTCGACCCGCGCCCGGTAGTGTGCCGTGGAGAGGGCTGCACACATGCCCACAATCAAAATGACGGCCGTCGCAATCACCAGAGATCGGCGCTTCCCTTTGATTCCGTATTCCCACACGCACACCATAATCGCAAGAATGAACGCCAGCAACCCGCTCCGCGAATATGTCAAAACGAGGCCAAGACACATGAAGAACAGTGCGATCGCCCAGAGTACCTTCTTCCAGCCGCGGGCGTGCAGCATGAACGCCAACCCCAGGGGGAAACTGATGGCGATGTTAATCGCCAGGTCGTTCGGGTTTTCCAGAATGCTCTTCTGAATGCCTTGCAGACGGCCATCTCGGAAGTGCCTCAACGCGATCGAAAAAAACACCACCAGCGCGACCGCGCTCACTTGAATCCAGAGCAACTTCCGCAGTTCCCGTACCGTGACCACCGACATGCTGATCAGCATGGCCACCACCACGCCTTTGGCAAACTTTTCAAACACGGTGGCAAAGGCCCCGCCCCTCCACAGTGCGGTCGGGATGCACAACGTCATTTGCAACAGAAGCAGCCACAGGATTTTCACCGCAGTCGGTATTTTCGAGCGCCTGCCGGCCATTCCTGCGACCAGCGCCACCAATCCGAGGACGCCTGCAATCCGCGCCATCGGAATGTACGCGATCAAACCCATAAAATCCTCGGGCCGGTAATAATAAAGAAACGAAAACACCACCAGAGCGCCGTAAACGAACGGACGGCGCTCACTGGGGACCAGAGACTTGGCCTGCGACGCCAAGGCCGCCGATCGCTCCTTACCTCTCCCCCATGAAGTTTGCACTGTCATCTTTAAGCACCGGCCTCTCTGCCGTCAGTTCCTACTCCGCGTGCGACTCGTTCTCCAGTCGCCTCACGGTCCCACTGCGCTGAACCGGTCCAGAGGTACCACAATGTCGTCCTTCAAGGTCAGCATCTTGATGCGCAGAAACTTCTCCGTTGGCGGAGCCCATTTCAGATTCCGGAAAATCCGCAACTTCATGTTATGCGCCGGCAAGTCCGTCCCCTCAATTGGAAACACTCCCAGTGACTGGAAATCGGAAGTAGTCACCAGTTCTCGCAGCATTTTCTGCGACTCGAAACGTAGCGGCTCCCCGTCGGTCACGACCACAAACCGAATCCCGTAGCGCCCCATCAGATCCTTGATCTCCTGCTCGCTGTGAACCAACTCAACGGTGCCGCCGCTCTTCTTGATTCTGTCCGCATACAGTGCCTTGCGCAGCACCATGAACCGCCGCCCCGCATCCCCGGTGCGAACGAAGAAAATAAAGTCGCCTGGAAGATAGCCGTCATAAAGCACGATGCCCGACTTCTCTTCGACCAGTCGCTCGGCGGCAGCTTCATAACCCGAAACGTAGGGCCTCTGAAACGCCCAGGCGCTGGCCAGCACGCCAGCCAATACGCACAGCGCCGCAACGATTGCGACCACACGCATCACTGGACTACGAAAAAAACAGGTCAGGCAGCCGGCCGCGAAGTAAAGGAATGGCGGTATCCAATAAATCGCGTAGCGCGCCTCTTTGTGTCCAATCAACGTAAACGTCAGGTAGCAGGCGACAATCCAGCTCAGCATCAACAGCAGCGTCTGGGACCTTTCCCACCAGCGGCTGGTCGCGATGCCCAGAAGGCTCAGCCCTAGTAGAATCCAGCCCAAATGCCCCGGCAAGGCCCGCCAGTAATACAAGAACTCGTTTGCCCGCGAGCCCGCCTGCCGCGCCTGACCCAGGTCCATCGCAATGGTCTTCCAATGCATGAGATAGACCGCGGTGTAGAAGGGAGCGATCAGCACGCCGGTTAAGGCGGCGGCTCCCAGGACTTCAGACTTGAGGAAAAGTCTCCATCCCTTGAGCGCTAATCCTGAAAACAAACAAAACGGCGCCAGGTAGACCGCATTCTGCTTCGTTAGCAATGCGGCGGCGGCCAGCAGCGCAAAAACATACAGGTCGAGCTTTTTCGCGCGCAGCAAGTAGCGAGTCCAAAACAGCGTCGCCGCGAGGCACAAGGCTAGCACCGGGATCTCTAGCATCACGGTTTCTTCAAACAGCAGGATGGAAGGCAGCGCACCCAGCAGCGCTGTAGCCAGGGCGGCCGTCCAATCATTCTGCAGCTCTCGCACCAGCAGAAACCAACACGTAAGCGCTAGCAGCGCAAACAAAAGGATGGCCAGCCGCGCCGCTACCACACTCGGGCCCAGGATCAGGAAAAACAATCCCTCCACCAGATAGAACAACGGCGGCCAATGCAGCACTCCCGAGAGCGCCGGATATTGCGCATAATATTCATACGTGTACTGCATCGGATGACGCAGCGGATGATCGCGAAGGAAGTCCGCCACAAACAGCCCGGTCACCGCATGCTGCGTTTCGTCGACGTTGTAGCTGAATTCGCCGACACGGATTCGCCTCACGATCAGTACGGATGACAGCGCCAGCACCAGAACCAGCAGCGCCGTAGAACGGCGCGTCCACGAGCCAGTGGGAGAGTTCGAAACTGCCTCGGCCGGAGCTTGCACCACAGTCGTTGCTGTCATGGCCTCCACGCTGCCTTCCGGCCAGTCACAAAGTTCGCAAACGCCACCACTGCCGCTGTGTTCAGCAGCACGAAGGTAAAGGCCGCATCGGCCACCCGGCGGATCGGCCCCCGCGCCAGGTGCGCCGCGGCCAGCCCGCTCAGAAGATAAAACGCCACCTGCAATGCGAATGCGACGCGATACAGGGGGCGCAGCAGAAATGCCGACGCCACCAGCATCCCCGCCAGCGCAAATGGAGAAATCAAGCGCATCAGCTTGTGGCTCACAAATTCAAACCGCGCCGGGTTCGCTTTCGTCAATAGCCATGGGGCCAGCTGCACCAGCTGATAATTGCCATTCAGCGTCCTCACCTTGCGCGCGAATTCCCGGTTTCTCCCCATATCCGCCACATCCCAGGCGCGCGCCCGCGGATCGAACAAAACCCGGTGTCCACCGCGCAACACGCTCATCGGGATGAACACATCATCCAGAATGGTGTCTTCGGGAAGCGTCGGCAGCAGTTCCCGTCGAGCCGCATACAGCGCCCCGGTAACGCCGATCATCGATCCCGACTTCGCCTCCCACTCCCGCACTCGCTTCTCCACCCGCCAGTACAGTCCCAGACCGCGGTTCGTCTCTCCCGCTGCCGGATCTCCCAACATCAGCTCCCCGCTCACGGCGCCGACGGCGGGGTCGGCAAAATTTTCCAGCAGCAATCGAACGGCGTCGCGCTCAATGGTCTGGCGCGCATCGGTAAAGACTACGATCTCTCCCCGGGCCGCGCCAATTCCCGTATTCAATCCCGCAGCCTTCCCCTGCGCCCGCTGCCTGTAGACCACCCGCACTCGCGGGTCGCGCATTTGCTCGGCAAGAATCGCATCGGTTCCGTCCGTCGAACCGTCGGAAACGACCACGATCTGCAGCCGATCTGCCGGATAATCCAGCTCCAGCAGATTGCGAATCTTCCGGACAACGTTCGCTTCCTCGTTGCGAACCACCATTACAACCGAAACCGGCGGCGAACAGATTCCCCGCAGCACCGGCCAGGGACGCAACCATCCTCGCAGCCACAGCCACAGCGGGTAGCCCGCATAGGTGTACACCACGACCAGGGCAGACGCCCAGAACACCCAGATCATTTCGCGCCCCGGCCCAGCAGCACAATCTTGACGGTTTGGAAGACGATCCAGAAGTCCAGTCCCACCGAGGCGTTCTTGATATAGAACAAATCGTATTGCAGCTTTTCCCGCGCGTCCTCGACTGTGTTTCCGTACTTGTACTGCACCTGGGCCCAGCCGGTGATGCCCGGCCGCACCGTGTGGCGGACGCCGTAAAAGGGGATGTCTTTGCTCAGCCGCTCCACAAACTCAGGCCGTTCTGGACGCGGCCCCACAAAATGCATATCGCCTTTCAGAACGCACCAAAGCTGGGGTATCTCATCGAGACGCGACGAGCGCAGAAACTTTCCGAAGCGAGTGATGCGCGGATCGTCATCGGTCGCCCAGGTCGCGCCCGTATCGGCCTCCGCATCCTTTCGCATGGTGCGAAACTTGTAGCAGTAAAATGTTTTGTTGCCTCTGCCCACCCGCCGTTGGTGATAAAACACCGCTCCCGGAGAAGTTAGCTTCACGCCCAGCGCAATAAAAGGCAGCAGCGGCAGCGCCAGCACCAGCCCAACCAGCGCCACCGAAAAGTTCAACACTCGCCGCACCATCCGGAAAAACGTGCTGAAGCGGAACCCATCGGCAAAAATCAGCCAGCTGGGATACAACTCCTCCACTTCAATCCGCCCGTTAATTTTCTCCAGCCACGAGGTCGCCTCCTCCACCTTCACTCCCTCCAGCCGCAGATCGAGCAACTCTTCCACAGGCAACGTGCCGCGGCGGTCCTGCATGGCGACGATCACGCGGTGGACTCCGTTCTGTTCGGCGAATCCGAGCAGATGCTTCGCCACCGTCTCGCGGGTCAGTTCGCCCTCGATATCCCCAGTCCAACCCACCACTTCGATTCCGAGTTTCCCCCGCTGCTGCAGCCCGTTCAGCAGCCGCTGCGCCCGCTCTCCCGTGCCCAGCACATAGACCCGCTCGCGGAAATAGTGCTGCTGTACCAGCCAGGAATACGCGGCCCGCCACGCGAACAGCGCAAAGGTCAGAATGAGCAGACCCGCCAGCGCTGAGTCACGCGGCAGAAAATTGTGGCCCGGCAGGAAATAGCGGTAGAGAAAACCTACAGCACCCAGAGATAGCGCCACCAGGGCCAATACCATCAACAGGCGGGATACCTGATCCCACTTGGAGCCCAGAGTGGAAGCATCGTAAAGGTCCAGCCCATGAGAAATCAGAAGCACAATCCCGGTGACGGCCAGAATCTTGAAGAACTCGCCTTCAATGAACAATCCATTACTGAGGCGCAGCAGCCAGTAGTCCTGGCCGCGCACCACGGTCCCCAGCACAAACGAAATCCACACAATCAAGGTCTCGACCGCCAGCAACACCAGCGTTCGTACCGGGAAAAAGACTCTGAAGAGCCGGATCAACTTTCCCCCTAGGCCTTGGTCGTGGTCGTCTTCTTCTCGTACGCCTCGTAGTAATAACGGGCGTACGGAGCGGCGTCTTCGTTGGTGCCATTAAGCACAACGCCCACCAGAGCTTGCTCGGGAAATTCCTCACGAGCCTTGCGAGCCGCGTCAGAGGGCGTCGAATTCGAGCGCACCACCATCAGCACTCCATCGCAAGCGCTGGCCAGAAGGCTGGCGTCAGAAACCGGGATGGCCGGCGGCGAATCGATGATGATCCAGTCAAACAGCGATTCCACTCGCTGCACCAGCATTTTCAGTCTTCCGTTGCCGACCAGTTCCGCCGGATCTTCGATGCCAACGCCGCTTGGGATGAAAAAGAAATTCTCCATCGGGCCTTGCTGCATGATCGAAAACTCGTCGTTCTTTCCCTGCAGATATTCCGAAAGACCGGGCCCCGGAGGCGTGCCCAGCACCAGGTGCAGGCGCGGACCGCGCAGGTCGGCGTCGATCAGCAGCACGCGTCGTCCGTGCTGCCGCACAATCACCTGCGCCAGGTTCGCCGCCGTGAATGACTTTCCTTCCTTGGGCAGAGCGCTGGTCACCAGCAGCGTTTTGAGCGTCATCTTTTCGCGCATGTGATAGAGCCGCGACCGCAAGGTGCGAAATTCCTCGGTTCCGCGCACGCTGTCGTCGCCGTTCATGAACAACATGGTTTCCATGTCGGGCTTCCACTGCATCTGCGGGCACCGGGCCAGCAGCGTCTCAACGTTGAACGGGCTGGCGAATCCCGCCAATCCGGGGCGACCGCCCGCCGCCGGATTCTCGCCAAATACCGGCGGATCCGTCAGCGGCGCCGTGGAGGAATTCGGCTGCACCGCGCCCCCCTGGGTTGCGGCCCGATCCTGCTCGGCTTTCTTTAACGCTTCATGAATGCGGCTCATAGTTTCCTTTCGTCGGGGAGGTCTTTTTCTTCCTGGCGTAAGCGGTCAGCCAGCGAGGCCAGCGATCGCAACGCGTCCACTAGATCGAACTTGTCGGTTCCCGGGCTCGCCACCGGCGCCGTGATCGCGCCCGACATAGTGTTGTCGCCCAGATCGAAATCCCGCGCCACACCATCCACCACCGTGGCTCCAATGATCTTCTGCTGATCGACGAACGCACTTACCAGGCAGTGCTCGCAGAGCAGGTTGATCACTCGCGGAATCCCCGCGGCGTAACGGTGGATGGCCACGAGCGCCTCGGGTTCGAAAATCTGCTGCCCGTTGGAGCCCGCAATGCGCAAACGCTGCTGCACATACGCCTTCGTCTCTTCGAGGGTTAACGCATGCGTCTTGGCCCGCAGGGTCAGCCGCTGCCGCAACTGGCGCAACTGCGGCTGCTTCAGCTTCTGTTCCAGTTCCGGCTGTCCCACCAATACGATCTGCAGCAACTTCTCGGTGAACGTTTCCAGGTTGGTCAGCATGCGGATCTCTTCCAGCACTTCGTCGGAGAGGTTTTGCGCCTCATCGACAATCAGTACCGCCGTCTCTCCGGCCCGGTACCGATCAAGCAGCCAGTTGTACAGCCGCAGCAGAACCTGGCTCTTGGCTTTCGAATCGCACTGGATGCCGAAATCCGCCATCATGTAATCCAAAAACTGCGGCGTATTCAGGCGCGAGTTGAAGATAAACGCGGTCGCAACCTGCTGCAGGCGTAACCACTCCAGCAGCTTGTTGATCAGCGTGGTTTTGCCCGTGCCCACTTCGCCCGTGAGCAGGACAAAGCCCTTGCGGCTCTGGATTCCGTAGGTCAGACACGCCAGCGCCTCCTCCGTGTGCCGCGTCAGAAACAGATAACGCGGGTCCGGATTGACGTTGAACGGGTTTGCCCGTAGTCCGTAAAACTCTTTGTACATAGTCGTCCCTTGAGCCCGCCTGGCTTATGCTCCGATCGTTTCCTTGTGTTCGTCCGGACTCTTATTCCGATTCCAGAAACCGAATTTGCCGTTCTTCTCGTTCTCATGCACCGCGCCCACCCAGGGCACGGCCACCAGCATGGGCAACTCCAACACAGCTTCCGCGTCGGCTTCGGTGCGAATGGAGTTGTCGCGCAACTCCAGCCACAACGCGAGCCCGCAGCCCAGAGCCAGACCGGCCCCCAGGCCGCCGGCCGCAAACAACAGGCGGTTCGGAAAGTCCGCTGTGTCCGGCAGGCTGGCCGTGTTCAGGGCAAACATGCGCTCGCCCTCGGACTGGTTGACCATACTTCCGGTCAAATCAGCGGCACTCTTTTTGGCCAACAGGTCCTGGTAATTCTTCTGGGCGTTTTCATAGTCCCGGGTCAACGCCTTGTATTGTTCCTCGACGTTCGGACTGAGCGCGACCCGTCCCTGGTACTTCGCGATTTCCTGCTCCAGTCTCTTCTGGTCGCGGGTAGCCGCCGTAATCAGATCTGAGTACTGGTGAAGCTGCAACCGGAACTGGCGAATCTCGGGCGGCTCCATGGCCGAAGCCGCTTGATTGCTCGAGTCGCCGGCGTTGGACGTGGCCTTGTTGATCTCCGCCAGTTTCTTCTTTACTTCCGCGATGTCGGCCTTCGTCTTGATCACATCCGGATGGTCGTCGGTGTAGCGCGCCTGCAAGCCCAGCAGTTGCGTCTGCAAGTCGGACAATTGCTTTTGCAGGGTCTGGGGATTAGTGGAGGACTGCGACGAGTTCCATGCGGCCAGTTGCTGGGCCAGCATCGATTCGGTGTAGGCCTTGTCCTGCTGCGCCCGGTTCAGCGTCTGCGTATTCGCTTCCAGCTGCGAATTCAACCCCGTCAGGATTTTCAGGTTGTTTTCTTCGTCTCCCGGAAGCTGTCCTACGTACTCTTTCTTAAATGCCGCGAGTTTCGAATCCAGATCATCCAGACTGCGTTTGGCGTCTTCCAGTCCCGCGCTCAACACGTCGCTGGTTCCCTTGGCCGTGTCCTGCACCGACTTCAGGTTCGCACCTACTAGAATCGAGGTAAGTTCGGTGCATATCTGCTGCGCTTCGCGTGGGTTCCTGCCGGTGTAATCGAGATAGAAACCCGGCACCGGACTCGAGCCAGCCTTGACCGGTTTGGCAGCTGGCGAGCCGATCGCCGATAGGTCGGTCACCACTGGCTCGACCTTCACTTTCAGGCGAATTTCGTCCATGATCGCGCCCTGCTCTTCGCTGTTCTTGCCGGGATATAATTTCTCCACCAGGGGCTGCAGATTGTTCTGGCTCAGCATTTCCTGCTGCAGCGTGGCCACCCGCGCCGTCAGATCCCCGGTCACCACCGGTTCCACCATCTTCTCCGGCACTTTCTGACTCTCCACCAGGATCAGTGCCTGCGAGGTGTACTTGGGAGTGAAGGTGTAGGAAACCAGATATCCCACCAGCGGCGCGAACAGCGCCGGAACTATGATCACCTTCAACCGCCGGCGTAGCATCGCCAGATAATCGTCCATCGTTAATTCGCGATTCTGTATCATGCTCGTTTTCCTTTTCCTTCTGGCCCGATTTCCCTCTCCCCGGCGTGAGCCCAGGCGAAGATTTTCGAGCCTCTGAAATCAATCCAGCCGCATCGGCCGGGGGGTCCAATCCAATCCAAATGTCGCCACGCTGCGGTTCCCTATGCGGCTGCAGGCAGCGTCGGTGGGACAGTAGGAATGGTCAAACGACAGCTCGTTAAACTGGTAGCTGACATACCCATGGAACTCTCGCCCAAAAGCCCGGTGCAGCCCCGCTCCGATGTAACCGAAGCTGTAGGTGTTGGCATTGTTGGCTGGACAAATGATTTGGGGGGTATTGGGGTTGCTGCAACCGTTCAATTGTTGGTCCGAGAGCGGCTGTATCCTGCTGTTGTGGGAATATCCGATGTCGCTGAACGCACTCCACACCCGCGTCAGCGGGCGATTTGCAGTGAGCTGCACAATGTCGCTTTGCGCTCCCGCGAACAGGCCCGACCCACTGGTCGTGAAGCGCCTGTAGGTGAGATCCAGACTCGTCCTCGTGAACCGGTAGCGCAGACGAGCTTGTGCCGCCACCCCCAGTCTGGTGTCCTTGACGGTTGTAGGGATCAATGTGCCCCCGAAGCTTTTACAAAACGGAGGCGGAATCGCGGAGTCGCTACACACTGCGCTTTGGGTATCGATAAAGGTGAGCTGCGGCCCAGCCCCCAGCAGCAAATCCATTCGCCCCGAAATCCGGTGGCCGTAGAGTCCCTGGACAATTTGGGAATGAAACGCGGTTCCAACGACTGAAAAATCGAATCCCTGATACCCGTACACCAGCGCGACCTGGGTATGTGAGGTGAGAACGCGGTTATATCCCGCCTGAGCAGAAACCTGCGAACTGCCAATAAAGTTAGTGCCGTCAAACCCGGTCCCGTAAAAGTGGGTGAAGGCGTATCCTCCGGCCACCGTGATCGCGGACTTCGGGGTGAGATTTTCCTCGACCTCGCCGATGCTCACATTCAGAACGCGGGGAGCCAGTCCCAGGGTTCCCAGAGCCGCCCCACTGGAAAGAGAGTTGAAGGGAGTGCTGCCCAGCGATCCGATCCCCTGTGATCCCAGAGAGCCATAAGAACCGCCGAAATTGCCTTCAGGCAGGTAGCTGAAGCTGTCACGCACCGAGAATTGGCCCCGCTTCCAGGTAATCTTCTGCTGGACATCCATCTGCTGCAGCGACTTCAAGCCCTGTCCCTTCACGCTGTAATAACCCACGCCGCCGACGTAATCGAGCGCCAGGTCGTAGTGGCTCCAGAGGCGCTGCAAGGTCACACTTCCCAGCGCGCGGCTGACCGAGGTGACCGACTGACCGTTCAGAGAGTTGCCCGCGTTCGAATCCGCCGACTCGCTGATGGTCGCGCCCGGTTGCAGGTAACTCAACGGCGCCGAATGCGGCTCCAGCGACGGCAAGTCCAATCCTGACAGCGGCGGATTCTCGCTGATCGGAGGCGGCGCGTTCTCTTGCCCGTAGGCTGGCACCGGCTGCTGTTGCTGACCACCCTGCGGGGCCTCGGTCTGCGTGGGCTCGGTGGCGGGCGGCGTGGAATTGGAATTGTCCTGCGCCCACGCTCCACTCAGCGCGCATACCATCATGCCCAGCACCCCGATGCTGTGAAGTTTCGTCATCGCGTTCCTTACGGGACCACCACCGTGTCGCCCGGTTTCAGGGCGATGTTCTGTTCAGGGTGATTCCCCTTTACCACGTCCTTGTAGTTGAACGGCAACTTTTCCTGTTTCCCATTCTCGGTGCGCAGCAAATAAATTGCTTTGAGATTGGCGAATTGTGTAAAGCCGGCCTGGGCCAGCGCCTGCAGCACGGTCATGTGGGGCAGCAGCGGCAACGGCCCGCTATGCGTCACTTCTCCGGTCACGAAGATTCGCCGGCTGTTCATTCCGGTCACCACTACGGTGACGCGCGGGTCGTCAATGAATTTTTTCAGTCTCGCCGTGATCAGCTGTTTCAGCAACTCCGGCGTCATTCCGGCCGCCGGTATGTCGTCGAGCAGCGGCATCGAAATCTTCCCGTCAGGACGCACGGGAATCGTCTCGCTAAGGTCCGGCTCCTTCCACACTGAAATGTGCAGCGTGTCGTCGGGCCCAATCACATAATCCGGCGCATTCCAGGAACCCTGGGGCTCGGGGCTTGCGGGCTTGGCGCTCTGAGTTTCCGGGGCCTTGCCGGAATCACTGGTTGCCACCTTGTCCTGTCCGAGCAATGCCGTCGCCAGCAAGCCCGTCCCCAACAGAATCGCGACCTTCATCGCTTTCGTCATACTTCTCTCCGTGGAGCTAGGACGCCCCGTATCCTTCAAATCCGATTTGCTTCAACTTGTAAAGCAACGCTTTGTAACTGATCTGCAACTCTTCCGCGGCCCGCCTGCGGTTCCAGCGCGTGCGCGTCAGGGTGTTCAAAATCAATTCCTTCTCCGCCTCACGCGAGGCCGCCCTCGACGCCGCCTTCAGCGAAATCCCTACTCCGTGGCTGCCCGCGTCCGGCTTGCGCAGCAGGGCTCGCAGACCGCCCAGCGCGACCTGCTCGTCTCCTAACGCCGCCAGCACCCGCGCCGCGTCTTCCAACTCGCGCAAATTCCCCGGCCAGGCATAATCCAAAAACAGGCGCAGCGTTTCGGCGCTCAAATCAGGCACCGGATGGCGAAAATCCCGCGCATATTTCCGCAGAAAATGCCCCATCAGAAACGGAATGTCTTCCTTCCTCTGGCGCAATGGGGGCAGCCGCAGACACACCCCGCTGATCCGGTAGTAAATGTCCTCGCGCAGACGTCCCCGTTTGACTTCCACTTCCAGGTCGCGCGCGCTGCCACAAATCAGCCGGGCCCGCTCGCGCCCGCCGGTGCCGTTTCCTTCCGATTGCGGTAATGCTTCTAACAGCCGCATCTGGCACTCGGCACTCAAATCACCCAGTTCTTCCAGGTAAATCGTACCCGCGGTCGGCGGCTCCCCGTCTTTTGGTTCCTGCTCTCGTAGCGCCTCCAAGTCCTCCGGGGTCAGGCCTAAACACTGAAACCAGCGAAAAGGCTGGGCGCTCCGTTGCGACATCTGATGGATCCGTTGCGCCGTGGCGTGCTTGCCCGCTCCCGGCTCGGCCAACACCAGAACCGGAACATCCCTCTGCGCCAGTTCGCGAATCACCGCTTCCACTGGCCGCATGCTGGCGCTTACGCCCTCAACAAACGCAAGTCCACCCGGCTCCCCTAGCGAGTTGTCTGTGCCGGATTTTCCGTTAGGCAACAAATTGCCCATTTTTACCCTTCCAGCCTGGCCAAGCGTGTCGGCAAACCCTAAATCCCACCGCTGTATGAGCACGAGGGCTGCCACGGGACGCTGTGGCCGAAGAAAGCCCGAGCGTCAAGCATATCATTTTATTTTCAATAACTTACATCGATCTAGCCGGGCAGTTTTGGGGGATATGGCAAGACTTGAAACACTCGCGTTTCACTTGCAGTTCGGAATTGTGGGAAAACTTTTTCTCACTACGACCCCAAAACCCTCTGCGGGCGGCTCTTTACCACGGATCCGGCCGCGCAGGAAATTCGCGCACCGGATGTCGACCGGGCTTGGTCGACCGAGCTTTCAGATCCGGCCTCAGTATCTCACGCATCCGCTCGCTTTAGCTCTGAAAGGCGATGTCTCCTGCTCGAAATTAACATGACTGTAACCAGCGCTCAGGCTACAATTCCCAGCAAGGATCGAACGATCGAAGGAGGGCTTAATTTATGCGTCGCAGCAAGGGTTCTTTGTTTGACAGCGTCATCATGCTCGCACTTATGGGAATTCTCGCCGGAGCGATTGGCGGCTTTGGAATCGGCTTGATGACATCCAGGAGTTCCAGTACCTCGTCCGCCGCCAAATAATTCGAGTTTAGCCTGAAAGAGTTTTTCTCTGGAATGTTCGCGATCTGGACTGTGTAATTTACACGGGGAAATTCACACACTGTTAACATTTGTGTGATCTCTCTGTAACACGCTGTGGCGGATACTGCTCTTGGATTTGTCCCGTCATTCTGGGCTCAACCTGTTCACCGGTTTTCCAAGGAGCTTTTCGATGCGATCGTTCTATTCCGCTGCCATCCTTTCCTTCCTGCTGATGTTTTCCGCCTCTGCCTTCGCGGGTTCCGGAGAACTGCTGACCTTCCAGTATCTTGGCAATTTGCAACAGGTCGGAACTTTTTATGACGGAGGCGGTCTTTCCAGCACTCCCAATTACGGCATCACCTTCTCGTCGAATTTCTACGGTCTGACTTCGACGGCCAAAGGCGGAGCAGGAAATTTCGGGGCCACCCCGCTCGGCGCGCGCGCGATCTTCATGGCCAACAGCCTCACCGCTCCCAGCGGTTTGCAGGTTACCGGCGTCATGAACGTGGCCCCGGGATTTTCCAACGGATTTAGCTTCTACTACACGGCGGGATTCGCCCCGACCCAGAATGAAACCATTACCATCTGGAGCGGCCAGAATGGTACGGGCACGGTGCTGGCGACACTGACTTTGTCGAACAACAACAGCAAGTGCTCTTATTGCAACTGGACCTCGGCGGGGTTGAGTTTCACCGGCACCGCTCACTCGGTCACTTTCACTGGTCCCTCGAATGAATTTGGACTCACCGACCTCACCGTGGGGGGGAGCACAACCGCGATTCCCGAACCGTCTTCCATCTACTTGCTGGGGACAGGTTTGTTCGGTATTTCGTTTAGCAAAATACGCCGTTTCTTCATGTAGACCCCTGCGGATAGCTGCCCCGCGTCTTGGCGCGCAGTTTGAGAGGGTTATCAAGGACGCAAACCAGCCCGGCACTCGCGGGCAATGCACGAGCGGAGACCGTTCCTCAGTTGAACATCGCTCAGTGGCGCGTCACCAGCTCATAAACTCCGGTAGCCTTTTTTCATTTCTTCAATTCCGCTACCGCCACCGATCGGGCCGACAATCTATCTCCACGTTGGCATGCTCCTTCCAGCCGCCGATCCATTTCGATACGAGCGAAGCAAGAGAGTGCCTCCAGCTGCGCCCAACACATTTGTCGGCCAAACTCTTACTGTTCTGTGACGATAACCGAGGGATGCAGGTCCAACGGTGATTCGTCGATGTAGAAGACTACGTTGCCATTGGTCACTGAAACCGTCTCAGGGCCGAAGGTGCCGGTACCGTCCGAATTCACGCTGAATGTGGAGTTGGAGAGAGTCTGATTGGGCACGAACAGCAGGCAGCCAGGTTGCAGGCAATAATTGGAGCCGGCATAGTTTGCATCTTGAGTTGAGCTGTTCAAGTTTGCGGTATCGCTCGACAACGTACCGTCGATAATCGTGGTCGCGGTATCCAGGCTCTCGGAGGTACCGTAGAAATAGTCTCCGGCCACGAATTGCTTGCCAAATGGTGGAGGCGGGGCGATGGCAGGCGTTTGAAACTCTAGGATGCCGTCTTGCGCGGTGCTGTCAATCCCCACCAGAAATCCGGTTACGCAACTTGCGGGCTGGCTGCAATTGGAACGGGTCAGATTCGGTGGAGCTGTCAGATAAGCAATCAGCGGATGGGAGCCAAGAGTCTGGTTAGGGTTCGGGGCAGAGAAAACGGTCCTTCCGGTATTGCCATCCACCGAATAGACGCCTGACAGGGCCGTCGTTCCAAGGGTTCCAGACTGATCTTCATAAACTGTGCCTCCCACGCCGCCGATCCCGTCGAGGCTCAAAACGCCAACGCTGACATCCCGGCCGGAAGAGGCGACCCCTCCGATGTGAAACATGTGAGTGTACTGCAGTGACGACAAACTAAAAGGACCAGCCGCCGTGATGGCTTCGCCGGCAATGATGGGATGGCTCGCACTTAGCGGATCGGTCGTGATCGCAATCGCTTCGTTCCCGCTGACCAAATACAAGGCAAGGTCGAGGCTGGTCGAGCCGAGAGTCAGAGTGGCGGTTCCTCTTCCATTCGAGCTAATGCTGTACGTCCCGCTGCCGCCAGTCAATTGCGAGCTGAGCGTGCCCGCATCATCGATGTCAGCTGCCGCCGAACTCAGGCTGCCGGAACTGGCCTGGGTCGACCCCGCTACGGCATAGTGCCCTCCCGCTGAATCCTGGCCAGCCAGTCCAAAGGCATAAAGGCCACTTAAGTTGGTGTTGGAAAAACTAGATGAATTCTGCAAGCGTACAATTCCCGAGCCGCGAGTGCCCGTGCTGCCGTCGAACTCCATGATGCGGCCGCTAGTGTAGGTCCCCGCGGCCACGTTCTGGCCTTGACTGTTTTGCTTCATTCCGCAGGCGTTATCGTGGGTCGCGATTATGCCACCCTCCGTATAGCTATTCGAGCACCCTCCCAAAGCGATCGCAAAGCTGGTCGTGGTACCGCCCGAGTCTGCCAGCGTCAAGCAGCCGCGATTGTAGACGGCGGAGGGGCCGCCCAAGGTTGAAAATCTGAGAGATCCGCCGACCGAATAGGAGCTACTGCCGGGTACAATCGTCAGATTACTTGAACCGGTACTGCGAGTTACGTCTTCCACCCCGCTGGTCACACCTCCATTGCCATCCAGCGTAACGCTGCCCGCAATCGCGATCGGGCCGTTGGCATCGAACCCCTGCACCAAAAATGCCAAAGGTCCTTGCAGGTATGCATCTGCCGCCACCAGCCCACTTCCGGTCACCCCGCCATTCAAAGTACTGGGCTGAATGTCCGGAGCAGAAGGGCACGCCGGCTGCAGCGGATAAACCGTCATGCTGAGAGTGGGGCGGGCCACAGCCGGATAGGGTTGTTGGCTGTCACTAATGAGCAACTGCGTCGAGTAGGCTCCTCCGTTGTTTTGTTCGGTCAACAGATCGTCGGCCGACGGCGTGCCCCAGATAACACCGACGTTTGAGCCAGCCGGTGGAGAGCTGCTGACACACGAGGAGGGCACATTACTCACCGAACTGCTGAGGCAAAGTCCTCCGGGAAAGGTGGTAAGCGGGCTGGGGCTCTGATACGCCCATAAATACGGCGGGATACCACCGGAGACGGTTATTGCTGTGGGGGTATAGGGAATTCCAACATTGGTCGACCCATCGATGTACGCATCAGAGTAGCGCGGCGCCTGCACTTTAAGTCCGGGGGGGATGACGACGAAGCCAAACGCTTGGCTCGAGGAAACGCCGGTTGCATCGGTGATCTGCAGAGTTGCCGTGGAGCAGCCGGAAGTAACGGGCGTTCCCTGAATCAATATGCTTGAACTGGTGGGAGCGGCAGCCAGCGACAGTCCATTTGGCAGTGAGCCGGAGGCAAGGGACCAAGTGAAGGGGGGCACGCCGAATGGGGTTTGGTTCTGGTTGCCTCCGTCGTCAACATTGATCTGCTGGAAAGCGCCAGTCTGAAAGATCTGATTCGAAGATGGCACGATCACAGTCCCAGCGACCGGGCAGGCGGTATAGGCTGGGGCCGTCGCGATGCAAGGCGGTGCCTGAACGATACTCACCAGCATGACTGCGGACTGTGTAGCATCCGCCGTCGATGTCGCAGTCACGGTTACCTGCAGTGCGGCAGGAGGCGCCACCGCATCGCTGCAAGAAGGAGGGTTGGCCAAGGGCGGCGCTACATAGGTAGCCGAGGTTGCGGTTTGGTTCGTAAGCTGACCAACCGGCTTGCCAAACCCGGTGCCGTTCTGGATGGTCCACGTGACGGCTTCATTCACCGTGAGCGTGACGCTTTGCGCTGGTTCAATCGAGGGATTCGCTCTGGGCGACGTGAACTGTAGACCCGCGCCAGTCATGCTCTTCGAGCCACTGTTGCAGCCTGTAGCCATCAAGCAAAGAACGAGACATGAAAACAAAAATGTTGAATCGCGACGTTTGTGCACACTGGTCTTTCCGGAGAACTAAGCTCCTGCGGGCTGCCTTCGGCAGGCCCATTGGATTTGAGTTTTTCCGACAGCCAAGATATTCGTAAAACTGGTCAATGCGACGAAGAGCCAATCAGCGCCAGATTCCGCACTCAAGTCTTTCTGCTTATGGGTGTGCAGTGGATTTCTTCGGGTCAGAAACATTCCCTTCCGCAACCGATTTCTTCGCATCCGGCTCAGCCTGCGGATCGCCTGAATTTTGCACTTTTTCTTTGATCCAATCGAACAGGGCGCCACCTTTTTCCCGGCTGGCCAACTCAGACAACCCCTCGAACCGCACCAGTTCCGCCTGCTTCGGCAAGGCTGCTTTAATCGCTTCCTTGCACTCCATCGGTATGAGAAGGTCCCTTTGGATCTGCTGCACGCGAATCGGCACCTTCAGCGTGGGCAGGTACTTCACCGGATCGAGCATGGCAACTTTTTTCAGAAACTCCGGCTTGCCGTACTCTTCCCGATCAGGATCGGCTGAAACCACCGGAGACTGAACCAGAAAGTCCGGCCAATCCCCCCATGGTTCCAGCGTATCGACCACCTTGATGCGCGGATCGGCGGCCGCAGCCAGGATGGCAATCGCGCCTCCTGAACCTTCTCCAAACATTCCGACCCGCGTCATATCCAGATCTCCTCGCGACGCGAGGTAGTCGAGGATGAACTTCACATCGTGTACGGTGCTTCCAAGCGACTCTTGCAGTTCGCTCACGAACCACTGCTTCATGGGCCGATCGCGAAACCGGTCGCTGCTCAACGCCGAGAGGAACCCGACTGCGGCTACACCCCCACTCGTGACCCGCTCAGACCAGCCGTCATTATGAAAGCGCAAAGGATCTTCCAGGTAGTTGTAGAGGTAGAGCACGACCGGGGGCTTTTTCACGCCTTTCGGCATTACGATCCACAGGTCAACCGGATCGCCAGGCCTCCACTGCAGCCGCACCCAGTAGGTCACGAACTTATCCGTGTCGTTAATGTCACCGACAATCGGTGTTTGCGGCACAAGCTTACTAACGCCGATCTGGAGAGAACTCCAATCCTCTTGAATGGTTTCGTAGAGCGGCTTGCCGCTGGCGTCGACCAGCGGATCGCGCTGCAATTCAATTTTCGGCGGACTCACCGCCTGCTTCGTTTCGGCACTCGGTACCGCGGCTTTAGCCGGAGCAGGAGTTTGTGGCTTTGCGGCACCGGCCGCCGGCGAGGCCGCGCCTGCCCCTTTCGGATCGGGCGTCACAGACGAGTTCGGCGGCGAAGCGTTCTGCCCAAAAACGCAGCCGGACGCGAGAAATCCAACGACTATGAGACCCAGAGAAAGACGAATAAGAATCATCGAAAACTTCGACCGCATGGAACTCCTTATGCCGTTCGCGAACGTATCGTATTGGAGAAAAAGTTCTGTCACTACAAATACAACCGCCGAAGAGCGAGGGGGCAGTTTCACCCCCTCGTCATCTTCAGCGCAAAGCAATGCTCGACTTACCTACTTTATTGATGCAGGTTGTAGATTTCCGCAGGATCGCCAGTGACCCCGCCGAAATCGAGATTGAAGTCAACGTCAGCTTGGACTGGCAGGACCGAGCCTCCCATATCGCCGCCGGCATCGACCAAGCACTTATTGGTGGCGCCCTTGGTCGTACCGGTGATGGCGATGTTGGTGAACGAACCCGCACAAGCCGCATGCCCGTTGTACGGATTATTGGTTGATTTCCAGTGAGAACGGAAGACCCCTTCGTTCAGGTTTCCAGTGGGCGGGTTGTTGGTGGTGTTGATGTTGGAGTATACCGGCACGAAGTCCGAAAGAGCCAGCGCGTTGTCGTTCTCGATAGCTTCCGCGTTCGCAACCAAACTAAGGACTGCCGCGGGGGTGAACAGCGTCTGACCCGTCCCGCTGCCTACGTTCTGGAACGTAACCACGGTGTTGACCTCCCACAGCGGATAGGTTCCGTCGTAGATGTGGGTGAACGGAAGCTTAAAGCAAGGCAACGCCTTGAAATTACACTGCGGGGCGTTGAAGGCTCCGTTCGGGTTGTTCTGTCCCCCATAGGCAGAGTCAGACTCTCCGCCCGGAGTAATGAAGAGCGGGTCCACGTTGTCCACCGTCAGGTAGTGGCCAACGTTGGTGCAGGTGGTGTACTGGCCGTTGCCGTTGGTGTTGCAGCTGTGCGCCAGGGCGGTCATGTTGCCGTAAGCCCAGAAGGTATAGCCGATGCCATCTGGAGTTGGAGGCGCCGGCGAGACGCCGTCCTTCGGGACCAACTGGCCCAGAACTCCAGGCACCATTTCACCGGTACCGATCGCCCGCAAGCGAACGCCCTGGCCGCACGCCTTGCCAGCCGTGCCGGTGATGAGATACAGCGGGTCGCCGCAGCTCTCCGTACCGTCGGGAGGAGTTTTCTGACCGGCGTTGAGAGCCACGGCGGTACCGCCGTTGCAGTGGGTGCTGGTGAAGTTGGTAATAGGGTTGTTGCCGATTTCCTGGCCGCTATCATCATCGCTGATCCAGGACGTGGAACTGGATTTCGCGCTGGCGGGATTCGAACTCCCGCCCAACGTACGGATTCCAGTGTATTCGAAAGCAGCGTACGTTCCAGACAGGATCTCGCGGTTTACGACCTGAATGGGCTGACCCGGTCCCGGGGGAGGACCCGCAATATAACCGTTGTCGTAGACGTTATTGCCGGCGGCTGGCAAACCGGGAAGCAGATCTCCTGTGCAATTTAGGGTGCCTTGCCAGATCTCGCTCAGCACCGCTTTGTTGATGTTGGTGAAGGCATAGTGGCTATTGCTGCTGTTGTCGGTGTAGGTGGTGCCGAATCCTAGAGTGTTGGTGGAATCCTGATTATTTACGAACACCACCACCGGCGCAGCTCCCATTCTTAGACTGGAGTACGCTGGGATGACACCGGAACCAATCGGATCGGTGCCTGAAAGTTTCCAGGTCAGGACGTTGAAGTAGCTGTTCTGGCCGAAGCTGTCCACAATGGGGCAGCCCTGCTCAGCGGGTGTGGCGCCAGGATCGGTTCCAGCGAGGCAGGCTGGGTTATTGTAGCCCAATCCGGTCAACCCCCCGGCGGCAGGAATCGAACTCAAAGAGCGAGCAATCATGAACTGGTTGTCCTCCGGACGTTCATCGGAGGCGCCGAAATTGAACATGCACCAGACTCCGGCTTTCGCCGACCCGCCAGTCTGGTACCCGCAATATTGCAGGCCGTGTGCCGCTGGCGTGTCCGTCTTGCTCAACGGAATCGGTGGGGTGTTCAGAGCGTTGAAAATGGTCGTGGGCAATGCCGACAATCCTTGCAGGTTGTCCGGCAGGCCACCAACTTTGTTTCCCGAAGTGAAGCTGCCGGTGAAATTTGGGACCACGGCACCCACGCTGAACAGCGTCCCGTCATTCGCTTTATCCGCAACTTTCTTCCAGGCGTAGAAGTCCCTCATGCCGATACCGGCGTCAACGCTGAAGTAAGCATAAACGTTGCAGTTGTTGTGGTTGTCATTGTTGCTCCAGACGACCGTAATCGTCGGCGTATCATTCAACGCGGTGGTGAAACGCGTATCCGAGAGCAGCAGGTTCGAAGCCTTGTTCGAGATCATGCTGTAGGAACTCGTGTTGAACGTGTTGTTGCTGACGATAGCAACCAGGGCGTAGCTCATCGCGTTGTACAAACCCGAAGATCCTACGCCGATCGCTGTCAGAGTCGGCGTTCCGGAACAGGTATTGTTCTGTCCGAACCCAGCCGTACTACACAGCGTTGCCATCAGCAGGAGCGTTACTCCAAGAACCGTTCTTTTCATCTGGATGCCTCCTTGGCTCCAAGTCATACCGGTTTTTCGTATTTGGCCAACCCGTGTCTGTCGGACCAGCCGCAGCGGTTGAGAGAAAGTCTGTTCCCCGAAAAATGAGCGCACGCGACCAAGCTCGCCTACGGACCCGAAGCTTGACGAGCGCAACCGTACACGGTGATTGTTAACCGCGGGTGAGTAGAAGATTAAAAGTTCGTGAACGAAGAAGAGAAAACCTGTATGCATTAAACTGCACTATATGCATGAATTTGCTTGCACATCCCGCGAGTTTTGCTACTGGTTTTTCTCCCAGCGCATGGCACAGACTGCACTTCGCAACCGCGAACCATGCCACTTGCTGTTTAGATATTCATTCTGGGTGCGACTATCGAGGAGGCTGGTAACATGGGCCGAACCGTAAAGCCCAACCATTCGAGTCGTCCACTGCACGTTGATCATCCACCTTGTGGTTGTAGTCGCTTCGCTGGTGTACAACGAACGCTCCCAACCAACCACAAACTTTCCTGAGCCCGGATGGACAGCCTGAGAAATTAACCTGCCATTCATCGTGCCGTAACAATCGGTCGGTAGTCTCATCCGCACGTTTTCGTGAGTTCTAAATTAAGAATGCCCGAACCAAACGACGGTTCAGGCTGATCCCCTGGAAGAGGTCTGGTCGCTTGAGATTGCTTCGATTTGTAACGATGCTCGCGTTCTTGTGTCTGCTCGCCGCCGTGGACCGCAGCAGCGCCTCGCCGATTCCGGTCGGTTCGTCCAGTGCCGCGGCGGAAACCTCGCTGCACGGCACCGTCGTCGTTCTTTCGGGAGCGCCCGTCGCTCAGGCTACGATCACTGTCGAAGGGACCACAGGTGGCCAGGCAGCTACCACAAACGCCGCCGGGCAATACAAAATCACCGGGCTCGCTCCGGGGGTCTATCGCGTCACGATCACCGCACCCGGCTACGATGCCTTTGAAGTTAAGGTGACCGTCAGCCCAGATGAGAATCAGGAAGTGGACGGGGTTTTAATGGCGCCCAAGAAAACTTTGGAGCCGCCGCCAGCCCCTGCCGTTTCCCCAGCGCGCCCCCCCGCGGAGCAACCTCAAGCCCAAGGACAATCTGGTGCGCCCGCCCCGCAAACAACCGTGGCAGCGCCGGCCCTCAGCGTCAAGGCCCAGGGGGGAACAGCCGCGCTCTATGGAATACTCACGGATCAATCCGGTGCGGTGATTGTTGCCGGATCGGCAACGGCGCAAATGCCGGGCGCCAAGCCCATCGCCGCCGAAGCCAATGGACGGGGCGAATACGTCCTGAACGGATTGGCCCCCGGTACATATCGTTTGACCCTTTCGTCGCCAGGCTTTGCCCCTTTCCAGACCGATGTAACTGTGACCGCAAATCAAGCTTTACAGCTTGACGCCACGTTGCAGCCGCCCAGCGAAAAAACTGAAGTGAACGTGCAAGCTGGCGGCGCTGATCAGATCCAAACCGAGAGCGCCCACATCGAAGGTACGATTACCGAAAAGGAAGTGCTCAAGACGGGATTGAATGGTCGCAACTTTACCCAACTCATCGCTCTTGCTCCTGGCGTGAGCAATCAGACCGGGCAGGACGAGGCCTTGGTGGGCGTAAAGGGCAGCGTGAAGTACAGCGTGAACGGGGGTCGAGTCGAGTACAACAACTTCGACGTGGACGGCAGCGATGTGCTGAACGCCGGCCTGAACGGAGCGGAGAGCACGTTGATGGTTTATCCCAGTCTGGATGCCATCCAGGAAGTCAAGGTTCTCACCTCCAATTATGGAGCTATGTACGGCCGCAGCGCTTCCGGTACCGTGCTGGTGACCACGAAGTCGGGCACGCCCAAGTTTCATGGCGGTCTATACGATTTTGTCCGCAACGAATTCTTCAATGCACGCAATTATTTCGATCAGACCTCCAAGGCGCCGCTCTACCGAAGACAAGACTTCGGCGGCACCATCGGCGGTCCGCTCTTTATTCCCGGAGTATTCAACACAAAAAAAGACAAGACCTATTTTTTCTGGTCGGAAGAGTTTCGGCTGGAGAAATCTCCGGAGGGTCGTGGAGGCGAACCGGGCGACTTTAACCAGGCAGTGCCCTCCGCCGCCGAGCGCGGCATCGGGAATCTCAACTGCCCTGCTGGCCCCGGAAGTTGCGCTGATTTCAGCGACGTCTGCCCGTTGGCCGTAAGTGGCGGCCAGTCTCCACTTTCGCGAACCCAATATCCCGATTGTCCCAGCCCCGACGGCCAGAACACCTTCCCCGGAAATCTCGTACCGATCGACCGCACCAGTGCAGCCATCCTCAACACGGGAATGATTCCGCTGCCAAATTCCGCGATCGGTTGTAACTCGATTCTCGCCGGCACCGTTAACCAGAGCACAAATCAACCCAACATCCCGTGTTACGACGCCGTTATTTCTCCCTCCACATATTGGCGGGAAGAACTGGGACGCCTCGACTACAACTTTTCGGAGAAGGTGCGGCTATCGGCTCGTTATATTCATGATTCTTGGGACACCACCGACGCCACGCCGCTTTGGGGATTCGCCCAGAACAGTTTTCCCACGGTTCAAAACCGCCTAAACGGGCCCGGCACGAGCATGGTGGTGCGCTTGACCGATACTATCTCTCCCACCCTGCTCAACGAAATTGTCGTGAGCTACGTCGATTCCCATATCACGTTGACCGATGAAAACGGCCCGGGAGCAAACTTGCAACCGCTCACCAATTGTGCGGTAACTGCGGGGCAAGGTTGTATCAGCACTATCTTTAACAATGGAGCTGGAGGAAAACCCCCAGGCCTGGTCATTGCGGGCACGAATGCCGCTTACGGAGGCTTCGGTTTCGCCGTTGACCCCTCCTACGAGCCGTGGCAGCATACCAACCCAACATACGCCCTGGGGGACAACCTCAGCCTAGCGTTAGGGCACCACACGCTGCAGTTCGGCGTCCAACTGTTAGACGCCAGGAGATCCGAAACCAACGGAGCCATTGGGGCTGCGACTGGAGATCTGCAGGGCATTATCACGGCTAGCAACCAGAACAGTCAGAGTGCTTTAACCACAGGGAATGCGTACGCTAATTTCCTGGCCGGCCCGGGAGCACCCTATTGTGTTGCCAGCACCTGCACCTTCAACGGAATCGCGAGTTTCCAGCAGGACAGCGCCCAACTCAAGTACTACAACAACTATTGGCTTGCCGAACCCTATGTTCAGGACGATTGGCGTGTGAACCAAAGGCTCACGGTCAATTTGGGCGTCCGGCTTAGTCTGTTTGGAGACTTCCACGAAAAGAATTTGAATGCCTATAACTGGGACCCGAATGCGTTCAAGTCAGGGGTTGCCTCGACTGTGAGCATTGCCTCGAGAGGTCCGGCGTCGTTTGGAGGGTATCTCGATGTCGGGGGAAACCCGGTGATTCTCAATCCAGACAACCCCACAAACGGTTTAGACCCAGCCGTGACCAACGGATTGGTGCAGTGTGGGAAAAACGGCGTTCCCGCGAGTTGTATGCAGAGTCATGTCTTCAACCCAGCCCCGCGAATCGGAATTGCCTGGGACCCCAAAGGCGACGGCAAGACTTCTATTCGGGCCGGATATGGAATCTTCTTCGAGCACGGAACTGCCAAGGATGCCAACACCGGTTCTCTCGAGGGCAGCGCACCTTTAGTGCTGACCATGACGGACCCGTTTCCACAAGTTTACTCTGCGATCGGCTACAGCGGGCTGGGCGGGAGCCGCGTTGCGTTCCCCCTCGACGTCACATCGATTCCTACCAAGACGACTTGGCCGTACGTGCAGCAGTGGAGCTTGAGTCTGCAGCACCAATGGACACGGGACATAGTAGCCACATTGGCCTACGTCGGAAGCAAAGGAACCCACTTGCCGGCGGAACTTCAGCTCAACCAGTTGCCAACGCCGCCGACTGGCTTGGACAATGGCATCTTCCTGAACGGCAATCCGTTTGGCCCCGGTCAACCGCTCATCACTCAAACCGTGCCAGGTTCGTTTGCCCCCGGGGATTGCACTTTCTTCAACAACAGTTTCACTGGGCCCAACGGTAACGGGGTAAACGGCGTGGTCGTAACTCAATCCCAGCCAGCGTGGATAAACATGGTGGCGGCCTGTTACGGTTTTGCCGGCGTCCCGAATCCGAACTCCTTTCGGAAAGACATCGGCTTCCAACGGATTCTCGGTCTGCAGAACATTGCGGATTCGCAGTATCACGCTCTGCAAGCGACGATCCGGCGCACCCGCGGTCCGGTAACGGTGGGCGGGTCCTACACCTATAGCCACTCGCTGGATGATTCTTCGGACCGTTCCGATGCCTCGTTCGTAAACTCGGCAAACATCAAGTCGAACTGGGCCAGTTCCGGTTTCGATCAACGACACCTCCTGACCGTAAATTACATCTATGACTTACCCAAACTGAGCGGGAGCTTCGGACGCGCATTAAGTGATCGGGGTGCAGACTCTACGACGCAGGGCGCGGCCAAACCGCAAAGCGATTCCAGATTTGGGCGTAATCTGCTCGATGGCTGGCAGATTTCCGGAATCACTCTGTTCGCGTCCGGAACTCCCTTCAGTGTAATCAATGGTGGCAGCAATCTCGGGATTGGGGCGTTCGACAATGCGGGAGTAGCCAACGGGGCAGGAGTCGGTTCGTACCCAGACGTGGCGGGTAACCCGAAATCACGTCTTCCAGCAGGGATCAGCCGGTTGAATTCGCAAAGCATCGGTCCGCTTCTCTACAACCCCGCTGCATTCGTCGCGCCCCGAGGACTTACCTTCGGGAATGCTGGCCGTAATTTCCTCAACAATCCCCATCGCTTGGATTTTGACATGTCACTGCTCAAGAATTTCAAAATCACTGAGAGCAGCAATCTTGAATTCCGCGCCGAAGCTTTCAACATTTTCAATCACACGCAGTTCCGGATCTATAACCCAAACATTGGAAATACGGCGAACAATACAGTCAGTTGCTACGCCGGGGCGCTCTCCAACTTTTCGGCTGCTGGTGGCTACATTGCAGATGGCAACGGTCAGCCCCAAACTGTAGATTGCACAACCGGAAGTTCGTTTCTGCGTCCGGTGGATGCGCATCGCCCGCGAACTATCCAGTTCGGATTGAAATACAGCTTTTAACCTGGAGTCGCTTGAACATTGCGATTGGGAATGGTTCAGTCTGATAGAAGAAGCCGCGCGGATCAAGGGTACGCTTTGCTTGCGCTGCTCCTGATTATGGCTTTGATGATCATCGGCGCAGCGGCTATTGCTCCGAGCCTCGCCTTCGAAATCAAGCGGGACCGCGAAGAGGAGTTGATCCACCGCGGAGTTCAATATTCGCGCGCGATCCGCAGCTTTGCCAAAAAGACCGGCCATTATCCGGTGACTCTCGAACAGCTTCGAGACACCGGCGGAATCCGATTCATTCGCAAGCTTTATAAGGATCCGGTTACCGGGGGCGAATTCAAACTTCTTCACCAAGGGGACGTCATATCCCTTACCACCGCACCCAACCTTAACCCCGCATCAACTCAAAGCGGGGATGAAAAGCCGGACGGAACAGTTCCGCCCGACCCGTCCGATTCATCCGCAACCCCAGTTGCTCCGGGAGGCACAGGAACTCAGGTCAATTCGAACTCCCAACCGTCAGCTTCATCGTTCACCAGCGGTAGCAACAACCAAGTCGGTCAAGTTATCTTCGGCGTCGCCAGTCGGAGCAAGGCAAAGACAATTCGCGAGTTTGACCACAAGAATCATTACAAAGACTGGTTATTTTTCTATGATCCGGCCCGCGATCAAGGACGGGAAATCAAGGGACCAACCTCAATGTCTCCGCTTGCGCCTCTGCAAGCAGGGTCGCCTCCGCTTCCACAAGCAGGCCAGTCTCCGTCTCCGCAAGCCCCCAACCAGACGCAGTTCGGCCAGCAGCAACAGTGAGGTCTCTCCGTATTTAATGACCAGTTTGAATATTCAAACTGTTGAGAGCGTCCTTGGCGTTGGACAAATTGGGGTTCAATTTGAGGGCAAGCTGATACGAAGAGCGTGCTTCGGGAATATGGTCGGCAGCCTGCTGCGCCCGGGCAAGCTGTAAATATGCTTCCGACGAAGGATGGGCTGCGGCCGAGGTTGACAGCACCTGTATCCTCTGGTCCATCGCCAGCTTGCCAAGATTTACGAAGATCGTTTGATTGGTCGGATCTTGCTTCAACGCTTGCAGGTAAGTCTCTCGCGACTTTTCGTACTCCCCCTTCTGATGATAGGCAGCGCCCAGGTCGGTCAGCGCCTTCGAGATCAGGTACGGGTCCGTTGTCATCTTCAGGACCATGAGATACTGCGTCACCGCCGCGTCGAGTTGCCCGTTCTCGTGTAACGCTGCGCCCAGGTTCAGGCGGCTGGTTGGGTCGCCGGGATTGAGCCGGGCTGCCTTTTGAAAATGTAGCGCAGCCTCTTCGGAAAAGCGCTGCCCCGTAGCCTGAAGATGCGCAACCATCAAAGCTTCCCCCAGGTAGTTCTCGGCCACATAGTTGTCCGAGGTGACTGCAACGGTATGCGACCACAAGTCGAGGTTGCTTCGCCAAAATCCAATTTGCCGCCACGTCAACCATGACAGCACTCCGAGAACGAGCACTGCGGACGCTGCACACACCTTGAGGCTGACTTCTTTTTCTTCTGCGAGGTCGGCTCCGCCCCAAACGATCATCACAAAGATCCCAAGCAGGGGGAGGTACGCGTAACGATCCGCCATCCCCTGGTCACCCACTTGTACCAGACCGATCGTCGGAACCAATGTACCCAGGAACCAAAGCCATCCGACCAGCAAATAACGGCGCGATCGATAGCGGAAAGTCCATGCCGTGATTCCCGCGAGCAGAAGCAAGTCGACAACCCACTGCCAGACGGGAAAATTGTAGCCTCGGTACGGATAGAAAGCCGCGAGAAGAACAGGCCAGAAGGCCTTTCCGAGATAAAGAACGTAGGAGTTCAGTGCGTTGGAGAATCGGACGCCCAGCGGGACTCCCCGTTCCATGGCCCCCTTTTGAACGGCCATGGTAATCACACTGCTTGCGGCGGCAAGGGCCAGCAGCGGCAGTTTCTCCAGCATCAGCCGCCAGAATGGCGCCTGAGGCATCGACTGGACCACCGGGGTGCGCGACGGCCATTCTGCCACTCTCTGCAGCGGCCAAACGTCCAGTAGCAAGAGCGCGAACGGGAGGGTAACGATCATCGGCTTCGCCGCCAGCCCCAAGCCGAACAGCATCGCCATCACCATGTATCGTCCGATGCCCGGTTTTCGGGCATACCAGCCATAAGCCCCGAGCGTGAGGAGAAAAAAGAACATGCACAGCACGCTCTTTCTCTCTGCGATCCACGCCACGGATTCGACGTTGATGGGGTGAACCGCAAAAAGTCCCGCCACCAGGAGACTTCGGCCGATACTTCCCGTGGCCCACACCAGTATGAGGAACAGCAACACTACATTGGCCACGTGGAAAATCAAACTGGTTAAGTGATGGCCCGCTGGTTGCAAACCGAAGAACTGACAGTCGAGTTCGTGGGAAAGCCAGGTGATGGGGTGCCAATTCGCTTCGGCAGTCGTGCTAAATGCCCACCGTACCGCGTCTGCCGTAAGGCCTTGCTGAACGATTCGGTTCTCCGTGACATACGCTGAATCGTCAAAGTTGATAAAGGGGTTCCGGATCGTGCGCGAATACACGCCGAAGGTTACGACTGCCAACAGGATGCAATAGGCAAAGGTACGCCGCCTCGCGGAATGCGGAGCGAGTTCGGATTTCGCCGAATCCGCTGGCCCCTGCGTCTTCCTTGCCACCGCTTGCCGGCGCCTTTCGGCTGATCTTGTTCGCTTAGCCTTCCGGGACATATTGGGTTCTCAGAGCAGCGAATCAATCAACTTATCGAAAAACTGCTGGTCCGAATAGGAGGAAGGCCGTTTATTGCGCAAATTTTAACCGCACTGTAACAGCAACTTAACAATTGCCAGATAACACTCCCGGTTCGAAACCGCGGGGCATGGCGGCCGGCGCAACGGCGAAAAGCCTGCCAACGGTAGTCTGGCCGTGCTCGGACTCGTCGCCCGACTGGCTGCGAAACTGTTTGGGATGGGCCTCCGGCTTCGCCATCGTGCCGCAAAATGACGAATCGCTAAGCCAATTTGCATCCCTCGGTCGTCGTGGCCGAGCAATAACCTGGCTGCGTTTTTCAGAATTAACACACGGTTAATACGAGGATCTCTTTGCGGGTGCCATAATTTCCCGTGCTTGCAAGCGAGGTCGTTCGGGAGCGCTCAGTGGGCTCGCTTAGTAAGTCCGCTGGCGTGTCGCGAAGCTCATCTGCCGCGCTAAAACAGGAGAATGCCGTAATGCCTAGGTTCGTTCCGCTGGTCGTGCTTCTGCTTTTCAGCGCTGCCCTTATCAGTTGCGCCGGTAATGGCTCCCACATTTCACAGCAGTCTATACCCAACGTCGCCGGCTCATGGGAGTTCATTGCCTACTCCAATACTCCAGGCTCCAATGCCACGGGGATCGAGGTTGCGCTGCAGGAGGGTAAGACTCTGCTCAATGGCATCTACACTCCCAGCGGACAACTTTCCGCCAGCAGTGCGCAAATCGCGTTCGTGACCCTCAATACCACCACCGGCGATATCGTCTCCTTTGGCGGCCCGTGTTTGCCCACAGCCACTCCTTCTAACAGCCTGACGGAGGGAAGTGTGAGCGCCCTCAATGCTCCCTTCAATTTCACGCTCACAGAAAATGGAAACATCTTCAACGTTACCGGCACGCTCGCCGGCGACGGCCAGAGCCTGTTGAACGGCACCTACTCTTCACCTAACGGCAGCGCCTGCACCGACAGCGGCACCATCACCGGCATGGTCGTCCCCAAGGTCTCCGGGACTTTCGTTGGACAACTGACTCTGCCCGACGGCACAGCCGATTCCGCCACGGCCACGTTCTCGGAAAGTTCCGGCAACCTCACCGTCAACATCGTCGTGACTGGAACCGACAACACCAGCTTCACGATGACCGGGCCGGTCACTGGAAACGCCTTCTCGGTCCAGGGCACTTTTCAGGGACAAACAGTCGAATATTACGGCTACAACGAGGTCGTTAAAAGCGTCCAGTCAATCTATTTCGTGAATGCCACCAATCCAGCCCAGCCGGAGTACGCCGGAACACTCGGCGTCCTTTAGATTTAGTTGGCCGCTGTTCACGCCCTCAGCGGAGTCTCCGTCTCCCCCTTGCAATTGGCGCAGAGGCAGCGGAACTCAGGTTCTCCCGTGCGGACCAAGTGCCGGCAAGTCGTGCAGTAAAAGGTTCCCGCGGCGCCCCCGGTCAAATCAATCATGGCCTTGAATTCATTGCCGTCAATACAATAGGGACATCGAACCGGCTCATGGTGCCATCGCCCCCCGCGCATGTCTCCCCTTGGATCGTCCCTGGTCAAGAAATCACTGCCTTCGCCTGGAGACTACCGGAGCATTGTTAACCTGCGATAAAACCATAAGCGCCTCGCCGGTCCGTCCCCAGGGCTCTGGACTGAGCATTGCGGAGCGGACAGGTTTCGCTTATGCTGAAATTTCCCCGTAGTTCTTAGTTCTTCATTGGACTCCGAACCGTGACCCAACTTGTGCAAACGGAGGATTCGACTGCGCACATGAAATCGGGCCGATTCTCCTGGGAACGTTACTGGCAGCTCGGCATCCTGGGCGCGCTCATCCTTTGGCTTTACGGGTCTACTCTGGCGCACCTGGTCTTGCAGTGGTGGCAGGACCCCAATTTTTCCCACGGATTTTTCGTTCCTCTGTTCTCTGCTTTCGTGGTTTGGCAGGAGCGCGGTGAACTGGCCAAGATTGACCTTAGGCCATCATGGACTGGCCTGCCGATCGTTGCCTTTGGCCTGTGCATGATGATCGTGGGCCGGCTTGGGGCCGAGTTGTTCCTGTCCCGTGCCTCTCTCCTGCTGGTGCTGGCAGGCCTGATCGTTCTTTTCTGCGGATGGAATTTCTTCCGGTCCGTTTTCTTCCCCTGGGCTTTCCTGATCCTGATGATTCCGATTCCCGCCATCCTTCTGAACCAGGTCACTTTGCCGCTGCAGTTACTGGCCGCCAAAGTCGCAGCCGCGGTGCTTCCGATCCTGGGAGTTCCAGTTCTGCGCGAAGGCAACATCATTTATCTTCCCGCCATGCCTCTGGAAGTCGCCGAAGCCTGCAGCGGCATTCGCTCCCTGATGTCGCTGGTCACTCTCGCCATCATTTACGGATATCTGATGGAAAAGCGGCGCTGGGTGCGCTGGCTGCTCGCTCTCGCCTCCGTGCCCGTCACCGTCATCGCCAACGATGTCCGCATTGTCGGCACCGGATTGCTCGTCCAGTACTGGGACCCCGAGATGGCTGCGGGCTATTACCACGCTTCCTGGGGATGGCTCATCTTCGTCGTCTCCTTGGTCATGCTCTACACTCTGCATCTGTTAATCCGGTTCCTGTTCCCCGACAAGGACGAAAAGGAAAAGAACGGCGCGTCGATCACCCCAAGCACCCCCGCCGCGACAATCCTGTTCTCCGGCCTGAAGGGCGGCACCACGAGCTTCGTTCTGGCAACCGTGTTGCTCGCCGGCGCAGCCACCTTCCTGCAGGCACACGGGGCCAAAGAACCCACCGTGTTTCGGGTTGACCTGCAACAGTTTCCGACGCAGTTGAGCGGCTTTACCAGTACAGACATTCCGATTGATCAGGACACGCTCGACAAGCTCGGACACGGCAGCTTTCTCCACCGTGTCTATCAGGACGACGGAAAATCGCCTTCCATCGATCTATTTATCGCCTACTACTCGAGCCAGCGCGCCGGTGAAACCCCGCATTCACCCCAGAACTGTCTTCCCGGCTCGGGCTGGACGCCGGTCCAGAACCAGCGCATTCTCCTTGCCATGCCGGGCCACAAACCGTTCCCCGCCAACCGCTATCTCATCGCCAAGGGAGAGTCGCGCCAACTCGTCCTCTACTGGTTCTGGGCACACGATCGCGGTGTCGCCAGTGAGTGGCGGGCCAAGTACTACCTGGTGAAAGATTCCATCCGGATGAACCGCAGCGACGGCTCCCTGGTGCGCATCACCACTCCCATGTATCACGGCGAGAGCGCTGATGCCGCCCAGCAGCGCATTCTCCCCTTCGTCGACAATGTTCTCCCGCTCCTCGACACTTTTATTCCCCGATGATCGGGTTTTGCCCCATCCGCCCCGGGATCCTCTGATGACCCCAGTAACTGTTTTCCCCGGTTATGGTGCAGTATCATGGAGTGCTGCGCTTTCGTGTGCCTTATGCATCCCCAGTTGGAGAACTCGATGATGACCCGCTCTGTTTCTGTCCGCCTGCTGCTGGCTTGCCTCTTGCTGGCCGCCGTGTTTACCGGTTGTTCCCGTGATCCGAACGTTCGCAAACAGAAATACTTGGACAGCGGCGAAAAATATTTCGCGGAGGGCAAATATCACGAAGCAGCCATCCAGTTTTCCAACGCCATTCAGATCGACTCCCGCTTCGCCCAGGCACATTACGAACTCGGCGAGACTTATCTCAAACTGGATGACAAGAATCGCGCCTTTCTGGAATTGAATCGCACGGTTGAGCTCGATTCAAACAATTATCGAGCTCATACCGATCTCGCCAATCTTCTGGTGGGTGTGAGGAATCCCGATGGCACGCCGCAACTGGACGCTTTGAAGCAGGCCAAGGTACACCTCGATATCCTTCGCGACAAGCAGCCCAATAATCCGGAAACCCACGAAGCCTGGTCCAGCTACTACGCAGCGCAAAACAATCTTGATGCCGCCATTGCTGAGATGGACAAAGCTATCGAAGTCGATCCCAACCGCTCCGAGTCCTACCTGCAGCGCGCCCTCTTTGAACTCGGAAAAAACTTGCCTGACAAAGCAGAGAAGGATTTCAAGACGGCCGCCGCCGACGATCCCAAGGCCATGAACGCGCAACTCGCCTTGGGCGCCTTCTATCAGTCGCGCAATCAGTTGCCCGAAGCCGAACAGCAGTTCAAGCACGCCATCGACGTGGATCCCAAGAACCCGGCGCCCCGCGAGGCTCTCGTCCGCCTCCTGATGCAGGAAGGGAAGAGAAACGACGCCGAGTCGTTTCTGCGTCAAACCAAGAAAGATCTCTCCGACAATCCGGAAGGCTACCGCATGCTGGGTGATTTCTACTACCAGATGCTGGGCGATTACGACAAAGCACTCGACGAGTTCGCTTCCCTTTACAACGATCATCCCAAAGACGCCAAGGTTAAGAAGAACTACATCCAGCTCCTGATTTTGAAAAACCGCCTTGACGA
Source organism: uncultured Acidobacteriota bacterium (assembly GCA_963755795.1). Taxonomy (GTDB): domain Bacteria; phylum Acidobacteriota; class Terriglobia; order Terriglobales; family Acidobacteriaceae; genus Sulfotelmatobacter. The sequence continues at coordinate 52,637 of CAVWLI010000030.1, read as the reverse complement.
AGCCTCTAAATTGGACGCCGAAATCCTCAAAGCCAACCCGCACGACATCGAGGCCCTAGTCTTCAAGGGCGAGGTGCAACTTCGCCAGAATGACTCCGGCGCCGCTGTTGATTCCCTGCAGAGCGCCCTGCGCAACGATCCGGATAATGCCATCGCTCACTACTGGCTGGGAAATGCTTTTGCCCAGCAGCACAACGAGGACCAGGCCAGGCAGGAGTGGCGCGAGGCGGTCCGCCTCCGTCCCGATTTGACCGACGCGCAGCGGGCTCTGGCCGGTCTGGCCCTGAGACACGGTGATGTCGATACTGTCCTGCAGACCGCGCAGCAGATTATTACGGCTCAGCCTTACGCAGCCGACGGCTACATTCTCAAAGGCGTTGCGGACCTTGCCCGCGAGCGTTTTAACGACGCTCAACAGGACGCGCAGCAGGCCATGCAAAGGGCTCCTCAAAGCCCCGCTCCCTACGTCCAGATGGGCAATATCCAGCTGATCCAGAAACACTTCGACGAGGCTGAAAAGTTCTACCAGCAGGCCCTCGAGAAAGACCCATCCTCGGGCGAGGGATTGAGCGGCGCGATGAACACGTATTTCGCGCAAAAACAATATGACAAGGCGATCTCCGCGGCCAACGCGCAAATCGCCAAGTCGCCCAACAACTCGAATTTCTACGATCTGCTCGGCACCGCCCTCTTCAACGGCAAGAAAGACTTCCCTGCTGCCGATGCCGCACTGCACAAAGCCGTCGAACTGGACAAGACCAACATCGACGCTCTCGAAAAACTTGGCAAGGTGCAAGTCCAGGAAGGCGCACCCGACAAGGCTCTTGCTCTTTACCAGCAATCCATCAAAGACAGTCCTCGCGAGGTCATGTTCTACATTCTCTCCGGCGAGCTCTACGAAGAAAAGAAAGATTGGGACCGGGCCAAAGCCATGTACCAGCAGGCGCTTAGTATTGCACCCGATCAGCCGCGCGCTTCCAATAACCTCGCTTATCTCATGCTCGAGCAGGGCGGGAACGTCGACGTGGCGATGGGCCTGGCGCAGGCTGCGCGACGCGGGATGCCCGACTCGCCCGACGCCGCCGACACGCTGGGCTGGGCCTACTATCACAAGGGGGTCTACCAGTCCGCCATCAACCAGTTTCAGGAAGCGTTGCGGCTGAGCCAGAAGCACGGCGAACCCGATCACGCCGATCTGCACTACCACCTCGGCGTCGCCTATCAGAAGAACAAGCAGATTGCGTTGGCCGTGCAGCAGTTGGAAAAAGCCGTTAAGCTCGACCCCAAGAACGACGGCGCCCGTAAGGCCTTGTCGGAGCTCCGAAGCTAGCCTTCGCTCAGCACCCGGCCTGCATCCTCAAAAGAAGATTCAAGAGAGGATTCAAAAACAAATTCAAAAGAAAAACCCCGCCGTCGAGGCGGGGTTCTTTTTTTGTTGGCGCGGCCAACGAAATATTTAGCTGTTCATTTTGCGACGGACCAATCCAGCCAGAACGAGAAGCCCGCTTCCCAGCAGAGTGAGCGAACCTGGTTCAGGAACCATGACGCTCCCGCTTGTGTCACCGCTGGAAATCCTGGTGCGGCCGTTGAAGTAGCCCTTGCCGGTGTTGACCGTCAACTCCACCGTCGCGCCTTCGGTCGGCGCTCCCGAGCCGTTCCATCCCGAAATGGAGCCGCTCAGGGTGTAGCTATGCGTTCCATTGGCCAGAGTCATCATCGTCCAGGTCACCGGTCCCGAAAAACTTCCTGTAAACAAAGTGCCGTCCGGTACTCCGTTGGTGCCGTTTCCTGTGATGGTGAACAACCCGCCGCCGGCAAACGTACCGCCCATTTTCAAGGAGCCGGTAATCAGAGCTCCCGTGGTAAAGCTCACGCTGCCCAGGTTGGAACCCGTCAGCAACCCCCCTCCGTTCAGCCCATTCACCGCAATCAAGACCGATCCGCTCAGCGAAAGTCCTGCACTCGAGCCCGATAAGGTGCCGCCGCTGTTGGTGTAGTCAATGCTACTGTCGGCAAACATCGCAGTTGGCAGGGCCAGCGCCAGCGCAGCCAGCAACAGGATTTTCTTCATGGTTCTTCTCCTCGGGTCACTTCGCCCGGGTGCCACAACGAACTGAAGATCAAAGAACAGAAACCAACGAACAGAAATCAACGAACAGAAATCAAAGAACAAAGAACAGAAGATCAAAAACTCAAAACGACAAGTGCCCGAATAGTTTTTGGGGGACTACCAAAGAGACGTTGCACGCTAACGTGCACATCGAGTACCAAAGTGGGATTTTATGTAAGCGTCAGGAGAATAAGCACTTACGGGACATCCACCAACTGACCGCCGGTCGGAAGTGAAAACATCTGCGCAACAATGTCAAGAACTCCGCATCGAGGAAATCCTGTAGAACGTGCACTGGGCGCGGCAACTGACGATGCCGAAAGCGCGCTCAGTCGGCGGCTACGCCCGGCTTAGGATCGTCCGCTTCCCTCCGTTTGACCATCCGGTTGGAAGGCAGTCCGGCGTCGCGAATCTTGTACAGCAGAGCGCGGTAGCTGATGCTCAACGCGCGCGCTGCCTGCTTCCGGTTCCAGTGACAATTCTGCAGAACCTTCAGGATGACTTTCCGCTCCAGTTCGCGCACCGCCTGGCGGGTCAGTTTCTTCAGATTGACCTGGCCGTCGACTGGAATTTCCGCGTTGAAGAAGTCCGTTGCCGGCGGTGTCAGATCGGACGAGATCACTTCTTCATTGCCCAGAATCACGTACCGCTTGATCAGGTTTTCCAATTCGCGGATGTTGCCCGGCCAATGATACTTGCGCAACTGCGTCATCAGTTCCCCGGAAAGCGCGCGCGCTCGGCAATTGTATTTCCGGTTGTGATACTCGAGAAAATACGTCACCAGTTCGGGAATGTCGCTCGCCCGTTCGCGCAGCGGAGGCAGGTGAATATTCACCACGTTGATGCGGTAAAACAGGTCCGAGCGGAACGTCCCGTTTTCAATTTCCTGCTCGAGCTTGCGGTTGGTCGCGCACACCACGCGCACTTCCACTTTCTTGTCTTCCTGGGCGCCGATGCGGCAGAACTGTCCGTCCTGCAGCAATTGCAGCAACTTCGACTGCAGAGACATATCCAGCTCGGAAATCTCGTCCAGAAACAGCGTGCCGCGATGCGCCATTTCCACGCGGCCCGGCTTCATTCCATACGCGCCGGTGAACGCGCCTTTTTCGTAACCGAACAATTCGCTTTCGAGCAGAGTGCCTGGAATCGCCGGGCAATTCACCTTCACCCATGGCCCCGTACGCCACGGCGAAGCCGCATGAATCATGCGCGCGATTATGTCTTTGCCTGTTCCACTCTCGCCCTGGATGAGTACCGGGACGTTTGCACCTGCCAGTTTCGTCAGCCGGTCGCGGACGGCCTGCATAGCCTCGGTGCGCCCAAAAACGATGACGTCGGGCGGCATTTCCCCCAAAGGCTGGGCGAGCGTATTAACACTGCTAGTTGTCATGGCGGATTACCAATTAGGGGGGATACCTTGAACTAGCACCCGGAGAGCCAAAGGCATTCTGGCCTGGCACGAACCACTCAAATCTAGCTTATGTAGTTGAGGAGTATCAACTTACCAAAGAGCCAGGCGGGCACGCCCTGGTAATCAGGGAATTAGCGCTACAGTAACACCTTTGGAGGGGTCGTGCGCAAACATTTTCACACCGCTGGGGCAATTTTCCGCCGCCGGGGAGCGGCGTCGGGCGCAAGAAGCAGCGGGCGTGTGAACTTCAGACCCAGCAAATAATAGCCGTCCGCCTGGGTGCTGCGAAGTGCCTTAGCGCGCAAGCTTCGAGAAGCCCTCGGCAACAGGGCCAATGAGGCCATCGGGGCGCTGGGGATTTCCAGCCGCAACTGCGCGATTGCAGGCAGAACCCGGCGGATCGCGACCAGCATTCCGCCCGCGCTCACATTCAAGGCGGTGGCAAATTCCAGAAATTCCGTTCCCTTGCCGTCGCGGCTGCGAACAAAAACGGGGATCGCAAGCGGCAATCGAGCCCACTTCCGCCGCTCACTTCCCGCCCTTAGACCGCGCATGCGGAGCTCTCCATCGTGCTGAACGTTACCTCAGGGAGCACCTTAGGGGCCAAATGTCCGCCAAATCCGGGGTCAAATCCGGAAACAAAACCAGTCTGCGCCCGTCTTGGACTGCAAAACAGGCAAAGCAGCAGGAGTTTCCGGCTGCTATCTTCGCTGTGTATTCGCTTTCGCAGAATCCGCCGATTTCGGTCCGCAGCCCCCGAAAGTGCAAGCTTTTGCTACACTTGGGTAATTCCCGTGCATTTTTCGTTGACAACAAATTGGGCCTGAAATAGGATTTTGGTATTGGCACTCGAGCGGAGATTCGAGTGCGGTTTCCTCTCCCCGTCAACCTGTGGTAGTTCCTCATGGCCTCTGCCCACAAGAACACGTGTGTTTCTGACGCGGAAGCAACCTCAAAGACCGTGTCTTCTCAACCCATGCCTGCCACTGCTGCCGCCCGTCCTGACGGCGACGTGCCCAGTCCGGAAAACTTGCTCCAGGAATACAAGGAACTGCGCGATCGTTTCCAGCGCACCACCAATGCTCTGGCCTCTGCCGCCCACGATCTCAAAACGCCGCTCTCGATTTTGAACGGCTACGTCGAATTACTGCAGAACGAGAAGCTGGGTTCACTCAACGAGCGCCAGCGCGAAGTTCTGCGCGACATGCAGGCCAGCGGAAAACGCCTGCAACAGTTCATTCAGGATTTCCTCACTTACAGCGCTCTTGAAACCGGCGGCCTGCGCATGCAGTTCGAGGCCGGCAATCTCAACGATTGCCTGTCTGAAGTTTGCCGCCTTTGGTCGAATCGTTTTCAGGAAAAAGGGCTGGCGCTTTATTTTCTGGCCAATGACAAGCTGCCGATTTTTCCCTTCGATTCTCCGAAGGTAGAGCGCATCATTTCGAACCTGCTGGAAAACTCCTTCAAGTTCACGCCCCCGGGCGGGACGGTGTGGCTGCACGCTGAGCCGCACATGTGGGAGCGCCGCGCCGCGGCTCAGCCTTCGACCGCCGAGCGACGCCGCCAGAACGTAACTCATCCCAACTCGGTCAAAGTCAGCGTTTCCGATACCGGGCCGGGAATTCCCGCGGAGTTTCATCTCGAAGTTTTTGACGATTTCTTCCGTCTGCCCGGCACCGCCAGTCAGGAGGGCACCGGACTCGGCCTCGCCATCGCGCGCCGGTTGATCCAAGGTATGGGAGGCAAGATCTGGGTCGAGAGCGATCCTGGCGCGGGCTGCAAGTTTTCTTTCCTCATCCCATACAAGCCCGCCGTCGCCGCCAGCAAGGGGAAAAACCGATGAAGCCAACCGCCAAGATCCTGCTGGTCGACGACGAACCCGGCATGCTGCGGTACATCAAGACGCTGCTCGAAGTCGACGACTATAAAGTCGAGACCGCGACCACCGGTGAGGAAGCTCTCGCGCTCGTCGAAAAAGGTTCGCGGCCCGATCTGGTGCTGCTCGACGTGCTCATGCCCGGCATCGACGGCCTGGAAACTCTCGAGAAACTCCGCCAGATCCAACCCGGCGTCAAGGTCGTCATGCTTTCCTGCGTCAACGATACTCGCAAAGTTGTACATGCCATGAAGCTGGGCGCGCAGGATTACCTGACCAAGCCGTTTCAGAAAGCCGAGCTCGACGCCGTCATCGACCTCAGCCTCGGTCAGGGAAAACAAACGTACAGCGGAGAAGTCGAAGAACTTTCCGACGACGTTTTCTTCATCGCGGCCAGCCCGCAGATGCGCAAGATCCGCTCCCAGGCCGCGCTGGTCGCCAATGTCGATATTCCCGTGCTGCTGCTCGGCGAGAGCGGCACCGGCAAAGAAGTTCTAGGGCGCCTTATCCACAAGCTTTCGCCGCGGGCTCACCGCACCTTCCTCAAGGTGAATTGCGCCGCCGTTCCCGCCGACCTGCTGGAGAGCGAATTGTTCGGCTACGAGCCCGGCGCCTTCACCGGCGCGACTCACGCCAAGCCGGGCAAGTTTGAGCTGTGCAACAAGGGCACGATTCTGCTCGACGAAATCGGAGAAATGCCGCCGCTGTTGCAGGCAAAACTTCTCCACGTATTACAGGACCAGACGTTCTCGCGCCTCGGCAGCCGCTCCATCATCAAGGTCGACGTGCGCATTCTGGCCGCCACCAACATCAACATTCCCGAAGCGCTCGCCAACAAGCGCCTGCGTGAGGATCTCTACTACCGCCTGAATGCCTTCACCATGCAGATTCCGCCCCTGCGCGAGCGCAAAGAAGAGATCCCAATCCTGCTGAAGCATTCCATGACCCGCATGGCCGAGCGTTATGCGCGCGCCCCGCTCCCGCTCTCTCCAGCATTGCTGCAGGCCTGTCAGAATCATTCCTGGCCCGGCAATCTCCGTGAACTGAATAATTTCCTGAAGCGCTACCTGATTCTGGGGGATGAGAACCTGGCGGTCAGCGAACTGATTCCCAGAAACGACGGCAACGGTGGAGTGCCCGGTGATTCCTCGGCGCGCGCCACGGAGCCGGGCGGCTTGAAATCTCTGGCTCGCACCGCCAAAGACGAAGCCGAAGCTCAGGCCATCACCAACGCGCTGGAGCAGACCAACTGGAACCGCAAGCAGGCCGCCGCGATTCTCCAGATCAGTTACAAGGCTCTGCTTTACAAGATTCGGCAGTATGGAATTGCCGAATCCAAAGGACACCACAAACTCTCAGCGGGAGCTTAGCGGGCTGCCGGAAATCCCGCGGTCGGTTTTGAAAGTTGCAGCTTCAAGCCGCGCCGTCAGTCATTCCAAATCAATAGCGGCCTTAATCCCTGAGGGAATCTCGTCGTCGCAGAAGAGTCTTCCAGCAACCTGTTCGTTCCCGGCAGCACCTCAAACAAATCATTGAACATCCGCTACTGAACATCCTCTACTGCACATTCAGACTGATGACGCTGCTCTTGGTGTCGCTGCCCGACGCCGCCGTGACCGTGACTTTATATGAACCGGCCGGTGTTCCGCTGACTGGTAGCTGCGTGTTGCTGCCGCTGCATGCCGGTTGCAGCAGAAGCAGCCCAAACAACCCGCAGAACAGGAATATTCCCAGCATGCAACGGCGCCGCCGGCGCCGGCTGCTTCCCGCTCCCACTCCCAACAGCGTTAATCCCGGTAACGCCAGCCACACCGCATAGAAATGTCGCGTCCGCAAACTAGCGACGGGGGGAATGATGGGCCGGGCCGTGGTCGTGATGTTAAGCGTCGAAGACCCAGGACCGAGCAGCGAAACCGGGCTGTTGGTGAAGTTGCATGCAGCTCCGGTCGGCAGGCCATTGCTGCAGGCCAGCGTGATCTTTGAGGAATAGACCGGATGCGGCGTCAGCACTACCTGATACTGGGCCGTTTGTCCGGCGGGCACGCTCTGATTCGCGGGATTGGTGGCGATCGTGTAGTCGCCCATCTGCGCGGGTACCTGCGTTCGCGCCAGCACATTGTTGCCGGTCCCCATCACCTGCACCGAGCCCCCGTTAAAGTTGGCTTGAATCCCATTGGTGTAGGGCACGGGCGTGAGCACGATGGTGACGGTTGCCGTCGCGCCCGACTGCAGCGTCGGAAGACTGCAGCTGACGCTGGCATTGGTCGAGCCTCCGCCGCATGTTCCTGCACTGGCGCTGGCCGAGACAAAGTTAACCTGCACCCCGGTATAGGTCTGGCTTAGATCGTCCACCACCGTGATATTGGTGGCCGCATCCGGGCCGTTGTTCGTGATCGTGTATGTGAACGTGGCCTGGTTCCCGGCGTCAACGAAGACCTGGTTCGTCCCCAAGGTCAGCACTCCGCTAATCGACAAGCTCAATACAGATTGCAGTTGAGCCACATACGCGTCGTAGCCGCCCTGGTTCCTCGGTTCTAACGCTGAATTCACCTGCAGCGTCGCCGAATTGGTATCCCCCGCAAAATAAGCGTTCTGGTTTACATCGAGCGCCACGCCCGTACCTGTGGTGAATACAGTGTTCCCGTCCGTGCTCCCTCCTCCGTAGTAGGTGACCCAGGAACCGTTCGTCTGGCCTAACTGCGCGGCTGTGTTCAGTCGCGCCATAAACGCGTCCTGGAATCCCGTAAGATGGCTCTGAATGGTCGATGCCGGGAAAACGGGAAAATCGCTGGACTGCGTCGATCCCGTCACGATCGCGCCGCTGGCCGAGTCGACCGCGATTGCCAGTCCCGCTTCGTTGCCGCTCCCACCGAGAAAAGAGAAATAGTTCAGCGCGACATTGGCCGGGACACCAGTAGTCGAAGGAGTCGGATTGCTCAGGCGCGCCACAAAGGCGTCGTTCGGGTAGGTACCCTGGACGGTCAGGTTACAACCTGCGGGAGCCACCGGGTTCACTGGTTGGTCGAGGCACCGTTGATACGCAGAGGAAGTGTTCAGCGTCGCTATGCCCTGATTAATGTCGTAGGAATTTGTGGTTCCCACGACATAAACGTTCGCCGCTCCCGTATCGAGCGCAATTTGCGCGCCAGAGTCGCTTGCCGTGCCACCCAAGTAGGTCGACCAGATCAGCTGTTCTCCCTGAGGTGCGTTGGGATTGAGCTTGGTCACGAAAGCATCTGAGTCCTGAGGCGTGTACGTCGATGGGTAGGTGCACGTCGGAGGATTGATGATCGCCGCCGGAGGCGCCTGATCCAGACACGGCTGGTAAGCGTTCAGGATGGGAAAATCGGTGCTGCTGCTCGACCCCGTGTAGAGGAAGTTGGTCGTCCCCGTGAAGTAGACATTGCCATTGGTGTCGACGGCAATGCCGCCGCCGACAGCGATCGGATTAGGCGTCGTATCAAAGCTGCCTCCGCCAAAGTAGGTCGAGTAGGCGATGCTACCCGTGCGCGGCGCGTTCGTGTTTACCTTGGTCACGAAAAACTGAATGGGCGCGCGCGGCGAGATCTGAAACGGCAACGCCTGCGGCAGCGTGCTCGCCGGGAATTGATCGGTCGTACTGGCCACGTCTGATGACGTGGTGGTTCCCGTGACGTAAATGTAGCCCGACGCATCGATGGTCATCCCGCTGGCCATGTCTGTACCGTTGCCAGAAAGATATGACGAATATTGCAGCGTACTGGCATCAGACAACATCTCGGTCACGAATACATGCGTTCCGGGAACCTCCGGTGTGGTCTGATAAGCGTTGGTCGCGGTGGTCGGAAAGTTGCTCGACGAAGTAGTGCCCGCCACGTAGGGGTCGCCCGCGCTGTCGACGCTGATTCCAACCGGCGTGTCGGTTCCATCGCCTCCCAGATAAGTCACGTAGTCAAGAACGGCATTCGGCGATCCCAAAGGCGGCGTAATCTTGGCGATGTAAATATTCTGCGTCGCGCCGGCGGCGAGGGTTGGCTGAAAGACGCCAGGCGCCGTCGGAAGATTGGGCGACGTGGTCGAGCCGGTAAGATAAATATTGAAGCCTGCGTCGACCGCAACCGAAGTGGCAAGCTCGTCCAAGTTGCCGCCGAAATAGGTGGCGAAGCTCAGGACCGGATCGATCACCAGCTCGCGCGAGTGGTCATACGGCCCAATCGCGAATCCCGCCCGGTTGGCGCCCCGCAGAATAAAGCGGCCTTCCACCGGCTGCTGCTGCCCCGCAATCTCCTGGTACACCCGTGGAGCGTCCAGTTGCACGCTGCCGCCGTCCCCCCTGATGACCAGCGCGCCGTCTTTCAGCTGCAACTGCTTCGCGCCGTTAAATTCCAGTTCGGCCTGCGCCGGATCCGCGCCGGGCGCGACCTGGAAGTCATACTCCAGCCGCCCCTGATTTCCGTAGAAAACCAGATTGATTCCGGGATAAATGTTTTCGTAACGCACGCGGGCAAACTGCGGCACACCATGCCGCCACTTCGAGGAATCATTGCCCAAAAAATAATTGCTCTTGCCGGGCAGTAAATCCGCGCCAGTCAAACTCGCATTCGGATTCGCTCCGGCCAGCTTCATCTGCAACGAATTCACCCGGACCAGCGATGGGTCGTGCTTCCCGGAATCCTGCTTCTTCGAACCAAGCTGCTTCGCATTAGAATTCGCCCGATTCCGCGAAACCGTGCTCGAAACCATGCTTAAGATCGCGCCGTCGGACCCCAGAAACAGGCTATATCCCGGTCCGCGCGTTACAAACTCCGCGCGCCGGTCGGCGGGGTCGAGGTGTCCCTGTCCCAGGTTCGGCTCGAAGATCAACGGCAGGCCGGCGAAAAGCGAGCGCGCCCGCGACTTCAGCTCGGCGCTGTCCTTTCGCGGCGAGTCCGGCGCAGCGGTCAGCAGACCGGCCGGCGTAGTCGCCGCCGTCTCGGTCGCAGAAGTTGCGAGCGTAGCCGGGTCGGCCGTGACGCCCGCGCTGACGTTTGCGGCGGTTTGGCGTGAGCGGGAACCCCACCCGAGAACTGCGCATCCTGCCGCGAGCACCACCAGCCCAGCAGCCAGAACACGAACTCGTACCACGGATGTTCCCAACCAACGGCGATCAACCATCACTCGTTCCTCCGATGCAGTCCAACCAGTATTCTTGCGATCGATATCCTTGCAATCAATATTCTTATTCTTGCGATCAATCTTGTTCAGGATTGTTTTCCCTTCAGTTCGCTTCCGCTCAGAATCTCTCCTGCTCATGATCCGTCGAGCCAGACTCTTCCAGCCCTGCGCTCGCCCAAGATCTTTCTTGCTCAGATCTTTACTTGCTCAGATCAGTGGAGAGATTCGATACGGCGCACAAGTCAACCTGACCTCGCGCCGGTGAACTTCCCGGGCGACCGGCCCGCGGCTTGCTTGTCACTGGAACTGGCGGAAAAAATTAAATAACTACTTAAACATCTGACGGATAGACAAGTCAAGCGACCCCTCCGCCGCGCCCCAGCCCCAAGTTTTGTCAGATGCGGCCGCGGGACCGGAAAGATGCCGTGACGTGGACGTTGCGCCAACATTCTTTTCTTGGCATAACCAGTCTGGGCGGCCGGGAGGGGAGTTGCAGCTTTCAGCCTAATTACATCGTCCGTCTTAAAGAGTCGAGCTTAGATGGTCCGTCTTTGATGGGTCGGGCTTAGAGGGTCGGGCTTTGATGGTCCGTCTCAGATGGTGCGTCATATTGCTATCGCTTAGGCGGGTTTGCGATCAGGGTTTGCAAGTCTAGGGTTGGGACCTCAGCGTGCCTGGTTGAGGCGGCGAAGGAAGACGATTTCGGGACTTAACCCTACTGCCGCGAAAATGGCATTTCGGCCTTCTAGTCCTACTGTGCTTCCTCCTCGCCGCCATTGCTAAAAAATATTTTGGCCTTTTCTATTTTTCAACCGAAAAAACATTCCTTTACAATTTTGCTTTCCTAAAATGGGAACACCCCTCTGGCCGCTTGGTTTTAGCCATTCCTTGGCTCTGCCCCATATGCGACTGCCCTGCCAGAAGACCGTCGATTCCGGGCAGATGCCTCGCCAGTGTGGGGAAGCGGGAGTTCGTTCAACAGGAAAAAGAATGATCCCCCTCGCCGCAACCCTTTGCACCAGATTCAGAACGCCGCACTAAAGGCCCCTCGCAACTCACTCATTCTTCGTGGAAACCTTTGCCCGTCAACCCTCCAGCCGGATGGCAGCCGGATTGCTCCACAGTTGATCGAGCCCTGCGCGTATCTGCGTCCCTCCCGCGGCTCCCGGACAGGTTCCGTTCCAAATTCCGGAAAGATTAACCGAATCAGTTCGGCCGGCATTTTGCTGTTGCAAACTGCTGATATTTCTATACATTGAGGTGCAGTCAGGCCTCAGTTTGGGGTGAGGCACTTTGACTTCTTCCGTAGTCGCCTTTCTGGGAAGATCACGCTCCCGGCGAGAGAACTCAGGCATGCAACCGAATTCACAGGAACGGCGGATGATGCGGCGCTTCGACATGCGCCTGCCCGCCATCGTCCGCGTCGAAGGCACTGGCGTTGACGAGGTTCAGACCGAAACCCAGAACGTGAGCGCCCGCGGCGTTTTCTTTTACCTCGACCGCGCCATCGCGGCCGGCACCAAGCTCGAAGTCACTCTAACCTTCCCGCCCCACGTCACACTCACCGACGCGGTCCGCGTCCGTTTCACTGCCCGCGTCATCCGCGTGGAACATCCGCTGCCGTCAGCCCGCATCGGCACCGCCGCCATGATCGAAGACTACGAATTCCTTCGCTCCAACGGCAGCCCCGACTTCCTCGCCGCCCTGCAGTCAGAATGGAAAGCCTCAAACTGAAGATCGGCCGTTAGCCGTTAGCTTTTTGACCTTTAGCCTTTGGCCTTTGGCCGCTAGCGTCTGGCAATTAGCCAGTTAGTCGTTAGCAGTTAGTCGCTAGCCATTCGCATTGAACCGTTAGCCATTGGCCGCTAGCCCGTTTTGAGTCTTGCCGAGTCTTCCGCTGAGGGTTCGTATCAGGGCATGGCTTTAGCCATGCCGTCAGCAGTGCAAAATTCGACGGGCTTTAGCCCCCGCGGGACTGAATCCAGTTCGAATCCCGCATGAGCCGACGAAAAAAGAAACTGGCTGGCATCCGACACCAGATGTTTTGCCACCGGATTGTTCCGAATATATTCCGCCACCCCCCGATAAGCCTCAGCATCTAGAATGCGGACTTCAGAAAACCCTTTCTGCCACACCGGCGCCATGAACCCAAGTTCTCGTCCCGCCCGAAACGCGAATCCCCCCTTGATGAATTGCACGGCTCTCTCAATTGTCATATCGCAGTCGACCGTCAACAGCACGTGGAAATGATCGGGCATCACAACGAATTCGTGCAGGCGAAATTTTCCTTGCGCACGATAATCGTAGAGCACTCTGATGAACAGCTCCGCAGATCGGTTGGACTGCAGCAGGTTCCGCTTTTCCGCAATAGAGGATGTCACAAAGAATGTGCGCGCCCCCGCGACCGCACGCGAACCATGAGACTGTCGAATCGGAATCGCCATACCCAGCGGCTAAAGCCGGTTCCCGGTGTTCGGCATCGTCGGCACGCCTTGAAGGCGTGCCCTGATACGAGTCTCTAGTTAAACGGACTTGAAATGATGTAACAAGAGTGAAGTCGCTATTTTCTTGATGCGGGTTTCAAACTGGGAATTCGCGGGATAGTATTGCTTCGCTTCGTCACTCCCGCTACTGCCGCAACTGTGCCTTCGTCGACAGGTGTCCATATGAGGCGATCGCTTCAGCGCCGCCACGGCAGGTCAGGGCAAGCTTCAACCCATGTCGTAGTTCGCATCGGAGGATGGCCTAAGGGTCTGGTATTCGAACAACGCCGGATTGGCTGCGCCCTGGTTCGTATTGGAGCACGGCGCTAATGCCGAGGGTTCGTATCAGGGCATGGCTTTAGCCATGCCGTCCGCAGCGAAAAATTCGACGGGCTTTAGCCCCTGCAGAACCTACTTCTTCCCCACGTCCTTCAACTCTCTCCGCAGCCGCCCAAATCTTCGCACCAGGCTTCCGAGATACACGCCATGAATCACCCAAGTGACAATATAGGCGGCGAAGAGAAACTTGACAGCGTTCATCGCGGGCTCCGATTCAGCGGAAGGCTGGCCTTGGCCGCCACTCCTTCTCCCACCAGCGATTCCATGGCGTGAGCTTCTTCCACCTCGCTGTGCAGCAGCTCCAGCCGGAAGCGCGACCAGCACACCAGAAACGCAAAGCAAAGAAACGCCATCCAGCTGATCAGCAGCACGTGCAGCATGCGCGGATCCATCGACCCGCCCCCACCAATCACCGGCTGCGGATGCTGCGTGCGGAAAAACCAGATCGAAAAATAAACCAGGGGCACATCCAGCGCGCCGAATACTGCGAGCGCCGCAGCCAGCATCTGCGTCTGTGCGCTGTTTGAAAACCGCCGCAGCACCAGATAGCTCACATAAATCAGCCACAACACCAGCGTCGACGTGAGCCGAATATCCCCCGGCGCCCACCAGATGCCCCACACCGGCCGCGCCCAAATCGGCCCCGTGACCAGCACGATGGTGCAGAAAACCACGCCGACCTCGGCAGTCGTCACCGCCAGCACGTCCAAAAGATCTCCCGGAAAAAGCCATCCGATCAAGAAATAAAATATCGGAATCAACAGCACCGTCGTCGCCACCGCGCTGGGACGCATGCCCGCCGGCAGCATCGCCTGCACCTGCGGCAGAAAACACGCGACCACGCCCACCACCCCGATCGCGAGCACAACCCATTTCGCCGCAGCTTTGGTGGAGGCCTTCTTGCTCACCAGGTATTGAATCGACGCGATGAAGTTAATGAAGAACAGCAGAAACGCCGTCCACGCCGAAGGCACGTGATAGTAAATGATGCGGTACACATCGCCCTGCTGCGCGTCCGTTGGCGTGGCCTTGCTCAATGCTAGATACAGCGCATAGGCGAGAAAAATCGCCGTCAAACCCGCGAGGATGGGGAAAAGCCGTTTCATTCCGCGTGCAGAATCATGTTGAACGAGGCCAGACAAGCTGTAGTAAACACCACATCGTAGGTGAGAAGCAACACGATCCAGAAGTGCGCCGACTCTTCTCCGGTCAGAATCGACGTGGTAGCGGCGACCATGCCGAGCACCGCAGGAATCGAAATCGGAAACAGCAACAACGGCAACATCAACTCGCGGCTGCGCGTACGCACCGACATCGCCGCGAAGAATGTTCCATTCACCACCAGCGCCCAGGTCCCCAGCACCGCAACCGGAATCAACTGCCACGCCGGGCCGAGGACGCGCAGGTTGTAAAAAATCACGAACAGCGGTGTCATCAGCGCTTCCAGCACGCTCACGAAAATAAAATTGCCCAGGGCCTTAGCCAGAAACAAAGCATTGGCCGGAGCCGGAGAAACCCGGTAGGCATCCAGCACTTGATTCCGCAACTCCCGCGCCCAAGTCTGGTTGAGCGCGACCACGGCGGCAAACAGGAACGCTACCCAGATCAATCCGCCCACGATGTGCCGCGACTCTTCTGCCAGAGGATCGAACGAGAAGCTGAAAATCACCACCACCAGCAGCGAAAAAAACAGCATGGAATTGAGCGCATCTTTCGACCGCCACTCCAGCCTGATGTCTTTCACTAGCGTCTCGACCGTCACCCTCCAAAGTGAATTCGTCGGAGGCTTCGCTCGCGCTGTCATTGAGGTTGTCACAGAACACCGCCCGCTGGATTCGCCGCGCGCGCCAGACTAGCCGTCCGGTCAACGATCTGCCCCGCCTGCATCCACACAAACTCGTCAGCCACCCCTTCGAGCAGTTGCGCCTGATGCGTAATTACAAAAACCGTTTTCCCCGAGTCGCGCATGCCCCTGAGCAGGTCCACCATCGCCCGCGCCGAATGCACATCCACGTTCGAGAACGGCTCATCCAGCAGCAGCACTCGCGGATCGTGCAGAATCGCACGCGCCAGCGACATCCGCTGCCGCATCCCTTGCGAATATTGCCCCACCGGCCGGGTCAACTCCGGATCAAGGCCCACGGCGCGAATCACTTCGGCGCAGCGCGAGTCTTTATTCCCCCCGTCATTCCTCCCGTCTTGATTCCGACCCCTCGCCCCAATACCGTAGAGCCCCGCAAAGTAGCGCAGATTCTCCATCCCGCTCATCTCGTCGTAAAGCAGAGATGGATGTGCCATATATCCAATATCGCGACAGGCGTCCTGCGGAGACTTTCCAAGAATCAAAATCTCGCCGCGCGTGGGCTGCGCCAGCCCCGCCAGCGCTCGCAGCAGCGTGGTCTTCCCCGCCCCGTTCTCGCCAAGAATCGCGTGAAACCGTCCCGCATCAAACTCCGCCGTCACGCCGCGCAGCGCGGCAAAACGTCCAAACTGCTTGATGACGTTGCGAACCGTGATGATGGGAATTGCTGGGTCGGTCACAGGCGTAGGACGATCACGATCGATCTCAATCCAGCCATGAGTTTACTGGAGGCGTGAAATCTGCGCATTAGCGCATGCGAGTATAGAGATCCTTCGCTTCGCTCAGGATGACAGAAAGCCGGAGAGGCGCGACGAACGATTTCAGTTCGGAACCCCACTCGCACCCGCACGCTGCACCTGCGTCATGGTCTTTGCCGGCTCGGCAGAGGGCGTCGTGCCCGGCTGCTTCGGAGCATACTTCGACGCGCACTTGGCCTGCAGTTGCTTGGCATGGAACACGCCATCGCGATCGAAGCGCCCGTCGGCCAGCGCCTGCGAATCGTCTTTGAACGTGTCGGGCGGCGCTTCCGTCCCGGTATAGTCCACGTGGAGCGTCTGATCTTCCTCCATCAGCACAAACTGCACATGCGTTCCCACGCGCTTGATCGAGCCCGGCTGCACATTTCCTGCAACTCGTAGTCTTTTCGAATAAGCCCCGTCGCCCATCTTGTGCAGTTCTTTAATCGTGACGTAATAACTCTTGCTGTCCTGCACGCCGCTGTAGGCCAGGTAGCCGAGCAGCACCAGGATCACCGCCGTCACTCCGCCGAACTTGAGATAGATATTGGCCTGACTCGACATAGAATCCCTCGCCCCCCAACGCCTCGATAGTGAAACCCAGCAGCTAAACTCTACGCGTCACCGAGGCGAGAATCAAGATTCGAAGGTCCACCTCCTCGCGCGTCGCCAAGAGTGCCCGCAGACCAACATCAGGTGAATCTTGTCGCCGTCTCTGTGCCCATTCCGCCTTGCCCCGTTTCCCGCTTCCGGCTACACTTCCCCTTCGCCGGAAAAATCCATGAAAACTCTGTTCCTGCTGTTCCTCCTCCTCCTTGCCGCCGCCCTCACCGCGTCAGCCCAAAACGAAAAGCCGCTGACCTCGTTCCCCTACACGCCGGGAGTCGACCTCACCGCCATGGACAAAACCGCCGACCCCTGCGCCGACTTCTACCAGTACACCTGCGGCGGATGGATGAAAAACAATCCCATCCCCGCCGACCAGGCCCGCTGGAGCGTCTACGGCAAGCTCTATCAGGATAACCAGCAATTTCTCTGGGGAATTCTCGACCAACTCTCGAAGCAGACCAGCGGCCGCAACGCCAACCAGCAGAAAATCGGCGACTACTTCGGCGCCTGCATGGACGAAGCCTCCGTCAACCGCCTTGGCGCCAAGCCGCTGCAGCCCTATCTCGACCAGATCGCGGCCCTCCAGTCCTCGAACGACTTGCCTGCGCTGCTCGCCAGCCTGCATACCTCGCTGCAATCCGGCGGACTTTTTTTCAACTTCGGCTCCAACCAGGATTTCGAAAACTCGCAAAACGTAATCGGCTTCGCCAATGCCGGCGGCCTCGCCCTCCCCGACCGCGATTACTACACCAAGACCGATGAGAAATCCGTCGACCTGCGCAACAAGTACGTCCTGCACGTACAGAAAATGTTTGAATTGCTCGGCGACCAGCCCGACCACGCCAAGGCCGAAGCCGCCAAAGTGCTGGAGATCGAAACCGCGCTCGCCAAGGCATCGCTGACCCGCGTGGAACGCCGCGATCCTTACAAGCTCTTTCACAAAGTCGACTTCAAGGGCCTGCAGGCCATGACGCCGGATTTCGACTGGTCGATTTATATCAAGGACGTCGGCCTGACCCCGCAGAATGTTTTCAACGTCGATCAACCCGCGTTCTACGCCGAACTCGACAAGCAGTTCAAAACGCTCAGCCTCGACGACATCAAGACTTACCTGCGCTGGCATACGGTCCACGCCGTCGCGCCTTATCTCTCCGACGATTTCGTGAACGAGAATTTCAATTTCTTCAGCAAGACTTTGCGCGGAGTTCCCGAGCTTCGTTCGCGCTGGAAGCGTTGCGTCGCCCTGGTCGACCGGCAACTCGGCGAAGCTCTCGGCCAGGAATTCGTGGCCCGCGCCTTCAGCCCTGAGTTAAAAGAAAAGACCAGCCTCATGGCCCGCCAAATCGAGCACTCCATGGAAGAGGACATTGAAACTCTCCCCTGGATGAGCCCGCCCACCCGCAAGCAGGCGCTCGAGAAGCTGCACACCATCGTCAACAAAATCGGATATCCCGACCGCTGGCGCGACTACAGCTCAGTCGACATCAAGCCCAACGACTTCGTCGGCAACGTGCAACGCGCCACAATTTTCGAATCGAAACGCGACTTGAACAAAATCGGCAAACCTCTCGACCGCGGCGAGTGGGGCATGACTCCGCCCACGGTCAACGCCTACTTCGACCCGCAAATGAACGACATCAACTTCCCCGCCGGCGTGCTTCAACCGCCGCTCTACGACCCGAAGATGGACGACGCCCCCAACTACGGCAACACCGGAGGAACCATCGGCCACGAACTCACCCACGGCTTCGACGACGAAGGCCGCCAGTTCGACGCGCACGGCAATCTCAAAGACTGGTGGACCAAAGACGACGCCAAGAACTTCACCGATCGCGCCGATTGCATTGTCAACCAGTACGCGCAGTACACCATCATCGACGACATCAAAATCAACTCCAAGCTCACCGAAGGCGAAGACATCGCCGACCTCGGCGGCCTCATCCTGGCTTGGATGGCCTGGAAAGATCAGACCAAGAACATGACCCTTCATCCGCGCGACGGATTCACCCCCGAACAGCGGTTCTTCGTCGGCTACGCCCAATGGGCCTGCGAAAACGATCGCCCCGAAAACCTGCGCGTCTCCGCCGTCACCGATCCCCACTCCCCCGGCAAATACCGCGTGAACGGATTGATGGTGAACATGGACGAATTCCAGAAAGCCTTCGGCTGCAAAGCCGGCCAGCCCATGGTCCGCGAAAACCGCTGCAGAGTCTGGTAAGCCGCAACACAAAAGGCAAAGGCGCGGGCGTCATCCCGAAGGCCCGCGTCTTTTCCAGCGGGCCGAGGGATCTCCCTGCGACATTTCTTGCGGGCAGATCCCTCGTTCCGCCTGAAAAACGGCTTCACCGGGATGACCCCCATCATGGGCAAAATACGCAACTGCACCACTACTGACGGTCCGGTCCCCGCGGAAAATCCCTCTCCATCCGCTAAAATAAAACCGTCACACCCACTTCCTATGATTCATCCCTGGCACGACGTAACTCCCGGCGACAAACTTCCCCACGAGTTCGACTGCGTAGTCGAAATTCCCTTCGGCTCGAGTGTGAAATACGAACTCGACAAATCCAGCGGCCTGATCCGCCTCGACCGCATCCTCTACTCCGCCGTCTACTATCCAGCCAACTACGGTTTCATCCCGCAGACCCTCGCCGAAGACGACGACCCACTCGACGTCCTGGTCCTCTGCCAGGAAACAGTTGTCCCGCTCACCATCATCCACGCCCGCACCATCGGCCTGATGACCATGATCGACGCCGGCAAGCAAGACCACAAAATCATCGCCGTCGCCACCGAAGACCCCGAGTTCAACTCCTACCGTCAGGCCTCGGAAATGCCGCCTCACCGCCTGCTCATGCTGCGCCGCTTTTTTCAGGACTACAAACAACTCGAAGGCAAAGCCGTCGAGGTCGACGAGATCCGTCCCCCAACCGAGGCCTACCCCATCATCCTCGACGCCCTGCACCGCTACAGCGAACAACGCCGCAGAGGTTTCAAGACTCCCTCGAAACACTGAGGCTGAAAAGGGCCGAGGCGCGCGGAGGTTCGTATCCGGGCAATAAGCACGGGACTCGGATCAGGGTAATAAGCACGGGATTCGTATCAGGGTATGCCTTCAGGCATACCGAAGAAGCCGCACTCTATGACGCGCCTTCAGGCGCTGCGAAAGTGAAGCGGGCAAATCAGTTCTAAATCCCCAATACGAAACTGATCTCTTTCCTCTCGTTTCGATGATTCCTAGCGTAAGCATTAGCCTGTACCAACGTAACCTTGGCCATGCCCTCGTCCGCACCCTAGAATTGCCGAGTCAAAAACTGCTCGCTCGGGTTTCTACCTACGAAACCCATTTCTGCCGAAAGGCCCAACCATAACCAGAAGCAAAAACGAGGAGACTATGAAAACTGTACGACATTGCGCCGTACTCATATTTTTTGTGGCCATCTGCACCGCCCTGACGTTCGCCGACGAACCCGGACAACATCCGGCCTACCTGCACGCCCTCACCGACCTGCGCCACGCCCGCGCGCACCTGGGCCAACTCGCGGAGAACGGCCACATGGACCATGAAGAACAGCGCGCCATCGAAGAGATCGATAAGGCCATCGGGGAAATCAAGCATGCCGCGATTGATGACGGCAAGAACCTTGAAGACCATCCGACAGTCGACGCCCGCATGGACCGCCGAGGCCGCTTTCACCGCGCCCTCGAACTGCTCGACAAGGCGCACAACGATATTGCCCGCGAGGAAGATGATCCCGGTGTCCGCGGTCTGCGCGATCGCGCCATCCATCACATCGACGAGGCCCACCGCATCGTCGATCACCTGATCATCCAGAACAACTGGTAAGAAACATTTCATTTTTCGCTGAGAATGCGGAGAATGCCCGGCCAGGGAGCCGGGCTTTCTCTTTTTTGAGCTGCGGGGTCAGTCCATCAATTTCACGAATATTTAGCAACGATGTCATTCTGAGCGCGGCGCGAGCCGGGCGAGGAACCGTACGATAAGCCGATGCCATTGAATACGGCGGATGGGAACGCCCTCGTCCCTGATAGACCTCGAAAGCCGCAGCCCAAAACTCCCTCGCACTTTTCTATTGGCACAATGTACTAGCAGTGTAGTACACTGACACGCATGGGAAGAAACACCACCCCCGCGCCGCCCCGCTTCTCCATCGACCTGCACAGCGGCGTCCCCGTCTACCGCCAGCTGATCGACCAGGTACGCGGCGGCATCGCTTCCGGCACGCTAAATCCCGGAGACCAGCTCCCCACCGTCCGCCAGCTCGCCGTCGACCTCGCCATCAATCCAAACACCGTGATGCGCGCCTATCGCGAACTGGAACTCGGAGGCCTGCTAGAAACCCACCAAGGCACCGGCACCTTCATCGCCAACAAAAAGCTGGAAAAAGATTCCCCCGAACGCGAACGCCAGCTCGGCCAGATGGCCCAGGAATTCGCGGCCCGCGCAGGCGCCGCCGGATTCACCCTGGAAGATTTGATCGATCGTCTGCGCGACTTGTTGCCTGCATCCGCACAGTCTCGTCCCACGCAATCTCGTCCGACCCAAAGGAGATAGTTATGGCAAGAATTCGAATCAACGACGTCAGCGGCATCGCCCGCTTGCTGTTCGCAGTTAGCCTGGCGATCGGCCTCGCACTAACTGCGGCAATCCACAATAACGCTCCGGCCATCATCGGAGCCCTGGTCGGCCTCTACTTTCTATTCGCGATCAAAGTGGTCCGCCAGTGGGAAAAAGTCGCGGTCCTGCGCCTGGGCAAATACGTCGGACTGCGCGGCCCCGGCCTCTGCCACATCATCCCCGTCTTCGAAACCCTCAGCCCCTACGTGGACCAGCGCGTCCGCGTGGCCAACGTCTCCGCCGAATCCACGCTCACCCGCGACACCGTCCCCGTCAATGTCGACGCCATCGTGTTCTGGCTGGTCTGGAACGCCGAAAAATCTATTCTCGAAGTTGAGAACTTCATCGAAGCCATCACCATGAGCGCGCAAACCGCCCTGCGCGAATCGATCGGCCGCCACGAACTCGCGCAAATGATCACCGAGCGCGAAATGATGGGCCGCGAACTGCAGCGCATCCTCGACGAAAAAACCAATCCCTGGGGCATCACCGTGCAATCCGTCGAGATCCGAGACGTAAAAATTCCCGCCGGCCTCGAAGACGCCATGTCGCGCCAGGCCCAGGCCCAGCGCGAGCGCCAGGCCCGCATCATTCTCGGCCAGGCCGAACAGGAAATCTCCAACAGCTTCGTGCAAGCCGCAGCCGCCTACGCCGAAAACCCCGTGGCCCTGCACTTGCGCGCCATGAACATGCTCTACGAAGCCGTCAAAGAAAAAGGCGCAATGGTCATCGTTCCCTCGACCGCAGTAGAAACCATGGGCCTCGGTGGAACTCTCGCCACCGCCTCGCTCGGCGGTGCCAAGCCGTAAAGATTCAACGCCGCGAAGTCAAATTCCATAACGCCGAAAAGGAGCACCACTATGTGTTACATGCGATTCGTGTGTCTACTCGCTTCAACTTTAACCGCAGCTGCTGTGCTGACGGCCGTCACGCAATCTCCAACCCTGCAGCGCGGCGTAAGCGTGCAAATGGCTGTCACCAATAACGCAGCGCCCATGCCAGACGCCGACAACAACGACGCTTGGATTGTCACGGTCTCGGCAGACGGCAGCCTATATTTCGCCGCCAACCCGATGACCCACGAAAATCTGGTTGACTGGATGAGAGCCCACCCCCGCAACCGCGAGGCCAAGCTCTACATCAAAGCCGACGCTCGCGCTCAGTTCTCTTCCGTGAAAGCTGCGCTAAGCTCGGCGCGCTCGTCGAACATCGATGAGGTAGTGTTTCTGGCCTCACAGCCCGAATCTCACGCCCTCGGAACCATGGTTCCTCCGAAGGGAATTGAAGTGCAACTGGAAGCGCCCGATAGCGGATCAGCCATACAGGTTCGATTATCCGGCCCCGCGCAGGCATCAACGCTCACGGTGAACGGTCGTCGCATAACCTCGTTGGAATTCGCGAGCACGTTGAAGGCTCTGGTGCATAGACAAGCTCAAGTGGTGCAGGTGGAAGCGAACAACGCGGTGCCCTTCGGCGACGTCATGCGCGTCTTCGATCAGGCCCGCTCCACCGGAGCCACCGTCGCTCTCCCGATTTTCAATTCCATCTAGCAACCAAGCCCAAGGAACCAGCCCGGGTGCCCCATTTCTCCCGTCCTTCGCGAGAAGTGGGGCTTTTTGTAAGGCTGCAATGCTGTCAGCCCGCGAACGCAAGAACGCCTGATTACCAGAATCACTACGGTAACCAAGATTCCCTGCAGCCCGCTAAAGTTCGCCCCCGTAATTGCCGATAGCAAATACATGGACCCTTCATCCATCGCCCTTCAGGGACTACAACAAGCCGACACTCAACTGGACGCCGCTGCCTCAGCAATCGCGAGCGCAGGCGCAACTTCGGCCAACGGAAGCAACCCAGACGTCGTCGATCTCAGCACGGAAATGGTCGCTCTGATGTCAGCGCAAAACTCGTTCTCCGCCAACCTCGCAACTCTCAAGACCGCCGACCAGATGCAGAAAACTTTGCTCGACGTTACCGCCTGAGTTTTCGACAATGAATCGGGTGCCGCCTACCACACGTGGCAAGCGTTCTCCGCCACCATCGGCTGCCCCGCCTTGCAGCCCCACGCCTTCTGGAACTCCGGCATATTCTGCACCACGCCATCCACGCGATACTTCCCCGGCGAATGCGAATTGGTGCTGACCTGCATGCGCAAATATTCCGGCCGCTGCTTCTCGCACCACACGCGCCCGAATCCCAGAAAGAAGCGCTGCTCTGGCGTGAAGCCGTCGATACTCTGCCCTTCCTTTCCCGTTTTATCTTCCGCGATCAGCCGCTCCAGTGCCGCCAGTGCAATGCGCGCCCCGCCGTTGTCCGCCGTGTTTTCGCCCAGCGTCAAACGCCCGTTCAGCTTCATGTTGTCGACGGCCACAAAATTCGAATACTCATCGGCCACGCAGCTCACCCGCTTCTCAAACTCTTTCCCATCCTGCTCCGTCCACCAGTCGCGCAGATTTCCCGCCGGATCAAACTTGCGCCCCTGATCGTCGAACCCATGCGTGAGTTCATGCCCAATCACCAACCCGATGCCGCCAAAATTAATGGCATCGTCCATCGTCTTATCAAAAAACGGCGGCTGCAGAATCCCCGCCGGAAAGACAATCTCGTTCAGCGACCCGCTGTAATACGCATTCACCGTCGGCGGAGTCATGCCCCACTCCCTGCGGTCGAGTGGTTTGTCGATCTTCGCAATCTGCCGCTTCGATTCGAATTCGGTCGTTCGCCGCACGTTTCCCAGCAGGTCATCGCCCTTGATCGTGACTGAACTGTAGTCGCGGTACACATCGGGATATCCAATCTTGTTGTGGATCGCCTGCAACTTCACCTTCGCCTGCTTCTTAGTCTCGTCGCTCATCCACGAAAGATTCTGAATATCCTCATCCAGCGATTTCTCCAGCAGGTCGACCATCTTCAGCATGCGCTGCTTGCCCTCGGCTCCGAAAGTCGTCTCGACGTAGCGCTGCCCCAGAGCCTCGCCCAGAGATCGATCCACTAGATTGACGCAACGCTTCCAGCGACTCTCAATCTGTTTCTGTCCCGTCAGGGCCTGCCGCATCTTGAAATCAGCCTCCACAAACGGCTGCGAGAGCCACGGTGCAGCCGCCCGCAGCACATGCCAGCTCACATACGTCTTGAGCGAATCGAGAGGCAGGGCCGCGACCACGCCGTTCACCTGCTTAAAGAAATCGGGGTTGGTCACATTCAACGAGGTAAAGCCCGGCGCTCCCACCGCGGCGAAATATCGGTTGAGATAAAAATCCGGCGCCAGCGCCACCGCTTCCTCGCGCGTCATCTTGTGATCCCGATTTTTCGGGTCCCGCATCTTGGTGCGGTCCATCGAATCCGCCGCCAGCAGCGTTTCCACCACCAGCACAGTCTGCGCCGAAGTAGCCGCCTGCTGCGGAGTCTGCCCCGCCAGCGCAAACACCTGCGTGGCAAATTCCGTCAGATGTTTCCGCATCTCGACCTTATCGGGATCGTCCTTAACGTAATAGTCGCGGTCAGGCAGCGACAAGCCGCCCTGATTGATATACGCAATCACCTGGTCCGCATTGTGCAGATCAGAACTGGAATAAAAACTGAACAAAGAAGTTCCCCCAACCAAATGCAGATGCCCAATCTCCTCGATGAGCGCGCCCTTGTCCTTTATGGCCGCAATGCGCTTCAATTCCGGTTCGATCGGCGCAATCCCCTTCGCGTCGACAGCCTTCTCGTCGATGCACGACCCGTACAAGTCGCCGATCTTTTGATCAATGGCATTCCGCGCACTCCCGCCCGCCGCGGCCTTCTCCAGAATTCCCCGCTCAATGGCAAGGTTATCTTCGTTGAGTTCCGAAAAACTCTGCCACGACGGCCGGTCCGCCGGAATCTCCGAATTCTTAATCCAGTTCCCGCACGCGTACTGATAAAAATCCACGCACGGATCGACGCTTCTATCGATGTTGTCGAGACTGAAACCCGCCCCAGGCCTAGTGGAAGAGCCAGACTGCGAGAAACTGGCAGCCGTCACAAGCAAGAAGAAGGCAAGCAACAACCATGCCGGCAAAAGACGGAACGCGCGCATAAGAACTTTCTCCTTAGACAATGGCTGAAATTCTAAGCCCGGAATTCTCGATGAGCAAACTTCGCACTCCGTGCCCCTCAGCGTCCTCCGTGGTAAAAGTCCTTCTCATAGCCGCGAAAAGGAATCTGCCCCACTCCAGCCCGCCCAGACGCGGTTATAATCGATACTCGATTCCCAAGAGGCGTCCGACCATGACTTCCATCAGTGGCAACGGCAACGGCAGCAATGGATACAGCGTCCCTCAACCCCGCGCAGAGTGGCTAGCCCGCCGCAAAAAAGAAAACAGCAGCGGCAACTTCTCGCAGATGCACTACGCCCGCCAGGGCGCCATCACCGAAGAAATGTCCTTCATCGCCCACAAGGAAAGGTTGACGCCCGAGCTCGTCCGCGACGAAGTCGCCCGCGGCCGCATGATCATCCCCGCCAACATCAACCATCCCGAACTCGAGCCCATGGCGATCGGAGTAGCCAGCCTCTGCAAAATCAACGCCAACATCGGCAACTCGGCCGTCACGTCCGAAGTCAACGAAGAACTCAAAAAGCTCCACACCGCCGTCCACTACGGCGCCGACACGGTCATGGATCTCTCCACCGGCGGCAACATCCACGAAATTCGCGAAGCCATCCTCCGCCACTCGCCCGTTCCCATCGGCACAGTTCCGATCTACGAAGCCATCGCCCGCGTAAAGCGCGTCGAAGACCTCAACGCCGAAGTCATGCTGGAAGTCATCGAAGAGCAAGCCCAGCAAGGCGTCGATTACATGACCATCCACGCCGGCGTGCTAATCCAATATTTGCCGCTGATTTCGAAGCGCATCACCGGCATCGTCAGCCGCGGCGGCGCCATCCTCGCCCAGTGGATGGCCTACAACCACAAACAAAATTTCCTCTACGACCGCTTCGACGACATCGTCAAGATTTTCAAGAAGTACGACGTCAGCTTCTCCCTAGGCGACGGCCTCCGCCCCGGCTGCGTAGCCGACGCCAGCGACGAAGCCCAATTCGCCGAACTAAAAACGCTAGGCGAGCTGACAAAGAAAGCTTGGGCAGAAGACGTCCAGGTCATGATCGAAGGCCCCGGCCACGTCTCCATGGACAAAATCAAGGAGCAGGTCGAAAAAGAAGTCGAGCTCTGCTACGAAGCCCCGTTCTACACGCTCGGCCCGCTAGTCACCGATATAGCTCCCGGCTATGACCACATCACCAGCGCCATCGGCGCAGCCATGATCGGCTGGTACGGCGCGGCAATGTTGTGCTATGTGACGCCGAAAGAACACCTAGGCCTGCCAAACGAGAAAGATGTAAAAGACGGCATCATCGCCTACAAAATTTCCGCCCACGCCGCCGACATCGCCCGCCAACGCCCCGGCGCCCGCGACCGCGACGACGCCCTCAGCTACGCGAGATACAAATTCGACTGGGAGAAACAATTCGCCCTCTCCCTCGACCCCGAAACCGCCCGCGCCATGCACGACGAAACCCTCCCCGACGATTTCTATAAAGAAGCAGCCTTCTGCTCCATGTGCGGCCCCAAATTCTGCTCGATGAACTACTCCGCGAAAGTGGACGAATACAACAAGCAAGTCCACGGTATCGAGAAGAAAGATTATTCCGAGTTAGTGGATAGGTTAGTCTCGCTCAAATAGAAACGAGGGATCGAACTTGGTAGGAGTTTTAGGCAATAGCCAAGTAGAGCAAGAGCTATGAAATTCTTCATTGAGAGGGCCTGCGACTGCGGAGGGCGATATGTATTCTCCGCCTACGGCGACGCCGAGTTCACGCCAGCGATATGCGTTAATTGTGGGAAGTCGGCCCACCTCATGGATCCGCTGAGTGTGAGTGTCACAGCCGAACGACTTTTGCGTCGGAGCCAGACCGAGCTAGAAGGTGGGGAGTACAGCCTTGCGATCGTAATTGGGGTTATGGCGGTCGAATCGTACCTCACTCGACTATTCATGAAGCTCAAGGGGATGACGAGTTATGCATCCACCTTCAACCTCCCAACCGCGACGCAAGAGGCAGAGTGGGAGAAAGAGTATCCGAGAACCGGGGGCTTTTTAAGTCCGGCGCACTTCGTAGCCAAAAAGCTAGTCGGAACGACATTCGACGACTTTGTTGCAACGAACAAGCGAGCTAACGCGATATTTTCCGGCCTGCCCGCTTCATTCGGGGCGAGTCCGACTCAGTATTTCCAAGACCAACTATTCAAGCGACGCAATCGGATCGCTCACTGGGGTTACGTTAATTCCACCAAATCGGAGGCGCAGCTATGCCACACTGTTTCCGTTGCCGTCGTCTCCATCCTGCGCGAGATTGACGCGGCAACAGATTGGGTTGATCTTGCTCAGAGAATGGCCCAGGCAGCCCGTGCTGGGGTTGCCGAAGAGCGCAAGCGCTTGCACGAAGCCTTTGCCGAACACCGCGAAGTCGTGCCTCCACAGCAAGCCAACGAATCTTCACGTTGACAATTACCAGATTAACTATCATCGCCGGAGCTAACGGGTCCGGTAAGACGACGCTAACCCGCTGGAATCGGGAACTGCTGAGACATATTCCGCTCCTTGACCCCGACGCCGTCGGAAAGACCTTGCAGGCCACCGTAACCTCAGGAGCGCCCATCGCTGCGGCTCGCCAAGTTCTCAAAGCGGCGAAAATCCACGTCCGAAACGGCGACAGCTTCGCCATAGAGACCACACTTGCAGGACAAGGCTACTTGCACATGATGCTAGACGCTCGGACGGCTGGCTTCGAGATTGTGCTGATTTATATCGCGACACAGCGTGTGGAGATCAATCTGGCCCGCATTCGCAATCGCGTTCTCGGAGGAGGACACGACGTTCCAGAACTAGATGTTCGGCGCCGCTACAAACGAAGTTTTGAGAATCTCCCAATCGCCATCCAACGAGCAGATCATACAATCCTGTTCGACAACTCGAGCGAGGAAGGCTACCGGCTGATCGCAGTGCTTGGACCGCCGGAAAATCAGTGGTTCGAACCTGTGCCGGCATGGGCAGCGGCAATGAAACCTCGGTAAATCGGGGACAGAACGTCCCCCAATTCTTTGAAACTAGCCCTCGGGTTCACTTTCGCGAAACTCGAACGGATTAAACACGTCCACATCAAACTCCCGAAAGTCCCGCTCGTTCCGCGTGGCCACATGCAGGCCATGAACCCGCGCCGTCGCCGCAATCATCGCATCCTCGATTAACTCCGAAGACTTCCCCAACTTGAGCCGCGCCCATTCGCGAAAGCAGGCCGAGTCCATCGGAATCACCGGAAACGCCCCCTCCGTGACCGTCAGCCAGTTCTCGATCTCCGCCGCTTTGCCTGGGTCACTCTTGCTCGTAAGTTCGGCGCCCGCCTGTAATTCCCCAATGGTCACTGCCGACAGGAATATCCGCTCAGGTCGCAGGGTATCCATCCATGCCAGAACCGCACCGTGCGGTTTGCGTTTGCGCAATTCGGAAACGACGTTGGTATCGAGCAGATATCGAATCACTGGAATCGTCTATTTAAACTCCGGCCCGCTGAAATCAATCGCCGGCCGGCTCTTCCATCCCCCGCGCTTCGGCACCAGATCCTCAAACCGCGGCCCTTCGCCCAACAGCCAGTCCTTGATATTGGGGCGGCTCTCGCTTTGCAGACGACGCCATTCTTCAATAGGAACCAGCACCGCCGCTTCCACCCCGCGGCGGGTAACCACCTGCGGGCCTTTCTTGAGCGCCGCATCAAGAAATTCACTGAAGCGCGCCTTCGCCTGCTGCAACTGCCATGAGTTCATAGGTCGAGCCCTTCTCCCCCATTATATGACTAGTTATATGACTAGTCAATTAGAAAAGCGCCATCGCCAAAATTGTTGGCGGCTTTGCCCACGGAGCCGCCCCCCGAAGAACTTTTCCACAGCGCGAGTTGTGACATCCAACCTTGCCTTCAACATCGAAACTGCGCGAAGATTACCCGGGCAGTGACACCGTGCCCTGCGCGCTCGGTCTCGCCCGCAAGTGCTTTGTTTCTAGGATTTTGACCTCTAAGTTCTTTGGAAGCCGTATTTTGCCGGGAATTTCCTGCAAACTCGATGATTCCAGAGATTCGAGGGGGGAGGGGGAGAGGGGGATACCCCTGACGCGTAGCGCGAAATTAGTTCCGGAAGTCGGCCATGCCGTTCCACACCAGTTGCACGGCGATAGCGAGGATGAGGAAGCCGAAAATCTTGTTGATCGCGCCCACCGCGCTGGGGCCGAGGCGCCGCACGAGCGGTCCGCCCATCCAGAAAAACAGAGTCACGCTCAGCGCGATCGCGGCCACGCCGATGATCATGCCGATATACGCCGCGCCGCTGTCCACATGCGCGGCCAGTCCCATGACCACTCCAATCGCGCCCGGTCCTGACATGAGAGGCATGGCCAGCGGAGTGAGCGAAATGTCTTCTTTACTCTCGGCTTCGTGGCTTTCGGCGGGCGTGATGCGCGAAGTCGACGTCACCATACCCCACGCAGTGTTAGCCACGATCAGCCCGCCGGCAATCTTGATCACAGGCAGCGAGATGCCGAAAAACTGCAGCACGAAGCGTCCGAAGAAAAGAAACGTCACCAGGATCAGGAACACCCAGACTCCGGTTTTGACCGCCGTCCTGTTGCGGTCCGCTTGAGTCCACGACGAAGTCATGCTGAAGAAAATCGGAATGCCGCCGAAAGGATCGACAATCGGAAACAGCGCCAGAAACGTAGCCGCCGCCGAAGCCGGCAGCGTGCGCAGAAACTCTCCCACGGCGTGAGGGGCGGGCATGGCTAGCGGGCTCCCTCCAGAGTTTTCGCTGCGCGCTCCAAGGCAGCCGCGAGCACCGCCAACTGTTGTCGCGCCCGCTCGCTGTCACCCTTGTCCAGAGCCTCATTTACGCCGGGAATCACTACCGCCGCATAGCCGGTATATTCGCCAGGTGCATAAATCACATGACGAAACCAAGGCCGATGCGGCAGTCCCTGCGGCGCCAGCAGAGCCCGCTCTGTCCCGCGCAGAGCCTGGTTCAGCCGCGCCGCATCCTGCAGCGGACTTTTCTGCTTCGCCAGCATCTTCACTCCGGCGGATTCGAAGCGGCGAGCCGCGGCATTCACCGCGGTGAAATCGAGCACATGGTTGCCGAATTTATCTTCCGCCCGCTTGCGAGCTGTTTCCAGATATACGGCAATCTCTTTCCCATACTCCTCATAGTCATAGGGCAGAACGTCGGCATCGGCCATGCGTACGGCTTCCAATCCAAAGACGCGAGCCATCTCCTGTTCATAAACGAACTCAGGGTCGGCAAATTTTCTGAACCAGGCAAAGTTGTCGAACGCGGAATGGTAAACGCCGTAAGGCCCGCTCGAACTCATGTCGGTCGACGGCACTCCCAGATGGTTGAGGAACGCGGTGTAATCGGAACCGCTGCCCAAATCGCCGACCGGCACGTCTCCCTTCACCTGCGCCACTGGGAGCCGACGACTGTCGGACAAGGTCTCGTTGGGAGACTGCATTGAAGGCGCTTCCGACTGGCCTGCCTTCTGCCACTCCTGGTAGACGGTCCCGCCTTTCGGGCTGGGCACGACTTTGGTCACGTCGCGCAGAAATTGCTTGAGACACGGCACGGCCGACGCGCCGAACCGCGAACCAGAAACTCCGACGTCGATATTGAAATACGCGGCAGCGTTCGCCAGTTCCGCCTCGTGCTGTTCCGCCCACTCGGTCGAGCCGATCAAGCCTTCTTCTTCTCCATCCCAACTGGCGAAGATCAAAGTACGCTTCGGCCGCCAACCCGACTTCATCAAGTCTCCGACGCCGTGAACGGCCTCGAGCATCGCCGCCGTCCCGCTGTTGGGATCGGCCGCGCCATAGACCCACGCGTCGCGATGGTTGCCCGCAATCACCCACTCATCCGGTAAGTCACTGCCGCGCACCCGGCCGATCACATCCCACAGCGTGCGGAACTGGTAGTCCTGCTTGAGATGCATTTTTAACTTCGCCGGTCCGGGGCCAACGTGATAGGTGAACGGCAGCGAGCCCTGCCACTCGCGCGGCGTGTCCGGCCCGCCCAGATGCTGCAGAATGGGCCATGCGTCGTGATACGACAACGGCGTGACCGGAATCTTTGGCATCTGCTTCGATTGCTGGGGAGAAATGCGCTGCGACTCCGGCAGCGACAGCGTCGACGCAACGCCCGGCGTAGTCGGATCTCCAGGAAACTCGAACATGAATCCCACCGAGCCGCGCTCCACGCCCGTGTCGGGCCGCCACGGCCCTTCAGGATATTTATCGCCGCGCCGCCAGCCGTCGTCAGCCGGATCGGAGTAGAGAATCACACCCGCCGCGCCGTGCTCCTGCGCCACGAAAACTTTGACTCCGCGAAAATTCTGCCCGTAGCGCACCAGCACGATCTTGCCGCGCACATCGACCTTGAGCCGGTCGAGTTTCTCGAAGTCCTCGGGACTGCCGTAGTTCGCGTAGACCACTTCGCCCTCGGCATCACCCGAGGGCGACATGCCGTTGAAAGGCATGACCACGCGTGGATCATCCTGATAGGGATCATGATCGACGTGCTCGCGCGTGGGGCCGTGCATTTCGACTCCGGCGGGCGCGATCATATCGACGCTGATTTCCGCGGGATAGTTCATCCAGACTTTGTATTCGACGATCTCGGTATCGAGCCCGGCAGCACGGAATTTCCCCGCGACATATTCGGCGGTCGCTTTGTCTTCGATGGTGCCTGCCATGTGGGGGACCTTGGTGAGAATGCGCAGGTGCTCTTCCGCCAGCCTTGAATCGGGCACGGCCAGGAATTGCGATTCCACGGCCTGCTCGGCCGCAACGTCGCGAAATCCGAAGATGGCAGGAGTCGAAGTGGAAGATGGCGAAGCATTTCCGCCGCCTTTTGAGGATAAGGCGGACAACAGGATGGCGCAAGAAAGGGTCGCTGAAGAAAGGAGTCTCATGAGATCCGCTTTGAAAGTTAGTAAGGTAGCACAGGCGGTGGCTGCTGTCGTGTTACGGCCCTAAGCGCTGGCAATATTCGCCAAACGTTCGCCAAGTACACCAACATCACCATTTTCACCATTTGGTGCGAAAGCGTGATATGCTCCAGGCATGAGACGCGCCACGATGACCCTTCCCGATGATCTGGCCAAGGCCGTGGACGAATATGTTCGGGCCCAAGATGCTCCTCCCGCTCTCACCACGGTGGTGCAGGCGGCCCTGCGAGAATACTTACGCAAGCGCGGGTTTCTGCGGACGTACCGGCCGCTGAAGATTACCTCCTAAAGGGAGTAGCGGCCGCAGCGATATCAGTGAGAACCACGACCTTTACTTAACGGGCATGAAGAAATGATTCGCGCCGTGCTCGCCGACACGGGCCCGTTATTCGCGGCTAACGATATCACCGACGCGCACCATCAGCGCGCCCTCCAGGACTTGAAGGAAGCTCGCTCGTGACCGGCGGGACGTTCTGATCCCCTACCCGATATTGTTAGAGGCCTATTCGTTGCTCCTTTTCAAGCTCGGCGCAAGTGCGGCCTTGGGTTGGGTGGCGGAAGTCGCCGACGCGTCGTTCGTGAATCCCGCGCCAGAAGACTATAGCCGCGCGTTTGATCGATGGTGCGAACCCTGGCCGATCAGCCCATCACTCTGGTTGACGCGACCATTGCCGCATTAGCCGTTCGCATGCGTTTGGAAGTGTGGACGTACGATCATCATTTTGACGTGATGAGAATTCCGGTTTGGCGGTAGCGTCTACCGCACCTGCCCCGTCCCTATAATTTCGTACTTCGACGACGTGAGTTCCGCGAGCGCGAAAGGGCCGCGGCAGTGCAGTTTCTGGGTGCTGATACCCATCTCGGCGCCGAAGCCAAATTCCGCGCCGTCGGTGAAGCGGGTCGAGGCGTTCCAGTAGACGGCGGCCGAATCCACGCCCCGTAGAAACCTGCGCGCGTTCGCTTCGTCGCGAGTCACGATCGATTCGCTGTGCCTCGTTGAATAGTGGTTGATGTGAGCGATCGCATCGTCCACATTCGCCACCACGGCCACCGCCATGCAGAATCGCAGATACTCTTCGAACCAGTCCCCCTCGGTCGCAGGCCCGACGTTTAATCCGGCAGCCAGGGTGCGGGCTTTGCCATCGCCGCGCACTTCGACGCCAGCCTCAATTAGCTTCTTCACAATCCGCGGGACATATTCTGCCGCCACGTGCTCGTGCACCAGCAATTTCTCGGCGGCGTTGCACACCGACGGACGCTGAGTCTTGGCGTTGATGACAATGCGGTCGGCCATGTCGAAATCGGCCGACTCGTCAACGAAGATGTGGCAGTTCCCCGCTCCAGTCTCGATCACGGGGACAGAGGAATTCTCGGTGACGAACTTGATGAGTCCTGCGCCACCGCGCGGAATGATGACGTCGACCAGACCCCGGGCCTTGATGAGTTCCTGCACCGATTGACGGGTGCTCGAATCCAGCAGTTCGATTGCGCCCTCGGGCACGCCATCAACGCCGGTCATGATTTCCACCAATCGCTGGTTGCTCTGGCTCGCTTCTTTGCCGCCGCGCAACACGATGGCGTTTCCAGTTTTGAGCGCCAGCACCGCGGTGTCGACGGTGACGTTCGGACGCGATTCGTAAATAATTCCCACCACACCGAGTGGCACGCGGACTTTTCGGATGCGGAGGCCGTTCGACTTGGTCCATTCCGCCAGAGTCTCGCCGATGGGATCGGGCAGAGCGGCGACTTCGCGCACTCCGCGCGCCATTTCTTTGATTCGCGACGAAGTGAGCAGGAGGCGGTCGCGCATCGGGCCTTCGAGGCCGGAGTTTTCGACGTCCTCGCGGTTGGCGGCCAGGATGCTCTTCTCGTTCGCTTCGAGGGCTTCGGCGATAGCCAGCAGGAGAACATCTTTTTCTGCCGTAGAAAACAAGGCCAGGCGCGCCGACGCGGCGCGGGCGCGGAGTAACTTTTCTCGCGTCGAAGCGGCGGAGGTGAGACTGGCTGCCATTTCTTATGCGTCCTTCTTAGTTCGCTTTCGCGACATGAACTGCGGCGGAAAATATGTTCCGATTCTTCGTTCCATGCCGGCCGTGATGGCCTTGGGATGCCGCCCGTTCACGATGGCTACATGAACTCCGCCGTCGCTCGCCAGTTTGGCGGCGCGCAGTTTCGAAATCATGCCGCCGCGGCCGAGCGAACTCTTGCCGTCGCAGAGCGCTTCAATCGCGGGCGTGAGTTTGCGAACTACGCGCTGCAGGCGCGGCTTCTTGCGACGGTTGGGGATGAGCAATCCGTCGACGTTGGTGAGCAGTAGAAGCCAATCCGCTTTGACGGCGGTAGCGAGCAGCGAACTCAGTTCGTCGTTGTCGCCGAAGGCGCCCTCCAGTTCGCGCACCGACACGCTGTCATTCTCGTTCACGATGGGCACCACGCCAAGCGCCGAGCAATTCGGCCAGCGCGTTCTGCAAATTGCGGTAGCGCACGGGGGAAGTGAAGTCGTCGCTCGAGAGCAGCAGCTGCGCGACTATCTTTTTGCCGAAGAAAAGGCGCTCGTAAGTATGCATCAGCTTGCTCTGGCCGACGGCGGCGCAGGCCTGCATCTGCGGAACATCGCCGGGAGGCTTCTCAAGACTGAGTCCCGACATGCCTGCAGCAATCGCGCCTGAAGTGACGATCAGGTATTCATTCTTCGAGAGGTCGAACTGATCGACCATGCCGCGCAGCAGGTTGATGTCGATCTGCCCGCCGGGTGCAATGAGGCTGGTTCCGACTTTGATGACGACTCGCATAATGGGTAGGCTGTAGGCCGAGTCGAATCCTTTTGCTCGGCTGCCGCGAGACTCCAGTCTACAAAACTCCAGCCTGGAGAATCCCGCAGGCAGATTTGATCGACACCGCAAGAAGGGACAACATCTCTATCCTGCCGTTAGAATGAATTTCTGGCAAGGTGAAAACTTGCGAGGGTGCATTCGAGATGCCAGCTTCCAACGCTACCAGCCGCTTTTCCGATCGGGTCGAAAACTATGTTCTCTACCGCCCAGGTTATCCGCCGGAAGCTTTGCAAACTCTGAAGACGGAATGCGGACTGGCGCCGCACGACGTCGTTGCCGACGTTGCTTCGGGCACGGGAATTTGGACGCGCACGCTGCTGGAGAACGGAAATCCCGTTTCCGCAGTCGAGCCCAACAGTGAAATGCGTCAGGCCGCTGAGCGGTTGCTGGCGGGCTTCCCGAAGTTCACGAGCGTGGCGGGAACCGCGGAAGCGACTACTCTGGCCGACACGAGCGTAGATTTCGTAACGGCTGCGCAAGCGGCGCACTGGTTCGATCGCGCGCGGGCGCGCCAGGAATTTGTGCGCATTCTGAAGCCCGGTGGATGGCTCGTGCTCTTGTGGAACGAGCGTCTCACTGACTCGACGCCGTTTCTGCGCGACTATGAGCAACTTTTGTTGACTTACGGCACGGACTATGCAGATGTGCGACATGAGAAAACTACCGACGAGGTGAACCAGTTCTTCGATCCGCTGCCGTTTCAGGAGCGCGTGTTCCCGATGCGGCAGGAGTTCGACTACACCGGAATCGAGGGCCGGCTGCTGTCGTCGTCGTACGCGCCGGGACCGGAGCATGCGAATTACGCGCCGATGCTGCATGAGTTGCGGCAGATTTTCGACGCGCACGCTGTCGCCGGACGCGCGACCTTCGACTACAAAACTCGCGTGTACTTTGGGCGACTCGAGTAATGGGACATTGAAGTAACGGGGCCAGGAGAATAACGTGTCCGACGAAAAATCGTTTCACATGACGCCCGAGGAATTTCGCCGGCACGGGCACGCCGTCGTGGATTGGATCGCCGACTATCAATCGCGGGTCGAATCGTTTCCTGTGCTCTCGCAGGTGAAGCCGGGAGAGATCCGTGCATCGTTGCCGGCGAATCCTCCGACGCAGGGCGAGCCTTTTGACGCGCTTTTGAAAGATGTCGAGGATCTGATTCTGCCCGGTGTCACGCACTGGCAGTCGCCGAATTTTTTCGCATACTTTCCGTGCAATGCGTCAGGCCCGGGAATTCTTGGCGATCTTCTTTCCTCCGGGCTCGGCGTGCAGGGGATGTTGTGGTCGACGAGTCCGGCGTGCACCGAACTCGAGACGCACGTCATGGACTGGCTCGTGGCAATGCTCGGGCTGCCGGAGAAATTTCTGTCGTCGAAGACGGGCGGCGGCGTGATTCAGGACACAGCGTCGAGCGCCGCGCTCTGTGCCCTGCTGGCCGCGCGTGAACGCGCCACCAACTACGTCAGCAACAAAAAAGGATGCGACGGGCGGCTGGTCGCCTACGCCTCGACGCAGACTCATTCCTCGTTGCAGAAAGCGGCGATGATTGCGGGCATCGGCGTCGACAATCTGCGGCTCATCGAGGTCGACCAGAATCTTGCCATGCGGCCGGAGGCGTTGGCTCGACAAATTGAGGCCGACCGGCGCACCGGGCTCACTCCGTTCTTCGTGTGCGCGACTATCGGCACGACTTCTTCGAACGCTATGGATCCGATCGCCGCGATCGGCGAAGTCTGCCGCCAGCACAATTTATGGCTGCATGTGGATGCGGCAATGTCAGGCACGGCGATGCTCTGCCCAGAATTCCGCCACTTACAAAATGGCGTTGAACTCGCTGACAGCTACAATTTCAATCCGCATAAATGGATGTTCACCAGCTTCGATTGCAACTGCTTCTGGGTGGCCGACCGCAAAGCGCTGATTCAGACCTTGAGCATCCTGCCGGAGTACTTGCGCAACCAGGCCACGGAGTCCGGCGCGGTCATAGACTACCGCGACTGGCACATTCAGCTGGGACGCCGTTTCCGCTCGCTGAAGCTCTGGTTCGTGATCCGCCACTACGGCGTCGAGGGCTTGCAGCACCACATTCGCCAGCACGTGCAACTGGCGCAGCAGTTCGCTGGCTGGGTGAGCAAAGACGACCGCTTTGAAGTGGCCGCACTGGCGCCGCTGAATCTGGTGTGCTTCCGCCACAAGGCCGGCGACGCGGCGAATCAAACCATCATGGATCGCCTGAACCGCAGCGGCGATTTGTTCCTCACGCACACGAAGCTGAACGGAAAGCTGACCCTGCGCCTCTGCGTGGGGCAGACGCATACGCAGGCGCGCCACGTGCAGAAGGCGTGGAAAAGAATTCAGGAAGAAGCAGGAAAGCTCTAAGTGTTGTATGGCGTTGGGGGGACGATGAGTCTTAGTCAATCCGCGGGCATGAGCGCCGGGGGCGCCGCGGGGCTTCCCTCAGCAGTTTCTTTCGCAAGAACCGACTTCGTACCAATCGGCTCGTTCGCCGGCCCTTCCATCCACTTGCGCACTTCCGGCAGGGCTTTCCGCATGGCCACTTCCCCGCTGCGAATCAAATCGTCGGCGCGCTTGAAATCATCGTAGCCAAATCCAGCGACGTCAGGTTCGACGACCAGGTCGGCCGATCCCCTCCACAAACTCGACATGGCGTCCTGCGCGATGGCGAAAGACTGTCCAATCACATCAAACAAATGCCGCGGGGGCCCGCCATTCGCCCACGTGCCTTTTAAATGTACGGCCAGCACTCGGTCGGCGCCCATTTCGCGCAAGGGCCGCGTGGGCACGGGATGCGACAGCATGCCGTCGATCAGGTAGCGTCCGCGAATCTCCACCGGCAGAAACATTCCCGGATAGGCACAACTGGCGCGCACCGGATCGACCATCGAACCGGAATGAAACACGACACCTTCGCCGGTATTGAAGTCGGTTGCAGTCACGCCCAGAGGAATGCGGAGCTCTTCGAAAGTCTTGCACTTCAAGGTGCGGGTAAGGAACGAAATCATGCGGTCGTTGGAAGCGAAGCCGAAGCGCGAGAGCGTCCAGCGCGCGAACGTCGTGAAGCGGACGCTGTGCGCGACGTCCTGCATTTCGGCCAGCGAGAGTCCGCTGCAGTAGCAGGCGCCGATCAGCGCGCCCACGCTCGTGCCGGCGACCATGCGTACCGGGATGCCCTCTTCTTCGAGAACCTTTAGAACTCCGATGTGTGCGATGCCGCGGGCAAAGCCGCCGCCCAACGCCACGCCTATAGCGGGAATCCGGGACGCTGGAACTGGCACAGTCTTGCGGGAGAACTCCCGTCCAAAAGCCTGTACCGACCGAATAATCTTCCCCAGACTTTTCACTGCCAACCCCACATCTCCGGCTCGAGCGGCCGGACCTCCCACGTATTATCTAAGATGCCACAACCACCTGGAGGGTGTAAGAGCACAAGGGTGCCATGCCGCATTACGTCGGAGGAACCAGGGGCAGGGACAGTAAGGGTTACCCTTAAGCCGAGCTCTCAAGGAGACCAGGCCCGTGACGAAACCCCTGTATTCCTGCTAACTTGCGAACAATATGGTACGAAGAAATATGGTACGCGAGATTTCCTCCGGTGGCGTGGTCATCCGGCGCCGGGACGGTATATGGTGGATGGCCGCCATTGAGCTGCCCTCCGGCACGCCGGCCGCCGCGGCCACGCCCGGCCAACGCGCGGTCAGCCCGAAACCGAAAGCGGTTTTCTGCCTGCCCAAGGGATTGATTGACCCCGGCGAGAAGCCGCTCGAAGCGGCTTTGCGCGAGGTCCGCGAAGAAACCGGAATCACTGCCGTGCCCATCGTCAAGCTCGGCGACAGCAAGTATGTCTATGTGCGTACCTGGGGCGACGGCGAGCGCGTGTTCAAGATCGTCAGTTTCTACCTGCTGCGCTACGAATCCGGACGCATTGATAACATCGCCGACGCGATGCGCGTCGAGGTCGCGCGCGCCCTGTGGGTGCGCCTCGAAGGGGCTCCTAAACTGCTGGCCTACCGCGGTGAAAAACAAATGGCCCGCAAAGCACAAGAGTATGTGGAGTCCGACCCGGACTTGTGATTCTGCGGCGCGGCATTCTCCGGCCGGTGCTAGATAAATTCACCTCGCAACGATTACCATTACAAGTTCACAAACTCAATTCGAAGTCCTCAGTGTTCCCCAGTGTTCTCTGTGGTAAGGATTTTAGTTTCGAGGCCAGATAGATGAAGCGCATTCATAGAGTCGCGATTCTCGGCGCCGGAACCATGGGCGCCCGCATCGCCGCGCATTTTGCCAATGCCGGCGTTCCCAGCTACCTGCTCGATATTGTTCCCGCGGATGCGGACGGCCCCGCGCGAAATAAAATCGCCGCAGCCGGTCTCGAAGCCGCGAAAAAATCCAAGCCCGCTGCGTTCATGGAACCCTCGCTGGCCCGCTTGGTCACCGTGGGCAATTTCGACGACGACCTCAAGAAACTCACCGAGGTCGATTGGATCATCGAGGCCGTGGTCGAGAACCTCGATCTGAAGCGGGCGCTGTTGAAAAAAGTGGAAGCGATTCGCAAGCCCGGCACGATCATTACCACCAATACCAGCGGCTTGCCTGTCGGCAAAATCGCCGAGGGATTCTCTGACGATTTCCGGCGGTCATGGTTTGGCACGCATTTTTTCAATCCGCCGCGGTATATGCGACTGCTCGAACTTATCCCTACGCCCGAAGCTGATCCTGCTCTGATTGCGGCGGTCTCGCATTTCTGCGACGTGCATCTTGGCAAAGGCGTCGTCATGGCGAAAGACACGCCCAACTTTATCGGCAACCGCATCGGGACGTTTTCTGTTTTGAACGTAATGCGCCTGATGCAGGAAATGGACTTGAGCATCGAAGAGGTCGACGCGCTCACGGGACAGGCTGTGGGCTGGCCGCGTTCGGCCACATTTCGCACCATCGACCTGGTCGGGCTCGACATTCTCGGACATGTGGTCGGCAATATGACCGCCAACGTGCACGACGAACGCAGCGATCTGCGCCTGCCCGACTTCTTCTCGAAGATGCTCGAACGCAAATGGCTGGGGGACAAAACTAAGGGCGGCTTTTACAAAAAGATGAAAGGCGGCGATGGACAGGAAGATGAGCGCCTGGCACTCGATTGGAAAACGCTCGAATATCATCCGCGTCAGAAGCCGAAATTCCCGGCGCTCGACATGGCGAAGAACATCGACGACGCGGGAACGCGCCTGCGCACGCTGCTCGGCATCGACGGCAGCCCGCCGCAGAAGGGCGACAAAGCTGGAGTGTTTCTTTGGGCTGCGCTCTGCGATCTTTGGACGTACTCGGCGAATCGCGTGCCCGAAATCTCGGACTCGATCGTCGAAATCGATCGCGCCATGCGGCTCGGCTTTAACTGGGAACTTGGTCCGTTCGAACTGTGGGACGCTGCCGGCGTCGAGGCTACAGCCGCCCGCATGAAAAAAGAGGGCAAGCCAGTCGCCGCCAATGTGGAAAAGCTTCTCGCCGCCGGACAAAAATCGTGGTACGCCGACGACTCCAAAACCGCCGCAGGCCGCAAGTACTTTCAGGTGGCGACCGGCAACTGGCAAGCGGTTGAAGTTCCCGCGGGCGTGTGGTCGACGACGGTCGCGAAGAAATCGAACGGCGTGGTCAAGAAAAATTCTGGCGCGTCGCTCATCGATCTGGGCGACGGCGTAGCCTGCCTGGAATTTCACAGCAAGATGAACTCGCTCGGCGCTGACATCGTCGGCTTGATTGTTCAGTCGCTCAAGCCCGGCGGTCCCGGCGACGCGTTCGATGCCTTCGTCATCACCAACGACGCCACGAATTTTTCCGTGGGCGCAAACCTGATGCTGCTGCTCATGAGCGTTCAGGAGGACGAGTGGGATGATGTCGACCTCGCCATCCGCCAGTTTCAGGGGATGACGCAGGCCATCAAGTTCTCTCCAAAACCAGTGGTGGCCGCGCCGTTCGGGCTGTGCCTGGGTGGCGGCACGGAAATTTCCCTGCATGCCGCGGCGCGACAGCCGCATGCCGAGCTTTATGCCGGACTGGTCG
Organism: uncultured Acidobacteriota bacterium; assembly: GCA_963755795.1. Classification (GTDB taxonomy): domain Bacteria; phylum Acidobacteriota; class Terriglobia; order Terriglobales; family Acidobacteriaceae; genus Sulfotelmatobacter. The sequence goes on along the minus strand of CAVWLI010000030.1, from coordinate 11,472 downwards.
AGGTCGGCGTGGGCGTGCTCCCCGGCGGTGGTGGTTGCAAAGAAATGCTGCTGCGCGCCGTCGACAGCGCGGCTGCATCGCGCGGCAAAGTTTCCGGCGAAGCGCTAGCTGGCTCGGTCGAAATGATGGAGTCCATGAAGAAAGCCTTCGAAACCATTGCCACCGCCAAGGTCGCCACGTCGGCGCACGAAGCCCGCGGCCTGGGATTCATCTCCGACGCCGACCGCATCACCATGAACCGCGAGCGCGTGCTCTCCGACGCCAAGGCCCGCGCGCTCGAACTGGCCCGCGGGGGATACGAGCCGCCCGTGCCGCGCACCGACATTCCCGCTCCCGGCGAAAGCCTGCTCGCCGCGCTCAAGATGGGCGTCTACCTCATGCGCCAGGGCGACTTCATCACCGACTACGAAGTAAAGTTAGGCGGCAAGATTGCGGAGGTCCTCTGCGGCGGAAATGTCACGCCCGGCACTCCGGTAAGCGAGCAGTACGTCCTCGACCTGGAACGGGAGGCTTTCAAGTCGCTCTGCGGCGAGAAGAAAACGCAGGAGAGAATTCAGTTCACGCTGAAGACGGGGAAGACGCTGAGGAATTAAAGCATTCGAATATCGGCATCGGCGGACAAAGCCCTGCGGACTGAGGCACCCACTATCAACCGGCCGCGACGTGCGCGAACCTCCTCACCGCCGGTTGCCGCGCTTGCCGCGCCCGCCAGAGGTCGTACTGCGACTGCATGTTCATCCACAGTTCCGGCGTCGTGCCCAACGCGGACGCAAGCCGGATCGCCATCGCCGCGGAGATTCCGGCCTTGGCGTTCAGCACGCGCGAAAGGGTCACCCGCGTGACACCCAGATGGGCCGCAGCCGTGGATACGGCCAGGTCCCCGAGATACTCGCGGAGAACCAGCCCGGGATGAGGTGGATTGTGCATGCGCATGAACTTGCTCCTGTATAGGTCCCAGCCGGACCCTGAATGACTAACTAGTGATAGTCCTGATAATCGACGAGGACAGCATCCTCATCTTCAAACTTGAACGTCAGGCGCCAGTTGCCGCTAACGCTGGCTGCCCAGTGACCTTTGAGTTCTCCGGCCAGCGCATGAAGCTTCCATCCCGGAGCGTTCATATCGCCCGCCTGCTTCGCGTTATCCAGAGCGAACAGCTGCAGTCGAAGCTTGCTCGCGTGCTTCGGCTGGATTCCCACTTTCGATCCCGTCTGGAAGAACTTCTCGACGCCTCGGTGCCGGAAGCTCTTGATCACTTGTATAGTGTAACGCTACGCGCTACGCATGGTCAACCTTTGTGGCAGCCTTAATCCCTGCGCTACAATCGCCTCATGCGAAGAACTTTGCTCGCGATCGCCGCGGTCATCAGTCTGAATGTCATCGTTTGTGTAGCCCCACCCGCCAACGCCCAAGTCAAACAGCAGAAAGACGCGCCTGCGCAAGAAATCGCGCCTGACGTGCCGGATGCGATTGCCATTCCCGCAGGGCTCGAGCCCGTGGTTTCTCTGCACGCCAAGGGTTCGCAGATCTACTCCTGCCAGGCGGTTGCCGACGGCAAGTTCGCCTGGACGCTGAAAGGTCCGGAGGCCGACCTGAGCGACCGTAAAGAAAAAGTGATTGGCCAGCACCTCGCCGATCCCACTTCGAAGCTGCCGACCTGGAAGCTGAAAGATGGCAGCGAAGTATCGGGCAAAGCCGCGGCGCACGTCGACTCGCTCGACTCGGAATCCATTCCCTGGCTGCTGGTGAATGTTGTGAGTAACGCCGGCAAAGGCCAACTCGCGAAGGTGACCGCGATTCAGCGCGTCCACACCCACGGCGGCATCCCGGGGGACGACGCCTGCGACGAGTCGCATAAAGACGCGGAAACCAAGAGCGCTTACACGGCCGACTATTTCTTTTTTGCGCCCGCGCCGGGGAAGTGACAGCTGCGCGGTTGAAGCCGACGTACGACGACGGGCATCCAATGACGTGCTCATCGACAATGGAGAATTCTTATGCGTGAAGTCATTATCGCTTCTTCGGTTCGAACGCCGGTCGGACGCGCTTACAAGGGAACGCTTCGCGCCACTCGTCCCGACGAACTGGCCGCCATCGCCATCAAGGGCGCGCTCGAGCGCGTGTCGCAACTCGACGCCAAGGAAATTGAAGACGTCATCCTGGGCTGCGCCATGCCCGAGGCCGAGCAGGGGATGAACGTGGCCCGCATCGCCTCGCTGCGCGCGGGATTGCCGGTGGAAGTTTCGGCGCTGACCATCAATCGATTCTGTTCCTCGGGACTGCAGGCGATTGCGATGGCGGCTGAGCGCATCATGAGTGGTGGGGCGGAGGTGATCGTCGCCGGTGGCACCGAGTCGATGTCGATGATCCCGATGGGCGGCCACAAGATCTCCCCCAATCCCTGGCTCGTCGAAAATTATCCCGGCGCTTATCTCACCATGGGGCTGACGGCCGAGCGGGTCGCGCAGCGTTTGGGAATCACGCGCGAGGCGGCGGATGAATTCTCGCTGCGCAGCCATCAGAAAGCGCTGGCGGCGATTCAAGCGGGAAAGTTCACCGATGAAGTTGTGCCCGTGCCCGTGAGTTTCACCACGCCGAATGGATCGAAGCCGAAGCGTCAGGAGATTGCGTTCAAAGTCGACGAAGGCCCGCGCGGCGATACGTCGCTCGAAGCGCTTCTCGCGCTCAAGCCGGCGTTTCAAGTGAAGGGCACGGTGACGGCTCAATCTTTTTCCTCCGGAAAGCGATCCGCCGCACAACAGTGGGTTCTCAGGCGTGTCACCCCGGCAGGAACTCAGTTGGTTTCGCAACGACGTCATTACTTCGCTGGAAGCTCGGGGAACGGAAAGGGCGTGTATGGAGCTATTAGAGGTTGTCAATTGCCCTGCCCAAACATGCCGTGTGGTTGCGTTGGCGATACTACAACACTCGTGTGAGCAAGAGGCGCATGACATGGACGCCTCCGTCGCCGCAAACCGTTCTTTTGCTCGCGATTTGTAGCGAACGCCGACTGGTCAAAGATGCGGATGATTTGCTGGCCGTGGTCATGGAATCCTTGGAACGGTTTCAAACTCAACTAACGCGAACGACTCTGCCTCGCAGCGAAGTGTTTTGGAGATATGAAGGGGCTGACACACGGCAGCGAAATTTTGAACCTCATGATGAGGCTTTTCTGTCTAATGAAATTGCTTGATGGTTGAGAGACGACTTGAACCAGCGCGGCGTCGTTATCGGTCGCGAGGTGCAGCCGCGACGCGGGCAGCGGACCGACATCTTCGTAGAAGCATTGGCCCGAGACGGTTCTGATCCTTCAGTGCAAACCGTTACAGTGGTCATCGAAGTGAAGGGGTGCTGGAATCCTGATGTTCGCACCGCTGTGGATTCCCAACTAGTCGGCGATTACCTGCGACTCAACGGTCTGACGCACGGAATTTATATCGTTGGCTGGTTCGTCTGTGATGCTTGGAAGAACTCGCGGAATAAACTCGCGAGCGGCACTCTTGATCTGGCCCGCCAAGAAGTCGCCCAGCTTGTTTTGACATACAATGGCAAAACGAACCCGGAACGAGTAACTGGAATTGTTTTGGACTGCGGATACACCGCCTCCTCTGGTGGTTAGATTTGAGGGAGGGAGGCTTTTTTAGATTTTCCTCCCTGTTCCGCTTTTGGTGCCCTCAGAAACTCGGCTTGGGGGCGGAGTCCCTTTGGAATTCTTCCGCAGACAAGCAAGGTCCGGTGTTGGACTGAGACTGTCCCGGGCGCAGCGGGATGGCGCATTTCCGGCGCAATCGGAAGAAGCATGGCCACCGTCCTCACGACATTGCTGCCCCCGGGGACGGGGGTGCTCCGGTCGGGGCGGTGCGCCCCCAGAGCGGACAGGAATGTCCGCGCTCCGCGGGCTGAAAAAGCTCCGCGATCACTCAAAAAAGTTCTCGTGAAGCGGGCCGAATTCCACATAGCCTGTGATTATGCGAAAGCCGTTTGCCGCCATCCAGTCAGCAATGAAATTTTTTCCTGTCAAGGCGATCACCCTGTTGCTGGCGCTATGTGTATCTGCCGGAGCCGCCATGGTTGTCACCGCCGCGCCGACGGCAGTTGTTTCGGTGCGCAAACATGCGAGCAGCGTGGTTTTGCGGCTGAAGCCGGGGGTGCTGCGGCTGGAGGTGTTTTCGCCGCGCATCATCCGCGTGACATATGGCCTGGAAAATTCCCTGCCAACGGACAAAAGCCTCGCGGTCATCGGCCAGCCGGATCGCACTAATTGGAAGCTGGCGGAATCGGCGGACGAAATTTCCCTGCGCACGGACGAAATCGAGGCGCGTGTCAATCGCGCGAGCGGCGCGGTTGAGTTTTTCGACAAAAACGGAAATTCGTTGCTGGCGGAAAAACCCGACGGCGGAAAATCATTGACGCCCGCGCACGTCGGCGGCATTGACACGCTGCGCAGCCGACAGGATTTGTGCTCGCGCCGGACGAGGCGATTTACGGGCTCGGCCAGCATCGCGCAGGGGTTGATGAATTATCGCGGCGCGACCGTTCATTTGCAGCAGCGGAATCCGACGGAAAGCGCCGTGCCGGTTTTGGTTTCCAGCCGGGGCTATGGAATTTTGTGGGACAACCCGGCGGTGACGGACGTGGATGTCGGCAAGACCAACCCAGACCATTCTGTCCTGGACTTCCGAGGCGGCGGACACGGTTGATTATTATTTCATGTCCGGCCCGGAACTGGACGGCGTGATTGCGGATTACCGCGATTTGACCGGCGCGGCGCCGATGTTCGGCAAATGGGCTTTCGGTTTCTGGCAATGCAAGGAGCGTTACCAGTCGCAGCAGGAACTGCTCGACGTCGCCGGCTGGTATCGCACGCACCACGTCCCGCTGGACGGCATCATCCAGGACTGGCAATACTGGACGCCCAATCCGTGGGGTTCGCATGAATTCGACACGAACCGTTATCCCGATCCGGCGAAAATGATGCAGGAACTGCACGCCGAAAACGTCCACGCGATCATTTCCATCTGGCCGAAGTTCGACGTGGACAGCCCGAACTGCGAACGAATTGCGCGAAGGCGGGCGCGCTTTATCCGCAGGTCATTCCCTATGTGTATCCGAAGGGCCAGGGCCAGTGGTATGACGCCTTCAATCCCGACGGCGCGGAAAATCTACTGGCGGCAGGTTTCCAGGGAACTTTTCGCCGACGGCCTCGACGGCTGGTGGCTGGACGCGAGCGAAGCCGGAATTGAGCGGCAAATGGGGCGAGTTCCGCAATTTCAAAACCGCCGCCGGGCCGGGCGCGAAAGTTTTCAACGCCTATCCGCTTGATGCACACGACCGGCGTTGTATCAAGGCCAGCGCGCGGAGACTTCGGACAAGCGCGTTTTCATCCTCACGCGCTCGGCCTACGCGGGACAGCAACGCAACTCCGCCGTGACGTGGAGCGGCGACATTCGCGGCAACTGGGCGACGTTCGCACGGCAGATTCCCGGCGGGGCTGAATTTCTCCCTCAGCGGCATTCCGTATTGGAACACGGACATCGGCGGGTTCTTCAGCGGCAACCCGACGAACGCCGCGTATGCGCGAGCTGTTCACGCGCTGGTTTCAATTCGGCGCGTTCTGCCCGATGTTCCGCGTGCATGGCACCGACCACGCCGAAGGAAATCTGGCGCTTCGACGACGACCACGCAGAAAATCCTGGTCAACTATGACGATCTGCGCTACCACCTGCTGCCGTACATCTATTCCACGGCATGGCGGGTGACGAGCGAGGGCTATACGATGATGCGGCCGCTGGTGATGGATTTTCGCGGCGACACCAATGTGTTCAACATCGCCGATCAATATCTGTTTGGCCCGGCGCTGATGGTCAGTCCGGTCACGAAATCAAACGCGACGCACGCGCGCGGTCTATCTGCCGGCGGGCGCGGGCTGGGTTGATTTCTGGACGGGCAAAACATTATTCCGGCGGCCAGACCATCGAGGCCGCCGCGCCGATTGAAACCGTGCCGCTCTTTGTGCGCGCCGGTTCGATCATTCCCTACGGCCCGGCGATTGAATACGCGGCGGAAACCGAACGACCCCGATTGAACTGCGCGTTTATCGCGGCGCGGACGGAAGCTTCACGCTCTACGAAGACGAAGGCGACAATTACAATTACGAAAAGGGCGCATATGCGACAATTCCGATTGCGTGGACGGAAGCAGAGCAAAACGCTGACCATCGGCAAGCGCACCGGGAAGTTTCCCGGCATGTTGAAGCAAAGGACGTTCAGGATCGTGTGGGTGGCGGACCATCACGGCGTGGGCGTGGCGACGACGCCAACGCCGGATGCCACGCTCACCTATGATGGCAGCGCGGTGCAGATTTCTGGCCCGAAGCCGTAACCTTGAGCGGACAGGTAACGAGCAAACGGACCCCTCACCCCAACCCTCTCCCCTTCGGAAGGGGAGAGGGAGAAGAACATTTGGTGGCGCTTAGTTCGGTCGGATGCGGGTGGTGGCTGGAAGCTCCCTTCCCCCTCACCCCAGCCCTCTCCCTTGGGGAGAGGGAGAACCATTTGGCCGCGATGATTGGATTCGGGCGCTGGTGGTTTGCGTTAACACTTGGCGGCATGGGGTGAACACCTGATGGGGAAACACCCCATATCGACGCAAAATTCTTCAGTTTACCTTGCTCGCGTCAATCGTCAGAAAGCGTGAGTTTCTGCCCGTACGCGAGACGAGGTGTCGAGGAAGACACGCCTCACATTTCTGAATCGAACGCATCCGCAGGGGTGCGATTCGAGCGCCGTTGACTCCAGCAGGCAAGAAGAAAGGGCAGTTATGCATGTCATCACCGCAGAAAATTTTCAACCGCAATTGCCGCGCCCGGGATGGCGCGCGTCCTCCCGGCGATGGTTCCGCTCCTGCTCCCGGTTCTGGCTGGTCCCGTTCGCCGTCCTGGCCATGGGATCAACGGCCCGGGCAAACCACATCGTTGGCGTCCTGGACTGCAACTGCTCCAATCTGACCGTTCAACTGGCCCTGTTTCCCGCCGGCCCGTTGATCGCCCAATATGGCGGGGTGATCCTGAGCGGGACATTCAATTACTCCAATCAAACGTACACCGCGGTCCGGCCGGCGAGCCTGGCCCCCGGCACCTACGTGCTCAACATGTGGCGGAACAACGTGCTGCTGGCCTCGACCAATATTTCGCTGTGCGCTTGTGTGCCCTGTTGCACGGGCACCCAGGGACCGCCCGGACCCGCCGGGGCAACGGGGCCGGCCGGACCGGCGGGGATCAAGGGTGCGACAGGATCCGCGGGCCCGGCCGGACCGGCCGGGCCGGCTGGCGCGAGAGGATTGACGGGGGCAACCGGGCCGGCCGGGCCGCCGGGAACCAACGCGCTGGGCGGAACCAACGTGGTGGCAGGACCCGCCGGGCCGGCGGGGGCGACGGGACCAGCGGGCCCCGCCGGACCGGCTGGACCGGCGGGCGCACAAGGTCCGATGGGGCCGACGGGATTGATGGGACCTGCCGGAGCCACCGGCGCGACGGGAGCAGCCGGAGGCGGCTCCACTGAATTCGCTTACGTCTATAACCTGCTTGATCAGGTGGTGCCGCTGCAGACGGACATCTCTTTTAGCGACAATGGCATCATGACCGCCGGCATTACGCACGGTCTGGGGAGCGCGGACATATTCTTTGTCAATCAGGGCTTTTACAAGGTCACCTTTTCCGTGTCAGGAACGGAACCCAACCAGTTCGCGCTGTTCCTAAACGGCGTCCCGGTTGCGGGGAGCGTTTACGGTTCGGGCGCCGGCACCCAGCAAAACAGCGGTCAGGCCATCCTGGCCATCGGTGCCAGCGACGTGCTGACGCTGCGCAATCACACCTCGGCGGCGGCGGTCAGCCTGGCGGCGGCCACGCCCATCGGCGGCACGTCGCCGGCCGTGAACGCCTCCGTGCTCATCGAGAAGCTGCAATAGGTTCGGACAGCCCTCTCCCCGTCGGACGGGGAGAGGGAGCAAAGCAGCCAAAAGGTTACAATCAGGGGACGCATCTCGACACTGCCCCCGAGATGCCGGGAGACGGACTCCCTCCCCTCCATGAAATGGAGGGGAGGGCTGGGGAGGGGAGGAGCCTTTTGCGCATGCCAGGCGCGCATGATTTGCAACCGAATGCGCCTCCTCTCCCCAGCCCTCTCCTCCGCTCCGCAGAGGACCACGTTGCGCGAAGCGCACGTCCTTTATCGGGAAACTGACTTGTGGCGGGCTTGGGAAGCCATTGGGAGAAAATCGGGGGCAGTGCGCGGATGCGCCCACGATCAGGCTTCGGGTGGTGTTTTGCTTGCCACCCGGTTCCCCGCGTGCTAAAGGTATCGGGAGCTTGTAATCCAATTGTGAAGCCGAGTTGTTTGTATTGGAGGGTCGTCATCGTCCTCTTGCTGGGGGTGGGAATGTCCGTGTCATTGTCCGCGGCGGAAAGGCAGGTGCTGCGGGGCCATGTGCCGGAGACGGCGGCGGGTTTGCGGGCCATCGGCCGGCTGCCCGCCACGAACCGGCTGGACCTGGCCATCGGCCTGCCGCTACGCAACCGGGTCGCCCTCACCAACCTGCTTCGGGAGCTTTACGACCCCGCCAGCCCCAGCTATCACCATTATCTGACGCCCGAGCGAATTCGCCGGACAGTTCGGCCCGACGGCGCAGGACTACGCAGGCGGTCGATCGCCTTTGCCCGGGCGAACGGCTTGACGGTCACCGGCACGCATCCCAACCGCACGCTCGTGGATGTGAGTGGCCCGGTGGCGGACATTGAGAGGGCGTTTCATTTCAAACTGCAAGTTTATCAGCACCCGACGGAGAGCGCGCACTTTTTACGCACCGGATGTCGAGCCGTCTTTGGATCTGGCTGTTCCGCGCTGGCGGTTGACGGCCTGGATGATTTTGTTCTGCCGCGGCCGATGAATCTTAAGGAGGATCTCGGCGGGCAGCGGGGCCGGGCACAGGCCACGCCGGACGCGACGCCGCAGATACGACGGGTTCCGGCCCGAGCGGCAATTTCATGGGCCGGGATTTCCGGGCCGCGCCTACGCTCCCGGTGTGGGGCTGGACCGGCGCGGGACAGGCCGTGGGGTTGTTTGAACTGGACGGTTACTTTCCAGCGACATCACGGCATACGAAAGGCTGGCGGGGCTGCCGGGCGTCACGTTGACAAATGTGCTGGTGGACGGACGAGCGCGGTCGCCCGGCGGCAACAACATCGAGGTTGCGCTGGACATTGAGATGGCGATTTGCATGGCGCCGGGATTGTCCCGGGTGATCATTTATGAAGGGAAGACAACCCTTCCGGATGACATTTTGAACCGCATGGCCACGGACAACCTGGCGAAGCAGCTCAGTTGCTCGTGGAATTTCGGGATCGCAGGTGGATCCGGCGCGGGAACAGATTTTCCAGCAGTTGCCGCGCAGGGCAATCCTGTTCCGTGGCTTCCGGCGACCTGGGGCTTATGGCGGGGGCGCTCGCACCGCCGTCGGATGACCCGTTGCTGACGTCGGTGGGTGGCACCTCGTTTGCCACGAGCGGCTGCGGGCGGGGCCTGGTTGTCGGAAACGACCTGGCCGGGACGCGGCGGCGGAATCAGCGCGAGCTACCCCATACCCGTGCCTGGCAACAGGGCATCAACATGCGGTCAATCAGGGATCAACGACCATGCGGAACATTCCGGATGTGGCGGCTGTCTGGCGGACGAGTCATCTGGCTGATTGCCAATAACGGCGAGGCAGGCACCGTCGGCGGCACGAGCGCGGCGACGCCGTTGTGGGCGGGATTTGCTCGCGCTGGCAACCAGCAAACTGCGGCCCAGGGCAAGGCCGCCGGTGGGTTTTCTGAACCCGACGCTGGCGGTCATCGGCCAGGGATCGGGTTACGCCGGCCATTTTCACGATTCACGAGGGCAACAACATCAGTTCCGGCGCCAATACCAATTTTTCGCGCCGTGGCCGGTTTCGACCTGTGCACCGGATGGGGGACGCCCACCGGGAGCAACCTCATCGCCGCCCTGGTTTCGCCGCCGGACGCGTTGCTGATCACGCCTTGCGGGGCCACGGCCGCGATTGGCGCGGCGGGCGGGCCGTTCAGTCCGCCCACGATGGCCTATCTGCTAACCAACATAGGCACGACTTCTTTGAACTGGACGCTGGTCAACACATCGGTCTGGCTCAGTGCTTCCGCGGGCAGCGGCACACTGGTTCCCGGCGGGCCGGCCACGAATGTGACCTTCACACCGAATACGGCCGCAAGCAATTTGGTGACAGGCGCCTATTCCGGCACGGTTTGGTTCACGAACCTCAACGACAATGTCGCGCAAAACCGGCCGGTGACGATTGCCATCGTCACGCCGCCGGCGATCACCTCCCAACCGGGCAACCAGGCGGTTTTTCCGGGTGCGACGGCGGTCTTTGCCGTGGGCACCGCGGGCAACGCGCTGCTGGCGTATCGCTGGCAGGTGGACAACGGAGCGTACCTGACCAACGTGACCGACGGCGGCAACATCGCGGGCTCCGCGACCGCCACCTTGACGGTCAGCAATGTCACGGCCGCCAATGTGGGCGCGTATTCCGTGGTGGTGAGCAACGTGCTGGGCAGCGTCGTCAGTTCCAACGCGTTGCTGACCATGCTTCCGTGGCGTCCGGTCATCACCGCGCAACCGGCAGGGCAGAACGCCTTGCCGGACAGACCGTGACGCTCAGCGTGGGCGTCAGCGGCAGCCAGCCGCTCTTCTATCAATGGCAGAAGAACGGAGCGAACCTGGGCGACGGCGGCAATGTGCTGGGCGCCTCGGCCGGAACCCTGAGCCTCGTCAATATTTCTGCGGCCGATGCGGGCACCTACTCGGTGACGGTGAGCAACGCGTTTGGGTCGGCGGCGAGTTCCAATGCGGTGGTCTCGGTGGCCACACTCACCGCGACGGAGATGACCAGACCACTGTGTATGCGTTCACCGGCGGCAATGACGGGGGCAACCCCAATGCATTGACGTTGGGCACGAACGGAATTTTGTACGGCACCACCCAAAATGGCGGCCCGGCCTTTTCGGAACGGTGTTCCAACTGCCCCCCGGCGCACCCGCGACGCTGTACACGTTCACCGGTGGCGGGGATGGGGCCACTCCCTACGGAACTCTGGCGCTGGCCCCGGATGGCAGTTTTTACGGCACCACCTTCCAGGGCGGCAATGACGACAACGGTACGATATTCCCGATGGGTTCCAACGGGGCGCTGACCAACCTGATGTCTTTCTTCATGACAAACGGTGACCTGCCGACCGCCGGCCTGACGCCGGGCACGGACGGGTTTTTCTACGGCACCGCGTCTCAGGGCGGGGACTCGGGATTCGGCACGGCGTTCCGCATGACCACCAATGGCACGGTCACGACGCTCAATTCGTTTGCAGGCACAAATGACGGCGGCCTGCTGGGCCGCTGACCGCGGGCGC
>CAVWLI010000029.1:0-214872 GCA_963755795.1 uncultured Acidobacteriota bacterium | reverse complement strand
AATGACCAAGGACAAATGACCAAGGACAAATGAATGAAGATCCAGCTCGTCGTGCAGCCGATCGCCGAGGCACCGTCGCAGTGGTTGATCCTGGGTCTGTTCGAGGACGAGGTCGAAGTGCCACGCGGCCTGGAGCAGACGGCCCTGGCCGCGACGATCGGGCGGCTGCTCGCGGAGAAGGAGGTCAGCGGGACCCTCGCCGAGATGGCGGCGATTTATGAGCCGGGGGGTATCGCCGCCGGGGCGGTCCTGCTGGTCGGGCTCGGTCCGAGGGGCCGGTTCGACGCGGGGGCGGCCTTCACGGCCGGCGTCGCCGCGGCCAAGCGGCTGGCGGGCAAGGCTCGCGACAGCGTGGCAATTCTGCTGCCCGCCGCCGGTGATCCGGCGGCGATCGCCTCGGCGATGGTCGAGGGGCTGGTCGTCGGCACCCGCAGCTCGGGCCTGCGCAAGACCGAGCCCAATCGCCACCCGTTCGGCACGCTCTCCCTGGTCGTACCTCCGGAGCAGGCTCCGAAGCCGCACGCGGCGCTCGAGGCGAGCCTGCGGCGGGGCGAGATCGTCGGCCAGGCGGTCAACCTGGCGCGCGACCTGGCCAACACGCCGCCGGCCGAGAAGTCGCCGGCGAAGCTGGCCGACCGCATCCGACTGGTCGCCGAGGACGCCGGACTCGCGGTCGACATCTGGGACGCCGAGCGCGATCGAGCAGCGAGCGGTTCGGCGGGCTTGCTGGGGGTCGCCGCCGGCTCGGACGAGCCGCCGCGATTCGTCGTCCTGCGACCACCGATCGGGGCGGCGATTCGCCCACGCTGGCCCTGGTCGGCAAGGGGGTGACCTTCGACTCGGGCGGGCTCAGCCTCAAGCCCAGCGCCTCGATGGAGGACATGAAGTGCGACATGACCGGCGCGGCGGTCGTCGCTCGCGACGATGCAGGCCGCCGCCCGGCTGGACGCTGCCGGTCAACCTCGCCGGCTACCTCGCCCTGACCGAGAACATGACCGGCGGCCGGGCCATGAAGCTGGGCGACGTCCTCACGATCCGCAACGGCAAGACCGTCGAGGTCCTCAACACCGACGCCGAAGGACGGCTGATCCTGGCCGATGCGCCTCAGCTTCGCCGTCGAGAAGAAGCCCGACCGCGCTCTCGACCTGGCGACGCTCGACCGGCGCCTGCATGGTCGCCCTGGGGACCAAGGATCGCGGGCCTCTTCAGCAACGACGACGCCTTCTGCCAGGAGTTCCTCGAGGCCGTCGCGGCCGACCGGCGAGCGCGCCTGGCGACTGCCGCTCGACGACGATTTCAAGGAGCAGCTCAAGAGCCAGGTCGCCGACCTGAAGAACGTCGGCGGGAAGTGGGGCGGGGCCATCACGGCGGCCAAGTTCCTCGAGCAGTTCGTCGGGACCACGCCGTGGGTCCACCTGGATATCGCCGGACCAAGCTGGGCCGAATCCGACAGCTCCTCGCGCGATGTCGGCGCCACGGGCTGCTTCGTCCGGACGCTCGTCCGCTTCATCGAACGGATGGCGGACCCGGGCTGACGCCGATCACGAGCCGGATCGACCCCGATGCGCGCAGGCGGCGGGGGTCGAACCGGCATTCGATCCGGCGGCTGTTGACGTCGAGCGCTTCGCAGGATTTCCAGGACCTCGTTCATCGGCAGGTGGAGCTTCATCGCCCACAGGATGATATCGAGGTTCTCGCGGCCGTGCTTGAAGTGTTCGAGGATGGGGTCGATCAGCGTCGAGCCGCGGAAGGCCCGCTGGAGCAGGCCGAAATCGCCCTGGTCCAGCTCGATCCAGAAGTTCTTTCCCTGGAGATGCTCCAGCCAGCGCTGCCTGAGGAAACCGTTCCAGTGCTGGCCGATCCAGGATCGGATCGCCGTCTCGCCCAGGTCGCGGCCGGCCTTCTCGCTCTCGATCCACTTGAACCGCTGCGCCTCCTCCTCGCCGCACTGGTGCAAGCTCAGCCGGGTCCCGGGAAGGAAGTCAACGGCGAACGTCGTGTTACACTCAACCATCGAGACCTCCAAGCCGAGTTGAGCCACCACTCCTTTGGTTCCAGGCGCGGGATTCCTCGGGAATCGGTCGAGGTGAGATCACGCCTCCACGAACTCAGCTTGACCCACTAAGTGCAACCCGCGTGCCGCAATCGCACGCTCTCGTCAGCAACGACAGATGGACGATCAGGTAAGTGAGTCTAGGTCGAGTTTATCAGCACCCGGCGGAATTCGCAAGCCACGCGATAACCCGATGAAGACGAGTATACGCAACGGGATGCACGAAAGCATCACGAATGTCGATCCCGCACTACGACTTGCCGACCTCGATGTGTGATCAGACGTTCAGGAAGCGAGATCCGACTCGTCCTGGAACCAGGCGAGCGACCTTCCGAGCAGCAGGGCAACGCCCGATGACGAGCAGGCCATCGGACCGGGTGGCTGGTCGACGACCGCGCGCCAGCGCACGCGGCCGTCGAAGGTCGAGCAGATCAGGTGCACGCCGCGCCGGGTGACGCGGAGCGGCGGCCGGCCGGGTCGCTGTAGAAGACGTCGTTGGCGTCGCCGGTGGAGTTCGACTGCGCGGCCAGCTCACCCGACCCGTCGCAGGCCAGGGCGCGGCCGTCGGCCGCGGTCGCCACGACGAGCCGCCGGAGCCGGTACAGCGCCCATCCTTCCCAGGGAGTCGGGCGCTCCCAGAGGACCTGCCCCCGCAGGTCGTGGCCGCGCAGGAGCTGGGCGCGGCGGGTCAGACGTGATCCAGGCCACCTGCGGGTGGAGAGTCGTCGGGGGCTTCGATCAGCAGCGGGGGATCGGTCGGGTCGAAGGTGAAGCCGCTGGTGAACTCGCCCGCCGGGTCGAAGACGACGAGCTCGCCGCCATGGGTGGTCACGGCCACGAAACCGTAGGGACCGATCGCCAGGTCCTCGACCGGCGAGCGCAGCTCCTGCTTCCAGACCCATCGGCCGACGACGGTCAGCCGGCCGATCCGGTCGCGCTCCTGCACCAGGGCCAGGCCGAAGTCGTCGGGGCGGATGGCCAGGTGGGTCAGCTCGACCAGGCTGACGTCGAGCCGGCGATGGGTGTTATGCCTCAGGTCGTAGAGGAGGATCTGACGGTCGGTCGCGGCGGCGAGCCAGCCGGGTGCCGTGCGGAGCAGCCGGCCGACACCGGATCAAGTCGGCCGCCTGGCCCCAGCTTCTGGCCGGCGGTGTCGAACAGACTGGAGCCGGTGCGGGCTGGTGAACAGGGCGATCAGCGGCGGATCGTCGACCACGGCGAGGACCGCCGTCTCGGCCTGCTGGTCGGTGTCGACCACCGGGTACGACCCAGTCGGGCGTGCGCACGCCGCCGGTCGAGGTCCGCACCGACGGGCTCGACGCCTTCGCGCCGCCGCGGCCCGCCGCGCCGGGCGGGTCGATGCGACCGCTTCTCGCCGCCGAAGAGGTCGAGGCGGACGATCTCGCCGGTGGCGTGCCCGTAGATCGACGTAACCGGCCGAGCGGATCGATCTCCAGCGCGGTGACCGGCCGAGGCAGATCGGTCCGCCAGCGGACGTTGCCGGCCGAGTTCATCACGGCCAGCTCGCCCTCGAGGGTCGCCGCGGCGATCGTGCGGCCGGGGAAGTCGGGGACCGCGTGCGAGACCGTGCCGCCCAGGTGATAGGACCCTTCGTTCCGGCCCGCGCAGATCGAAGCGCTGGATGCCCAGCGTGTAGCAACTGGCCAGGACCATGCCCGCCGTCGCCGTTGACCGCCAGCCGCCCCACGTTGGACATCAAGCGTTCCTGCCAGATGATCTCGGTGTCGAGCCGGCCGCCGCCGCGGCTCGGCTCGAGCGCCACGCCCACCATCATCCCGAACGCGGCCGCCCCGATCACGATCGGCCGGTCGGGGACGAAGCAGAAGTGCGAGAGCGTCTCCATCGTCTCCAGCCGCCCCGCGGGCCGGCCGTAGCGGTTGATCAGGTGCAGCAGCCCGTGCCGGGTGCCGACGGCCAGGTATCGGCCGTGCGGGTCGATCGTGACGAACGACGCCTCGCTCGGCGCGGGCCGCTCTGCTTGCACCGAGAAATCGGCGTCGAGCAAGAGCAGCCCGGCTCTTCCGCCTCGACCAGCAGCGCGATCAGCCTCCCTTCGTCGCTGATCGCGCCGGCCAGGATCCGGTTCGGCACCCGCGAGTACGACAGCGACTCGCCCTGGACGTCGAAGCAGATAGAGCTGGTTTCCCTCGTCCCAGGCGAGGATCGTGCCCGCCTCGCGGGCCAGCGCCATCCCCTTGAGCGGGGAGTCGGTCACGACCGTCCAGGCGGTCTCGGGGTCGATTCGCGACGACGTGCGGCCGGCTTGTCATTTCGGTCATCGATCGTCCTGGGCGAGCTAGCAGAGCATCCGCTCGGTCGTTCGGGATCGAGAGATCAACGGACTCCCGTCTCGAGTCCGATCCTGACTCGGCTACACGCATCGATCGCGTGATTCCGACTCCGCATCGGTGCCGGCGACAGCCTGGTGGGATCGTGGAGGATCGTCACTGCGCGGCACGGGCTGCGTCTTGGCGGTGCGGATCGCGGCCGCCAGGTCAGGTCGAGGTCCGGATCGCCGTAGTTCGATTCCTCGCGGATCCGGCGTTGTCGCCGGCGGGCTTGGCGGCGGACTCGCGACGGTGACGGGGATATCGGGCTCGACCCCTTGCTCGCTGTAGGGCCGGTTGAGGGGCGAGTAGAACTTGGCGGTCGTCAGCTTGAGCCCGGCCGGGGCCGAGCGGAGGGCGAAGATGCTCTGCACCGAGCCCTTGCCGTAGGTCCGCGCCCCCAGGATCGTGGCCCGGCGGTGGTCCTGGAGGGCGCCGGCGAGGATCTCGCTGGCGCTGGCGCTGTCGTGGTCGACCAGGACGTAGAGCGGCATCCGCCACCGGCCCGGCCTGCGGACGTAAGACCTGGCTCTGCCCCTGGGCCCGTCCCCGGGTCGAGACGATCACACCCTGCGTCGACGAACCGCTCGGCGATCTCGACGGCCACGTTCAAGAGGCCGCCGGGATTGCCCCGCAGGTCGAGCACCAGCACCCGCATCCCCTGCCGCCGCAGAGCTGCGCGATGGCCCGGTCGATCTCCTCGGTCGACGACTTCTGAAAGCCCGGTCAAGCTGGAGATAGCCGACCCCGTCGGCCGGGTCCACGATCCTGGCCTTGGCGACGCTCTCGACCTCGACGTGGCGGCGGACCAGCCGAAGCTCTGGTTCGAGCCGTCGCGCCGCGAGACGTCGAGCTCGACCGGCGTCCCCTCGGCCCCCTGGAGCCGGTTGGCCGCCTCGTCCAGGCTCAGCCCCTTGACCGCGCTGGCCGGCGACCCTGACGATCTGATCGCCGACCTTGAGGCCCGCCTCCCACGCCGGTCCGCCCCGGATCACGCCGACCAGGCGCAGCCCCTCCTTGTCGAGCTTCAGCTCGATCCCCAGGCCGACGAAGTTGCCGTCGATCATCGCGTAGAGGTCTTCGAGCTTGTCGGGGGTCAGATAGCTGGTGAAGTCGTCGAGGGCGTCGCACGCGCCGTAGGTGAATTCCAGCAGGACGGGCGTCGACGCCATGCCGATCGCCTGCCGGGCCAGCTCGCTGGACGTCAGAGCCATCCGGATCGCGGCCGCCCGGTCGGGGACGACCAGCTGCGCGCGGTACTGCCGGAGCGCGTCGCGGAGCCAGGTCACCCGTTCGGGCGTCGGCCGCCGGTGCGTTGGTCTTGAGGAACGCCGGGTCGCGGAGGGCCACCTCGAGATTGTCGAGGCCGTGGCGGACCAGCGGCTCGAGCGGCACCGCTATCGACGTAGTTGGTCTCGATCCGCTCGAGCACCTCGTCGTAGAGATCGCGGCCTGATCGTGCGGCAGGCGCAGCAGGACGTTGCGGAAGCTGGTGTCGGAGTAGCGGCGGTGCAGCTTGAAATGGATCTCGCAGAGCCGGAGCCGGCGGCTGAACTCGGTGCGGCTGGGCCAGCGCTCGATGGCCGTCGTGATAGGTCTCGATCGCGCCGGACCAGTTGCGCGCCCGTTCCTGGTCGAGGCCGCTTTCCATCACGACGTCGGGATCGTCGGCAGCTCGCAGCAGTCGGTGGCCGCGGGTCGGCCGCTGAGGAGGCGCGCCGGCGAATCGAGCCCAGGCGACCGACGCCGGTCGATTCCGGCCGGCAGAGCCAGGAACAACCACGCCAGGAAGCACGAGAACAGGCGACGCATGGATGACATCCTCCCGCTTGGGAGCGTGCGCGCTGAAACTTGTCGTCGCCGCCGGCCAGGCTCGAGTCCGGACCGTTCCGACGGAGCAGGCCGGGCGGATCCCGGTCAGATCGGAGTGGAACCCGGCGTCCGTCGTGAATCCGGAGAGCCTTGCTCACCGCTGCGACCACAGAGAGATTCCGGCGCACCGCTCCGTCGTTGCCGTTCGATGGAGTCATTCCGATTCAAAGCGGGCACGACAATCGGCAGGCCCGACCTTCTCGCGGCCGTCAGCCCGCCATCGCCGTCCAAACGCGAGCGGCCGGAGCCAAGCTCCGCGTTCAAGCGAATTATAACACATCAATCCGCGAGGGCTGGACCGTGATCGTCGGCGGGCGATCGAGGGCGGACGATCGCGAAAGACGGTGAGGCATGGCCGGCAGTCCGATCCAGCTCACGGATTGCCGTTCCGAGTACAATTCCCCGCGGACGATCGGGCCGAACTCCTCCTCGAGATGCGATTGATGGAAAACCCCGGCGAAGGCGTGTCGGACATCCTGGACGCAGTGCCCGGAGCGAAGGTCCTCGCGGCGGATCAATCTCCGATCCGCGGCGACGAGTTGATGATCCTGCTCATGCTGGCTTCGGTCCAGTTCACGAGCATCGTCGATTTCATGGTCGTGATGCCGCTGGGCCCGCAATTGATGCGGACGCTGGGGATCACACCGCGCAGTTCGGCCTGATCGTCTCGTCGTACACGATCGGCGCGGGCATCGCGGGGTTCTTCGCGTCGTCGTTCATGGACCGGTTCGGCCGCAAGTCGGCGTTCCTGACGCTCTACGCGGGCTTCCTGGTCGGCACGCTCCTCTGCGGGCTGGCTCACGAGCTACCGACTGCTGCTGGCCGCCCGGGTGGTCACGGGCGCCTTTGGGGGCATCCTGGGCGGCATGGCGCTGGCGATCGTCGGCGACGTCTTCCCCGAAGAACGAGCGCGGCCGCGCGACCGGGGTCCTGATGTCGGCCTTCGCGGTTGCGTCGGTCGTCGGCGTGCCGGTCGGGATCTACCTGGGCAATCGATTCGGCTGGCACGTCGCCGTTCCTGGTCCTGGCGGGCCTGGGCCTGCCGGTGCTGTTCGGCCGCGCTGCGCGTCTTGCCGCCTTGCGCGACCATCTGCATCAGGCGTCCGCACGCTCATCCGCTGCGCCAAGCTGGCCGAGACGTTCAGCCATCCGAATCATCTGCGCGCGTTCGCGCTGATCGTCGACGATGATGCTGGGCGGCTTCGCGGTGATTCCGTACATCTCGGTCTACCTGGTGGCGAACGTCGGTGTGCCGCGAGACGGACCTGCCGTGGATCTACGTCACCGGCGGCATGCTGACGCTCGTGGGCGCCCCGATCGATCGGCCGGCTGGCCGATCGCTACGGCAAGCTGCCGGTCTATCGCGTGGTGGCGATGATCTCGGCGGTCCTGATGCTCGCTGTGACGAACCTGCCGCCGCTGCCGCTGGCGCTGATCGCGGTCGGCGTGCGGGCACGCTGATGCTCAGCAACGCGGGCGGATGGTGGCGGCCATGGCGATGGTCACCGGCAGCGTCGAGCCGAGCCGCCGCGGCGGATTCATGAGCGCCAACTCGGCCGTCCAGCACATGTCGACGGGCCTGGGCGCCTACATCGGCGGCCGATCATCGCGGACAACGCGGTCGACACACGATCCGCAACTTCGACAAGGTCGGCTCATCGCCGTGGCCGCGACGCTGGTGAGCCTCTGGCTGGCCGGCCGCGTCCGGCCGGCGGCCAAGCCGGCTCCGCGGCCGGCCGATATCGGTGCGTTTGAAGACGTCCTCGATGACCCCCTCTCGGCGGCGGAGTCGCTGTGAAATAGAATGAGTTCGGGCGTCTGGTCGGGTGCTCTTTGAGCACCGATCCGCGTCCTTTCGACCAGACCGGTGCTCGCAGAGCACCCTACTTGGCTCGAGGGTTCGGATGCGATGGCGTTGACCTCGATTGACCATCCGGCTGGTGATGTTCGTGATCCTGCTGATCGGCCTGCTCCTCGGCAGCGGGATCTATGCCCGACGACTGTCCCAGCGATCGGCCCACTATCGGCGTGCCACATCGAACCACACCTCGATCGAGAAGCTTTGCCGAATGCAGGTGACGGGCGAAGAATCGTTGGTTCGGACCTGGAGGAACACCACAGCATACTGGGCGAACATCGCCAGGAACAGCAGCAACCTCGACCAATCGCTCGATCAACTCTTCCCGGGACTCTCACGGGACAACTGGAGTCGGTTCGCCAGGTACGAACGGCAGCTCCAGCAATCCCTCCGCCAGCTCGAGCATTCCCGAGCGGTGGCAGAGCACTACGCCGTCGCTGAGAGAAAGTACGAGCACGCCGCATCGCATCCCTGGGAGAACGTGCCTCCCGACCCGTCTGAACCCGCACCACCTGAGCCGCTCCCGAAGCCACATCCTCCCCCCACACCGAGCTCGGTCGAACAGCCGCGATGGTTGTTGACGCTGGTCGATGCGCATCCGAGAAGGCAGCGCGACGGGATTTTCGCCTTGCCCGATCGGCGTCCGCCCGCCATGATTCCGGGCAAGTCGATGGCTTCCTCCGTCCGGAAAGGACTCCGGATATGTCGCCTCTGATGTCACGATACGCCGGATCGTCGTGCTGGCGGCCATCCTGTGCACGACCGTCGCGGCCCACCCCGGCGGCGGGCCGAAGCCCGCCGGCCAGCGCGAACTGGGTCGCTGATCGTAATCCCGCAGCAGCCCGATTTCGTCCTCTGGGACGCCGACAAGAAGATCGAGCCCGGGACCGTCGGGCTGGTCTACCAGGTCGAGCAGGTCGATCGTTTCCGCCTGCTGCTGGTGGCCCCGGGCCACGGCCTCGCGGCTGGTCGCCGTCGAGCGCGGTCATCTCGCTGAAGCTGGCGGAGGAGTTCTTTACCCACGCGATCACCATCCAGCCGGGGACCCCTTCGCGCACGATGATGCGGGGGATCGCCCGCTCGGGAGAAGGGTGACGCAACGGGGCGATGGCCGACCTGGACGACGCCGCTCGAGCGGGACCCGAGGCTACCGCCGCGGTCTGGTCCGGCGGGCGGCGATGCTGGCGGCGCGCAACCAGTCCGATCGGGCCCGGCCGACCTCGACCGGGCGATCGCCATCGACGGCCGCGACCGTCGGCTTACGTCGAGCGGGCGGTCTTGGATTCACCCGCGAGGCGTACGAGAAGGCCTGGGCGGATCTCGACCACGCGACGTCGCTCGGCTCGCGCGACGTCATCGTCGCCATCCTCCGGGGGCAGATCCTGCCTGGAGAAGAAGGAACGAAGAGGCTTACGAGGCGTTCGTGAGGGCCCTGAAGGTCGACCCGTCGCGGCACGACGCGTACCTCGGGCTGGCCTCGGTCTACCTGATGCGCGGGTCAGGCCAAGAGCCCAGGCCATCCTCGACGATGCGGTCCCGGCCGACCCGGACAATCCCGAGGCGTACGGCAATCGCGCCACCCTCCACCTGGCCCGCGGCGACTACGAGAACGCCCTGTTCAACTTCGGCGAGGTGACCCGGCTTTCTCCCGGCTCGGCGCGGGCTTACAACGAACTGGCGCGTGGCTCCTGCGACCTGCCCGGGCGAGAAGTTCCGCGACGCCCGCCAGGCCGTGGAATCGGCCACGCGCAGCCTGCGAGCTCACCGGCGGGAAGAATCCGCGGTACCTGGCGACGCTCGCCGCGGCCTACTCCGAGTCCGGCGAATTCGGCGCCAGCCGTGCAGAGCCAGGAGCGGGCCCTCTCGCTGCTCGCCGCAAAGGCCCCGGAGAAGGCCGAATATCAGCGGCTCCTGGACCGTGTATCGGGAAGAAGCCGCATCACGCGCTGAGCGTGCTCGAGGAGATGGGCATCAAGAGCTACCGCCGGCGGGGAGTCGCCCGGATGAGACGATTCTCTCATTTGCACAGGATGGCACGAGGCAGTTTAGGCCATTTCCGACCCCGACACGACACGACTTCCCGTTTGGAAAGGATTGCGGACATGTCTCGGAATCGCCGAATTCGGCTCGTCGCCCTGCTCGCCGGACTCGCCATGGGTGCCAGGGCACGCGCCTCGGACGGGGTGGACGTCCCGAAGCTCAAGTTCGGGATCACGCTCACGGCCAAGCCGACCAAGATCCACATCCAGGACGCCGTGCAGACAGTCCCCGACTTTTACCTGATGGACGGCACCAAGAAGGTCGTCCCCAGCCGCGTCGGGTTCATCTACCACATCGAACGCGCCGAGCGGGGCCAGGTCCTGCTCTCGCTGCCCAACCAGGGCCTCTACGGCTGGGCGCCGAGGGATTCGGTGGTCATCTACAACGAGGCCGAGGGCTACTTCACCAACGAGCTGGAGACGAAACCGCCGACGTCGTTCGCCTACCTGATGCGGGCGATCGTCTGCCGCGACAACGACCGCTTCGACCGCTCGTTCCGCGACCTGGACGAGGCGCTCCGCCTGGACCCGCGTAACGTCGCCGCGCTGGTCGAGCGGTCGTTCCTGTGGCAGTCGCGCCAGCGGATGGACCTGGCGCTGGCGGACGTCAACCGCGCCGTGCAGATCGACCCGGGCTCGGCCGACGCCTATCTGGAGCGGGGAGTGTACCACTATCGCCTGAAGGAGCAGCAGGACGCCCTGGTGGACCTCGACCGGGCCGCCGAGCTGGGTTCGCGCTCGGTCTTCATCCCGCTGGTCAGGGGCTCGATCTACGTGGAGCGCAAGGAGATCGACGAGGCCATCAAGGCGTTCCAGGACGCCATCGTGGTCGACCCGAAAAGCTTCGACGCCCACCTGATGCTCGGCTCGGCGCAGTTGCTCCGCTCGCGGCCGGCGGCGGCCGTCTCGACGTTCAGTCGGGCGATCAAGCTCGAGCCCGAGAAGGGCGGCGGCTACGGCGGTCGGGCCGTCGCCTACATGAGCCTCGGCCAGCGGAAGGCGGCGCTCGATGACCTGAACCACGCGATCCGATTCGACCCGATGCGCCGACCTGTTCCGCGACCGCGGCCAGGTCTACGCGATGGACGGGCTGTGGCCCCAGGCCCTGGCGGACATGGAAACGGCGATCCGGCTCGATCCCGGCGACGTCGAGGCCCACGTCTCGCTCGCCTGGACGCTCGCCACCTGCTCCGATGCGAAGCTGCGTGACGGGACGAAGGCCGTGGCGTCCGCCACCCGGGCCTGCGAGCTAACGCAGTGGAAATCGGCGCGGCCCGTCGCCACGCTCGCCGCCGCGTTCGCCGAGAAGGGGGACTTCGGCGGTGCGGTCCAGATGCAGCGCAAGGCGCTCGAGGTCACGCCCGAGAAGGACCCGATCCGCGACTATTACCAGGCGTGCCTCGAACGATATCGCGCCCGGAAGCCCTGGCACCGCATCGGCGTGCTGGAGGAGTGGGGGCTGAAGCGCTATCATCCGGCGGTCAAGGGTGCGCCAGTGAACGACGCCCCGGCGGACCGGTCGGGCTCGATCCGCGAACTGATCACGGGCGGCCGACACGGACCTCGCGAACCCCCGCGAAGCCCTTGAGGTCGTCGGCCAGCCGCGAGACCGCGGACGCCGGCGCCGCGCCGCAGGTGAACGTGATCTCGCGTTCGCCGGCCATCTCGCCGTCGCGGACGCGGAAGCCGAGGAGCTCCACGCCCGCGGCGCGGAATCGGGGCGCGATGGCCTCCATCGCGAACGGCTCGGCGACCGTGATGCTAAGCGGGTGTCGCTCGCCATGACCGTGTCCGAGCAATCGATCTTCCAGTGGCTTGATGATCGCCAGGATCACCAGCATGATCACCGTGCCGGTCGTCGCGGCCAGGTAGAGGGCGCCGCCCGCGGCCAGTCCGATGGCGGACACGGCCCAGACGCTGGCAGCGGTCGTCAGGCCGTGCACGGACTGCCCCCTCACCACGATCGAGCCTGCCCCCAGGAACCCGATCCCGCTGACCACCTGCGCGGCCACGCGGGAGGGATCGAGGACCACTCGACCAGGGTCGATGACCCGGCCGAAGCCGTAGGCCGAGACGATCATGATGAGGGCCGAGCCCACGCTCACGAGCATGTGGGTGCGCAGGCCGGCCGCCTTGTCGAGCCGCTGGCGCTCGAGGCCGATCATGCTCCCGAGGATCGCGGCGGTCGCGAGGCGCAAGAGGAGGTCGGCCGGTCCCATTGTGCACCCTTTCGCATCGGCGCGTCGGTCACCGCAACGCTCTGAGGATGTGAATGAATCAGAACAAGAGGGCGAAGAGCGAAGAGCGGATGAACGCAACTGATCGGTGTCGAGGCAGCTAAGCCGATCCGCTCTTTCGGATTCCCCCTCCGGAATCGATTCCCTCACAGTCTTTCAGATCAGCTCGCGGATCGGCTGGTGTTCGTCGAGCAGGTCATCGGCCGGCCGCTGCGGTCGGAGACCGCCGTGGCGGGGTCGATGCCGAGGTTGTGGTAGAGCGTCGCGAAGACGTTCTGGAATGACGACCGGCCGGTCCTTGACGTAGGCGGCCTTGCTTGTCGGTCGAGCCGATGACCTGGCCGGTGCGCATGCCGCCGCCGGCCAGCAGGGCGAAGTTGACCGGCGGCCAGTGGTCGCGGCCGGCGTCCTTGTTGATCTTGGGCGTGCGGCCGAACTCGCCCCAGACGACCACCGAGACGTCCTTGCTCGAGCCCGCGCAGGTGCAGGTCTTCGACCAGCGCCGACAGCGCCATGTCGAGCTTGGGAATGCGCGGTGCGGTTCGTCGAGAAGTTATTGCTGTGCGTGTCCCAGCGGCCGAAGCGAGATCGTCACGACCCGCGCACCGGCCTCGACCAGCCGGCGGGCCATCAGGAAGTGGTCCATGCAGCATGGGGGCCGTCGTGCTTCGTTGGTCATGTCGCCGATGCCGTAGCGGGCGCGGAGCCGCGGATCTTCCTTGGTGAGGTCGAGCGCGTCGAACACCCGGCGCGACGTCGAGCACCTCGAAGGCCCGCTGCGGTGAAGCTGTCCATCCCGCGCATCGGCGTCGTCGTGGTCGAAGGCCCGGCGGAAGCCGTCGAGCTGGCCCAGCAGCGACCGGCGAGCCGGCCAGCCGCTCGGGCGTCGATCGCCGTTTCGTCGAGGCTCAAGCCCGGCGTCGCTCGCGGGCTGCCTGCCGTTCCGGCTTCGCTCTCGCCTCGGTGCGGAACGGCGTGAACGGGGCATGGGCCAGGCCCAGGTAGCCCGGGTCGCCGGGATTGCCCCACCGCGGCTCGCCGGTCCGCGGCGAGAGGCCGACGAACGGCGGCACGTCCGGGTGCACCGGCCCTTGCAGCTGCGAGACCACCGACCCCAGGCTGGGCCGTCCGCCTTGCGCCTTGCTGACCATGTCCTTGTAACCGGTCAGGCACTGGCCGGCCGAATGGTCGCCGCCCGCGCCCACCATCGAGCGGATCACCGCGAACTTGTCCATCATCCGCGCCAGCCGCGGCATGTACTCGCAGATGTCCAGGCCCGGCACGTTCGTCGGGATCGGCCTGAACTCGCCCCGAATTCCGTCGGGCGCATCCGGCTTCAGGTCGAACATGTCCTGGTGCGGCGGCCCGCCCGCCAGGAAGATCATGATGACCGCCTTGTGCGATCGCCGGACCCCCGCCTGGCTCTCCGCCCGCAACAACCCCGGCAGCGACAGGCCGCCCAGGGCCAGCCCCCCGATCCTCAGGAAATCCCGCCGCGTCACGCCATCGCAGTACCCGGTTCGCGCAGGTCCGAAGAGGCTCAACATGCCGTTAGCCCTTCCTTCCTGCCCTGCCGAACACCCATCGTTGTGCAGGTGCTTAACAAGATTGTGCACCCCGTTTCCGGGATTGGCAAATCCGGCCGCGAGACGGTCGTTTTTTGTAAACTTCGTCCTGGTCGAACGTTACCTATCCGCAACGTCATGGTGCCCGGCTCCCACACCGTTGGTGGGCGCCCTACCCAATTCATCCGGCTTCCGCGGTCCTCCTTCGCTCGACGAGAAATGGGTCCCCCTGGAACTTTCATCGACCGGAATCGCGCGGGACTTTCCTCCGAGCGGGAATGGGGCGGACCCCGAACGCGGCCGGCGCGGAGCCGGCCCGGCGGGCGTCGCGACCCTCGCGCGACTCACGGGCGCGAATCGACGCGCCAGCAGAGCCGCTGCGAGTGCCGAGCCGATGAGGCCTCGCTTTACTATAGTACGCCGGATGATGAGCGTGGGTTCACCACGATCAGGGAGTGCGCAGCGGATTCTTCGATATGATGAACCCGGTCGGCCGGCAGGTCCTTCAACGTCGACGTTTTCCCTGACGGCCAGGTGATGGTGAGCGCGTCCACATGGTCGTTCTTGCCCAGGCCGAACGTCATCGGCCGCTCGACGGACGAGAGGTAGCTCTTGGCCGGGAAGAGCTGGCGATGGCAGACGGTCTCGCCGGCTGTGACTAGCCGTCCTCGTGTTTGCCGCGATTCCGCAGGCATTGAACACAATCATCGGACAGCGAGTCATTCTAATTTCTATGTGGATTCGCCTGTTTTTCGACTGCCTACTGGCTACATTCCTCGTTATTGCCGCATACGTTTTGGTACCTCGTTTCGGTGCAGTAGGTCTGGCCATTGCCAATGTTATTGCATATGCGATCGTGATATTAGGACTAGCGCTATACTTGCGAATAGCCATCCAGAGCCCGCGCCACTTCGTCGCTGGAGTGCAACGATGACTCCGGCAATATCACGATTGAAGCCGCTGCAATACCCGGGAGCTCTTAATTTACTAGGCTGGTTATGTTTGTGCGGTACGCTATTTTGTGGATGGATGTTTCTCGCTGTGCTGCAGCCCTCCCCAATGGTTCTATTGAAAGCCGTCATGGTCCTTGCATGCACAGTGGGCGTAGCTGTTTTTAGATATCGCAGTTTCGGGCTTACAGATCCCCTGGCGACATTTGCAGCCGCATACGCCCTTTACAACGGTGTAATCTTACTCAGCATTGGCATTCAAGGAGTCGATTCCTTCGATCTGCCATATCCAGTCACATTCCCTGTCGATACTATTTCCGGAGCTGCAACGTTAAGTGTGCTCGGCGCCGCCGGCATTTTTGTTGCGGGATTCGTGCGGTTGAAAGATCGTCCGCGATCCGGTTTGCCGGACTTCACGGGTATTTGCGCGAAAGTCACGTATATTTCGGACTCGGTAATCGCGGCTGATTTCATTGCCGTCCCTGACTGCCCACGTAAGAAACGTTCAACACGGCGTGAGCGCCCACCGCTTGCTGGACGCCAAGGCTGTATTGCGTGCTCGTCGGAGGCTTGTAGTTCTGGGCGATTCCGGTGACTCCCAGAGGCAGGGGAGGCAGGGTGGCCGCTGTGATTAGATTGTTTGTGCTAAGGCTCAGGCCTGGATTCGACAGCGAGACGCCGTTGAGCGTCGGGTTCGGATCGCCCGGCGGGTTCACGGCTCCGTTATACATATCGTTGCCCTGAATGCGTTCGTACATAAGGCCGAAACCGCCACGGATAACGGTCTTGCCCTGCCCGGTCAGATCATAAGCAAACCCGATGCGTGGACCCCAGTTGTTCCATGAGTTGTTGACGAGGCCCTTGGGGATGCCGTTCTTACCGCCGACTCCGATGCCGTTCAGATAGAACTGATAGCCCGTAAAATATGGATTGGTACTGGCCACCAGCCCCGGGCTCGGACCACCCGCGCAAGCCGGCGAGGAGTTCGCGCTGCAGATATGCCCCTGCGAGTCGAACGTGGCTTGCTCGCTCCTCTGATACAGGTTGGGATAGAAGTTCGAAGACAGCTGATTGGCCTCATAAGTGTGCGGAATACCATCCCACCGCAGTCCCAGGTTTAGAGTCAGCTGACGGTTTACACGCCAGTTATCCTGAACATACAACGCCGGCGAGATGTTATTCCATTGACCGGTGATCTTGTTGCCGTCCTCTTGATACTGCTGGGCATAACCGAGCAGGTAATCAGCGAAGTCATTGCCGGTGTAAAGGCCGTTGAAGTTAAACTGGCCTTCAGTATCGGCGAAAGCATCCTGCCCCTTCTTATAGAGTGCCCAACTGAAGCCGAACTTCAGCTGGTGGGCGCCCTTGGTCCACGAAAGATCGTCGCGGAACTGGTAGTCGTCTGCCTTGTTGTTCCAAGGTGTCCAGTTGGAGGTGTACCAGGAGCCGGTTACGCCTCCCAGCTGTATCGAAGGAATGCGCGTATCGACGTTTGGGCCGCTAAACAACCGGTTGAATTGGAAGTTGGGGGCGGTGATCAGGTTATTGGGAATAATGTGGATGCGGTTGCCGTTGTAGTTGAAGGCGATCTCGTTGAGCAGGGTCGGGTTAATTACTTCCGTCGCGTGGATCACGGCGCTATACGACGGGTTTCCGAAAACGTCGGCGACGGTGGGAACGTTGTCGTTGCTCCACTGGGTTGTCCCGTAGGTCTGGGAAATCTGTTCAGAAATCCAGTGCCCGAAGATTGAGAACTTGGGGCTGAATTGGTGATCGACTCTGCCGATTTCTTCGCGCAGGCTGGTTGGGGAATTGTTGCCACCAATGAAATGTTGAGCATCGGCGCCCGTTCCGTTAGGACCAGGGAAGATGCCGCCGTATTTGCTCCCGGCTATTGTCAGGAGTGCCGCTGCATTCGAGTTCACGAAGGGAAGAGCGTTCCCGGTGAACGGCTGAAAAACCGGCTGAGTGGTGGGCACCCCCGGGGTTGGATTCACAGTATTCTTAGGTTGCACGCTGCAGGTGTTAGAACCATTTACCATCAGCGGCGTGCTGAAAGTCTGGCCCGCAAAAAGAGCCTGCTGCGCGGCAGACAACTGGAACGCGCAGGGCACGTGCAGCCCCGAGAACGGGATGGGAGTTTTGTTTACGTCCACAAAGTCCGCGGGCAGGTTCGTGTTGAAATCCCCGCCGTACGTGGAAGTGTATGGAACGATCTGGTTGGTCAACCCGCCATCAATCTCCTTCCGCCATTCCTGGTTATAGAAAAAGAAGGTCGGATGGTTGTTCATGCCCGGAATCTTGCCGCCCAAATTAAAGCCGTAAATGTTGTAGCGTAATTCGGCAACCTTGGCCGGAGCCGGGTTGAAATAGTTACGGGAATCAAGGGCGTCGTTGCGGAAGAGTTCCCAGGCCTCGGCATGGAACTGTTTGGTTCCTGACTTGATTACCGAAGTGATGGTCGCCGCAGAAGCAAGCCCATATTCGGCGCTGTAGTTCGACGTCATGTTGCGGAACTCGGCAATGGAATCAAGGGAGGGCATGACGCTTCCGCTGCTGCCGCCGCGGTCCAGGTTTTCGCCGCCGTCAATGAGTTGCAGGTTGTGGCCTTCACGCTGACCGTTGATGCTCACGTTACTGTCGGCACTCACAGGAGTGAACCCGACCCGGGAAGTCTGAATGCTGGACGCCCCCGGGGCCAGTGCGAACAACTCGTAGAGACTGCGGCCGTTTGTGGCTAACTGCGTCACCTGTTGTCCGGTGATGACGTTGCTGACTTCGCCGGTGTCGGTTTGCACAGCCACCGCATTGGCTTCCACGGTCACTTGCTCCTGCACGCTGCCGACTATCAGCTTGAAATCAACACGCGTCCGGTCGCCGACGGCCAGCACCAGGTTTTTCTGCTCGCTGGCCTTGAAACCGGTCGCCGACACGCGCACGTTGTAATGGCCAATGACGAGGTCGGGTGCCACGTACTGGCCATCACCGTTGGTTGGCAGGCTGCGCGTCACGCCAGTATCGGTGTTAGTGATGACGATGTCCGCGCTGGGAACTGCAGCGCCAGTGGGATCGGTCACGGTGCCGACGATGGTGGCTTCCTGCGCTAAGGCGTGTGTGGCGAAGAGGATGGTAAAGGCTGCGAGCAGAATCGCCAGGCGAACGCCATTGCGTCTCACAGCTAGGCCAAAACTCCCGGCAAACATGGGCGAGAGGGATTTCATGTGGAGCCTCCGAGTTGATCGCGACTCAGGTCGGGGATGTCCGTGGATATAGACATGCTCGCTGAATCGTTAACGTTTACGGTCTACAGTCCATCAATGACCGTTGTCAAGCAGAAAATCGATTTGGTAGAGGAAATTGTCAAATTCAAGCGCGCAAGGGGGATTTCCATCTCATCAAGGGGTATACTCTGGCGAAAAGGAGGGTACTTCGATGTGGACCCGGACAATCGCAGTATCAATCTTGTCATTTTATGCGGGTTGTTCCGGCGCCTTGCAGGGCCAGCAAAAGCCAGCGGCTTCTTCGCCTTCCGGCGCACAGGAGTTCCCTGTCGTGATGCGGCAAAACGTTACTGCGGGCAAGACGCCAGCTGGAACCAAGGTACGAGCGCAGCTCCAGGTCGCTACTTTGGTCGACGGCACCGTCATTCCGAGGAATGCCATCTTTTCGGGAGAAGTCATTGAGTCGGCCGCAAAGACCGCGACCGAACCGTCAAGGGTCGCCATTCGCATGGATGCGGCGCAGTGGAAGAAAGGATCGGCTCCGCTCAAGGTTTACTTGACGGCCTGGTACTATCCCGCAAGAGATGAGACGGGGCAGGATCTTGAGTACGGGCCGCAGCAACCGGCGAACAGAACCTGGAATGGACAGGGCCAATATCCAGATCCGAACTCAAAGGTTTACAAGCCTTTTCCGGGGAGTGACTCAGATAAAGACGCATCCGTTCCGGACACGCCATCCTCCAGCATCTCGAACCGCCGTGTCCGGATGAAAGACGTGGAGACGCAGAGCAGTAACGACGGCGCGATCACGATTGTTTGCAACCGCGCCAACCTTAAACTCGATAAGCTGACGACCTATGTTTTCGCCGGCGGCGAACTGACTCCGGCAAAGTAAATCGCGACTCCCTGGCAACAATTTCCTGCGTTGGGTTGCGGTTAGGCTCGGCTGGAGCAAGAGGAAGCAGAGGAAGACGACGACGAGGAGGAAGACGACGAGGAAGAAGAAGACGAAGACATCGGCATGCGTAACGTAACCCGAGTGCCTTGTCCCAGTTCGCTCGCAATCTCCACCTTGCCGCCATGCAGCTGCGCAATGCTCTGCACGATCGCGAGCCCCAGGCCCGTGCCTCCCGAACCCTTGGAACGCGATGAGTCGACGCGAAAGAAGCGGTCAAAAACCCTCGGCAGGGCTTCCGCGGGAATGCCGGCGCCGGTATCGGAGACTTCGATGCGTATCGTGGAGAAGCTCTCGCCCGAAGAATCTGAGACGGAGAAATCCTCGGCCGAGAAATCCTGGTTCGAGAAATCCTGGTTCGAGAAATCCTGGTTCGATAAATCTGAGATCGAGAAATCCGGTAGAGAGTGCCCCCGCTTCCGAGAATCAACGCCGGTTTCCAACACGACCGTCCCGCCGCGCGGCGTATGCGCCAGGGCATTGGACACCAGGTTGCCGACGGCCCTCTGCAGGAGCGTGCGGTCCAGTTCGGCGATCACCGGCTCGTCGGCGACCATAGTCGTCAGCGAGATTCCTCCGTCGGCCGCCGAGGCTTCGTAATACTCTCGCACTCCCCCCAGCAATTTCCCCACATCCACGCGCTCGCGACGCAGATGCGCTAACGGGCTCTCCGCGCGCGACAGAAACAGCAAGTCGCCTATAAGGTCGGAGAGGCGCACCGCTTCTTCCAGGCACGATTCGATCACATCGCGATATTCGCCGGCGCTTCGCGCGCGAGCCAGCGCAACTTCAGCCTCGCCGCGAATGTTATTCACCGGTGTGCGCAGGTCGTGCGCAATGTCGGCCGAGAATCTCGAAATGCGTTCGAAGGATTCTTCCAGGCGGTCCAGCATCTGGTTGAAGGTGCCCGCCAGCGACGCCAGTTCAAACGGATACCCTTCGGGAAGAATGCGCTCACGCAGGTTTGTCGAACTGATGTGGCGCGCGGTGGTGGCCATTTCCTCCACTGGACGAATGCCATGCCGCGCAATCTGGTACCCGACCAAAGGAAAAATGGCGAAAGTCGCGATGAGAATCGCCCAGAACCAGAAGCGGTAGTGTGCCAGCAGCGCTTCTTTTTGCGAGACGTTAACCGCAATCTGAATGGTGTCGGTTTGAGTCGCAGAAGTACCCACCGGCACCGACGCGCTGGTCACTCGAAAAGCTTGCCCGTCCCTGCCTTTCATTCGAATGGTGCGATCTGGGCGGCGTTGGGTTTGACTGGCTAATTGCGCCAAGTCCAGTTGATCAGCCATGCCCGGCGTCATTAACAGCGGGGTGCCTCGTTCATCCAGCAGGCGAATGTAGAACTGCTCGTAGCGCCGCGCCGCCGATTCCAGCTCGACTTCCTCGCGCAGTGCGTCCCAATCGTCGGGCCGCTCGCGCAACATGGTGCGCAGCACGTGCACCTTGTCGGCGAGGAACAAGTCGTTGCTCTTTTCGAGTTCGCCGACCAGCACAAAATAAAGACTGGCGGTTGCCGCGAACACCAGAAGCAAGCCAGCCAGCGCGTAGCCCGCCGTCAAACGGAACGCTAACGTTCCCCACAGCCGTGCGACCGAGGTAAAGCTACTGCTGGGATTCCAGGACATAGCCCGCGCCCCGCACCGTGTGAATCAGCTTGAGTGGGAAAGGATCGTCCACCTTACCCCGCAGCCTGCGCACGTTGACGTCGACCACGTTGGTGTCGCTGTCGAAGTTCACGTCCCAGACCGCTTCGGCAATCAGCGTCCGCGACAGCACCTCACCCGCGCGCCGCGCCAGCAGCGATAACAGCAGAAACTCTTTGGAGGTCAAATCCAGCCGCTGACCCGCCCGGGTCGCGCGCTGGCGCAATAAGTCGATTTCCAGGTCGGCCAGGCGCAGCGCCTCTTGCACCCGCGAAGGCCCACGGCGCAGCAGCGATCGCACCCGCGCCAGCAATTCGGAAAAAGCGAACGGTTTTACCAGGTAATCGTCCGCGCCCAGCTCGAACCCTCGCACGCGCTCGTGCACCGCATCGCGAGCCGTCAGAAAAAGCACCAGTGCGCGTCGCCCTTGTTGGCGCAAGCGAGTCAGAACCTGCCAGCCATCCAGCCCCGGCAGCATCACGTCAAGAATGACCAGGTCAAACTCCAATTCCTGCGCCAGGTGCAGGCCATCCAATCCGTCTCCGGCTACGTCCACCACGAACCCCGCTTCGCCCAATCCCTTCTTCAGGAATTTGGCGGTCTTGGCTTCGTCTTCAATGACCAGAATTCTCATGACTCCCTGCCTAAAATGTGAATCTCACGGAAAACTGCAATATCCTGGGAAGCCCATTGGGACTAACTTCCTGCAGCGCGCCAAAGTTGCCGGGCCCTGAATTCGGTACCAGATAGCAGGTTTGGTTCAGTGTCGTGCCGTCCCCGCAATGGCCGCCATATGGGTTGTACTGGATCTGATTGACGCCGTCCCCATTTTGAACGTAATAGTTGGCATGATTGAACAAATTGAAGGCCTGCGCCTGAAATCCCAGTTCCTTGCCTTCGCGAATTTCGAAGCGGCGGCCAAGGCCCACGTCGATCCTCTCCAGCCACGGACCAAAAAAAGAATTCAGTCCGATTCCCGGCGTCGGCCCAGCGCCATTGATGCCCCCAGCCGTGTTCGCGGTGTCCTGGTTAAAAGCCGAGTCGTTCAGATTGTCATTGCCAACGACCGTTCCGTTGAAGTCGATTCCGCAACTTGGTGACTGGCTCAGGCTCACGTTGTCACTCGCGATGGTGAGATTGTTGTTTTGGGTTGTCGTACATGCTGGGCTGAGCAACCCAGCGTAGGGCCGACCGGAAGAGAACTCCATCACGCTGCTCAGCGACCAGCCGGAAAGCAGGGTGCGAGCGCCGCCCGGACCAACCAGGCCTTCAAGACGCGGCTGGTAGACAGCGGCCAGAGTGAACCGGTGCCGCTGGTCCAGCAGCGAAGCAGCATGAGTGTTGCTGAAGTCGAACTGATTGTTAAAGTCCATGCCGTCGAGCATGATGCTTTTCGCGAATGTGAATGACGCCTGCAACGAAAGTCCACGCGACATTCGCCGCTGCAGCTGCACGAAGAAAGAGTTGTAATAGTTCTGCGCCGGACTGATTAGTTCGTTGATCTCTCCCAGACTCGGATTGATGCGGTTTTCGGCAAGCAGGCCACTGTCCATGTTCGGCAACGCGTAGGTGGGACCGCTGCAGGGCAGAGTCACTGTATTGGGAGGACACACGGTGTAATGAGTCGTCCCTGTCAACGGCATCAAATTCAGGTCATAAGCGCTGCCCGAAAGGATGTGCACCCCGTGATTAAACATGGTGCCGATACTCACGGTCGTGTTCTCCCCAAACTCGCGCTCAATCTGCAAGCTCCCCTGCAAAATGTACGGCACCCGGAACTGCGGTGAGATCAGCGAAATATCAGGACCAGCCTGGAACAGCGGCGAATTCGAAGGAAGAATATTCGGGAACGTCGGCAACTGATGGTTCGGCGCGCCTCCGTTATATTGCGTACTCACATCAGACTGCTGCGTCGCCAGCCCGTTCGAGATCACTGCGTTGCGGTAATTCAGGCCGTTCATGTTCGTGTAGAACATCCCAAACCCCCCGCGCACCACGGCCTTCGAAAAAGGCTGCCAGGAGAATCCGAAACGCGGCGCCAGGCGTTGAAACTGATTTGGGTATTGCCCGGTGAGCGGGAAGGCTGGATTCTCTGCAGGCTGCGGATAGACCTGGAAGTCCTCCCGCAGGCCCAGTTCGAGAGTTAATTTCGGCAAGGCGCGAAACGAATCCTGCACATAAAACCCGTAATAAGGCACCGAGAACGAAAACCTCGGCGCCCCGGCGGCCTGGCTGAAATTGATGTACTGTCCGAGCGCAAAGGCCTCGAGACTGGAAAATTCGTAGAGCCCCAGCGGCGACCCGAAATCGACCGCCTCGTTCGGATCGGCGCCTCCATCGTGAGTGTCCGCGTCCCAGGAGCGGCTCCAGTCGAAACCGAACTGCAGCGTATGCTTGCCGATCACGTAGTCCACGCGCTCGGCCACGGAGTACTGCCTTTCAAAAACTCTTCCGATGGAAAACGCGGCGTTACCGAGAGTAAAGGCTGCAGGACTATCCAGAATGACCGTCGGAGTATTCGGAGCCAACCCGCTGGGTGTGGCGATTTCGTTATCTTGTGAAGTGCCTGCGTGGAACTCATTCAACACTCTGGAAGAAAATGTGTGCGTCCATCCCACGCTGCTCTCAAACGCATTCACGTCGGCATTGGCCAGGGTTTGCAGACCATAATTGCCCTCGGTGGGGTCGGTGATGACGCCTCCCGGCGAGTTGAAGTGATTGAAGTTCATGCTCAGGAAGAAGCCATCCCGGGAACTTGCCTGGTAATCCAGCCGCGGCGTAATCACCAGATCGTTGCGCCGGCGGATGCGGCTGCCTAAATTCAAATCCAATCCGTTGATAACGTTCGACACCTGTTGCAAGTACACCGGATTGCTCGCATCGGGCGAGGTGTCGGTGCCGGGGATCGGCAATGGTCCGTTGGGCGCCGGAAGGGCCGTCCCATCCGGAATGCCAAAGCTAGAAGACAGGAACCCGGGCTGGTTTGCGTCCAGCGCCTGGTTGATCACAGAAAACGGATCGCTGCGCAGTTGCTGCTCATAATCCACAAAGAACCACAGACGGCTGCGGACGATCGGCCCGCCCACCCCGCCGCCGAATTGCTGCAGACTATCCCTCGGTTTCGGAAGACCGGCAGCCGCGTCGAGAGCGTCGTTCGCACCCGTAGCCGAGTTGCGGTTGTAATAGAAGGCGCTGCCGTGGAACGTATTGCTCCCCGAGCGAGTCACCGCGTTGACGAATCCCGCCCCACCACCGTAAACCGCCGAATAGGGGCTGATCGAAACCTGGAATTCCTGGATCGCCTCTTCGCCATATAAATAAGGAATGCGATAACGCCCGATAATGTCGTCGAAATAATTGTTGGTGGCGTTGGTGCCGTCCACGGTGAACGCGTTCGAGCCATTCCCGTTGGCGTAGCCCGAGTCTTCGCCGCCCTGTTGCCCTGCAATGCTGATCAGGCCGGTATCGCCGTCATAACTGGTGTTGGGTGTTAACGCCGTGAAATCGGTGTAACGGCGTCCGTTGAGTGGCAGTTCCTCAATGAAAGATCGGTCCAGCACCGTGCTGGCCGAGGATTCCGCAGGCCGCAACAGGGGCATGACGCCGCTAACTTTTACCGTTTCGCCGCCGACTCCCACTTCCAGCCTGAGATCCTGCGAGGTGACGTTCCCCACCAGCACCCGCACCAGAGCTTCGGCATCGTGAAAGCCTTTTCCCGTGGTCGTGATCGAATACGTTCCCGGCATCAGAGCCAGAAACTGGTAGAGTCCGGCACGATCCGCAACAACGGACTGTTGCACTCCGGTCGCAAGATTCCGCACCAGCACCGTCGCTCCCGGCACAAACGCTCCAGTTTTGTCGGTAACCCGGCCGCTGATGGCTCCACTGAGCACCGCATTCTGCGCCGCCAACTGGACCACACTCGCCAGGACCAGCGATACACCCAGCAGCAAGCCGGTGATGAGCGGCTTTTGTATTGACGTCTGACGAAACGCGGTTATGTTCGACTTGGTTGGCATCGAACCTTCCTTTTTTTGTTGCTGCCGCTGGAGTTCGCCGAGAACTTCAAAAGAACCCCCTCGGCAGGAACGAGAAACATTACGCGCGCGTAATGTCGGAGAGTTGAATGGAATGTGAATTTCAGATGAAAAACGAATCACTGCAGTTTTACAGCGGACCGGTCGCTCGGACCTTGGGCTTGCGGCTCAAATAAAAAACCCTCTCCCCCGTCGGGGAGAGGGTCCTTCCAGTCGAACGTGTTTCAGTCGTCCGAGTCTTCGCCGGCGGGTGCCGGTTTGTTGAACTCGCTGGGGGGGCGAACTGTGCTCTCACCAGGATAAGGCCGCGTAAACCCGGTCGACATGTACCAGTTCAGATGGTTCACGGTGTCTGGGTCTTCGGAGTCGGGCTTGGTCAGTTTGCCGGCGAAGATCTGTGCCTTCTTCTGGAGCCAAGCCTGCCTCAGGGCTTTGACCTTGGGGCTGGTTTTTGCGTCGGCTGCAGCTACGGCCGCTGTAACTCCCTTGTCCAGCGGGACCTGATTCGGCACGTGCGTCCATGGCAGGAAGTTATCCGCGGGCGGCGTGCCCTTAACGAAATCCGTCCGCATCGGCGACGCAATGAGGTCGAATTGGTTCATGGGCTGCAAACCGAGGATTTGCTCGATCGTCCGAGTCATGTTGACCTGCGTGTAGTAGGTGTGGTCGGTGGCTCCGTTCTGCACGGCATACGGGCTCACGATATAGCCAGGGCTGCGGTGGCCGTCGACGTGGTCGACGCCGTTCTGCGCGTCGTCTTCTTCGAGGAAGATCGCCGAAGTGGACCATACGGGGCTATGACTGATGTAGTCGATCATGCGCCCCACGGCCAAGTCATTATCGGCCTGTTCGGCGTCCGGGGTCGGCGGTCCACCGGTGTGGTCGCACATGATCCACAGGATGCTCAACGATGGCACGGTACCGTTCGCGACGTCGTTGTTGAAGTCCTGTATCCACAGATCGACACGGAACTGGTCGGGGATGCCCAGATCGAACGTCGGAAAGTTCTTGATGAGGTGGTTATACACGGCCGGAACTTCGGAATACGGGTGGATCGTGTTCTGATAGTACAGCGTGGGCTCGGTCCCAGCTTCAAATTGCAGAGCGTCGTTGTAAAAGTCGCTCCAACTCGGCTCGGCGGTCGACCCGTTCGGCTGCACGAACGTATCGTTTTCAACGGACTCGCCGTAGATCTTTACCGTCAAACCCGCGGCTGCCGCTCTCGAGAATACAAAGCCCGTGGTCTGATAGGCGAGTGCATCGCCAGCGTTTCCGCCGGGATAGCTGCGGACCCAGTCGGGCGACTGGATGTCATCGGCGTAGGGCGCCATAGCTTCGGTGATCCACTGGTGACCGTCGGCCGACTGGCGGCTTGGGTTGTAGAAATTATCGAGCAGCGGGAAACGCTGTACCAGCACGTGCGCGTTCGGAGTGTCTTGGCCGCCAAACACTGCCAACTGCGGGTCGCCATCGCCGGCGGTCACGTCGCCCAGGATCTGATCGTAGGTCCGGTTTTCACGGACGATCAGGAACACGTGTTTGATCAGCGACGGATCGCCGATCTTGGCCGGGATTGCAACCGGTTTGGTCTTCGGGCTGCCACCGCTGGCGGACGCGATATTTTGCGTCAGATCCCAGTGGTTGTTGGTGAAAACCTGCGCCGTCATCGCCGCCAAGGTTGCGCTATTGGGCACGGGGACGATGCTGACAGTGCCATTGTCCTGATGGCTATTGTAGCCGCAGACGCCGTGGTCACACTCGTAGGAAAGACGGGTGCCGATGCCCTTGTCGTTGGCCACGATGAGCGTGTCGTTGACTTCGTCCAACACGACCGAGGCCGGAGCATAGGCTACCGGGATCATGCCTAAGACGGGATTAGTCGCGTTCTTGGTGACGTCGACCACCGCGATCGCATTGGCGTTATAAAGCGCGACGTAGGCAATGCCGTTCTTGCCGTCGACCGCAATCGAGTTCGGCGCGCCGCCGTAGGCCGATCCGCCTGCGCTGGGCACTCCGATCGGCAGCCCAAGGTTGATCGTCCGCCTCACGACATTAGCGCCCGTGTCGATCACCGAGATGGTATCGCTGTAGGTGTTGGCTACCAACAGGTTGTCCCCGTAGAACGCCATACCGGTCGGGTGCAGACCGGTCGGGATGGTAGCGGTAACCGTCATCGTGGCCAGATCAACCACGGAAACGGTACCGGTGATCGCAGCCCCAACCACCGGGTCGGCGACGATTTCAGTGCCAGCGGAGTAGACTTGGAAGTCCGCGTCAGTGGCGGCCCGGCCTCCCTCGTTGCTGATGTAGGCGGTGGTGCCGTTGGCGCTGATCACGATGCTGTGCGGTGCGTTCCCGACTCGGATCTGGTCCCCTTGCGCCGGCGGCGTCGAGGTCAGGTTGATCTTGGTGAGCGTATCGTTCTGGTTCAGCAGAGCATAGGCGCTGGTGCCATCCTTGGAGAATGCGATGCCGCCAGGATAAGAAGTGTAGGTAGTGTAGAACGTAGCGCAGGGCCGGCCGTAGGGACCGTTAGGGCTGTTGGGAAAGCAGCTGATGAAGGAATTGTTCGGTGGCACGCTGATCTGAGCGTCGTCTTCCAGCAAGCCTTCTGGGGTGACTTTGGTGAGGGTGACGTTGCTGCTGTCCTGGCTGAAGATCAGGTATTTGCCGTCCGCCGAATAGGCTATACCGCTATAGCTGCCGCTCGAATCCTTTCCAAACGTGGCGTAGTCCTGCAGGACAATGCCAGTGTTGGTGTCGAATATCTCGACGGCCTCCGACGCGCCCAGAGTGAGGACGGCGGCCGTGTGATTTTTGTGGATTGGGTTGAGCGCGATGGCCTTCGCGCGGACCCGGATGCCGAGATCGACTTGGGTGCCCGCCGGGGTGATGATCTGGCCGTCGCTGACGACCCACGATCCGTTCTTTTGCGGCCCAGCCTGGTAGTTCGGGTACTCCTTGGACTGGCCAGCGGCGACCCCTGCGCAGCCCAGTCCCGCAGCCAGCAGGCCGGCCAGCGGACGCAGACGATTGAGTCGAGACTTGGTTCTCGACTTATTTCGAGATTTATTTTTTCGAGACATGTACCGTTCTCCTCCTTGGATTTTTTTCGTGACGGAACGTTAGTCGAAGGGACTTCGTAGCGGTTCTCATCCTGCTCCTATCTCCAACAGGGCTTGGCCGAAGCACTCAATGTACGAGGGCCACCAGTCTAGTTTTGAGAAAGAAACAGCGACATGACGCCAAGATTACAATTTTGCAATCTTGGCCTTGGAAGCGACGCCGACGTCGGTCGCGGATTAACGCGCGCCGGTCCACCTCAGGCGGGGTTCTGAGGGGAATTGCCCTGGTCTCGTAAATTTGTCTGGCCGGTCTTGTCCCTGTGGGCCTAAGGCAAACCGTCCATCAGAACTCACATTCCGCAACTAGCTTCAGAAGCCGAAGCAGCGTCTCGCGCTCCTCCGAGGTCATTTGCCGCCGGACACTCTCATCGGCGGTCACCCGAGCTTCGATCAGCCGTTCTCGGTACTTCCTTCCTTTGGCCGTCAGCTGGACTTGAATTGCCCGGCCCGATTTTGCCCTGTGCTCCGACACGAGTCCTTCCCTGGCCAGTGACTTGATGGCCCGGTGCACGACGGTCCGGTCGATACCCAGGAGCGTGGCGATCTGATTCTGATTCAGCGTGGTTCCGCCACGCAGTGTCGACAGGATAAAGCCGCGTGTCGCCGAGCACTGGGTTTTTCGCTCCAGTCTCTTTCCCACCGAGAAATACGCCGCTGCGATATTCGCGAGGACCGAGTCTTTCAGAATGTCCTCGAGGATCTCTTTCCCAGGGAGGATGTTCATAGGATGGTCACCGTG
Organism: uncultured Acidobacteriota bacterium; assembly: GCA_963755795.1. GTDB lineage: Bacteria > Acidobacteriota > Terriglobia > Terriglobales > Acidobacteriaceae > Sulfotelmatobacter. The sequence continues at coordinate 186,224 of CAVWLI010000029.1, read as the reverse complement.
GCATCGAGAGGTCTTCGCCACTGCGGCGGCTCATTGTGCGCATGCGATTTCTTCCCGATTGCAATCACCATCACAATCTCGTGGTGCCGGCCAGACAGCCCCAGATACTGAGAGAGCCTGCGGCCGTCAAAGCCTTCCATCGGACAGGTGTTCATGCCCAGCGCTTCGGCAGCGATCATCAGATTCTGGCAAGCCAACGATGTACTCTTCGTCGCCCACTTGAACAAGTCCTGCCGGGTGAGCGGCGGCATCCCCATCACCATCCGCAGATTGAGCAGCCGGAAGAGAGCCCGTTTGATCGCAGCAAACATTCCGAATGGCCCCGGCATAAACAGGATCCGGCCGATCTTTGCTTTCCGCTCGTAGTCGCGAAGTTTCGCTTCGGTGAAGTTGCTTCTGCGCATCCACTCCAGCTGGCCTTGCGCGGTGGTAGATAGCGATCCAAGATCGGCAACGGCCACGACCAATGCGGAGGCGGTTTCCGCGGGCTTCTGTCCGAGGCACAGTTTCGCCACCGCGGCCTTTTTTGCCCTGGGCCCCACCCAATAAAACTTGTAAGGCTGGCTGTTAAAGCTTGAGGGGGCTTGGCGGGCTGCGTTGAGAATTTGCTCGCGCAGTCCTTCGGAAATTTCTACGGGCTCAAAGACCTTAACCGCTCGCCTTTGGAAGATCGCGTCCAGGGCCTCGTTCATGGCTTACCACCTCAATGTTGCTATTGCAACATATCTATGTTGTTCTTGCAACATGATTGGCTGGCAGCCAGAAAGCCATCTGTCACGTGGTGTTAAATCCCGATTGCACCCGTTGACCCGCAGAGATCTCTTTCAGTATGGGCGTGACCGTCTGAGCCGCGCTTGGACGCGCCGCCGAAATTGTTGCGGTACCGAGGATGTGCATGAGATAGACCATGGCGACCGAGGCATCGGCCTCGGCGAGTGTGGCCATCACAGCCGCAAACGTGCGCAGACCTAGCCCTAAACCGCCAACATCCGCGGGCAGCATGAGCCCAAGCAGTCCGGACTCACCCAGTGATTCGACAGCCTCGGTAGAGAATCGTCCCGCCTTATCGTTTTGCGCAGCAGACGGCGCCAGCACGCGACTGGCGATCTCCCGGGCTTTGGAAACGGCCGCGTCATGAGTCATGATCGCTCCTATCATGCACAAATCCACTGGATCGGAATTTGCTGCATCGAACCAGGATTGTCGCCGAGGATGCGCCGAGTGGTCAAACAATCTCTCGCGGTTGCCGCGTTCAGAATGGCCTATGGCAAAATTCGTTTGGTTGACAGATTATGATCGGAGTGACAATTTGCGCTGCCGATTTCGATGGTCACGGTAATGGCTCACGCCGGGTTCGCGCCATGCCAGGTTCGCGTGATGCCAGGGTTGCGAAGTGCTGGTTCGCGTCAGGCTAGGTTTGCTCATGTCCCAGTCTCCAAACCCGACCGCGCCGCAGCAGGTGGCGCCTCTGCTTGCATTAGCCACTGAGTTGCTCAGGGCCGAGCGGCCAGCCGACGCGATCGCGCCGTTGCGCGAGGCAGCTCTGCTGGAGCCGTCCGATGCCATCATCCAGCACGATCTCGGCCTCGCCTGCCTCGAGGTCGGCCGCGTGCCGGAGGCCATCGCGGCCTTGCAGCGAGCCGTCGCCAACAACCCGCTCTACGGCGATGCCTATTTCCGCCTGGGAATCGCATTGGAAAAACAAGGCGACATCGGCAAGGCAATCGTTGCATATGACCGCGCCACGGAGTTGCTCCCCTCCCTGACCGAAGCGTGGTTCCGCGCCGGCGCCCTGGTCTACACCCTGGGTCATCTGGAAGAAGCGATCGGTTGTTTCCGCCGCGCGGCGGCCACTGGTGGTAACACCAGCTTCGGCCGCATGGGCAAGGCGCGGGCGCTGCTGACCGAGGATCGCAATCAGGAAGCCGAACTGGTGCTGCGAAAGACGCTGGCGCGCGATCCGGGCAACGCCATGGCTCACGATCTGCTGGGCAATCTTCTTTCTGAGCACGGCCGTTTCGACGAAGCCCGCGAATGCTTCGCACGCGCCATCGAGATCGCGCCCCTGCTGGCGGGAAGTTACTACGATCTGGTCCGCTGTCGCGGCGTTACCAGTAACGACGCTGTCGACGGTCTGCTGCAACGGATGCAAGCCGCCTTGGCCACGCCGGGCCTCGAAGCGGCCCAGCTCCTGCGGCTTCACCTCGCGATCGGCAAGGCGGCCGACGACCGTGGCGACTACGCCCTGGCCATGCAGCATTTCGACGCTGCAGACGCTGTCAGGCGCGGCTTTGGGTCGTTCGACTCGGCCGCGTTCTCCCTCGAAATCGACCGCCTGATTGCCCGCTGCACACCGGAATTGATGGCGCGCGCGCCCGAACTCGGCAACGCGGATACGACGCCGGTGCTGATCATGGGCATGCCACGATCCGGCACGACTCTGGTCGAGCAGATCGTCTCCATGCATCCCGAGGCCGGGGCCTGCGGCGAATTGAATTTCTGGAACGAGCGTGGCGCGGCGTGGCACCGCTCGGCATCGGCACGTACGACGGAACGCACGGACGGACGGCACGGACGGCATCACGGGGACGAGAAACAGTTCCTGGCCAAGGCCGCGGCTGACTATCTCCGCGTGTTGCGCACCATGGCTCCCAAGGCGGCGCGAGTAACCGACAAGATGCCGTTCAACTTCCTCTGGGCCGGGCTCATCCATCTGGCATTCCCGCGGTCCGTCATCATCCATTGCCGGCGCGCTGCCGTCGATACCGCACTGTCGATCCATCAAACGCATTTCAATCCCAGCCTGCCGTTTCCAACCGGGGGCGTCGAACTGGTCACGTATTACCGCTGCTACCAGCGGCTCATCAACCATTGGCGAAGCGTGCTGCCGGCGGATCGCTTCCTCGAAGTCGATTACGAGCACCTGACCCGCGCGCCCGAACCTGGCATCCGCCGGATCATCGCGGCCTGCGGCCTGGCGTGGAACGACGCGTGCCTGCGCCCCGAATCGAATCCGCGGGCGGTAAAGACCCCCAGCAAGTGGCAAACCCGCCAGCCGATCTACCGCACTTCCGTCGCGCGCTGGCGACGCTACGAACCCTGGCTGGGGCCCCTGCGCGATCTCGTCGATGTTTAAACCGCTCGCCTCGATCAAGTCGTTGCCATCAAGGTTCTTGCCTTCATCTCTCTCTTCAGCTCTCCCGAACTCAAGCAGCGCATGCAGCGCGAAGGTGATTTCGCAATTTTTCACCAACATTTGAGTCTCCGAAAAAACTCGCGGCCTTGATCGCACCCGACTCGGAAGAACCCGTACCGAAAGGGTTCAACTGTCATGAATGCACTGGCTCTTCCGAAGCGCATAGAAGAGAAGGGCAGGTCGCAAGCAAAACTCCGCCTTATAATGGTTTCGATAGAAGGTCCCATCCGTGCCAACACTCTCGGAATTGACGGAGATCGCCGTCCAGCACGGACGTGACAAGAAGCGAAAGAACGCAATCGCTGCATTTTTGTGTGGAGTCGTACTTGCGGTGCTGCTGAGCTTCTATTCTGGTTCTGCCCCCAGTTGGGAGCTTTGGCTTCTTGGCTTCATCGCTGGTCTGATCTGGGGCGATGCTTTCGAATACGTCTATCATCGCTGGCTTCTCCACCGGCCTCGCAGCCCGCTAGGAACTGGACATCACAGGCACCATGCGCAGATTGGTACTCCCGAGCAGGCAGAACATGTGGCGCTCATCACCTCCCCACTGAACATTCTTCTCTTGTTCGTTATCAACGGCGTTCCTGCATTTCTGGTTGCTTCCCGCGTGGGCCTCTTGGGAATTCTTTCAGGTGTCTTCATGGGTTGGGCCGTCTACCTGATTGTGACTGAAGAGGTCCATTGGCGGATTCACATGAACGGATGGCTCCCTCCCGGACTTCGGTTTGCTCGTGCTTATCACATGAGCCATCACGATATTCCTAACAGCCGCTATAACGTGTTCTGGCCGCTCTTTGATTTGCTGTTTGGAAGTATGGGGCGGGGAAGAAGCAAAGTGCCAGTCCAACCTGCAGGAAGTAGGTCGAGTTAGCGCTGAAGAAAATTCGGGAAAACTCGGGCCCACAAACCTCAGATTGGGACTTCCCCCAATTTTTTCGAGGGGATTGGCAACCTCAAAGATTTCCATAGCCCTGTGTGACATCTGACGTTGCGCACAGCCCCCGATTCATTCCAATCATGGTTCCCGCAGAGGATATCGTCGACGCGGCCTATCGGCGAGGGCGCTCGCGATCAAAAATCGGCCCGTAAGTCCCATGCTTTCAAGATTTTGGCCTGTAAGTCATTTGTTATAAATATTTTGCGATGGATTTTGCCCGCTCAGAGTCGGGTTCTCGAAAAAGACTGAGACGAACATCGCGCCGATGGTGACTCGCACGATTGCCAGACCGCTTGCTGCGGGCAGTTGGTCGGCAACATTTTGCGTTGGGCTTGGGTTCGCCATCATCGTGAACCTCTTACCCAATTATGCCGTGCCGGTTTGCACGGGAAGAGACGGCGCGGACATCTTAAGCGGTTCTTCCTGTTCTTGCCAGTGGATGCCGACGGGTCACGCGAGCTACAGCAGGACTGAATCGCAATAGGGTTCGACCAAGCGACCGCGGAACTTTCGAACTGGCGAACGCACCGGAGTAAACACGCAAGTGTCCCGCCCTCATCCACAAGAACGAACTGGTGCAGGGGAGGGTGGACGAAGGCCAAATCACTGGCAAAATTCCCAATGCCGGAATGGGAATCCAGCGTTGCAAATCGCAACAATTGGACAGAGGAAAACTGTCTTCGTGACGACTTCACTGCTAGCATCCGAGAAGTGAGATGGGAGTTTCCAAGCAGATGATGCCTGAAACTGTATCGGCGAACATCATGCTCGTAGAAGACGAGCGGATCGTGGCGCTCGATCTGGCCAGCACGCTCGAAGAGCTGGGCTACACGGTAGCGGCCAGCGTGAGTACGGGGGAAGCTGCCGTTAAGCAGGCCCTAAAACTTCGGCCGAACCTGGTGCTGATGGATATTCGGTTGGCGGGAAAAATAGATGGAATCGAGGCGGCCGAGCAGATCCGGAAAGAGATCGATATCCCTGTAATTTATCTGACTGCGCATTCCGACGAACCGACACTGGCCCGAGCCAAGAACACGGGGCCGCTCGCATACCTGGTCAAGCCCTTCAAATCGCTCGAGCTGCATTGCGCGATCGAGATCGCGCTGCATCGTCAGGAAATGGAATTAAGGCAGCGCGAAGCCCGGGAAAGACAGCTGCAGGCAGAAAAAATCGAGTCGGTGGCGCGGCTGGCGGGGGGAATCGCGCAGGAATTCAACGATCTGCTGAGTATTGTCTCCGGCTATTCCGAGCTATTGGAGACGGATCTGTCAGCCAATACCGCTGGACTGCGTCGAGTCGGGGCCATCCACGCGGCGGTGAAAACGGCGACCCAACTGACTCGGCAGCTGGTATCGCTCAGCCGGGGACAAATGCTTTTCCCGCACGCCGTCGATCTCAAATCACTTATGGGTGAGACCGACCGATTGGTGGTGCCTCTGCTCGGTTCTGCGATTCAGCTGACAATCGCGCCCATTCCCGAAGCGGTATGGGTACGAGCCGATCCCGAGGAACTGCTGCGGTGCGTCGTGGCAATCATTTCGAATGCGGGCGATGCCATGCCCGAGGGCGGCAAGATCACCCTGCAGGTGGGCGCGGCTGCCTTAAGTTCCAAAAACTCGGCCCAGCTGCCCAACCTTGTTCCCGGCAAGTACGCCACCTTGTCGGTGACTGACACCGGAGCGGGCATGACGGAGGAGGTTAAGGCTCGCATCTTTGATCCTTTCTTCAGCACCAAGAAAAATGCGAAAGGTCTCGGGTTGGCAGTGGTGCACGGTTTTGTGGCGCAGAGCGGAGGGGGCATTGTGGTGGAGAGCCAGCCCGGCGCTGGCACCACCGTTACGATCTATCTGCCCCGCATCACTCAGCTGGCATCGGAAGATGGAGTCATTCACATCGGGTCCTCTGCTCAATCGTTGCGAGGTTCTGAAAATCTGCTGCTCGTGGAAGATCATCCCCAATTGCGGGCTCTGTTTCAGGAGTTCCTCGGCGGTTTGGGATACCGGGTTCTGGCGGCGGGCAGCGGAACCGAAGCGATTGGGCTGGTCAAGAATTTCCGCTCGGAGCTTCAAGTGGTTGTAACCAATGTTGCAATGCCCGGCATGAACGGCTGGCACCTGGCTAGAGAGTTGAAGCAGACGTGTCCTGAGATAAAAGTGATCTATACCACCGGGTATCAGGATTTGGCGGTGGAGGACTCCGTGGAGCCTTTCCCGGATGAGGTTTTCCTGCAGAAGCCCCTGGCTCTGGGCGACCTGGCCACGACCATTCGCCAGATGTTAGATCCGCCGCCGGGTCTGCCCAACTAGAGCTGTCGATGACTGTGCCCAGCGATCGCGGCGAACCCAAACGAAAAAAAAAGCAACAACTACTGCACGTCGGCACCGATGAGGCTCTCAAGGAGAGCCTTGCCGCACGGGAGCAGGCGTTCAAGGAAGTGGCCGACCAGAAATACGCTCTGGACCAGCACGCCATCGTCGCTACCACCGACGTGCAGGGAACGATCACCTATGTGAACGACAAATTCTGCGCCATCAGCAAGTACTCGCGGGACGAATTGCTGGGCCAGAACCATCGCATCCTCAACTCGGGTCACCATCCGAAAGAATTTTTCCAGGAGATGTATCACACCATCGCGAATGGCGAGGTGTGGCATGGCGAGATTTGCAACCGCGCCAAGGACGGCTGGATTTACTGGGTGGATACGACCATCGTCCCGTTCGCTGGCGTGGACGGCAAACCGCGCCAGTATGTTGCGATCCGCGCGGATATCACGGAGCGGAAGCGGGCCGAGGAAGCACTGCGGGAGAGCCTCGCCACCAGCAAGATCACTCTGAAAGAACTGGCCGATCAAAAGTTTGCGCTGGACCAGCATGCCATCGTCGCCACTACCGACGTGCAGGGGACCATCACGTATGTGAACGACAAGTTCTGTGCGATCAGCAAATATTCGCGCCAGGAACTTGTGGGCCAGAACCACCGCATTCTCAACTCTGGCCATCATCCCAAGGAATTTTTCCAGCAGATGTATCACACCATCGCCAATGGTCAGGTGTGGCGGGATGAGATCTGCAACCGCGCCAAAGATGGCTCGATTTACTGGGTAGATACCACGGTCGTGCCCTTCCTTGATGCTTACGGCAAACCCCGGCAGTACATGGCGATCCGCGCGGACATCACCGAGCGCAAGCGAGGCGAGGAGGCGCGCGAACACCTGGCGGCCGTGGTCGACTCCTCCGACGACGCCATTATCAGCAAGACCCTGGACGGAACGATCAAGACCTGGAATCGGGGCGCCGAGATCGTCTTCGGCTACGCGGCATCGGAAATCGTGGGCAAGCCGATGTTGATGCTGTTTCCCGCGGAGCGAGTCGGCGAGGAGTTCGACATTCTGTCACGGATTAAGCGCGGCGAGAGCGTCGAACATTTCGAAACCATTCGCGTCCGGAAGGATGGCAAGAGGATTGACGTTTCCGCCACGATTTCGCCGATCAGGGATGCTAGCGGCGCGATTAGTGGCGCCTCGAAAATTGCCCGCGATATTACCGATCGTAAACGGTCGGAGGAGGCCCTGCGCCAAAGTGATGCGAGGAGAAGATTTGCGCTGGAGACCGCGAAACTCGGGGATTGGGAACTCGACCTCACCACCCTCCAAGCCACCCGTTCTTTCCTGCATGATGAAATCTTTGGCTACCAATCGCCTCTCCCGGAATGGAACTTTGATATTTTTCTGGGCCACGTCCATCCTGACGATCGGGAAGGCGTCCGGGAAAATTTTCAGAGTTCCGTGAGCCAGAGCAAGAGATGGGAATTTGAATGCAGAATCGTTTGTCTGAACGGGGATCTTCGCTGGATCTGGGCGTGCGGCGACCACTACCGCGACCCCTCAGGTAATGCCAGTCACATGTTTGGAATCGTCGAAAACATTACCGAACGCAAGCAGGCTGAGCAGGCGGCGCAGGAAAGCCTTGCCACCCGAGAGGCTGCGCTCAAGGAAGTGGCCGATCAAAAATTCGCTTTGGATCAGCACGCTATCGTGGCCGTGACGGACGTTCAGGGCACCATCACTTACGTCAACGATAAGTTCTGTGCCATCAGCAAATACTCCAAAAACGAACTGATCGATCAGAATCATCGCATCCTCAACTCCGGCTTCCATCCGAAAGAGTTTTTCCAGCAGATGTATCACACCATTGCCAACGGGCAGGTGTGGCGGGGCGAGATCTGTAACCGGGCTAAAGATGGTTCGATCTATTGGGTCGATACCACGATTGTCCCGTTCGTCGGTCCCGAGGGCAAACCGCGCCAGTACGTCGCCATCCGGGCGGACATCACAGAACGCAAACAAGCGGAGGATCGGCTCGTTGCACAAGCGGGGGAACTCTCCCGGCAATCCGAAGAGTTGCTCCGCTCGCAGCGGACCCAGGAAAGCCAGAGCCGTATGCTGCAGTCGGTGCTGGACAGCATGGCCGAGGGCTTAGTCGCCGCCGACGAGACGGGAAAGTTCATCCTGTGGAATCCTGCCGCCACCCGGATCGTGGGCATGGGGGCGGAGAACGTTCCCCCTGGGGAATGGAACGCACACTACGGCTGCTACCTGCCTGACAGGGTGACGCCCCTTCCGATTGAGGAGAATCCTCTGGCCCGCGCGGTTCGCGGCGAGGTGTGCACTAGCGAGATGTTTGTGCGCAATTCCGAACTCGACCAAGGGGTTTTGATCGAGGTCAGCGGCGGCCCCTTGAAAGATAAGGATGGCGTGGTGCGGGGCGGAGTGGTCGCTTTCCGCGATATCACGCAAAGAAGAGAGGACGAACGGGAAATCCGCAAGCTCAATGAAGAACTGGAAGAGAGGGTAGTGCAACGTACCGCACAGCTGGAGGCCGCCAACCATGAGTTGGAGGCCTTCACCTACTCGGTCTCTCATGATCTGCGGGCGCCGCTCCGGCACATCGGCGGTTTCTCCAAGATGCTAATGGAGGATTTTGGCCCCGGTCTGCAGCCGGAGGCGCAGCGCTATCTGCAGCGCATCGAAGACGGAGTTCGCCGGATGGGTCTGCTGGTGGACGAGCTCTTGAATCTGGCACAGCTTGGCCGTCACGCTCTCAACCTTCAAGTCACCCCGTTGAACTCGGTTATCGAAGATGTCGTATCCCTTCTGCAGCCGGAAATTGAGAGCAGAGCCGTAACCTGGAAGATTGCGGACCTGCCGGCCGCGGAGTGCGATCCCATTCTGATCAAGCAAGTATTTCAAAACCTGCTGGCCAACGCTCTCAAGTTCACGCGTACCCGCGAGCGCGCCGTCATCGAGATCAGTCAGCGGCAAGAAGACGGGCAGGCGGTCATCGCCATTTCCGACAACGGAGTCGGCTTCAACATGAAGTACAGCGACAAGTTGTTCGGCGTTTTTCAGCGGCTGCATCGGGCCGAGGAGTTCGAAGGTACGGGCATTGGCCTGGCCACAGTGAAACGCATTATTCACAAGCACGGAGGCCGGGTCTGGGCTGAGGCGGAACTGGATAAGGGCGCGAGCTTTTTCTTTACCCTCGGAGCGGTCGAACAAAATCGGGTCAAACCAGATGAGAGCCCAGATGAGACTAACGCAATCGGAGTCAAAACAATTGAAGGCGAAAACAAGACCGGAGCCGCAGGAGGCCAATCATGAACCCAAATGAAGTCGACATTCTTCTGGTCGATGACAGTCAGGACGACGTGGATCTTACTCTGCATGCCTTGCGTGCGGAGAACCTGGCCAACCGTTTCTATGTTGCTCGCGATGGAGAAGAAGCGTTGGATTTCTTGTTCTGCACCGGGCCGCATTCCGAACGCAGCTTCGAACATCCTCCTAAGCTGGTTCTGCTGGATTTGAAGATGCCCAAAGTGGATGGGATGCAGGTCCTCAAGCAAATCAAAGGCGATGCCCGAACCAAAACCATCCCCGTTGTGCTGATGACTTCTTCGCGGGAAGAACGGGACATGGTTAGCGGCTACGATCTGGGCGTCAACAGCTACCTGCAGAAACCCGTGGACTTCGACGAGTTCCGGAAAATGGTGAAGTTATTGGGGTTGTACTGGCTGGTCACCAATCGGCCTCCGCTTTGCAGTGGCAATCCGCAGGCGATGGGGCGGGCAAAATGAGCAGCCCCGGGACCAGACTCGAAACGCAAGCCCCCGCCGGGACCAACGTAAAGCTGCACGCGCTGCTGGTGGAGGACAACGCGCTCGATGCTGCGCTGGTGGTGCGAGCGCTGAACAAGGACGGATTCGATGTTACCGCCGACGTGGTGCAGAATGAAACCGCGTTCCTGCGGGCGCTGCGGGCTCACCCGCCAGAGATTGTCCTGGCCGACTACAACCTGCCGGGCTGGAAAGGGATGGATGCGCTGAACGTGATCCGCCGCGAAGGTCTCGATATCCCGATGATTCTGGTCTCCGGCGCAGTGGGCGATGTGACCGCCGTCGAATGCATCCGGCAAGGCGCTACGGATTACGTCTTGAAAGACGGCTTGGCGCGCTTGCCGCAGGTGGTCCGCCGGGCTCTGCAGGAAAAACGTCTGCGCCAGCGCCAAGAATTCGCCGAGGCCGCGCTGCAGGAGCACAAATACGCTCTCGACCAGCACGCCATCGTCGCCACTACCGACGTTCACGGAACCATCACGTATGCGAACGACAGATTCTGCGCTATCAGCGGGTATTCGCGGGACGAACTGCTGGGCCAGAATCATCGCATCCTCAATTCCGGCTACCACTCCAGGGAGTTCTTCCAGCAGATGTACCACACCATAGGGAACGGAGAGGTCTGGCGTGGAGAAATCCGGAACCGCGCCAAGGATGGTTCGATCTACTGGGTCGCTGCCACCATCGTCCCTTTCCTCGATCCTGGAGGTAAGCCCAGGCAGTACATGGCGATCCGCACGGATATCACCGAGGACAAGCGCCTGGAGCAGGAGCGCGAAGGCCTTCTGGTCCGATTAAAGGTTTCCAGCGCAGACCTTGAGCAACGAGTCAATGAACGCACCTTTGAGCTGAGCGCTACCTTGAACGAGCGCGAGGTCTTGCTGCAGGAAATCCACCATCGGGTCAAAAATAACTTGCAGGTGATTTCCAGCCTGATGAACCTGCAACTGCGGAGCATCACCGACCAGCCTACGCGGGAGGCGCTGCAGGAAGCGCAGTCGCGCGTGAAAGCCATCTCGCTGATTCATGAAATGCTCTACCAGTCCAGCGATTACGCCAACGTTCCCTTTTCGGAGTATGCCCGCAAACTTGCGGCCAATGTTTTTGACGTGGTGGGAGTCGAGCCGGGGTGCGTCTCGCTTGATCTTGCCATTGACGATGTTGCTCTGGCGGTGAATAAAGCCATCCCCTGCGGGTTGATCCTGAACGAACTCATCACAAACGCGCTAAAGCATGGGTTTCCCAATGGCCGGCGAGGAACGGTGCGGGTGGTGCTGGGCAAGATGGGCGAGGGGAAGTTACAGCTGTCGGTAACCGACGACGGAGTGGGCATACCCGCCGGACTGGACATTCGCAAAACTAAGTCGCTGGGAATGCACTTGGTCCATACCCTGGCGGAACAGCTTGGCGCCGAGTTGGAAATGGCGCGGGAGGGAGGAACCTCTATGAAGTTTACCTTCGCCGGAGGAAACGGCAGTGAAACCGGTGCTCAGCCTTGAATTGTTTTGAGGTACTCCCGCCAGAAAGCCTGCCAGAAATAAAGATGGCTGGCGGGGTTCCTAAATGCCCCGCCAGCCCAAAATATTGCGAACTCAATGGTTCGTCTTCAAGGGTGACCGTTCTGGGCCACAGTGGTCGCGTTCGGCTTAGCCCTTCAACTTTTCGTTCAACTTCGGCGGCGGCAGCGTGGTTTGGCAGGTCTTCTCTGTGCCCGGGGGACACAAGAAAATCGGACCTCCATCGGCGACGGGAATCGTCTGAACGCTCGCTGCCACGAAAGTGCCAACCATTCCTACCATCAGAATCGCGATTCTGATTGCCAGCTTTGCATTCATCTTTATCTGCATTGTGTTGCTCCTTAGGGGAACCTGGGATTTGTTCTCTTGCTCGGGCCGTCCGTCGCAAGTGACTTTAGTAATGCAAGCCGCGTACCAAACCTGACAACCGGGTATGCGAGGTCCGGGTCGCAAGGAATTTGACTGAAACAAAGGGGAAAGACGGCCCTGCCTCCAGGGTTCACCCTAGTGTCCGCCCGGGCGGGGCTCAGTTACTCAAACAAAAGCGCTAGTGTGTAACCTTTATGTTAGGTCGGCGAGGGCCGGGGCGCGGGTGTCCGATGCGAGTCGTCCGAGTATACTCATTGCGTCATGGGCCATTCGGGTGAGGTGGGTGTGTCTCCGACGAGCGGGGCTCGGCTGGAAGTGGTCAGCGGACCCCTGAAGGGGAAACTGTTTCCCCTGACCCGCGACGAGGTTTCGATCGGTCGCGACCCGTCGAACGAGGTCTCCCTGCTTGACTCCCTGGTTTCGCGCCGCCACTGCGTTATCCGCAAGGAAGCGAACGGTTTCCGGCTTCTGGATTTGGAAAGCCGCAACAACACGTTTGTGAGCGGAGTGCCCGTAATCGATCGAGTGCTGGTGCACGGAGACCAGATTCGCGTGGGCAATTCGATCCTCGTCTTTCAGGGAGCCGGTAGCGACACCGCTGCAGGTAACGTCTCTTTGCAGTTCGATGCGACTCCGATGCCGGGCGCCGCGACCGTAATTCTGCGGAAAGAGGATGCGCGGTATCTGCAGCCTTCGCGGCCGGACGGTCTGCCCGCTACCGCGAAAACGGTTCGCGACCTGAATGTGCTGCTCGAGTTCAGCCGGACCTTGAACTCGGTACGGGGCCTGGCGGCTCTGCAGGAAAAAGTTCTGGAGGCGGTTCTCGCTATTGTCCCGGCCGATCAGGCTGCTGTTTTATTGAGTGAGGATGGAGTCGCAGGATTTTCTTCAATCGTGGGCCGGCATCGCCAGCTGGGACCCAAGCAGCCGATTCATGCCAGTCAGACCATACTCAGCCGCGTGCTGGAGGAGAATCTCGCGGTGCTTTCCAACGATGTGCAGAGCGACGCCGCTTACCGCGAGGCCGAGAGCTTGCTCGAACGCAGGGTTCACTCAGTGTTGGCGGTACCTCTTGAAGTGCAGGGCAAGATGTTGGGGGTGATGTACCTGGACGCCAGTTCTCCGGGGGCGCGCTTCGATTCCGACCTTTTGGAATTTGTGGCCACGCTCGGAAACATCACGGCTCTCGCGATTGAGAACGCTCGACATCTGGAGAGACTGGGCGGGGAAAACCGCCGCCTGTATGAGGAATTGAATATTCACCACAGCATGATCGGGGAAAGTAAGGCCATGCACGAGGTGTATGACTTTGTTTCGCGCGTGGCGGGGCGGGACTCGACGGTGTTGATCTCGGGCGAGAGCGGCACGGGAAAGGAACTGGTGGCGCGGGCGGTTCACTCGAACAGTGGCCGCACTGACAAACCGTTTGTCGCGATTAACTGCGCGGCCATCACCGAGACCTTGCTCGAGAGCGAATTATTCGGACATGAACGAGGAGCGTTTACGGGCGCGGTCTCGCAGAAAAAAGGGAAGCTTGAGGTGGCTGAGGGCGGCACGGTTTTTCTGGATGAAATCGGAGAGCTGGCCGTGCCCATGCAGGCCAAGCTGCTGCGAGTTTTGCAGGAGCGGGAATTCGAGCGAGTCGGCGGAACGCGTTCCATTAAACTCGATGTCCGGCTGATCGCCGCCACCAATCGCGATCTGAAAGAAGCGTCGCGCACCGGATCTTTTCGCGCGGATCTTTATTATCGCCTGAATGTCGTATCGCTTCATATGCCGGCCCTGCGGGAGCGGCGGGAAGATATTCCGCTGCTGGCGGCATTTTTCGCGGCGCAGTATGGCGAGAAGGTGAAGCGTCGCGTGGCCGGCATTTCTCCCGAGGCGCGCGCCTGTCTTCAGCGCTACGACTGGCCGGGAAATGTGCGCGAACTGGAAAACGCGATCGAGCGCGCCGTAGTGCTGGGCTCGACGGAATTACTTCTCGTCGATGACTTGCCAGACTCGATTCTGGAAGAAACCTCTGGCTCCGGCGAGCCGGTGAGCGCGCTGCATGATGGCATTCGCGACGCGAAGAAAGTGCTGATCGAGCGAGCCATCGAGCAAGCCAACGGAAATTACACAGACGCGGCGAAAATCCTCGGCGTGCATCCCAACCACTTATTCCGGCTTATTCGCACGCTGAACCTGAAGCCGAAGCGGCAACGGCAGGGGTGAGTTCTTAAGCGCTGCGGCTTGAACGGAATCCTTTGCGAGCCTCGCGTCATCGTAGGCTCGTAGCCAGCTATTCTGGTAGGCAGCTGACCCTACTTCAGCCCGCGGACCAGAAACAGATTGGCGAGATCGCGCTGGAAGGTTGTGGCGTAAGACTTACCATCGGCCGATAGGGCTAGTGGTCCGAAGAACTGAGCTCCGGGTTCGGGGACCTTTACGACAAGCCATGGTTCCTTCCGATGTGTGGCTACATCGAGACGGCTGATCTTGATGCTGGCGGGTTCGCGCTGTTGCAGGAATAAGTATCGGCCGTCACCGCTCCAGCGCACAACGCTTTCACCTTGCAAGTCGGCGACGGTTTTTGAATCGCCGCCGCCCACCGGCGATAGCACCAGCTTGTGCAGGGTCCACGGTAATGAACCACTTGCCATCGGGCGAAACGCGCGTTCCGCGCGAGCCTTCGGGCGTGAGCGGCGTCGACTTATTGGTTTCCGGATCGTACATCCAGGTGCGGGTAGCGTGACCGGTTTCATTGCCGGTGAACAGAATGCGCTTGCTGTCGGGGAACCACTCCACGCCGTCGAAGTGCATGCCTTCGATTTTCGCGAAGCGCGATTCTCCCGGGCCCGTCGGAAGCAACATCAGAGTCGAGCGGTCGGCTTCGTGGTGAATGCAGGCCACCCATTTTCCGTCGGGCGAGAGCGAAGGCCGGTTGCCGTAACCCAGCTGAATGGCGGGAGAGCCGTCGGTTTTTCTCAGGTAAATGGCGGAGTTGCGACCCTGGCCGCTGGAAAGCTCGACGAACACGAGAAACTGAGCGTCGTTCGAAAGGTCGTAGAGCAGGGAAGAGTCGAGCCAGGCCAAGTCGCGTTGCGCGGGGCCGTTGGGCGGAAGATAAAGAATGCCAAGGCGAGAATTGACCGTGCTGAGCAGGACGCGGCCATCGCGAGCTACATCCTGCATCACAATCATTCCGCCGGTTTGAGAAACCAGACGTTGCGAGCCGTTGAGCGTCACGGCGTAGAGAGCGGGATCGCCGCCAGGCTGGCCGCCCGAGAACCAGACTTCGTGATTGTCTGGCGACCAGTTCAAGGCGCCGGTGGCGCGCCATCCGCGAGAAAGAATCTGCCGGGGATGGTTGGGGCCGACCACGCACAGGGCGTAATCGCCAACTTCGACATCGAAATCAAAGAACGCGACCAGCCTGCCGTCGGCCGAGACTCGCGGCATCAAGGGCGGCCGCTTCTCGGTTTCGTACAAGACCGTGCCGATGGGATATTCCAGCCGGAACTTGCCGTTGATCGCGCGCACAACCGCGAGCGACTCTCCATCGGGCCCCCAATCCGCGCCACTCACGCCTTCCAGCACTTCGCGCGGAGCGCCGCCGCCGTAGGGCACGCGGGCGAGAGTTCCGACATCCTCACCGCCCAGCAGAATTGCCATCTCGCCGCGTGGCGAGATGGCGAGCACGCGGGCGCTGGGGAGCGCCAGCGGCTGCGCTTCGCGATTGCCGGGCTGCGCGGAAAATAAAGTCGAGGGTGCCCCGTCCCACTCGGCGCTGTAGACCACGGTGTCACCAGGGGCAAACTTCGCGGAGGTGACGTCGCCGCGCCGAAAGGTCAGGCGCTTATACGACGGTGGCTCGGGAGGGGGGCTGTATCTCCGCTCATAAGAAATGCGCAGACCGAGTCCAAGCAGAATTCCTGCCAGCAATCCAGCGCCTGCCCAGCGCCTGACGTGCGACCCATTACGCGGCGGGGTGTTCCGCGGGGCCATGTTGCGCAGAGCTCCGGATGGACTCGCGAGCGCGAAGTTACTGGCGTCCATCTCGTCGCGCAGTTCTTCCAGCGCGACTTTCACGTCGGCCATGGTTTGCCAGCGCCGTTCAGGATCCTTCTTCAGACAGCGGCTGATGATGCGGTCGAGTTCGGGAGGAATATCCGCCACTGTCTGCGACGCAGGCTGAGGATCTTTGTAGAGCACCGCCGAAAGCGACGACAGTTTCGAACCACCCGCGAAAGCACGTTGGCCTGTCACCATCTCGTAGAGGACCGAGCCAAAGGAAAAGACGTCCGAGCGAGTGTCGACCTTCTTGCCGTCGGCTTGCTCGGGAGACATGTAGGCAACGGTTCCGAGAATGGTTCCTTCTTCGGTGAGGGGCGATCCTTCGCCATGCATCGTTTCGGCGTAAGCGTCGGCACCTGCTGGTTCGGTGAGCTTGGCTAACCCGAAATCGAGAATCTTGACCACGCCTTGCGGAGTCACAATTACGTTCGAGGGCTTAAGGTCGCGATGCACAATCCCCGCGTTGTGAGCGGCGGCCAGCGCGTCCGCGATCTGGATGGCATATTTCAAGACATCGCGAATGCGGAGCCCCTTTTTTCCGATCAGGTGATCGAGCGTCTCGCCCGCCACAAACTCCATGGCGATGTAGGGGACTGGCTGGCCATCGACCGACTGCGTATCGATGTCATAGATGGTGACGATATTGGGATGGTTCAGGGATGACGCGGCCTTGGCCTCTTGAACGAAGCGCCGCTCATGCTCGGAGTTCAGAGACCCGGTGGAGAGAATCTTGATGGCAGCGGTTCGTCCCAGCCGGGAATCGACCGCCTTGTAGACCACACCCATGCCGCCGGCTCCGAGCTTGGATTCGATGCGGTACGAGCGGAGTGATTTGCCGATCATGTGGGTTGCCCTGAAGCATCTTCTCGACTCGCGGCATAAGGTCTGCAGTGTCGCAGCCGCGACCAATGAACAACTTCAAAGAAGGCCGTCACGAGAATGCGGAAAAGAGCGCAGCACAGCAATCCGCCAGACGACCTATCGTCTCTCGAGAACGCAGGCGCTGACGATCTGCCCACGCGCCGAAGACTTAGTGGATGCAATTCTAACGCAGAAAGGCAAAGCCTTAAACGTTTCATTCTCCCGCCCCGGCGATGCCTGCGCGGCGTGAGCATGAGATCCAGTGAGTTCCTTGACAATAGGGAGCGAGTCGCCTAGCATCGCTGGCTTGACGCGAAAACGTTGGCCGCGAGGCGCGGATTTGGGTCGGGCAGCGAGCGCAACTCACAGCGGTAAAACCTCCCTAGTATCAGGTGAAGCGGCATGAAGTTGCTGTCCAGAGTAGTGTGGGCGGAAGGCATGTATCTGGCGCCGCAGCATTTTCAGGCGCAGAACCGGTACTTCGAGGAAGCCGTCCATTTTGCCACAGCCAGTCTGTGGAGGGATGCGTACGGGCTGGCAGGCTGCCAGCTCGACGCCGACGCGCTGCGCAACGGCACGGTCAGCCTGCTGCACGCGCGCGGAATGTTTCAGGACGGCCTGCCGTTTGATATTCCCGAGTGTGATCCTCGTCCCGATCCACGCAACATTGTTGAGCAATTTCTGCCTGCGACCGACAGCCTGACGGTGGCCTTGGCGGTGCCGCGCTGGCTTCAGGGCCAGCAGAACTGCGATCTGGAGGCAATTGCCTCGGGGAGTGCCCGCTACACGAGCACCGTCGAAATGGTGCACGACGAAAATACCGGACTCGATGCAAAGCCGGTGAAGCTGGGGCGGAAGAACATCCGGCTGGTTGTGTTGCCGGTCGAGGACGAGAATCTGCTGACCATCCCGATTGCCCGCGTCATGCGCGATCAGTCGGGGCATTTCGTTTACGATCCCGCGCATATTCCGCCTTGCTTGAGCCTGAGTTGCAGTGAACGGCTGACCACGATGCTGCAGCGGCTGGTGGGAATTCTCGAAGAAAAAAGCGCGGTTGTTACCGAGGAGCAGAATCAAACCGGAAAATTTCAGACCGGAATGTCCGCCCGGCAAGTGGCGCAGTTTTGGTTTCTGCACGCCATTAATTCCAGCCTGACTCCGCTGCGACACATTCTGCTGGCGAAGCATCGGCATCCCGAAGAACTGTTTCGCGAGATGTCGCGGCTGGCCGGGGCGCTGTGCACCTTCAGTCTCGACAGCAGTCCGCGTTCGCTGCCGGCCTACAACCACTATGATCCCGAGGCAGGATTCACCTACCTGGAAGACCACATTATTCGGCATCTCGAGATTATTGTTCCGTCGCAGGCGGTGGTGATTCCGCTGAGAGCTTCGGCGCGATACTTTTACGAAGGCGAGATTCGCGATCAGCGCTGTCTCGGACGCTCGCGCTGGATTCTCGGGCTTCGATCGCCGGTGGGAGAAGCGGACGTAATTTCGAAAACCTTGCAGCTGGTGAAAGTGTGCTCAGCGCAATTTGTTTCGGAACTGGTGAAACGTGCGCTGCCGGGACTGACCCTGACCCATATGCAGGTGCCTCCAGCGGCGATATCGGCAAAGGTTGACAGCCAATATTTTGTGGTGACGCGGAGCGGCCCTTGCTGGGAACACATCATGCGGACGCGTAATGTGGGCGTGTACGTGCCGGGGGAATTGCCGTCGCCTGAGCTTGAATTAATCGTGTTGCTCGAGAGTTGATATGGGATCATCCGGTCAAGTTACTCCATTGGGAAGCTATCGCGGATCGAGCCCAGCCATGGATCGCCGCGGCTGGAATCTCGCACTGGGATTTCAGGAAGTTTTCACGGCCGTAGTGCGAGTGCGCTACAACCGCCAGGCGGTGCAGGACGCGGAGACTTTTCGGGGGCAGATGCGGCAGGCCCTGCGAGTCGCCGAACAGGATGCGCGCAGTCACGGCTGCAGTCCGGAAGATGTGAATCAAGTTATTTTCGGCGTAGTCGCCTTCCTCGATGAGTCTGTGCTGAGTTCTGGAAATCCGGTGTTCGCCAACTGGCCGCGGCTTCCATTGCAGGCGGAACTGTTCGGTCATCAGCTGGCGGGCGAAATGTTTTTTCAGGAATTGCAAAAAGCGCTGAACCGCCCCGACTCGCAGGAGGTGGCCGATCTGCTCGAGGTCTACTACCTATGCCTGCTGCTCGGTTTCAAGGGACGCTACGCGGCGGGCGGAGACCTGCGGTCGATCATGTCGGCCATTCAAGAGAAGATCCGGCGAGTGCGCGGGCCGGCGGGACCGTTGTCTCCACGCGGCGCGATTCCCGCCGATGCGGTACGCGGGACGCAATCCGATCGCGTGAGCGTCTGGCTGGGAAGATCGGCGCTTATCACCGTCGCGCTGGCCGTGGTGCTGTTCGTCGTTTTCAAAATGTTCCTGATGTCGGGTGTGTCAGCACTCTCGGCCCTGGTGGCCGGACTTCTGAAGTAAGACTTCTGAAATAAGACTGCTGAAATAGGGGGTTCGGATGTTGTACTTGGTGACCATGCTAGTACTGATCGTTTATCTGGTGCTGGTTTGGCTGCTGGGCATGTGGCTGCCGGTGCACGGCTCGGATGTTTGGATCCTGCGCGGCGTGCTTGCGTTGCTGGGACTTATCGCCGGCGGTGTCATTCTGTGGTACCTGCAAAAGGTAAAGAAGGCGAAAGAAGCTTCCGGAGAGGACGCGTCGCAAGCTGGCGCGGCCGACGATCTGGACGGTTTGGTGCGCGAAGCGATCCGGCGCTTGAAGCATTCGACGCTGGGGCGCGGCAGTAACCTGGGCAGTCTTCCGCTGGTGTTTGTAATGGGGGATCCGGGTTCGACCAAGACGACGGTTGTCATTCATTCCGCACTCGATCCGGAACTGCTGGCGGGGCAGGTCTACCGCGACAGCGATGTGTTGCCAACCACAGCTGCGAATATCTGGTACACGCGGGAAGCAATTTTTGTGGATCCTGCCGGCTCGCTGATGGGTGAGGCCGACAGGTGGAGACGCCTGGTCAGGCTGTTGCAGCCGGGACGATTTTCAGCGGCGATCGGGAAACGTGCGCAGGCTCCCCGAGCGGCTTTAGTGTGTTTCGATTGCGAAACTTTTCTGCAGCCGGGCGCGAGCGAAGCCGCTGTGTCCGCAGCCCGAAGATTGTCGGTGCGGCTGCAGGAAGTTTCCCAGCTGTTGGGGATCAGTTTTCCGGTCTATGTTTTGTTCACCAAGATCGACCGCATTTCGTTCTTCGCCGACTTTGTGCGAGGAATGAGCAAGGATGAAGTCTCCGAAGTGTTGGGGGTGACTTTGCCGCTGCGTTCGCTGAGCGCAGGAGTTTACGCGGACGAGGAAACACGGCGTCTCACCAAGGCGTTCGACGAAATCTTCTACTCGCTGGCGGAGCGGCGCATCGTGTTACTTCCGCGCGAACATGAAGGCGACAAGCTGCCCGGCATTTACGAGTTTCCCCGGGAACTGCGGAAGCTGCGTACGCTGCTGGTGCAGTTTCTGGTCGATCTGGCGCGTCCCAGCCACCTGGGCACGAATCCTTTTCTGCGCGGCTTTTATTTCACCGGAGTGCGTCCCGTGGTGATGGAAGATGTGGTGGTCGCGCCGGTCGCCCCTGCGGAAGTGGCAGATGCAGGCTACGGTTCGGGCGCCACGCAAATTTTCCAGCGCATGGGATCACAAGTGCAGGCGCCACAGGTGGTGCGCGGCGCGGGATCGCGCCGGGTGCCGCAGTGGGTTTTTCTGACCAGCCTGTTCAACGATGTCCTGGTGAAAGACCGCGTGGCGCTGGCTACCAGCGGCTCGAGCTCGCGAGTGAATCTGCTGCGCCGCATCGCGCTGGGAGCGGCTCTGTTTATCGCGCTGATCTGTTTGACCGGCTTCTTCGTTTCGTTCTTTCGCAATCGTGCGCTCGAAACGCGTGTGCGAGATGCCGTCGCTGATCTGAGCACACTGCAAACCGCGAACAACCAACCGGCCGGGATTGGTGACTTGACCAAACTGGATAATCTGCGCAGTGAACTCGTCGATCTCTCCGAGTACGCTGAACATGGAGCGCCCCTCAGCCTGCGCTGGGGTTTGTATGAGGGCGATCAGATCTTGCCGGATGCCCGGCGAGTGTATTTCGAACGCTTCCGCCGTCTCTTGTTTGCTGAATCTCAGAAGCGGGTGACGGACAATCTGGAAGCTTTGGGTGGGAAGTCCGCAGCCAACGCGCCGAACGACGCCTACGAAAAAAGTTATGCCGAGTTGAAGGAATATCTGATCACCACCGAACCCGCGGACCACGACAAGAGCACGAAGGAATTTCTGACTCCAGTTTTGATGACGCACTGGGTCGCCGACCGCGACATCGACAAGGATCGCAGGGACCTGGCCGCGTTGCAGTTCGATTTTTTCGCCGCGGAACTGGCGAAGGAGAATCCGTTTCCGACCGGTAACTCCAAGCCTCTGATCGAACAGGCGCGCGCCTATCTGAAGCAGTTTTCCGGAATCGACCGCAACTATGTGCAACTCCTCTCGAAGTCGACGCAGAAGGATGCCAGCTTTAGTGATCAATTCCCCGATTCCGCCGGCGTGATCGTGAGCAGCTACAAGGTGAAAGGAGCGTTCACGCGCGCTGGCTTCCTGGCGGTGCAGGACGCACTGAAGAATCCGGGCAACTTAGTAGGCGAAGAGTGGGTTTTGGGCAAGAACGACGCCAAAGAAATGGATCCGGACGTCTTGCGCCAGAAACTGACGGATCGCTACAACCAGGACTTTGTCAAAGAGTGGAACAACGTGTTGAAGACTTCCGCGGTCGCCGGTTATGTGAGCAACACCGACGCCGACAGGAAGCTGGAAAAGCTGACCGGGCCAACGTCGCCACTGTTGGAGTTGCTCTATTTCATTTCGCACAATACCGATCCGGCGCCCGCCGATGTGAAGACTCCTTTTGCGGCCGTGCAAGCGGTCGAACCGCCGGGCCCGGCAGACAAGCTGCCCGACCACTACATTGTTCCTCCGAACAAAGAGTACGTTGAAGCTTTGGGGAAGCTGCAGACGGATATTCACGCGCTCGCGCAAAATCCGGGCGCGCCCGATCCGGCGCAGCTTACGCAAGCGGGAAACTCCGCGGATTTGGCATCACAGGCCGTGACCAAGGTGGTTGCGGCGGTTCCGGTAGATCAGCAGTTTGGCAATCAGGATCAAGTGCGGCGACTGCTGGAAGAGCCGATCAAGAACGTGGAAGCGTTGCTGAAGCGTGGACCGGTCGATATCGTCAACGGGTCAGGGAAGAGTTACTGCGCGGCGTTTGCAGGGGCGGCGAGCAAATATCCTTTCGATCCAAATTCGCTACAAGACTTGTCGATGGATCAGCTGTATGCGATTTTCGGACCTACCAGCGATGCGCTGAAAAAGCTGAAAGACGATGTGAAGCCGTTTACGCTCATGGTGGGAAATCGATATGCCCCGAATCCGCAGGCGGCCGTGAAACCGTCCGCGAATTTTCTGAACTTCCTGAATCGCGTTACTGCGCTGAGCGACGCCTTATATCCGACCGGATCACTGCCTCCGAAACTCTCATACACACTGAAAGTTCTGCCCAGCAATCTTGAGGGAGTGGTGCTGAAGATTGGAAGCGAAACGCTCTCGGGAGGAGAAGGTGCTCAGCACTCCTTCGTCTGGACTGGCGCGAGCGACGACGTCCTGGTCACCTCCAAGAGCGGAGATGTTCTCGATTCCTTCTCTGGGGGCCCATGGGCTGTGTTCAGATTTATTGCCAAGGCCCACCAGTTGGGCGGTGGTAAGCTGGAGTGGGTGAACGAAAGCAACGGACGACCCATTATGCTTACGCCTACAAAGCAGAAGACGTGGGACTATCAGTTGCAGGTTGCCGGCGGTGCGGATCCATTCTTCGATCTGCAGGGAATGAAGTGTGTAAGTCAGGTCGCAGGCCACTGACCGGTGCCGCCATCGAATAGCTTTAAGAAATCTTTGCCAGCCAGTTAGAAAGTTTCCTCAGGTGGATGTCTTCTGGCTGCCTGGCCCAGACAATCGTCCCAACAATCGATCCTTCCACGACGGATGAACTGCGCGGATGAGCAGGCAGGTGATGTTGTCGTCGCTGTTGCCCGATTTCGCCGCCGCAATCAGATTGGCGCAGGCCTGCTCGAGCGAATCCTGGTTGACGGCCTCGGCTATCCGCTCTTCCTTGACGTAGCGCGACATCCCGTCGCTGCAGAGCAGCAGCACATCCTCGGCATTGAATTCGTGATCGGCCAGGTCGGGCTCTACGCTTTCTTCAGTGCCCAGCGCGCGCACGATTACATTTTGCATTTTCGACTGTTCGGCTTCTTCCAAAGTGATGAGTCCGCGCCTGACTTGTTCCATCACCAGGGAGTGATCGTTGGTTAGCTGCACGACATCTTTATTGCGAATCAGGTAAACGCGGCTGTCGCCGACGTTGGCGACGGAAAAAAGATTGCCGTCAACCGCGACGGCCACAATCGTAGAACCCATGCCTGCATGACTGGGATTCATGGCTCCCGATTCGTGAATCGCCTGATTCGCCAGTTGAATCGCCGTGGCCAGGCTGACTGCGCGCGGCGAGACGCCTTCGAATCGGGCTCCGCCGACGGGTGCTGCGCTCTGGTCCTGGCGGAAATAGTCGAGCACGGTGTCGACGCCGATCTTGCTGGCGAGTTCTCCGGCTTGCTGTCCGCCCATGCCATCGCATACCACGAAGATGCCGTGGCGCATGTCATAGCCAAAATTGTCCTCGTTATTCTTGCGCACGAGGCCGATGTCGGTGACGCCGGCGGCTTGGATCAGTAAAGTCATGGGGACTGTAAGCGCTAAATCCTACCGCACCCCAAGCCGCGGGTAAACAAGTAGAAGGATTGCGCAAGAGAGAATTTCAGCTCGTTCTCCCAAACATCTTGCTCTTTTTTGCTTTTCGGAGAAGATCCTGCCATTCATTCTGCAAGTTGATGCTGGCGTATTCTGTGAAGGGTTGGGCAGTGGTTAGCGCAAGGCCTGCCTGCTTCCGGTCGCCCGCGGCCATCGCGGCCTGTGCCTGCTTGATCGCCGAGGATAGCTGGCGATCGGCGACGGACTTGCGCCGTGAAGTGAAAACCGGGACGATTCGCGCTAGTAACAAGGATTCGGCGTCGCCTCCCAGATTTTGCAGAGTTCCCGCGCCGTCGACACGATCCAGCGCGGCATAGGCTCGCCCTACCGCCTGGAGCGCAGCCAATTCGTTCTCGCTGGCGGCGCGCAGTTGCTGTAATGCGGTCTGAACCGGAAGCGCTTCCAGAGTGGACGGCGGTTGCGCTTCCAGAAACTTAATTGCTTCCGCATAGTGTTCTTCGGTCGCGAGGACTTCAACGGTTTGCAGCGCGCCATCGACATCGCGCTGCAGTGTCTGCAGCCGTCCACGCGCGTCCTCCAGCAGAAAAACAAGAGAAGCCGCGGACGGATCTTCGCTGATCGGAGTGAGCAAGTCGACGACGGCGCGGTACGAACCCTGGGTCATCAATTCCTGCGCCTGGCGGAGCAATCCCCGCAACTGGCTGGTCTTGAGGTGCTGATCGGCTTCCTGCCGCGCGAACTCCATCAACTCTGCGATCTCAGGTGAAAAGATGCCTTCCTTCTGACACGACTCCAGAAGGCGCAAGGCTTCAAGATATCTTCCGCTGCTGAGCGCTTCGTGGGCGCGAGTGAGAAATTCAGCGCGAGATTGTTCCTGACTGCGCGACGAGATGTGGCTGACAATCGTGGATTGCAGAGTCAGCAGGCGTTCGTTTCCAGGAGTTTGTTGCAGCTCATCGCGCACCAGCCTCAACGCTTCGTCAGGCGAGGCTTCCATCAGGCCACGGCATTGAAGCGCCACTTCATCGACCCGGCGGCGAACCCCAGCTTCGCGCAGTTTTCGCGCCAGACTTCCCTTGAACTTCATCAGCATGGGCTCGGTGGGCATGCGCTCCAGAGCCTTGTCGACTAGTTGCGCGGCACGGGTAAGTTCTTCGAGGGTGGAGGCGAGCGAAACCTCGTTTTGCAGCTGTTCCAGGATCCGGCGTCGTTGTTCCTGCTCGCGGCCTGACTTGGCCGCCGCCTGTAAGGTGATCAGTTCAGGATTCGAAGGATCGACGAGTTCGACCTCGGCGAGCGCTTCCATGGCGGCGGTGAAGTGGCGGGCCCCGATCTCGCGACGGGCGTTCTCCAGTAGTTGTCGGGCTTTCGCCTGACGATTGGCTTCTTCGATCAAACGTGCCAGGGCCACGTGCGCGGCGCGAACCCGGGAATCGTCGCTATCGATTTCGAGTGCTTTAGCGATGACGGCCTCGGCACTTTCCAGATCGCCGCGTTCGCGAGCCGAGTCGGCCTGGCGCAGGTAGCCTTCGACGAGTTCTCTCCGGCGTTTTTTCTGACGGACAGTTTCCAGAAGCTCCGACAATTCCGAGTTCGCGGAATCGAGACCGCAAGCCTCCTGCAAATCGCCGATGGCTTCTTCATAACGCCGGTCGGCGGCGGCTTCCTCGGCTTGCTGACGCAGCTTGCGGACCTGCTCGGCACGCTGCCGCATGGTCAGGTTTTGCTGCACCTGCGCGATCAACTGGCGCGCCCGGGTATGCTGGCTATCCACTTTCAACAACTGCAGCAGAATGTCTCGGGCGCTTGTGTATTGCTCTTCCTGCACCAGGCGCTCGGCGCGCTCGATCCACTCGCCAACCTGTTCCTTCTTCAACTCGTGAGCGAGCGAAGAGACCTCGGCCGCCATTTCGTCGGCCGTGGAATAGCGGTCATTCGGATTTTTCGCCAGAGTCCGATCCAGAATGCCATCGAGAGCCGGAGGATAATCCTGAAGAAATTGACTCAGCGAGGGATGATTTCCAGAGAGGATCTGCTGCACCATGGCGTAGTCGCCGGTGAAAGGGAGCTGGCCGGTCAGCAATTCGAAGAGCATGACTCCGACGGAAAAAATGTCGGAGCGGCCGTCGAAAGCTTCATTTTTCAGGCGCTCGGGTGCCATGTACTGAATGGTCCCGATCACATGTCCCGTACGCGTAAGGTGTCCATCGGTTTTTTCCTGGCGGGCGATGCCGAAGTCGAGCAGCTTTACGATTCCATCGGACTGCACGATGACGTTGGCCGGTTTGACGTCGCGATGGATCACATCATTGCGATGGGCGTAACCCAGCGCGTAGCAAACCTGCTCGATGATCTTCAACTTGAAGGCTAGCGGCAGAGGCTGGCCGGAGTGGATAACCTTGTCCAGCGGATCGCCGGACAAATATTCCATGACGATGTAAGGAAAGCCGTCCTGCTCGCCCAAGTCGTACACAATGACGATGTTGGGATGCTTCAGCGCGCCCGTCTTGGCGGCCTCGCGATAGAAACGCTGCAGCATTTCCTGGTCGCCGGTAAAGCCCTCGGTGACGGTCTTGATCGCGACTTCGCGGTTCAGTTGGCGATCGAATGCACGGTAGACCATGCCCATGCCACCGCGACCGAGAAGATCGATCACTTCGTACTTGCCAATCCGTTTGATCGGAGGAGTGGTCACGGAGATTTGTTTTCGACTTACGCAGAAGGCTGGAGGAAGCCCTCTTTAACGATCTAAAACATACGATCTAAAACTACGATCTACAGCAATGTTCACAGCTCTGACGCCGGAATCGATTGCGCCGGCAATCGCGTTCAGACGCCGAACAAGTTTACTCCTGCCTCGGTGACAGGGCCAGCCAGCACGGATTGCGCCGATTAAGCTGACCCGCCCGGCCAGACCATGTTGAAGTTATCTCGCAGGAACTTCTTGGCCTCGTCGCGTTCCGGCGTCGGAGTATCGGGAGTTGAGTTCAGGTATAGGATATAAGACTCGGCAGTACCGTCAGTATCGCCGTCCATGACGTGTTTGCGCGCCTGCGCCAGAATCTTGCCGGGGAGCGACTTGACCTTCTCCTTCACATCGTCAATCAAGGCGATGCGGGCGGCGATCTCGACATCGCCAAGGAACTGCGCTTCATCGGGTGGAGAACCGCTTTGCTTCACGCCCTTGGTGTCGGTCGGATTCACGTTTTCCGTGATTACGAATTGCTTCTGATTCGATCTCTTGACCGACGGATTCGATGCGATTGTATTGCCATTGGAGTCGACGATGCGGAAGCCAAGTTCGACCACGGCGCTTAAGTCGATGGTGCGCCGGGTATAGCTGTAGGGCTTCACAACGTCATTGAGAATCGTTTTCGGGATGGTGTCGAGTTTGCGGTGAGCCTCCTCCACTTTCTTTTGAGCGGCATCGACGGCGTCGGTAGCGGCTTCGATGTCTTTTTTCTTTCCGTGTGCCTGAGCTCCCTCCAAAATCTTTTGCTGTTTCTGCAGATCCAGGTTGGCGTCCTCGTAATCACGATTGGCTTTGTTCCAGTCTTCGTTCGGAACCTCTCGTTCGCTGGCGCGGTATTCAGAATCGAGCGACTCGATCGTGGGTTTCGAAATCGGCCGGTGTTCGAGGACGTCACCGATCAGCGTGAAATTCGGATCGACGGGTGTCGCGTCGGAGGCGCGGATGATTCTGACGGGAAGACTTGTGGTCTCCATGCCGGTGGCGATCGCGTCCTGCAGTTGATCGGCAAACCCCGCGCTGTCGCGCCGCGAAGTCTGGTCGCGGAACACCACTTTGATGGATAGCGTCGACCGTACATTGTGAATGGCGTTGTACTTCGTGCGCTCATCGCGGACGTCGTCGCGGTTCGACTGGTATTGCTGAGCTTCGTCCAGGTACAGCCAGGCCAGACCGACGCCTGACCCCAACGGCTTATCGAGAAATTTTTTCGCCTGCACGACGTAGTAGTCGCTAAGGGTTTGGGCGAGCAGTTCAAGGCGGAGTTTCAGATCCTGATCGTCGGGCCGCAGACTGCTGGCGGCCTGCAAATAGTTATAAGCCTTCTGCACGCCGATCTCGTCAGTGCGCCCCTGGATAGGAACGTGCGCATCTTTCAGTTTCTTCGCTTCGTCCGACGCGCTCTTTACATAATCCGGTTCAAGTGCCTGCATCTGGTCCTTGACCAAGGCACGCTGCGCCTCGGGCAGGCTGGCCAGAACTTCGTAAGCTTCGATGAAGTACTTCTGCTGCTGGAGCGCAGTGCTCTGCTGCACCGCGGCATCCGCTGCAGCCTGATTGGACGACGATACAAACTGAGCGTGTGCCTGCTGGAGCGCCCCTGCGGCTTCAGGCGTGGGTTTGAGGTCTGTAGCTTTCTTGTACTCCTCGACTGCGTCGTGCCACTTCTGCGCGGCCGCGGCGGCCTTGCCGCGATCGAAGTGAAACTTGTAAGTGTTATCGATGATGGCAGCGATTCGCGGTTCTTCATCCGCGAAAGCGCGGAAGTCGGCTACGGCGGTGACGGCCTCATCGTAACGCTGAGAAGACATCATCGATTCGGCAGTGCGCAGGGCGGCGTCGACCCGCTTGCTCTCCTCCGCCACTTTGCTCTGCAGAGCGAGCCCCTGATCGAAATGAGAGTCAACCTCCAGCGTGTGGTCGGCAAGTTGGCGGGCGTTGGCCAGATGAACGTATCCGGTGGTTCGGCCGGCCAGCGCCTGTTTGTAGGCTTGCAGTTCGGCGTTGCCTCTGCCGGTAACCTGCACCAATTCCGTGCGAACATTTTCGTGAAGTTTCGCAGCCCCGTCGTTCCCTGGCAGCAGATTGCTGACTTGATCGGCCCGCAAAAAAGCCGTCCTGAGTTCCGGATAAGCACGAGAGTTCGTGGAGGTCGAGGCGCGGTAAGAGGCTAACCCATCTTCACCCTCTTTCAGCAGGATGGCCGCGAGAGCCTGCTTGCCGAAATCGGTGTGTGCGGCTTTGGGGTAGCGGCTTAGATAGTCCTGCCACTGGGCGACCGAGTGAGCGCGCTCGGCGCGAAGGTACTCACCCAACTCCGTGTCAGGCGCGGCTACGAATACGATCTTTACGCCCGGCTTGAACGGTGGCAGTTCGGTCGTTCCCTCGGGCGATGAACTCAGGACTTTCCCCTGCAGTGCAGCCTTGTCTGCAAGTTGCGCAGGGGTAAGACTCTCATCTTTGTCGAATTTCAGGTTGGAAGGAACCACGCACTCCGCCGCCGAACCGCGCGTAAGGTTCATGACGCCCTCGGCATCGCGCTCCAGTGATGTCACTGAGGAATTCAGGGGAATTTTGGGAAGCTTGCCGTAAGAGGACTTGTTAATCTGAGCGGCACCGCCGCAGGAACGGACCTCCGCCTTACCATTTATCAGCACGTCGCTCAACTGAACGAAGGCGGCTCCATTTGGTCCGTCAAACAGTTCGATCGCGGTTAGAGGAACTTCTTTGGAGTGAACTGCGGAACCGGTGAAAAAAACCAACGCCAGAGCTAGGCCAGCCCTCTTCACAAAAGACGGCAGACACAATTCTCCAGGAAACTTCGGACGTCGTGGCATACACTCCCCGAGATAACGGCAACTGCCATAAATTCGCCTGCGCAGGTGCCCCGTATCATACTCACAGTTAGGACGAAGTCAAGCGCCCCCAAGTGGTGGAAGCGGGGCACGAGAGTGCCATCGATAGGCCGCGTAATCATTTGCTTGAGGTGCTGATTTGGCGTAACCTACACCCGAGTTTCGAGCCCGTCGAAACCTGACTGCAGTGGAGAATGGCGCAGTACGAGCAGAAAACCGACAGCCGGGAATTCGAGGTAGCCAACCCTGACCAGCATAGCGGTCCGTGGGCTGGAAACTCGCCTGCGGATGCCGCGGATATCGCGATTCGGCTTTGGGGTGCGGCGCGACCGGACCGTCGCGTGCCCCTGACCTGGAAAACCGAAAACGTTCTGGTTTGCATGATCGCGGATCTGGTGGGCGCGAGCCGCGGCCGTATTGCCGAGGAATCGCAGTCAGTCCTGGCCGCACACTTCGACAGTTGCCGCCAAGCGGTGGTTGCGGCGAAACGGATTCAAACTGCGATCCTGGAGTTCCTGACCTGCCGGACGGGTGAACGAAACGGCGGCGCGATCCTGATTTATCAGCCGAGAACGGCGGACCCGGCAGGTCCCAGCAGCGAGCTGGTGCAACTCGAATTGGGGCAGGCGAAACCCGGTCAGATTCTGCTGGCGGAGAATGTTTTCCGCCGAATGCGCGATCTTCCCGGGGTTGAGTTTGTGAACGCGTCCAGCAACGTGAGCGGAGACGAGCCGGCTGGATTGACGGAGTTGGTCTGGACAACGCCCGACCGAGTTGCCCTGATGACAGAGTCGGTTGGCGATGGGGCCGAGCCCATGGGCGCAGACGCTCCGCCGGTGGGCGCAACCCTGATCGTTAATGCACCGAGGGTTGATTCTCCGCTCGCGCGACGTAGTACGACGAACGAATCTGTGTCGCTGACAGCCCGCACACAAGACCACATCGGCTCGGAAACCAGCTCGCGTCGTGTTGCCGAGTTGACTCAGAAGGCGAGCGGTTCTCTGACCGAAGAACTCGACTTCGCGGAGCGGCCGCTGTTCACGCGTACTCGGGTGATCCTTGGCGTGGTCGCAGTGGTTCTGGTGGGGGCGCTAATCGCAGTGTTCTACCAGCCGACGCGCGTTGCCAAGCCTCAGCCCCCGCAGACTTCGCAGACGCAGGAACCGACTCCGGCAAATGCAACAGGAAGCACCGACCAGAAGGCTCCAGCTGCCGACGTCCCTCCTGTGTACGTTCCTCAAACCCAGACTGTACCGCCCCAGACTGTACCGCCCAAACCGGAGCCTCCGAGGTCGGCAGCCAAAGCGACTGCGACGGTCACGAAGCCGCCGGCAGAGAGTCGCGCGAAAAACAAGAAACAGGCCCCGCCCCAAGAGCTCAAAGATGCGTCGGAGCCGCCTGCAGTCGTCGATGAATCCGGCAACTGGTCGCTCAGCGACATTCCTCTGCTGCTTACCATGGCGGGCAACGATGTGGGGGATGGCAAATACGGCAAGGCCCGACTGGAGTACCGCACGGTGTTGAAGCTCCAGCCCAAGAATCAGCAGGCCATCGACGGGATCAAAAAACTCGACAAGATTCAGAGCGACCAGCAGTAAGTTCCGGGTCTAGAGATCGAACGCTTTACAGATTCGGGTTCTCAAAATCAAAACGGAATGCACCGAAAGGAGCTGTCGATGCCGAAACCGTTCGACTTCGGTGGAGTGAATCTGTCGGCCGGCGAAGACAGCTCAGGCGCCCATCCCGCGCCGGAAACACCCTTCTGCATCGCGATTCTCGGGGACTTCAGCGGACGCGCCAACCGTGGAATTGTCGACGCTAAGTCAATCGGCAAACGCCGCGCCTGGCTGGTGGATCGAGATAACTTCGACGAAGTTCTCTCGCGCTCGGGCGCTGAAATTCAGTTGCCCATGGACGAGAGCGGTGGGTTACATCTGCGGTTTTCTGAACTCGACGATTTTCATCCCGATCGCATTTTCCAGCATGTCGATATCTTCGCTAAACTGCGCGATCTGCGCAGCCGCGTGCAAGATCGTTCGAGCTTTGAAAAAGTGGCGGAGGAATTGGGGTTGCGCTCGCGTGATGCAGCCTCGCAGCCGGCAAAGCCGGTGCCCACGGTTGCGCCTAGCGCGGTGCAGTTAGCGTCCGGCAGCCTGCTGGACGAAATGATCGCTCAGACTGAGGCTCGCGGCGTCACAGACCGACCTCGACGTTCGACTGATGAGATCCACGAGTTCGCGCAACGAGTCGTAGCACAGCACCTGGTGAGCACTCCCGATCCACGGCAGCCGGAGATCGTTGCCGTCATCGATCACGCCATCGGATCGCTGATGAGAGCGATTCTGCACAATCCGGATTTCCAAGCACTGGAAGCCGCGTGGCGTGCAACGTTCCTTCTGGTCCGGCAACTTGAAACCGGGTCGCAGCTCAAGCTCTACTTGTTGGATATTTCGAAGCAGGAACTGGCGGCCGACTTAAAGTCCGCTAACGACGTGCGGGAGACCGGGCTCTATCGGCTCCTGGTGGAGCAGAGCGTTGAAACGCCCGGGGCAGAGCCGTGGTCCATCATCGTGGGGAACTACAGCTTCGGCTCGGCGAGCGACGATGCGAAGCTCCTATCGCGGATGGCCAGGATCGCGAGCCGCGCCCGAGCTCCATTTCTGGCGGCGGCCAGCCCGCGACTTCTAGGCTGCTCTTCATTGGCTGCGACCCCGTATCCGCGAGAGTGGGAAGCGCCGGAGCCAGAACTCGCGCGGTCCTGGACCGAACTCCGGAACCTGCCGGAAGCCGGCTCCGTTGGTGTGGCGCTTCCGCGGTTCTTACTGCGTCTGCCGTACGGAAAGAAAACCTCGCCGATCGAGTCGTTCGACTTCGAGGAGTTCGCAGACACTCCGGTGCATGAGGAATACCTGTGGGGCAATCCGGGGTTCGCGGTCGCGCTGCTGCTCGCCAAATCCTTCAACGAGGCGGGATGGGAGATGCGTTCTGGCAGTGCCATAGAAATTGACCAGTTGCCGCTTCACATCAGCCTGAAGGCAGGCGAATCCCAGGCGAAGCCGTGCGCCGAGGTTCTGCTCACAGAAGATGCAGTCGAGCGCATGTTGGAGGAGGGCCTCATGCCCCTGGTCTCGTTCAAGGACCGGGATCGGGTCCGGCTGGCCAGATTTCAGTCGATTGCCGAGCCCCCGCAGGGCCTGGCGGGGCGGTGGAGCAACTAAACCAGTGGAGCGATTTTACCCGCCCGTCAACGAACGCTTTTGCGGCTTCCGCAGCCACCCGTGTGCGTTCCAGGCATGCAACTCATCGCGTTGAGCGTCGCCGGCTGTCTAAATCTAGTTAGCTCGCGAAAATAATTTTCCCCGGAATGACCACTTTCTCACGGTTTTTACGCTTTATACATTGTAGGGAGGACCATGAAGAGGCTGGGAACGTTGATTCATTCCGGGAAAAAAGTTTTTGTCGGGAAAATGGGGCTTCGTGCTTGACTGCGGGTGTACCTTGTGATAAACCGTTGCACCACGACCCGTACGGTCAGATCGCGAGATGTCTGGCCACCCTCGGGATGGGGGTCCCCTGACCGCTACGTTCCCCGGTCGACTGCAATACCGGAATTCGTAACTCTAATAAGGCACTTCCTCGAAAACTGCGAAGAAGTAGGGAGAAAACATGGCAAAACCGAGCACACAGCACAAATTGGACCGGGTGCGACCGCCCAGGGTTCAGATTACTTATGACGTTGAAACCGGCGGCGCGATTGAAATTAAAGAACTGCCGTTCGTGGTCGGCGTCCTTGGAGACTTCACCGGGCAACCCGAACAACCGCTACCCAAGCTGAAAGAGCGTCGCTTTGTCGAAGTGACGCCCGACAACTTCGATTCAGTTCTGGAAAGCATGAAACCGCATCTCTCGTTTGCGGTGGAAAACAAGCTGAGCGAGGACTCCAGCGCCGGTCAACTCCGCGTGGACCTGAAGTTCAAGAGCCTGGAAGACTTCGAGCCGGAGCAGGTGGCGCAGGCAAGTGAAGCCGCTGAAGGAACTCCTGGACCTGCGGACCCGGCTCAACGATCTGAAGGGCACGCTGCAGACCAACGATAAGCTGGACGAAGCCTTGCTCGACGCCGTCAGCAAGACCGAAAAGCTCGACAAACTGAAAGCCGAAGTCGGCGAGAAGGGGGAACCCAATGCCTGAGACCCAGAAAGTTGCTGGCAATACGGCAGTCGTAGAGCAGGCCGCAGAATCGAGTCTACTCGACCAGATTGTGGAAAAGGGAAGATTCAGCGACCCGTCCGCGCGCGAGCGTGGTAAGGGGTTGATCAAGGAATTCGTTGCCCAGGTTCTCGAAGGGTCAATGACTCTTGGTCGCGACGCCGACCAGATGATCTCCGCGCGCGTAGCGCAGATCGACCATCTGATTTCGCTGCAGCTCAACGAGGTTTTGCACAACGAACAGTTCCAGAAGCTGGAATCCACCTGGCGCGGACTGAAGTATCTCCTCGACCAGTCGGAAACTGGCACGCAGCTGAAGATTCGCATCCTGAATGCTTCGAAAAAAGATTTGCTGCGCGACTTACAGCGCGCTCCCGAGTTTGATCAGAGTGCGATGTTCAAAAAGGTCTACGAGGAAGAGTACGGCATCTTCGGCGGCGAGCCCTTTGGCGCGCTGGTCGGCGATTACGAATTCAGCAAACATCCCGAAGACCTGGAACTGCTGGAGAAAGTTTCCCAGGTCGCAGCAGCCGCGCACGCGCCGTTCCTTTCGGCCGCGTCGCCGGAATTGCTGAACATGGACAGCTTCACTAACCTGGACCAGCCTCGCGATATCGGCAAGATTTTTGACAGCACCGAGTACGCGAAGTGGAAGGGATTCCGCGAGAGCGACGACTCGAAGTATGTCTGCCTGACTTGCCCGCGCATCCTGATGCGGCTGCCGTACGGCCGGGATACGTCTCCGGTAGATGGCTTCAACTTCGAAGAGGGCGTGGACGGAACCGATCACTCGAAGTATCTCTGGGGCAATTCGGCATACGCGCTGGCATCGAAAATGACGCAGGCCTTCGCTACCTACGGGTGGTGCGTGGCGATTCGCGGCGTCGAGGGAGGCGGCCTGGTCGATGGACTGCCATCTCACACCTTCCGCACCGACGAGGGTGACGTGGCGCTGAAGTGCCCGACCGAAATCGCCATCACCGACCGTCGCGAAAAAGAACTGGCAGATCAGGGACTGGTCTCGCTGGTTCATTGCAAGGGAACGGACAAGGCTGCATTTTTCAGCATCCAGTCCTGCAACAAGCCGAAGCTGTACGACAGCGATTCGGCCACGGCGAATGCTCGCCTTTCGTCGCAACTGCCCTACATGATGGCCACCTGCCGGTTCGCGCACTATCTGAAGGCGATGATGCGCGACAAGATTGGCGGCTTCATGTCGAAGGATGAATGCTGGCGCTTCCTGAATCGCTGGATCGCCAAATATGTCACGCAGGACGACAAGGCCAATCAGACCACGAAGGCCAAGTTCCCTCTGCGAGAAGCGCGCGTGGACGTGGAAGAAGTCAAAGGCAAACCCGGCGTTTACCGGGCCATTGCTTACCTTCGACCGCACTTTCAACTGGATGAGCTCAATGTATCGCTCCGGCTGGTGGCGGAATTGCCGGCTGCTGCGAAGTAATTTGAACCCGCTGTACCGTCCGGAGCTTTAAACAAGGCCCTTAGGGCTCTTGAATTTCAATCGTGTGATTTAGGAGGAATTGCTATGGCAAGTGATGCGTATCTTCTCATCGACACCGTCGAGGGAGAATCCGTTGCGCAAGGGATGACCAAGAATATTGAGCTGGACAGCTTTTCGTTCGGCGCTTCGAACCCCGCTGACATCGGCGGAGGCGGTCTGTCTGCCGGGAAATGCTCCCTGTCGGACTTCAGCTTCACCTGTGCGGTCGATAAGGCGAGCTATCAGATTTTGAAGGCTCTCTACACCGGCCAGCACATCGGCACAACCACGTTCTCCCTTCGCAAGTCGACGGGCGCCGCGACTCCCTACACCTACTTGCAGGTGACGATGACCAATTGCTATATCACCAGCAACAGCATCGGCGGGGGTTCACAAGGCGTACCTTCGCAGAGTGTCAGCATTGCGTACGAGCAGATTCTGTATACCTACTACACGCAGGACACTTCGAGTGGTGCGGTTACACAAGCTGGAGCCGCAACCTACAACATTGGCGCCGTGCAGCAAAGCTAGTCGGACGGTGACCGAACGTTGGTTTCGAATCTGGAGGCATCTCCGCAGCCGGCTTTGGCCGGAGTGGAGGTGCCTCCATGCTCTACAGCGACTTCCGGCCGATTGACTTTCCTGGGGCAAGTCAGCCGGCGGTTTGCAGAATCCATTCCAGATCATGGGTGCGCGATGACTCCACTAGAGCTCTACCGGGCAGGCCGGCTGACGGATGCAATCAAGGCGTTAAGCGCCGAATTGCGCGACAATCCGACCGACATCAAGCGCCGTACCTTCCTCTTTGAACTCCTCTGCTTTGCCGGCGAGTACGATCGCGCGGACAAGCAACTGGAAGTGTTAGGGCAGGCCGGGCCAGAAAGTGAATTAGGCGTGCTGCTTTACCGTAGCGCGCTGTTTGCCGAGCGCCAGCGCCAGGATTTGTTCGAGAAGGGCGAGCTTCCCGCCGAAAAGGATGACGACGAATCGAATCGCGGCGGCGTGGCGAATGGCAAGCCCTTCAGTTATTTCTCCGACGCCGATCCCAGAACGGGCGCGAGGCTTGAGCTGTTTGCCGCGGGAAACTATCTGCTGCTTCCGCTGGAGCACGTAGCCTCCATCCAGATCCCTCCGCCGCAACGACTACGCGATCTGATATGGACGCCGGCCGCGGTGCGCACCGCGCCTTCTTTCAAAGGCACGGAACTAGGGGAGGTGTTGCTCCCGGTGCTGGCTCCGTTCTCCTGGCGGCATCCCGATGAAGCCGTTCGCCTCGGACGTATGACCGTCTGGGAGAAGCCGCAAGGTTCCGAATATCAAGTTCCGTTTGGACAAAAGATGTGGGTGGTGGACGAAGAGGACATCTCGTTCCTTGAACTGCGCGCCCTCGAGTTCAACCCAGCCTCTGTGGCCGCCTAATCTATCATGCCCCTTCCCGACGATCTGCTGAACCCTATTGAAGGGCCGAATCCCAGTGGCGCGAACCTGCGCTACGATCCGGTCTACGACAAGATCAAAGAAGCCCGGCGCGAGGAAGACCAACCTCCGCCGGGAATGACCGAGCGCGATCGCAAAGTGCCGGACAACCCGCTGGTGATCAAACTCGCCACCGAACTCCTCACCAAGAAAACCAAAGACCTGCAGGTTGCCGCCTGGCTTACCGAGGCGTGGCTCAAGCAGAAAGGGTTTGGCGGACTGAAGGACGGCCTCGCGTTATGTCTGGGTCTTGTCGACAAGTTCTGGGACACGCTGTACCCCGAACTGGAAGACGGTGATTCGCAATCCCGCGGAGCGCCGCTGGGATTTATCGGAGTGAAGCTCGATATTCCGATGAAATTTGTGCCCGTGGTGGAGAAGGCGACCTACGGCCTGCTGGATTACCAGCAGTCGCGAGATCTGGGCTATGAAGATCAGGCCAAGACCGACGAGGCGAAGAAAAACCGAGCTGCCGCGGTGAAGGAGGGCAAGCTCGCTCCCGAGGTCTTCGATAAGGTTTTCGAAGAGACGCCAAAAAAGTTTTACGCCCAGGCGGAGCAGGATCTTGACGCGTGCTTAAGTACGCTCGCGCAACTGACCAAGACGTGCGACGAGAAGTTCGGAGATGACGGGCCTGCCTTTGGTTCATTGAAGAAGTCGCTGGAAACGGAGCGGCACCTGATTCACGGCTTTCTCCAGAAGAAGCGCGAGAAGGAACCCGATCCTGTAGAAGCGGTCCCGCCAGGTGATGGTGCGGGCGCCGAAGGAGAAGGGGCCGCTGCAGAAGGTGGAGGCGCGGTTCGAACTGGCGTTCTGATTTCGCTGGACAACTCTTCGGAACCTGCCGACCGCGTGGATGCGATTCGTAAAATTGCGGAGGCGGCGGCATTTCTGCGTCGCCGCGAGCCCACCAGTCCTGCCTCTTACCTGATGTTGCGCGGCCTGCGCTGGGGAGAGTTGCGTGCGGCCATTGATCTCGCGGACCCCACGCGGCTGGAAGCTCCGCCCACTGATCTTCGCCGGCACTTGAAAAAGCTGCTGCTCGACAAGAAGTACGAGCAATTGCTGGAGGCTGCCGAGAGCGCGATGGCGCTGCCTTGCAGCCGCGCCTGGCTCGACCTGCAGCGTTTTGTAGTCGAGGCCTGCGATGGCCTGGGCAGCGGTTACGAAGCGATTGCGCGAGCGATTCGTTCCGAACTGAAGGCGCTGGTCACCGATATTCCGCAGTTGCTGGATGCCACGCTGATGGACGAGACACCGGCGGCAAATGCCGAAACCCGCGCCTGGTTAGTGGCGTTAACTCATGCGCCTTCCGAGCCAACTGCTGCCGGCGGAAGCGCCGCTGCAAGCCGCGGCCAGTTCCAACGGTCTGGGATCGCGATGGCCGGGCCAGCCGACCGACGCGTATGCCTCGGCGATCCAAGCCCTGCGCGAAGGCCAGGAACGCAAGGCATTTGAAATTCTGCAGCAGGATATTGCTCGCAAGCGCTCTGGGACGCGAGCGCTTCCGCCGCCGGCATGCAGCTGGTGGAGATCTGCGCATCCACCAATAAGCCAAACGTCGCGCAGCCCATCCTCGACGATTTGGCGGCGGCCATCGAGAACCACAAGCTCGACGAGTGGGAAGATCCGGGTATGGTCGCTGGCGCCCTGGCCACGATCATGAAGATGAGCACGAGAATTCAGGCGGACAAGGCGCAGCAGCAGAAATTGTTCGAGCGCATCTGCCGCCTTGACCCGGCACAGGCGCTCGGAGACGGGAAGTAATTCATGGCCAGGCGAGACGCCACTGGACCGGTCACGCTCTCGGTGCTGGACCGGCTCATCGATCGGGATCCGAAGACCAGTTCGGAGATTCCCCTCACCCGTGCGCAATCCTTGCGCGAACTGAAATTAGGCCTGAAGCGGGATCTCGAATGGCTGCTCAATACCAGGCGGACGATTGACCCAGCGCCCGACTCGGCCCGCGAGACGGTTCGTTCCGTCTACCAGTACGGGTTTGCGGACATCACTTCCAAGTCAGTTCTGTCGACCCGCGACCATAGCGATCTGGTGCGCGAGATGGAATCGGCGATTGCAATTTTCGAGCCACGCTTGAAGCGGGCCAAGGTTCGCATGGAGACGGTGGAAGGCAGTTATCGCAGCTTGAAGTTTGTGATCGAAGGACTGTTGTGCATGGATCCTGCGCCTGAGCCGGTGCGTTTCGATACCGTGCTCGAGTTGGGCAAAGGCGAGTACGAAATCAAGGGAGCCGATCTTGCGCAATGAGCTGAGGAATTACTACGAGAGCGAGCTCACGTTCCTGCGCCAGATCGGCGCGGAGTTCGCCGACAAGTATCCGAAGATCGCCTCGCGCCTGGTGCTGGAGCCCGATCGCTGTGAAGATCCGCACGCCGAACGGATGCTGGAAGCCTTCGCGCTGCTGGCGGCGCGGGTTCACCTGCGCATCGACGACGACTTTCCCCAGATCACCGAAGCGCTGCTCAACATCCTCTATCCACATTATCTGCGGCCCGTGCCCTCAATGTCGGTGGCGCAGTTTCATACCGACGCGGAACAGGGCAAGCTCACCAGCGCCCTCAAGATTCCGAAAGGGACGGTTCTCTATTCGCGTCCGGTCGAAGGCGTGCCGTGCAAGTTTCGAACCTCCTACGACACGACGGTGTGGCCCTTCAAGATTTTACAGGCGCAGTGGATGACGCCTGACCGCATTCGCCCAGCGTTACGCGCGTCAGAGGCAGCAGTCCTGCGAGTCGAGCTGGAATGCTTCCAGGATGTTTCTTTTGAAAAGCTCGAACTGGATACCCTGGGCTTCTATCTGAACGGCGAAAGTGCGGTCGTCCACGGACTGTACGAACTGTTGTGCCGCAACTGCGTGCGGATTCTGCTGCGTGATCCGGCGAACCCGAAAGCTCCCGTTCGCGAACTTCCGGTGAAGAATCTGCAGCCCATGGGCTTCGGAGAAACGGAAGACGTGCTGCCCTATCCACGGCGCTCGTTTGTGGGTTACCGGCTGCTGCAGGAGTACTTCGCATTTCCCGAGAAGTTTTTTTTCATGAGCCTCACCGGGCTTTCGGAGTTGCAGCGCGCCGGACTTACCTCGAAAGCCGAGATTCTGTTCATGATTTCGCCCTTTGAGCAGGACGGCCGCCAGCAGCGACTGGAAGTTGCGGTGAACCCGAAGACGCTGCGTTTGGGATGCACTCCGATCATCAATTTGTTTGCGCAAACTGCTGAACCGATCCTGGTCGATCAAACTCGCTACCAGTATCCGATCGTGCCCGACGCGCGCCGCCGGCAGACCATGGAAATCTATTCTGTGGACGAGGTGGTCTGCACTGACGTAGAGAACCATCAGACTGTGACGTTTCAGCCCCTCTATTCGGAGCGGCACGCGGTACAGGGAACAACTCCGGCATATTGGTACGTGACCCGCTCGCCTTCCACCCGCAAGGGCGACGACGGCACCGATGTTTTTCTTTCGCTGGTCGATCTCTCGGCCCGTCCCATGCAACTCGACTACGACACGGTGACGGTGCGAAGTACCTGCACCAATCGCGATCTGGTGACGCGCTTGCCCTTTGGCAGCGAAACCGGCGATTTCGAAATGACTGGGGCAGCCGCGGTCAAGCGCATCGTCGCGCTGCACAAGCCGACCCGCACCCTGCGTCCGCCGCTGGACGGAAAAACTCTGTGGAGCCTGATCTCGCATCTGTCGCTGAATTATCTTTCCATTGTCGATAACGGCAAAGAGGCGCTGCAGAAAATTCTTGAGCTGTACGATTTCTCCGAGTCGCCCGACACCAAGAAACAGATTGGCGGAATTACCTCAGTGGATGCACGCCGGCACTTCACCCGCGTGATCTCAGAACACGGGATCGGTTTTGCGCGCGGGACGCGCGTGGAAATTGAATTCGACGAGGAGCAGTTCAGTGGCGGCGGTGCCTACCTGTTTGCCAGCGTACTCGAAAAATTTCTGGGTTTGTACGTGTCGATGAACAGCTTCAGTCAACTAGTGGCGCGCAGCCGCCAGCGAAAGGAGCCGTTGGAAGAGTGGCCACCGAGAGCGGGACAATCCGTCCTGATCTAACCGCGTCTGAGATCGCCGAGAAGCTTCGTCGCGAGCCTTTCTCGTTCGATTTCTTCCAGGCGGTGCGTCTGCTCGAGCGCTTTTTTCCAGAGCGGAACTCGGTCGGCAAGTTTACGCACCCCGAGACTGAGGTCGCGCGTTTTGGCGTGCATCCTTCGCTGGCATTTCCGGCCAGCCAGATCCAGTCCATGGATTGGCCCGGGGAAGACGCGAGCGGCGACGATCGACCCGACGAAGAAGGGCCTGAGAAAAGACCGGTGCATATGACCGTGAATTTCATGGGGCTGACCGGGCCGCAGGGAGTGCTTCCCAACCCCTACACCACACTGCTCATCGAGCGGTTGCGATTCAACGACGCCGCGCCGCGAGATTTTCTGGATATTTTCAATCACCGGATCATCTCCCTTTTTTATCGCGCCTGGAGAAAGTACCGGTTCGACGTGGCCTGCGAGCAAGGCGAGCGCGATCTTTTCTCGCGGCATCTGCTCAGCCTGCTCGGACTCGGAACGGACGGTTTGCGCGACCGGCAAGCAGTGTCAGACGATACTCTCATCTACTATGCTGGCCTGCTGGCGGAGCGTCCGCGTTCGGCCCAGGCTTTGCAGCAGATTCTCTCCGACTACTTCGAAGTGCCGGTCCAGATCGAACAGTTTGCCGGAGGCTGGTATCGTCTCGATCGCGAGACCCAGTGCAATCTGTCAGAAGGAAAAAGCGAAAGCGGCGAACTTGGTTTCGGCGCCGTGGTGGGAGATGAAGTTTGGAACCAGCAATCGAAAGTGCGCATCGTTCTGGGTCCGCTGACTCTGGAACGTTATGCAGATTTTCTGCCCGACGGCCAGTCCTATGAGCCGCTGGGCGCGTGGGTGCGATTTTTCTCGAACGATGAATGGGATTTCGAAGTGCAGCTGATTCTCGATCGCGAGCAGGTTCCGGCCTGCACCCTGGGAACGGAAGGTATATCTGGCCCGCAGTTGGGCTGGGTGTCCTGGGTGAAGTCGGTGCCCTTCGGCCGGGACCCGGACGATACCGTGCTGGCGCTGCGAGCAGCGGAAGGAGAAAGTCATGAATCTGAAGTCACTGATCGGCAAGCTTAACGATTCGACTCGCGGCGCGTTGGAGGCAGCTGCTGGACTCTGCCTGGCGCGCACGCACTACGACATCGAGGTGGAGCATT
Organism: uncultured Acidobacteriota bacterium; assembly: GCA_963755795.1. Taxonomy (GTDB): domain Bacteria; phylum Acidobacteriota; class Terriglobia; order Terriglobales; family Acidobacteriaceae; genus Sulfotelmatobacter. The sequence continues at coordinate 144,172 of CAVWLI010000029.1, read as the reverse complement.
ACCTGACGAAGTTGCTCGACTCCACCGACAATGATGTGGCTGCGATTTATAAACATTTCGAGATCGACACCTCGCGGCTTTCCGGGGAATTGGCTCGCGCCCTCGACAAACTGAAGACCGGAAACGCGCGCACGCCGTCGCTCAGCCCGTCGCTCATGAGGATGTTGATCGAAGCGTGGACCATTGGCTCGATCGACTACAACGCCGGGCAGGTGCGAACCGGATTTACCATCCTCGCACTCGTTACGAATGATGAACTCGTGCGCCTCATGCGCGACATCAGCCGCGAGTTCCAGAAGATTCAGGCCGACTCGTTGCGCAAAGACTTCGCGTCGATTGTCGGCAATTCGAGCGAGGAGGCGCAGGCCGAGTTAGCGGCCGCCGCCGCGGCGCCAGGCGCGCCCTCCGCGGGCCCGCGTCCGGGCGGAAAAACTCCCAACCTCGACCAGTTCACTATCAATCTCACCGAGAAGGCGAAGAGTGGAAAAATCGATCCCGTGTTAGGACGCGATTTCGAAATTCGCCAGGTGGTCGACATCCTCATGCGTCGCCGCCAGAACAATCCAATTCTCACCGGCGAAGCGGGCGTGGGAAAAACGGCCGTGGTGGAAGGCTTCGCGCTGCGCGTGGCGCAAGGCGACGTGCCGCCGCCCTTGCGCAACGTGATCATACGGACTCTCGACCTAGCGCTGCTGCAGGCAGGAGCGGGAATCAAAGGTGAATTCGAGAACCGGCTGAAGGGACTGATCGAGGAAGTGAAAGCCTCGCCCATCCCCATCATTCTGTTCATCGACGAAGCTCACACCATGATCGGCGCCGGTGGACAAGCGGGACAAGGGGATGCGGCGAACCTTCTGAAGCCGGCTTTGGCTCGCGGCGAGCTGCGAACTATCGCGGCCACTACCTGGTCGGAATACAAGAAATATTTTGAAAAAGATCCCGCGCTGGCTCGCCGCTTCCAGGTCGTAAAGGTGGAAGAGCCGATTGAAACGCAGTGCCTTACCATGCTGCGCGGCATTGTGCCGTCGCTCGAAAAGCACCACAAAGTGCGCATCCTGGATGAGGGATTAACTGCCGCAGTGCATCTTTCGCATCGTTATCTCGCCGGGCGCCAGCTGCCCGACAAAGCCGTCAGTGTGCTGGATACGGCGTGCGCGCGCCTTGCCCTCGGCCAGAGCGCGACTCCGCCGGCGATTGAAGACAGTGTTCGCCAGATCGACGATTTGGCGGTTCAGCAACGAATCCTCGAACGCGAATCGCTGACTGGAACCGATCATCGCGAACGGCTGCAAGAGATTGCCACAAAGAGCGCGGAAATCGAATCGCATCTGGCCGGCCTGCGAACGCGTTTTGAAAAAGAACGCGACCTCGTGACCACGATCCGCGACTTACGTTCGCAACTCGAAAGTACAGGTTCGCAAAACGGCAATGCCGTCGCGAGAGCAGAAATCCCCGGAGTCGCAACCGATGCGGCCGCACCTGCTCCGGCCCCTACCACTCCCGCGACAGCCGCTTCATCGACCACAACGTCGGCCACGGCCACCGCAGTCGAAGAAGCCGCCAAGCCAGTTGACGTGGCTGCAGTCCGCCTCAAACTGGCGCAAGCCGAAGCCGATCTCGCGGCCCTGCAAGGCGAGACGCCGATGATTCGCGTTGCCGTCGACGCTCAAATTGTGGGCGAGGTCATTTCCGCCTGGACCGGAATTCCGGCCGGCAAAATGATGAAGGACGAAATCACAACGGTCCTTTCTCTGCCGACATTCCTCGGCCAGCGCGTGATCGGCCAGCTCCACGCGCTCGAAATCATCAGCCAGCGCATTTCCACTTCGCGCGCCCGTCTCGATGATCCTAACAAGCCGATTGGCGTGTTCATGCTGGTGGGGCCCAGCGGAGTCGGCAAGACCGAAACCGCTCTCGCGTTGTCAGATCTTCTCTACGGCGGCGAGCGCAACCTGATCACCATTAACATGTCGGAGTTCCAGGAAGCGCATACGGTATCCACATTGAAGGGCTCGCCTCCAGGCTACGTCGGCTACGGCGAAGGCGGTGTACTGACTGAGGCTGTCCGCCGCCGGCCATATTCCGTCGTTCTGCTCGACGAAGTTGAAAAAGCTCATCCCGATGTGCTCGAGCTCTTCTACCAGGTGTTCGACAAAGGACACATGGAAGACGGCGAAGGCCGTGAGATCGATTTCAAGAACACGATCATCATTCTCACCACCAACGCCGGCACCGATACCATGGCGAAATTGTGCGCAGACCCGGAAACCATGCCCGGTCCCGATGGCCTGCTCAAGGCACTCAAACCGGAGCTCAACAAGATTTTCAAGCCGGCATTTCTGGGGCGCATGGTGTTGATTCCTTATCTGCCCATTCGCGACGAGAATCTGCGACAGATCATCCGGCTGAAGCTGGGTAAGATTCAGCGCCGCATGCAGGAGAATCACAAGATCGAAATGTCCTTCGACCCCGTTCTTGTGCAGGAAGTGGCGAATCGCTGCACTGAGGTCGAGAGCGGCGCTCGCAACGTGGATAACATTCTCACCAACACACTGCTTCCCGATATTTCGCGGCAGTTGTTGTCGCGCATGGCTGCGAATGAGCCCATGGAGCGAATTCACGTGGGCATTGGCGCCGACGGGGCGTTCGAATATCGGTAACGAACCCAGGGCAGACGCAACAGTCTGACGCAACTCAAGTAAGCCGCGTTCGCGCGGTCGCAAAAAACAAGACTGTAATAACCACGGGAAGGAAAGCTTCGTGGCAGAAGGAACTTACACCCAAGATAACCGGCTCCTGATTTTGGATACCCCGCTGGGCAAGGACGTGCTCCTGTTGCAGGAGTTGACCGGCGAGGAAGGAATCTCGCGCCTGTTCACCTACGAACTGAATCTGCTCGCCCACGAGAACGACTCAGTTGTTTTTTCCGATATCGTCGGGCAGAAAGTTACGATCACCCTGAGTCGTCCTGATGGAACATTGCGCTACCTCAGCGGTTACGTCAGCCGTTTCACGCAAGGCGCCACCGACGACCGGATGTTCACTCATTACCACGCACAGGTTGTACCGTGGCTCTGGTTTCTGACTCGCCAGGCCGATTGCCGCATTTTCCAGAACATGGCGGTGCCTGACATCATCAGCCAGGTGTTCAATCTGTTCGACTTTAAGGATTTCCGGCTCTCCTTGAAGAACACGTATCCTCAGCTCGAATATTGCGTGCAGTATCGCGAGACTTCGTTCAACTTCGTGTCGCGCCTCATGGAAGAGTTCGGCATCTTCTACTACTTCGATCATTCCACTGAAGGCAAGCACACGCTGGTGCTGGCCGATCAGTCGAGCACTCTGCCGGCGTGTCCTAGTTCTCCGATCAGTTACGACACCGAAGTCGGAGGCATCTACGATCCCGAAGCCATCACCGAATGGCACGTCGGACAAGAAGTCCGCACCGGCAAGTACACCGTGACCGATTACAATTTCACGACGCCTTCGACCAGTCTGCTGGCCAACGATCCGACGGTGGTGAACCTCTCCGCCAGCCAGCCTCTGGAGCTTTTCGACTATCCCGGATTGCACACCACCAAGGATCAAGGCGACACCGTAGCCAAGACGCGGATGCAGGAAGAAGAAGCGGGCTACATGGTGGTGCAAGCGGCCAGTAATTGCCGCGCCGTGATGTCGGGCTACTCGTTTGTCTTGAAGAATCATTATCGCGGAGACCAGAATACGAACCACGTGGTGACCGAGGTTCGACACTACGCCACAGCTGGACAGAGTTACACGACCGCAGGCACGCAGGGTGGAGAGATTTACTCAAATCATCTCACTTGCATTCCCGCTTCCGTTACTTATCGCCCCCCACGGATAACTCCAAAACCTTTCGTTCAGGGCCCTCAGCCCGCGCTTGTGGTGGGCAAAGCGGGCGAGGAAATCTGGGTCGACAAATACGGCCGGGTCATCGTGCAGTTTTATTGGGACCGGCTCGGCAAACAGAACGAGAACAGTTCCTGCTGGATTCGCACCTCTCAACCCTGGGCCGGCGGAAACTGGGGCGCGATGTGGATTCCGCGCATCGGTCAGGAAGTGCTGGTCAGCTTTCTGGAAGGCGACCCGGACCGGCCGGTCATAACGGGCCGCGTCTACAACGCGAACCAGATGCCTCCTTATACTCTGCCCGATTACCAGACGCGGAGTACATTCATGTCGCGCAGTTCGAAGGGCGGCGGCGCTTCCGACTATAACGAACTCCGTTTCGAAGATCTGAAGGGGCAGGAACAGATCTTCATGAATGCCCAGAAAGATATGGACGTGCGTGTGGAAAATGATTCGCGGGAATTCATCGGTGCCAACCGCCATCTCATCGTGACCACGAACCAGGTGGAGCAAGTCCAGACTGATAAGCACCTGCATGTCGAGGGGAACCATTTTGAGCAGGTCGACTCGAACATGTCACTGAATATCGGCGGCAATCAGATGGAGAGTGTGACCGGCGACAAGTCACTCAGCGTTACCGGCAATCAGAAAGAGAGCATCACCGGAAATGTTTCACTTTCGGTTACCGGTGGAAAGATGGACTCGATCACCATGGGTTACATGATGAGCGCGATGAGCATCCATCTCAGCGCAGAGACCGGTATCGTGATCGAATGTCCCGTGGGAATCACGCTGAGTTCAGGAGCCAATTCGATTGATATTGGCCCCGCTGGTGTGTTTGTCACCGGAACTCCGTTTGTGTATCTCAACAGCGGTAGTTCTCCTGCCAGCACCTCGGACCCCAGTTCAAGCTCGCCCGACAGCCCCACCGCTCCGAACGATCCGGATACGGCCGATGATGGGAGCAAAGGAACGAAGTTGAGTTGACGAAGCGGGATTTCGCTTCGGCTCAGGAGGTCCAGACGTGACACACGTTCTCCGAAGGGGGATTCAGTCTCAGACGGTTTCAACGCTGAAGTACTGGCTCAATCTTGTTGTAACCCCCAACCCAGGTTTGAACAGCAGTCATGATTTCGATCAGCCTACATTTGATGCGGTCGTCAAATTCCAAATCGCGCAAGGGCTCACTCCGGATGGTAAGGTGGGATCCGATACCTGGGGAAAACTCGGCCAGGAAGTCGGCAAGCAGGACCTTCCGTTGGAATTCATTGCCGGCCTACCCTCGTTCCTGAAGAAGCTCGTAACTGGCAAACCTCAGGTCCAAGGTGCCATGGCTTTCGATCCCTCGACGTTTTTTGGACTTTACATGAAGGAATTGGGTGCTCTTAACCAAAGCCAAGTGGACGGGCTGGAACGGTTGCTCGCATTTATCGAATTGGATCCCGACGTGACGGATATTCGATGGGCCGCATATATGCTCGCGACCGTGAAATGGGAATGCGCTGATACCTGGCAGCCCATTGAGGAGGGTGGAAAGGGCGCGGGTTATCCCTACGGAGTGCCAGTGACAGTGAAGGACAGCTCCGGCAAGGAATTTACCACCACATATTACGGGAGAGGCTATGTGCAACTGACCTGGAAGGCGAACTACGAAAAGCTGGGGCAGGCGCTAAATCTCGGGGATGATCTGGTCATTCATCCGGAGAAAGTGTTGGTACCTGAAACTGCTTATCCGATTATGTCGTATGGCATGCGCAATGGCTCATTTACAGGCAAGAAACTCGGCGACTTTATTTCCGGGACGCAATGCGATTACAAGAACGCGAGAAAGATAATTAATGGTCTTGATCAGTGGGCTGTCATTAAGGGGTATGCCGAGAAATTGGAGGCGATGCTTCTTGCCAGCGTCGGGCCATGATCATGATGAAGACCCACCCACCAACTGAGGGGAGGAATTTTCGATGAGGCACCGGGAACCGATCTCCTCGGACCTCCGACGCAGTCTTTCTGTTTTGATCGTGACCACTTTGGTTTCACTCGCGTGTGCCAAAGACGCCGCGCCATCCACTCCATCCGCCCCAACCGCTTCAGAAAGCCGCCAGAGTAGCGCCGGTTCCCCGGAAGTTAACTTGAAGAAGAACCTTACTTACGCGGATCGGGTCGCCTGGCGTACCCGGCTCAATTGGCCGCAGGACTGTGAATCAACTTTCGACTATCCCGACAAGTCCTTCGCAGGTTTGGCCTTTTACGCCATATCGGAGAAATACGATTTGGTCCAGGTGACCTGTACCCTCGGCAGTTACCAGGGCACGTACGTCTTCCTGCTGCTGGACAAGTCAGTTTCTCCGGCAAAGTCGACCGTTCTTTCCTTTGCGTCCTATGAGGACTCGGGTGAGTCAGGTCCCGGGCGTCTACAGAAAACGCAAGCCACGGAGTTGACTGGAACTCCCGACTTTGATCAAGGCAGCAAACAGCTTCGAGTGATTCACAAATTTCGCGGGGTCGGCGACTGTGGTTTCCTGACCTCGTACAGCTTCTCGAAAGGAGAGCCGGAATTAATCCAGCTGCAGGACAAGCTGGAGTGCAACGGAAAGGTAGTCAATCCGCGGGACTGGAAGGCAGTACAGCTCCATTGAGGAGTCCCGCTTTCTCCGAATCGAACGAATCTACGGCACCATCACCGTCATCTCGCCCGGCATCATAATGCTGATGACCCCGGCCCACATGCACATCAGAGTCGAGGTGCTGTCCAGCGTGGGCATGTAGGCGAGCAGCACGGTCGGAGCGCCTGGAACCCACGGGGCGACCGTCATGGGAATGCAGGGCATCGGAGTCAACACGCCCATGGCGGCTGCGGTAGCGGCGGCGACCATCGGGTTGGCGGGTGACATGCACATGCCGAACGGCATGATATTGACCATGGGAATGAAGTCCATGATGTTGGCGTCCGGCACCTCGTCGGTGAGGACCATGTTGGTGGGCAGAACCACCAGCGAACTCGGAGCCATCCCCATGGTGCACATCAGGGTTGCCCCCATGCAGACTTGCATTGGCATATGCGATCCCCCAGCCCAACTTGGCTGCCGGGAATTTTAGCAAAGCAGGAAGCGAATGCAACCAGGAGCGAGTGAATCGCGCGAGACGGATTCGCTGAACCTGCTGAGAGAATGAGGCAGATCTTATGAAAAATCAGCAAGTAGACCGCGACGCCAGCCTTCCTGTTCCCCAGGGCCTGGACGAAGACGAACAGCAAGCCGCCATGCTGAAGGCCGCGAAGCAGCGTGGCGGAGTCCACCGGGGCGAGCAACTCACCGTAGTTCCTCTGGGCACGCCCCCGCTACCGGGCCCTTGGCGACGAGCAGGCAAGGTTGACGCTCCGGGTTCGGGGAAACCTTACACGGTCTACATGATCATCCCTCACAAACGCGGGCCCGGCATCATCGGGACCCACACCAATAAGCCAGTCAGCGATGCCGGCACCATGCCTGTCATCGAGAACAAGCCCAACACGCAGACTGGCATTACTCCGGCAGAATCTCCACAGGCGCCTAAGAATCAGCTGGCTGAGAACTGGCTCGGGGCGGGCGACTCCGACGCGTTAGTCGAGTACACCGAAGAGCTTCAGAAAGTTCTCGACAACCCGAATGCCACCGAAGACCAGATCAGCGAGAAGGTGAAGGCAGCTTTGGCGGAGGCACGCCGAGTCTCTTTGCTGGGCGGCGGGGATCGGGACAACTCCATGGTGAGCGCCCTGATGCAGCAGGTCGGCCGGGCCGTTAACCAGGTTGCCAAGAGGAAAAGTGACGCACTCGGCGACGTGATTCAGCAGGAGGAGAAGATTCCCAACTCTGTTTCGGATACCAAATTTCAAGACCGCATCAAAGCGGCCCTCGCCGCTGAACGCCAAAGACAGTTGATGGGGGCAGGGAATGACGGGCCATCCGAAGCATTAACCTTGACTGGAAAGGCGATCACCATCGTTGCCGACCGCAAGGCCGATGCCGTGCAGGATCTGCTAACCAAGGATAAGCAATCGCCCGGGTCGGTGACAGACTCGCAATTCACGGGCGCCATCAAGGACCTTCTTGGCATGGTCCGGGAAGTTCAGCTGCTCGGCGCTTCCACAAACAAGACGAATTCGGCACTAGCCAGCGTCGGTGAAGTCATGAAAGTTGTGATTCAACGAAAAGCCGAGTCCCTGCGCAAGCTGATTCAGCAGAAGGCCATTCCCGGAAGCGGTGTGACGGATGACCAGGTCCAGCAAGCGACGGATGATCTCAATCAGCTCAAAGAACAAGGTCGACGGATGGGTGTTTCGGTCCCTTGAAGTTCAATCTCCGCAAGTTCCGTCGCTGAAAACCCTTGTAGCCCAGCGTGTTAGCAAAATCCCCGGCGACACGGCGAACCCCTGCGGTTAACCCGGTCAGAACTTTAGTAACCTTGCCGTGGGCTACGGCATCTTACACTATGAATAGAGAGTTACACAGGAGGGCGAACCCCCGAAAGGGAAGCAGTATGGCGAAAAACAAATTAACGTCGGGCATGTGGCGCATTGATCCGCAGAAGTGGTCGCGAGTGATCGACCGCTCCGGACAGCCGGTGGCTTCCATTGAAGCGGATATGGATCCTACGGCCAGCGCCAGCCTGATTGCGGCTGCGCCTGACATGTTCGAGTTGCTGCAAGCTTTAGAGAGTGACGAGTCTCTGCCGGAAGGCGTGCATGAGGAGATTCAATTGGTTCTTCGCCGCGCCCGCGGTGATTTTGGTCTGGCGGTTTTTTCCCGCAACGCCGCCAAACAATTGCGGTCCAGAACCCAGGAATGGCTGAAGTTCATGGAAGGCTTGTGGACGCCAGGCCGCGACGGAAAAGAATAGTCCTCTTCTGATTTTCGATCGCATTCTGCCCTCTGCGAAAGACTGTTTCTTGCTACTTGCCGCTTCGTTTCCCGTTCGCCCTAACCGACTTGCCCCATCCGATTTGCCCTTTGCTTCCTGGCTCAGGAATTGTTATTGTGGGCAGCCGTGCTGAGAACCGCCTGAAAGTCTCCTCCAGGCCAACCTCGGCGGGGCGCGCCGCGATTCTATGAAGCAGCTGAAACCAGTTCTGTGGACTAAGGGCACGTTCCTGACCCCGCAACATCTTCAGGTGCAGGATCGCTTCATCGAAGATGCGCTTAATTTTCGCCTGCAGGCGCTCAAGTTTTGTCCGTGGGGATTTCGCGAACTTTCGATCAATGCGGAACTGCTGACGGAGGGTCAGTTTGCCGTCACCCGCGCCACCGGCATTTTCCCCGACGGACTCCTGTTCGAGATTCCTGAAGCCGATCCGCCGCCGCCGTCCAAGTCGCTGGAGGAGTTCTTCGAACCCGGAGATAAAAGTCTCGACATCTACCTGGCCATTCCGGACTATCGTCAGCGTGGCCTGAACGTCTCCACCGGAAAGGACGGAGGTACGCGTTACCTCGCGGAGGTAACCGCGTTTCGCGACGAGAATACGGGTGCGAGCGAGAAGCCGATCCAGGTGGCGCGAAAAAATATGCGCTTGCTCGCGGACTCGGAAAATCGCGAAGGCTCTTCCGTGCTGCGAATCGCCAACGTCGAGCGCACTCCGGCCGGCACGTTTCAACTCAATCCCCGCTTCATTCCCCCGCTCATCGAAATCGGAGCCAGCGAATACCTGGTCGGCCTGCTGCGCGGGTTGGTCGAGTTGCTCTCCGCTCGCAGCACACAGCTTTCGGCAGGGCGCCGGCAAAAAAATCAGAGCCTGGCGGATTTCACCGCGTCCGATATCGCCAACTTCTGGCTGCTCTATACGGTGAACTCCAACTTCCCTGTCTTTTCTCATCTTTACGAAAGCAAGATGGGACATCCCGAAGAGTTGTATGCGGCCATGGTTACGCTCGCGGGATCGCTGACCACGTTTTCGCAAAAATTGCGGCCACGCGATCTGCCGCTCTACGTGCATGATTCCCTCGGCCCGATTTTTTCCGAACTCGATGAGAAAATGCGCTCGCTACTGGAAACGGTCGTGCCCACCAACCTGGTTTCGCTGCCGTTGAAACTATCGCAGGATTCGATTTATGCCACGGCCATCGACCACGACAAGTATCTGACGAACACGCGCATGTACCTGGCGGTGAGCGCGGAGACTACGGAAGAAAACATCATTCAAAAAGTACCGCAGCTGGTGAAGGTCTGTTCCGCGACCCACATCGAGCACCTGGTACGGCAAGCCCTGCCAGGAATTTCACTTCGCCATCTCACCAATCCGCCCAGCGCGATCCCGGTGAAGTTGAAGTATCAGTATTTCGCGCTGAACCAGGCTGGACCGGCCTGGGAAGCTGTCACCCGCGCCCGCAACTTTGCAGCGTACGTCCCTGGAGAGCTGCCGAATCCCACCCTGGAATTGTTGATCCTGCTTCCGCAAGCGAACTGAACGCTCGCTGGTGGGTGGGAGGCGTCCAATCTGTTCCCTGTTCTTCCCCAGGTTTCTCCAACAGGTCGGCCTTCGGCCTAACGATAGATAATTCTACTTACCTCCGATAAGCATCTTGACTCCGACTGCGATGAGACCGAGACCAACGACTGCGCCTACGAGACGCCCTAGCCAATTCGGAAGCTTCCGTTTCTTTTTGAACTCGTGTAGACCAAGTCCATCTACGGCCCAGAACTCCTTCGCAGAGATCGCTTGCGCGATTCCCAGGGCTCCAAAAATGACTAGAACCGTGATCATTGCACCCTTTTAATGCTTTAACACGAAGTAAAGCACCAGCAGCGCGGCGGCGAAAAAAAGCACAGTCAAAATCAAGATAAGCGGCCAGTAGGAAACGGGCGGCGGCGGCGCATTTCCCACTTTTGGAACTTTAGGAGCGGCAGGAAGCTTGGGCGCAGCCGGCATTTTAGGCGCGGCCGGAGCGGCGAATGCCGGCTTGGGCGGCACTGGCGGTGGAGGAAGCGGCGGAGGCGCCATAGCCGGAACTGCTAGGGCGGGCATGGCGAATGCAGGCGGCCCTGCGGCTCGCGCGGGAGCCTCGACGCTGGCGTCGTCGGCAGGATTGGCAGGCCGCGCGGAAATGATGCGTGTATAAGAACTTGGACCGCTGGGGATCTCCTCCGGCGGGGGAGCCGCCTCGAACACCGGGCGTGAAAAAGCGCCCGTGGCGCCATCCGAGCCCAGAGCCGGAGGCGTGAGCGAAGGCGGCCTCGGCACTGGCGGATTCGACGGTACCGGGATCGGAAAAATCGGCGGCGCCGGTGCCACGAACGACGCGGGCTTCGGCGGTGGGAAAGGATCCTTCGGAGCCGCGGGAAAAGTCGACGACGGCAGGCCTGAGTCCGAAGCATCCGGCGAGTGCAGCCCGGATGCAGGCAGAGGCGGCGCAGAAAGGCCCGGCGCAGGATTCGCGTTCGCTCGCGGCAGTCCGGGCGGCGAAGTTGTGCTCGACATCCGCGAGGAAATCTCCGGAGTGAACCATCCGGTGAACGAGCCCGCAGGTTCGTTTCCCGCGATTCCCGGGGCTGGCGGCGGTTCTTCCTTCTGCGGCTTCACCGAGCCAAACATCGACGTAAAGTCCCCGACAGGCTTCTGCGGAGCCTCCTGTCGCGGGGCTACAGCCGGAGTCTCTGATGGAACGTCTCCGCGAAACGGTCCTTGGAAAAAGCTGGTGAACTCGCCGAGCTTAGGGCCCTCCTTGGGCGGCGGGGCCGTAACCGGGGAAGGGAAATTCCGGGCTGCGAGATCGGTACGAAACGATTCTGCAGGACTGCCCGCATTCGGATCCGTCTTCGGTGGGGTGGGAGTCCGCGCAGGCTCAGGAGCCCACGGCGGCGCCGAGTGCAGGCCGGACTGTCCTCCCGCGGAACTGATCGGCGGTAGAGGCCGGGGAGGTCCAGGAATGGAATACGGATCGCTTTCTCTTGGAGGCGGGCTCGGCGCGCCCGATTTCGCGGGCGGATCAAAATCCCGCAACAACTGCGTGACCGAAACCGGGCTCGCCAACGCTGGAGGCACGGAAGGCGGAGTGACCGGGCGCGGCGGTTGCGGGAGGTCCTTCAACGCTACCTCCGCTGTCGGCGCCCTGCTTTCCGGAGTCGGAGGCAGCGGAGGAGCCGGAATCTCCTGGGTATCGCGCGCCTGAGCCTTATACTGCTTTACCCAGGTTCTCAGTGCGGTCTCCTCCGGTAATTTGGTGACGAGGTAGGCATAGAGCGTCCCGCTATAGCGCCCCGTTTCCAGCACTAGCCCCACCGGTTCTGGAGCGACCCGGCGAAAGGAATCGAGAACCCATTGCACCGTCGGCTGGTTCGGCTTTTGCGGATCACCATGCAAAATGTGCACCAGCACCCGCTCACCCCGCACCTTATCGTTGGCGACAAAGGTTTCCACCGCGCCCGTCGTCAGCGACTCTAGCAGTTCGTATTTTTTTCCGAATTTCATGCCTGGTTCGTAATTCCCCTCAAGAAAGCCACTGGCCTCGACGCAGGATTATACCTCGCAGCTGCAAGCGAATCGCAAAGAATGCAGAAAGAACTGAACGCCCGAACGCCCGGCGAACGCTGACAAGCAAGACCGTTCTAAGCCCCGTGGGACTGGCCTTGCGGGACCGGCCACAGGGGTGCATCGGGGAGCACCTGGACGGTCGTCCTAGCCGGGATTTTCCTTGACTTGCACCCTCGCCGGGATCAAAATTGCCATCATTCCCACGTCGCAGGCGGACATCTATCCCAGAGGTTTCGGCGGAGATTCGATGCATGCCTGTGGACGACCTAAGAATTCCCCCGGAGTTCAAAGTTTCCGTTGGTGAAGTCAAACTTGAAGGATTTTCTCGCCAGGAGTTTGCGATGAATTCAGCGCCCATGAGTTTCGTGTCAAAGAGCTTCGTACCGAAGAAGACATTTCTCCTAGTGTTCCTGCTCGCTGCCCTGGTTGCAGGCGTGGCCGCAGACAAGAAGTCAGCCCCCGCGCAACGAGCAGCCGCACCCAAAGCTGCGCCCGCGCGCCCCGCCGCCCAACGTCCCGCCCAACGCCCCGCGACGAACCGGCCTGCGACTACAAATCGTTCAGGCGCCGCAGGCACCAGACCTGGAACCGCGGCGGGGACAAGGCCCGGCGTCGGCAAAACAGGGCCAGGAACCATGAATCGGACTGGAGCGAACAGGACCGGGGCGAATAAGACTGGAACGGTTGGCCGGACAGGAACCGGTTCGCCGATGGGCAGAACCGGCGGCAATATGGGAGGCAGAGGCGGTGCTGGCAACGTGTCCAAAGTCAACCGGCCCCTCCCCGGGAAACAGGTTTCCCTCAGGGGCGGCGGAACGGCGAGCATTCGCCCCAACGGGCAGATTCGTTCCATCAATCGCAATGGCATGCACATCGAACACGGCCTCAACGGCAATCGCCGCGTTGAGAGCATGCACAATGGTGCCCGCGTCGTAACCACCGGCAGGCATTCCGGCTATGTACAGCGGCCCTACGTCACCCGCGGCGGCCGCACCTACGTGTCGCGCACCGTCGTCATCAATCACGTGGCGTATGCCAGGGTGTACCGCTCGTACTCTTATGGCGGCCACTACTATTACGGTTACCATCCAGCGTATTACTACGGCCCCGCGTATTACGGATGGGCCTATAATCCCTGGCCCGCACCCGTGGCGTGGGGATGGGGATGGGGTGGAGCGCCCTGGTATGGGTATTACGGCGGCTATTTCGCTCCGTATCCAACCTATCCTTCGGCCGCGTTCTGGCTGACCGACTACCTGATTGCGGCAAATCTCCAGGCCGCCTATGCGGCGCAGGCAGCGGCCAATGCTGCGGCCGCGGGCGGCGCGGCGGCGAGTGGCGGGGGAGACGCTGGGGACCAGCAAGCTGATAACTCTGGCGGAGGCGATCAACCCGCAGCCAGCTCTGGTGGTGCCGTCACTCTTACTCCTGAAGTCAAGGCAGCGATCGCGGAAGAAGTAAAAGCGCAACTCGCCGCCGAGCAGGCGGCAGCGGCCCAACCCGCTGCTGGTGGACAGTCGGGCGGCGGGCAAGCACAGCCCCAGCAAGCCAGTGGAGAAGTGCCGCCCGCGCTCGATCCCGCACGCCGCACCTTCGTGGTCGATACTGATCTCACGGTGGCCAGCGACGGCCAGGAATGCACGCTGACCGGGGGCGACGTCATCACCAGAATTACCGATACTCCCGACGATGACCAGAAAGTGACGGTGAGTGTTGCCAGCAGCAAGAAGAAGGATTGCGCCGCAGGCAAGCAGGTGGCCGTCGCCGTCGACGACCTGCAGGAGATGCACAATCATTTCCAGGAGCAGCTCGACAACGGCATGAAGGAGATGGCCGCCAAGCAGGGAACTGGTGGCCTGCCGAAGGCTCCTGATACCAGCACCACAGCCTCGGACGTTCCGCCTCCACCCCCGGATGCTAGCGCCGCCAAGACCCTGGAAGATCAGCAGACAGCAGCCGATCAGACGGACGCCCAGGTTTCAAAGGAAGCATTCAGCCAAGGGTCGTGACCTTGGCTGGGTTGCACTGGCTGGGTTACTGCGAATGGATTCCCGCCTTTGCGGCGGAAGTGACAGGTATGGGATCGCCGGCAGGACGAATGTGTCCGCGACTAAACTCTACCGGCGATTCTTAAGTAGTTGCTCTTCAGCTTTCTGTGCCTGCTGCGCTTTTTGCAACAAGTCTTTTGCTCCCTTGCTGGGGTCGGCCTCCGCTGCTTTGGAGAAGCACGCAATCGCTTCGTCGTATTTCCCGTCGTTCATGTACTTGTTTCCGTCGCTGACCAGCGAGTCGTAGGACGGCGAGGGAACCACTACCGTACCGGGGGCCGGAGTCACAAGGATTCGATTGATCACCTGAGTAACGTCGGGAACAGCGCCAGCCAGGTTCTCTGCCGCTTTGCGGTCTTCCGCAGTCAAGACATTGCCATCGAGAATTACTTCACGCTTATTGGAAACCGACACTCGCAGCGCAGCCTTACTCAGAGTCGGCTCGGTATGCAACACCTCAGTGACTTTGCTCTCGATCTGTAGCCGCTGAAGCGACTGATACTTCAAATAGCCAACTCCCGCCACCAGCACAGCCGCCAAGAGTAAAGCCACAAGCCCCAGGAAGTGTTTCAGCCCAAATTTCTTGGGCTGCAGAAGTACATGCTGCGCCGCACTTTTTACCAGCACCGAGTCTGGCTGCGGTGGTGGCGCTGCAATGGTGGCCGCCAGCGCCGGTTTCGCCGTAACCGGCGACGCCACCGGCGGAGTTGGTGACGACGCGATCGTCGGTAGTTTCTCGGCGATAGTTCCAGTTCTGGCCTTGGTTGCCGGCGGGGCGCTGGTTCCCGTCGGAGTTGGCGGGACTCGCGGCGCCGTAGTCGAAGTCGGAGGTTTTACGTTCGCGATCGGCGCGGGCACAACTTTGCTTGGCGCCGTACTGCTTTCCACAACCGCGTCCGCCCATGGCCCGCCCAGAGCGGTTATCTCATCCATGGCAGCGATAAATTCTTCCGCAGTCTGGTATCGTTGCTCCCGCGATTTGTCGATCGCCTTCAGAATCACTTGCGAGAGCGCCTCGGGTAAGTGCAACTCCGGAACGCGCTCGTGCGGAGGCTTCACGTTCCCTTCCATGTGCTGCAACATCAGCGTATACAGCGTGTCGCCGTCGAAGGGCGCTTGCCCCGTCACCATCTGATAGAGCACAACGCCCAGGGAATAAATGTCGGTGCGGCCGTCAATCTCGCCGCCCTTCTTGCCCATGAATTGTTCCGGTGACATATACAGGGGCGTGCCCACCAGCATGCCGGTCATCGTCATTCCCGAAGACTTGCCGTCGCCGCCGGCTGCCTCGCGCAGCTTCGCGATTCCGAAATCGAGCACCTTGGCGGTTTCCTGACCCTGCTCGTCGCGGGTAAGCAGGATGTTCCCCGGCTTAATGTCGCGGTGCACCACACCAAGTTCGTGGGCGACTCCCAGCGCCCGAGCCGCCTGCGTCACAATTCGAAGCGCCCGCGGGACCGCGAAAGGTCCCTGTTCCAGCAGAACCTCGCCGATGTTCTTGCCCACCACCAGTTCCATTACGATGAAGGGGCGCCCGTCGTCGGTGTAGTCGAAGTCGTCGACGCGTACGGCGTTCGGATGGCGTAGCTTGCGGGTCACCACCGCTTCGGTCTGAAAGCGCTGCAGAAAGTTGGCATCTCCGGCAACGCCTTCGTTGACAACCTTGATTGCGCACATCTCGTTAAACGTGAGATGCCGTCCACGATAGACCACGCCCATACCGCCAATGCCAATCTGATCCAGGATTTCGTACTTATTGCGGATGATCATCCCCGGCTGAAGTTCGTGGGTGCTTTGCAGACCGGTCTGGTCCGCTGGACACACGTTGTAGTCGGTCGGATATGTCTTATGACAGGCGGGACAAAATTTCATTAGGTCTCGTTAAGCGCCCTCGAGCTTGGAACGCCGCATCAGCCGAGCAAATCACTACATAGCAGGGAATGCTCACGCAGAAACGCGCAACTGTCAAGGTCCTTGAAATTGACTTCGGCTGCGCGTGTGCTTAAAATTAGCGACCAGCAGAGATCCTGCCGCACCAAGGCAGGAAGTACTCCATGACGCATCGTCTGCATTTGATTCGCGTATTCGCTGTTTGCGTGATTACGTTAGCTTCCGCTTCGGCTCAGAATCAAGATCTTGCCGTCACTCGGCAGAAAGCCGAGCGCGGCGATCCGATCGCCCAATTCGACCTGGCCCGAGACTATATCTACGGGGATCAGGGCGTCACAATCGATCCAAAACAGGGACTCCTGTGGTTACGGAAATCTACAGATCAAGGCTATGTCGGCGCTGAATATGCAATGGGATTCATTTATCAAACCGGCACCGAAGGACTTCCGGCAGACCAACATGAGGCGGCAAAATGGTTCGTGAAAGCGGCTAGGCAGCAAAATAAAGCCTCGCAAAATCGACTGCTGGATATGGTAGCCAAGGGATTGATTTCTGCGCACGAGGCAAACTGGCACGCATCCGAGGCAGTCAAGCAAGCGGTGAAAAACAAACCCGCCGAAGGGGCTAGTGGCAAGCCCGCGCCTTTTTCTCTCGCCGAGGTTGAAACTGGACTCAAGAACTGGATCACCACCAGGCGCATGGCCACTCTGGTTCAGCAATTCGGAGTGGACTTCACGCTGAGTGATGCCACCCGCAAACGCCTGGCCGACGCCGGCGCAGACCCTGATCTGCTGCAAATTATTTCCGCCTCTAAGCGTTCGCTATAAGAGTCGCCGCCCTCCCCTCGTTGTATACTCTGAGGTCTTCGCGCTGAGTTCTTTGTGAACGAGAACTGAGCCGTCGCGTTGGAGCGAGCCAACCTTTCACTGAGGAGATTCACCATGCAGAGCCGCATCACCGGCACCACCATGCCCGTTCTGGAATTTGCCCTTGAACCCAACGAGGCCGTCATCTCCGAAGCCGGAGAACTTTCGTGGATGGGGAGTTCGATCCAGATGACCACGCACACCCAGTTCGGCGGCGGAGGTGGAATCTTCGGCGTGCTGAAGCGCGTGGCCGGCGGCGGCTCGCTTTTCATGACGGAATACCGCGCCATCGGCGTTGCCGGCGAGCTCGCTTTCGCCACCAAACTTCCCGGCCACATCGTGCCCGTCGAAGTCTCGCCCGGGCATGAGTACATGATTCACCGCCACGGCTTTCTCTGCGCGACGCAGATGATTCAGATCAGCGTTGGCTTTCAGCAATCGCTCGGCGCCGGAATTTTTGGCGGCGACGGCTTCCTGCTGCAAAAGGTCAGCGGACAAGGCATCGCCTGGCTCGAACTTTCCGGCGAACTCGTCGTGCGCGATCTGCAGCCCGGCGAAACCTTGCGAGTCCATCCCGGCCACGTGGGCGCCTTTCAATCCAGCGTCTCATTCCAGATCACCACCGTCCCCGGCGTCAAGAACATGATCTTCGGCGGCGACGGAATTTTTCTGGCCGCCCTCACCGGCCCCGGCCGCATCTGGCTGCAGACTTTGCCGATTGCCAGATTAGCGCACGCCCTCGAAAGATACATGCCCCGCGAGGCTAGCCGGAAGACGGTGGAAGGCGGCGTAGTCGGCGGAATCGTCGGCTCCATCCTCGACAACATGAAGTAATCCGGCCAGACCGAGATCGTCCGGCCGAGAATTTTTCAGCTTCAGCGTCTTTGGCCTTTTTCATTTCTACGAGGGCCGAGGAACGGATGCCTTGAGCTCGATCTGTAATTCGTGAATCCGTGTCCGCCTCTCCAAGTATTGTTTCAGCTCGGCCTCTTCCAGGCCCTGATGCAGGGCGGCGAACTGCTGTCCGAACAATTCGCATATCTCGTTCGAGAGGTCTTTGGCGCTGCTCCGTTTTAACCTACGCGATTCTCCATTCATGGGCTCCCGATTTCTGAGTCGTCGGAGCGGGCGGCGCCAGACTCGCGGCGAACTGATCTTGAGTCAGCGCCGTCCCTCGAATGCGTCCTCCAGCTCTCAGCGGCCACTCTCATTTCGACGTTGAACAATACGTCGTCGATCTCCTCAAGGATTGCGATAAGCTTGTCGAGGTCGTTCTCGTTCTCCGCTCGTTTTTTCAGTGTTGGCCATCGTTCCGACACGAGCCAATCTATTGGTACCGGCTGCTTGCTTTTCATCGTCCAATCGTCCTCCTTCGTCATTTTGCCCCAAGCATTCCCCTAACCCGGACGGAATTCGCTGTCGTTCGCGAGACGATAGCCCATTCGCTCGGGAATGTCTGTGACACATGTCACGCGTTTCCGGTTTGTGCCTGAGGATTCCTGGCCGACAGGCCTTCCGCGGCTTGGGGTTGGTGGGATTGTCAACGGATGCTGACTATGTTTTTCCAGTACGTCACCGATCTCGAAGATGAATCTCAGAAACGCTTTGACTTGCAGGTCGGCAACCTGCTGGCTCAATTCGGTCCAATTTGTCTTCAAGCTGTCGCTCATAAAGCCCTCCGTAGGCTGGCGAACGAAAACGTTATAAACCGGAAGGGCGTTTCAAAGTGGGAATTCCCCCGATATTTCACGGTCTCGGTTCGGCGGGGTTCCATTTTCAGGACTCGTTCTAGATTGGGAAGTTTCGGCGAATGGACGCTGCCTGCTAGCCAGACTATTGACCCAGGCGGCTAGAACTAACTCCCTCCTGGAGTATGGGTTAGGGCTTAGGTAGTAGGTCTTCGTTCTCCGCGCATCCTGATTCGCCCGCCGATCCAGACTCCATCCCAGCCATCTCGGGTAAACTAATAACGCACAGGCTGTCCTCCCACCATGATCAACGGCAAGCGCATCGCGGTCGTCATGCCCGCCTACAATGCGGAGAAGACTCTCCAGGTCACGGTGGGAGACCTGCCCGACCTGGTGGATATCCGCATTCTGGTCGACGACCACAGCAACGATCATACGGTCGAAGTTGCCCGCCAACTCGGCCTGCTCGCTTTTCAGCACGATCGCAACTACGGCTACGGACGCAACCAGCAAACCTGCTATCGCGAGGCGTTGAACGCCGGCGCCGATGTCGTCATCATGTTGCATCCCGACTACCAGTACACGCCGCTGCTGGTCACGGCCATGGCCAGCATGGTGGCCTACGATGTGTATGACGTTGTCCTGGGATCGCGCATCCTCGGCGGTCGCGCGCTGCTCGGCGGCATGCCTTTATACAAGTACATCGCCAACCGCCTGCTGACTGCGTTCGAAAATTTATTTCTCCGCGTGAAGCTCTCTGAATATCACACCGGATACCGCGCCTTCAGCCGCAAGGTGCTCACTGAACTGCCGCTGCTGGAAAACTCCGACGACTTTGTTTTCGATAACCAGATGCTGGCGCAGTGCGTTCACTTCGGCTTTCGAATTGGTGAAGTCTCCTGCCCCACGAAATACTTTAAAGAAGCCTCGTCCATCAACTTCCGCCGCAGCGTTAACTACGGTTTCGGTGTGCTGGCTACGACCCTGCAGTTTGCGCTGCAGAAAATCGGCGTCATTCACTTGCCGCGCTTCAGCGACAAAGGACGCAAACTGGAGGCGGGCGGCGAATCCTACTACGCTGTTCGCTCGGAAACGGCGCGTCCGGCCTAGCCCTACACAATGCGTAACCAAGACAACATGCTCACCAATATGAAGAACCTCGCGCGGCTGCTGGTGTTGACCGCGCTGGGCATGCTGGTGCAGGGATATCACCCGGGCCTGGAAGATGATTCGTACTACCTGGCTGCGATCAAGAACAATCTGAACCCGGCACTGTTTCCGCACGATGCCGATTTTTTCCGCGTACTTTTTCAAGCGACTGCGTTTGACAAACTCATCGCGCTGTCCATCCGCTGGACGCATTTGCCTCTGTATTGGGGGCTTTTCTTGTGGCAGGTCGCTGCAACTTTTCTGGTTCTCTGGGGATGCTGGAGAATCGCGAGACGCTGCTTCGAAGAAGAATGCGCGCAATGGGCTGCGGTGGCTTTCGTGGCCGCGCTTCTAACTCTGCCAGTCTCCGGCAGCGGGCTGAGTTTGACCGACCAGCACCTTCATCCGCGGGCGTTGGCGACGGCGCTGATCCTGGCGGCAATCGTCGCCGTGATTGACGGTCGTCGGGTGCTGGCGGGAGTTCTGCTGTTGCTGGCCTTTCCGCTGCACTTGAACATGACGCCGTTCGGCGTTTCCTTTTGTGTTTTTCTGGCGTGGAATCCGAAGTGGAAGCCGCGCAAGGTGGAGCATAGTCCAGTGCTCGCCGCCGCGATGCTCATCCCATTAGGATGGATGTTCGAGCCCGCAACGCCCACCTGGCGGCAAGCTGAGGCCACGCGATCGTTTTACTTTCTGCTGCACTGGCACTGGTATGAGTGGCTGGGAATCGTAGGACCCCTGCTGTTGCTATGGTGGTTTCGTTCACTGGCGCTCGGCCGGGGGTCGGCGGTGTTGGCACGGGTGGCAGAGCGCACAGTTTATTTTGGCGTGTTCCAGTTCGCCGTCGCGCTGGTTCTGATGCTGCCGCCGCAGTTGGAGCGGTTTCGTTCGCTCGAGCCCATGCGTTTTCTGCACCTCGTGTACGTCTTCTTTGTGTTGCTGGCGGGCGGATTGCTGGGCCGCTACTTCCTTAAACGGCACGTGCTGCGCTGGCTGCTTTTGTTTGTTCCCCTGAGCGCCGGAATGTTTTATGCGCAGATGCAGTTGTATCCCGGAACGGTTCATCTGGAATTGCCGGGCAGGCCCCCGAGCAGCGCTTGGCTGCAGGCCTTCCAGTGGATCAGCCAGAACACGCCCGTCGACAGCTACTTCGCGCTCGATCCGCGATACATGGAAATGGACGGCGAGGACTACCACGGCTTTCGCGCCCTGGCTGAGCGCAGCGTGCTGGCCGATGCCCTGAAAGATCCGTGCATCGTCGTGCGGGTGCCGAGCCTGGGTCCGCGCTGGCTGCGGGAGATGAATGCGCAAAGCGGTTGGCGCGACTTCCAGAAGTCGGACTTCCTGCGTCTCAAAACACAGTTCGGAGTGGACTGGGTCGTAGTCGCGAATCCCCCAGTTGCAGGCCTGAGCTGTCCCTATCACAACCAGAGACTCTCCGTCTGCCGCGTGGAGTGAAGATAAGAGATTAGCCTTCGAAGCCGGCGCGAGCGGCGCGGTGTTGGTTCAGGGCGACCAGTGATTCCTCGGCGTGCGAAAAAGGTTCGTCAAAGCCCAGAGTTTCCCGCACGAAGAAAAGCGGGCGGCGCTTGTTCTCGGCGTAGGTTCTTCCTAGATATTCTCCGAAGATTCCCAGACACAATAACTGCGCGCCGCCGAGGAACAAAACCGCCAGCAACACCCATGCCCACGGTGACATCCATCGGCTGCTTGCCAGTCCGACGCCGATCGCAGTCAAGCCCCCGAGCAACGCCAACCCAAACGAGGCCACTCCCAACACGCTGGCAATGCGCAGAGGCGCAATCGAGAACGACAGAATGCCGTCTGCCGCAAAGCGCGCCATGCGGAACAGAGTGTACTTCGAATCGCCGGCGTGACGCGCAGCGCGATCATACGCCACCGACACTTGCCGAAACCCGACCCAGCTCACCATGCCTCGCATAAACCGATCGCGCTCGGGCATGGTTAACAGCGCGTCCACGACCTTGCGATCCAGCAGCCTGAAATCGCCGGAATCCAGCGGAATTTGGACTTCCGAGAGGCGATTGATGATTCGATAAAACCATTTCGCCGTGAAAGTCTTGAAGGCGGTCTCCCCTTCCCGATTGTCACGAGTGCCATAGACGACGTCGTAACCCTGCTTCCAAAGGTCCACCATTTCGCAAATGACTTCGGGCGGGTCCTGGAGATCGGCGTCGATTAAAACCACCGCGGCGCCTCGCGCATACTCCAACCCGGCGCTAATCGCGATCTGATGACCAAAATTTCTGGATAGCCTCACCACGCGGATGCGCGGATCGGACGCGTGGAGGTCGGTCAGCATCGGGGCCGTATTGTCCCGGCTTCCGTCATCCACGTAGATGATTTCAAAGGGACGGTCGATAACTTCGAGGCTCGCGACTAAACGCCGTGTCGTTTCTGGCAGGACTGCATCTTCGTTGAAGCATGGAACAACTACCGAGATCTCGGGCTTCGGCCCGAACGATGCAGGGCGCATTCTAGAGACTCCCAACCTCAATGTGAGATGCGGGCAAACCCTTATGATACGCTAGTGGTTCCCGATCTCACCAGCGAAAAGATCGCCTGACGGTGACGCAGTTGGGTCGTTTGGCCACTCTTAGGGAACCAGCACGAACACATGAGACATGGTGCATGAGCGAAGACCAGCAACCCAACAACGAAGGACTGCGTGCCTATGGGCCCATGGTGGCCGTCGCGCTCGCGGTGCGCCTGGCGGTCATTCCGTTTTTGTATCGCGAGTGGCTCGACCCGTTCTTGATTGAACACTGGGCCTTCGGCCGCGTGGCCCGCTCGCTGGTTACCGGACACGGCTTCGGAAATGTGTTCGCCGATACTGGTCCGACGGCGGTTCTGTCTCCCGTCTACGCCTATCTGCTGGCGGGGATTTTCTGGCTGTTTGGCCCACACACGCCGGCGTCGGTCATCACTGCGTTGGCCCTCAATAGCCTGTTTTCGGCGCTGACCTGCATCCCGGTCTTTCTGCTGGCGCGCCGCTGCTTTGGCGACCGCGTCGCGAAGTGGGCTGGCTGGCTGTGGGCGTTTTCGCCGTATGGAATTTATTACGGTGCCGACTGGGCCTGGTCCACATGCCTGCTCACGCTGCTGCTCTGCTGCCTTTTCCTGATTGCCTTAAAGCTCGAGGACTCTGGCAGCCTGCTTCATTGGACGGGCTTCGGACTGCTCACCGGCTTGGCCGCCCTCACCGAACCCGTGGCGCTCTCCGTGGTGCCGTTTCTGGCCGCGTTCACCTGCTATCGGCGTTACCGCCAGCGGCTTACCTGGTTCGTGCCTGCCACGGTGGCAAGTCTGGCGTTTCTTGCCGTGCTCTCGCCATGGATCGTTCGTAACTACGAGACCTTCCATCACTTCATTCCCATCCGCAGCGGCCTCGGCCTCGAGCTATATATCGGCAACAACGGCTATTCCGAGCGCTGGGTCAACAGCGCCCTGCACCCCAATCACAGCGACGCCGAACTCGAAGAATATGAGAAGTCCGGCGAGGTGGCATACATGGCCCACAAGCGCCGGCAGGCCCTGGACTATATCCGCTCCCATCCCGGCTGGTACGTTCGCATGACGCTGCGCCGCATGCTCTACATCTGGACCGGATACTGGAGTTTCGATCGCTCCTACCTGAAAGAGGAGCCACTCGATCCGCCCAACATCCTGGTCGCCACAACTCTTTCGATGCTGGCGCTGCTGGGGCTTCGCCGCGTATTCCAGTTGGACTGGGCCATCGGCGCTCGCTTCGCCATTGTGCTCGGCTGTTTTCCCCTCGTGTATTACTTATCCCACCCCGAGACCTATTATTTTCGGCCAGTCGATCCGCTCCTCGTGGTGCTCACGGCGGTGGCGATTGCAGGCCGCGCGAAATAGCGTGCGGCGGTGCAATTTGAGAAGAATGATCCGTATCAGGGCATCGCTTTAGCGATGCCGCAGAAATGCGTGAGAGTCTAGCGGCTTTAGCCGCTGAGGCTGGGCTCGACAGCGGCTAAAGCCGAGTGAAAACTGTGCAACGGTGTCGCATGCCTGAAGGCATGCCCTGATACGAACCTCCTCCTCAAACTGCGCCACTACCGAAGCAGCCCACAGCATTGCAGCGTCTCGCGCGCGGGGGTTAACATCTAACTGGCAATGGCCAACGCAACCTCTTTATCTCTGACCGCTCAGCGCCGCTTGACCATTGGAATCGGCGAGATTCTCAACTTCGCCTACGAGTCCTTCTGCAGCAACAAATTGCAATTCACACTCACGGCCTTGGCCATGGCGGTGGGCACGGCCTCGGTGATTCTGGTGGCCACAATCGGCCTGACCGGAAAGCAGTACATGCTGCGCCAGTTGCAATCGATCGGGCCCAACATGATTTATGCCGACTACCAGGGCGGATCGTCGCGCATCGACTCGACCCCCGATCCCATCACGATCGGGGATGTGCAGGCGGTGCGTGAGCAGGTCTCCAGCGTCGTAGCGGCTTCGCCCACCGTGGCCCTCGGCGACCGCATCGACGTGGGCGCAGGCAAGCAGAGCGATATTCTTGTGCTCGGCGTGGATCCCGAGTATCTGCAGGTGCGCAATCTGAAGGTTCTCGCCGGGCGCTTCTTCGATAACGAAGACTCCTCGGGCCGCAATAAAGTTGGCGTCATCACCGAGAAACTGGCGCAGCGGATCTACGGCTCGACTCCCGCTGCCATCGGCCAGATCATCAAGCTGAGCGGCGGTCTTCCGTTCACGATTATCGGTGTGTTCAAGGAAAGTGTAGACACCTTCGGGCAGTCGGAAATTCAGGAAGACACCATGCTGATCCCGTACACGGTCAGCCGTTTCTTTAAGCCCACGTCGGCAGTCAACGAAATCTATCTTTCGGTGGCCACCGCACAGGACGTGCTGCCCGCGACCGCTGCCATCAAGCGCGTGCTGCAATCGCGGCACCGTCCCGAGTCGGTCTACAGTGTGCAGAACCTGAACCAGATTCTCACCGTGGCCTCAAAAATTGCCGACGCCATGACCCTCATTCTCACGCTCGTCTCTTTCGTCACCCTGCTGGTGAGCGGCATCGGCATCATGAACATCATGCTGGCGACGGTAACCTCGCGCATCCGCGAGATAGGCATTCGCAAGGCCGTCGGCGCTACCAACCGCGAAATCCGCCTCCAGTTTCTGGCCGAAGCCATCGTCATCTCGGTGACCGGAGGCATTGTCGGCATCGTGGTCGGCCTGGCCATTCCCTGGTCGGTCCGCTTCTTTACGGACTACCGCCTGCCTGTCTCAGGCCCGGCGGCGATCATCGCCATCATAGTGTCGTCGATTGTCGGCATCATCTTCGGAACCATCCCCGCCACCCGCGCCTCCCAGCTCGACCCAGTCGAAAGCCTGCGGCACGAATAGCGTCCAAGCCAGAAGGCAACCGCAAGCTGGGTAGTGGTGCAGTCTGAGAAGAAAGGTTCGTATCAGGGCATGCCTTCAGGCATGCCACGCAGCTACACTGGTCTCATTCGGCTTTAGCCGCTGTCCAGTTAGCAATAAAAAAGTGGCGCACCCGAAGGTGCGCCACGGAGTGAAGCTGTGAAGTTCGGCTACTGTTGCAGGAAGTATCCGAACGTTAGTTGGTTCCCGTCAGTTTCGATGGCGATGTTGTCGCCATACTGGTCAATGAGGTAGAAGTTGAACGCATCTGGCGTGCAAGTCCCCGCTGTAGCCGGAGTGAATGCCGGGCAGTCCACTATATCGATGCCGCCGATGGTACCCGTGAAGATGCCGCTGGCGGTGCTGCTGCCGAAAGCACCGGACACTGAGTTATCCGACACTGTGATCGGTCCGGGAGCAAAGCCGTCCAGCCAGTTGACGTCGCTGAATCCGGCGAAGGTTGACGACCCATCGGCCACAACTGGACCGACAGAGTCAAACTCGCCGTCTTCATAGTAATCCCAGCCGGTGACGCCCATGCCGTAGGCTCCAGAGAAGGAGCTTGCGGTGATCGAACTGGCGCCACTTTGCTGGAATCCAATACCGGCCTGAGAGTCGTTGGGGTCCAAGGTAATCGCCAGCGCATGGCCATTGCCGTCCAAGTAGAGTTGAACGTTATAGGTAACAGGGTTGACAGCGGCGCCGTCAGTTACCCCTAGTATGCTAACCCGTCCCGTTAGATCGACGACTGCCGAGTTTGCCAGGGCACCTACCGGATCCGGGCTTGCGGCCTCCGCATTCCCGCTGAAATCGGCGTAATCCAGGAACCCGGCTACGCTCCCATCGGCGGCGATGCTGAGTTGTTCCGCAGATTGCAGGATCATGCTGCCTACGTCTGCGCCCTGCATGCCGATTACGTAAGTATTCGTGGCGTCCGCGATAGTGAAGCCCTTAACTCCCGAGTGGGTCGGTACCGACTGGGCGTACGCGATTCCTCCCAGAAGTTCCCCGAAACTATCGGCGGTCTCCACGAGTTCGATTTTGCTGCTGCTGATCTGGTAGCCCGCCAGAACTAGCGTGCTCGTGCTGAACTCCGGGGAATGCATCGTGAACGTGACCCGCCCAAATGAATCTCCCGCGGACACCGTGCTGGCAGTGAAAGTTCCTCCTTGGACGACATTTCCGGTGGCGTCGGCGTCGAAAATGCTACCCGCTCCCGATATCGTGCCGACGGTGGGGGGACCGCCGGAAGTGCCCGGGAGGTCGTCCACGTTAACAATGCCGCCGATGGACACGGCATCGTAAATGTCCCCTAGAACGAAGGCATAGGAACCTGCCCCCGGGGTGGCAGTAAGGGAAAGGGCGCCGCTTTGCCGTTCCACCCAGCCGCTGCCACTGGCCGAAGCGTCGAACTCGGCGAGCGCAGCTTTGCCCGCATTTGCGCCCTCGGCCAGCGGAAGCACCGAGCCAGTGAAACTCTCGAGGCCGCCGACGCCGACTGACGGATCGCCGGTCGCTAGGTAGAGGTAGAGGTTGCCGTCGCCGGCGGTGCCATTGGGCGCCGTAGTGAGGCAGGTGGCGACGATGGTGGCAACGGTGCAGGCATTGGCCGGTTGAGCGCTGATGTTGTCCTTCAGGGGGCCACTGCTGCCGTCGATGACGTCCTGTTCGCCGCCCGTAATGATTCCGCCAGCAACCGTGAACACACCGGTGACGGTGTAGTTCGTTTGAAATTGATCGTTGCCGGTGACCGAGAACACATAGTTCCCGTCCGCTAGAGTGGCTGGCCCGATGGTGATGGGCTGGCTGCTTTGGCTGATCGCCGAGTTGGTCGCCGAAGTTGCGGTGATAGTGATTGTTGTTGGAGGCGTCGTTACCGGGAAGAGGATAGCGGGCGCAATATACGTTGTAGAGGCGCCGCTGGCCGTAGTGGCTGGGTTGAAGGTGCCGCAGGGTGAACCCGCCGGCGTCGTCGTGCAAGACCAGACCACGCCCCCATTCGCCTTGTCATTGTTAACGGCGGCAACCAACGCGGTTTGGCTATTGACTGCCAGGCTAGTGGGCACCGAGTTCAGTGTGAGTGTGATCGGCGGTGTCGAACTGCTGCTGCATCCCACCAGGGCTGCAATCGTTGTTACCGCGACCAGCAGAAGAATCGATTTGCGCAATGTCATCGGGCACCTCCGAAGAAGCCAGTCTCGGTTCTCGTTGCATCAGTCTTGGTCCCCGCCTCGGCGCGGCCAGCATGCCCGCGATCAAAGTGAGGCCTCACGAGAAATCCGCGCGCAGTTCGCACCTTAATGGTGTTGCCGTCGACCATGAGTTGACGCGTCAGGAAAAAGGTCTTCCCATGTACCGTGGTGTTGGCTCCCACAAGCCGAACCGGAACGCCAGCCTGCAGGGCTTCTTTGGTCTGCTTGCTCATGAACGGTCCAACATGAACATCCACCAGGCCCTGAGGACCAGCCACCATCAGATGCATGCCGGCCGGGCTGCCAGCGGTATGCTTCAGCACAACTTCCTGAATCGTGCCTTCAAAAATGATTTCGTGCGCCGCGTCATAGACCGGACCAAAGCCCCGTCCGGTGCGGGATACCGACGCCGCGTGGGCATCGAGTGAAACTGCCATGGTCGCGAATAGCAAGCCGGACAGCAGCCCCGCGATCAATCGGGTGTTTGTCATTCCAACAATCTTCATTGCACGCTCCTCAGTACATCTGGTTGGGGGGGGATCGGCAACACTGTACCAGAAGCGCAAGAAAACCGATATTGTTTTGATGGTTACTTGGGTGTCACCTGCCCACCGCTGCCCAAACTGGGCCAGTGCGACCCTCGAAAAACTGATGAGAGACCACAAGTGCAAATGCGTAGAATCCGGAAAGAAGTTAATTCCGGCGGCAGGGTGGGAGGGGTCCCGTGAGCCTATATTGCAGCGGATTGGCGAATCATCCTGGAATCCTGATCTTTTTAATTGCGATCTTCTTGATGGCGATCTTAAAGATGGGCACGGTGGCCTATGTTTTAGTTTCGTTTGCAGCTCTGTTTGCGATTTATGTGGTGGGCTCGCTCGTCTGGCAGATCCGGGAATTTGGAGTCAAGCGCAGACAGTCTGGTCAGTCTCCTGAACAATACGTGCGGGCGATGGAGCAGGTGGGCGCTGAACAAGTGCGCAAGGCCGTCGAGGAATGGACCGTTCCGTCTGAGCTCACTCTTCCCACGCCCCGCCCGGTAAAAAGCGGCAGCCTGGGCCGGCGCCTGGCGGTGAGCCTCCCGTTTATTTTGTTGCTGGCGTTTCTTGGCTATATCACTTGGGGAACAACCTGGAGGCTTTGGCCCAGCGCAGTGGTCGGAGCCTTCCTGCTGATGATCGGATCATTGACCCACCGGAAGGAGCTGCGGCTGCTGAAGTGGGGCAAACCAGCTCGCGCGGTGGTCACCTCCGTGACCAACGGCCTGTGGATGCTGGAATACCAGGACGCCGCCGGAGAATTGATCAAAGGTTCTCTATCGAGAGGCTCACCGCCCAGGAATCCAGTTCTGACGGTACTCTACGATCCGGACAAACCGAGACAATTCATACCGTATCCGGTGGCCCGGTACGCAATCGCGATCCGCAAGGCCTGAAGCTTGCCCACTTGCAGGTGCCCCAAAAACCACAAAGCCGGGCTGGTTGGCCCGGCTGTTTCATTGTGGAACTGGTTCGTTCGGTCTTTTTTGATCGCCGACCCAGAATGTCAAAATCAGGTTGCCAAAATCTGGATGTCAAAATCTCGCGAGTTTCGCTTCGATTTCCGCGACTTCCAACCCACCGCTGCGCGTTTTTTTTCGCATTCGGAAGGTTCACGTCACCGCAATCTCATCTTGCGCCGCGGGTTCACCGGCCCGCCGCGTGAAAACTCAACTACATCACCATTGCCAGGTTTTCCAGTTCGTGCATCAGGACGGGCATGGCGCACCCCGCCATTTCGACGCGGCCTGCCGCATCAAGCGCTGCCTTGGGCGATACCCCATAGCCACGGCCCATCAGGAACACCTGGAGCAGTTCCGCGGCCTCGTAAGAGTCGATCATCCCCCCCTGGAGCAGATCGTTCCTCAGAGCTGCCAGTTCGGTTATCGTGAACCGGTCTTTATCGTTCATTGCCTTCTCGATCGTCATTTTCTCGTTCAACATGGCCGTCATCACCTCCGACTCCGACCTATCTACATCCTTGCCGTATTAGACTCATCGGCAGCTGTGATAGTTGCATGCAATTCTGCTGCCGTAATTGCCCTTCATTTCCTATTACGGTCCCCAAGCCCGTCTGGATTCCTTTAACCCCTGTGGATATTGAAAGTTGCGGGAATCCGAGTGAGGGAATCGGGGGCTTTGGAGGTTTCCTTCGTACCCAGAAAGTAATCTCAAAACTGACACAATGTGTCGGTCCCAGACAGGTCGGCCAACAAAGAATGTCGTGCCAGCTTTTGGTGCGATGGCGGCGCAGAGGTATGCCGGGGCCGGGCCGGGCCGGGCCGGGCCGGGCCGGGCTTTCACGGCTAGCGGGGCTGGCTGCCCTAGGAGGACTTGGAGTTTGCCGTGGCGGCTTCCGCAGCCGCGACCGTGTCATAAAGGTGGAAGAACTGCTCGACCCGCGTAATCTGCATCGCGCTGCGCACGCGGTCGGTGACGCCGACCAGAGCCAGGCGCCGGCCATCTTTCTGATGGGTCACGTAAGCGCCCACCAGCGCCCCGATGCCGGCTGAGTCCATATAAGGAACGCCGCTAAGGTCGAGAACAAGGGTGGGCGAGGTGCTGGCGCGCACGTGGGATTGAAACTCAAAGAAGTTGGTGAGAAGAACGGGCCCGTTCAACCGCAACACCCGCACACCCTCCGAAGTCCCGCGGATTTCCTCGACCTGCAACGGCTCCTGTGGCATTGGCAGATAATATTACGGAAATGTGAATGTGGTGTTAAAGGACCAGTGTCGTTTCCCGGCAATTGAAGAAGCGCTGGCAAACCCGCTAAGACTCGATCGTAGCCTCATCGATGAGCATGATCGGGATATCCTCTTTAACAGCATAGACCCGGTGGCATTGCTGACACTTCAGGGTCTCCGGCTGCGCGCGATACTCGAGCGCCTGCTTGCACGCCGGACAAACCAGAATTTCGAGGAGCTCTTTTGCAATCATAACCAGGGCAATTGTACGACATGATGCGAAAGGGAATTGGGCAATTGGGAAATTTGGTAATTCAGGAATTTGAGGCCCCACAAGTTCCTTCGGAATCCCGCACTTCCTCAATTCCCAATTTCCCAATTACTCAATTCCGTGCGATAGAATCTCCCCGGAGCCCGAATGCCCGCCACCATCCTCGACGGTACTAAGATCGCGCAACAGATCCGCAGCGAAGTAGCCGCGGAAGTGAAAACCCTGGCCGCCGCCGGAGTGCGTCCCGGACTGGCCGTCGTGCTGGTGGGGCATAACCCCGCATCCGAAATTTACGTGCGAGGCAAAGTCAAGGCCTCTGAAGAAGTTGGCCTTTACAGCGAAAAGCTCGCGCCGCCCGTCTCGGTCACCACCGCCGAACTGCTGGCCGTGGTCGAAGCTCTCAACCAGCGCGACGATATCGACGGAATCCTGGTGCAGTTGCCGCTGCCCCCGCAGGTTGACGCCAAAAAGGTGCTGATGGCCGTCGACCCAGCGAAAGACGTCGATGGATTCCATCCCGTCAACGTCGGATTCCTTTCCACGCAGCGGCCGGGCCTCGTGCCCTGCACGCCCGCCGGATGTATAGAGATACTGAAGCGCAGCAACATCGCCATCTCCGGCCGCGAAGCCGTGGTCGTCGGCCGCAGCGACATCGTGGGCAAGCCCGCCGCCATGCTGCTGCTCAACGCTAACGCGACCGTAACGGTGTGCCATTCGAAAACGCACGATCTGCCGGGCGTGTGCCGGCGCGCCGACATTCTGGTCGCGGCCATCGGACGTGCGGGCCTGATCACCCGCGATTTCGTCAAGCCGGGCGCGACTGTGATTGACGTGGGGATGAATACCGTCACCGATCCGGCGGAATTTCAGCGCTTCTTTTCTGGCAATGCGAAAAGGGAAGAAAACTTCCGCAAGAAAGGCTCGACGCTCATCGGCGACGTCCATCCCGAAGTCGCGGAAGTAGCCGGAGCACTCACACCCGTGCCCGGCGGCGTGGGCCCGCTGACCATCGCCATGCTGATGTTCAACACAGTGAAGGCCGCGAAAATGCGGCGGGGAAGCCGCGTGCCCGAGCCGTTGCGGGCTTGAGATTCACCACGGAGACACAGAGTCACGGAGAAGAAAACGCAAACTAAAAAGGCGGTTTTCTTCTCGCTGTCTGTTGATTCAGCGACTTGATCGGTGTTCGTTCCTAAGGGTTGTCCGTGCCTCTTTGCCTCTGTGGTGGAAATGATACCGGGAGCCGCATGCTGAAAGTTGGCCTCACCGGCGGCATCGCCGCCGGCAAGTCGGTTGTAGGAGAGATGTTTGTCGCCCTCGGCGCGCATCTGGTGCAGGCCGACCGCATCGCGCACTCGCTCATGCAGCCGGGCGAGCCGGTCTACAACGAAGTGGTCCGCCATTTCGGCGGCGAGATCCTCAATCCCGACCTCAGCATCAATCGCGCGAAACTTGCTGAAGCCGCATTCGGCCCGCCTACGCAGGCCGAAGGCAAACGCGCGTCTCGCATCGAAGAACTGAACCGTATCGTGCACCCGGTAGTGATTCGCAGCCAGGACGAGTGGATGCTGGAGATGGGCCGCCAGGACCCGCACGCCGTCGCGATGGTAGAGGCCGCCCTGATTCTCGAAGCGGGCGCGGGCGATCACTTCGATCGCTTGATTGTTGTGACCTGCAGCGCCGAGCAACGTGTAACCCGTTTCGCCGCCCGGCAAAAAATCGATCTCGAGACCGCCCGCAAAGAAGTTGCCCGCCGCATGGCCGCACAACTTCCCGACGAAGAAAAGATTAAAGCCGCCGACTTTGTGATCGACAACTCCTGCCCGCTCGACCACACGCGCGGGCAGGCACGGCAGGTGTGGCAGAAACTGCAGGCCGAAGCGGAAAAATCCTGAACCGCTCCTTCCCATTGTCATCCTGGCGAAGCGAAAGACCTATGCACTCCCGGCGGGTTGCTCAGATCCTTCGCACCAAAAGACGCTGCTCAGGATGTCAGGCGGGTTTAGAATTCCGCTCCGAGCTTAACCCCAGGCGCGGCGTGCTTGCCGGCGCGGCATTGTTTAAAATCAACCCAGGGATCTTTCTACTCCCCAACTTCGTACTCGTCTTCAATGGGACTTTCAATGATGTGGCTTTCGATGATGTGACTTAGATGATTGGGTCCGCATCGAATGCATCGAATGGGATGGTTTGAATTATGAAGCTTTTACGGCCTTTGATTTTCACGCTGGTGATTGCCGGCGGATTCTTCTACTTCACCACTTGGCGCTCGAACTCGCAGGCGGGTGGATTCCGTTCCTCAAACTGGCTGAGCCATCCCGCGCAGGTGGAGATCACCGAGGCCGCACCAAGCGAGTCGCTAGACGGCGAAGAGCAGAACAACATTTCCGTCTACAAGAAGAACATTCCGTCGGTGGTGAATGTCACCTCCCGCGCCATGACCTTTGACTTTTTCTACGGCCTGGTTCCGCAGGAAGGGCAAGGTTCAGGATTTGTGATCGACAAAGAAGGTCACATCCTCACCAACTATCACGTGATCGCCGAGGCGCGGCAGGTCGAAGTCACGCTGCACAATCGCAAAAAATATAAGGCGACCGTGGTGGGCACCGACCCGCCGCACGATCTCGCGGTAATCCAGATCAAGGCTCCCGATCTGATCCCGGCGGTCATGGGCGATTCCCGCAATCTGCAAGTGGGGCAGAAAGTCTACGCCATCGGCAATCCGTTTGGCCTGGCGGGAACCATGACGCGCGGCATCGTCAGCTCGATCCGCCCGGTCCGCGAGCCGAACGGCGCCATGATCGACGAAGCCATTCAAACCGATGCCGCCATCAACCCCGGCAACTCCGGCGGCCCGCTGATGAACTGGCACGGCGAAGTGATCGGCATCAACACCATGATTCTTTCGAATGCGAACCAGAGCGCCGGCATCGGCTTCGCCATTCCCATCAACACCGCGAAAGCCGTGCTGAACGATCTGATGACGCTCGGCCGGGTGCGCCGTCCCGCGCTGGGCGTGGTCACCATTGCCATCAGCCCCGAACTGGCCGATGAAATCGGGCTGCCTGTCGACTACGGATTGCTGATCGTCAAAGTGACTCCGGGCGGCTCCGCCGATCAAGCCGGGCTGCGCGCCGGTAGTGAGCGCGCCTACCTGGGCAATACGCTCATCATGCTCGGCGGCGACTTGATCGTAGCCATCGACGATCAAAAGGTGCAGGACGAAGAAGACCTTTCTCAAATGATGAACAACCACCGCGCCGGCGACACCGTGAAAATCACCATCTACCGCAACAAGAAAAAGATGGACGTCACGGTACCGCTCGGCGAAGCGCGCCAGCAAGTGTGAGAAAAGAAGCTTTCAGCTCTCAGCCGTCAGCTCTCAGCATTGAACGATGAATCGCGCGGCGCAGGCCTTTGGGTGGCGCAGCGCTTTCAGCGCTGCGATAGAAAACGCCCTTTCGCAGTCGGCTTTAGCCGCCGAGGTACCTCCCTGGCTGAAGTCAGTTCTTCTTCGGCACCCGTTGGCAGCGCTGAAAGCGCTGCGTCCTCCAAAATCATTTTGTCGCATCGCTGTGGCGCAGTTGCGATTCCACAAGCGTCCATTGCATAGTGGGAGCAATGGCTGCGGAAATCATTACGCTGCACGGCCGCTACGTTCGCCTGGAACCGCTTGAGCACCGCCATGTCGACGGCCTGGTCGCCGCATCGGCCGACGATGCCACGCTCGGTGCTAGTTCGCTCTATCAGTGGAGTCCCGTCCTGCAGGGTAAGCCCGCGGCAACGCAGTACGTCGAGACCGCCCTGGCCTGGCGAGACGCCGGCACCGCCGTGCCGTTCGCGATCGTGCGCGTGCACGACGGCGTCGTGCTTGGCTCAACCCGCTTCTGGAACCTCGAGCGGTGGGCATGGTCGCAGGGCCATCCCTCGCACGGCCGCGGCGTTCCCGACGCCTGTGAGATCGGCTATACCTGGCTGGCGCGGTCGGCGATTCGCACTGGGGCGAACACTGAGTCGAAGCTGCTCATGCTCACGCATGCTTTCGAAGTGTGGCAGGTGCTGCGTGTCTGCTTCCACACCGACGCGCGCAACCAGCGCTCTCGCGCCGTGCTCGAACGCATTGGCGGCCAGTTCGAAGGGATTCTCCGCGCCCACCGCATGGCCGCCGACTATATCCCGCGCGACTCGGTACGCTATTCGATCGTGGCGGCCGAGTGGCCGGTGGTGAAGCAGCGCCTGATTCAGTTCGTGGATCGCTGATATCAGACTTTCGTTTACGCCATCGTCTTCGACGCAGTCTCAGCCTCGGCCGCCGAGGGATCGCCGGCCTGCTTCGCGACGGAGTGTTGAAAGCAGAGACCGTAGCCGTCTGGATCTTTGAACCACAACTGTCTCATGCCGTAAGGCGCGATTTTCGGCTCTTTCAGCTTCACACCGTTCGACCGCAGGTGCTGATACGCGGTGTCGAGATCCTCGCAGCCGAAAAACAAGCAGGTATCCTCGTGCGCAGCCACGCGGACAGGAACTGGTGCACCCGGCCTCTGATCGGCTTCATACGCCGTATTCAGCATAAGTTCCGCATCATTCAACTTAAGCCACGCCCAATTGCAGTCGTCCCCAGGCTGAGACGTAGCGTGAACCTGAAACCCCAGCACGTCACGGTAGAAACGGATGGCTGTCGGCATGTCGAAAACCTGCAGTAGCGGGCAGATCCCGTAAAGGTCCATTGGACCGACGCTCCTTCTTGGCGGGGAATATATCACGATCCCCTTTTGGACGCTCTCGGGCACCCAAGGGGAGTGCTTTCCAGTCCGATCTGTGAGAAAGTAATTTTCGATAAAACCGGAACTTCAATGAACGTCGAATCCATCCGCGCCTATTGCCTGTCGTTTCCCGAGACGACGGAAAAACTGCAATGGGGCGACGCCCTGTGCCTCAGAGTCCGCGAGAAAATGTTTGCCGTGCTGGGCCTGGACCAGGTGCGCCTGACTTTCAAGTGCACCCCCGAGATTTTTGCCGAGTTGATTGAGCGCCAGAACATTCGACCGTCTCCCTACGTCGGCCGGTATAACTGGGTCATGCTCGACCTCTTGGACGCCCTCCGCCAGGATGAATTGCAAGACTTGCTTCGGCAGTCGTATGAAATGGTGGCCGCCAAGGCGCCGAAGAAGAAGACGCGACCGGTGAAGCGAAAGCGAACGCAAAATCTGGTCAACAAAAAGTCGGCTGCTCGCAAGACCCGCTCCAGGAAACGCTAGCAGCGCCGCGCTCCGGGCGCAGTGGATTCCGCTACAGTTCGGAGGTTGCCAGTCAGACTGCGCCAGTCGTGGTATCTTTGTTCCGGCTTGGGGTTCTGCCGGGAGATAGGTCATGCCAGTGACCTACGGCATCGATGCCACCGCAAAAACAATTCGCACCACTTGCAACCGGCCACTCGCTTTCCCGGGAAGTGATCGAGCATTTTCGTTGTCTCAAAGAAGATTGCGCCTGCTCGGGTCCCCCGAATGTTCTGTTGGACGTCCTCGCCGGCGATGATTTCAGCGCGACCCGGGTGTTCCGGAAAATGGATGAGGCCGAAGCATGGCTGGCTTCGCAGACGCTGGCCGATCCCCAGCCTTAGGCACGCGGGGCTCCTCGCACGTGGGCTCCTGAGATGCCGAGTCCCTAAGAAGTCCATCGCACACGCTTCTGGATTTGACTCTGCCTGCTTCGCTCGGCTAGCCTCAAGAGTCCGTTGCAGTTCCGGTGCTCTTCGACGCGCATGCGATCTCCGCATAAATCATTCATTCGGCTGTTGATGGCGGTTGTAGCGGTATTCATGTCGGCCGCTGCCCAGGCTTCCACCCAGCCGGTGCATGCCCAACATGCAATTGTGGTGAGCGTGCACGAACTGGCGTCGCGGGCTGGCGTGGAGATCATGCAGGCCGGCGGCAACGCCGTGGATGCCGCGGTGGCCACTGGATTCGCCCTGGCCGTGGTGCATCCTGCGGCAGGAAATATTGGGGGCGGCGGATTCATGCTCATCCGCATGGTCGACGGCAAAGCGCACTTTCTCGATTACCGCGAAAAAGCCCCTGCCGCGGCGACGCGCGACATGTATTTGGATGCGCAGGGCAATGTGATCCCTGGCGCCAGCGAAATCGGCTACAAATCGATTGGCGTGCCAGGATCAGTTGCGGGCATGGTTTACGCCGAGCAGAAATATGGCAAGCTTACGCTGAAGCAGGTCATGGCTCCCGCCATCCGTCTAGCGCGCGAAGGCTATGCGCTGACCTGGGGCGAAGCTCACGATATGCAGCGTGATTCCGATCTGGCTAAGTTTCCCGAGTCGCGCCGAGTTTTTCAGCGCGATGGCAACTACTACCAGCCCGGAGAAATTTTCCGCCAGCCTGATCTGGCCCATACGCTGGAACGCATCGCCGACAAGCCGAGTGATTTTTATCACGGTGCCCTCGCGCGCGAACTGGCCGCGGCCATGCAAAAGGGCGGAGGCCTAATCACCGCTGACGACCTGGCCCAGTACGAAGTGAAAGAACGCGAGCCGGTGCGTGGCACCTACCGTGAGTATGAAATCATCAGCGCGCCACCGCCCTCGTCCGGCGGAACGGTGCTGATCGAATCTCTTAACATCCTGGAAGGCTACGATCTCGCCAGGATGGGCAACCGGTCGGCGCAGTCGATTCATTACACCACTGAAGCCTTCCGGCGCGCGTTCTTCGATCGCGCGGAATTCATGGGCGATCCGGATTTCTCAAAGATTCCGGTGGCCCAGCTCATTGACAAAAAATACGCCGCCGCGTGGCGGGAGTCGATTGAGCCGGCGCGGGCCAGCCCCAGCCTGGAATTGAAGCGCCCCGAAGCTTTTCATGAGCTGGAACAATATGCTGCTGCCCATCCCCAGCCGCTAGGAATGCATGAAGGGCGGCATACCACGCATTACTCCGTGGTCGATGCCGACGGCAACGCCGTCGCCGTCACCACGACCATCAATTCCTGGTTCGGGTCGGCAGTCACAGCCGAGGGCCTTGGGTTTTTGTTCAACGATGAGATGGACGACTTCTCGGCGAAGCCGGGCGTGCCCAATTCCGACGGCCTGATTCAGGGGGCGGCCAACGCCATTGGGCCCGGCAAACGCCCGCTCTCCTCCATGACGCCGACCATCGTAGTGCGCGACGGAAAACCGTTTCTGGTTCTGGGATCGCCAGGAAGCTCGAAGATCATCACCACCGTAGCCAATGTTTTAATGGGCGTGGTGGATTATGGAATGAACATTCAGGAAGCGGTGAACGCTCCACGCTTTCATAACCAGTGGTTGCCCGACGTGCTGAACGTTGAAAAATGGTTTTCGCCCGACACCGTCGCAGCACTCGAGAAAATGGGATACAACATACAAATCGGACTGCACGACGGCGACTATGTATCGCCCTACTGGAGCGATGCGGAGTGTATTGCCGTCGACGCGAAAACCGGCGAGCGCCTCGGTGCCAGCGACGGCCGCAACGGCGGAAAGGCAGTGGGATACTAGAAGGGCATTGCGGATTGTTGATTTTTGATTGTTGATTGAAAATCGAGACGTCGGCGTTTTGGGTTTCAATCAACAGTCAGCAATTATCAATCAACAATTTCTCAAGGGACGCGCATGCAGAAAGCGGTTTCGACATATCTGTTCGTGAAAGAGCGGCTGCATCCCGGTATCCTCGACGGGTTGTCTCGCAGCGGAGTACAGGCGGTCGAGATTTTTGCCGCCCGGCAACACATCGACTATGCCAACCGCAAGCAACACGTCAAGGAAATCGCCGAATGGTTCCGCGGCAGCGGCATTCCTCTCCATTCCGTTCACTCGCCGCTCTATGCCGACTACGAGTGGGGACGCGCTGGCGCTCCGCCGGTCAACATTGCTTCAACCGACCGCGCCGGACGAGTCGATGCCATGGACGAGATCAAACGCGCTCTCGAAATCGCCGAACAGATTCCATTTCGCTTCCTGGTACAGCATCTTGGATCGCCGAACGAGGATTTCAACGAGAAGAAGTTCGAGGCGGCGATGACCTCAATCGAACACCTGCGGGCATTCGCCAAGCCGCTGGGCGTCCGCATTCTGCTGGAGAATATTCCCAACGAGCTTTCCACTCCCGACCGCCTGGTGGAAATGATTCACAGCGCGCACTTCGACGATGTCGGCGTCTGCTTCGACGTCGGGCATGCACACATGGCGGGCTCGGTCCGCGAGGCGTTCGCGGTTCTGCGCAATTACATTTGCTCCACCCATGTTCACGACAACGACAAGCTGAAAGACTCGCACCTGTGGCCGGGCCAGGGAACCGTCGACTGGAAAGAAGCCGTGAACCTGTTGCGTTCGGCTCCGCAAACCCCGGCGCTGCTGTTGGAAATCGCGGAGGATGAGAAAGCGAATCCGCTGGAAAAAATCGGTGAGACTTTTGACAAGCTGGAAGGAAACTGACGAATTAGCAAATTGAGAAATTTAGTAATTGTGTAATTGATAACTGCCGTGCACTCAAGGGTTCCCAATTCCCCAATTACTCAATTCCCCAATTACTCAATCAACTATGTCTTCACCTGTAACCACGATTGCAGAAATCGGCAAGCACGAAGGCCAGTCGGTCACCATCCGCGGCTGGCTCTATAACCTGCGCGAGAGTGGGAAGCTGCTGTTCCCGCAGTTTCGCGACGGCTCGGGAATCATTCAGGGTGTCGTCCCCAAAAACGCGGTCGCGCCGGAAGTATTTGACGCCATCAAGACGCTGACCCAGGAATCGAGCGTGATTGTCGAAGGCAAAGTCCGCGCCGACAAGCGTGCCCATGGCGGCTACGAACTCGACGTGGCCAACGTGCAGGTCGTGCAGCGCGTGCCGGAGTCTTCGCCCTATCCCATCACGCCCAAAGAGCACGGCACCGACTTCCTCATGGAGCATCGCCACCTCTGGGTGCGGTCGCAGCGCCAGGCGGCGATTCTGCGCGTGCGCGCCGAGATCATCAAAGCGGCCCGCGACTTCTTCGACGAACGCGGCTTCACGCTCACCGATCCTCCGATCATTACTCCGGCAGCTTGTGAGGGAACCAGCACATTGTTCCCCGTCGATTATTTCGATGAGCAGGCGTTTCTCACGCAATCCGGCCAGCTCTATGTGGAAGCGACGGCTATGGCGTTGGGCAAGGTATATTCGTTCGGCCCCACATTTCGCGCGGAAAAATCGAAAACCCGCCGCCATCTCACCGAGTTCTGGATGGTCGAACCGGAGGTCGCCTACGCGGAACTCGACGACGTGATGGATCTGGCCGAGGGCCTCATCACCTTCATCGTGAAGCGTTGCCTCGAAAAGCGGCGCCCCGATTTGCAGACCATTGGCCGCGATATTTCCAAGCTCGAAAAAATCGAAGCGCCGTTCCCGCGCATCACCTACGACGACGCGGTGAAGAATCTTCAGGAAGGTCACGCCAAGGGCGCTCTGGAATCGAAATTCGAGTGGGGCGGTGATCTGGGCTCACCCGACGAGACCTATCTGTCCGCGCAATTCGACAAGCCAGTCATGGTCCATCGCTATCCGGCGAAGGTGAAAGCATTTTATATGGAGCCCGACCCGCTGCGCCCCGACCTGGCGTTGTGCGTCGACGTGCTCGCCCCCGAGGGCTACGGCGAGATCATCGGCGGCTCGCAGCGCATGGCCTCGTACGAATTATTGTTGCAGCGTATTCACGAACATAATCTGCCGGAAGAAGCGTTCAAGTGGTATCTCGACCTGCGCAAATTTGGCAGCGTGCCACACGGCGGCTTTGGCATGGGCATCGAGCGCGCCGTAGCCTGGATCTGCGGTCTGGAGCACGTGCGCGAGACAATTCCGTTTCCCCGAATGCTGTACCGGCTGTACCCGTAAGAGATTGAGTAATTGGGTAATTTAGGAATTGAGTAATTTTAGAAACCGCGCGATTTTAGATCTTCAATTACTCAATTACCAAATTACTCAATTGCTCAATGGTTTCAATCCTCGTCGATTGACCCTATGATGATGATGACTACTCCCGCTCCCTCCACCAGCATCACTCCGCGAAAAATTCGCGTCATCGGCGTCCCTCTCGACCTCGGCCAATCCCGCCGCGGCGTCGACATGGGGCCGTCTGCCGTGCGCGTGGCCGGCCTTGAGGCGCGTCTCGAGGCGCTTGGCCACGAAGTCGAGGACGCTGGCAACGTCGCCGTCGCCATTCCCGAACAGAAGAAAGAGGGCGACACTCACGCCAAATATTTGAAAGAGATCACGGCCACCTGTACCAAGAGCGCCGAGTTGGTGGTCAAGACGCTCGAAGCCGGGAAAGTTCCGCTTGCGCTCGGCGGAGATCACTCCATGGCCGCTGGCACAGTCTCAGGTGTGGCCGAGTTCTACCGCCGCCAGAACCAGCAAGTTGGTCTGATCTGGATCGACGCGCACACCGACATCAACACGCCCGACTCTTCTCCCAGCGGCAACGTGCATGGCATGCCACTGGCCGCGCTGATGGGGCTGTGGCCGTCGGAGCTGGGCAATATTTTCGACTTCTCCCCCAAAGTGAAACCGCAGAACTGCGTGCTGGTCGGCGTGCGCGATATCGACGCCGTCGAAAAAGAAAACGTCCGCCGCGCCGGCATCGGCGTCTTCACCATGCGCGACATCGACGAGCGCGGCATGCGCACTGTGATGGAAGAAGCCCTGCGCATGGCCGGACGCGGCACCGCCGGCTACCATATTTCC
The DNA here is from genome assembly GCA_963755795.1 of uncultured Acidobacteriota bacterium. GTDB lineage: Bacteria > Acidobacteriota > Terriglobia > Terriglobales > Acidobacteriaceae > Sulfotelmatobacter. The sequence continues at coordinate 102,810 of CAVWLI010000029.1, read as the reverse complement.
CTCGACATGGACTGGGTCGATCCCGAAGACGCGCCCGGCGTCGGCACTCCTGTGCGCGGCGGCGCAACTTACCGCGAGGCGCACCTCGCCATGGAAATCATCGCCGACCACGGCCGCATGCTGAGCTTCGAGATTGTCGAAGTAAATCCCGTGATCGACGAGCACAACCGCACCGCCGACCTGGCAGTAGAGTTGGCGCTCTCGGCATTTGGCAAGAAAATCCTATAGGTGTTCTCGGGCGCCCCATTTCTCGCGTTCTGTGCGAGAAGTGGGGATTGTGTCAGGCAACAGAAGACTCACCCCGCACCATCCCTGCGATTGACGGGCGGCTCGTCTCGCGTCCACACTGGAAGGTCATGACAAAGCTTCGGGTCGGCATCTTATTCGGCGGGCGCAGTGGAGAGCATGAAGTTTCATTGCTCTCGGCTGCTTCAGTTCTCAACGCGATTGATAAAGATAAGTACGAGGTCGTCCCTATCGGCATCACCAAAGATGGACGCTGGCTGACGGCGGAGCACGCCGAGAATCTTCTGACCGGCAAACTCATGCTCGAGCCGCGCAACCTGCGCGCCGGCGACCCAGAGACGACCTCTCCCGCGGCGGTACTGGCGCGCGGTGAAGCCGTAGTGGTCCCGCCGGAGCCGGTTCATCGGCACAGTGGCCTCGTTCCTTTTCAAACCGATGCCGGGCTGATGCGCCGCGCCAGCGACCGCGCCATCAACGTCGACGTGATTTTCCCCGTACTGCACGGCACCTTCGGTGAAGACGGAACGATTCAGGGCCTGCTCGAACTCGCCGACATTCCATACGTAGGCGCCGGCGTGCTCGGTTCGGCAGCGGGCATGGATAAAGACATTATGAAGTCGTTATTCATTGCCGCCGGAATTCCAATCGTGAAGCATGTCACGATTCTGCGCGCGGCGTGGGAAAACGATCCTAAAAAGATTCAGAAACAAGTCGAGAGCAAGCTGACCTATCCGGTGTTCGTGAAGCCGGCGAATCTAGGCTCGTCGGTCGGCATCAGCAAGGCGCACAACCGCAAGGAACTCGGGCCCGCGATTGAAGAAGCGGCAAAGTTCGACCGCAAGATTGTCATCGAACAGGGCGTGGGCGGGAAGAAAGAAAAAGCCCGCGAGATCGAATGCTCAGTGCTCGGCAACGACGAGCCCGCCGCTTCAGTACCGGGGGAAATCGTTCCCGGCAAGGAATTCTACGACTACACCGCGAAGTATGTCGACGAAGGTTCGCAGCTGATCATCCCCGCGAAGCTCACCAAGGCGGAAACGAAGAAAGTGCAGGAACTGGCGATAGCGGCCTTCCGAGCCGTGGATTGTTCCGGTCTGGCGCGCGTGGATTTCCTTATGGATCCTGGTCCTCCGAGTAAGACGCGGAAAATTTATCTGAACGAGATCAACACCATGCCCGGATTCACCTCGATCAGCATGTATCCCAAGCTGTGGGCCGCGTCTGGCCTGGCCTACACCGACCTGATCGACCGCCTGATTCAACTCGGCATCGAACGCCACGAGGATAAGAAGAAGAATCAATACAGCAAGTAAAAAGGTTCAGATCGTTGATCCCCGATTCATTGAAAACCGCGTCGTTACTTCTTCGGCGCCTCACACACAAAGCTCCCTGCGTTGTTCGTATCCCCCTTACCCTTGTACTGGGCCGCCTGCGGATATGCGCACAGCGGCCGCGTCATCTTCGGGTGCTGCCGGTCGTCGGAGTACTTCGAGGCGATGATCGTCCCCGGCGCGACGCCTTTCTCGACCCACCGTTCCAGCGAGGCGTCGACACTGTGATGAGGGTCGTCGAACGTCAACTGGCCCACTTGTCCAAACGAGTCGGCGCCCGGCCCGTCATCGCAATGCTGCATTCCCGGCACCATATACAAGCGCACGAACGAATCGGCGTCGCCTCCCATCTTCGCCAACACACCCTGGTAATAGTCGACCGTGTTGAGGGCCGGGATCGCCGGATCGTTCCAGCCGTGATACACAATCAGCTTCCCGCCTCGTGCTTGAAAAGGTTTCAGGTCAGGGTCGGTTGCGTTCAGCGCGCTCGCGGTTCGCGCCTCGGCAAGCTTCAGCGCCGCCTCAAGCTGGAACGTTTTGTAATCCCAGTCAGGCGCTTCATACACCATGTCGGCAAAGTAGCCGATCCCGAAGAACGCCATCAGACTCTTGGCCGGAGCGGGACCGAAGATCCACAGTCCCCAGCCGCCGGGTCCATCCTCGCCGCCGGGCAAGAATCCCGGAAAGATTTCGTGACCCTGTGCATCATGCGGACCTGCGTAAATCTTCTTCAGCGCAGCGACTTGCGGAGCGGTCAGGCACTTGTCAGTATCTTCGCCCGCCTTGCACTGGATCGCCGCCGGATCGAAGTGGCATTGCCGGGGATCGTTGAGAATTCCGTCGCGCACGCCGTCGAGTTCGTCGCAGGCTTTCACCACCGCGGCCGCGATCGCCGAAACTTTCGTTTGCGGAATATAACTGGCCGGATCCAGCGTCAAAGCCTGTGTGTCCGCCGCCGACGTCGACAGTAAAGCAGTCCAGTAGTTGGCCGGAGCTCCGGCGAGAATGCCGTCGTAGTCTGCGGGATAACGCTGCGCTTCCATCAGCGCCTCGCGGCCGCCGTCGGAGCATCCGGCAAAATAGGAGTGCTGGGGCGGCTTGCCGTAGAACGCGCGGACCGCCTCCTTGGCGACGCGCGTCATCTCGTGGATGCCGCGATGGCCGAAGTCGTTCACCTTCTCGGGATGCCCCAGCGCCCAGGACGCATCGAGCGGCGTTTCCGCGTCGTGGCCTGTGTTGGTCGCGGTCACCGCATATCCTTTGCTGACCAAAAAGCCCAGCGGCATGTAGTCGATGCGGCCGGCGAATCCGCCGTCTCCCAGGCCTTGCAGCTTGCCATTCCAGTCCGAAGCGGGCATCCAGACTTCGATCCTGATCTCGGAGTCGGGGCTCGGCTTCGCGACCGCCACCACGCGGCAAAATGTGGGAACGTTCTTGTAGGGTGCGGTCAAATCGCGGCTGGTGTACGGTGCCACGGGAGGTCCTGCGAAAGTTCCAGCTGCGTTCGTTTGCGCGAGGATGATCGTGGCGCCGGGCACCTTGAGTTGCATCAACCGATCGCAGGAGTCCGCAGCCGCGGCGGCGCTGGCCGCGAGCAGGAACGGAACCAGTACGAGCTTGTAACTGAGAGGGGCTTTCATGAGGGCTCCGCGTCAAGATTACATGACTCGTCAATAAGAATGCTGTGGACGATCTTGTCGGGCGGTGCTCGACATACCTCCCTTCCCCTTTTTTTCTTCCGGTTCGACTAAAGTATTCACTCTTAATGACTTACGGGTCGCGGGTAGGGCGGGGTCTCGGTAAAATCTTGAGCCGGAAGGACTTGCGGCTAAAATCTTTTGGAATAAGGACTTAGCTTTCGTTGGGCAAGGTTTGGTTGGCAAAGCCGCGGCTGCGATCCGATCTCCGATATTGGGATCGGCGGTCGTGTGGAGAGAGCCTTCGCTCATGGATCGAGCTTGCGCGTTCTGAAATCCTCAGTAAAGGTTGTTCGTCACAATGAGTGAATTTATTGTTGTGGAAAGCTGTGGAAAAAGCTGGTTAGGGGAGGTAGGTAGTGTCCTAATAGGGCGGAGCAGCTTATGCAGTTGCAGTTCACCACATTCATTACCATGAGGGAAGTTCTGGCACAAATAGGACACTACCGGGAGGTAGGAAAGCGTTCGGTCTGTTGTCAGTTTCGCTGTCCTGCCGTCGCCGCTTCGGTCCTGCACAAAGCTGGGCTCTGGGTCAGGGAAGTCGGCTGATACGATCGTCCGTGGTGCCCACCTTTCGAAAATCACGAAAGGTGGGGCAGCCCTATTCGTGGTCGTGCGAAGGTGGGTTAGCCCTCAACTAACAGCCTAGAGCCATTCGCCGCCGCGCTTCCTCCATCTAACAGTCGTGTGATAACCCGGCATGTGTATGCTGTTCCATTCCCAATAGTTTCCGTTTTCAATATCAGCTTTTGTTCCAAATACTTCATAATCGTCGGGCACGAACGCACGTGTAGACGTTTGCAATGTCGGGAGTCCGGTGCCCAAAGAGATATAGCCATGTTTCGTGAAAATCGTATAACTGCCGCTTCCTCGATACGTAGTGCCGCTTCGACTATTGGGTTGTAACGTGACTCTGTGGGGGCTCAATTTCTGGATTCCAGGCTCGGGCTCATCTAGGACGGGATTCTTTTCTGTCCATTTGACCTTCCCGTCCGATGAGATAAAGGACATCCATGAAACACGGGGTTTATGCGCCATGTCCCAGTCGATGAATGGTTCGTATACCTCAGGCAGATTGGTGGAGTTCGGATTCATATTCAACCGTAACCATGAATCCATCAGCCTGAGGTTCGACGGTAACAGTTGAGTGCATCTTGGTTCGAAGGATCTTTGTGCCATAAACAATCTCTTTTAGCTTTTCCTTAACCTGCGGATGATGGTCGAACCCAAGAATGTGAAAGAAGACACCTCTCGACGCTTCGGTCAATAGGTCTCGCTTTAGAAGCGGATCGACACAAAGCGCCAATATGCCCGCGATCAATAATGCATCCGCCACCGCTGAGGCAAACCGTTTGTCAGGTATTGCATACATGATTGCGATTGCGGCGCCAATCATCAATAACGCCAACATCCAAATTCTGAACCAATGCTCTTGCGGCTTGGCAGGCATACTGTGCTCCATCCTTTCAGAGGTGGACAGCATGTTATCAAGCAATCTCGCTTCCAGCGTGTTTTCGCTTGGCTGGCACACCAATCCCTGTTAACTTAATTTGCCAACCTTTTCAGAGCCCCGGTGCTAGCCGGGGCTTTTCCGTTCCCTTTTCTCCAATACTCAAGCGGGGGCTGGCCCACCTTTGCGTCGCCTCGGTCTGGGCTGTCCCACCTTTCGTGATTTTCGAAAGGTGGGCACCACGGATTGTCCCATGTTCACTCGTCACATACTCGCGGGCTGAGTCTATGTTACGAATGCTCCGTGCCTAACCGACTCCATCGTTATTACGGCGCTGGATGTCTCCACTTCATCACTACGAGTTGTTACCAGCGGCGTCCGCTGCTCGACAGCGGACGGAGTCGCGACTTGTTTCTCGATGTGCTGGAGCGGGTGCGTCGGCGGTATCGTTTTGTCGTTGCAGGTTACGTGGTCATGCCCGAGCACGTACATCTGCTGCTGGGCGAGCCAGAGCGGGGCAACGCATCGCTCGTCATGCAGGCCGTTAAACAAGGATTCGCACGCCGTGTGCTGGGCTCCGCCTGCGATCGTCGACAAGGCAAACTGGCTGGGAACGCCGGGTTGGGCGACCGTATTTGGCAACGCCGTTTTTATGACTTTGTGGTATTCACGGAAAAGAAGCGCGTCGAGAAACTACGCTATATGCATCGCAATCCGGTGAAGCGTGGACTGGTGCTCGAACCGCAACAGTGGCCGTGGAGCAGTTTTTGCGACTACGCAGAAGGCCGACGCGGGCCCGTTTTGGTTAATGAACCTTGTAAAGCTGAGCTCAGGATCAGGGAAGTCGCCTGATGGCATCGTCCGTGGTGCCCACCTTTCGAAAATCGCGAAAGGTGGGGCAGCCTTTTCGTGGTGTGCACACGGGGCCAGTCTCCTTACCCCATCATTTCGTGGTGTGGGAGATCCCTCCCTGCGCCTGAAAGGGGGCTGGGGTCGGGATGACTCCGGGCCGGGGAATTTGCCTCTTGACGCCGACGCCTGGCATTTTGTAAGATGTTTGGGACAAGTTCGTTCTTCATTGCGATGAGGGGCGGACCTGAATTTCATGCAGAGTGGCTGAGGGACGAGCCCTGTGACGCCACGGCAACCGATCCGGGATCATATATCCCGGGTGCTTGGTGCCAACTCTCTCCTGGAAACAGGGAACATGGGATTCGGCAAGCGCACAATATTTGTATTCGCTTTCCGATAGCCTCTTTTCCTTTTTTCCTGGAAAAAGAGGCCTTTGCTTTTTGGGGCGCTTTTTCGAGGCTCGTCGTCAGCTACTCCCTAGTTTGGAAGCGATCCAAACGCGCGATTGTTGCGTCGCGAAGAACGCGACGCTTCGCGCGGATCGCCCAGATCCTTCGCGAGACAAAAAACGTCTCGCTCAGGATGACAAGCCCTAAGAGAAAGCGAGTAGCCCATGTCGAATTACGAACTGCGGTGCCGGGAATGCGGACGGAGCTGGGGAAACCAGCCTCGGTCCATCTGCGACGATTGTTTCTCTCCTCTGGAAGTTGCTTACGACTACGACGCGATCAAGGCGCAGAGTGGCCGGGGAACTTTTAGCCGGGAGCAGATCGCCTCGCGGGCGCCGAACATGTGGCGCTACTCCGAACTGTTGCCCCTCCCCCAAGGGTTTGAATCGCGGCTGCCGGTCGGCTTCACTCCACTGCTGCAGGCTCCGCGGCTGGCTGAGAAGTTAGCCGGGTCGGCCGGCGCCGCGAAAAACCTTTATTTGAAGAACGATGCTGTTTGTTTGCCCACGCTGAGTTTTAAAGATCGCGTGGTGGCGGTGGCGATTTCGCAGGCGAAGGCGTTTGGGTTCGACACCGTGTCGTGTTCCTCGACTGGGAACCTGGCGAATGCTGTGGCCGCGCATGCGGCGCGCGAGGGGCTGAAGGCTTGGATTTTTATTCCTTCGGATCTTGAGCCGGCGAAAATTCTGGGCACGAATGTGTTTGGGGCGAAAGTGGTGCGCATCGCCGGGAACTACGATCAGGTGAACCGGCTGTGCTCGCAGATTGCGGACGAGCATCGGTGGGGGTTCGTCAATGTGAACCTGCGGCCGTATTACGCTGAGGGGTCGAAGACGGTTGGGTTTGAAATCGCGGAACAGCTCGGCTGGCGGCTGCCGGATAACGTGGTCTGCCCGATGGCTGGCGGGTCGCTGATTGTGAAGATTAAGAAGGCGTTTGATGAGCTGGTGAAGCTGGGGCTGGTTGAGGCGAAGGAAGTGAAATTTTTTGGGGCGCAGGCTACGGGATGCTCTCCGATTTCTACTGCGGTGAAGACTGGGAGTTCTGAGATTGAGCCGCAGAAGCCGTCGACGATTGCGCGCTCGCTAGCGATTGGCAATCCGGCGGACGGACATTATGCGATCAAGTGCATCAAGGGCAGCGGGGGATGGAGCGAGGACGTTAGCGATCCAGAAGTGATTGACTCGATCAGGCTGCTGGCCGAGACTGAAGGCGTGTTTACCGAGACTGCTGGTGGCGTGACCGTGGGCTGCGCGGGCAAGCTGTATCGGCAGGACCGCATTTTGCCGGAAGAAACGACCGTGCTGTGCATCACTGGCAACGGGCTGAAGACGACCGACGTGCTGGCCGGCGTGTATGAAGTCGAACGTCCGATCGCTCCGAAGCTGACGGAGTTCGAACATTATCTGGAGCAGAAGCTGAGTGCCGCGGCTCCGGCAGAAATCCCCGGCGTTGTTGCCGAAGCCACGGGCGTGGGAGCGTAAACATGCCGATCACCGTACAAATTCCGACTGCATTACGCCGCCACACGGAAGGCGTGGTTTCGATCACTTGCGCGGCGTCGAATCTTACCGACTTATTCTCCGTGCTCGACGAAAAATTTCCCGACCTGAAGCCGCACCTGCGCGACGACCAGGGCCAGGTCCGCCGCTTCCTGAATATTTATGTGAATGAAGAAGACATCCGCTTCCTCGGCGGACCGACTTACGCCTTCCAGGAAGGCGACGAAGTTCTGCTGGTGCCGTCGATCGCAGGCGGGGCGAGGTAGTCGGCCCAACCCGTTGTTCTGAAATTACCAAGGTGACATCAGGCACTTCGACAAGTGTCACAATGACATAGCGTTCACGGCAGAGGACGCTCTAGGCTACGCTTATGGAGTACGAGCGCAGCATTCTACGGGCTCTGGAGTTGGTTGTTCTGTTTAGCTGCATCCAGCTTGCTTTTGCAGCCGACCGGTCGCTGCCTCATCCGGTCGCAACCCTCGATACCGCTGAGCTCCAACTCAATCAAACAAACCCTAGCCTCATTACGGTCGCGTTCTCGTCAGATACGACTGTCGAAGTCGTTGCCTGCCCAACTGTCCGTCGTGACGCGACTTGTCCCTCGGCCGTTTTTCGCTGGGAGAACCTGTCCCTAGAGCTCGCGGCGCGGGGGCGAGAGTTCTACACGGGCGGCAGATCATCGTCAGCCGACGGAAAGAGGACGTTACTCGACTTCAACGACAGGGCTGTGTCGAGACGCGAACACCTACTTGATTATGTGCGCGCGTTTACCACTTTTGGAATGATCTACCCGGAGGAGGTTAACCGCGAGGTTGTAACAGTGGTCGATTCAGCGACTCGAAGCTCGTGTTTTGACTGGTATCACATTTTTCCGATGACAGGTGCGCGGAGGAGGTCCGCCGCGATTTCTCCTTCAGGGGAATTCGTGGCGATCTACGTGGAAAACATGCTTTCCGTCTACCGGCTTCCTTCAGTATGCGAAGGCGCAAAAGTCAGCCGCCGAGGGATGCATATTCAGTAAGGCAGGCGCCGGTCGCGCCCGGCCGTTGTCCAGAGCTGATGTCTCAGTACGGATCCGCCGGGGCCGTGACCGTGCCGGTCGACATATGAAGTTCCTTCGTCCGGTCGATCACCCACTGCGGAAACGGTGGTCCACCCTGCGGAATCTTGCCTTGCGTAATCGCCCAGTGGTCAATCCAGTTCGTGCCCTCTTCGCCGACGTAGGTGTCGGGCAGGCTGTAGGCCGCGTCGCCGAGTGCGTCTTCGAGGGTGATGAAGCGATAGCCGCGTTTGCGTAGGACGTCGAGCAATTCGCCGATGTGGTCGGCTTCCAGGTTGCTGGCGTGGAGCAGCAGAATCTGTTTCGGTTCGTAGCCGACGATCTTGGCGGAGAGTTGCTCCTCGTAGGCGAACTCGGCGTCGTGGTGGGCGAGATAGTCTTTTACGATTCGTTGCTGCAGTTCGGTGTCGTTACGCTTCTTGGCGTCTTCGTAGAGGCCGGCGAACATCCAGTCCCAGCCGTCGAGGGTGATGGGAGCGATGCGGTATCCGCGATCCGCGAGAAATGCTTCGGCCTCTCGGCGCGTTTGCAGGTCGCGGCCCGTATCGAGATAGGGATGGCGGAAATAGCGCAGCTTCATCTTGTGCTGGCCGAGCAGGATGCGGGTTACGCTCTCGCCTTGAATCACCTGGTCTTCCCATGCTTTCAATCCCACCTGGTTGAGCGACGCGTGATTGAAGGTGTGATTGCCCAGCTCGAAACCGTAGTCGAGCCACATCTGGAGAGCTTTGATGCGCTCGTCGACTTGCCCGGGCTGGTAGAGTTTTCTCTCGTTCACGAAGCCGACGACGGGAATCTTCTGATCGCGCAAGGTCGTCAGCAGCTTCGTGGTCATCGCCGTGATGTCAGCCGCGGGCAGGCGATCGGCCATGCCGGCAGGAAGATCGTCGATGGTGACGGCGACCTGGCGGTCGGGTGGCTTGGCAGATTGGCCGTTGGCGGGCGGAGACGAAAGGGGAATCAGGAGCGCAACAACAAGCAAGATCGGCAGGGGCTTCATGAAATATTCCTCGAAAGTAGGAAAAGGGGTGGGCATTCGAACTCGCCGGTGCGGCTAGGCTGGAACTCCCTCCACGATGGATTCGGGGGAAGCTGTGGGGATGATGCGGTTTAACCGCCACCCCGCGGCGCTGAACAAGGCGCTAAATTGTTTCTCTGTGCGCTCGCAACCGCCCGGGAAGATCAGCATTTGGAGATCAAGGAATTTGCCGGGGGAAAAGTCATTGCCGGGCTGAATCACGTGGTCCACCACCAGCAACTTGCCGCCATGGTTCACTCCCTTTCGGCATGCGGCAAGCAGCTTGATGCAGACATCATCCGGCCAATCGTGGATGATGTGCTTCATGATGTAGGCGTCGGCTCCTGCCGGGACGGAAGTAAACATGTCGCCGGAAACCAGGGTACAGCGGTCCATCACAGGGGCCAGGGGCCCGTTGTGGCATCCGTCGATCACATGCGGCGCCTCGTACAGCGTGCCCTTCAGATGCGGATTCCGGGCCATGATTGTGGCGAGCAGAAGCCCATGTCCACCGGCCACGTCGAGGATGGAGTGAATATCGTCAAAGTTGTAGGCCTCGGCCACAGCGGGGCCGTCGATCATGGAAAATCCGGTCATGGCGTCATCGAAGATGCGCGCTTCCTCGGGATGCTGCCGCAAGTATTCGAAGACGGGCGCGCCGTAAATCTCGTCTAGCGCCTGCTTGCCGGTGCGCACGCAGTATTCCAGGTGTGACCAGCCGCGGCCGTGCCACTCTCGTCCGCCCATGATGGCCAGGGCGCGCAGGCTCGGATTGGCATTGCTGCGCAGAACCGCCGACATGGGCGTCTCCGAAAACGTTCCTTCCGGTCCTTCCGCCAGCACTCCTACGCTGGCGGTGGCGCGGAGCAGACGGTACAGGGCTTGTGGATTGGTCGCGGTCTGAGTCGCGAGTTGCCGAGCCGACTTGGGGCCCATCTCGACCAGGTCGGGAACTCCGAGTTGAGCCAGGCAGCTGACCGCGCCCGCCACGTGGGCGCCGTTTAGCAGCTGCAGGATCGCAACGTGTGCTGGAGGAGTCTGGGTTTGCGCAGTCATCGTGTGCAGTGAGCGTCCTCTTCTGTCTTGCGTGGGCTTCGAGCAGATGCAGTATACATGCCGAACCCGATGAAAGGCCGGACGGAAAACAAGATTTGCATCCGGGAGTGGGGGGAGTATAATCTAACTAACTGGTTAATTAAGTAATTTCATCAAGCATTGTGGCCCGACTTTTCCAGCACCGTCACGTTCTGCATCCCCGCATGGGTACCCGCGGCCAGCCGGAGGAGAGCCGCGCGGCCATTCTGCAGGCGGCCGCGCAGGAGTTCGCCGAGCACGGCATTGCTGGAGCCCGCACCGACGCCATTGCCCGCGAAGCCCGGGTCAACAAGGCGCTGCTCTACTACTACTTCAAAGACAAAGAAACGCTTTACGGCGCCGTGCTGGACGATGCGTTCTCCGGATTGAAGACGACTGTGTTTCGCGTGCTCGACGGCGATCTGCCGCCGCGCGAGAAGATAATGGCCTACGCCGGAGCGTATTTCGATTTTATTGCCTCGAACCTGCTCTATCCCCGGTTGATGCAGCGCGAGATGATGCGAGCCCGCGAGGGGCAGTCGCAGCACATCGACAAAGTGATCAAGAACTATATCCAGCCGATCTTTGCCCGGGTCAGCGAACTGATGCGCAAGGGAATTGCGGACGGTGAATTTCGTCCGGTCAACCCGGTGCACTTCGTGCCTTCGATGGTGGCGATGATTGTTTTCTATTTCAGCAGCGCCCCAATGATGCAGAAAATTGTCGGCTTTAATCCGCTGACCCCGGAGCGAATCGCGGAGCGGCGCGCAGCGGTGCTCGATTTCATTTCCGCCGCTCTCTTTCTTCGGGAAGGCAGCCGTCATGAACGCAGCCGCCCAGACCGCAACCGTCCAGAACGCCAAGCCACGCCAGGAGCATGACCATGAGCGCCCGTAACAAATTTATTATTCTTCTCGGCATCATCTTTGCGATCGCCTCGACCTACTATTTTTTTTCCACCGACCACTCGCGCGACCTGGTGCTGATCGGCACGGTCGATGCCAACCAGGTGATCGTGAGCGCGCAGGTCGAGGGCCGCATCCAGAAATTGCTGGTGGATGAGGGTACGCCGGTCAAAGCTGGAGATTTGATCGCGGTGCTCGATCCTTCGGAGTTGCAGGCGCAAGAGGCGGCGGCCACGGCGACGATTTCCAGCCTGCAGAATAAAGTCGCGGAGATGCAGCACACGGAAAAATCAACTTCGGGATCGACTTCAAGCGACGTTGCCAACGCGCAGGCGAAAGTATCGTCGGCGAAAGCGCAGCTGTTGCAAGCCAAAGCCGCGCTGGAGCGGACTGAAAGCGACAGCCGGCGCACCATTGAACTGGCCAAAGTGGGCGTGGCTTCCGACCAGGACCGCGTGCAGGCCGAGACCAATTTGCAGGCCGCGCAGGCCACCGTGCAGGCACAGCAGGATCTGGTGAAGGCAGCAGAAGCCGATCTGAACGCGGCCATTGCCCGCACCTATCAGGCGAATGCGGCGAAGAGTACGGTTGCGTCCACCGAGGCTGATGTGAAGAATGCGCTGGCCCTGAAGAATGAGGCTGCGGTCCGCGTGGGTTACACCAACGTGTATGCGCCGGTGAGTGGAACGGTTTCGGTGCGTGCGGCGCGCCAGGGAGAAGTCGTCAACATTGGCGCGCCAATCGTTACGATCGTTGACTTGAGCGACACGTGGGCGCGTGCGGCCATCCCCGAAACCTACGCCGACCATATTGGATACGGTGATGTGCTGCGGGTGCGCCTGCCGGGAGGAACCGTCACCAGCGGCAAGGTTTTCTTCAAAGGAGTGGAAGGCGATTTCGCCACGCAGCGCGACGTGAGCCGCCGCAAGCGCGACATCCGGACCATCGTCCTGAAAGTCCGGCTCGACAATCCCAAGGGCGCATGGGTTCCGGGCATGACCGCCGAAGTGCTGGTTTCGCCGGAGCAGCTCAAAGGCAGCACGACGCAGAGTACTGCGGCTGCGGAGCAGCCATGATGGCCGAATCGAATTCGGACGTGAAGAATGGCGTGGCAGCGAGTCACTCGACGTCTACGCTGGAGAAGCCGGTGTACGATCCCACGGCGCCGTCGGCCATTGAGGTCGACCACATCGTCAAGAAGTACGGCGACTTCACCGCCGTCGATGACGTTTCCTTCAGTGTGAAGGAAGGCGAGATTTTCGGCTTGCTCGGGCCGAACGGGGCAGGGAAGTCGACGCTGATCCGGATGATGACCACGCTCATCCCGATTACTTCCGGATTCGCGCGCATCGCCGGACATGACGTGGCCAAGGAGCCGAACGCGGCGCGGCGCATGATCGGCGTGATTCCGCAGGCGCTCACCAGCGACCTTGACCTGACCGTTGAAGAGAACATGAATATTTATGCCAAGCTGTACGACGTTCCGGCGAAGGAGCGCAAGAAGTCGATCGACGAACTGCTGGAGTTGGTAGACCTGACAAAATGGCGCGACGCGGCCACGAAGACACTTTCTGGCGGCATGAGGCGGCGGCTCGAAATTGCGCGCGGCCTGGTGCACCATCCCCGCATCTTTTTTCTGGATGAGCCGACGACTGGCCTCGATCCGGTGTCGCGTGTTGCCGTATGGGAAATGCTGGGCAACATTAAGGAACACCGGCAGCTGACGATTCTGATCACGACGCACTACATGGATGAAGCCGACCGGTTGTGCGATCGCATCGCGATTGTCGATCACGGCAAGCTGGTTGCGCTCGACGCGCCCAGCGCGCTCAAGGCCAGCGTGCCGGGATCGAACGTGATAGAAGCGCAGTTCGAAAATCCTCCCGCTGACTGGGAGCAGCGCCTGCACGCGCTCAACGAAGTCACCTCGGTGCAGCACGAAGGCGCGGGCATGTTTCGCGTGCTCACCGGTAACGGGTCGCGCACTACTACCGAACTGGTCGAGATGGCAGTGCAAAACAAAGTTCCGGTGAAGTCGCTTTCGGTGCAGAACACGACGCTTGACGACGTCTTCGTGCACTACACGGGAAGACAGCTGCGCGACGAACTGCAAAAAGCGTACGCGTTTGTGATGCCGCAGCGGCCGGGACTGCAGCCGTGAACGACGGCGAGGCTTCCGGCTTTCGGCGTCCGGCTTCCGGAAAGTTGCGGTCACAAAACCGGCAGCCGAACGCCGGAAGCCGAATTGCGGGGTTCTTATGAATCGAATGATGGCCATTGTCGAGCGCGAGATGCGCAAGTTCTTCCGCTCGCCGGCGCTGATGCTGGCATCGATGATTTTTCCTCTGGTGCAGTTGATTATTCTGGGCAGCGCGTTCGGGGGAAAAATTCGGGATGCCCGGGTCGCCATCGTCGACCAGGACGGCGGTCCGCAGGCGTTGCGAGTCCGCGAAGCCTTTGACTCGGTGAGAGCGAACATTCGCACCTTTGTCCCGGTCTACTATGACGACGATAAGCAGGCCGTGGCGGATGTGCGAAACGGCAAACTGGAAGGCGCCCTCATCATTCCGCCGCAGTTTTCGCGCCGCGTGTACGAGGAGAATCATCCGCGCATCGCGCTGGTTGTGGACAACAGCGACAATTTCATGAGCTCGGCAGTCGAGAGTGAGTTGAGCGATCTGACCAACGCGCTGAACCAGCCGACGGTCTCGCCCCGCATTCTGCGGCAGACTGCGCTCGACATCGTCGAACTTTATCCTTACATCGAATACATGAAATACCTGCTGCCGGGTTCGCTGGCGCTGGCCATGTTTGTGTCGGTGATGATCGGCGGCGGAATGCTCTACATCGACGACAAGGCCCGCGGCGTGCACGAAGGTTACCTGGTGACGCCGATTACGAAACTCGAACTCGTGTTGGGGCTGAATCTTGCCGGGGCGATCAAGGCCGTCATGACCGGCGTGATCATCGTGGTCATTGGCTGCATGATCGCGGGGGTGGGAACGATCTTCAATCCCCTCACCGACCTGGGTCTGCTCATCATGATCCTGCTGACGTCGCTGGCCTTCAACACCATGATGTTTCTGTTGATGGTGCGCATTGAGGATCCGCTGGTGCCGCGGGCTATGTTCGGCATTCTGAACACGCTGCTATTTTTTCCCAGCGGCGCAGTCTATCCCATTCAGGCGTTCCCGCCGTGGTTGCGGTTCATCGCCAGGTGCGACCCGTTTACCTATGCGGTCGATGGCTTCAAGTGCTTGCTGCTCAAGGAAACGACATTCTCCGCGGTGTGGGGAGACATGCTCTTCCTTTCCATTTTCGCCGCGGTGACGCTGGGTATCGCGATCCCGTTATTCAAGCGAACCCTCTGAAGAATTGAGGAATTGCGTAATTTGGTAATTGAGTAATTGAGAACCCGGAAGACGCATTTCGTTCGAAAAGTTCTCAATACCAAATTTCCAGTTTCTCAATCTTTTCGCGGGAACTTTTGACTTGTCCGCCGTGTCCGTTATGCTAGAGAGGTATGACACTTCTGGACGCTCAAGAGTACGACTCGCAAAAAGCGCGGCGACGGAACCTGCGAATCATTTCGATAGTCGCCATCTTGTTGATCGTGGCCGGCGTGGTCTGGTGGAATCGCTACTGGCCTGAAGAACACCTGGTGGGGAAATTCTTCGCAGCCCTGCAGGCACAGGATTACAAGACCGCTTACAGCATCTGGATGCAGGATCCGCAGTGGCAGCAGCACCCGCAGAATCATCCGAAATATCCGTTCAACGAGTTTTACAGCGACTGGGGCCCGGGCGGCGAGTGGGGACTGATCAAGACCCACAAAGTTTACGGAGCCAGCACCTGCCCCGGCGGCGGCAGTGGCGTGGTGGTGGATGTGATCGTGAACAACCGCACCGAACACGCGCAGGTCTGGGTGGAAAAAGCGGACCACACGCTCAGCTACCCGCCCTGCGAGTTGCTCTTTCGCTGAGCGGGTACAACTAAAGATTACACAGGCGCCTATGCGAGCGATTCCAGCGCCTTCGATAGCGTGACGTCGTCGCTGACATTCAGGCAGGTCTTCGAGCGGTCGATCTGCCGCATCAATCCGCAGAGAACTTTTCCCGGGCCGACTTCGATGAACGTTCGCATGCCCTGCGCAATCAGCAGGCGCACGCACTGCTCCCACTTCACCGACCCCGTGACCTGCCGGACGAGCGTGTCGCGGGCGCGGAGATCGTCGGTTACGAGTGCGGCGTCGACGTTGCAGGCGACGGGATAGACCGGCTTCTGCAGGTGGAGGGCGTCGAGATCGGCTTGCAGACGATCCTGGGCCGGCTTCATCAGCGAACAATGGAAAGGTGCGCTGACGGGCAAGAGTTTGGCGCGCTTGGCGCCGCGCTCGTCGGCTAGCTTGGCGGCGCGCTCGACCGCAGCCGTATTGCCGGAGATGACGATCTGCTCCGGAGAATTGAGGTTGGCTGGTTCGCAAACTTCGCCCTGCGCCGCGTCGTGGCAGACGGCGGCGACCTTTTCCGCGTCCATGCCGAGGACGGCGGCCATTGCGCCCACGCCTACTGGGACGGCTTCCTGCATATATTTGCCGCGGTTGCGAACTGCGCGGACGGCAGCGGAAAAACTGAACGTCCCAGAAGCCACGTGCGCGGAATATTCGCCGAGACTGTGGCCGGCGACGTAACACGGCTTGGGAATGCGCGTTTCCAGAACGCGCAAAGCCGCGATCGACACGGTCAAAATCGCTGGCTGCGTGATCTCGGTCAGGCGAAGCTGGTCTTCGGGGCCTTCAAAGCACAGAGTGGAAAGCTTGTAGCCGAGTGCGTCGTCGGCTTCCTCGAATGTTTGCCGGGCGAGAGGATACTTCTCGAACAGATCTTTGCCCATGCCGACGGCCTGCGAGCCCTGGCCGGGGAACAACAGCGCGATTATGTTTTCAGTCATTGGAATGATTGAGTAATTGGGGAATTTAGTAATTGGGTAATTTCAAGAGCGGAGCTTTGGCCTTTCAATTACTCAATTACCAAATTACACAATTACACAATTACAACACCGCCGCTGGGCGCACTGCCGCCAGGCCGCGCTCGATCGATCCGTTAATGCCGCGTTCGGAAAATTCCGCCGCCACGCGCACCGCGTTCTTGATGGCATTGGCGTTCGACGAGCCATGCGTGATGATGCAGGCGCCTTTCACGCCAAGCAGCGGCGCGCCGCCATATTCAGTGTGATCGAGGCGCTTCTTGAAATCGATGAAGGCGCTACGCGAGAGCAGAGCGCCCACTTGACGCGTGATGGTCGCCTTCAGCGACTCTTTCAACGCCGTGCGTACCAGGTTGGCCACGCCTTCGGAAATTTTCAACGCCACGTTGCCCACGAATCCGTCGGCGACAATTACGTCGACTTTCCCGTTATAAAGATCGCGGCCTTCCACGTTGCCTACAAAATTGAGCGGAAGCTGCTTGAGCAGTTGAAACGATTCGAGGGTGAGTGCGTTGCCTTTGCTTTCTTCTTCGCCGATGGAGAGCAGCCCGACGCGCGGCCCGCCCGTTCCAGCTTTTCTTCCATACATGGCCCGAAAATAAACGTCGCCCATCACCGCGAATTGTTCGAGATTCTGTGGAGTGCAGTCGACGTTTGCGCCAACGTCGAGCAGCAGGGCAGGATTTCCGGGAGCGGTGGGAAAAACCGCGGCCAGCGCGGGACGATCCACGCCGGGAACCGCGCCCAGCACCACTTTCGCCGTGGCCATGGCCGCTCCGGTGTTGCCTGCAGTCACGAAGCCCGCGGCCTGGCCTTCGCGCACCATGCGCAAACCCACGCGCATGGAGGAATCGCGCTTGCCGCGAATCGCGTCCACCTTGTCTTCCATGGTGATGAATTCGCTGGCGTGGACGATTTCGATCGGCAGACGGGCGGCCGCGGAATGGCGGTCGAATTCTGCTTTGACCACGTCTTCCGGACCGACGAGCAGCACGCGTAGGCCGTATTGACGCGACGCGAGAATGGCGCCCTCAATCTCAGGCTTGGGAGCGCGGTCCGATCCCATCGCATCCAGCGCGATGACGCTAGGCATGGTGTGTTAAGCTAGCCCGCTTCTTTCACGTCGAGGACTTCGCGGCCCTTATAGTAGCCGCATTTGGAGCAGGCGCGGTGCGGCATTTTTTTCTCGTGACAGTTGGGGCATTCGGAAAGGCTGGGTCCCTTTAGAAAGTCGTGAGCCCGCCGGGTGGAAGTGCGTTTCTGGGAGTGTCGCCGTTTCGGATTAGGCATGGTCTTGAATTCCTTTTGAAAGAAGCTGTCAGCTCTCAGCAGTCAGCTTTCAGTTTAAATCGAACTTGCTTTTGAATCGCTGAAAGCTGACGGCTGATAGCTGCAGCTTTCACTCAGTGCTCCAACTTGCTGCGAATCTCGCGCAGCGCCGTCCACCGCGGATCGACCACAGCGGTCGTGCAGGAACACTGTTCCTCATTCAAATTCTTGCCGCAATGCACGCACAGGCCGCGGCAATCTTCGCGACAGGTCACTTTCAGCGGCAAGGCCAGCAGCACCTGCTCGCGTAAAACGTCTTCCAGCAGAATTCCGTCGCCCTGATAATAGCCGATCTCGGCTTCCGCGTCGGTCACCGAAAGCTCGTCGCGGCCGGCGTCGGCCCCGAGCGGCCGGTACAGCAATTCGAACTCGCGCGTTACTTCCTGCGGCACCGGCTCCAGGCAGCGGGCACATTGCAATTCGAGCCCTGCCGACAACCGCCCGCGCAGGCGGATGTCCTGAATGACCTCATGCTTGCCGTGATGCTCTGCAACCAGTTCGGCGCGCCCGCTGGTTTTCAGCGGCGTGCGCTGCCGGGCTTCGCCCCCCAGGTCGATGACCCCGGGCTGAAAGACCTCCTCGAAATCCAGAGGATGGCGTTCCAATTCATGGATGTCCAGGAACATTGCGAAACCTCCGCGTCAACGACAACCCAGTCGGGCTAACTCAAGTGTGCGTCAACCCAGGCTCGCGGAAGCACGCCAAGAGGCGTAAGTGCCGCAAGGAGCAAGACTTAGGATAAAGGGCAGGGAGCGGATGTGTCAAGAAATCTAGTGATCCAGCAGCATAGCGATATGCTAGACTTATCCTAGGAGTTCCCTATGGCAACCCTCTACGTTGAAAACGTCCCGGACGAGATTTACAAAGCCCTGCGCAAGCGGGCCCGCGCGAACCGCAAGTCGATTGCAGCCGAAGTGATTGAGCTCCTGCAGCAGCATATTCCGACCGAGGAAGAGCTGAAGCGACGGCGTAAGGCTTTCGAAGGATTAGCTCGCCTGCGTGCCATGCAGCCGCTCAGCCCAGGTCCGTTTCCATCGGCGGAAGAAATGATTCGTGAGGATCGAGAACGGTGACCAGCGTCGTGGTTGACGCCAGCGTTGCCGTAAAGTGGTGCTTGCCCTCTGGGCGGGAAGAGTTGGTAGCAGAGGCAGAGGAACTGCTGGCTTCGAGTCGGCGCGATGAAATCAGATTTCTGGTGCCTGACCTGTTCTGGGTGGAGCTGGCAAATGCATTGTGGAAAGCAGTCCGCAGAGGCGAGCTTTCTGCGGACAATGCAGCGTCAGCGATTTCTTTCATGCGCGACCTCGACATCGCAACGCTCGCATCCGTCGACCTCGTGCCGCAAGCCTTGGACTTGGCGGTGACCTATGGTCGGACGGTCTACGACAGCCTGTACGTCGCTTTGGCCATGCAATCGAAGACCAAATTGATCACCGCCGACGAACGCCTGGCCAACGCAATGGCCGCGCGCTTTCCCGTGAAGTGGTTGGGCGCATTCTGATCGGCCTCTCAATTCTCAGCGCAGTCCGAGAGCCTTCGCCGTGCTCTCATCCAGCGTGGTTTTGCCGTCTTTCTTCGTGACCACGCCGAAGTTGCCGTCGTAGTCCCACATGGCCCAGCCGATGTTGTGGCGCTCGAGCGCCGTGCGGACATCTTTGATCCACGCGTTGCGATCTTGCGGCTCGGAGAAATCGCGGAACACTCCGAACTCATTGCAGATCAGCGGCACGCCGTGTTGCTTGCCCCAGTCGGCGGCCTGATTGATTTCCGCTTCGATCCGCGCGGCGTCCCAGTGATCTTGGCCGTAGCGGATGACTTGATAACGATCGCGCGCCTCGGGCAGAAGCGTCGCGACCTGAGCGGCATTTTCCGGCGACGAAGGATAATGCAGACCCTTCAGCCAGTGCCAGTAATACGCTCCCCAGGTCGCGCCCTGATGCGTGAAAATGTGCGGCTCGTAGAAATGAAAAACGTAAATGACGTTGGTGTCGGCGAGCGGCTCAAGGAAAACCATGTCGTCATCGTCGTCCCAGCGCGCGCCGGCGTCGATGATCGTATTCTTCGGAGCGCCTCGCCGAATCGCCGCGGCCAGCTTGGCTTCCACGCCGTACCAACGGTAGGCGTCGCGCATCTCCGGCTCGTTGAGGATTTCGAAGAACACGCGGTCCTGATCCCACGAGGATGATCCGTAGCGCTGCGCCACTACGGTCCAGAAATCGGCGAAGCGCTCGACGAATTCGTCTTCTTTCGCCAGGCGGGCTTTGAAGTCGGAATCGGGATGCATGTCGAGTTCGACCGCGAGGCCCGCATCCAGAATCATTTTGACCGCGGCGTCGAGATAGCCGAAATATTCCGCGCCGCCGTCGTGATGGCGAGCGGCATCCATCATCGGCTGCGGGTTGATGCTGAGACGAACGTGATCGAAGCCGGCCGACTTGATCAACGCCATGTCGGCCGGCGTTTCCCCATTCTGCAGATGTTCTTTGGAGTATCCCGCGGGGCCGTAGACCTGTGCGAACCATCCGCTCAGATTGATGCCGTGGCGAATGTGCGCCAGGCGTGCGGCCGGGACCGAAGACGGAGCCGCCGTTTGAGCTAGAGTGAACGGAATTGCAGCGAGAAATAAAATGGCCGAAATCGCCTTGCGAATCATCGCGGACTCCTTTGGGAATGCAATCCCTTAAGCCATTGTCATCTTGATCGAAGCGAAGGACCTATGCGCTCGCCGTCAACTGCACAGGTCCTTCGCTCCGCTCAGGATGACAGGGACGACTTGTGATGCGAAAGCAAAGAGACGGCATTACGAGTTGAGAATTGGCAGTGCGCGAATTCTTTTCTTCGTTGCCGCATAAATCGCGTTGCACAGCGCGGGCGCGATTGGCGGAACTGACGGTTCGCCAATCCCGGTCGGGAACTCCACGCTCGGCACGGCATAGACTTCGACCGTGGGAGTTTCCTCCAGGCGCAGCGGCGCGTAGTCATCAAAGTTGCCTTGCACCACGCGGCCTTTCTCGATGGTGATCTTGGCGCGCAGGGCGTTCGACAGCCCGTAGACAATTCCGCCCTGAATCTGCTGCTCCAGAATGCTGGGATTCACGACCTGACCGCAGTCGACCACGGCCACCACGCGATCCACCCGCGGCTGGGCGTTCTCGCTCTCCATAGTGATCTCGACTACTTCAGCCATGTACGACGCGAAGCAGCCGAAGCAGGCGATGCCGCGATAATGGCCGGCGGGAAGCGGCTTGTCCCATCCCGCCTTTTCGGCGGCCAGTTGCAGCACGCCGCGCATGCGGGCGGTTTTCCAGGTGCTCGTGAAGTACTGCAAGTCCTGATCTTTCGCCAGCAGATGCAGCCGGTACTGCAGCGGATCTTTTCCCGCCGCGACGGCGAGTTCGTCGATGAAGCTTTCCAGTGCAAACGCCGCCTGCAGGGCGTAGACCGACCGCATCCAACCCAGCGGGACGGGCGTTTCAGTCACCACGGACTCGATCGTGTAGTTGGGAATGCCGTAGACCGGGCCGGCTTCGTCGGGCAGGTCGGGATCGACTCCGCCGGGAGTCGGCTGTCCTTTCTGTCCGCTGATTGACGGCGCGATCAGGCGATGCGTTAGTCCAACCGGATATCCCGCTCCATCCACTACCGCGAAAAGCTGGTGCAGGCTTGCCGGACGGTAAGTGGAGAACCGCATGTCGTCCTCGCGGGTCCAGATGACTTTCACCGGAGCGTTGATCGCCTTCGACACCAGCGCGGCCTCGACCGCATAGTCGTGCTCCAACCGCCGGCCAAATCCTCCGCCCATCAGCGTGACGTTAACTTTTACTTGATCGGGATCAAGGCCGACCGCCGTCGCCACCGAGTCACGGCAATCCTGCGGAACCTGCGTCGGCGCCCACAGTTCACACTTCGTCCCCTGATAGTGCGCCGTGCAATTTCCCGGTTCCATGGGAGCATGAGCCATGAAAGGCAAGGTGTACCAAGCCGAGAACTTACGTCCGCCGCCTTTCACCGGGGCTTCAACAGAATATAGGTTCGTACCTTTATTCGACGCGCCCTGCTTCAACGACGCCATAACTTCTGCGGTATTCAGGTCTTTGTTCGGGCCGTCGTTCCACGTGATATTCAGCATGCGGCGGCCTTCCATCGCGCCCCACACGCTGTCGGCGACTACCGCGACGGCCGAGTCGCCGACCTTCCCCACATAACTGACGCCAGCAATTTTCTTCGATTCTTTGTCGTCGAAGGCCGACACTTTCCCGCCGATGACCGGGCTTCGCGAGAGCAGTGCGAATTTCATTCCAGGCATGCGGAAGTCGATGCCGAATACCGCTTCGCCCCTCACCTTGGCGGGTGTGTCAAGCCGTGGGAGGCGCTGGCCCACGATCTTGTAATCTTTGCTCTGTTTGAGCGGTACGTCGGTCGGAATCGGCAAAGTCGCGGCCTTCGCTACAAGTTCTCCATAGCTCAAGCTTCGGTTCGTTGCTGCGTGCTTTATCTGACTATTTTCCGCAGTGCAGGTCGATCGCGGAACGTCCCAGGTCAACGCCGCGGCTGAGATCAGCATTTCGCGCGCGGCGGCGCCGGCCTTGCGCATGGGATCCCAAGTGGTGTGGATGCTCGCGCTTCCTCCCGTGCCCTGATCGCCGTAGAGCGTGCTGGCTCCGGCCTGCTCGATTTCAATCTGCTTCCAGTCGGCCTCAAGTTCCTCCGCCAGGATCATGGGCAGCGCGGTGCGGACGCCCTGTCCCATTTCAGAGCGTGCGACGACAATCGTGATTTTGTTGTCGGGCGTGATGCGCAGATAGGCGTTCGGCGAGAAGAATTCTGACTGCGATTTTCCGCGATGCGGCAGGTAGAAGCCGACCACCAGGCCGGCCCCGGCGGCGACTCCGGCGGCCACGAATTCACGGCGGGAAAGTGGGCTCATCGTGCACCTCCGTTTCCGGCGGCGCTTCCTGCGGCACGATGAATCGCCTTGCGAATCCGTTCATAGGTTCCGCAGCGGCACAGGTTGCCGTTCATCGCAGCGGTGATTTCTTCGTCGGTTGGATGAGGCGTTTTTGCAAGCAGGGCCGCGGCCGACATAATCTGCCCCGTCTGGCAGTAGCCGCATTGCGGAACTTCTTCCGCGATCCATGCCGCCTGCAAGATATGCAGTCCGCCGGTTCCCAGTCCTTCAATGGTGGTGACGTTCTTGCCCGCGACCTGCGACACCGGAGTCGAGCAGGAGCGGATCGGGTTGCCCTCGACGTGTACCGTGCAAGCGCCGCACAATCCCGCGCCGCATCCAAATTTTGTTCCGGTAAGTTCGAGGGTGTCGCGCAGAACCCAGAGGAGAGGGGTCTCGGGAGAAACGCTGACTTTCTTTTCACTGCCGTTAACGCGGAGTGTGATGTCTGCCATGGAGGTCCAGTTGTAAGTTTTGAAAGCTGGACAACATGGTACTCAACCTGCGCAGAAAGGGGAATGGCAGAGGGACGGCGTTGGAGCGCTTATTTCAGCTCGGCTAATTTCTGCGTGACGAGCTGGCTCACTTCGGCTCCTGGATTTTCTTTCTTGATCTGCTCGTAAAGGCGCTTGGCGTCGAGCGGCTGGTTGGAGTTCTGGTAGAGTTCGGCCAACTGCAACTCCGCACTAACTTTGCTCACCGAAACCGTGGGCTTGTTGACCAGCTCCTGGCAGAGCGCGACCGCTTCTTTCACGCGGTTGGTCTGGCCATACAGCGAGGCCAAGGCCGACTTGGCCACGGACGCGACTTCGCGGCTGCCGGAGGAAATGACTTCCTTGAAATTGCGCTCGGCGGCGGCGTTGTCCTGCAAGTTCACCGCGGTCACTCCCAGAAAATAATGGGCCATATCGGCGGTGCGGGTGTGGGGATACTTGTCGACGATCTCCTGAAACTTTTTCTGGGCAGCCAGGGAGCGATCTTTGGCGGAAGTGAACGTCGGGAAGTCGGGTTGCTCGGGCGCGCCCACCGGACGCAGCTGCATCTCCATGGTGCGCACGGCCTGCGCGAGTTCGAGGCTGGCTTTTTCGTCCTGCGCGTTCAGGTAATACCATCCGCCGATGCCGGCGGCCAGAACGATGGCGACCACTACGGTCGAAATGATGACGGTGGACCGGTGCTCGACCGTCCAATGCGCCGTTTTCTCGGCGGCGTCAAGTGTCACACGGCTGAACGCGTCCTGCTTCAGTTGATGGCGGGTTTCTGCGCGCACGGACTTCCCTTCTGATGAGTACGGTAGGGCGGTTGAATTATTAAGACAAACTAGCAGTTTAACAGGGGGAAAACGGGGCGTCAAAAGTGGGGAATTGCCGGCAGTGGCTCAATTTCAACTCAGGTCGAATGTCATCCTGAGCGCGGCGACAGCCGGGCGAGGGACCGTACGTCGGCTGACGCTCCTGATGCTGTGGATAGGAACGCCTGCGCTTTATGCCGTGCAGGCGCTCCTCGCATCGGCACCGCAGATGTCCTGGTTTCGTAGGGTCCCTCCGGAGGGCTTGGAGCGCTCCTGCGGGATGACATCGGTCGGCGAATTCGTGAGTCTCAACCTCAAATTAAGCCACAACCTAAT
Source organism: uncultured Acidobacteriota bacterium (assembly GCA_963755795.1). Classification (GTDB taxonomy): domain Bacteria; phylum Acidobacteriota; class Terriglobia; order Terriglobales; family Acidobacteriaceae; genus Sulfotelmatobacter. The sequence continues at coordinate 78,336 of CAVWLI010000029.1, read as the reverse complement.
TGCCAGTGATTAACCACGATGCCGCAAAGGTGGCGGAGATCCCGGTTCGTCTTTGAACATCGTCACAACAATCTGCTAGTCTTTTCTCCGCTTCTGAGAGGAACCAACGACATGCCATCCCACAAATATCTTTTCCCCACTCTTGTACTCGTGCTGTGCGTCAGCTTTTCCGCGTCGGCGGCAGAGAAGAAATCCAAAGACGCGAAGGCTGATGAAGCTGCCAAGCCCTCGTACGAACTGCCGCAGCCGGCGACCGAGAATCTGGATTTGAACATGTACCAGCGCATCCGTGAAGAGGGGCTTGCGCACTCGCACGTGATGGAGTTCGGCTCGGCCCTGATGGATGGGATTGGGGCGCGGCTGACCGGGTCGCCCAATCTGAAGCGTGCCAATGAATGGACGCGCGACCAACTCACCGCCATGGGATGCAGCAACGCCCACCTCGAAGATTGGGGGGAGTTCGGAATGGGTTGGCGGCAGCTGAACGCGTGGGTGCGCATGTCGGCGCCCGACACGGCGGTGTTCATCGCGCAGGCGCTGCCCTGGTCGGCGTCGAGCCATGGACCGGTGAACGGGCGCGCGATTTGGGTGGACGCGAAGGATGAGAAGGATCTGGAGAAGTACAAGGGCAAGCTGGAGGGCAAGATTATTTTCTTCGGCGAAATGCGCGACGTGAAGCCGGTCGACAAGCCGCTGTTCGAACGCCGCGACGACGCCAATCTGAAGGCGCTCGCCGAATATCCGGTGCACATCGGAGAACAGGAGGACCGTTTCGCGACGTTCATCAAGCGGCTGGAATTTCGCGAGCACGCGGGAGCGTTTTTCGCCGCCGAGCACGCGGCCGGGATTGTGGTGCCGAGCCGCGATGGCCGCAACAATGGAGGATCGGGTGGAACTATTTTCGACGATGGCGGTACCGGGATGGGTTGGTTCGCTTATCAGCGCGAGCACGCCGAGCCGCTTCCGATTGTGGTGATGGCGATTGAGAATTACGGCCGCGTCTACCGGCTGCTCAAGGCGAACGTGCCCGTCTCGGTCGAGATGGACGTGGAAGCGGAATTCACCGGCGATCACGAGCACGGGTTCGACACCATCGCGGAAATTCCTGGCACCGACGCTAAGCTGAAAGACGAAGTGGTGATGGTCGGAGGACACCTGGATTCGTGGGCGTCTGCGACCGGCGCTACCGATAACGGCGCGGGAACGATTGTTGCAATGGAAGTGATGCGCATTTTCAATGCCCTGCACGTGCAGCCGCGGCGGACCATCCGCGTCGGCTTGTGGACAGGCGAGGAGGAAGGGGAATTTGGGTCCTACGGATATGTCAAACAGCATTTCGGGTTCGTACCGCTCTCGACCGCGCCCGACCAGGTGAAGCTGCCGGACTTTTTGCGCAAGCCGGCCGGGCCGGTTGAGTTGAAACCGGAGCAGCAGAAAATTTCCGGATACTTCAATCTGGACAACGGCACGGGAAAAATTCGCGGCATCTATTTGCAGGAGAATGCAGCCGTCGGTCCGATTTTCCAGCAGTGGATGGCGCCATTGAGCGATCTTGGCGTGGGCACGATCACCATGCGCAACACCGGCGGAACCGATCACGAAGCGTTCGACTCGGTGGGCGTCCCGGGCTTCCAGTTTATTCAGGATTCGCTGGATTACGGATCGCGCACGCACCACTCCAACATGGATACGTACGAGCGGCTGCAGCCGGAAGATCTGGCGCAGGCAGCGGTGGTCGAAGCAATCTTCGTCTACAACACGGCGATGCGCGACCAGATGCTGCCTCGCAAGCCGTTGCCGCATCCTGAACTGGAGGAGCAGCGCAGGGCCCGGCTGAAGAACCTGATGCCGGGAGCAGAAGCGCCGGACGCCGGCTCGATGAAGCCGACGAATTAAATCTGCGCCGTCATCCTGATGCTTTGTCATCCTGAGCGAAGCGAAGGACCTATGCAGTGTGCTGTCGACAGCAAACTACAGGTCCTTCGCTTCGCTCAGGATGACAGGATTTATTTTAGTGCCAGCTAAAACACGAACGCCGCCGATTTTTTCGGCGGCGTTTTTCACAACGAATCTATCTTCAACGCGGAGCTTCTTCCAGCAAGCCCTGCTCCAGCTTTTCCTGGCATTCGATGCAGTGGCGCGTCCAGGGCACCGCTTCCAGGCGCTTGGCGTTGATTTCTTTTCCGCAGTGGATGCACTCGCCGAAGCTGCCTTCGCGAATGCGAGCCAGAGCCTTATCGACCATCTGCAGCGTCTGGCGATCGTTGTTGCTCTGGCTGAACAGGAATTCCTTGGTGTAGGAACTGGCCGCGCGGTCGGCGATATCCTGCGCGGTGTCTTCGTCCGCGGACCGGCCGTCGGCCTGAGTGCGGTTCACGGTGCGGCGCAACTCCTGCTGCCGGGTCTCTAAACGCTTTCTAAAGGCTTCCAACTTCTTCTTATCCATAGGTCACGTAAAACTCTGGGTCTCCCGATCCCCCATCAAACTCTGAGACGCCTCCTCCCGGAGGCGTCCGTGACGATGGGGCCAAACGAAGATGATAAGCGCGCAAATTATGATGCGTCAACAGGGGTAAGGCTGTAGAGATCGGGGCGATAGCTAACTTACGAACATCCCGATTCGATGTCATCCCTCACCGCGGCGAAGCCGCGGTGAGGGATCTGACGATGCGGGTGAAGCGCACGAGACGATGGCAGGACGGCAAGGGCGTCGATGGACCCGTACACTTCATCGTGACTTCCGGCCGACGTAGGGTCCTTCGAGCTGGCTTGCGCCAGCTTTTCAGGATGACATCTTCTGCGGAGGCTATCGCGGCAGTGGGTCTTTCATGCTGGCCAGAGCGTATCCCATAACGGCCATGGCGGCGGCGTTCTCGCGCAACTCGGCGGGAACCACTTTGTCGAGCGTGTCGGCGGCGGTGTGGTGGTAATTGAAATAGGTGCGGCCATCCTGCAGCAGGCCGAGCGTGGGCACGCCGGCTTCCGACATGTCGGAAATGTCGGCTCCGGGCGCATAGCTGCTGGGCTGAACGACATTGGCTCCGAAGCTTTGCAGGATTTCCTGCACCGGACGCAGAAGTTCCGCGGCGTGCGGAGTCATCTTTACTTCGAAGCCGAGCGGATGGGCTGCGCCGGAATCGCTTTCGATGCCGGCCACGTGGTTCCTGATTTCGGCGGAATGATCCTTGGTATATCTCTGGCTGCCGGAGCCGCCGTTTTCTTCGTCCATCCAGGCAATCACGCGCAGCGTGCGTTTGGGGTGGAGGTGCAGTTTCTGTACAATCTCGGCCGCCTCCATGGCGACCACGACGCCGGCACCGTCGTCGATAGCGCCCGTGCCCAGGTCCCAGGAATCAAGATGTCCCGAGACTACGACGATTTGCTCGGGATGCTCGCTGCCCTTCACGTCGGCGATGACGTTGTAACTGGTCGCGTCGGGGAGTTTTTGGGGGGTCAGAATAAGCCGCATGCGGACTTTACCCTGCGCGGAGAGATGGGCGATCAGGTCGGCGTCTTCCGCAGTGACGGCGCCTGCAGGAATGCCGGCGGGGACGGAGAATCCTGTATGAGGCAAGCGGAAATCAGCATTTCCGACCGAGCGGACCAGAGCGGCGACTGCGCCTAGTTCGGCCGCTGCGCGCGGGCCGGCTGCGCGATAGCGCACGGCCTCACCGTAGGCCGCGAAGGCCAGGCCGGCCGCGGCTTTTCGCTTGTCGAAGAGTTCGTTGAACAGGACGATCTTTCCGGCGACCTTGTCGCGGCCGAGAGCTTTCAATTCGTCGAAGTTATTGACCACGACCACGTCGGCCGTGGTGCCGTCGGCTGGCGTGGACGTGCTTCCGCCCAGCGCGGTGAGGACGACCTTCTGCGTGGTGCCCGCGGCCTGGCCCGGGTACTCGGTGAGCTCCGCGGTTTCGGCGCCGCGAACCCAATGGGGAACTTTTACTTCTTCGAGCTGGACGTCCAAGCCGAGCTTGCGCAACTCCGCGGCAACGTACTCCACGGCAGCTTTTGCCTGCAGGGATCCGCTGGGGCGTGGGCCGATGTTCTCAGTCAAATGAGCCAGTTGATGGAAAGCGTAGTCGTCTGTGAGCGCGGCGGTCTTGATCGCGGAAAGTTCGTCGAGCAACTGCGGCGGAAAGTTCGCCTGGTCAGCCGCGGAGGCTGCCGGCGCCGCAAACATCTTGGGCGTGGTGGGCTGGGCGGGAGGGTTCTGCGCCTGGGCCGCGATCGGAGAAACTACCGTCAGGAGAACTGCGGTCAGGAAAAGCGTGACAGGAAGAGTTGCCGAAAGCGAGCTGCGTCGCGAGAGGATGTTGGTCATGGTCGTTGGTCAGTGTATCTGACGAGGCCGCGCGGAGGATACATCCCGATCGTGTTTTAATTCTGATTCGACATGTCCCGCAGCGAGGCGAAAGAGGCGTCCTACTTCTTCAATTCCGCCGTCCAGTTGAGCACGAGCGTCAGTGGATCACTGCCTTCTTTCAGACTGCCGACGTTGACCAGGAACTTCTTGCCGTCCGCGGTTACATCGAACGGGCCGTTTTGCCGTTGGATGGCGCTGGCCTGAAACAGAGCGTGGGGCACGCCCAATTGCGGGGCGTTGCCGGAGGCGTTGACGTCGACGGCGACGATGCTGTCGGTGGGATCGAGGAAGAATAATTCCTTGCCGTCCTTGCGCCAGCGGGCGGCGGATCCGCCGTTGGTCGAGACCTGCCACTTGGCGCCACCCGCCGGAAACGACGTGAGATAAACCTCGTGCCGTCCCGACTCGTTGGTGTTGTAGGCCAGCCATCTTCCGTCGGGCGAGACGGTAGCGCCGCTCTTAATAAACAAACTTTGGACAATCGGGATGGCTTTGCGATCGCCAAACAACGGCATCACATAAAGGTCTGAGGGTTGCCCAGGCTTGCGTCTGGAAAAGACCATGTATCGTCCGTCGGGGGCGGCGTTCGGAAAGGCCTCCTCGGCATCCTGGCTTTCGGTTACCGGTTGTTCCGAGCCGCTTCCGTCGGCTGGCCGGGAATAGATATGGAATGCTCCGGTTACGTTGGACTGATAGTAAATCGTCTTCCCGTCGGGTGACCAAGTCGGCCCGACCTGACTGGCATTTCCGAAGGTGAGCCGCGTCTTGGTACCGCGGGCCAGGTCGAAAATCCAGATGGCTTGGGTACCTTGTGCGCCGTTGAAAAGGTTGGCCGCCAGCCGGGAGCCATCGGGGGAAAGTGCGGGATAGAAATAGCGGTCTGGGCCGCCGACCGCATCGACGGGCTTTCCGTCCCTTGCGACCCACCGCAGGTTCCAGCTCCCCGCAGTCTCGCCGGCCTCGTATATCAGGGTTCCATTCTCCGAGGCCGAGAAAATAGGACGACTGACGGCGTCATTGACGGCGACGTGCTCAGCGATCGGAACCGCCTCTCCGATCATTTCCAGGGTGCGCAGATTGAAGGGACGCGCCATCAACGTCTGCTCGCGCGTGAACAGCAAACTTCCGGCGGCGAATGCCGCCATGGTCTCGCTCTTCATCAATTCTTTACCCTGCAAAGAGCCCAGTTCTCCCACCATCAGCGCGTGGCCCGATACGCCCTGAGAGTTTCGCATCCAATAGAGGAAGTGTTTGCCGTCGGGAAGGAAGAAAGGCCAGCGGTGGCTGTTTTCTCCGCCGGCCTGGTTGAGCTTCGAGGCTGGCTCGGGAGTGCCGCCGCTGGCGGGTACGCGCAGCAGGGCGGAGCTTGTGGTGGCGGTAAATACGATGACGCCGTCTTTGCTCCACGCGCCACCCCGGCCGTTGCTGGCGTCGCAGACGGTCTGCGGAGGTCCGCCGGCGGCGTCAATGCGGCGCAACTTGCCGCCAGCAAAGAAACCGATCTCGCGGCTGTCGGGCGACCAGAAGGGATACATGGCGTCGTCGGTTCCGGTCAAGGGCTGCGCGGTCGAGGAACTCAGCGCGCGCGCGTACATCATCACCTTGCCTTTTTCATCGCGGGCCGTGAAAGCCAGTCGCGAGCCGTCGGGCGACAGCACGGGCGGACCGGACTCGACGGCCATCAGCAAAAACGTTGTACCCGCCGGAGGGAGGATCGAGGAACGGACAAGCGCCGCCGGCGCGCGCGTTTGGAAAAGGTAAGCGGCTCCCAGGCTCAGCGCGACGAGCGTCGCAACACCAGTGATGATCCACGCCAGTAGGGAACTGCCCTTCATCGGCCTTGACGAACCGGCGCTCGTCACTGCGGCCGGCACTGCGGCCTCCGGCGAGGCGTCCCTCAAACCTTGCAGCTGAATCGCAACGTCGTGCATGCAGCCGTAACGCTGCTCGGGATTTTTCGCCAGGCAGCGCCCTACGGTTTCATCGAGCCGCGGCGGCGAACTCGGCATCACGGTCGAAATGCGGGCCGGCTCTTTGTCGAGGATCGCACCCAGCACGCTGAATTGCGACTTGCCTTCAAACGCGCGGCGGCCGGTGAACATTTCGTAGAGCACGCAGCCGAAGCTGAAAATGTCGGATCGTGCATCGGCCTCTGCGCCCTGCAGAACTTCCGGCGCCATGTACTGAAACGTGCCGACAACCGTGCCTTTTTCAGTCAGTGGCGATGCCGTGCGGCTGAGCGCGGCCACGCTCATGGTTGGCGTGGTCGGAGTCATCAGTCCGGCGCCCGAGGCGGAACTCAGGCCGGGCGCGGGTTTCGCCAGGCCGAAGTCCATCAGCTTCGGTCCATTTTTCGCCAGCATGATGTTGGCGGGTTTCAGATCGCGATGCACAATGCCGCGGGCGTGCGCTTTGGCCAGCGCGTCGGCAGTTTCGATGGCGGTCTTCAGCGCTTCTTCGAGCGGCATCGCGCCGCGGGCCAGGCGGTCGGCGAGTGTCTCACCCTCCAGGTGCTCCATGACCAGGAAGTCGACGCCATCCTGCGAGCCAACGTCATACAACGTGCAGATGTGAGGATGATTCAGCGACGAGATGGCCTTGGCCTCGCGGTCCAGACGCTGTCTCAGGTCGGAGTTGGCAGACAAATGTGCGGGAAGAACTTTGATGGCGACATCGCGTCCGAGGCGTGTATCGCGAGCGCGATAGACTTCGCCCATCCCGCCGGCGCCCAGCGGAGATTGAATTTCGTAAGGGCCCAGTTTCGTGCCAGAGGTCAGGGACATGAGTGGGCACGATTATAGACCAGCTGCCATGGCCCTCGACACGATCGATTTCGGAGGGTCTGCCGGAAGTTTTGCCGAAAGCTTTACAACCAATTCGCTTTTTGCGGTAGGATTACTCCATTTTCCCAAGGAGGGGTCTCGATGGCAGAACACAGTCCGGCGGACATCGCGCGGCAAGCTTCGACGTTGTCAATTCTGTGGGGCGTTCTTCTGATCATTTTCGGCATGGTCGCGATCGGTTCGCCGTTTCTCGCTGCCGTGGCCGTCAGCACGCTTCTAGCCTGGCTCATCGTTCTGGCCGGCGTGGTTCACGTAATGCTTGGCGTGCGCACACATGGAGCCGGCAGCATGATCTGGAAGGTTCTGGTGGGGCTCGCCTATTTGTTCTTCGGCGCATACCTGATCATCCACCCGGTGGCGGGAGTGGCATCGCTTACGTTGTTGCTGGCCGTGCTTTTTCTGATCGAAGGCGTGCTCGAGATCATTTTGTTTTTCAATCTGCGCGCGCTGGGCGGGTCGAGCTGGCTGCTGATCGACGGCCTCATTACACTGCTGTTGGGCGGGATGATCTACGTGCACTGGCCGTCAAGTTCCGCGTGGGCGATCGGCACGCTGGTCGGTGTGAGCCTGATCATCAGCGGAGTTTCGCGCGTCATGCTGTCGTTCGCAGTGCGCAAGGCAACAACCGCGGCGGCGTAGTCCTCGGCTTTTCGGTCGACCCAGCGAATGGAGGAATAGCGGATGGGAGGCTTGATCCCGTTAAAGGATGCATCGCGGCGTCCAAGCAGCGTCCCGGTTGTCACCATCTTCATTATTCTCGTGAACGTCATCGTTTTTATACGGGAGCTGATGGGTGGGGAAGAGTTTGTGACCGCGTGGTCGCTGATCCCCGCCCAGATTGTTTCCGGCCATCATTGGATCACGATTTTGACGGCGATGTTCATGCACGCCAGCTGGTCGCACATCATCGGCAACATGATTTTCTTGTGGGCCTTTGCCCCGGAAATCGAAGACGCGATGGGCCGGGGGCGATACCTGGTTTTCTACCTCGTCGGAGGCTTGGTAGCCATGCTGGCTCAGGTCGCGGCCAGCCCGCATTCCACGGTGCCGAACCTGGGGGCCAGCGGCGCCATTGCGGCGGTGATGGGCGCGTTTCTGGTGACTTATCCGCGCGATCGGATTAAGTCAATTCTGCTGATTTTTGTGTTCATAAAAGTTACCTTCATCCCGGCCGCGTTGTTAATTGGTTTTTGGTTTCTTACGCAACTTGTCAGTGCGGGCTCGGTCGCACATGCGCAAGGTGGAGGAGTCGCGTATCTGGCCCACATCGGAGGTTTCATTTTCGGGGCGATCACGGCGCGTCTGTTCGAGGACCCGCGTCGACTGGCATTGCAGGACAGCTCGGATTAGTTTCCCGGCGTAGTGAACTGACCGGTCTCGGCGGCTTCTTCTACAGGCTAGCCTTTCGCCAGGCACATTCCAACCACGGAGGCGCAGCCTTCCACAAACTCCTGCTCCGCTGCCGTGAATGCGTTGGAAAAATAACTCTCAATATCGAATTCGGCGACCAGTTTGCCCTTCACGAAGATAGGAACAACGATCTCACACTTCACCAGCGGCGATCCGGCCAGGTAGCGCGGATCTTTAGAGACATCCTGCACCACCACCGTCTTGCCGGTGCGGGCCGCGGCGCCACAAAGTCCTGAGTTGAGCGGAATGCGCGCGTTGGGAGAAAAGCTGCCGACATACGGTCCGATCACAAGCACGCCCGAATCCACCGCATCGACCAGATAAAAGCCGACCCAGTTGTAGCGCGTCATCTTTTCATGCAGGCGCTGCGAAACGCGCTCCATAACCGACTGCGCCGTGGGAGCGGTTTTGGCGAAGTCGCGAATTTCTCGTAGAAGCTCTTCGTGCGCAGGAGTCATGGTTCCAGAAGTCATGGTTCGGCCAGCGATCGTTCCAGAAGTCTGATTCGGCTCTCTTACCGAGCATCAGCAGGTGTGGCGGCAATCTGTCGCCTCCATCCCCGGTACCAGTGTAACGATGAAACCACCCAATCTGCGATTACTTGAGGTCATTCACCAGGTACAGGCCGGAAAGCGTGCGGCCGTATTCGTCGACGTAATTGTTACCGTCGGGAGTAATGAAGATGGTGCTGGGCCCTTGAGATTGTGGGCGGGCGTGTCGCGAGCGCAGGGTCAATGAGCGAAATGGACTGTTCTCGACAGTTACGCCTCCGCAAGCTTCTGGAGTCGGGCCCTAAAGTGCGGATCGCGGCACAGTGGCGAGAGCGTTTTCGCTATTTCCTGAATCGTAGAGATGGTTTTCACGTCCGTTGTCTGCGCACGCAGTCTCTCCAAGAACAGAGTCTCATCGCCCACCACGATTCGCCGACGCTCGGCGACCATCTTGTGGATTTCATTCAGGACCCGAATGGATTCGTCGCTTTGATGCAAGTCCAAGAGGGCAAGACCTAGCAGACCGAATGACTGATAGACGCCCTTGTCATCGTCCTCGCGCCTGCTTGCCGCTATCGCCTCTCTGGCCTTCGTAACGGTGCGGGCGGCATCATCCATTGTCCAATACAGTGTCAGCGCGTATTGGGCCTTTACATATCCCGTGCCGATGGCTCGCTCTCGTTCCAAGCAATATGCTTCTGCCTTCGCCAGATCGGGCGGCACTTTGATTCTGGATAGCGTGACGAGCAACGAAAGGACATGATCGAGGGCCTGATGATCTGCGGCGTTGGAAGCCTGCAATTTAGCCTGATGCAATTCCGCTTCTGCTGCGTCAAACTTCTCGCCGTCAACCAGTTCCATGATCCGTTCGTCTAATTTCAGAAAGTCCATGAGGGAATCTTAGCAATAGGTTGATATTGGTTTATCGGCCAAGTGTTGAAATATCGCGATTACGCTCACCGAGCAGGCAAGACAGTAAGCGGCTCGACCGTTTCTGCGTCACACTCAAAGGTCTCGTCCCGCAGGTAGAAAAGGAAATGCTTTGCCGGAGCCTGCGGTTCCGGGCCTAGTAACACCCAATCGTCGGGTGAGGATTCCAGCTTGAGATCGCCCTGAACCTCATAGAACTCCCCCCACGCAGGCGCGACTTTGCTGAATCGACACTGGCCGAGATACCAGCCGTGATCGTTCGTTCCGCCCAAGCGATAACGCCAGCAATTCCGAAAAACGAGGCGTCCGCGATCACCTTTGGAAAACTGCTTGAACTGAAATGGATTGAGACGAAACGCTAAGACGACATCATTGCCGGAACGAGCAACCGCAGGTGCGGGAGCATTCGGCTCTGCATTCCAGCCATCGTTGAGTTTGACGAAGCGCGTACTCACGCCGAGATTCTATCGAATCGTCACTCGCAGGAAAGTCAATTGTTGAAAAATCTCGATTTCACTCAGTGACCCGGTTCTGGTTACCGATGTCGTGCCGTCTGCGAGTCCGTGCTGGCTGCCTTGGTAATCCAAGACGCGGGGAGGACAGCGAGAACCACGCACAATCCTCCTGCCGCAATCAGTCCCCACGAAAACATGGGCTGACCAGTCCAGTGAGTCACCACCTGAACGCCTCTCAGTAGCAGCGTACTTCCAACTATCACCAATACCAGTCCCCCGCCGACCAGTTTTAGGCGTCGATACGGGCGGACTGTAGGCGATACCTGATGTTGTTTCACGGCGTTCATAATAAGCCAACGGTTCGTGCTGGGAGATGGTTGTCGCAAAATCTCGATAGCACTCATCGAACCCGGAACCGGAGTCTTGAGTGCTAACGCTGCCCCGCCACTACAATCGTCCCCATGCAGAAAAAGATATTCTGGATGGTCTTCATGCTGCTCGGGCTGGTGGCCGATTTCCTGCTTCCTTTCTGGTGGGCCTGCGCCGCCACCGTCCCTATTCTTTTTGCTGCATGGTGGGTCGCCTACCGCAGCGACTGGTTTTAGGTGACAAGGGGTCGATGAGCGCTAATGCCTCGTACCTCCAATGCGTTAAATATACCTTGACACGTATATGCTCTTAGGAGTATATCAAGGGAATGGAATCTGTCTTTGAGATCATTGCGGAGCCGAACCGCCGGGCGATATTGAGCCTTCTGGTTTTGTCAGAACAGTCGGTGGGAGAGATCGAGCGGCAGCTTCGCATGACGCAGCCGACCGTGTCAAAGCACCTGCGCGTGCTGCGCGAGGCTGGTTTCGTGGAGTCGACCGTGGATGCACAGCGCCGTCTCTACCGCCTGAAACCAGGGCCGTTTCAGGAGGTGGATGCCTGGCTGGCTCAGTTCCGCCGGTTCTGGTCCGCGCACATAGATGCTCTCGAACGCCACCTCGATCGAATGGATCAGGATCGAATAGATCAGGATCGAATGAATAAAGACCGCAAGGATGAGTCAACCCCAACGAAAAAGAAAACCACTCAGCCGAAGACGACGCGGCCCAAACCGCGAGCGTGACGAAGGAGAAACGAAATGAAAATCAAAGTGACCAGCTTATACGTGGACGACCAGGACAAGGCGCTCCGCTTTTATACGGAAGTACTGGGCTTTGCCAAGAAAACCGATTTCAGTAATGGCCCATATCGCTGGCTGACCGTGGCCCCGGCCGAGGAGCCGGAAGGGGTTGAGCTGCAGCTGGCGCTGAACAACGACCCCGCGGCGAAAACGTATCAGCAGGCTATCTTTCAACAGGGCCAGCCCGCGATGATGTTTTTCAGCGACGACGTCAAGGGTGACTACGAGCGGATCAAGGCGCGCGGCGCCGAGTTCACGATGCCGCCGACCGACGTGCCCGGCTCGACCATTGCGAAGCTGAACGACACCTGCGGCAACTTGATTCAGCTGACCCAGTTGGCACGCTGGTAGGACGGATGTCCACGCAGAAATTCAGGGAGATTCAGTAGGAGGAGAAAATGAGCAATCGCGAACAATATTCAATGGCTCCGGCGAGCACCATTCAGCTCTGCTGCGTCTGGTCCGACCATGTGGATGCCCTCGAACGGCACCTCTCGGCCAAGACGTGGGCGCTGGCGGCCGTCACTGTGGTTCTGATCGCGTATCCGCTTGCGCGGATTGCGATTCCTGCCATACTGCATGGCATCGTTCCCGATGTAGTTCGGACTGTGCTCAACTTGATGTAAGTTGACCAGCGAGGACTAAGGAGAAGAAGATGACCGACCTCCAGCACTACGCACCGGGTCCCGCCAACTTGGCGCGGGTACTGAAAGACGGAGAGGAGAAGTGGACGCTGGTTCTCGTCCGCGAACTGCGCCACTCGCCGGAAAAAGTCTGGGAGGCGCTGACCGACCCGGCGCAACTGCAGGAATGGGCTCCGTTTGTGACCGACGGGAGCCTGGGAGCGATTGGAACCGTGAAGCTTACCTGGGTGGGAGCACCCACGCCGATCGAAACAAAAGTCACGCGAGTGGAAGCTCTCAAGGCGCTTGAGTATGGCGACATGCGCTGGGAACTGGAGGCTTCTGGCGGCGGCACGCGCTTGACGCTGTGGGCCAAGATCAATCGCGGCTTCGTCTCGATGGGCGCAGCGGGGTGGCATATTTCTTTCGACGTTCTGGATTACCTGCTCAGCGGAACTCCGATCGGCCGCATTGCCGGTGCCGATGCCATGAAGTTCGCCGGCTGGCAGCGGCTGAATGCGGAGTACGCCCAGCAGTTTGGCGTGAAAGCGCCCAACTGGCCGCCGCAGGCGGCTCAAAAACCGTGAATCGAGGAGGCATCATGAATCAAGGCACCATACGGTCGATTTTTCGCTGGATTCACATCGTCTTCAGCATTCCGATACTCGGCTATATCTATAGCCCGTTTGACAAAATTCCACAGTATGCCTTCCCCACCCGGTATATCTTCGTTCCTACCATGGTCCTTTCGGGATTGTGGATGTGGAAAGGCCACGTTGTTCGACGACTGATTTCGCAGAGATCGGCAGGTAACTTAGCATGAAAGCTACATCACGCGGAACCATTTCAGCCAAACAAAGTGATGAATTGCTCAAAGTCTTGAAAACTCGCTTTGAGAAAAACATGAACCGCCACAAAGCTCTCGAGTGGGACAAAGTACAAACCAAGCTGGAAGGGAATGCTGAAAAATTGTGGTCGCTCAGTGAAATGGAAAGAACCGGCGGGGAGCCCGACGTTGTTGGTCATGAGAAGAAGACGGGAGGGTACGTTTTTTATGATTGCTCGGCGGAAAGTCCTAGTGGCCGCAGAAGTCTGTGCTACGACCGGGAAGCGCTGGATTCCAGGAAAGAAAATAAGCCGAAAGGCAGCGCGACGGATCTGGCAACTGCCATGGGCATTGAGCTTTTAACGGAAGAACAATATCGAGAGTTGCAGACGCTCGGAGATTTCGATACGAAAACGTCGAGCTGGGTGAACACGCCTTCCGCGGTCAGAAAACTCGGCGGCGCTCTTTTTTGCGATCGCCGCTTCGACACTGTTTTCACGTATCACAACGGTGCGGAATCTTACTATGCCGGCAGGGCGTTCCGGGGCTGGATAAGGGTCTAGCGCGGATGGTTCGCCAGTTTTCCTTGCGGCTCAGTGGCGCCGAGAAGGCGCGGTTGGTCCCGTCTCGCGCCGCGTGGCATCGCGGGAATTCGACTACATTTCCATTTGAAAGGAGCTCCGATTTCTGATTGAATACCCCGACGAGGAGCGCCATGAAAATCTACAATCTCACAGGCTATCTGATTATTGTTCTTTACATGCTGGCTTGTATGTATTCCGCCCCGGCTCACTTGGGACCATGGAAGGGATTGTTGATCGGCGCAGTTTATTTTTTCTTTTGCTGGTTTATGGGCGGCTTGTATCTCGCCGATGTGCTTCACTTGGGAATTGCCCATCGTGCACTCGACTACAAGGAATGGTTTATCAAAGCCGTTGCGGTGGTGAACAACACCTTTGCGATCTATGTGAATCCGATCACCTGGGTGAATCGGCATCGACTGCATCATAAGAATTCGGACCATGATGGGGACCCCAATAAACTTGACAGCGATGGTTTTTGGCGGGCCGCGTATCTCTGCCTCTTGCCGTATCGGTGTCAGGAGAATCTGGCCACCGACGACATCTTGCGGTCGAGAACCCTCCGGGTGGTGGGCAGCCCGTTGTTTGCAGTCATTGTGCAAACCGCCACTTTTTGCCTCATATGGAAACTCGTTGGAAGTCTGAAGTTTGCCTTGGTGATGTGGCTAGGAGCCCGAATTTTTGGATGGTGGGTCAATATGGTCCAGAACTATTGGACCCATACCCGAAAATTTGGATACCGGCGATATGACGATGAACGCGACAACGCGATGAACATCGGCGAATGGCTGCCGGTTACGGCGACCTTCAGCGCCTGCCTGCAGAATAATCATCACCACTATCAAACTCTGTTGCGGCTCAGCCACGACAAATCCGAATATGACTTTGGATTCCTGACCGTCAAATTCATGAAGAGTCTCGGGCTGGTCAAGGCGACTGCAAGGGGTGAGCTGGTACCGCCGGACGTTCCACTAGGAGCGCTAGATTTCTGAGCCTCTCTTTTTCTTTCTCATAAAGGGCTCAATTGTCTGTCCAAGGAAGCCAGGAGCGATTTCTTCGCCGTCCAGGCCATACTTTTCCGGCCACTCATTCGGATAGTAGTAAGTTCCAAAAATCTTATCAATCCACGGAAAATGAATCGCGAAGTTCTTGTCGATGCCCTCTTTTTGAGAGGTGTGGTGCCAATGATGATATCTGGGCATCACGAGGAACTTTTCGAGCCATTTAACATTGGGGCTGAAATTGCAATGAGTCCAGGTAGCGTGAAGGGTAACAAAAATCAGGTAGGCCAGGATGATCGATTGCGAAAATCCGAGCATGAGAGGGGCAAGGATAAATCCGCGTACCAGCGTGTCGTCAACGAAGTGGGAGCGCGAGCCCGCGATCCAATCCAGCGCCTTCGAAGAATGGTGAACGGAATGAAAGCGCCATAGGAAAGGCACTTTGTGCAAAGCCAAATGAATAAAGTATTCGGCAACATCGGCAACAACGACGGCCAGGAAGAATTGCAGAAGCCAGGGCACTCGCGCGATCAGGTGTTGAAGAGACGGAACGCCCAGGTATTTGACGGCCTGGGTAGCGGGCAATAAAACCAGAAAAGATAAAAACTGTATCGGGAGATGAGTGGACATGAAGTAGACCACGTCCAAAGTCCAGTCCTTCCGAAAGGTTCCCTGGTTTGGATACTGGGGCCAGAGTCTTTCGAGTGGCACATAGATAATTGCCATCAAAAGCATATCCAGCAAGAACCAGTCCAGGCCGATTGCAGGACCATTGTGCAGGGTCTGGTTAATCTGCACGCTTGATCCGCCCAAAGCGGTTGCTGCTATGGCAAGCGACATTCCGGTCAAGGCCAAAATCTTTTTCTTGCGCCGAATCGAAGAAATGATTCCGAATGAAATTGCCGCTACGATGAGGCATTGAATTAAAAGTCGCATGGCGTGCATCGGATAGTGCGGGCGCAGTTCCGGAGCGCTCAGCAGCTGAGGAAAATGCAGGCACAGAACTCCTCCGAATGAAAGAACTCCAAAAAAGGCGGATAAGATCCCACTCCACCATCCGGTTCCAAAGCTGGTGGACTCGGCATCGCCAAAGAATTCATTGATTTTTTGCTCGATCACGACGCCTCCCAGTTTGCGTTCCTCGGGTCTATCCAAACGATCAGTTTAAGTTCTGAGTAAAGATACCAACTTAACGCTTTCGCTGGAAAGAAGTGAGGCCGTTACCAACGTTCAGCGGGCTTGGGGGCGCAACCGGCTGGG
This sequence comes from uncultured Acidobacteriota bacterium, assembly GCA_963755795.1. Classification (GTDB taxonomy): domain Bacteria; phylum Acidobacteriota; class Terriglobia; order Terriglobales; family Acidobacteriaceae; genus Sulfotelmatobacter. Next base: position 62,382 of record CAVWLI010000029.1, on the reverse strand, counting down.
AGGGGACCGGTGGAGATCGAGTCGGGAGTTGGCGAAAATGCCTTCGCTCCGAGGCAGCGGTCCGAAGGCCAGAACAAAAAATGGCCCCATTGCTGGGGCCACGTTTCAAGAGGCTACGAATTTGGTGGGCAATGTCAGGAAAGGCGATGCAAGTATCCGTTCCGCCAGGCGGAACGGTTCGGGTGGTGACGCGGAGAATCGAAGAGAGTGTAGGTCATGCTAGAGTTTGCGGCCTCTTTATTGCCTTCTACAGAAGCACTTGCCGCGCCAAAGCGCGATGCCAGGGTTAGCCTGTAAGAGCCAGATCACAAATGAATGACGAGTAAGGACTTAGTTAGTTTTCGGAACGGGGAAAGCGCGAAGAGAAAGGGAAGAGACAGTAAATCGGAAGTGCAGAACAATGCATATTCCGTGCACGCGGCTACCAACGCGCTCCAAACACGAAGCCCATGGCTGGTTTCCGGCCAGTCATGGGCTCGCGTAAGACGGGAACTTTCTTTCCTGCTATCGGTTAGCTGTTGCCGGCGACGGTGCGCAGCTTGCCTGGCAGGAAGTGATAGGGAGGCCAGGGGCCGCTGATCGTCACTTCGCAGTTTTTCAACTGCTTGGCGGCGGTCGAGTAGCGGTTCTGGTACTTTTCCACGCTTTTGGCGTCGATCAGGTGGGCGATGTCGATCAACATGCCCTCAGGAGCGACTTTTTTGCAGCTGACTTCTTCCTCGAGCGGGTTGAACAGCTTGTGCACCTGGACTGACAGGGCCCGTGCCTTGGTCTGGCGCTCGCGCTCGCGCGAGGCCTTCACCTTCAGCTTCGACAGGTAGTCGCCGCCGACGGTGTCGGGCAGCTGGATGTCGATCATGGCCTCGCGGAGGGAGCCATCCCGAACGACCAGCTTGATGTGCATTTCGGACTTTCCCCGCAGCTTGGCTACGCTCACGCCAAAAGCCCGCCGGTTGACCCGGACGGCCTGGCGCAGGGCGTCATCGCTCTCGAAGATTGTGCCGAATTTGAAAGGAAGGACGGTAGAGTTGCGGAAGCAGTTGCTGACCACGCGAGCGTGCTCAATCGCGGATTTCTGGTCCAGTTCGCTGGCTGTGTGGTCGTATTCGCTGACGATGACCGCGAATTCACCACTGGGATAGCTCAGAACCGCCGCGCCGTTCACCCCTTGAACGCCCTCTAACAGGAAAGGGCGGCGAGTGCGGGTTCCATTTGGGAGGGTTTGGTGCTCGGTAAGACAGTACGCGTACCACGCCATGTTGAACTCTCCGAACCGGGATGGAGGCGAGCCGAACCGCCTCTCACGTCGAGTTTTTCGCCAAAGCTTGTACAGCGATTTAAGGAAGTTGTGGAAAAACGGGCGGTACAGGGCTTGCTAAACCGGGAGTATCTTTACGGTCACGCTCCCTAAGTGCATATTACGTTGGGCATGTACTAAAATGCAACTTTTTCTTTGCGGAATGCATCGAAAACCCTCATTTTTTCCAGGGCAGGGGCGGGCTCGCGCCTGGAAGCCAGCGAGTGGGAGTCGAAACCACCTAACCACTTGTGTGGACATCTCCCACTCAAGGCAAAATCGGGCTTGAGTGGGCCACCCGGCAGTGTTTCCCCCCGTGCCCCCCCTCTATGGCATCCCGCCATGCCATCACCTGCCGGCATGGAACCTTGGACGCCGGCAATGAGGGCTGGTCACTAATTCACCGTAAGGTTGATCGTAGCGGTGTGATACAAATTGCCTGACGTACCAGCAACCGTAACTCCTTTAGTTCCAATCTTTGCAGTAGCGCTCGCCGTCAGAGTCAACGTGCTGGTGCCGCTCGTGGTCCTGGGACTGAACGATGCAGTAACTCCTTTGGGCAGGCCGGAAGCCGACAGCGTCACGTTACCAGTGAAGCCGCCTAGGTCCGCTACCGAGATGATGCTCTCGACACTGTTTCCCTGGCTTACGGTCAAGGTGCCGGGAGCTGGCGAGAGCGCGAAATCGTTGAGGATGATCTGGAATGCGGTTCCCCAACCGTTAGCGCCGCCCTCTTGCGTTGTGCCGTACAGGTTATAGTTCGTATCGAAGGTCAGGCCAGAGGAAGGATAGGAGCCATCTACGCAATTGGAAAGACTGCAGAAATTGTATAGAATCGTCGGCGCCCAAGTCCCGGCCGCTAACTCGAAGGCTGCGCCAGTGTTATTCGAGCCACCCTCCGAGGTCGTGCCGTAGAGGTTGCCGCTCTTATCCAGGATCAAACCGTAGGGATAGGCCCCATCCGCACTATAGTCAAAGTCATGCAGCGGTGTCTCGGTCCAGATTTTTGTCGTCTTATCGTACGTTAACTCGAAGACTATGCCGTAGTTGTACGTGCCGCCTTGAGAAGTTGTGCCGTAGAGATTGCCAGCGCTATCGACAGTCAGACCAACAGTGGGCACGGCCCCGTCGACACCACCAGTGGTTGGCATTGGGAAGTCATGCAGATCTGTCTCGATCCAGGTTTTGGGATTCAGCTCGAACACCATGCCTTCGCTGTACTGGCCGCCCTTTTGCGCCACGCCGTAGAAATTACCGCCATGGAACAGCAGACCGACGGGGATCTGCCCATCTGAGCCGTTGCCAAAGTTATATACCACCGACTCCGACCACCCCCCACCCGGTAGCGGCGTGAGTTGGAAGACCGTTCCGCATCCGACCAACTCGCCAGACGTGCCACAATTGAGGTTGCTGCCGCCGGCGCCCGTGGTGCCGTAGATATTGGCATTGGCGTAGATGAGAGTACCGGGGCCCTGCCCGTCGTTTATGAATCCGGGGAAGGCATACTCGAACGTCTTGGCCCAACCGATCCCCGCTGTATAAGTCAACTCGAACACGGCGCCATACCCAGAGCTTCCGCCTATCGTCGTGCCGTAGAGCTTGCCGGCGTGGAGAAGCAGACCCGCGTACGGACTTCCGTCCGAGGTGTTCGGGTCGAAGGGATGAGTAGGCGTCTCGGTCCACACGCCGCGCTTTGCCGCTAGCTCGAACACCGTCCCTCTTGGGTACGGCGTGCCTGTGCCCCCGTCCGGCGTCGTGCCGTAGAGTTGTGTGGCGCCTTTGAAGACCACATTCCCGTTGGGCTCCCACCCGTCGGTGGTGCTGACGGGGAAACTGTGCAAGACCACTTCTTGGGCCTGGGCAGCCGCGCGCGTGCTCGTAGCCATTAGGCTGACGGTAAAGATCGCCAACACCACAATCAATCCTACGGAAATTTTCCTGTTTCGCATTGTGAGTCCTCCGATGCGCCGACCGAATTGCCATTCGGCGCTTTGTGCCTCTAGTTGGGATAGCGGGAAGCACGGCTCAGAACTGGCAGCTTTGGGTAAAAATAATTTGAGGCTACTGACGAGATTCTGTGGGAACGGCCGTTGGAGAAACCGCGAAACCGGGGACGACGGGAAAAGACGGGTGGAGTGTACCCGTCTTTTCCCGCTGTGGTTCTGTCCCCACTAGGTTCACCATGTTTGTCCTGTCCCCAGGGGCTCGGTCTTTCGCCCTTGCTATGCTGCCCCCCACCAAGGAATTACGGTGTGACCGTGAACACTCCCTTGCTGGCAGCCGCTCCGCCGGCAGTGGTGATGGTGATGTTCCCGGTCGTTGCGCCCGCGGGCACAGTGGCAGTGATGAGGATGTCGCTGTTTATTTGGAAGACCGCCGATTGCGATCCGAATTCGACCATTGTGGCCTGGGTGAGGCTGACTCCCTTGATCTCGATCGAGGTTCCCACGGGGCCGTGGCCCGGGGTGAAACCCGTAACCTGAGGCGTAACGTGAAAGGTCTGATTGCCTGTCAGAGTTCCACTTGGCGTGGTTACGATTACCGGGCCGGTAAGAGCGCCGGCTGGTACCTTTGCCGTCAGGAATGTGCTGGAAGATGCTTTGAAGGTGATGGCCGGGGTTCCGCCGAACGAGACTTGGGTCGTGCCGGTGAAGCCTTGGCCCAGGATTTCGACGCTGGTGCCAACCTTGCCGTAAGTCGAGACTAAACGTATGAACGGTTTCAGGCCCATGTTCAGGCTATAGAACGTGCCACAGGGACCACAGTATTTGGTATCGGTGCCACCGGCTTGCGTGTCGCCGTACAAAATTCCATTCGTGTGCTGGACCAGGGTGGTCTGTGGACTCGAGCCCGTAGTGCCGTCGAACGAATAGAGGATGTTGTAGGCGTAGGGGGCCTTTGGGCTGATGCTGAAGATGACCCCGGCTTCGTCAGCTCCGCCGCCAGCGGTAGTGCCGTACAGGTTGCCGTCCGTTGCCTGTACCAGGCCGGCCATGGCATTAATTCCATCGTCCGGCGCGCCGAAATCATGGAGCACTGTGAGGGTGCCGGCGGGAGTGATCTGGAAAATTACTCCGCAACAATTGGGGCCGTTGGTGCCGCCGCCGGTGGTTGTGCCGTAGAAGTTGCCGTCGGTGGCTTGGGTGAGAGGGCCAAGAGGCGCTTCGCCGTGCAGTTCGTCGAAGTTGTAGAGCACGCTGAGAGTGCCTGCGGGCGTGATTTTAAAAACTGTGCCGCAGCCACCGACACACTCGGTGCCGGTTCCACCGAGCTGTGCGGTTCCGTAGAAATTGCCATCGGTGCCCTGCACCAGCGGAGCGAAGGGGTACTGACCCTCTGATACATCGAAGGAATGAAGCGCTGTGAAGACACCGGCAGAACTGACTTTGTACACGGTGCCGTTGGCCAGGTTGGCTTGGGTGGTGGTGCCGTAATAATTTCCGTCGACGCCTTCGATGGGGGGAGCGTAGGGATAGGCTCCGTCGCCGGTGTTGGTGAACTCGTGCAGTACGGTGAGTTTTCCGCCGGGCGTGATTTTGAATACGGTTCCGAGGTTGGCGGTGCCGCCGCTATTCGTGGTGCCATAGTAGTTGCCATCGGTGCCCAGGGTCAGGCCGCCGTAGGGTTCGGTGTAGAGATCGAAAGTGTAGGGCGTGGTCAGCACTCCGGCGGGCGTGATCTTGAACATTGCGCCCAATCCGTCGGTGCCGCCGGGGGCCGCGCTGTAGAGGTTGCCGTCGCGGCCTTGCGCGATGATCCCTGAGTATTGGGGATTGGCTGGGTCGTTGCTTTTAGTGCCAAAGTTGTAGAGCACGGAATCGGTTTGGGCGTGGGCGACGGCGCCGATGGCGGCGATGGCCAGCGTCAGCAGCGTCGGCATAAAGCGGTTACGAATGGGTGTCTTTTTCTTTGTCTTTAACATACGAATCCTCCTGCCACGAATCACAAGGTTGACCCCAGAAGAAGTCTCTATTTGGGATAGCGGAAGGGGTGGTGAGAAACTGGCACGTTTCAGCAAAAAATTTACTGACGATAGGAGAGGGCGGGTGGAGCGGCATCCCGACTCCCGCCCAACGCGAAGGACGTGGCACCCTCCGCGTTGGCGATTTACGGCTAGATCAAAAACAAACTTTATTTTCCTGTGGCAGAGCGGTTGGTTCGCTCTTGTAGGGCCAGCAGGACTACGCGGAGCATTTCGTCCCAGGGGGCGGGTTTGCCGGTCCAGATTTCAAACTGGCGGGCGGCCTGGTGGGCGAACATTTCGATGCCGGGGATGATTTGGGCGCCGCGCTCCTTGGCTAGTTTCAGGAAGCGGGTTTCGGGTGGATCGTAAATCATGTCGAAGGCGTAGCGGGCGTTGATTTCTTTATCCTGTAGCGGGGATTCTTTGCTGTTGCCCATGCCGACTGGAGTGGCGTTGATGATTACGTCGAAGGCTAGTTTTTTTAGGTCGGCGCGCTTGATCAGGCGGGCGTGGGCTTGATGCGCCAGCTTTTTGGCGGGGCCGGCGGTGCGGTTCAGAATGTAGACTTCCGATCCTCTTTCTTTCAGGCCGAAGACGGCGGCGCGGGCGGCTCCGCCGGCGCCGATTACCAGGATTCTGGCGCCTTCTAGGGTGTTCAGGCGGCGCTCGAGGGGGCGGACGATGCCGGAGGCGTCGGTGTTGAAGCCGTAGAGTTTGCCGTCCTGGGCGCGGACTACGGTGTTGCAGGCGCCGATCTTCGTGGTGTGGGCGTCGGTGTTGTCGAGGTGCGGGAGGATCGATTCCTTGTACGGCATGGTCACGCTGATGCCGTGGATGGGGATTTCGCGGACGCAGGTCAGCAGGTCTTTCAGCGTTTTGGCGTGAAGCGCGAGGTAGACGGCGTTCACGTTTTCGCGCCGGAAGGCTGCGTTCATGATGGCTGGGGAGAGCGAGTGGGCGACGGGGTCGCCTGCGACTCCGTAGACGCGGGTTGCGACGTCGACGCGATCGATGCGATAGACGTTGCGCAATTCCTGCGCGGTGACTTGGCCGGGCGCGGTTTCTTCTCCGGCGATGGCGGAAGCGAAGGTGAAGACGCTGCCGGCGCGCACGCCGAGGACGCGGCTGATGATGCCTTGTTCGCCCATGCACATGCCGACCAGCGAGTTCCGGTCACCTTCCTTCGCCAGGAACTTGATCATGGTGACGTTGTCGGCGAGCGTGGTGGCGGTGCCGACGATTTTGTAGAAGTCGGCAGGGTAGGCGCGCATTTTTTCGAGCGTTTCTTCCAGTTTCTTGGTGGCGCGGAAATCGTGGTAGGAGAGGATCAGGGCGGCGCGCGTGCGGAGCTTTTGGAGTTGCTCGGGCTTGCACTTGGCGGCGGTCTGAAGTTCGACGTCGACCAGCTGGCAGCCTGCGGCGGCGGCTTTGCTGAGGATGTCTAGTTGCGAGGCGATGGAGCCGCGGAATTTGCCTCCGCTGGCAACGCGGCGGCAGGTGGCGATTACCACCGTACCGGGGTGAGTCTCCATGAAGCGCTTGATTCTTGGCAGCGCCAGGCCGGGCTTCGAAAGGTAGTCTAACCTGAACTCCAGAAAGGGGTTATCCCGAACCAGGAGGTCGGCCTTTTCGGCCATTTCATTGGGATCGGAGCCGATGACAGCCACGCAGACTCGTGGCAATCGCAGGGGCAAGAGACGGGGCGCGTAAGCGGGAGCGGAATTCATTGGTTCCGAACTTTAACAAATCGGCATTCAGGCCGTTCCGGGCAAATATCTCAGGCAAACATGGTCTGGGCAACAGACTGAATGACGGCGCATTATTACAGGGGCTTAATTAGATATGCAACAACGGATTCGTGCCAGGGGCGAGAAAAACATGAAAAAGCGGTACTCTCCTCTGCTCTTCTCTGCTCCAAGGGTGCCCAACACCCTCGTAACCTTGACCCACCCTTACCCTCTTGTTACCTTCCGGCTGAAGCCTTTTTGTTTCTGGCAGTTGGCTTAGGGTCGCACATAACTGAAGAAGGGATTTGGGCCGTACGGCCGTTCCCGGAGGTAACATGAAGAAAACAGGACTGTTCGTGTTGTTGCTGGCGACGGCGGCTTGGGCGCAGGGCGGAGCTGACGTGAGCGCGGGCGATGCTCCGCAGGGAACTTCGCCGACTTCGGCCAGCTTTCCCACCATGCGGGTACAGACGCCCACCTATGCCGACTTGTATTGCGCTGGATTCATCAGCAAACAAACCCTGCCGGACGCGAACTTCGTCGCGGGCGGGCTGCAGACGCCTACGACCACGAAATTCACCCGTGGCGACATGATCTATCTCGAGGGAACCGGCTTCAGCGCGGGCGCGGAGTATGAGATTGTGCGGGCGCTGCGCGATATGAACGAGTATGAAACTTTCGTTGGCCAAAAGAAACTGCTGAAAGAAACCGGCCAGCCTTACGAGGAAGTCGGGCGCGTGAAGATAATTGACACGCGCACCAAGACGGCCATTGCGCAGATCGAATACTCCTGCGATGGAATCAATCCCGGCGATACGGCGATTCCGTTCGCGGAAAAGCAGGCGGTAACGTTCCATAGTCCGATCCGCTTCGATCGCTTTCTGCCGGCCAGCAGCAAGGTCTCCGGGCGCATTGTGATGGGCAAGGATTTCGACTCCGATCTGGGCACAGGCCACAAGGTTTATCTGAACGTCGGAGCCAGTCAGGGCGTGAAGATCGGCGACTTCTTCCGGGCCACGCGTTCGTATGAGACCGACCTGAAAGATCCGGTCGATCAATTGTCGTTCAAGGCCGCAATTGCCGAGGACACGCAGAAGAAAACGCCTTCGATCGATCCCGCGATGTTCACCAAGGGGAACGGTCCGGTGATTCATGTGCGCGACTTGCCGCGGCGGTCGGTGGGCGAGATTGTGATCCTTAGCGTAACCAACAGCACTGCCACCGGCATGATCGTTTTCGCGTTGGAAGATGTGCATGCGGGAGACGGCGTGGAACTGGATCAGGTGCAGTAGAAAGTCGCGGACGTTAATCGTCGATCATCTGTCGTCAATCGTCGATCGTCAATCGTCGACCAGGGATAATCGATCAGTGAGGAGCCGGGGACGGAAAACCGTCCCCGGTTTTGTTTTGCGCGAGAAAGAGATTGTTCTACACATTGTAATGTGTAACAATCTACACATGCCGACCAATCTCGCCATTGACGACAAACTGATCGAGGAAGCGCGCCGTATTGGGGCGCATAAGACGAAGAAGGAAGCGGTGACGACGGCGCTCGAACAATACATTCAACGTCACAAGCAGCTGCTGATTCTGGAAGACTTCGGGACAGTGGATTTCGATCCGGAGTACGACTATAAGGCAGAGCGCCGCAGAAAGCGCATGTGATGGTGCTGGTCGATACTCCGATCTGGTCGCTTGCACTGCGCCGCAGAGCCATTGACTTGTCCCCTTCCGACCGGCGCATTACGCATAATTTAAATGAGTTGGTGCGGCAGCAGCGGGTGCGGATTCTGGGATCGACTCGGCAGGAAGTGCTTTCAGGAATCCGCGAAGAATCTACCTTCTTGCGGATCCGCGGTCACCTGCGCGGTTTACCGAACGTTGAATTGGACGCGGACGATTTTGAAGACGCGGCGCGAGGAAGCAACCAATGTCGGCGGCGCGGAATTGCCGGCTCGCCGATTGATTTGCTGATGTGCGCGGTTGCGCTCCGCCACGGCTGGCAAATTTTCACTACCGATCGCGACTTCGCGCGTTACGGTGCCGTCCTCAAGATTCAGTTGTATTCGGGTGGATAGAAGAGCGGTTCTTTACTCGCCTGCGTGCGCATCCCGAAAAACTTCTGCGGTGAAGGCTTCGATGGTTGCGCCGTTTTGCCACGCATTCAGGGGCAGACCGGCTTTGCGGCAGGTTTGTTCGAGGAAAGTCTTGCGGTCCCAGTGGTATTCGGTGGGGACTTGCGGCAAGAGCAGGCCGCGGTGTCCGGCCAATGTGATGAGCAGGCCGTGGCGGCCGATTTCGACGGCTTCGGCGGAAATGGGCTGTGGAGGCGACAGGATGCTGAGTTCGATTTCGAGATCGCGGGCTTCGGGAAGGGTCACGGGATGAAAGCGCGTGTCTTCGAAGGCGGCGGCGCGGGCGGTGTCGGCTACGGCGCGATAGACCGGGCTTACGGGGAGAACGTAGCCGACGCATCCCCGCAGCTCGCCGCGCAGGTAGAGCGAGGTGAAGGCGCCGCGGGGTTCAGAGAGATGAGGGGTCGGCGGGTCGAGCGGAATCTCGCGCTGTTCGAGCGCTGAGAGGATGGAATCGTGAGCGAGTCGAAGCAGGAGGGCACGCACGTCTTTTGAGAATTCGGCTGAGAGTTCATCCCGCGAGAGTTCGCTGATCGAGACTTCGTTTATCGAGAGTTCGCTCATCGCGGACTGGCCAGATTCCACAGACACCGGACTAGGTCGAGGCAGCGACATCGCGGTCCGCCTGCGGGGGTGGGACGGGCTTTCTGCGCCGGCTGAGAATAAAGGCGCGGCGGCGGCGCTTTACCCCGCGCTGGTCGATCTTCGACCAGAATGCGACAAAATAATCGACAGCCGAGGCCAACGAAACACAGACCATGAACCAGATGGCGACATAAGCGATCCAGTGAATGGGAAAAATGTAGTGGCTGTAAATCGCGACTTCTTTCCAGCGATGGTCGAGGATGACCGCGACCACGGCGACAATCTGCACCACCATCTTGAATTTGCCGAGATCGCTGGCCTCGATAGTGAAACCTTCGGAGGCGGCAATGGAGCGCAGGCCGCTCACCAGAAATTCGCGGCCAATTACGACCACGGCGATCCACGCCGGAACCAGGCTGGGATTCAGCTGCACCAGGGTGACGAATGCCGCCGCGATCAGAAGTTTATCGGCGAGCGGGTCGAGCAAGATTCCCATGGTGGTGACTTGTCCGCGCTTGCGGGCGAGGTAGCCGTCGATTCCGTCGGTGGCGGCGGCGGCGATGAAGATTGCTGAGGCGAGGAGTTCTCTTTCGCCTGTCACGCCGTTGAAGCGCGGGCTCAACAGGATCCACATCAGCAGAGGAATGCTGGCGATACGGATCAGCGTGATGGAGTTGGGCAGGTTCACACTGCGGGGTGGTTCCGGAGGGCGGGCCGGAATCCTGACTGATTATCCTCCACCGCTGAGGGGAACGCAATGGAAGGAAGTTACGAATGGTTATGTCACGCCGTGCGAGGCCAACATCATGAGTACGCCAAGCGATGCTAGCAAGATCCTTGCGAGCAGCTGATTCTCAAAAGGCTTGCCGGTGGCCCGCTCGATGACAGGTTTGGGCAGCAGCGAGCCCACGAGGAAGAAAGCTCCAGACATGAGGATGATGATCTGCCTCGCGGTCATGATGTCAGCCTTCTCCGAGGAAATTATTTTGGGGCGGGCGCCATCGTATTGCTCTTTGCCTGGTGAGCGATGATTACGTCCTTGATTTTGTCGTAGGTGGCTTGCGGGATGATTTTTTTCTTTACCAGATCGAGCTTGGTGCGGTAGGGGCGACCGTCGATGATTTTCTGCGAGTAGGCGTCGCCGATGCCGGGCAGGGCTTTGAGTTGATCTTTGGTGGCGGTGTTGATGTCGAGTTTGTCCGTGGCGGAGGGGGCCATCGATGACTGTGCGGCTAGGGGAGCGGTCGCGATGATTTCAGGGGCGTTTCCTCCAGGCTCGGAACCCTGGGCCTTGCCGACGCCGCTTACCAGCGAGAGGGCAAAACAGAGAACTGCAAATTGTGCCATCAGCTTTTTTTCAATCGGTTTCATGGTTTCTCCTTCGAACCTCAGGGGCTAAAGCCCCGATTCTTGTTTGGCCCTTTACGGCACGGCTGAAGCCGTGCCCTTTTACGAACCTTTACGGCACGGTTGAAGCCGTGCCCTTTTACGAACCTCCACGGCACGGCTGAAGCCCCGTGCCCTTTTACCAACCTCTCACCCCAACTCCCCGAGACGAATCCTGTCAAACGCATCGCGTCGGTTACGCGTAAATGCCGCGTTGGCGAATGGTGTAGGCTACGCGGTCGATCGCCAGCATGTAGGCGGCGATGCGGTTGTTGACGTGGTGCGTCTCGGCGTAGCGGACTACGTCGAGGAACGAGGACTTCATGATCTCGTCGAGTTGTTCGTTGACGACGGACTCTTTCCAGAAGTAGCCCTGGCGGTCCTGCACCCACTCGAAATAGGAAGTGGTGACGCCGCCAGCGTTGGCGAGAATGTCGGGGATTACGAAGACGCCTTTGTCGGTGAGGATGTCGTCGGCGGCGGAAGTTGTGGGGCCGTTTGCGCCTTCGGCGAGGATGCGGCACTTTACGCGGTCAGCGTTGCGGCTGGTGATCACGTTTTCGGTGGCAGCGGGAATTAGGATTTCGCAACCTGCGACTAGCAGGTCGGCGGTCTCGGCTTTTTCGGCGCCGGGGAATCCGTGGACGGTGCCGTTTTTCTGGCGGAAATCGACCAGGGCTTTCAGGTCGATGCCGTTCTTGTTGTGCAGGCCCCCGCCGACTTCGGCGATGCCGATGATTTTGTATCCAGCCTGATGCATGAGCAGCGCGGCGTTGGAGCCTACGTTGCCGAAGCCTTGCACGATTACGCGGGTGCTCTCTCGAGCCAGGCCCAGTTTGGCGCAGGCTTCATCGCAGACGATCATTACGCCGCGGCCGGTGGCTTCGCGGCGGCCGCGTGACCCGCCGATGTTGATGGGCTTTCCGGTGACGCACGCGGTCACGGTTTGGCGCATGTGCATGGAGTAGGTGTCCATCATCCATGCCATGATTTGTTCGTTGGTGTTGACGTCGGGGGCGGGGACGTCTTTTTCGGGGCCGATGAATTCGATGAGTTCGGAAGTGTAGCGGCGGGTCATGCGCTCGACTTCGCCCATCGACATTTTGTGGGGATCGCAGATCACGCCGCCTTTGGCTCCGCCGAAGGGGATGTTGACGACGGCGCATTTCCAGGTCATCCAGCTGGCGAGAGCGCGAACTTCGTCGAGCGTGACGTCGGGGGCGTAGCGGATGCCGCCCTTGGCCGGGCCGCGGGCGATGGAGTGCTGCACGCGGAATCCGGTGAAGACTTCGAGATGGCCATCATCCATTTGCACCGGGATGTAGACGGTGAGTTCGCGGTTGGGATAGCGCAGGACGCGCCACAGGCCCTCGTCCAGATTGAGTTTTTGCGCGGCCAGGTCGAAGCGGGCGCGCTGCGACTCCCACGGGTTGGATTCCTTATCCACGTGCGGGGGCGTAGCTATCGTCGTCATAGAAGTGGTCTCCGGAATGAAGGCAGGTCGGGATTGGCGCGAAACGTTGGGCGTCGCCGGAGGGTTCCCGGTCGGCGCGGGCCAAACGTTCTGAGTATATGAGTGGGGATGGTTGGGAAGCAAGATACGGGGGTGCCGGGAATGGTGCAGCTTGGAATCTGTCATACCTAAGCGCGCGAGGAACCCGTTGTTTGCCCCGTCAACAGCAGGTTCCTCACTGGGCTTTCAGCCCGGTTCGGAATGACGAGACAAAATGAACCTTGCTCAAAGGGAGCCACCACCATGGGTTCGGGCGGCCGTGCCTCCCACCCTTTCGCAGAGAGCGCGAAAGAGTGGGGCACCCCTTTTCAGTGGCAATGCAAACAAACTTAAGAAAACCCGAAGTTCAGTGTTTTGGTTCGAACGGGACGCTGATTTCCATGGTCGTTGTTGCGGTGGCGGCGGCGTACTTCCACTTCTGCACGGCCGTCGCGGCCGACTCACCCAGGATCGGATTGCCGCCGAGCACTTCCACGCGCTCGACGGTGCCGTTCGCGGCGACGACTACTTTCAGGCGCACCGTGCCTCCGATCGAGCGGCTCAACAGATCGGCCGGATATCGCGGCTCCACGCGGCTTACCAGCTGGCGTTCCACGCCGGTTGAATCGGCGATGGCGAGGGTTTTAACGCCTTCCATGCTGGCGCCGGCGCCGACGTATCCGATGGCGCCTCTGGTCTTGGCTACGTAGGCCACGACCTCGGCGTCGGAGCTGACGGTTTTTGGCATCGACCCCCTACCTGTAAACACGAGAGCCTGGTAGTACTTCTGCAATTCGTCGTCGGTCTGGCCGAGGTAGTCGTGCAGGAAGGCTTCGTGAGCGGGGCCGCGTTTCTCGATCACGGGCTCGACGTGCGTGCCGTTGACCGAGTTCTTTTCTTCCAGATAGACGCTCTTGAGCTCGCGCGCGGAAATCGAATCGGCTTTCACGCTGGGGTTGGCGATCACCCGGACGTCGCTTGCGACTGCGCTGGCCCCGAGAAGGAGCGTCCAGCCGGCGACTGCGAAAAATGTTATTGGATATTTCATTTGAGTTCTCCTTTCCACCCTGGGGTGGGTTTAGAAATGTAAGCTGGTCTTGACGACGAGCGCGTTGGTGTTGGGTTTGAATCCCTGCAGGTTGTTTGCAGCGTAGAAGCCGTTCGGATACTGGTCGGGCAGACCGTACCCGTCCATGAAATGACCCTCCAGCTTAATACACGCATACCGGGTCGGATCGACTCGCACCGTAATTACTTTGTCGTAGTCGTGGCCGACGCCCGACGGCAAAAGACCAGTGATGGGATAATTGATCCAATAGTGCGAAAAGTAGGATCCCACTTGCACGTGCTTCGCGATCTGATAGGACCCCGCCACATACCAACCGCGGACATCTTCCTGGATCATGGAGACGCCCTGGGTTCCCAAGTCGGTCCAATAGCGGCGGTACTCGGCATCCACCACGAGTTTCTTCCGGGAATATTGGCCGTAGTACTGGTTCGTCCAGTCGGAGGAGCTATTCAAGCGGAAATCGGTCCCTGCAGTGAGGAAGCCCAGAGTAAGATCTTCGTTCATCCGCGAGACGCCGACCAGCAGGCCCTTGAGCGGGGTAGCCCAGCGCAGGTCGCCGCCATATTGCAGTCCGCCGAAGCTGTTGAACGTGCCGCCATCGCTGCGGACCAAGTAGGCGAAGCCGCTGTAAGGGCTGTCGTTGCGGTGCCCCGCATAGGCCGTGTAGGAGAGAGTTCCGAACCGGTTGCCCACCCGAATGTCGCCAAAAATGTCGCCCCCGGTGTGGGCAAGGGTGACATCGCGCAGGTCGGTGGGATAGACACTTTGCGGCAGCAAAGCAAACGTGTGCAGGAAGTCCAGATCCTGGGTGTCGTTGTAGAGACCCATGACAGTCTTCACTTTTCCCGCGCGAATTCCGAACCAGGGGGTGAATTTGTAGCTGGCTAACGCCCAGTCGAGCGCAGGATGCCACCGGCCCAGGCCGCCCAGGTTGCGGTCGTAGAGCTGCGCGCCGATGCGGAGTTTGTCGGTAATCTGCGTGGAGGCATTCGCGCCGAAGTCGGTGAATTCGCCACTGCCAAAGCCGCTGGTGTTCATGGTCAACCAGTTGTTGTCGCTGGTGTGCACAAATCCTTGGGAAGCGAATCCGTGGACTTGGACGTCGCGGTCAAAAAGTTTAAAGTCCTGCGCGTGCAGCAGAATCGAGCAGGCACACAGACAGCACAGCAAGAGTTTCGCAACTCGTCGAAACATGAGTCTCCCTCGAAATAATTTTTATGTAGTTTTAGGACTACAACAGGCAGGAACTGATGACCTAGCGTTGCGACTGATTGTTATGAGTATTTCCTAATCTGGGAGGGAGTGGTAGATGACGGAGGTAATGGAGGGAAGGCCTGTCCATTGAGGTGAGGTAGATCCTGGGTGGCCCATCCTTTGCGCTTTTTGCAAAGGGTGGGCTTACCACAACTGTGGGGCTCCGAGCGCCGGCGCCCTTACGCGACTGACCGGATCTTCAGCACAGGATCGGGCCATTGGTTCACTCTTACGCGGCCTTCCTCGCGATAAGCGTAGCTCCGAAAGCTGCTCCACTCCCATTGTTCCGGCTCCAGCACCAGTCCGCGCTTCACGGGATTGCGATGCAGGTAGCGCAGTTTCTCGATCCGCTTGCGCGCGCTCCACACATTGAAATCATAGAAGCGGCGTTGCCATACATGCTCCTCGTGGTTGGGCCATGACTCGCTTTGCGCGGAGTTCCGCTTTTTGCGGCGTAATATCGCGCGGGCATAGCGTTGCTTTAGAACCTGCATGATGGTGGAGGGCGTGCCTCGCTCGGGTTCGCTGATCAGTAGGTGAATATGATCCGGCATGACCACATAACCTACGACCACGAAGCTGTAGCGTTGGCGAGTTTCCTCGAGGATCTGGCAGAAGAAGTCGCGGCGGCTCGGCGTAGCCAGCCAGAGTTGTCGGTGATAGCAACCGCACGTAAGGAAGTGCAAATGATCCTGGCCGTAGTAGCGTTTGAGGCCTTGCGGCATGTGCTTACTGTAAGACTAGGTACGGCACCGGGTTCGAAAAAATCAACCGCTAGAGCCTATGCTTTCCGCGTTCGGGAAGACCCACCCTTTGCAAAGAACGCAAAGGATGGGCTACCCAGGACTTGCCTGGGATGGGCCTCCCGCGGTTACAGCTTGATTTCCATGCCTTCGGCGGCGGCGCGGACTTTGGGGTAGTAGTTGCGGGCGTCTTTGCACCACTTTGTCGACGATGGCGTCGGTGTGGTCGGGATCGTGGTGGTAGAGGATTAGTTCTTTGGCGCCGCTTTCCATGACGACGTTGACGGCTTCGCGCCAGTGGCTGTGTCCCCAGCCGCGGCGGCGGGCTTCGTATTCTTCGGGAAGATATTGCGCGTCGTAGATGAGGATGTCGGCGCCTTCGGCGAGCTTGCGCACGGCTTTGTCGAAGTTGGGGTCGCCGGGTTCGTTGTCGGTGGCGTAGACCAGCACGCCTTCTTTGGTTTCGAGGCGGAATCCCATGCAGCCCTGGGGATGGTTCAGCCAGGCGGTCTTGATCTGGGTGCCGTCTGCCATGGGCAGACATCCATTTTGAATGTTGCAGAAGTCGAGCTTGGCTTTCATCTGGTCGAGGTTGACGGGAAAGTAGGGCGCGGCCATCTGCTCGGCCATGACCTGCTCGAGGCTGCGGGTGCGGCTGGAAGAGTGGAAGACGAAGTGGCTGTTTGGACTGTCGTAGAGGGGGCGGAAAAAAGGCATGCCCTGGATGTGGTCCCAGTGGAAATGCGAAACGAAAATGTGCGCGGAGAAAGGACGCGCGCCGAATTCGCGGCCCAGTTCGCGGCCCAGCACGCGGAAGCCGGTGCCGCAATCGAAGATGTAAATTTGATCTCCGATGCGAACTTCGACGCAGGAGGTATTGCCTCCGTAGCGTAGGTTCTCGGCCTGTGGAGTGGGCGTGGAACCGCGCACGCCCCAAAACTTAACTCGCATAAATTCCAGTGCTGCTCAGTCGCGCGTAATCTTCGACTGCAAGAATCGTCACCGTCAATTCGAATGCTGGTTCTGCGAATCGAACGGCTCCCCCGATTTCTGGCCCGTTTTTTGAGGCTTCCCTGAGAGGGCGAAGAGACACTTCACCTTGGCGCAAGCCCAAAAT
Organism: uncultured Acidobacteriota bacterium; assembly: GCA_963755795.1. GTDB lineage: Bacteria > Acidobacteriota > Terriglobia > Terriglobales > Acidobacteriaceae > Sulfotelmatobacter. The sequence continues at coordinate 45,613 of CAVWLI010000029.1, read as the reverse complement.
GCTCATACTACTCGGGATACTAACGATTTTAGTGCGTTGCGAGCGGGCAACAAGTGACCAAAGTTTAGCGGGCTCCTGCAAACGGGCAATGAAAACGGCGCGAAGGGGGCAGGAAACTTGAGCGACGTGCGCGGTTCTGTTATTGCGTCAAGCGGGTTCGAACGTGATCAAGGCGGCGCTGGCCGGCGGAAGGTCGAGGACCGCGACTCCATTCTCCAGCGCGAGCGAGTCTTGCTGCACTGCCGACCATGCGCCGGCCGCGCCTACGGGGGATCCTCCGAAGGTGGTGTCGGTGGTGTCGTCAATTCGCGGCGCATACAGACGGAGAGCAGTTACGCGCTGGGCCCGTTGCCCTGCGTCAAGGGTGAGATGAACGCTACGATCGGAATGCTTGTTGAACGCTGCGACTTTGAAGGATCCGGCGTTGCTGCGAAGGCTGTAGGACGTGAGCAGGGGCGCCGCTTCCGGCGCGTCGAGTTTGCTTTCAATGAGCTGGCTTGCGCCGGCCTGCGCGAACAGCAGCATGCCGTAGTAGATGGGCCGGGCCAGAAATCCATTTTCCTGCGTTCCTGCGATCGGGGTGTACCAGCCGTAACCGCCGCCGTGGAAGTTGATGCCTTCGCCTCCGGCTGTGGCGAGCTGATACATCAGGTCTGCGCCCCAGAGCGCGGAGGCGAAGGTGTCGCTGACTGCTTGTTTACCGCCCTGGTAGCAGGAGTTGGTTTCCGCCAGGCGGAAGGGCAGGCCTGATTCTTGCATGGTGGTCTTCATGCCTTCGAACTCGGCTTGCAGCTTGGGATTGGGACGGAGCAGGCGCTCGATGGTCATGGAGAGATCGGTGGGCGGGCCCTCGGCGTAGTAGTGCTGCGAAAGGAACACGGCCTCGTGTTTGAATTGTTTGGCGAAGGGAACGAGCCACTCGTTGTTGTAGGCAGTGTCGGGTCCGGCGAAGGGAGCGTTCGGAAGACGGGCGCGGATGGTCTCGAAAAAGTGCTGCCACTCGACGGCGAATTGTTTGAAATCGTAGTCGGCCTTGCGAATTTGGTTGCGAAAAAAAAGATCGGGCTCGTTGCATAGCTGGAATGCGATCAGCTTCGACCCGACGGCGTCGATCACGTGGGCGGCTTCATCGGCGGCGTCTTCGGCTGTGCCAGTTCCCATGTTCAGGCCATAGATCAGCTTCCAGCCGCAGGCGTCGAGGAACTCGCGCAGGTTGCGGATTGCTTGCGGCGTGATGTTTACGGGCGCAGGCGCTTTGTGCCCGGTATCGGGGCCGACGGCCATGCCGAAAGCGGCGGGATTCGCTTTGTCGCCCGTGCGCATGCTTTCTTTGTTTTGCAGGTTCTGCACGTTCGCGGCTTTAGTCGCATCCGGGGTCCAATAGCAGTACTCGCTGGTGTTGCCTCCGATGCGGAGAACGCCGGACGCGCCCAGACGGCGGATGAAGCCTGCTAGTTCAGAATTTGCGCCGGAGAAGAAATTTGGATTTCCGAGCTGCGCCGATTCGTAGCTCAGGCCGGTGAAGTCGTCGGTGATCTTATTGCCCAAGCGGTCGGGGCGAATCGTCAGTCGGAGGGAAGGACTTGCGCTGGTGTCGGCAAAGCTGATGCGGGGATACAGAATGGCGGCGGAGGTTGCGGCTGAGAGGCGGATAAAGTTTCGGCGGTTCATGGCAGTGATTGCATCATAGGTCGGTGTGGTTGAGCAACAGTCGTTGGGCAGCGATCGTTGAGCAACGACGTGCGAGTTCGCGGGCGTCGCCTATAATAAAAATCCCGCCGGAGCGGCGGGTGGATCGCTGACGATGCTGCAACCGGATTTCAAAACGTTCTCGCGGCTGGCGCGAGAGGCTACGCTGATTCCAGTGGTGAAATCGGTGAGCGCTGATTTGCTCACGCCGGTTTCTGCGTTTCTGGCCATCGCCGATAAGGAGCCGCACGCGTTTCTGCTGGAGTCGGTGGAGCGCGGAGAGCAGATTGGGCGCTATACGTTTCTGGGGGCGCGGCCTTACATGCGGGTGACGGGTCGCGAGGGATCGGTTGCGATTGTGCGCGGACGCCGTCGCAAAGTTGTGAAAGACAATGTTTTTCAGGTGGTGAAGCGGTTGCTGCAGGAGCATCGGCCGGCTAGCGTTCCGGGCCTGCCTCCGTTCACGGCGGGAGCGGTGGGATATTTTGCTTACGACGTGGTTCGGCAGCTGGAAAGAATTGGCGATCGTGCTAAAGACGATTTGAAGCTTCCTGACGCTGAGTTGATGTTTTTTGATCGTCTGTTGGCGTTCGATCACTTGCGGCACCAGATTCACATTATGGCTGTGGCTGACGTGAAACGGGAGAGCCCGCGCCGGGCTTATGACCGGGCGTTGCGTGACATTGCCGCACTCGAGCGGAAGCTAGCGGCGGGGCTGAGTCCGGCGGTGTGGCGCAAGTCGTCCAAGTCGAAGCCGGGCGCGTTAGAAGTGCATGCGGGCACGCCGCGTTCCCATTTTTTGCGCAGTGTGAAGCGCTGCAAGGAATACATTGCCGCGGGCGACATTTTCCAGGTCGTGCTCTCACAGCGGCTCGACTTTACCCCTGAAGTCGCGCCGTTTGATTTGTACCGGTCGCTGCGGCAGGTGAATCCGTCGCCGTATCTTTATTTCTTGCGGTCGGGGGATACGCACATTCTCGGGTCGTCCCCGGAGATGTTGGTGCGGGTTACGGGACGCAAGCTGGAGTACCGGCCGATTGCTGGAACGCATCCGCGGGGGCGCGATGAAGCGGAAGATCTGCGGCTGGAACAGGCAATGCGGACCGACGAAAAAGAACGCGCGGAACACGTGATGTTGGTTGACCTGGGGCGCAATGACCTGGGGCGCGTGAGCGAGTACGGATCGGTCAAAGTGAAAGACCTGATGTATGTGGAAAGGTATTCGCACGTGATGCATCTGGTGTCGGCGCTGGAAGGCACGCTGCGCAAGGATCTCGACGCGCTCGATGCTTTTGCCGCATGCTTTCCAGCTGGCACGCTGAGCGGCGCGCCGAAGGTGCGGGCGATGCAGATCATCGAAGAACTCGAACCGACGCGGCGTGGAATCTATGGCGGGTCGGTGCTGTATGCCGACTTCGCCGGGAATCTGGATTCGTGCATCGGGATTCGCACGCTGCTGATGCGGGGGAAGAAGGCGTATCTGCAGGCGGGAGCGGGAATTGTCGCAGATTCGGATCCGAGCAGCGAGTTTCAGGAGAGTTTGAACAAGGCGCAGGCGGTGCTGAGGGCGGTGGAGATGGCTAGAGGGGACACTCGTTAGCAAGGAAAATTTGCGTTGATGCCGATCATCGGTTATCGTCAATCCACAAATCGCTGGTTCGCCGAATGATAACGCGCTTCCGGATACAGAACTTTAAGGTACTCAAGGACGTCGACATGGCGCCAGCCCCCTTGAACGTCCTCATTGGTCCCAACGGCGCAGGGAAGTCGGCGATTCTTCAGGCCATCGATTTCCTCCGTGCGTTCTTCATGTCTTCGCTAGATGTCTACCTCGAGCAAAAGGGCTGGGATTACAGAGACATACCGAACGCTCATGGGAAATCGAAGCAGATAAAGTGGGAAGTGTCGGTCCAGCTTCCGGCAGACGTAAATGGGCGCAGTGCCGGGACGTATGACTACCAGGTGAGCGTCTCTCCGAAGAGATACTTGGCTATCGGGCACGAGGAACTGAACTTTACTGCCGACGGGGGTAGCCGGCTAACCCTCCTGAAACGCGTAGGCAGGAACCTCTCCGTCTATTCCAAGGGCGAGACCATAGACTTCGTCGCCCCAAATTTTCCCTCTAGCGTCATAGTGCCCCTTGCTAGGGGCCCTAGGGACCCTTATCCAGAGATGAGATACTTTTGGCAGTGGATCTCGCGATTGAGACAATTCGATGTCTGGGACCCGAGAGCACTTAGGGGCGCAGACCGAGGCAAGCATCTGCTGCTTGGAGCAAACGGAGAGCACTTGGCGCCGGTGCTGGCGAACCTTAAGACGCGAAAGCCGCAGGATTTTCAAAAGCTCATATCGCGGTTGAGAAAATTTTTCCCGCACTTAGTCGATGTTTCCTTCTCCGGCAAAGGTTGGGGATGGCGCGCCATTCGCCTGCACGAGAAAAGGGGCACGGAAGAGGCAACGCTGAACGCCAGACAGATCAGCGATGGGATGCTGAGGCTGATGGCGCTGACCAGTTTTCTCTACTTGGAAAACATTCCGTCCGTGCTGATGTTCGAAGAGCCTGAAAACGGGATGCATCCGTACGTACTTCGAGAGATGGTACAAGTGATGAAAGAGCTCACTCTCAGAAAGTCTCCCAACCAGGTTCAAGTTCTATTCACGACTCACAGTCCCTACGTGTTGGACGAGTTCTATGACCACCCCGAGTGGGTATGGCTGGTCGATGCATTGCACAAGGGCGTTGGGACTCAGGTCATGCGACTGAGCGACAAGCAACAACTTGACAGTGTGAAAAAGGCTTTCGGATCCCTGGGCGAAGCTTGGTTTGGGAACGCGATTGGTGCTAATCCGCCAGCCCTCTATTTAAAACAGTAGCCACTACGATGAAGATTGGTCTTTTGTGCGAAGGCGAAATCGATTCCGCTCTGGTACCCGCACTTGTGCAGCGGATCGCCCGAACTGAGGCGGGAATAAAGTGGCCCATTAGACCCGACGACGTCGTTGAAAGCCTCGGAATACGCAAGGGAGGCTACGGACAAGTGCAGAAGGCAGTCCAGAAACTCTGTACTTTATTAGACGAAGGCCACTATGCCGATTACGCATTTTTCCTGGTCGTGCTTGATCACAACACGCAAAGAGCGCAAACCGCAATTAAGAAGTGTATTGCGGCGCGACGGAGCGGGAGCAAGTTTGTTATTGGCATCGCAATCTATGAAGTGGAGGCGTGGTGGTTGGCCGACCGGCGCAATACTTTGGAATGGTTAGGACTAGCGGGTGCGGAACACGAAGGTCGTTACTGGGACCAGGACTATTCGGCCGAGGAGGATACGGACCCGAAGAACACCTTGGACGAACTAACCAGGCTATCGCCAACATTGCAGAGCACGTATGGGGACGGGAATACCCAACTCGCTCGGGAATTTGCGGATCTGTGGAATAGTCGAGCCGAATTGGGACAGATCAGAACGCAGTGCCCCAAAGGGTTCCATCCTTTTTGTCGAAAAGCTACCGCGGCCCTCAAGCGTCATTCGTAGGCTTCTTTCACAGCCCGAGGAAATTCTCCACCAGTTTCTTCCCGGCGTCGGTCAGCACGCTTTCGGGATGGAACTGCACGCCTTCGACGGGATAATTCCGGTGGCGCAGGCCCATGATGGTACGGGTGCCGTCTTTTTCGGTGGTCCAGGCGCTGACTTCCAAATCCGCGGGGAGATTTTTTTCTTCGACGATGAGCGAGTGGTAGCGCGTGGCTGTCATGGGCATGGGCAGGCCCTGGAAGACGGTTCGGTTGTCGTGCATGACGGGGCTGGTCTTGCCGTGCATGAGATTTGCGGCGCGAACTACGCGGCCGCCGAAGGCTTCGCCGATGGCCTGGTGTCCAAGGCAGACTCCGAGGACGGGAACTTTTCCGGCGAAGTGGCGGATGAGAGCGATGCTGATGCCCGCCTCATGCGGGGTGCAGGGGCCGGGAGATACGACAATTTTTTCCGGATGCATGGCCTCGACTTCGTTGACCGTGACCTGATCGTTGCGGCGAACCTCGACATGAAACTCGGCGTCATCCTGCGCGCCCAGTTCACCGATGTACTGGACCAGGTTGTAGGTGAACGAATCGTAGTTATCGAGGACGAAGATCACGCGACTGCTGCTCCTCAGACAAGCTTACACCAGTAATCAGTGGCCAGTGACTAGTGGCCATCTCTTAAATAAGTCGAGGTAAGTTGGACCGCCCGGATCCCTCGGGGCTAAATGCCCATATCTTTAAATTGGCTTTGGGCGGCACGGAAGCCGCGCCCTTCTCAAATCCGATTTATGAGGCAGACTCTAGTGGCTGATGGTCAGCAGCAACGCAGGTGACCACGGATTAGTGACCATTATCCTGATTTTCTCCCCTGAACGGGCCACTCGCTGACCCAAGGGTGGTATTGACCCTCGCGCTGGCACAGCGCATTCTCAACTCATCGTCAAAGTTAGTGTAAGCGCTACTTCACGCCACTTTGGAGGATGATGCATGGCCGAACCCCAGGAGGAAAAGAGGGGTGCACGACGGTTTCCGCTGCGCGTACCGGTTACCGTCGATCACGAGAACGCTGCGCGACCGGCGCAGTTGCGTGACGTCAGCGCGCGCGGGATTTGTTTTTATGTGGAGTCGGCGGTGGCACAGGGATCGCCCATTGGCTTCACTTTGACTCTGCCGCCTGAAATCACGCTGACGGAAAGCATCCGCGTGCAATGCAAAGGCCGCGTGGTGCGCGTGGAAGATGGCAGAAACGATGGTAAACTCGCCGTGGCTGCCGTGATTGAAGAGTATGAGTTTCTGCCGGAAGTTTGAAACCAGGGTTCGGAGGCTGGGGTCAGAAAGACGCGGCTGATTCGGGGAGCCCTCCCCGATTGCCGAGATTCACTTCGTAAATGTCAGCGCGAGACAGAGTCGACGGACCTCAGGGGCTGAAGCCCTCGTCTTTAATTTGATCATGGATGGCACGGCTGAAGCCATGCCCTTCCCACAGCGAGTTGTGACATACCTCTCCGTCACCGGCCAATCTGTTCTTGCCCTTCTCTCTGATCCTCTGCAGGTGATATGTTTCCTTCAAGCTTCCTGTGAGGGATTCTTTGTCGCCGTCTGCGCTTAAATTTGTGATGGTGTGCGTGATTACGGTGGCGGCGCTGCTGGCTGGCGTCGCGGCGCAGACGTTTGGGCCGCCGCCGCTGGTGACCAGCGTACGCATTGTGCATGAACGCGGCGTGCCGGCGGTGGAGATTCTGTCCAGTGGGGGGCCGGTGATTCCGCAGATTCAGACGCTGGATGCGCCGCCGCGCCTGGTCATCGACTTGCCCAATTCGCGGCTGGGGTTGACGCGGAAGCGGATCGCAATTCAGAAAGAAAATATTCTGGCGATCCGCGTCGATCAATATCAGAAGAACCCACCGGTGACCCGAATAGTGCTTGATCTGCTGGCGCCTTATGGCTACTCGTGGGACGGCGCGGGGCATCGGCTGATGGTGCGGCTGAAGCCGGCGGGCGGCGCGGATGCGAACGCGGGCAAGAAATCGTCGCCGTTCCAGCCGCCGACGGTGGCGGGAATGTCGCTGGAGTCGGCTCCGGCCGTAGTGCCGGTGGCCAGTGGCGCGGGAGCCATGGCGGTGGCGGGAAGCCGCATCGCTTCGGGTTCGTCGATCACTGCCGGTTCGGATACGGCGGTGCTGCGCGTTGGCTGGAGGAGAACTTTTCGTGTGCCCGGGGACCAGCGTTTCGGTGACGCCTTCGCAGACCAAGCGTGACCTGATGTTCGGCATAAGCACGGGCGCACTCGAGGCGCACTATACGCTGAAGGCCTCGGCCGACACGGTGCTGACTCCGGACTTCCGCATTCTGTTTGCGGGGCCGGGAGAATTTCATTACGCCATCAGCGCCGACACGCACGGCAACACTTGTGTGCGCGCGCTGAAAGGGAATACTTCTTCGGCGATTGTGTCGGAACTGATGGGAGACCGGATTTATCAGGTGAAGCCGGCCGAGCAGGCGGTGTTTCACTCTGGACAGATTGACAAGGTCGACAGTGAGGTTCCGCTGGAGTGCGGATGTCCTGCGCCTTCGCCGCAAATGGAGGCGGCAGCGCAGTACGCGCCGAACGTGCCCGACTCGGAGTTGCCAGAAAAAGTGCGCATTGGCGGAAGCGAGAGGCCTGCTGCGGTTGCTTATCCCGGGTCTTTAGACGCGACCCCTGGTGCGGGTGCGGGCGTGGCCACTTCGGGCGCGCGGCTCTCGAACGGGCCGGAGACTGCTCCCCTGCCAGCGTCTCGGCCAAACGACGTTCACACGCAGGTGGATGCGCCGCTGGTCTTTACGGCGAAGAACCGCGCCGCTGCCGGGTTGCCGCCTCCGGCGCAGGCGGCGAAAGATTTGCCGGTGCAGGATTCCTCGACGCGGGCAGTTCATCTCGATGCGGTGATTCAGTCTCCGACGCCGGAGAAGAAGAAGGACGAACACAGGGGCTTCTTTCGGCGGGTCGGAGGATTCTTCGCGGGCCTGTTCGGCAAAAACAGTGGTTGGTGATTAGGTCACTGGCCACTTAACGCCGGTCACTCATCGCATTTTTTATTCCTCGGAAATCCTTTTCGTGCGCCCCTGCGTCTTACGGCGAGTTGGGCGGGGACGGTTGGCAGCAACTTGCTGGCAGGAGCGCATTATGACCGCTGCAACTTCCGGGCGGGGTCCGAGTATATTTTCCATTTTCTCGGCGGAGAACGACCGGTCATATCGCGTCCGGCGCGAGACTTTTGTCTTCTCGCTGCTGGGACAGGCTGCGATTCTAGGGCTGCTTATTTACTTCACAAGTTGCTTCATCCAGAACCCGCCTGAGATCGCCGATCAGCTCCGCAACCTTCGGGAGCTTCCCTTAGTCTTCTCGGGGAACAATGGCGGCGGAGGCGGGAATCATGATCCGCTTCCGGCTTCGCAAGGGAATCCTCCGCGGGCCTCGCTTGATCCGCAACTGGTGCCGCCGACGGTGTTTGTGGCGAAGGAACAGCCGAAGCTGCCTGCGCCGGAGACGGTGATGGTAGCTCCGGAAGTTCCGTTGCCGCAGGGCAGGCAGATTGGCGACATGATGTCAAAGTTCTCGGTGCTCTCCAACGGATCGGGCGGACCGGGAGGGATCGGGTTGGGGTGTTGCGATGGCATTGGCGACCAAATCGGGCCTCATGTGGGCGATGGGTCGCCTGGGGTTTATCCCGCCGGCAGGATGGGCGTGACCGTGCCGGAGGTTATTTTCAATCCGGAGCCGAGTTTTTCTGACGAGGCGCGCAAGGCGAAGGCGCAGGGAATGGTGCTGCTTGTGCTCGTGGTTGGGAAAGACGGGCGCACGCACGATATCCGCGTAGGGCAGAGCCTGGGGATGGGTTTAGACGAGAAGGCGATCGAGGCCGTGAACCGCTGGCGATTTCGGCCAGCCACGCTCAATGGCCAGCCGGTGGCGACGCAGATTGCGGTACAGGTGGACTTTCATTTGTATTGAAGAGCGTCTTGAGGGTTCATCTCAGTCTGACGCGGGATGCGGTGGGCAGACCTCAGGGGCTAAAGCCCTCGTCTTTAGTGGCTGTGGGCGGCACGGCTAAAGCCGTGCCCTCCCCAAGTTGGCTGCGCATAAATCAGCTAAGCCGAGTTAGCTGCGGTTGATGGCGCGGCGGAGGGGCTCGACTTTTTCGCGGAGATCGTCGGCCAGGTCGGCGCCGCGGCTGGCGACGTCTCGGACGCGGTCGCCGGCTTCGCGCACGTGCTCTTTGGCGGTGTCGGCCCAATCGCCGAGAGTGTCCTTGGCATCGTCGAAGCCGCGCTGCAGATCGCGGCGCATCTGCTTGCCGGTCTTGGGCGCGAGCAGAAGGCCGGCGAGGGCTCCGGCGCCTAGTCCGATCAGCAGGAAAGTAACAGCTGTGCCGATGTTGCTGCTGTCTGAAGATTCATAACGTCCGATTCGCATAATAAAACCTCTAGTTTCCGCCCGGGAAATATCCGGGCTGGTTCGCGGAAAGCTGTGCCGAATTCCGATGTCGGGATTCCGGCTTGACTCATTCTAGTCCTCCTGGACGACCCTGGCGGACCGTTTCTTCCGGCTGCTCTTCGATGAGTTCGGGGGCGGGAAGGTTTCCTTTCCGGTGCGGCTGAGTGTAAAATAACGTTTTCGCCCTGGTTGCCTTGTAGGCGCATAGTGGGTCGGCGGCGGAACTTGTGGCCTGCCCGTCTTCCGCCGGGTTCGCAAAACCGCAATTTATTAGGAGAGTGTTGCAAGCGATGTCGATCCCTGCCACCCAGCTTCGTCCCGGCATGATCATTAAGCACAACAATGATCTGCACTCGGTTTTCAGCGTGGAACACCGCACTCCCGGCAACCTGCGCGCCTTCATTCAGGCCAAGCTGCGCAACCTGCGCACCGGCGCCATGTTCGAACACCGCTTCCGCTCGCCCGACCCGATCGAGAAGGTCAACGTGGACGAAGTTGAGATGCAGTTCCTCTACGCGGACGGCGACAGCTACTACTTCATGGACACCGCGAATTATGAGCAGACGCACCTGAGCAAGGAAATCCTGGGCGACGCGGTGGATTACCTGATTGCCAATCTCGAAATCAAAGTCGAGTTTTTCGACGGGAAGGCAGTCGGGATCGAGCTGCCGCAGACGGTGATCCTGCAGGTGATTGAGACCGAGCCCGGATTGAAGAGCGCCACCGCTTCGAGCGTGACCAAGGCCGCCAAGACCGAGACTGGGCTGGTGGTGCAGGTGCCGCCGTTCATTAATGAAGGCGAGAAGATTAAGGTCGATACTTCGGACGGCGCGTATTTGTCGAGAGCGTAGTTTTGGCGAGGCATCCGCGAGAACTGTCATCTTGAGCGGAGTTGACGTTCGCGGAAAGCGAACGCCAATGCAGTCGAAAGATCCCTGCCGTGTGTACAATCAGCGCTGGCAAGGCAAGGCGTTCGCACCCAGAACTCGTAATCGAAATTCCCCGCAAGGTGTCCGGCAATGGCGATGTGAAAGGGATCCTTCGACTGCGAATCAGCTTCGCGTTCCGCGAGGCTGATTCTTCGCTCAGGATGACATTTTTCGCATGACATTCTTTCTGACGGCATTTTCTAAGAAATGACTTCCACTGAAAGGCCTATCGAAGCGCGGCGGTTTTTCGTGCGCGGACGTGTGCAGGGGGTGGGCTTCCGCTGGTTCGTGGAACGGGAGGCGCACATTCTGGGCATCGCCGGCTGGGTGCGCAATAATCACGACGGCAGCGTGGAAGTTCTGGCGCATGGGACGCGCGACCAGCTCTCTGGCCTGCATGGGCGTCTGCGCGAAGGTCCGCGCGCGGCGCGTGTGGATGCGGTGGAAGTATTGGAAGCGAGTCCGGTGGCCGGGCTGACTACATTTCGCATTGAAGGAGCGTGGTAAATGCCGACTGTCGCGGGGATGAATACCGATCAGCTGAAACGCCTGATTCGCGAGATTCCGGATTTCCCTAAGAAGGGGATCCTGTTCTACGACATCACCACGCTGTTGAAAGACAAGACAGGCTTTGCCACGCTGATCGACAAACTGGCCGAGCACTACATTGCGCAGGACGTCGATCTGGTACTAGGTATGGAAGCGCGCGGATTTATTTTCGCGCCGGCACTGGCCTATCGGCTGAGTGCCGGCTTCGTTCCGGTGCGCAAGCCGGGCAAGCTTCCGGCCGAGTGCGTGAAGTACGATTACGCGCTGGAGTACGGCACAAATTCGCTCGAGATTCACAAGGACGCGATTCAGAAAGGCCAGCGCGTGTTGATCGTGGACGATCTGCTAGCTACCGGCGGCACTGCCGAGGCCACAGCTAAACTCGCAGCGGCGCTGGGGGCGGAGATCGTTGGCCTGGGATTTGTGGTGGAACTGGAATTTCTGAAGGGGCGCGACAAGCTTAAAGATTATGAAGTGATGTCGCTGCTGCAATACGACAAGTAGAAGTCGGCGTCTGGTGCCGATTTAGAGAAAAAGCAGGTCCCTCCACTCCGCCCTCGCTGGCGCTCGGGCGCCGGTCGGGATGACAAGTCTGTGAAGAGGCGGCTTTTATCGCCAGACGCGTTCGACGATCCAGATCGCTCCCGCCCAGCAGATCAAGCTGAATGCAACCGAGAGTGCCATGCCTGAGATGGCGCCCCAGTTGACGGGGGGGCCAGCACTCCTCTTGGCAAGATCAGCCTCAGCCAGATCAGGCTCGCTCTCGAACCACGATCGCAGAAACCCGATATCTAGGGAAAGATCCAGCGACATATCGAGTGAAGGTGCCGGCGCGGGAATCCAGGAGGGCTGCGCCGCGATTTTTTTGCGGAGAATGCGGGTGCTTGATTGGGGGGACAGCTGCAATACTTTGCTGCTCATGAAGCACCTCCTCGTCTAAATGTGCAACTCACTAGCCACTGCGAAACCAGCGTAAGTCACTGAGAATTATAAGGCTCATTCCGACAGGCGCGGTGTGCAATTTTGATCACCCGCGTCAAAACTCCCTAGAGGCTACCGGTTACTGCCGGCTTTGGCGCTCTCGCCAAAGCCCTGGCGGAAGCATACACATTTGCCTTCCGCAATGGAAGCCAGACTTCTGAAAGCTAAGGCTGCGAGGTGGTCTGATCCGCTCTTCCGCTCTCCACCAGTGATAAATGCGATTCCCTGGGAAGATAGCTTTTGCGCCGGAACCAGTCTTCCATCGCGTCTTTGAGTTGATTGAGGGGGACGGTGGAGCCGATCTCCATCCGGCCGTCGGCCACGGGAAGGGTGTCGTCGAAAACGCTGGCGTTGGTGAAGTTGCGCATGGAGAAACTGTCGAGCCACTTCAAGGGGCAGGGAAGTGTGCGGCCGTCGGCTTCATACTCCACGCATATTTTGCGGGCAAACATAACTCGATTTAACCACAGTCGATTTTAAACGCGTTTGCGGCGAGGGCCTGCTTGACAGATTGGAAGTCACCGCCTAGTCTCCAAGCCATTCCGGAAGGAGGTTTGAAATGATTACAAATCTGATTTGGTGGGCGCTTGTAGGACTCATCGCCGGGTGGGCGGCTGGCAAGATTATGAAAGGCGGCGGCTACGGTACCGTCATGGATATTGTGCTCGGCATTATCGGCGCTGTGGTCGGGGGTCGACTGTTGGGCCTCTTCGGAATCTACGCCGGAGGCTTCATCGGCACGATCGTGGTGGCGATCATTGGAGCCGTGTTCCTGATATGGATTTCGCGGATGCTGAAGAAGGCGTAGGAAGGGGCAGTTGCGCTTCGAGCAGCGAGCGTTTGGGCATTGCTGATTGTTGATTGAGAGCCCTGACGCGCTCAGTGGCTTTGGGCTTCGGTCAACAATCAACAATCAAAAATCAGCAAATTTTATTTCTGCGCCTTCGGCCCTGCGGCTTTGACCTCGGGTGGTGGGTCGAAGTTCTCGAAGTTTTTGGCGAAGCGGTTGCGGAGGTCTTCGGCGGCTTGGTCGTAGGCGGCTTTGTTGGGCCAGGCGTTTCTAGGATTGAGAACCTGCGGGGGCACGCCGTGGCAGCGTTTCGGAATCGAGAATCCGAAGGTAGGTTCGATCTCAAATTCCTCTCGAATTAGCTCGCCTTCGACGGCGGCGTCTACCATGGCTCGGGTGTGGGGAATCTCCATGCGCTTGCCCACGCCGTAAGGACCGCCCTGCCAACCGGTATTCACGAGCCAGCATTGTGCGTTGTGCTCGCGCAGGCGGCGGCCGAGCATTTCGGCATAAATTTTCGGACGCAGCGGAAGGAACGGCGATCCGAAGCAGGTTGAGAACGTGGCGGTGGGTTCTTTCACGCCGGCTTCGGTTCCCGCGACCTTCGCGGTATAGCCAGACAGAAAGTGGTACATGGCCTGCTCGGGAGTGAGTCGTGAAATCGGGGGCAGGACGCCGAAGGCATCGGCGGTAAGGAATACGACGTTTTTGGGATGGCCGCCGATGCCGGGGATCAGGGCATTCTCGATGAAATCCACGGGATAGGCGGCGCGGGTGTTCTCCGTCTTACTGTCGTCGTTGTAGTCGGGAATGCGGGTGTGAGGATCGAGAGTGACGTTCTCGAGCACGCAGCCGAAGCGGAGGGCGTTCCAGATCTGCGGCTCATTTTTCTTCGAGAGCTTGATGCACTTGGCATAGCATCCGCCCTCGAAGTTGAAGACGCCGTCGGCGCTCCATCCGTGTTCGTCGTCGCCAATCAGGTCGCGCGAGGGGTCGGCCGAAAGCGTGGTCTTGCCCGTGCCGGAGAGGCCGAAAAAAAGCGCGCTGACGCCGTTGTGGCCCACGTTGGCCGAGCAGTGCATGGGGAAAACGTTGCGCGGGGGCAACAGGAAATTCATGATGCTGAAGATCGACTTCTTCATCTCGCCGGCATAAGAAGTTCCACCGATCAGCACCGTGCGGCGGGTGAAGTTGAGCAGAATGAAAACTTCCGAGGCTACGCCGTCGCGCTTGGGGTCGGCTTTGAATTCGGGAGCCGCGATGACGGTGAATTCAGGATGATGGTGCTTGAGTTCGTCGGCTGTGGGGCGCAGAAATAACTGGCGCACAAACAGATTGTGCCAGGCATATTCAGTCACGATGCGAACCGGCAGGCGGTAGGCAGGATCGGCGCCACAGAAAAGATCCTGCACGAAAAGTTCGCGGCCGCGCAGGTGTTCCATGACGCGGGTGTAGAGCGCGTCAAACTTCTCAGGCTCGAATGGAGCGTTGACTCCGCCCCAGGCCACGGTATGCGCAGTGGTTTCATCCTTAACGATGAATTTGTCTTTGGGAGAGCGGCCAGTGCGATTGGTGTATCCGACGAGGGCCCCGTTGGCGGCGAGTTTTGCCTCATTGCGCCGGATGGCGTGCTCCACCAGCAGCGCCGGAGAGAGATTGAAATGCGTCCGGCCTTCGCTCAGCAACTCGGCAACGTCGCTGACGTGCATGGTGGTCGCCATGGGATCTCCTTAAAATTATGAGCAGAAAACAGCCATAAAAAGTCAAACGCACTATTGTCCCTCAAGAGGAGGCGTGCTGCCAAATTTTTGTGATCGGCGTCGGTTCACTGCACAAGAAAACCATCAACCACGAAGGGGATGGAGTATCACGAAGGAAACGCGAATCGGCCATGAGGATCATGGCGCTTCGTGAGGCGAGCGTGCTAGTCGGAAGAAGTTTTGTACTCGCAGGCGGTGCGGCAGGGTTCGCAGTACATGAGGCCGTCGGTGCAAATGCGAATGTCGATCATCGACTGGCAGAGGCAGCAAAATTTTTCGCACTCACATGCGCTTTCAGACTGTTCGCACTGTGCACATTTATATTGGGCGGGTCCGGTTCCGGTGCTCATGAGAAATACTGTAACGCAGGAAACCCGAGGCTGGAATGTGACGGAGGTAACGCTTCCGCGCGCGTGGCCTATAATTCCGAGCAATGACCTTCCAACATCTGCTGGATGGCGCGGAGGTGCTCGCCCAGAGCGGGGACCCGAGCGTCAGTGGTGTGGAATACGATTCGCGCCAGGTTAAGCCGGGCTCCGTGTTCGTGGCCATGCACGGGGAGACCTCCGACGGCAATGGCTTTATCGATCAGGCGATTCAGGCCGGTGCGGTCGCCGTGGTTACCGACTCACCAGCCGAGAAGCCTCGCGAAGGCGTGGCCTGGGCGGTGGTGCCGCACGGACGGCGGGCTCTGGCGCGGTTGAGTGAGAATTTCTACAAGCGTCCAGGCGAGCGCATCGCGGTTACGGGAATTACCGGGACGAACGGGAAGAGCACGACGGCGTTTCTGATCGAAGCGATCCTGACCGCGGCCGGGCGCAAGAGCGCTCTGATCGGGACCATTGAATATCACGTGGCCGGCAAGGTCTATCCCGCGCCGCATACGACGCCGGAGGCGCTGGAACTGGCGCGACTGTTTAGCGAAGCTCTCGGTCTGGGCGCGACCGACGCGGTCATGGAAGTTTCCTCGCACGCGCTGGCGCAGGAGCGCGTGTACGGCGTGCCCTTTGATGTTGCGCTGTTCACCAACTTGACGCGCGACCACCTTGATTATCACAAGACGATGGACGAGTACTTTGCCGCCAAGCGCGTGCTGTTTGAAGGTTGCGGCACGGATGCGCCGCGCGCTGCGGTCACCAATCTTGACGACGAATATGGCGCGAAGCTAGCTGGATTCAGTCGAAAACGCAGCGCGGTCGTTCTAACGTATGGCTGGGAGCGCGGCGACTTCCACGCCGAGAACGTGGACATTAATTTACGCGGCACGCGATTTGATATGGCCACGCCGCAGAAGGACGTCAAGATTCCGATATTCTCTCCGCTGATTGGGCGGGTGAATGTGTACAACATTCTGGCTGCGGCGGCTGCAAGCTATGCGCGGGGCTGCGATTCGAAAGCCATTTCCCACGGCGTGGAGTCGCTTACACATGTGCCGGGAAGATTTGAGCGCGTCGACTGCGGCCAGCCGTTCACGGTGGTGGTCGACTATGCGCACACTGACGACGCGCTGCGCAATTTGACGGCGCTGGCCCGCGAGTTTGTCTCGCGTGACCGAGGAACGGCAAGGGTGCTGACGGTGTTCGGCTGTGGAGGCGATCGCGATCGGGCCAAGCGTCCGCTGATGGGCGAGGCGGCGGGGCGGGGCAGTGATTTTGTGGTGCTCACGTCAGACAATCCGCGCAGCGAGGATCCGCGGGCGATCATTAATGATGCGCTGGTTGGTCTGCAGAAAACCGGGGTGAAATACACCGTCGAAGTTGACCGGCGCAAGGCGATTGGGCTGGCTGTCGGAGAAGCACGTCCCGGGGACATTGTGCTGCTGGCGGGAAAAGGTCACGAGAAGGTGCAGATCACGCGCGAAGGCTCGCTTCCGTTTGACGATGTCGAAGTGGCGCGCGAAGCTCTGCGGGCTGCAGGGTTTGCGTGCGAACCGGCGGCTGGCTAAGAGTAGAGATCAGGATCAGGCATGAAGCTGACGCTTTCGAAAATCGCTGAGTTCATTTCTGCCGCGGGCGAATTTCTGCGCGAAGAAGTGGCGCAGGGATATTCCATCGACTCCCGCACGATTCGCAGTGGAGATCTTTTCTTTGCCGTCAAAGGCGAGCGACTCGACGGCCACGACTACGTCGGAGCGGCTCTGGAGAAAGGAGCCGTTGCGGCGGTGGTGCGGAAAGACGAGTTGTACCGCTATCCCGATCAAACCCGGCTGCTGGCCGCCGATGACACGCTGGTCGCGCTGCAGACGCTGGCGACGGCGGTGCGGAAACTTTGGGGCAAGCCGCTGGTGGGCGTGACTGGTTCGGCGGGGAAGACGACGACCAAGGAGGCCATCGCGCACGTTCTGGGATCGCGCTTCCGCGTGCTCAAGTCGGAAGGCAACTTCAATAATCATTTCGGCCTGCCTTTCATGCTGTTGAAGCTGGAACCGGAGCATGATGTGGCGGTCATTGAAATGGGGATGTCGCATGCGGGCGAGATTCGCGCACTGGCGAAGATTGCGCAGCCCGAAATTGGAGTGGTGACTAACGTGGCTCCGGTGCACCTGGAGTTTTTCGACTCGCTCGCTGGAATCGCGCGGGCGAAGTACGAGCTGATTGAGTCGCTGCCCGCCAGCGGAACCGCCGTTGCCGTTCTTAATGCTGACGACGAATACGTTTCGCAGTTTGGACGCGACTTCAGAGGCAGAGTCATCAGGTACGGAACGGCTACAGCTGCGGATGTGCGGGCCGAAAACGTGCAGGCGCGCGGGGCCGAAGGCTCGGAGTTCGACGTGGTCGCGGCCGGCGGGCGTGAGCACGCGCTCTTACGGCTGGTAGGAGAGCACAACATTCTGAACGCGCTGGCGGCTGTGTCGGTGGGCCTGGCTCGCGGACTGACGCTGGCGGAAGCCGTGGGCGCGCTGGCGACGCTTGTCCCGGCCGACAAGCGAGGAGAGGTCGTCCAACTGGGTAACATCACGGTCATCAACGATTGCTACAATTCCAATCCGAAGGCGCTGCATGCCATGGTCGACGCGCTGGCGGCGATGAAGGCTGGGCGGCGCATCGTGGTTGCGGGAGAAATGCTCGAACTCGGGTCGGCTGCGGAAGAAATGCATCGTGCCGCGGGGCGACATATCGCCGAGAAGAAGATTGATGTTCTCGTGGGCGTGCGCGGACTGGCGCAGGGGATGGTTGACGGCGCACGGCACGCAGGAGCGGCGGCCGAGTTCGTGGCGACGCCCGAGGAGGCTGGCGAGTGGCTCTCTCGCGAAACGTGCGACGGCGATGTGGTGCTGCTCAAGGCTTCGCGCGGCGTGAAACTCGAGAAGGCGCTGGAAACCTGGAAGGCACGACGCGGATCTGAAAACTGATTACTGCGGGGACGGAGGCTGATTGCTCTACTGGCTGTTGTTCGTCAAGCTGCAACATTATGTTGCGCCGTTCCGTATTTTTCGCTACGTCACGTTCCGGACGGCGTTTGCCAGCTTGACCGCGCTGTTTACCGCGCTGATTGTGGGTCCGCTGGTCATCGGACGCCTACGCGATTTTCAGATCGGGCAATACATTCGCGAGGAAGGCCCGAAGGCGCATCAGAAAAAAGCCGGCACGCCCACCATGGGCGGGCTGCTGATCGTGATCGCCATTGTTGTGCCGACGCTGCTGTGGGCCGACCTGAGCAACCGGTTCATATGGATTGCCGTGTTTTCCACGTGCGCCTACGCGGCGATTGGATTCACCGACGACTATACGAAGGTCACGCATCGCCGCAACCTGGGCCTGACCAGCCGTGCCAAGCTCGGGCTGCAGGTCGCGGCCAGCATCGTGATTGCCTCCATGCTGATCGCCATGCAGGCCTACGGGGTGTATTCGACGAAGTTGATTGTGCCGTTCTTCAAACAGTTCCATCCTGATCTGGTGGTGCAGGTGCTGGAGCGGTCTCAGCATTTCTGGTCCCTGGCGTTTCTGCCGTTCATTGCCTTTGTGGCTTTTGTGATTGTGGGCGCGAGCAACGCGGTCAATCTGACCGACGGGCTAGATGGGCTGGCGATCGGTTGCACCGTGATTGCGGCGGGAGCATTGACGGTGTTGACGTATGTCAGCGGGCACGCGACCTTTGCATCGTATCTGGAAATGCCGCGCATGCCGCAGGTGGCCGAGCTGACTATTTTCTGCGGAGCGATGGTGGGAGCGTCCATTGGATTTCTTTGGTACAACGCGCATCCTGCGGAAGTCTTCATGGGCGACGTGGGATCGCTCGCGCTGGGCGGCGCGATCGGCACGGTCGCGGTGATCATCAAGCAGGAATTATTGCTGCCATTTATTGGCGGCGTGTTTGTGATCGAGGCGGTCTCGGTGATTCTGCAGGTCGGATCTTATAAGCTGCGCAAGAAGCGCATCTTTAAGATGGCGCCGCTGCATCATCACTTTGAACTGCTGGGCTGGTCGGAGTCGAAGATCATCGTGCGGTTCTGGATCGCATCGCTGGTGTTCGCGTTGTTCGCGCTGACCACGCTGAAACTGCGGTAGGGCCACCGGCAGTCGGGAGGAATTTTTGATTGTTGATTTTTGATTGTTGATTGAAAATCCGGAGAGGCTGCGTTTTTAATCAGCAATCAATAATCAGAAATCAACAATTGGTTGGACATGGAACTCAACGACAAACGCGTGCTGGTGGTTGGCCTGGGAAAATCGGGCGTGGCGTCGGCGTTGTTCATGAAAGCGCACGGAGCGCGGGTGACTGTCTCGGATACGAAGTCCGGGGACGAACTACGCAACGAGATTCCGGTGCTGCTCGATCACGGCATCACGGTCGAGACCGGAGGCCACGGGGACCGCACGTTTCGCGGCCAGGATTTGATTGTGGTTAGTCCTGGAGTGCCGGTGGATGCGCCGCCGCTGGTGCAGGCGCGCGCGGCCGGCGAAACCGTGATTGGCGAAATCGAACTCGCGGCTCAGTTTCTGCCGGGGCCGATCGTCGCGATCACGGGATCGAACGGCAAGACCACCACCACTACGCTTACGGGCGAAATCATGACGTCCGCGGGCTTCGCCGCGCTGGTTGGCGGCAACATCGGCACGCCGGCGATTTCGCTGGCCGACCGCGCCCAAGCGGAAACGGTGATTGTGCTGGAGGTTTCGAGTTTTCAGCTGGAGACGATTCAGACGTTCCGGCCGAAGGTTGCCGTGGTGTTGAACGTGACCCCGGACCATCTTGACCGGCATCGCACGCTGGAAGTTTATGTTGATGCTAAGGCACGCATTTTCGAAAACCAGCAGGCGAGCGACTTCGCGGTGCTCAATGCCGACGATCCCATCTGCGTCACCATGGCTGCCCGAACGCGTGCGCAAGTGTTCTGGTTCAGCCGGCAGAAAGAGGTGCGGCAGGGCGCGTGGGTTCGCGAGGGCAACATCGTGTTCCGCGACGGTTCGGGGTCTCAGCGCGAGATCATGCAGGTCACCGAAATTCCGCTGAAGGGTGCGCATAATCTGGAAAACGTGCTGGCAGCGGTGTGCGGCGGCGCGCTGATGGGATGCCCGCCTGAAAAAATTCGTCAGGCTGTGCGCGACTTTAAGGCCGTCGAACATCGGCTGGAATTTGTGGCGACGGTTCGCGGCGTGGATTACTACAACGACTCGAAGGCTACGAACGTGGATGCGACCATCAAGGCTCTCGAATCGTTCCCCGCGAACATCCACTTGATTCTCGGGGGCAAGGACAAAGGCAGCGATTACGCGGTGCTCAACGACCTGTTGCGGCAGCGGGTGAAGCGCGTGTATACGATTGGCGCTGCGGCCGCGAAGATCGAGTCGCAGATTATCTCTTCGAAGGACGGGGGGCCGGAAGTGGTGCATGCCGAGACGATAGAGAACGCGCTCCACAAGGCGAGCGCCGTGGCTCAGCCCGGAGATGTCGTTCTGCTGGCCCCTGCCTGCGCCAGCTTCGATCAGTTCAAGAGCTACGAGCACCGGGGGAAGGTGTTCAAAGAGATCGTGCAGGGGTTGGCTGGAGAAGCAGGGAAGCCCTAGCCCTCCGCCAACAATTTTTCGTGTTAAAAAACGGACTGTGGATATGTCGGACGCACTAAACCAACGCCTGCTTGAGACTCTTCTGGATTCCTGGGACCGGAACAATACGATTCTGCTGAACCTGCTCCGCGTCATTCCCGAGGGCGGGTTGGAGGCGAGGGCGGTGCAGGGCAGCCCCTGCGTCGCGCAGATGTTCACCCACATCCACTATGTGCGACTTGTGTTCGTCTTCGAGGATGCCCCCGAGTTCGCGAAAAACCTGCCAGAGGAAGAGTGGGCGGTCGAGTTTGACCGTGGCCGCATCGCGCAAATGCTGGACGACAGCGCCAAGGCCGTTCGAGCCGCCGTAAAGAGCCGCGTAGAGACCGGCCGGGAGATGAACCTTCACTACGACCACCCAATCCTTTTCCTCCAACACATGGTTTGGCACGAGGGCTACCACCACGGCCAGATCAAACTGGCCCTCAAGATAGCGGGCCGCCTAGTGACAGATGAGGAAGCCGGGCCGGTCACGTGGGACGTCTGGATGCGCAAGAAGTGAATGGCGGTACCGGAACCTGTCGGGACATGAAATCTGGTTATCTAGTCTGAAAGCCTGCGACCCCGAACCAAAACAAGCAACAATCAAAAATCAACAATCAGCAATTTGCTTCTCCTTACCTCAGCCTCGTCGTGGTGAAATGAATTTCCCATGGCAAAGCGCGTGAGTGTCGATCGCTGGCTGTTTACCGTCACCATGCTGCTGGTGTTTGTGGGGCTGGTGATGGTGTTCTCGGCATCGGCGGTGATGGCTCGGGAGCGCTTCGGGTCGGAGTATGCATTCTTGTCGAAGCAGTTGATCTGGGCTCTGGTGGGGCTCGGCGCCATGGTCGTGACCATGCGTGTGGACTATCGCCGCTATCAGCATCCGGCGGTGGTGTTTTCGGTGATGGGGTTCACTACGCTGCTACTGATTTCGGTTTTTTTTCTTGACCGCTCGCATAACACGCATCGCTGGATTCATGCGGGGGGATTTTCGTTCCAGCCTTCGGAGTTGGCCAAGCCCGTGCTGATTTTGTTTCTCGCGTATTTCCTGGAGAGCCGAGCCAAGACGATCGACGATGTGCGCGGGACGCTGCTGCCGGCGGCCGCGCCGGTGGTGGTGTGCCTGGGACTGATTGTGCTCGAACCGGATCTCGGCACGGCCATTGCGTGCGCCGGGATCGCGGCTTGCATCTTGTACGTGGCGGGCATGCGGCTGCGCTATTTCGGCTACGCGTTTGCGGCGTCGCTGGTGCCGCTGTACTTTCTGATTTTTCACGTCAGCTTTCGGCGCGCCCGCATTCTGGCGTTTTTGAATCCTTACGCCGACAGCCAAAAGACCGGGTTCCATATCATCCAGTCGCTCATTGCGGTGGGCACGGGCGGCGTGACCGGCACGGGACTGATGGAAGGCAAGCAGAAGCTGTTCTATCTGCCCGAACCGCACACCGATTTTATTTTCGCCGTCACTGCCGAGGAACTCGGACTGGTTGGCGCTCTGTTCGTGGTGACGCTGTTCGCAATTTTTCTGTGGCGTGGCATGCGCGCATCGTGGCGTACGGAGGACCTGTTCGGCCGTTACCTGGCGGTCGGCATTACGAGCATGGTTGTTCTGCAGGCGTTCATCAACATCAGCGTGGTTCTCGGGATGATGCCTACTAAGGGGATTCCGCTGCCGCTGGTGTCGTATGGCGGGTCGTCACTGTTCGTGACGCTGGCGTGCGTGGGCGTGCTGCTGAACATTACCAAGCAGGCGGAGTGAATAAATTGTCGATTATTGATGGCAGATCCAAATCGCCAAAGCGTTCAAGTTCCAGCCCGACCTCCAATCTGAAACTGAGGTGTTAGCTCCCACGAGATGCTAGTCCCGTTCGATGTGACCGCGGAGCCTCTCCGCGAGCATCCCGTCGCTAAGTTCGCCGGATGCGAGTGTCAGCATCATAGAGATGCAAACCGAGTCGTCGGCATCGAGCGTCCATCCATTGAGATTCAGAAACAATTCCATGACCACGAAGGCAGTGCGCTTGTTTCCATCAAGAAAAGGATGGTTGCGAGCCAGGCCGAAAGCATACGCGGCTGCCAGATCGGCGGCATCCGGTCGATCGCCGTAAGCCGCCAGATTCTGTGGCCGAGCCATCGCCGACGAGAATAATCCCTCATCGCGTATACCCGGAACGCCGCCGTGTTCTGCGAGTTGCGCTTCATGGATGGCCAGCGCAACGCTCTCAGCGACCCACACCCAGCGCATGCGGCTATTTCGCCAGCGCGCGGAGCACGTGGCGGCGCTTTTTCATGATGCGCTCAGCCGCCTTCATCTGTTTTTCAAAGGCAGGGTCGTACGGACTGATGCGGTAGCCATCAGGAGACTCGGTCAAGAACACTACGTCACCCTTCTCGACCTTGAGTTTCGACGCGGCTTCCTTCGGCAGCACGAAGCCAACCGAGTTTCCGATCTGCACGAGCTTAAGAGAAATCATCTTGCGCTCCAAGGTAATAACATATGTTATTACATCGCAAAATGGAGAGTCAAGGATGTGAGGATTTCCCTGCTTACTTGTGGTAATCCGTCGCCAGGTTGTCGGTAGTTTATAGTCAACTTCATGCGCGCAATCCTGGCGGGCGGCGGGACGGGCGGTCACGTGATCCCGGCCCTGGCCATTGCCAACCAACTCAAGAAAAGTTATGACGCCGAAGTGCTGTTCATTGGAACTGCGCGCGGCATTGAGAACCGGCTCGTGCCTGCGGCGGGGTTTCCCTTGCAACTGGTGCGTGTCGGCGCGCTGAAAAATGTCAGCTTGATCACGCGGCTGAGGACGGTCTTCGATCTGCCCCGTGCCGTGTGGGACGCGAGCCGCATGCTCAATGAATTCGCGCCTGACGTGGTGATCGGCGTGGGAGGATATGCGTCTGGTCCGGCGATGCTGGCTGCCGTGGTCAAGCACATTCCGACGCTGGCCTTCGAGCCGAACGTCGTGCCGGGGTTCGCTAATCGAGTGGTCGCGCGGTTTGTTTCCGGGGCGGCGGTTCACTTTGAAGAAACCGCAAAATATTTTCGCCATGCCGAAGTCACGGGCGTGCCGGTGCGGCCGGCGTTTTTCGAGATCGCTCCGAAGCTTGGAGGAACTCCGACGCTGCTCGTGTTTGGTGGTAGCCAGGGAGCGCACGCCATTAATGACGCCATGATTCGCTGCTTGCCGGTTTTGCAGCGCGAGGCGCCGGGCATTCACATCATTCACCAGACGGGTGAGCGTGATTATAATGACGCGCTGGCGGCGTATCCGTCTCTCGGCGAGTCTGCAGAGGTTTTCAAATTTATTGACGACATGCCGGCGGCTTTTGCGCGTGCGGATCTGGTGGTGTGCCGCTCGGGCGCGAGCACGGTCGCGGAGATTGCGGCGGCAGGGAAGCCGGCAGTGTTCGTTCCGTTTCCGCGGGCGGCCGACGAACATCAACGCGTGAACGCCGAAGCGCTGGCGCGGCAGGGAGCCGCAGTCGTGGTGGAAGAGTCGAAGCTGGAAGGCGTATGGCTGGCGGAGACGATCGCGGCGCTGCTGCAGGATCCGGCGCGCCTGCGGCAGATGAGCCAGGCCGCGCGCGAGTTGGCGCATCCCAACGCCGCGCGTGATATTGCGGCGATGGCGGCGCAGGTGGGAGGAATTGTGTAATTTGGTAATTGGGTAATTTGAAAGCTGCGGATGGACTCACCGGTCTTCAAATTGCACAATTACTCAATTTCCCAATTTCTCAATTGTTCTATGTTCGCCAAAATTCAGCGCATTCATTTCGTGGGCATCGGTGGCATCGGCATGAGCGGGATTGCCGAGGTGCTGCTGAATCTCGGTTACAAGGTTTCGGGGTCGGACCTGAAAAGCTCTTCTGTGACGCAGCGGCTGGCTGGGCTGGGCGCGACGGTGTTTGAAGGACATCGCGCGGAGAATATTGTGGGGGCGGAAGTCGTGGTCACCAGTTCTGCCATCGCGGTCGAAAATCCTGAGGTTGCCGAAGCCCACAAGCTGCACATCCCCGTTATTCAGCGCGCTGAGATGCTGGCCGAATTGATGCGACTGAAGTACGGGATTGCCATCGCGGGTATGCACGGCAAGACCACAACGACCTCGATGGTTGCAGCGGTGCTGGCCGCGGGCGGGCTCGATCCGACGGTGGTGGTTGGCGGCCGCGTCGATGCCATGGGATCGAATGCTCGGCTGGGGAAATCGCAATATCTTGTGGCGGAGGCGGATGAGAGCGACCGCAGCTTTCTTAAATTGTCGCCAATACTTTCGGTCGTGACCAATATTGACCGCGAGCACATGGATTGCTACCGCAACATGCGCGACGTGAAAAAGACGTTTCTTGAGTTCATGGATCGCGTGCCATTTTACGGGATGATTGTGGCTTGCAATGATGATCCGATGCTGCGGCGATTGTTGGCGGATGTGCAGCGGCGTACTGTGACTTATGGAACTCGGCGTGGGTCGGATTTTCTGATCAAAATTTCCGCCGATTCCGGTGAAAATCAAAATCCCCACTTCTCGCCCCAAGAACGGGCGAGAAATGGGGCACCCGATCTGAACCCGCTTTGCCGCTTCCGCATCACTTATCGAAAAGATGATCTTGGTGAGTTCACGCTGCACGTGCCTGGGGTGCACAACGTGCTGAACGCTACGGCGGCGATTGCCGTGGGCGTGGGGTTGGATGTTGGCGTGGAGGCGATTCGCGCTGCGCTCGACCAGTTCCGAGGAGTTGACCGGCGGTTCCAGCTGCGCGGGCGCGCGGCGGGGGTGAGCGTCGTTGACGATTATGGGCACCATCCGACGGAGATCAAGGCGACGCTGGCCGCGGCGCGGCAGTGTGGGTTTGGCAAGATTCATGTCATCTTCCAGCCGCATCGCTTTACGCGTACGCGCGACCTGATGGACGAATTCTCGACTGCTTTCGGCGACGCCGATTCGCTGTTCGTGCTCGACATTTACGCGGCCAGCGAGAAGCCGATCGAAGGCATTACGGGCGAAATTCTCGCGCAGCGAATTCGCGAGAAAAGTGGGAAGAGCGTTCAGTACGTGAGTTCTTCGGCTGAAGCCGTGAGCGCGGCTGCGGCAGCGGCGCACGACGGCGATATGATTCTGACCCTGGGCGCCGGCAGCGTTTCGCAGCTGGGGCCGATGATTCTGGAGAAGCTGAAGGAGCGGGAGGCTGTGTAGTCTAGCCGCCGTCGTCTAAGGAGGGCGATCGTCAAAGAGCCAAAGGGTTTCGTTGTTCGCCCCAGCGTTCGACGCCCCGGATCGTGCTGTATTACTCGTCAGGCATGGGGGATCAAGACCCATGAACGGAAGGCTCGTCGTGCGTTATCCAAAGACGTTGGTGATTGGCCAACCGGCGATTGCTCTGATCAGTTCGGCGATGGCACTTCGTATGGCGATCCTAGGCAGGGGGCACTGGACGTTCCAAAGGGGTCGCTATCCTTGTCGCATTCGGATTGTGGTTCTCGCTATACCTCCTGATGTATCGCACCGTGTTCTCCGTGGACACGGTTGAGCAAAGGGCGTTTCCCGGCACTGTCCGCAGGCTTCGGTACGTCGATATCCAGCGCGCCAAACTAACATGGGCAGGGCACGGTCAAATCCTGTTGCTCTTCTCGACCGACGGGCGGCGAATGAAAGTATACGGCCCTTTAGACCAGCTCACCCAAGCGCAAGAGCTGATCCTCGATCGAGTCCCACAAGCATTCTGTGACGGAGCCGCTCGATAATTGTTGCAACGTTCCTAATCGCGCTCGTCGACGCGTCGCTTCTAGACTCCACAGTCTTCGCCGGTTCTCTCTTCCTTGCTAACGGATTCTGCGGGTCCTCGTCTATTCAGGCATAGGGGATTCAGGCGATGAAGATGACACAAGCTTATGCGTGGCTGGCGGCGGGGGTGCTGGCAGCCGGATTGAATGCCAGTTATCACGATGGCGGCCTGCAGCGAGTACACGAGATTGTTGACCGGGTTGAACAGAGCTCCGCCGCAGTTTTGACCCTGGCTTCGGGGCACGCCGATCAGTTTCTTTCTGAGATGCGATGGCAGACGGCGCGGGGGCAGAGTGGTTCCTGTCCGCTGGCTACAACTCTGGCGCGGGTTCAGACCGGGCTCGCGCGTACCCAACTCGCGGAGACCCAGCTCGCGCAGTCCGAACTTGCGAGGACCGATGCCAGAACCCGGGCGAGGCTTGACCGTTTTGAGGCGATGGCCGATCGGGAGCGGGCCCGGATAGAGGTGAATCGGGCGCGGATCGAGGCGCAGGCGGCTCGCATCCGGATTCCGGCAATGGCTTTCAAGCCGATGGTTTTTTCGGCGCCGAACGTCGAGTGTCCTCGGGTGCGCTTGAGCGTTCCGCGGCTGCCGACGATTCAAGTGCCTGAGATCCCGGTGATTCACATCGAGACTGCGTCGGCGGGACCGATTTAACGACTCCGGCTTTAGAAGCGAAGCAGCAGGTTCCTCCACTTCGCCGTCGCTTTCGCTCCGGCTCCGGTCGGAATGACAATGTTTCATGAGAGTGCGATGGCCGGGCGCTGACAACGTGCGGCGACAATAAGCTGCGATGCCAATCGCGCTGACAAGCTGCGCTGACAAGCTGCTACAACAACCTGCGACGACAAGCTGCGTGTAGCCCAATCGTGGCGGTGTTCAACCGGGTTCCCGGCTGTGCAAAACCGATGATTTTTGGTCTATCTCCGTCCGCGAAATGAAGTTATAGTAAGAACGCTCAGCGATTCCTCACGACAACTGACCTGAACTGATGGCGCGGAAATCCAGCGGCACCATCTTGCAGGAAGAGTTGTACCCATCCAGCGCCGGGCATTCCGCCGTTGCGACCGCCCATGCCGAATCCGCGCGCGAGGAGATTGACGACGCGCGCCTGGTCGACCTGGATGTAGCCGAGGAATCTCCTTTCCTGCGCGGGCAAAAGCGGGTCTCCGCCCGGCGCAGTTCGCTGCCCCGCAAAGCTGCCAGCCGACTGCTGTGGGCGACCGTCGCGGTCGCGATTCTGTGCGTGGCCGCAATCGTCGCTGCCGGATTGTATGAATATGGCGAGCGCTCCTGGCGCTTTCGGGTGGAGTCGAGCGACAACATTGAAATCATTGGCACCGAGAATGTGACCAAGTCGCAAATCATGGAAGTGATGGGCGCCGATATTGAGCGCAATATTTTCTTTGTGCCGCTGGCGCAGCAGAAAGCGCAGCTCGAACAGATTCCGTGGGTCGAATCGGCCAGCGTGATGCGCTTTGTGCCCAACCGGCTGAAAGTTGTAATTCACGAGCGTACGCCGGTGGCTTTTGCCCGCGTGGGCCCGCGCATTTCGCTGATCGATGCAGGCGGGACTTTGATGGAGTTGCCGCCCAAGCATAAATATTCGTTCCCGGTGATTCTCGGCATGAATCCGGGCGAGCCGCTCTCGACGCGTGCTCCGCGCATGAAGGCCTACAACGAACTGGTCGAGGATCTCGATTCGAGCGGCGCCCGCTACTCGCAGGACTTGAGCGAAGTGGATCTCTCCGATCTCGACAACTTGAAGGTGCGGACGAACGATCCGGCGGGCGATGTGCTAATTGAACTCGGGTCGTCCGATTACTTGAAGCGCTACCAGACCTACGTGAGCCACGTGCAGCAGTGGCGGCAGCAGTTTCAGAAGCTGGAATCGGTGAACCTGCGTTACGACAATCAGGTGATCGTGAATCCGGAGATGCAGGCAGGGTCGAGGCAGACTGCGCTGGCAGCCTCGGCGGCGAAGGCAGCGGTGGCTGCGGGCGTGAGGCCGGCGGCGCTGACGACGCGCGTGAACCCGCACCTGACTTCGCGCCTAAGCTCTCGGCAAACTTCGCGCCTAACCTCGCGCCTAACCTCGCGCCTAACCTCGGCGCATATAGTTCCGACGAGCGCGCTGCCGCATGATCGCACCGTTCCCAAGCCGGCGTTTGAGTTGACCGAGAAGAAGCTTGATCCGAAATCGGCGGGTGCGAAAAAGCCAGCGCCGAAAGCCAGGGTCAACAAGACGAAGGCGGGGCGCGGTTCCAGCGCGAAGCGAGTTGAGCCGAAATCTTCTGCGTCGGGGACGAGAGCTGGGGCGGCGAAGGCTGGGGTTGCGAAGGCTGGGGTTGCGACGACTTCCGCATCCACGCAGAAGGCGCAATCCACGAAGCCCGCGCACTCCGCTCCGTCTGCGGCGCATGCCACCATTCCGAAACCGAGTGCGGCGATTTTGAAAGCGCCGGCCGCCACGAGTGCAAACTGATGGCGAATTTAAATTGTTCGATGTCGAGGAATTCATAAGCATGGCGAACCAGCAGGGAAGTTTTCTTACCGCGATTGACGTGGGCAGCGCCAAGACCTGCGCGCTGATGGCGGAGTTGACCGACGGTGGCCTGCGCTATCGCGGGCACGGCGTGGCTGAATCGCGGGGGTCGCGCAAGGGCGTGATCGTCGAACTCGAAAAGGCGGTGGCGGCGATTCAGAAAGCGGTCGAGGCCGCCGAGGATGTTGCCGGAGCGCCGGTGGAGCACGCGATTGTCGGCGTGGGCGGAGCGCATGTGCGCGGCGTGAATAGTCATGGCGGCATCAGCCTGGGCACGCGGCCGCGCGAAATTGGACGCGATGAGATCAAGCAGGCGGTCGACCGAGCGCGGGCCATCCCGCTGCCGGCCGACCGCGAGATTCTTCATTTGTTGCCACAGGAATTTATTCTGGACGATCAGGCGGGAGTGCACGATCCGCTGGGCATGATGGCGGCGCGGCTGGAAGTTCGCGTGCATATGGTGACGGCCGCGACCAGCGCCACCCAAAACGTAATCACCGCCGTGAACCGCGCGGGAGTCCACATTGACGACACAGTGTTCGAGCCGCTGGCGGCGGCCGATTCCGTGTTGCGGAACGATGAGCGCGAACTGGGAGTGTGCCTCGCCGACATTGGCGCGGGCTCGACCGAGCTAATCGTTTTTCAGCAGGGGGCTGTTGCTTACACAGGAGTAATTCCGGTGGGCGGCGACCATTTCACCAGCGATCTTTCTGTAGGACTGTGCACGCCGCTGGGCGAGGCGGAAAAGATTAAGAAAGTTTACGGCAACGCCATCGTCACACTGATTCCTGAAGGCAATGAAGTCGAAGTTCCGTCGGTGGGCGACCGCGCTTCGCGGTTGCTGCCGCAGCGGCTGGTGGCTGAGATTCTCGAACCGCGGGCGCGCGAACTGTTCGAACTGATGCGCGATACTCTGCGGCAGAGCGGCATGTACGACGTTTGCATCGCTGGCATCGTGCTCACTGGTGGCGCGTCGCGTCTGCCCGGAATCTTCGATGTGGCGGAGTCGGTGCTGCGGCGCTCGGTACGGCTGTCGTGGCCGGCCCCGCTGGCGAAGATGCCGTCCACGTTATCGGAGCCCGAGTTCGCGACTGTGCTCGGCATGGTGAACTACGGCCAGCGCGCCCGTACTGCGCGAGGCATGCAGGAAGACCGCTGGGGGACGCGATTGAAGGCGTTGTTGGTGGGTAAGGGAGCATAAAAGCAGGGACAGGGTTAGGGGCGGGGGGGCAGCAAATCGCCAAGAGTGCTTAGCGGCCAGGACATCGAAACAAAACACGTAGCACGGAAAATCCGAAACAGGTGGACACAATGACAAACGATTCCAGCATTCGCATCAGCTTTAACGAAGAGGCCCGCAACGACGCAAAGATTAAGGTGATTGGTGTGGGGGGCGGCGGCGGCAACGCGGTCAACCGCATGATTGATGCCGGCGTGGAGGGCATCGAGTTCATCGTCGCCAATACTGATTTGCAGGCGCTGCGCATGTCGCACGCGCCGGTGAAGCTGCAACTCGGCGTGAAGCTGACGAATGGGTTGGGCGCGGGTGCGAATCCGGAAGTGGGGCGCAAGGCGGCGCTCGAAGATTCCGACAAGATTATTGAAGTGCTCGAAGGCGCCGACATGGTTTTCGTCACCACCGGCCTGGGCGGCGGGACGGGAACCGGCGCTGCTCCGATTATTGCGTCGCTGGCAGTTGAGATGGGCGCGCTTACCGTCGCGGTTGTGACCAAGCCGTTTTCGTTTGAAGGCAAACGGCGCATGGCGCAGGCCGAGCGCGGCATCGCCGAATTGATGGATTCGGTCGACACCACCATTGTGATCCCCAACGAGAAACTGCTCGCCGTCGCGGAAGATGCCGGCTTCTTCGAGTCTTTTAGAATCGCGGATGACATTCTACGCCAGGGCGTGCAGGGAATTTCCGATATCATCACGATCCCCGGCATCATCAACCGCGATTTCGCCGACGTGAAGACGATCATGTCGGGCATGGGCTATGCGGTGATGGGCACGGCTTCGGCGTCAGGAGCGAAGCGCACGATTGAAGCTGCGCAGCGGGCGATTGCGTCGCCGCTGCTCGAGGCTGGAGCGATCGACGGGGCGCGCGGCATCCTGATCAACATTACTGGATCGTCGTCGCTGAAGCTCGCTGAAGTACAGCAGGCGTGCTCTATTATTCAGGGCGCCGCGCATGAAGATGCGAATATTATTTTCGGCGCCGTGATGGACGAGAAGATGAAGGACGCGGTGAAGATCACGGTCATCGCCACCGGATTCCGCGAAGTGCGGTCAGGGCGCCAGCGCACGCGGGAAACCCATTCGACGTTTTCGTCCTCGTCCTCGTTTTCATCGGCGCATGAACAGGCGATGGAATTTCCGGAAGATGCTTCGCGGGATTTTGTATCCGAACCGCCGAAGCACATTATGGAGCCGGAACGCAGTCCGGCGGATGAGCGAACTTATATGGACGATGTTGCGCCCGTCCCGTTGGCGAATACGAATGAACACGCGGCGGCCGAGGTGGTTTCGCTCGATAGCATGCGCAGCAGCGTGCTCACCAGCATGCCGGGGAACTATGAGCAGGACGATCTCGACGTGCCCGCATTTCTTCGCAAGCGAAACGATGTGATGTAGTCGGAGGTTTCCCTGATACCTCTGCGCAGGACCATGGAGTGGACGATAGGAGTCTTGCTCCTCGCGCTGGTCGTGGGTTTTCTGATCACGACGGAACAAAATACTGACGCGAAGCTGGTGCAACGTCTCAAGAGAAGCGGGCGGATCGCGTCCGCGACCATCATTAAGAAGCAAGCCAGCAGTTCGGGATCCGGAAGAGACATCTGCTATCTCACATACCGGTTTCAGGCGCGTCAGGGCTCGGCTCCAAATGCTCCAGTCGCAACTTTCTCGCGGGTGATTGAGGTGCCGGACGGTATTTTTGACAGCGTGACCGAAGGCGAGACGATTGCCGTGCGCTACGATCCGGTCGATCCCTCCGTTTCGACGGTGGATCTGCTTGCGCAACATCCGCGTAACCCGCCGTGGCTGGTGTGGACGTGGTGGATTGGCATGGCAATCGCACTGTTGATGTTGCTACGGATTTGCGTCGCGCAGTTCCGGCGATCACGCGCGAACGGCGGGGCGAGGCCCGCCATTTTGCCATGAGGCGATTCCGCATGGTGGGAAAAAAGTTGCACATGGGCAGTACCTTTCCAGTAATCAGTAATGCGTTACCGAAGGGGTCTGGTCTGAGGTAATATCCGCGTATGTGCCTGTTTCATAATGGGTTAAATCGAAATTAATGTTTCTGGCAAGCGAAACTTTTTCATTGCCAGGGTTGGGCTAAGTCTCGTACTATCAGCGCAGTGGGGGATTCTGGCCGGTTACCTCCTGCTGGCATCCTGCGTGCATCGAAGTGAGTAAGACTCCGGGGAGTGAAATTTAGAGATGTCTAAGGCAATGAGCCATTTTCGTCTGTTTTTCAACGTTCTTGTAGCTTGCCTGCTCGGCCTGCCACTGGCAGGCGTGAGCTGGGCGGCGCACATCAACACCAGCACGCACACTCCGGCCAGGTCAAAATCACAGACAGGGACAAAGATCAGCGAGAGCCAGCACACCCGGCGTCGTCTGCATCACCTGGCGCACGCCCGCAGTGCAAACGGCACCGTCTCTCGCGTTTCAGTAACCACGCGCCGCCGCCGCCGCTCTTACGAGCGCTTTCATATGAGCTCGTTTGCCGAAGATATTACGGCTGGCGATATCACGACTGGCGAGGATCCGGTTGTGCGGCAGGCCGCGGTGGACGCGCTGGGCAACATGAACGGCACCGTGGTTGCGATTGAGCCCACCAGCGGCCGCGTGTTGGCCATGGTGAACCAGAAGCTGGCTCTATCGAGCGGTGCGCAGCCTTGCTCGACCATTAAACTTTCCGTCGCTCTAGCGGCATTGAGCGAAGGCCTGATTTCAGAAGATACCAAGGTCGCGCTCGGCGCCCACTACCGCATGAACCTTACCGAAGCCCTGGCACACTCCAACAACGCTTACTTTGAGGCGGTTGGCAGCAAGCTCGGGTTTGAAAAAGTCGCCTACTACGCGCATCAATACGGACTAGGAGAGCTTGCCGGATACGATATTCCCGGCGAGCAACTGGGCAGCTATCCCGATGAAGCCATTCCCGCCAAGTTGGGCGGCGTCGGCAAAATGTGTTCTTTCGGGGAGGGTGTTTCGATGACCCCGCTGCAACTGGGCGCGATGGTTTCGGCGATTGCCAACGGCGGCACGCTCTACTACTTGCAGCATCCGACGACCCCGGAAGAGGTTGTCAACTTTCAGCCGCGGGTGAAACGGCAGCTCGACATCGCTCCGGTGATTCCTGAACTGTCTGACGGCATGGCGGGAGCAGTGCAGTACGGCACGGCCCGCAGGTTGCGCCTGAACTTCAACGAGGAAGAAATTCTGGGCAAGACGGGAACCTGTTCGCACGCTGGAACGCGCTTCGGCTGGTTCGCCTCCTATGCCAACACCAGCGTTGGGCGGGTGGTCGTGGTGGTGTTTCTGCAGGGCGGCCGGCCGACCTTCGGTCCTAAGGCCGCGGAAATTGCGGGACGCATGTATCGCAATATGTACGATCACAACTTTTTTATCGCTGGCCCGGCGTTACCTTCGGACACGGCAGCGGTGAAGCCGGTTGTCACTACCCCGTAGATTTTTGCGCAATTGTTTTTCACAGAGACGTAGCTCCGCTACGTCTCTTTATTATTTGGGCACGATATTCTTTGGGGATTGTTTGCACCTGTCTTGTTGCTCAGCAGTTTGTCTGTCGCTTCTGAATCCTCCAATCTTCTCTCCAAAAAACTCCGGCGGAAATTCTTATCGACTTCTAATACGAGAAAGTCGAGCGCTGCCGATATTTACTCCAGCCGATGCGGCGCCGCGGAATAGATCGGCATGGCCTGCGCGCGTCAGTTCGGGGAGGCGATACGTCAAGGTGATGATCATTCACGGAAGTTACGATTACAGGCTGGTAGCGCTTTCAATCGCGCTGGCGATGGTCTCGGCGTACGCGGCGCTGGACCTGGCCGGTCGTGTGACCGCCGCGCGTCACCGTGCGCGATGGCTTTGGCTGGCGGGCGGGGCCACCGCGATGGGGCTGGGAATCTGGTCCATGCACTACATCGGGATGCTGGCTTTCAGTCTGCCGGTGCCGGTGCTGTATCAATATCCTACGGTGATCGTGTCGTTGCTGGCGGCGATGGCAGCTTCGGCGGTTGCGTTGTTTACGGTCAGCCGCGAGCGGATGGGGCTGAGCTCGTGCGTGGCCGGGGGCCTCGCTATGGGCGGGGGCATCGCGGCCATGCACTATATCGGGATGGCGGCCATGCGCCTGCCAGCCACGATGACGTACCGTTGGTCGACGGTCGCACTTTCCCTGGTGGTGGCGGTCGCGGTCTCGCTGGCGGCTTTGGTGCTGGCCTTTCAGGTCCGGCAGGAGGAAAAAACCAGCCGGCGTAAGCTGCTCAGTGCGCTGATTATGGGCAGCGCCATCCCGCTGATGCATTACACGGCGATGGCGGCAGTGAGGTTTTATGCCTCCGATGTCCCCTTGAACACTCGCTACACGGTGCGGGTTCCTTCTTTGGGCATCGTGGTCATCACCGTGACCAGTTTTCTGGTCTTGATGCTGGCGATCGCGACCGCCTTTTTCGATCGCATGCTGGCGATGCAGGCCGCCGTGGTCACCGCGGCGCGCGATGGGGAGGCCCGTTTCCGCATGCTAGCCGAGGCGATCCCGCAGATCGTGTGGACTGCGACCCCGAAACGCGGCTTCGACTACTGCAACCAGCGCTGGTACGAGCTGACCGGCCTCACTGAAAAGCAGACTCTGGGATGGGGATGGCCGAACGGGCTGCATCCCGACGACCGGCCCGTGGCTTTGAAGAATTGGGACAAAGCACAGAGCACCGGCGAGCCTTTCGAGATGGAGTATCGCATCCGCAACGCGGCGGGAGGATTCCGGTGGCACCTGGTGCGGGCGACTCCGATGCGTGACTCGACGGGTGCCATGGTGAAGTGGTTCGGGGCGTGCGCCGACATTGATGATCAGATGCACCACCAGCAGGTACTGGAGGAGAAAGTGAAGGAGCACACGGCCGCGCTGATGGATGCGAATTTGCAACTGCAATCGGAAATTCGCGAACGCAACCTGGCGCAGCAGGAACTGAACCAGCAGACCGAGCGCATGGTGGAGGAACTCACCAAGCGCTCGAGTCGGTCGACGAACCTGGCGAAGATGGCTGAACTGCTGCAGAGTTGTACGTCTTTGAAAGACGCGTTCACAGTCGTCACCGGCATGGCTCCGAAAGTATTTCCGGAGTTGCGCTGCGCGTTGCTGCTGTTCGATTCCACCCGCGAGAAGATCGAAGCTCCCGCCGACTTGTCGCAATGCACTTTGCCAATCAAGAATGTGGGGCCAGACGACTGCTGGGCGCTGCGCACTGGGCACACGCACCTGGTCACGGCCGGCGACCACACTGCCGAATGCGGACATGCGACTACCGGGCGGTACTCTTATTGTTGCCTGCCGCTGCTGGCGCACGGCGAAGCCATCGGAGTCTTGAACTTCCAGATGCTCGAACCGGGCGAATTGCCAGAGGCAGTGATGTCGATGGCCAATATGTTCGCCGAGCAGGTGAGCCTGTCGGTGGCTAACATCCAGCTGCGCGAAGCCCTGCGCAACGAATCAATCCGCGATCCGCTGACCGGGCTTTACAACCGCCGCTACCTGGAAGAGATGCTGGAACGTGAAACCCGGCGGTCGGTGCGCGCCGAGCACGGCCTGGGCGTGCTGATGCTCGATCTCGATCATTTCAAGAATTTCAACGACACTTACGGCCACGACGCGGGCGATACCGTGCTGCGCGAGACCGCCGCGTTTCTGTTGAAGAGTGTGCGCGCTGAAGACATTGTGTGCCGCTTTGGCGGCGAGGAGTTCATCGTGATCCTTCCCGTCGCGGACTTGCGAGTCACCCAGGCGCGGGCTGAGAGAATCCGGTCCAAGCTGCGCGAGTTGCCGGTTCTGCACCAGGGGCAGTCGCTCGGAATGGTTACAGTTTCGGTGGGCGTGGCGGAACTTCCGCAGCATGGCACGTCTCCCAAAGAGTTGATCAAGGCCGCCGACGCTGCGCTCTACCGCGCCAAGAACGCAGGCCGGGACCGGGTGATGGTTGCCGAGGAGGTGCCGCTGGAGGAACCGCAATCAGAAGCTGTCGAAACAGGGAACTCGGAAGTGGGCGAGGTCGAAATTGCAAAGTCGGGAGCCGACTAAGCAGCGCTGCACGGCAGAACGCCCAGCCAGGAGGCTGGGCGTTTTTTCTCTCGTGACTCTTATCTTCTGGTGATCCCTAAATTTTCTTGTGACCCATGAAGTCGACCGTTCAACTGCGCTGCCCGGGTCCCTTGCTCTCATCGCTGGCGATGACGCCGTCTTTAATGTGGATGACGCGATGGGCGTACTCGGCGATGTCGCCTTCGTGGGTGACCAGAATAATCGTATTGCCCTCCGCTTGCAGGCGATCAAACAGCGCCATGATTTCAATGCCGGTCTGCGAATCCAGATTGCCCGTGGGTTCGTCGGCCAGAATGATCGAGGGTTTGTTGACCAGGGCGCGGGCAATCGCGACGCGCTGCCGTTGACCGCCGGAGAGCTCATTGGGCTTGTGGCTCATGCGGGATTCCATGCCTACGGCCGCCAGCGAGGCTCTGGCGCGCTCCATTCGTTCATCGGCGGGAATGCCGGCATAAATCAGCGGGAGCTCCACGTTGTGCAGAGCCGTGGCCCGAGCCAGCAGGTTGAAGGTCTGGAACACGAATCCGATTTCCTTGTTGCGGATGCGAGCCAGTTCGTCGTCGTCGAGTTCGCTGACCAGTTGGCTGTTGAGCCAATATTTGCCTTGCGAAGGGGTGTCGAGGCAGCCAATCAGGTTCATCAGCGTCGACTTGCCTGAGCCCGACGGCCCCATGATGGCGACATATTCATTGCGCTGGATGCGCAAATTGACGCCGCGGAGGGCATGCACCTGCTGCTCCGACCCCATGTCGTAGGTCTTCCAGAGATCTTCGGCTGCAATCATGCAGGATTCAGGCGGCGCTAGGTTCGCGGTGGTGGGCATACTGATGACTTCGGCGGTTGCCATTTTTTTCTCCTCGACTCTGTCCGGTGCCACTGACCTCTCCGATCATTATGGGGTTCAGTTCGTACTTATTTCCAGGCTCCGTTTTCTGAGACGCCGTACTCCGAGAATACTGGTTATCGAGACCTTTTCCGGCTTTCCCTTTGGACGTGCCAGGCCGGCTAAGGTTATGACTGTTCTTCGTCTGCCTTCTTGGGGACCGAGTTGTCGATCTTTACGCTGCTTCCAGGACGCAGACTGCGCAAGACCTTGTAACTCCCCGTAATTACTTCGTCCCCTTCTTTCAGCCCGTCCAGGACCTCAATATCGGTAGTGCCGGTCACTCCTGTGGAAACCGGGACGAACATGGCTTTCTTATTCCGGACGACGAAGACCCCCTGCACGGCATCCTGTTTCTTGCCCTTGGATGCGACTTCTTTGGCTGCAGGTGCCGCGGCGTGGACCGAACCCGGCGGATTATTCTGTTGCTCGATCTGGTCCCGGGTGCGCATGGTCAGCGCCTGGATGGGGATGGCGAGCGCGTTGCTGCGGGTTGCAGTGGTAATCTTCGCGGTCGTCGAGAGCCCAGGACGCAGGTCCTGCGGCGGATCGGTCAGTGTGACCACTACTTTGAAATCCTTGGCTTCTTCACTGGCCGACGCCGATTGCGAGGTCGACACGCCGCTGGAGCGCACGATCGCGTTGTCCCCGATCTCGGAAACCTTGCCGTGGAAAATCTTTTTCGGAATGGCGTCGATGGTGACTTCGGCGGGCTGATCGAGGTGCACGTTCACAATATCGGTTTCGTCCACTTTGACTTCGGCGGTGATGACCGACATGTCGGCAATCGTCATCAGCGTGCTGCCGAGGGCGTTCTGAATTCCAATGACCACGGACTCACCTTCGCGCACCGGCAGGTTCGTAACCACACCGTCATACGGCGCGCTGTAAGTCGTTTTCCGCAGAACGTCGTCGACGCGGGTGAGATTGGCGCGAGCCTGCGCCACATGCTTGGCAGCGGAATCCTGCTGCGCCTTGGCCTGCGCGACTCGGGCCTGCGCCTGCGCCAGCCCTGCGTCGGCCGTGGCCCAGGCGTTCTGGCGGCTGTCGAAATCCGACTTCGCGATCAGGCCGTCTTTGAAAAGATTCTGGGCACGATCCCAGTCGAGTTTGTTGCGGTCGTAATCGGCTTGCGCGCGCACTGTGTCGGCCTGCGAGGTCTTCACCGCCGCGTCGGCGGCCAGCGCGTCGGTCTCCGCGGCTTGCACCGAGGCCTGATTGGCCGTCACATCCGCCGCGGATTGCACGTT
This sequence comes from uncultured Acidobacteriota bacterium, assembly GCA_963755795.1. GTDB lineage: Bacteria > Acidobacteriota > Terriglobia > Terriglobales > Acidobacteriaceae > Sulfotelmatobacter. Next base: position 7,079 of record CAVWLI010000029.1, on the reverse strand, counting down.
CTCCAGTTGCGCGAGCAATTGACCCTTCTTTACGTGATCGCCCTCCCTGACATAAAGGTGGGTGATCTTGCCGTAAGCGTTGGCGCCGATGTTGACGTAGGTCTTCGGCTTAATTTCTCCCGAAGCGCTCACCACCGTGGCCAAATCCTGCCGCTGCACCTTCCCGGTCTGCACCGTGGCGACGTTCTTACCGCTCTGATGAACGGTGAAGGCGACGATGATTGCGAGCAAAACTGCAATGCCGACGCCGATTGCGACTTTTTTCCAAGCTTTCATGATTGCCGTCACTATCCGGGTAAAATTTCTCCCCTGCTGAGGGCCATCTCCTGCCTCGTCCAGTACTTACACAAAAATGGCCCTCGCTGCCTCAGTTCGGGGTGACGACACATATTCTGTTACGATCCTGGCGCCGAGAAAGTTCCCGATCAGGAAGTTAGAAGAAGTGGCCGAGACCCGAGAAACGTGGGGAGTGATGCTTACGCCCCGGAACCTAGCATTATAGCCCGGGCGTCCCTGTCGTGGCAGTGACGATTTGGAACGTATTTGGCACCCGGTCCGGGCAACTCCGGGCAACCCCTGGCGCTTCTAAACGAGGCAGTAGTGGTTCAGTTTAGTTTGTTCTCGGGGCACGACTTAACCTTGCTTTCACACGACGAACGGGCCTAAAATAGTCAGACGACGGTTGTCTGGCAGGAGTCCCTCTCATGTTCCGGGTTAAATCATATCAAGGTGTTATTCGCGTTTTGCTCGCATCGGTCGGTTTAATGGTCTGTGGCGCCGTCGCCCAGGACAAGCCGGACCAGACGCCCCCTGAAAAGCCACCCCAAGACACGGCCAGCGCCGCGCCGGTCCAGTCCGCTCAAACCCAAGCTGCTCAAACCCAGTCCGCGCAGGCCCAGCCCGCCGCCGATGCCGTGGATCCGCTCAAGCGTCCCACCACCGAGAAACAAAGGCAGAAGAATTCGCGTGGGCTGAAGCAAGAATTGAGCAAGACCTACAAGAAGTGGCTGGATGAGGACGTGGTCTGGATCATCACCGACGAAGAGCGGGCGGCCTTTAAGCAGCTCTCGAACGATGAAGAGCGCGACAATTTCATCGAGGCCTTTTGGCAACGTCGCGACCCCACTCCTGATACGGAAGAGAACGAATTTAAAGAAGAGCACTATCGCCGTATCGCTTACGCCAACGAGCATTTCGCGGCGGGCGTGCCGGGCTGGAAAACGGATCGCGGCCGCATCTACATCGTCTACGGCAAGCCGGATGAGATTGAGTCTCATCCTTCCGGAGGCACCTACGAGCGCCCCATGGAAGAGGGCGGCGGTGAGACTTCGACCTTCCCGTTTGAAGATTGGCGCTATCGCTATATTGAGGGCATCGGGCAGGAAGTCATCATCGAATTCGTTGACAGTTGCATGTGCAACGAATACCACATGACGATTGACCGCTCTGAAAAAGATGCTCTGCTGTATACCCCGAATGCAGGCCTGACGCTTTATGAGCAGATGGGGATGTCCAATAAGGCGAAGCGTTTCAGTAACAGCGGCATGGAACGCTTAGGCGCAGGGCCTGACAGCTCGATGAATGAGGCCAAGCAGTTCGACCGCCTGGAACAGTACTCCAAGCTGATGGCCGCTCCGCCGGTAAAGTTCACCGATCTGACCGAAGAGGTGAACTCCAAGGTCATCCTGAACCCGATGCCGTTCGATGTGCGCACCGACTTCGTAAAAGTGACCAGCGACACCGTGCTGGTGCCGGTCACGATTCAATTGAAGAATCGCGACATCACTTTCGTGAACAAAGACGGCGTGCAGAAAGGAACGGTCAACATCTTCGGGCGCTTGTCGACCTTGACCGGCAAGGTGGTTCAGACCTTCGAAGATACGGTAGAGGTGATGGTTCCGGCTGAGCTTCTGCCTCGTACCGCGGAGAACGCTTCGGTCTACTGGAAGGCCTTGCCCTTGCGTGCCGGCCGCTACAAACTCTACTGCGCGGTGAAAGACGTGAACGGCGACCGTAAGGGAATTTGGAGCCGCAGCATCATCGTTCCGGAATTCTCCGACGACAAACTGGCCAATTCAAGTCTGGTAGTCGCCGACCTGATGGAGCCGGTTCCTACCAAGGATATCGGCACCGGCAATTTTGTGATCGGTACCACCAAAGTGCGGCCGCGGGTGGCTGCGGCCGACGGCAAGCCGGCCATGTTCAAGCGAGGCAAGGACCAGAAGTTGAATTTCTGGATGCAGGTCTATAATCTTGGCGTGGACGAGAAGACGCACAAGCCTTCCGCCACGTTTGAGTACAACATCACCAACCTGGCGACGAACAAGTCAGTGGTTCAGAAAACCGAAACCACCGACACCATGGGCAACCTGGGCGATCAGGTGACGCTGCAGAAGTCGATCACAGCGGCCAACCTGCAGCCGGGCACCTACAAGATAGAGATCAAGGTCAACGACAATATTTCCAAACAGACCATTGATCCGTCGGCGGTGTTTGCAGTAGAGTAACTCCCTGCGATTTTCCCCCAGGGGGTGGGGCGGAGTGAGACTGGCTAACCTGAGACTCGTTAAGCTCGGAACCAAGCTCGGAATCTGTTCGATCGTGTTAGGGCTGTCGCTTCCAGTTTGGGGCGCAGAGCAGCCCGGAGCGATCTCGGGATACGTTCGCAACAACTCGGGCACCCCTCAGATGGGCGCGGTGGTGCAGATTCTCGGCGCTGCCAATCGCACGTTCACCGTATTCACCGACGCCGCCGGATACTACGCCGCGACCGGCCTGTTGCCCGGCTTCTACACTCTCAAAGTTACAGCTCCTTCTTTTCTTCCGGCAACGCGCGAGCGAGTCGGTCTTCGTCCCGGCGCCAGTCTCAACGTCAATGTCACCTTGAGCACGTTGCTCGGTGTGATGCAGCTTGGACCCATCCGGTCTGTCTCGGATGACGACGACTGGAAGTGGACTCTCCGGTCGGTTGCGAACCGGCCGATTCTGCGCGTGTTTGACGATCCCACTCCGGTGAGCCTGGAGACAAGTCCTGAGAAGCAGACCCACGAATTGAGTGGAGCGGTTTCGTTTCTTGCCGGTTCAGTGGCCAGCGGGTACGGTGCGGGATCGGATATGAGCACCGCCTTCACGCTGGAGCGCTCGATCTTCTCGGATGGACATTTCGCGTTCAGCGGCGACGTGGGCTACGGCAGCGGCAGCCTGCCGGCAGGAGTGTTGCGCGCCCGTTATTCCCACACCCTGGCGGATGGCTCGGAGCCGAGCCTGGCGCTGACCGCCCGCCGGTTCACTTCTTCTGATCCTAACCTGCACAACGCAGCATTGCAGGCGCTGGCACTTTCGGCATCTGACGATTTTACGGCGGGGGACGTTCTGGAACTCAAGTTCGGCAGCGAGCTTCAGACCATTCAATTCCTGGGCCACGTTTCCGCGTTCCGCCCGTACGCCACTGCCGATTTTCAGCTTTCGCCCAACACCATTCTGGAATACGGCTACGCGACTTCGCGCCCCGACCTGCGCGATGAGAAAGGTTTCGATTCCGCCCCCGCAGATTTGAGCGAATCGAATCCGCGGGTCAGCCTGCTGAATTTCGCTCCACGAATCGAGAGCGCCCACCATCAGGAACTGAGTCTGTCGCGCCGTGTGGGTAAGAACAAATTCCAAGTGGCGGTTTTTGCCGACCGTGTCGCCAATCCCGCTCTCGCAGGGACAGGGCTGACCACGGCGGCCGGGGGATTCATTCTGCCGGATATTTCCGCGGGCACGTTCAGCTTTGAAGGCAGGAACTTCGATACCAGCGGCCTGCGGGTTGTGCTCGAGCGCAAATTTTCTAATGACCTGACGGCTACGCTTGACTACGCTTCCGGTGGAGTGCTGGATCTTTCCCAACCGGATGTGCAGTTGCAGCAGGCTCAGCAATACATGACGACGCAACGCCGCCACGCCCTGGCGGGCAAGGTGAGTGGCACCGTGCCGCGCACGCATACCCGCTGGATTGCCTCATACCGCTGGATGAATGGCTCGGCCCTCACGCCTGTCGATATGTTCAACGCTTCCCACGGAGAGACCGACCCTTATCTGAACTTCTTTGTGCGGCAGCCTATACCCTGCATGGGCGGCCACATGGAAGCGATCATTGATGTGCGCAACCTGCTGGCGCAGGGTTATGTTCCGGTCCTCGGACAGGACGGGCAAACCATCTATCTGGTCCAGGCCGCCCGCTCGGTACAGGGCGGCGTAGCTTTTACCTTCTAGGCGATCTCTCCGACCGAAGATTCGGTAATCCCGGCATCCGGCCTATGCCTTTCGTCACCTCGCCGCCCGGTTAAGCCGATGCTAACCTTTTGTCGTACCCTCCCCACAAAGCTCAGTTTCGGAGATATTTGATGCGCCGCACTGTCTTGGTGAAAATCTGCGCCGTTTTCGCGCTTGCCCTGAGTCTCGCCGCGCCGTCGTTTGCGCACCACCTTAAGAAGGCTGCAACCACCGCGATGCCGATCACCACGTCGTCCGCCAAGGCGCGTGAGCTTTACCAGAAGGGCGTAGTCGACTACGAGAATCTTTACCTCGAGCGCTGCAATGACGACTGGCGCGCCGCGGTGAAAGAAGATCCCAATCTGGCGCTGGCGTGGGCCTGGATCGCCTTCAATAGCAGCAACCCTGAGGAAGTCAGCGCGGCTCGCGCCAACGCCAAGGCCCTCCTCCCGACGCTCACACCGGGCGAGCACTTGATGGTGACCTGGATCGCCAAAGTGCAGGAAGGCGACTACCTAGGCGGCATTACCGCCATGAACGACATGATTGAGATGTATCCGCACGATAAGGACGTGCTCTACCTGGCCGGAAACTGGATGTTGCTCGAAAACGGCGACGATCAAGCGCAGCGGATCATGAATAAAGTGCTCGCCCTGGACAAGAATTTCCCCCCGGCGCTGAACGATCTGGCCTATGTCGAAGCCCGCAACCGGGAATTCGCCAAGTGCCTGGCAGCCATGGACCGCTACATTGCCCTGCTGCCTAAGGAGCCCAACCCGCAGGATTCCTACGGAGAACTGCTGCGCATGTCGGGTGACTTTGAAGGCTCGCTGGTGCACTATCGCGCGGCGCTCAAGATTGATCCTGACTTCGTCACCTCACAACTGGGTCTGGGCGACACTTACGCGCTGATGGGCAACCAGGAGCAGGCCCGCGTGGAATACGACAAGGCGATCCGCTTTGCCCACAACGAGGCCGACCGGCTGACCTATGGCATGCAGAAGGCGATGACCTATGTGCGCGAAGGCAACTTCACCCAGGCCGACAAGGAATATCAGCAGATCGCCGCAGACGCCCAGGCCAAGGATCAGGATCTTCAGGCGGCGCAGGCGCTGCGTCATATGGCGGAGTATCAAACCGACGACAATGCCGCGCTCAAGCATCTGAAGCTGGCCGAAGAAGCGCTCAGTCATCAACCGAGCATTTCCGCCACCGATCGCGACGAAGAGTTATCGCGCATCCTGCGGAATCGTGCCGTGCGGGCCGCCCGCGCCGGCAACCAGCCACTGGCGGACCAGTCGCTGCATCAACTGGAGGCCCTGGCCAACGGCAACCACAACCGGGTAATTCAGAGTTCCTACCACGGCGCGGCCGGATCTCTGCTCATGCTCCAGAAGGATATGGATCAGCAGAAATACGAAGCTGCCATCGCGCACCTGGAAGAGGATCAGGAGAATCCCTTTACGCTGGAGCTGCTGGTGCAGGCTTACTACAAGACCTACCAGCCCGACAAGCTGCACGAAGTCGAAGTGAAGCTTCGCGGCACCAATGTGCCGACCATGGAGCAGGCGCTGGTGGTCCCGGCAGCCCGCGCCCGGCGGCCGACCATCTAGCTCTAGCCCAATCTGGTTCCGTTTGGTTCCGGGCTCTTCACGCGGAGCCCGGAACTTCTCGTCCAATTTGGGGCCTTGGTGTACAGTAGGTGGGCACTTTCGCCCGCATGGAAGCTGACACCGAGCGCCGCTCTGGAACCAGAATCGCGACCAGCGTTCCTACGCGCGTGCGCAGCGTACAGGGCGCGGATCAGACCCCGCAGACCGCACAGACTCGCGACGTCAGCGCCAACGGAGTCTTCCTCTACACCAAGTCCCGCATGGAAAAGGGAGCGGACGTCGAACTGGTGTTGATTCTTCCTCCCGAACTGACCTCCGGCGAAAAATGCTGGGTCTGCTGCCAGGCTACGATTGTGCGGGTGGAAGAAGACGGATCAGAGTTCGGAGTCGCTGCGCAGATCCGCCGCATGGACATCCTGCCCGAAGTCACGGCTTGACCTTCGGTGCGGTGGTGGCTCCGGAATCCGTTCCGTTTCGGAAGTGAGTTTTCCCAAAAGTACACGGTAAAGGGGGACGTTTCATCATCCCGGCGGAGTGCTGCGTGATTTCTCTGTGAATTTCTCAAAAAAAGCTTCCCATTGCCGCGGGCGTGGTGCAATAATGGCGGCCCTAGAATTGCTCTGGCCAATTTCAGGTTCCGGGTGGGCCCAAGTATGCTGATCGACAAGCTCGCGGCAGGGGTGGTGCAAGTGCAGACACCCATCGGTCCGCGGTATGTAATGCCCTCATTCCTCCAGCGGGTGTATCTGCTGTGGATGTTCCGCAATTTCCCTATTCTTCCGCACGCCGTGCTCAACGGGCGCCAGCAACGCATGATCGATCGCATGTGCAGTCAGCAGCGGTTCGCATCGATGGCGTATGCCGATGGCATGGACGAAGCGCCGGTGATTGGCACCGTCGAACATCGCCCGCCCATCGGGGCATCCGAGCAGTTGCCACCGCGGCGTCCCGTGGCCAGCGACGCGAGTGGCCTGGCGGCGGAAGTTCGCCAGCGTTCCTAGCTTTGATTGTTTGCGCATTGAAGTGGTGGCGCGCCTTGCGGCTGCGATACCAAGGCAGAGAAAACTCGCGCGCCACCTTAATCCTGCGGTCCGCGGTTCGCGGTTATTCTGCCGGTCCGCGGTTTCTCTGCCAAGACCCGGCTCTGCAGCGCAGAAAACCTGCCCCCGGATGCTATAATTTTTGTTCGTCCCACCAGCCAAATCCCCACCG